>NZ_CCXR01000001.1:3176666-4382500 GCF_000821085.1 Bacillus sp. B-jedd
CCAGCATTTTTTGTTCGGATTCCCGCGCGGCATTGTAGTATGACTCAACGGTTTCTAGATAATGGAGCGGGAATAAAAGCCTTGCATACAGGAGGCGCCAAGAGAACGGCGACAGTCTTGCCACTTCTCCATATTCCGCGAAAAATTGCGCTATTTCCGTTCCATACGTGCCTCTGTTCCTGAAGTAGGTGTACCTCGCCCAGTCCGCCAGATCCCTGCTGCGATGGTCAAAAACCCAGTCCATCGGATTTTTTATAATATACTGCCTTCCCCAGGCATTTCCGGTAAAGCGCTCATGGCAAACTGTTCCGCTGTCCGGCTCTGCCGGCTCTCCGTCAATTTCCGTATCGACTAGGTATTGGATAGCATTTTCAGCAAGGCCGGCATAGTAAGGAAAGGATTCAACGAACAGCCGCTCGAATTCGTCCGCTGGAGGCTGAAAAATCCGCTCCGACCAAACCCGCTCCATCTGGTCGAGCCTCGTTTCCCATAATTGCTTCCATTGGCCAATCCGCGCGGCCTTTTCTACCTTGAAAGGAACCATTTTTCCTCTTTCATGGAATTTGGCCAGTTTTCTACCCAGCTTCACTTTCTTTCTTGATTCAATCGTGCCGCAGGCCATTAAGCAAAATTTCCGTCCCTCCCACTGTCCGATGATACTGCCGCTTTGGGTTGGTAAAACTGCCGGAACATTCCGGTCGCCATAAGCGGATAAATGGGCAGCTATTTTTTGCAGCTCTGCGGCCTCTTCCTCATCTTTAGCTCCCGGGTTCGCAAGAAAATAATAAAAACCATTTCCCCTGACAGCCTCATAGGATTCAAGCCGTAAATATTCACCCGTTTTAATACCATAAACATTTTCAAGTATTTCACCAAGCATGCAACCACCCGCTTTCATACAGTCCCCTATTGAAGTATATGACCGCCCAGGAAAAACTTGTTGTCGCATAAAGCGGGACAAGTTGATTTTGCAAAATCAGCGGGATGAATACGGCAAAAATGTAAAACCTAAAACGAATTGTGATTCCAACTATAGCGCTCCTTTTTTAAAGCACAGGTATTCTAAATGAAGTTAATTGGAACGGAGGGGACTGACTCCGGCGGGATGAAGCGGCACGTGGAGACCCCACAGGCGTCTAGGACGCCGAGGAGGCTCCACGGTCCGCCCCGCGGAAAGCATGTCCCCAGAGTGGAAATTAACATTCTAGGATAACATAACCTTTTTTAAAAAAAGACTGCCTCCAGAATTGTTCCATTCAGTAAGTTCAGGCATAATTTAATGAAATAGGGTATATAAATAGTGAATAATCCGGGAAAGGTGACAAGTCCATGTCTGAGAAAAAAGTCAATTTAACCGAAACAACCGCCCGCCGCTGGCTGAAGGAGCGGGGAGTCGAGGTGCAGGATATTGCCGACCTCGTCTACTTTTTGCAGCAAAAATATCACGAAAACCTGAAAATTGAGGATTGCCTGGAAAACGTCGAGCGCGTCCTTTCCAAACGCGAAGTCCAAAACGCAATCATTACCGGTATCCAACTTGATATGCTCGCGGAAAAAGGGTTGCTCGAGGAACCGCTTCTGTCCATTATCAAAACCGATGAAAGCCTGTATGGTGTGGATGAAGTGCTGGCATTTTCGATTGTCAATGTGTATGGTTCGATCGGGTTTACGAACTATGGTTATATCGATAAGCAAAAACCAGGTATTTTAAGGCGCCTAAACGATAAATCGACCGGAGAAGTCCATACCTTCCTGGATGATATCGTCGGGGCCGTTGCTGCTGCTGCTTCAAGCCGGCTGGCCCACCGCGCCGAGAACGTGGAATAACGGCCGGCAGCACCCCTTTTAATTGTTTAATTAAAAAATCCCCCAGGCTGTCCTTCTTATCATGACCGCCTGGGGGATTTAATTTTCTTTGTCTCGAAGCTTCTGCCGAAATCGGTTCAAATGAACAATTTTGCAAAAACTGCCCTACACTTCCCATTCATCGAGCGAATCAATCGCATAGGTTGGTTTCTTCTCATAAGTATCCATCATCGCCCTGGTCGTGACGCCCGTATGGACGAGGAGCGTATCCATGCCGGCATTCATGCCAGCAAGGATATCCGTATCATAATAGTCACCGACCATAAGCGTTTCTTCCTTCGCCGTGCCAAGCACTTCTAGCGCCTGCTGCATAATGATAGCTTCCGGCTTCCCGATGAACACAGGAAGCACCTGAGTAGAAACGGCCACTACCGATGTAATCGAGCCGTTGCCCGGCAGAAGCCCCCGCTCGGTCGGAATGGCAATATCACCGTTAGTCGACAGGAAAACCGCGCCATTTCGGACAGCCAGGCAGGCAACAGCCAACTTTTCATACGTTACATCCCGGTCGAGCCCGACAACGACGAAATCAGCGTCCTCGGCTGCAGAAACGAGCCCCCGTTCCTCAAGTGCATACGCAAGCCCCTCTTCGCCAATCATACAAACCTTTGCGCCAGGCTTCTGCTCGGAAATATAGTTCGCGGTTGCCTGGCTTGTCGTGAACACTTGCGAACCCTCAGCCGGGATATCAAAGCTGCGCAGCTTTTCAGCTACCTGTTCGGGCCTTCGCGTGGAATTATTCGTCACAAACAAATATGGAATCCCCTTCGCTCTAAGCCTTTTGACAAAGTCCGACGCCGCTTCAATCCGCTCGGCCCCTTTATACATCGTTCCATCAAGGTCAATCAAATACCCTTTATACTCTTTCAATTCAATCACTCCTGGTCATTCAAGCTGCATTTCCTTATATTAAATTTCCCCTCAGGCGGGAGGATAAGCCCCTCATTTCTTTCAAAATAAAAAGCCGCGGAAGCGCAGCTTATCAATGAGGTTTAAAGGCCGAAACCGGTCCCAGCTCGTTCGTAAGGTATGTCCGGACCAAACCTGGGAATTCGGAGATGCCACCAAGGATGGCGGTTAATTCCTCATGAAGGCCGCCATGGTCGATTTCAGTATAATCCTGGACGAGCTGTTTGCGCAGTGAAATGAGGATTTTTAGATCCTCCCCGGTCTTTTCGCCAATGACTTTTTCATCGAGAAGAATGTCAATGATATCCTCGTAGCTACCCGGGTCGCGCATAATGAATCCATCGATCATTGCATTGCCGACATCCAAAACGGCTTCTGTCAGCATATGCGCAACCCGCTCAAGCGCGGCTTCTTCAATTGGCGATTCCCATTGCTGTTGGCTTTTGAACAGTTCTGTCTGCTGTTCAATATAACGGAGCCTTTGCTCCATGAGATTGCGGTCGACAAAATACATACGAACACTTCCCTATGTAGCGATTTTTTTTGCAAGGATGGCCGGCTTTGCATAGAAATAGCCCTGTGCCAGGTCAACTTTGTTCCTCGTCAATACCAAGGCCTCTTCAGCGTTTTCAATGCCTTCGGCAACCACAAGCGAGCCTGCTTCCCTCGCAACGAGCAGCAGCCCCTTCAGCATCGATTCCTTCACGGAATTTTTATCGATGTTCTGGATGACGGAGCGGTCAATCTTGATGATGTCCGGCATCACTTCACTAATTGTATTCAAGCTGGCGTAACCGGAGCCGGTATCATCAACCGCGATTTTAAATCCCATCAGGCGGAGAACTTTAATATTGTATATGAAGTCCCTCATATCCTCAATGGAATCCCGCTCTGTTATCTCAAATGTTATTTGCTTTGGTGATATGTTCTTATATTTGCCCATCAGCTTTTTCACATCGCGGATGAACTTTGCATTCCCCATTGTGAGCGGGGTGAAATTAATAAAGATATCCTGCGTGCATTCGCTTGCCTTTATTTGGTCAAGCGCTTTGTCGAGGACGACCATTTCCAGTTCATATAGCTTGCCCGTTTGCCTTGCGACTGAAAAAAGCGTCAGCGGGTTTTCAAGCATCGTGCCGGCCGGTCCGCGTGTCAACAGCTCCCAGGCGCGAACTTCCCTTGTCGCGACATCAATGATCGGCTGCGCAAGCAGGAACAGCTCCCTTTGTGAAATGATTTTGCTCATGATGAACAGCAGCTCATTGAACTCGGACTCCACTCTTTTCTCCGCCATCGCCACAGCCTGCTGGTGTGCTTTCAGGACAGCTTCCTGGACGGAGTATGCCTTCTTCTCGACAAACATATACCCGGTCTCAAGGACCATCTGCACGTCAGGAAATTCAGCGTGGATTTTTCTTCTCGCCTCCCCGGCAACCTTCCTCATCAGGCCATCTATTGCGGAAAGGCCACAGCGGTCGTGTCCTGTGCGGATGTAGAGCGAAAGGCCGTCCCCATAAAAATCATGGAGAGTGATGATTTCCTCGCTGCCCACTTCCATTTCTATCGAATGCTTGAACAATTGCTTGAACCGCCCCATGAATTTAGGGAATTTCACAGGTCCAAGAAAATCAGCAAGCTCTTTCATATTTTTTAGATTAAAGACAATAACGGCTGCCTCATGTCCATCATCGAAAGCTTTTCGGACTCCCTGGGCAACCGGATTCCTCAGGACAAATTGCGGAGGGAAAAATTTTATTGAGGACAGGGGAAGCACTATCTTGCCCCATTTCATAAGCTGTGCGGCTTTTACCACATACTGTCGGACCATTTCGTTCATTCCTCTCCGATGAGCCTGTAATAGTATTGTAACACAATTTGCCAAATTTCGTGATTTTTCACTATCGTTTTTTTGAAAAGTTGTCGACATGCACTTCATACCAGAATTTTTGGTAAAATGGGGTGAGTATGAAAAAATTAGTGCCAAATATGATAAGGGATATTTTTGATTTTGGTCCTATATGGCGCCAGGGACTTTATGATAGGAATTTTCCTAAATAAAATAGGCAAAAAGGAGCACGAAGATGGCTGAACGGTTTTTCTTGTATGATGATACAGAGGTTTCAAAAACGAGGTTTGTCAGTTTTGTTGGTGAAAATAATCGTTTTGATTTGGCGCTTGTACAGACGGGTAGGCATTACGGAAAGACACTGGTGCTCGATATGCAAGGCAGCCGCTTTGCGATTATCGGGGAGGATGATTTGAAGGAAGAAGGATATCTTGAGTTTGCTTTCAAGCTATCGGAGGAGGATGCCGAGGAACTGCGCTCCTTCCTGGTGGAAGTGATTTAGGAGCGAGACAGATGGTGTAGACTGTAGACGGCGTTAGCCGGAATTCATTGAGCATTGTCGAAGGGGCAGCCGTTTTGCGGCTGCCCCTTCTTTTGCAAAAAAATTACTTTTTCACTTTTTTTACGACAAAGTAAGCACAGCCGAAGTTGCAGAACTCGTACAGGTATTCTGTGATTGTGCTGATTTTCGTATCAAAGGTAGCTTTCTGGTTCTGGTCGTCGAAGAATCCTTTTAGCCTGAGCTGCCCGTATCCCCAGTCGCCGACAATGTAATCATATCTGGCGAGGATCTCGCTGTATCTTTCTTTAAATGCTTCTTCATTAAAGCCGTCCCGGTAATCCTCAATTACTTCATAAGCCACGTTATTGACCATTATCATAGTTTTCACCTCATTTGCCGGCAATTCTCTTTTTCCATTATAACCGATTCCCATCCAATTACTAAGAGAAAAAATATTCAGGTGGGCAATACTTCTGTTAGGAGGTGTTTTCCATGCAAAAGAAATTATTGGTTTATGTACTGTTCGTGTCCCTGCTTGCCGCATGTTCCGGCGGGGATAAAGCGGGGGATCAATATGGCGGGGTCAGTCATTTGCATCCGGATAGCCGCCGTTCAGAGGTTTACGGGGATGTGAAAGGGAAACGTGCTGACAAGTCCCATCAGTTTGGTTATTATCGTCATCAGAAAAGCCCGATCATGGGAGATAAATCAGCAAGGCACAAGCCTCCTGTCCTGGACAGGAAGAAGCTTGCGAGGGATATCGGCCGTCTGACGACGGATTTGCCGAATGTGAATGATGCGGCGGTCCTGGTGACCGATGACGAGGTACTGGTTGCCTATGACTCGGATACGGCCAACCGAGAGCTTACAGCTGACCAAGTGCGAAAGACAGCCATGTCAGTTGTGCCGCGCTTTTACCATGTATATGTGTCGGATAATAAAATGCTGATCCGGGATGTGGAGACGCTATCGAGCCTGAATACGCAGAATAAGAATGTGACTGAGGCCATTGATGCGGTGATTCGTGAAATGGTGAAGACACCTCAGGGCTTGAGGCCGGGGAAGGGATCTAGCGGCGGGATGGGGAGCGGTCGCTGACGATTAGAATGATGCTATTCGACCGGAGGCTAGGATTTTTTGAGTTGCGGGCGTTTAGAACGATCCTATTCGACCGGAGCCACAAAATTTCGCCGCTGCGGGCGATTAGAACACGCCTATTTTACCGGAGCCCAGGATTTTTTCCGCTGCGGGCGTTTAGAACGCCTCTATTCGACCGGAAGCCAGGTTTTTTTCCGTTGCGGGCGTTTAGAACGATTCTATTCGACCGGAGCTCAGGATTTTTTCCGCTGCGGGCGTTTAGAACGCCTCTATTCGACCGGAGCCTCAAAATTTCGCCGCTGCGGGCGATTAGAACGCCTCTATTCGACCGGAGCCTCAAAATTTCTTCGCTGCGGGCGTTTAGAACGCCTCTATTCGACCGGAGCTCCAAAATTCCGCCGCTGCGGGCGTTTAGACCGCGCCTATTCGACCGGAGCCACAAAATTCCGCCGCTGCGGGCGTTTAGACCGCGCCTATTCGACCGAAGCCTGAAATTTCGCCGCTGCGGGCGATTAGAACGCTCCTATTCGACCGGAGCCACAAAATTTCGCCGCTGCGGGCGATTAGAGAGCGAAAAAAGGCATCCTAGCGGATGCCTTTTTTGATAAAACAATTTCCTTACGCCTCAATGGCCGTGCCTTCACCGGCTGCTTCCATTGCAGCTGTTTTAGCCCTCGCCGCAGCATTCACCTGTTCGTCAGCATGGTAGGAAGAACGGACAAGCGGTCCAGATTCACAATGGCTGAAACCTTTTGACATGGCGATTTGTTTCAATTCATTGAATTCATCTGGCGTGTAGTATTTCACAACGTTTAGATGTTTTTTTGTCGGCTGCAAATATTGGCCGATGGTCATGATATCGACATGATTGGCGCGGAGGTCATCCATGACTTCAACAATTTCATCCCATGTCTCGCCAAGGCCAATCATCAGGCTTGATTTCGTTGGGATGTCAGGCTGCATTTCTTTTGCGCGGCGCAAAAATTCAAGAGACCGCTCATAAGTTGCCCTCGCCCGTACTCTGGGAGTCAGCCTCCTGACAGTTTCGATGTTATGGTTCAGGATGTCGGGACGGGCATCCATTAAGGTGCGGAGGTTTTCCTCCACCCCGCCCATATCAGACGGCAGGACTTCAACTGTTGTAAACGGGTTTTTCCTTCGGACGGCCCTGACTGTTTCCGCGAAAACAGCCGATCCCCCATCGCGCAGATCGTCACGGGCTACTGCGGTGATAACCGCATGCTTCAGGTTCATTTGGAAAACGGAGTCGGCGACGCGCTCAGGCTCCTGTAGATCCAGCTCGGTTGGGAGGCCTGTTTTGACAGCACAGAAACGGCATGCCCTTGTACAGGTGTCACCAAGAATCATGAAAGTAGCTGTCCTTCTGACCGCCCAGCATTCATGGATATTCGGGCAACGCGCTTCCTCACATACAGTATGGAGATTCTTTGTGCGCATCATTTTCTTCAGCCCGGTGTAGTTTTCATTCGTATTCAATTTTATTTTCAGCCATTCAGGCTTTCTTTGCGGCCTGTTATCAAGTGTCATTTCATCCACTCCATCTGTTTATGTACGTGTCTAGCTTCTCTTTTGAAACTGTATCATACTCCTATTTTCCCTTCAAGAGTTGGGTCCTTTGATTGGGAATCATTTCTTCTTATGATTGTTCCATGCAGACGGCAAACTATAGCAAAAAGGACGAGCAAATTAACTATGAAGGAGGGCGCCCTGTGAGGGTATTATTGCTATTATTATGTTCGTTTGTCCTCGCGGGCAGTGCTTTTGCCCGTACCGGCGAACGCCAGTTAACAGAAAGCCAGGCTGGCCCAAACGCCGAGCAAACTGCAAAGGAACAGCCGCCTGTTGTTCAGGCGAATGAAGAACCCAATCTCTTCAGCAAAAGGATGCAGTTGTACAAAAAAGCGGAAGCAGCCACAGGAATCCCATGGTTCTATCTTGCCGGTGTCGATCAGTATGAACGGAATGTCAGGCTATCCCGGAAGGATTTACCGGATCCCGAAGGCGCAATCTCGATTTATTTTGCTCCCGACGTTTGGGCTGGTGCTGCAAACCCCAATCCCGAAGATACACATCCGGGAACAATTGCCTTCTTTGGTGGGGTCGGTGTTGATGGGAACGGAAATGGAAAGGCGAGCAGGCATCACGGCGAAGATGTGCTTCAGGCTTTTGCCAATCACGTCCTTAAGTATGGATTTGATAACGAAAACTTCAGGATTGCCCTTTGGGAATACTATCATCGCGATAAGGCTGTCGGCATGATTATGGGATTCGCAAAAATCTATCAGCAATTCGGACGGATTGATCTCGAAGGAAATGCTTTTCCCGTGCCGTACAGAAGCAACCACAGCTACAAAAATACATGGGGCGACGCCCGCGGCTGGGGCGGCAGGCGGATGCACGAAGGAACCGATATTTTCGCCGGATATGGTGTTCCAGTGCGCGCGACCTCTTACGGCATTATTGAAATGAAGGGCTGGAACCGCTTTGGCGGCTGGCGCATCGGCATCCGGGATTTGAACAATAATTACCACTATTATGCTCATTTAAGCGGTTTTGCAAAGGATATTAAAGTTGGTGATATTGTTGAGCCTGGAAAGCTGATTGGCGGAGTCGGAAGCTCCGGCTATGGGCCGCCGGGAACTTCAGGCAAATTTCCGCCGCATCTCCATTATGGGATGTATAAGGATAATGGTTATACCGAATGGTCATTCGATCCATACCCTCACTTAAGAAAATGGGAGCGCATGGACAAAAAGGCAAAAATGCAACAGAAAATCCATAAATAGCAGTTTTAAAAAGGCCATCCCGAGAAAACCGGAATGGCCTATGAACATTTATGATCTTTTCGATTTGATTACCGCATTGGCGATGCTCGCTACGAGCCCTCCCCAAATGATGACAATTCCGACAACCATCATTGCAATAGCACTTGCCGACATATTAGGAAACCTCCCTTGTGCCAGGAACATCCAGCTGGTTCTTGCTCCATTTCAGTGACATGAACACAAATCCGACAATAACGGCCGCCGCCGCGACGCCCCAGCCCGCATAAAGCAGGAAGGAAGTTGGGTAGCCTTCGTAATTTTCTTTAATGTTCGTGATAAAGTTCTGAACGGTCATATATCCGAGAACAAGTGGTGTGATGAAGCCCAGCGCTACCTTCCACCAGCCGCCGATCCGCATATCAGAAATGGCATTTGCATGAGATTGCAGATTGGAAAGCTCTTTTGCTACCCATGCAACGAGAACCACTTCAACGAGGCCGGCGATGACGATACCGAACTGATTGATGAAATTGTCGACTGAATCAAGTAGGTACAGGCCCCCATGAGTTGCATACAGGACCGATACAAGCGCTGATGCGCCTCCGCCAATTGCGACAGCTTTTGTACGAGAAACATTAAACTTGTCCTGAACGCCGGCAACAAAAGTTTCAACTATCGAAATAAGCGACGTCAAACCAGCGAGAACGAGACAGAAGAAGAACAGAAAGCCAAAGAACTCTGGGAATGCTGGGAATTCGTTAATGATTTGCGGGAATACAACGAACGCCAGCCCGATACCCGAGCTTACAACTTCTGAAATAGGAACGCCCTGTTGCTGCGCCATGAAACCAAGCGCGGCGAATACACCGATACCAGCAAGCAATTCAAAGCCTGAGTTTGCAAAACCAGTGATGAATGCATTGTTTGTCAAATCTGTCTTCTTAGGAAGATAGCTTGAATAAGTAATCATGATTGCGAAACCGACGGATAAGCTGAAGAAAATCTGTCCGTAAGCGGCGACCCAAACCTTTGGATTCGCGATTTCTTTCCATTCAGGCTTGAAGAAAGCATTCAGGCCTTCTGCAGCGCCATCCAGTGTAAGAGCCCTTAGAACAATGATCAGGAACAGGATAATTAGGGTTGGCAGCATGAATTTGTTTGCCGCTTCGATCCCTTTCTTAATTCCCTTGAAAAGAACCCCCAAAGTGACTGCCCAAACAATCAGTAATGGGATGAACACGCCAGGTACGAGGCCAATGAATTCGCCCGGGTTTGGAGCTACTTTTAAATAATCTCCCATCAGGAATGCGCCAGGATCCTTGCCCCATGATAGGTTGACTGAGAACCATGAGTAAGATAAAGCCCATGCAATGATGATTGGGTAGTAGGTAGAAATGACAAATGAAATTGCTACCTGCCACCAGCCAAGCCATTCGAACTTGCGGTTCAGCCGCGCGAATGAAAGCGGAGAAGAACCTTTGTATTTATGGCCAAGCGTGAATTCAAGAATGAGGAGCGGAATACCAGCTGTTAAAAGAGCGAATAAGTACGGGAAAAAGAAAGCTCCTCCTCCATTATCATAGGCGACTGCAGGGAATCTCCAAATATTCCCCAGTCCGACTGCTGAACCAATTGCCGCAAGAACAAATCCTGCCCTGGTCCCCCACTGCGGTCTATTTTCCATACACAAATACCCCCATAATTCTAGATTTAGATAAATCTAAAATTTTCTATTTTTCTGATTACTTTGAGAATCATAAAATTAGTATAGGGATTTATTCCTAACATGTCAATGGTAAAATCATAATAAATTTACTATTTTAATATATCTTTATTGATGAATAATTTTCAATACTAAATTATCATTGGACATGAGGAATCTTTTGGTAATTCCTTGCTTTTTTCTATCGAGGGCTCTCTTTACATCAGGCGTTTTCTTTTTCCTTCATTATCCATTAATAATTTTAATGTTATTATTTTTTGCAAAATAAAAAGGCATTCATATCCCGGATTGAATGCCTTTCCTCTTTATAACATTTTCAACAGTGCGTCCCTGCCTGCCATTCCTCGATGGATGCCACATCTTTCAGCTTCATGAGTAACGGATTCAAGCGGTGCGTCAAGCAGCTGTTCAATTGTCCTGACGCCGACCGCCCTTCCCGCAATTATTTTCCTATCCTTTAGTTTTCGGTTCAGCAATCCCACATCCAGCGCCCCGCACATGATGTAGCCGTTGTTGGCAGACACTGCGAGCAGTGTGGTTTTGGGAAGCTCGACTGTTATCCCAAGAAAAGTTTTTCCTCCGATTTCGATCGGTGTCACCTTAATCATCCGCCCGCCTCCTTTCCTGTCCCTATTACTCTATGCAGGAAACTGCGGGGAGTGAACAACAGAAGGAAGGCCAGAGCATATTGAGAACTCTCTAATTTTTGCAAAAGGAAATACCTGCCTCAACTAACTGGGAGACAGGCGTGTCAATTACAGTTTTGTCAGTTTCCATTCGAGCACGTCGCGGAGAAATTCAGGCATATAATAGTATTTCGTATCGGATCTGACGATTTCGGGAAAGATTTTGCCAAATGTATACATGTCAGGGATGGCAACCTTATACTTGCGTGCGGGCTCGATCCGTTCGCCATTGATTAGGAAATCCCTTTGATCCAGGATCAAGTCAATTTGGTCATAGACGAACTTGCCCATCACCTTTCCGCGGAACCCCATTCCTTTAACCTCAAGATGGTGCAGGCTTTCGTCGAGCGTCATCCTCAGGATTTCGCGAAGCTCGGTACCTTCCAGAATGACGGTGCACGGATTAATCGGATGGGGGCAGACTGAAAGAAGGTCGAACTTCGTGACCGTTCCTTCAAGCGGTCCTAGAATCAGACCTGCATTTAAGAATGCGCATTCCGCTCCAGACCATTCCCGAAGAGCCTCGCAGAGAAGCTGCGGCAAGTCGGAATCCTCGAAATAATCGGCGGTCAGCAATTCAACCTGAGCCGCCTTTTTTTGCAAAAGTGACTTTCCTTTTTCGTAAAGGGCTTTGGATTCCGCCTCTTCCCACGGTTCCCGTGATAACTCGGCAATTGGATACAGTAACGCTTCCTTATGGATAACGCGGTTGTTTTCAAATTTAATCGTTACATGCCCTGCATATTGCCCATATTTGCCCGCAGCTGCGAGCAGCGTCCCATTCACTTCACTACCCTCGGGAAGAATGTGGTGGGTATGGCCGCCCAGGATGACATCAATTTCCGGGCACTCGGCGGCAATATGCTCATCTTCATAAATCCCAAGATGGGAAAGGAGTACAATGACATCCGCTTTCTCTTTTAGGACAGGCAAATGCTTTCTTAGTTCCTCAAGTGGATTGCTGAGGTTCCATCCTAGAAGCTTGTAAAAAAGCGAAAAATTAGCCGTCAGGCCGATTGCCGCAACCCTTGTTCCCGCATGGGTGGTATATATTTTGTACGGCTCGGCCCATTCCGGACGACTTCGATCTTTTTTATATAAATTTGCTACAAGGACATCGAAGTTTTTTTTGCAATAAAGGGTGTCAAGTCCTTGAAAAGGCAAGGTGATTCCTTCATTATTGCCTATTGTCACCGCGGTGTATCCCGTCTCATTCAAGAGGTCTGTATTCCCCTTCCCCATCGTTCCTTCGGTATAGGGATGCCAGCGGTCGACATGATCACCAATGTCGAAAAGCAATACCTCTTCCCCGGCTTTACGGTGCGAGTCTGCGCGTTCGTGAAGAAGCTTGCTGATCCTCGGCCAATGCTCAAAATGGCTGTGCAAATCATTTGTGTGGTAAATATGTATCGTTTCCATCCGTTCGCTTCCTTTGCTGTTCTGGTGGTAGGGGTCCAGCCTCACCCGGTAATTCCTTCAAAAATAAGCCGAATGCCGATGATGATGAGGATGGCTCGCAGGAGCAGGACGATTGTTTTGCTTTTAAGCCTGCGGTTCAGGAAAACGCCGATTTGCGCGCCAATCCAGGCACCCGGGATGAGGGCGAGCGCATACAGCCAGTTGATGTTTCCGAGCGTGATGTGGGCAATGGAGCTGATGATCGATGACAGGAATATCATGAACATCGAAGTCGCCACGGCGACGTGCGGTGGGAAATAGAAAAACAGAATCATTGCCGGTACCATGAGCGATCCTCCACCGACCCCGAAAATGCCGGAGATAAAGCCTATTACAAGTGAAATCAATATCCCGACAACAGGGTTATATCCATATTCAAATGTCTGCCCCGAAATATCAGTGAAAGTTCTCGTATAGCCGGATTCTTTATTGTATGGAATCGGCTTGATCTTGCTTCTTAGTACCATCACAGCTGATACGAAAAGGACGAATAAGCCGAAATAGAGATTAAAAGCCTGCACATCAAGGTGCTTGACCATCCAGGCGCCAAAAATCCCGCCTGGGGCGCTACCGGCGAGAAAAACGAGTCCGCTTTTGTAATCAATTGTTTTATGTTTAACATAACCGATTGTCGAAGACATCCCAGTAAAAATCATGGTAAACAATGAAGTTCCAACGATTTCCCGCGGTGAAATATCAGGCAGGATTCCAAGGGATGCAACGTAAAGAAGAGCGGGAACGACTATGATTCCTCCGCCTAAGCCGATCAGTGAACCGAGCGAGCTCGCCACGAGCCCGATGATTATTATAAATATCCATTCCATTTGGCCAAAATTCTCCCTACTATATGCACACAAGCCTGTGCTTTGCCGTCTGCTTCTAAGTGTCTATCGATGTATTGTGATTTATTTAAAACAGGTCAAGTTGCCTCGGCGCCAGGATGTCGTAATCCACTCCCAAAATTCCGATCATCTCCTTCGCGTTGCCGGCGGCGTCCCCTCCTGAATTATTATTGAACAACACATATATGTCTTTGCTTTGGTGCTGGAGTTTTTTGAGCAGCCCCGCCCATTCACTCAGCTCTTGTTGATTATATTTATAAAGGTAACGGACTTCACGCCAATTTTTGGCGTTCTTCTTTTGCCAGCCGTGGACGTTCCTTCCATGGAACCGGACCAGTGTTTTATCAGGTTGCGTCGCTTCAAGCACTATCGGAATTGAACCCGAGCCTGCCTGAGGCTCATCGCACACGGTGTGAATCCAGCCTTCACTTCTTAAGAATTCGAGGGTTTTTGTGCGGAAGTCGGGTGCATACCAGGACTGGTGCCGAAATTCAACCGCACATGGCAGATCGTCCATTTCCTTTTTGCAAAAACGCAAGTATTCCACATTCTCCTTTTTGCATTCGAACCATGGCGGGAACTGGAACAGGACCATCGCAAGTTTATTTTGCGCAATGTATGGTGCCAGGGATTCCTTAAAGGCGGTGAACATTTCTTCTTCTGTCTCAAAAGGGGTGCCGCCGCGCTGATGGCCGGTCATGCCTTGATAAGCTTTCACAACGAACTGGAATCCTTCTGGAACCTGATCAACCCATCGCTGCGCATTTTTAATAGGCTGAATCGCATAAAAAGAAGCATCCACCTCGACAGTCGGGAAATGGCCCGCATATTCACTCAATTTCTCTTTCGCGGGTATGCCGGGGCCGTACAGGCTGTCGTGGTCGCCCCACCCTGTTACACCTATGTAAATCATAAAAATCCCTCCAGACCCATCATAGCACAATAGTCCTAAAATTCACCTTGTTCTCGTCTTTTTCCCGGAGCAGGAAATTGTAAACCCAAGCGCTCTTTGCAAAAACCGTCCTTGGCCCGTGGACTTTTCTTATATTATGCAGTTTCGGACAGGTTGTCCTAATTATTGGGACAAGGCAAAGCACAAATCCTCTCTCCCTGTCCCACCCTTACAAACATAAAAGGAAAACCGCCTGCCAGCACGGCAGACGGTTTAGTAAACGTAATAGTTTAACCGATGGATCCTTCCATCTCGAACTTGATCAATCTGTTCATTTCGACGGCGTATTCCATTGGAAGTTCTTTCGTAAATGGCTCGATGAAGCCCATGACGATCATTTCGGTCGCTTCCTCTTCAGAGATACCGCGGCTCATCAGGTAGAAGAGCTGTTCTTCGGAAACCTTCGACACCTTCGCCTCGTGCTCAAGGGAAATGTTGTCGTTCAGGATTTCGTTGTACGGAATCGTATCTGAAGTCGACTGGTTATCCATGATCAGCGTGTCGCACTCAATGTTGGAGCGGGCGCCGTCGGCTTTGCGTCCGAAGTGGACGATCCCGCGGTAGGTAACCTTTCCGCCATGCTTGGAAATTGATTTTGACACGATGGTCGATGATGTGTTTGGCGCCAGGTGAAGCATCTTCGCGCCTGCATCCTGGTGCTGGCCTTTACCTGCAAGGGCAATGGACAGCGTCATGCCACGCGCACCCTCGCCACGTAGAATGACAGCCGGATACTTCATTGTCAGCTTGGAGCCGATATTGCCGTCTACCCATTCCATTGTCGCATTCGCATCACAAACCGCGCGCTTCGTTACAAGGTTGTAAACGTTGTTCGCCCAGTTCTGGATGGTCGTGTAGCGGCAGTAGGCATCTTTCTTGATAATGATTTCAACAACCGCGCTATGCAGCGAGTTCGTTGTATAAACAGGAGCTGTACAGCCCTCGACATAGTGCACGGATGCACCTTCGTCAACAATAATCAGCGTGCGCTCGAACTGTCCCATGTTCTCGGAGTTGATCCGGAAGTATGCCTGGAGCGGCGTCTCGACTTTTATGCCTTTTGGAACATAGATGAACGAGCCGCCCGACCAAACGGCCGAGTTCAAAGCAGCGAACTTGTTGTCAGTCGGTGGGATTACTTTTGCCCAGTGCTCGCGGAAAATGTCTTCATTTTCCTTTAGCGCCGAGTCGGTATCCTTAAAGACAATCCCAAGTTTCTCGAGATCTTCTTGCATATTGTGGTAAACAACCTCGGATTCGTACTGGGCGGAAACCCCGGCCAGATACTTTTGTTCCGCTTCCGGAATGCCTAGCTTGTCAAAGGTCGCCTTGATTTCCTCAGGCACCTCATCCCATGACCGTTCAGTCTTTTCGGAAGGCTTAACATAATAAGTGATTTCATCAAAGTTCAATGAATTCAAATCGCCGCCCCACTGAGGCATTGGCATGTTGTAAAAATGCTCAAGCGATTTCAGACGGAAATCGAGCATCCACTGCGGCTCTTCCTTCATCTTGGAAATTTCCTCTACAATCTCACGCGTCAGGCCGCGCTTCGACCGGAAAATGGAAACGTCCCTGTCGGCAAAGCCATATTTATAATCACCGATTTCTGGCGCTTTTTTAGCCATTACCGTTTTCCTCCTTCTTAAGGCTTCCTGGATTGTTTTTTTGCAAAAGCCGCTTTGCTCACTCGCGCCGCGCTTCTGCCAAAACATTCCCTTTGGCGAAATGCCAAAAGCCTATTCGTTAGTTTCGTCCCCGAGGCCTTTTTCCATCGCTTTCCACGCCAGTGTCGCGCACTTAATCCGCGCCGGGAATTTCGAAACGCCGGACAGCGCTTCGATATCACCAAGGTCAAGGTCATCCTCGTACTCTTTTCCCTGCATCATGTCGGAAAAAATCTTCGACAACTTCAAAGCGTCTTCCGTTTTCTTCCCTTTAATCGCCTGCGTCATCATCGAAGCGGAGGACATGGAAATGGAGCAGCCTTCCCCTTCGAACTTCGCATTTGTTACTATCCCGTCTTCAACGTTCATTGTAAGCTGGATCCGGTCTCCGCAGGTTGGGTTATTCATATTGACCGTCAGGCTTCCATCTTCGATGACCCCTTTATTGCGGGGATTCTTGTAATGGTCCATGATCACCTGGCGGTAAAGCTGATCCAAATTATTAGAAGACATCGCTGAAATACTCCTTTGTTTTGACAAGTCCTTCAACAAGCCTGTCAATATCCTCTTCTGTGTTGTACAAATACATGCTGGCCCTTGCTGTAGCCGATGCCTTCAGCCATCTCATCAGCACTTGGGCGCAGTGGTGGCCCGCACGGACGGCGATACCCTCTGCGTCAAGGACAGTCGCGACATCATGCGGATGGACATCCGCGATATTGAACGTGACAATCCCTGTCCGTTGCTCAGGATTCCTTGGACCATAAATCGACATTCCTTCAATCTTGGACATTTTGTCCAGCGCATAGGCGCCTAGCCTGCGATCATGCGCTTCGATATTGTCCATGCCCACTTCCTGCAAAAAATCAATCGCGGCACCGAGGCCGATGGCACCTCCGATAATCGGGGTACCCGCTTCGAATTTCCACGGAAGCTCCTTCCAGGTCGAGTCGAAATCATGGACAAAATCAATCATTTCACCGCCGAATTCAATCGGCTCCATGTTCTCCAAAAGATGCTTTTTCCCGTATAATACCCCAATACCGGTCGGTCCGCACATTTTATGGCCGGAAAAGGCGAAGAAATCGCAATCTAAATCCTGGACATCGACCTTCATGTGGGGAGCGCTCTGCGCTCCATCCACTACCATGATAGCGCCATTTTCGTGGGCAATTTGTGTGATTTCCTTTACCGGGTTGACAACGCCAAGGACATTGGAGATATGGACGATGGAAACGATTTTTGTGTTTTCCGTAATCGTTTTACGGGCGTCCTCAAGAGAAATTGTGCCGTCTTCCTGAAGAGGCATGTATTTCAATGTGGCGCCGGTGCGTTTAGCAGCCTGCTGCCACGGAATGATGTTACTGTGATGCTCCATCGGGGTAATGACGATTTCATCGCCCTCCCGTAAGTTTGCCGTGCCATAGCTGTGGGCGACAGTATTTAATGCTGTAGTCGTCCCGCGCATATAAATGATTTCCTGAGTCGATTTGGCATTGATGAACTTCCGCGCTTTTTCTCGAGCCCCTTCAAAGGCGTCGGTCGCCTTTGTGCCGAGTGTATGCACACCGCGGTGGACGTTGGAATTATATTCGCGATAGTATTTGTCTAGCGCTTCAATGACCTGAACCGGCTTTTGGGAAGTCGCACCGCTGTCGAGGTAGACAAGAGGCTTTCCATTCACTTCCTGGTTCAATATCGGAAACAGCTGGCGAATCTCGGCGGAGTTAATCATCTGACTTTCCTCTCAATCACTTCTGTAAGCTGCTTTTTAACACCTTCGATTGGCAGCTGGTTAACAACAGGAGCGAGGAAACCATGAATGACAAGGCGCTCAGCCTCTTGCTTAGGAATTCCCCTGCTCATCAGGTAGTAAAGCTGAAGAGGATCGACACGTCCGACAGAAGCCGCGTGTCCGGCTGTTACATCATCTTCATCAATAAGAAGGATTGGGTTGGCATCGCCGCGCGCTTTTTCGCTAAGCATCAGGACGCGTGATTCCTGGACCGCATTCGATTTTGTCGCTCCGTGTTCGATTTTACCGATTCCATTGAAGATAGACGTAGCGCTATCCTTCATGACGCCGTGCTTCAGGATGAAACCTTCTGTGTTTTTGCCAAAATGGACAATCTGGGTCGTGAAGTTCTGGACTTGTTCGCCGCGGCCGACGACAACTGTCTTCAGGTCGCCGTGAGAGCCGTCACCAACAAGGTTTGTCACATTGTCGGAAATAGTGTTGCCATCGTTCATCAAGCCCAGTGCCCAGTCAATCCGGGCATCGCGGCCTGTTACCCCGCGGCGGTTCACGTAAGTCGTAATCCCTTTCGCGAGTGTGTCAACCGCGCCATACTGCAGGCGGGCGTTCGTGCCAAGAATTACTTCGCTGACGATATTGAAGACTCCTTGACCATCGACAGTCGAAAAATAGTTTTCGACGTATGTTGCCGAGCTGTTATCCTCAACTGCTACAATCACATGGTTGAAAAGATTCGTTTCTGGATTGTCGTGAAGGTAAACGGCCTGAATTGGCTCGCTCACTTCAAGATTCTTAGGAATATAGAGGAACGCTCCACCGTTGATCAGCGCCGCATGCAGGGCAGTGAGGCGATGCTCATCAGCCTGGACAGCTTGGTTCATAAAGAAACGGCGCAGCAAATCGCCATGCTCCCTTGCCGCTGTGAAAATATCGGTAAAAATAACGCCCTGGTCCTTCAACTCCTGGGATAGAGAAAGATAGGCTGGAGTATTGTTCCGCTGAATATATAAGTTCTGCTGGCCTTCCACATCAACGAGTGCCTTTACATCCTCAGACAAGTCATTCAGCGATGAGAATGGCTCGCTTTCCACTGTATGGCGTTCAAATTTTGTGAAATTCCATTTATCAATTTTTGTTTTATCAGGCCTTGGCATTGGCAACGAGTCAACGCTGGCAAGAGCCTTAAGGCGAACTTCCTCAAGCCATGCCGGTTCGGCCTTTTCTTTTGAAAAAGAGCTAATGAACTCTTTGTCAAAAGGCAATATGGTTTCAGTAGTCATCGATTATCCCCCTAATGCTTATGCTTCTTGGCCGACAGTTTCATCTTCAATGCCAAGCTCTTGCTTGATCCAGTCATATCCTTCCGCTTCAAGGCGCTGCGCAAGTTCAGGTCCGCCGGATTTCACAATTCGACCCTGCATCATGACGTGCACATAATCAGGCGTAATGTAGTTTAGAAGACGCTGATAGTGTGTAATAATTAAGCAACCGAAGTCTTCGCCGCGCATCGCGTTGATTCCCTTTGAAACAACCTTAAGGGCGTCGATATCAAGTCCAGAATCGATTTCATCCAAGATGGCGATTTTCGGCTCAAGCATCATAAGCTGAAGGATTTCATTCCGCTTTTTCTCACCGCCGGAGAAGCCTTCATTCAGGTAGCGCTGGGCCATATCCTCGTCCATTTCAAGCATTTCCATTTTCTCGTCCATCTGGCGGATAAATTTCATTAAAGAAACTTCATTGCCTTCGCCGCGGCGGCTGTTGATGGCTGAACGTAAAAAGTCGGCATTTGTCACGCCGTTGATTTCGCTTGGATATTGCATTGCCAAGAAAAGTCCCGCGCGGGCGCGTTCGTCAACTTCCATTTCAAGGACGTCATCACCATCAAGTGTGACTGTTCCGCTAGTTACTTCATATTTAGGATGCCCCATGATCGCAGAAGATAGAGTTGATTTCCCTGTTCCGTTAGGTCCCATGATTGCATGGATTTCCCCGCCTTTTACTTCGAGGTCCACACCTTTTAGAATTTCTTTCCCTTCGATCTCAACATGGAGATCTTTGATCGTTAAAGTTGATCCACCCATTTCAATACCTCCGCTACTTGAGGAAGTCTGCCCGGCTGTTATGCGGAAACTTCCATTCTCATTTTATTCTCATTACAATCTTATAACAAATCAAATGTGATAGCAACCCTTTAAACTGAATGTCCGGCTGTCATCCCATTTTCACTGAACTGCCCTTTAGTGAGAATTTTTGCATCCCTAAATCTGCTTTATCTTCCCCCGCCAAGCCTCGTTCATATACACCACGCCTTTACAATAGCTCAAAAAATAGCGAAAAGCCAGTGAAAAGTTCCACTGGCTCTCCGTATTTCTTCCTATTATATAGTATGTGTATAGAGCAGGTCTGCCATTAGTTGCATCCCCAATCCACAACCTTGACAGGCCTATGAATTTTCAATTGGCTAAGCACCTGGCTAAAAGCGTGTGTGCCTTAGAAGATTTTTCTGTCGATTTCCGCAATAATGCGCTGGCTCTTCAAGTAATCATCTTCGCGCTTTTGCTCGACTTCCATTCTCACATCGTGCTTCATGTTGTACTCTTCATAACCGATCCCATGAGATTCTTGCATCGCTTTTTCCATTTCCGACGTGTATCTCAGGTTCAACTTCTCTTCCACAATTAAAACTTCCTTTCTTTTGCCACAGTCCTTCGGAGTATTTGCAAAAAATCAATGTTATAAAAACAACAAAGGTATTTTTTGCACATTTGGTGTTTACCCTCAAGGTTGGGCAAAAAACGCCAATCGCTCCGGGAAAGAAAGGATTGCAAGGTATAATATGGAAGATAGGTTCTTTCCCTATTGTTTTAATTGGTTTAGTTCATCCATTGCTTCCTGGACGAGTGTTACCCCCTGGCTCATCGCTGCCCCGCCGCCAAAGGCAGCAGTCACCCCGATTGTTTCCAGAATTTCTTCCTCAGATGCGCCCTGGTCTAGACATCCCTTTAAGTGGTAGATAATGCAATATTCATCTTGTGAATAAAGAGCAACACCCAATGCAATTAGGTGCTTGTCCTTCTGTGAGAGTACGCCTTCCTTGAAGCATTCCTCTGTAAATGCATTATAATGGCGTGCTATTTCCGGCATTTTCTGTGTAAACAATCCAAGCCCGGCCTTGTATTCATAAAGGGCCGCTTCTGTAGAATTTTTAGGATCATGAAAATGTTCCATCGGTTCCACTCCTAACGGTTTATTATCACAGATTAGTATGCAGATACGAAGGTTTAAGTATGCGCGGATATTCCCAAACAGGGCGTACTATCACAACAGCCGGAAACAGCAAGATGTTCGTTACTTAGCGTTCGGCCCGTACAAACTGGCTTTTTACAAAAATGAAAAATAAAAAAGAACCTGGCAGCACGTAAAAGAGTGCCAACCAGGTTTCTAGTAATTATTCAGATACTGGAACGACAGAGCCGCCGTATTCTTTAAGGATGAAGTCCTGGATTTCCTTGGAACGAAGGACTTCTACTAAAGCTTTGATCTTGTCGCTATTTTCATCGCCTTTATTCACGGCAATGATGTTAACGTATGGAGAATCGCTTTCTTCAATTGCAATCGAGTCTTTAACCGGATTCAGGCCGGCATCTAGAGCGTAGTTGGAGTTGATTAGAACTGCGTCCCCTTCGCCCTTGCTATAAATTTGCGGAAGAAGTGCCGCTTCATATTTCGCATCGAATTTAATCTTTTTAGGGTTGTCAACGATGTCCTCCACTGTCGCGGTCGTTTTTTCAACGCCTTCTTTCAGTTTGATCAGACCTTTTGCTTCAAGCATAGTCAGGATTCGTCCGTGGTCAGGTACAGAGGAGCTGACAATGATGTGCGCACCATCCGGAAGTTCTTCAAGACTTTTGTATTTCTTAGAATATACGCCGATTGGTTCGATGTGGATACCGCCCGCATTGGCAAAATCATAGTTGTTTTCCTTCACTTGGGAATTGAAGTAAGGGATGTGTTGGAAGTAGTTCGCATCCAGTTCTTTCGCTGCCAAAGATTTGTTTGGAAGAATGTAGTCAGTAAATGTCTTGATTTCCAAGTCATAGCCTTTTTCCTTCAGGAATGGCTTTGCTTTTTCAAGGATGACAGCATGCGGTACGTTGGACGCGCCGACAACAATCTTCTTGTCTTCCTTCTTATCGCTTCCCGCCTTGTTGTCGGAACTTCCGCAGGAAGCAAGTACAAGTACAAGTGCAAAAGTTAAAATAGTGCCTAACCATTTTTTCATGTTTCCCTCTCCTTTGTTTGTATGTTGGATTTAAGTATAAGCCGGAGCCGAGAAAATTCCCGGCTGGGCAAATTATCGTTTATCAAGTTTTCGGGTAATGATATCCCCGATGAATTGAATGATAAAGACGATGATTAAAATGATGATTGTAGCCATTACAGTGACATCATTACGGGTACGTTGAAATCCTTCAAGATATGCAAGGTTCCCAAGGCCGCCCGCGCCAATCGCTCCCGCCATCGCCGTATAGCTGACAAGCGCAATTGCTGTTACGGTGATTCCGGAAACGAGTGCCGGCATTGATTCAGGCAAAAGCACCTTCCAGATAATCGTCCACGTTGAAGCACCCATTGACCTTGCCGCCTCAATGACTCCTTTATCAATTTCACGAAGGCCGATTTCTACCATTCGCGCATAAAAAGGAGCGGAACCAATAATGAGTGCAGGAAGAGCTGCATTTTCTCCTATCATCGTACCCACGAGAATCATCGTGAACGGAATCAACAGGACAATCAAAATGATAAATGGGATAGAACGGAAGACGTTAACGAATGCACCGATGATTTTATTGACAATTGCATTTTCCCACAAGTTCCCCTTACCAGTCAGGAAAAGGAGCAGGCCGAGAATGATGCCAAGGATGAATGTGATAGCTACAGAGATACCTGTCATATAAAGAGTTTGGATGGTTGCTTCCCACATATTCTCCCAGACGACATTCGGAAAAAATTTCTCAGTCATTCACAATCACCTCCACTCCAATTTGCTGTGAGCGGATATATTCAAGGGCTTTCGCCACTTCTTGCTCGGATCCATCAAGGTGAATGAATAATGTGCCATATGAGCCGCTTTGTGTCTGTGAAATTTTCCCCTGCAAAATATTTGCCGTAATATGAAAATTTCTGATTAGATTTGTAATCAACGGCTGTTCGACAGATTCACCGACAAAAGTCAGCTGAATGACACTCCCAGTAGGATAGCGTTCAACCAAATGTTCAACTGTATCCTTTGTTTCCTCAGGCTCTGTCACCTGCTGGACAAACCGTTTTGTAATCGGCTGCTGCGGATTCCGGAAAACATCCAGAACCGGGCCAAGTTCGACAATCCTTCCGCTTTCCATCACAGCGACGCGATGGCAGATTTTCCTGATCACATGCATTTCGTGGGTAATCAGGACAATCGTAAGCCCAAGCCGTTTGTTAATATCGACTAGCAGATCAAGAATCGAGTCAGTTGTCTGCGGATCAAGCGCTGAAGTCGCTTCATCGCACAGTAGGACTTTGGGGTTATTGGCCAGCGCCCGAGCGATGCCGACACGCTGCTTCTGACCGCCGCTCAACTGTGAAGGGTAAGCATTTTCCCTTCCTTCAAGGCCGACAAGCTTAATGAGTTCATCAACCTTCTTTTTCCGTTCCGCTCCGGTCACCCCGGCAATTTCAAGAGGAAACGCAATGTTATCACGGACAGTCCTTGACCAGAGAAGGTTGAAGTGCTGAAAAATCATTGAAATTTCTTGCCGCGCTTTTCTCAGCTCAGCGCCCTTTATTCGTGAAATTTCCCGTCCGGCAATGGTGATGGTACCCTCAGTCGGACTCTCAAGCTTATTCAGCAGGCGAATCAATGTACTTTTTCCGGCGCCGCTGTAACCAATTACGCCAAAAATTTCCCCTTCATTTATCTCTAGATTGACATTGTCAACGGCCGTCAATGTTCCCTGTTTCGTGGAAAAACTTTTCCGGACATTCTTTATTGAAATCATTCGACTCACCTTCTTTTACATCCTCTTGCCCACGCTGCGGGCAGCAATCATGAATAAGTTAATGGAGGTTTACCCTATATGGAATAAAAAAAGCCTTTCTGCAGTCTGGCAGAAAGGCATAAATGGCAACTATCCTTTCTCCCATCTCCCAAAGCACAACGCTTTGTGTGAATTGGCACCATTTCACTGGATCAGATCCACTGACGGTTGCCGGGCTTCATCGGGCACATCCCTCCACCTCTCTTGATAAGAGTAAACAAATATTATTCAATTAATCATGATTGCTATCGTAACATGGATGAAAAAAGCTGTCAATAAAGATTTAATTATTCAGTTAATTATTTTAGTCAAATAAAAAACCCGCTTCATAAGAAGAGGGATGAACTCTCCTTATCTTTACAAGGCTGTGCCTTGCTGGACTTGGCACCGTGTCAATAACCGGTTGCCGGGCTTCATCGGGCCATTCCCTCCGCCTCTCTTGATAAGATTTTATGAATTGTTTGAATCTTGCGCCAAGATTTATAGAAAGTTTATCCTATCCCGCCAGTTCCGTCAATAGAAAATTCTTTATTTTTTGCCAAAAGAAAAACGGCTTCAAGCTTGAGCAGTGTCCTAAACGAACCCTTTATGCTAATCGCCTCCTGATTGAGCAGATCCCGCAATTTCTTTTCCCCATTTAGCAGCTGAACAAGCGCATCGGTTTCCCCTTTAATGGCAGCTGCTCCGGAACAGGCCTTTTCATCCCGGTTCAGGCTATCCTCGGACCCAGGCGAGAGCCTGGCGGTTCCGTCTTGTATTTCGATAGGAATACCGTCAATAAAGATAAAAAATGGTTTACTATCTTTGAACAATCGGCTGATATGGGTTTTCTCGTTTACTGTTTCGATGAATCGCTCTATCTGCCCAATCATTTGGCATCCCCCCATGCCTAACACTTCTCCAAGGAAGCGTGATTTCCTTTGTTAATCGTTCGACAACTTTTTTGGAGTCTGGCGATTTGCAAAAATAATAGTGGAAACACCACCATATCACTATTTCACTATATCAAGTCGTAAAATTTCCGGGGAAATATGTCGTTTCTAGCCTGCCTTTGGAATCGCGCCTCCTTTTTCTTTCATCGCTTTCCGCCCAAAGACTAACAGGAAATAGATTGAGCCGATTAAATATAGACACGCTGTAATGGAAAAGACGTAGGCATACCCCCAATAATTCCCGTATTTCACTACAATCCCTGTGGAAACCGGCCCCATGAAAGCCCAGCCCAGATTGAAGACAGTCTGATTGATAGAGTTCGCCAGCCCTTTCATCGAATCGTCTACTTTGGACATTATCAGGGAGCTTTGAATCGGATTTCCCGCGTTCATGAGCGCCTGACGGAATAGAAAGCCGATGGCCGCCAGCCAGAGATTCTGCGTGTACGCTGTCAATAGCAGAAATGGCAGGGAAGCCAGCTGGAGTAGGACAACTGCCCTTACTTCACCTATACGCTTAACTACCTGAGGGCCGATGATCATTGCAAAAGCTGTCGCCGCCTGGCCAAGTGAGATAATAAACCCTGTGGTTGAGGTGGATGCGGAAAATCTCCCTGCAAAATAAAGATTCAAATACGGGATGACAAGGCCTGCACCGAAACCAATCAGCATTTGTGCAAAAGCAAAAAGGGCAATGATTTTAAAACCATTCCAATTAAATGCCCTCTTTATTCCCGGTTCTCCTTTGACCGGATTCGCAGTAACCTTTACAGCAGGCGTCCGAAATTTAAACGCCGGAATTGCTCCAGATAAATAAATGGCGGACCCAATCAGCAAAGTGATCCTTAAACTTACAAGCTCGGAATAAAATACGCTGAAGAAATCTGTCAGGATTCCCCCAAGCATGTTCCCGACCACACTCGCTGCGGTCATTAACGCGAAATGAAGTGAGAAGAGGTTGACCCGCTGTGATGGATCGGAATTTTCCGCGAGCCAGGGAATACCGGAAACCTGCAGGAACGCACCTGCCAAACCGGCTGCGAACGCAAGATAAACTAGAGACGTTTCATCAACTGCAACAGCCCTGAAAACGAGTAAAAATCCCGAAACGATAATTCCTGCCAGGATTACTCTTTTTCGGCCGAATTTATCACCAATTATGCCGGCTGGAACAAGGATGATGGCTGTTGCCAATGACGCAACCGAGATAATCTGTCCATTTACGGATTCCGAATAACCCAATTCCCGGACATAAAAATTATAAATAACAATAAAGATGCCAATGCCAATCTGGGTAATCATATTAGCAGCCATACTAAGTTTTATATTTCGGTTATATGTATGGAACTGTCCAGCCCAGCTTCTATAAAAAGCCATAATTCCGCCCCTAGAATACAAGAAGTAGCAAGGGATTATCCCCTCGCCCGTCAAAAACTGAAGCGAACAAACTATTTCGCCTCCCTAAACATCATAATAGCGTGGGCACATTTTGTAAACTCTGGAACATGATGGAGAAGAAAAAAACAGATGCGTTTGGCATCTGCTTAGCTGTAGAATATTTTTATTTTATCAAGCAGGTAAGGGACAGACCGGAAAGCATAAATGGACTCGCCAATTTGCCCTTCCTTTATGAAAACCATGCAGGGGACGCTTTCAACCCCGAAAATTTCCGCGAATTCCGGTGCGTAGTTGAGATTTATTTTGCCGATGGCCATTTCGGGCAGAAGTTCTTCAATGACCTCCAGCATTCTTCCCGCTACTTGGCAGGTTCCGCATAGGGGGGTATAAAAATAGGCCAAGCCTGTTTGCCTGTTTGAGATAAAGGTGTATAATTCTTCGCTTGTCCATTCTTTCATGGTGCAGTGCGGCCCATTTCCAGAAACTCGGCATGGACGTCTATGTTCGCTCCCAATAGGACCATCGCCAGATGATGATAAGGGGCAGTTGCTACCTCTTTATACATTTTATCAATATATAAATGCTCAGCTTCCGGATATTCCCGCCTGAATTGGCGGCGCAGTTTCTCACCAGCTTCATCGGCATCAGCCAATACGTACACTTCCCTATCTCCGAAGGAATCAATTAATTCATCAAGTTTGTAAAGGGAAATGGTCCCGTTTGTGCAAATCACCTCTACCCGGTCTTTAATAATTCCAAGTAGCTTTTTCTTGTCTGATCTGCCTTCGACTATGATAATTTTATCCGCGTATTCTTCACTCATAGGAATCACCTGCAGGAAAGTAGTTGGTATTAGCTTATTCAGACAGAATAATTTTGTGTAGTCTCCTGTTCTGATTCAACTATACCACTATGCCTAAATTGCATACAGGAGTTTGATTTCCGGCAGCCAAGCAGGTTGGCATGTCGGGCAAAAAACGGCTGCTAACACCAACCGCCTTGATCGCAGTCTGTATACTTCGCATCAGGCTGTTCAATCATTGAAGCATTCTGATAAATCCTCTGGCTGTCCACTGCAAAGCGCTGATCTAACTCGAATTCAGCCTTTCCATTAAGCAGAATCCGGCCAATCGCTTCCTTCTCTAGATAAAGTTCTATTTCCCCGTTTTTTAGTTTTCCAACCACTCGGTCGGTTATATCAAGTTTCGTTTCACGCAATGCCATCCCATATCACCCTTTTGTTTTTTTCTTTATTCTGCCCGGGGCTATGGAAAGGCATAAATGGGAAAGTCAGGGCTTTTTATTACAAGGGGAGCCCTCAAAAAGGCCGTCCATTCAAATGGACGGCCCTAGTTGATTATTCGTTTGTCATTTCTTCATACTGTTCTGCAGTCATAAGGTTGTCCATCTCACTGGAGTCGGAAAGCTCAATCACAATCATCCAAGCTTTTTCATAAGGTGATTCGTTCACGAATTCAGGGCTGTCAGCCAGGTCTTCATTCACTTCTACAACTTTACCGCTTACCGGCGCATATAGCTCAGAAACAGTCTTAACAGACTCTACGCTGCCGAATGGCTCGTCAGCGGTTACTTCGTCGCCAACCTCGGGAAGCTCAACGAATACGATGTCGCCAAGCTCGGACTGGGCAAAGTGCGTGATGCCAATCCGTACTTTATCCCCTTCAACTTTTACCCATTCATGTTCTTCTGAATACCGCAAATCCTTTGGTGTAGTCAATGCTATCCCTCCACAATGTTTTGTATTATCTATTATCGATCAAAAGCAATCGATAGTACCATGAATGCCGGAGTCCGGCAGCAGGTTCCCTTAAAGCCACGTACTTTTATACTCGTCTTCCTTGAAGCCGACTGTCACCTTGTTCCCATCCGTCAGAATTGGCCTCTTCAACAGCATTCCGTCCGACGCCAAAATATCAAGGAGTTCATCCTCCGAAGCAGTTTTAACCTTATCCTTCAGGCCAAGCTCCCTGTATTTCTGGCCGCTGACATTAAAGAATTTTTTCAATTCAAGTCCGCTGTTTTTGTAAAGCGTGCCAAGTTCCGAACGCGTTGGCGGATGTTCCGCAATATGTATCGCATGATAAGAAATCCCATTCTCGTCAAGCCACTTTTTCGCATTCCTGCATGTACCGCATTTCGGATACCAGTAAAACGTCAATTCCACCCGCACCACTCCTTACGTTTCCTACCTAAAAATAGTACCATAATGAAGAAAAAAAGCATAATCCCGGTACCCGCTTAAAGTATTCGTCACCAAAGGTAAAAATCCTTCAAAATATTTAAGACTGCCACAAAATTGACATATAATTTTGAAAACCAAATTTCTCAGGTTTTTTTACATGGCACTTTAGAGGGCCTACTATATAGAAGGCATGCATTTTTAATTGCGCCAAATATAAATGTAAAGCTTATTGTGCCCTAAAGAAGGCCAACCAGCTTCAATCCGTGCATGATGCCGCCATCATTCACGTGGATTGTCTCATACCTAGCTGCTTCCTTCACCTCTGGGAGGGCATTGCCCATAGCGACGCTGTTCGGGACATACTTGAGCATTTCCATATCATTTAGGCCATCGCCGAATGCATATGCATTTTCAATTCTGAGGCCCATAGCTTCGATAAGCTTTTCAATACCCTTTGCCTTAGAACCGCCAACAGGAAGGACATCGACGGAAACCGGATGCCAGCGGACAAAGTCGAACTCCTTGAACGTCTCCACATAAGCCAATTCATCATCCTGCTCGCAAAAAAGGAGCGTCTGATAAATATCGCGGCCTCGGAAATATTCCGGCTCGTGCGTCGGGCCATTTTCCAGCTTAAGCGTTCCGATACTTTCTGTAATCCAATTATGTTCCGGCACACTCATTTTCATATCATCTGCATCCATATAAATGAGCGGATGGTTCTTTTCACCCGCGGAAATAGTCAGTGCCTCAAGTGCATTTTTATTTAAACAGTTCGTATATACCGGCTTCCCTTGCAGGACAACATATTGGCCGTTGAAACATACATATGTATCGATTCCCAATTCATCACGTAAATCCTTAAACATAAACGGGGCTCTTCCGGTCGCAATCGCCACTTCATGCCCTAATTCCTTCAGCCTAAAAACCGCCTCTTTCGTCGAAGCCGGGAGCCGTTTCTCATCGTCTAGCAATGTACCGTCAATGTCAAAAAAAATAATGTTTTTTTCCATGTCCAACACCTTTCTTTTGCAAAAAGCCTTGCTGCTATCATTCTTTCCATTGTACATAACTTTACTTCATTTATCCATTTGTCGAACCCCTTAATTTAACAGGAAGATTGTGTTAGGCAATTTGGTGAACATTCCTATATAATTTAGAAAAACAGCTATGGAGGATAACGATGCAAGAAAATGGGGACCTTACACCTGTCCAGCAAAAGAATAAATCAAAAATGACGATGATTGGCGTTGCTTTGATCATCCTGTCATGCCTATTTTACGCAGCGATCCTTCTCGTGCCCCTTTCCTCTTTCTCAACCGGGACTAAAGTCACCATTACAGCAGGACTTGTCATCGCTGGGGAAGCTACCTTCTGGATTGGCGGCATCATCCTGGGGAAAGAAGCCGTAACACGCTACCGTAAAAATTTGAATCCGATGAATTGGTTCAAGGGCAAAAAGCAGCCATAAAGTCTATTAGTGAGCGTTCTTTTCATCACCCACTGTTTAAATGAACCATTTGGACCTTTCAGGGCAGTTAATCTCCCAAGGGGGCGATCCTACTGACCGTTAAGGGTGAGAAAATATAAGAATGCCAGAGAACTGCTTAGGATGCAGGCTCTGGCATTTTTCGGTCTTATATCTGTTTTCTGACAACCTTGGCCCAAGCCGCGACACGGTCGGCCGCACCTTTTCTCTCTCCGACAAGGTATACTTCGGAAATGGTCATCGCCCATTCCCTGTAAACCGGATCAGCCGGAACTTCCTTCATGACGTTCACAGCCCCCTCGGCAAGATTAGAAACTTGCTGGCGGATTTTGCTGATTGGCCATCCCCTGTCGTACGCCTCGCAATATACTTCACAAAAACGCCTCCATGCGGCATCCGTAAACAATGAAGGATGCTGGATGTTATAGCAGGCAACCGTCCAAAAATGCCGGCTAAGCAAATCGGGGTTTTCAGCCTCCCAGGAAATAATTTCATTCAATTGCCCCCGGCAATCAAGCCCGTTTGCCTCGGGCGCCCCGCATTCCGGACAGCATTTTTGAATATTAAGCAACCTGTTCATCCCTCAGCACCTCCGGTCAAATACACTATCTTCTATTGTTTATATTCTCTCTTTGTTATGATTAAACCTTTCTATCCTCCCCTTTTTCAAAACTTATACCGTACCAAAGCTAGTGCACCGTCCCTCAATTTTACTCTCCATTTCAGTTGCACTCCTCTCAGTTCATTTACGGAATAGTCCAGATAGCAAAACAAGCTTCATTTTGCCCAAAACTTCTTTTTTAATAGTCTTTGAACAAAAACTCTTGAGCAGAGCGAGGAATGGAAAAATTTACTTTCACCTCTTTGTAATAGAAATAGGTCGATTTAACCTACCATTTTCCCTATGAATCTAGTATTTTGTAAAATATAAGAAATATTTGTAACATAATCGAAATATATTCGTTTATATAGGTGTACAGATAAACAGAGAAGAAACCGAGGGGAAAGAGATGGGGAAATTGTTTAAAAGCAAGAGGTTGAGGAGTTTTTTGGTTTGTATGTTGCTGGTGCCGCTCATTTATGGGGCGATTCTTGGGGTTGGTGCGTTAAAGTCCGATGCGAAAGCTGATAAGATTCCCAGTCCGCTAGTTTCCGCTTTGAAAAAAGATCCGGCGGCTGAAATTCCAAATTACGATCCAAACCTCCACCCTTCAAAACATATAGACTCCCTGGCTGAGCGGGATGATGTGGAGAAGCAGGAGCCGGTTGATGTGAAAAAGCAGGAACCCGTTGCCTCAGAAAAAAAGGAAAGCGAGCAAGTAAAGCAGCCTGAAGCGCCCAAGCCAGCCGTGAAGCCTGCTGTTAAACCACAGCCAAGTGCTCCGTCAAAGCAGCCGCAAACGCCAGCTCCTGCGCCGCCTCCTGCCCAAAAGCCCGCGCCTCCGGAAAAGCCTGTAAACTCCGGCAATGGACGGCCTGTTTACCTGACGTTCGATGACGGCCCGCACAAGGTATCGGGCCAGATCCTTGATGTGCTGGACAAATACAATGCGAAAGCAACTTTTTTCATGCTTGACGGCAATATGAATCAATATCCGGCCGCAGTTAAACGGATGGCTTCTTCAGGCCATAGTCTTGGATTGCACGGGGTTACTCATAGAAAAGATCTGTTTTATAAATCTTCTGAGTCAGTGATCGGGGAAATGAACCAGGCGAGAGCGACAGTCAAGAAAATTACGGGCATTGATACTGTATTGATTCGCACTCCCTTTGGAAGTTCCCCCCACATGACGCCGGCCTATAAGCAGGCGGTCGTTGATAATGGATATAAAATGTGGGACTGGACGGTAGACAGCAGGGATTGGTTCTTCCGGGATGCCCGCTATGTTGATAGTGTAATAGAGCAGCTTGAAAAACAGCGCAACAGCAAGGGGCCGATTGTAATTTTACTGCATGAGCGCCCGGAGACGCTCGCCCAGCTGCCTGCGCTGATGGAATACTTGAAGAGCCAAAATTACACATTCCAGCCGCTGAACAGCGAAATGGTACCCGTTCAACAGAGGTAGTGTTGGAAAGTTTTCTGGCTAGATGCTAACGGAAAATCGAATATAAGTTTTTTATAGTTGGAGGCTGTCCCCAAAGTGCTTGTGTTGGGGCAGCCTTCTTCTATTTGGCTCCTTATGGTTGGTGGTGGGGCATCTATTCGACCGTAGAGAAATTTTCCGGCTCCTGCGGTCATTGAGATCGATTCTATTCGACCGTAGAGAACTTTTCTGGCTCCTGTGGTCGTTGAGAAAGCTTCTAATCGACCGCACAGACCTTTTCTGGCCGCTACGGTCGTTGAGATCGTTTCTATTCGACTGTAGAGAACTTTTCTGGCTGCTACGGTCGTTGAGATTGATTCTATTCGACTGTAGAGAACTTTTCTGGCTGCTACGGTCGTTGAGAACGACTCTATTCGACCGCACAGAATATTTCCGGCCGCTAAGGTCGTTTAGAACAACTCTATTCGACCGTAGAGAACTTTTCTGGCTCCTGCGGTCGTTTAGAACAACTCTATTCGACCGCAGAGAACTTTTCTGGCTCCTACGGTCGTTTAAAAAAATTCTATTCGACCGCACAGAAATTTTCTGGCTGCTGCGGTCGTTGAGAACGACTCTATTCGACCGCACAGAAATTTTCTGGCTCCTGCGGTCGTTGAGACCGATTCTATACGACCGCACAGAAATTTTCTGGCCGCTACGGTCGTTTAGAACAACTCTATTCGACCGTAGAAAAATTTTCTTGCTCCTGCGGTCGTTGAGATCGATTCTATTCGTCAGTAAAGAATTTTTCCAGCCGCTACGGTCGTTGAGACCGATTCTATACGACCACACAGCACTTTTCCGCCCGCTAAAGTCGATAAGACCCCCATCCTACTGCAACTCGAATGTTCTTGATCGGGCAAAGGTATATTTCCATCATGAAAAACCGGAAAGCCAGGCTTCCCGGTCCCAAAGCATATGATTAAACAGTACCACTGGCCAGCCTTCTCAATCCCCAGCTTGTTCCTTCAGAATCACCCTGCCGGTGACGGCGGAAATTGCCTTTATTTCCTGGTGATCGATAAGGTAGACCTTCATCGGGATGTTGACAAATTCCCATGAATCCGAGTACGTGACCGGCCCCTCCATGACAGCAGTTCCAATATTCTTCGCGTTAATTCCGTTTGCCTTAAGATGCTCGGCGGCTTCCTCCCAGCTCAAGTCGAGCGGCTCGCTCTTGACCGGCACCTGCAGCACATCATCAATGAGCCATTTGCCGTCCTCGTTCAGGGCAGTAATATAATAATTGAGGCCGAATGGAGTATATCCGGCATCCAAATCATCAGGCAGCTTCAAAGTTTTAATTTTAATTTTGCCCGGAGCATTTTCAATGATCTCCATCCGGATGCCAAAATCCGGCGGGGACATACCTTCCCCGTACGTTTGGTTTAATTCAATCATAAGTTCGTCAAGCGAGCCCAGCCATTTCCTTGTCACCAGGTCTGAGACGGAAGGGTAAAACCCCTCGAGGTCGACGTCTTTTTCGGTGAGATTTTCTTTCCAGTATCCCTTTTCTTCCATATACTTGGCAGCCAGTTCATTAATTGCGAAATATCCTTCCAAGAGCTCCCGTATTGCCGCAGGATCCATGGTTTCAATTTCATTGCTTCCAGAAGAATCCCCCATATCCGGTTGAGAGCCGGAACGTTTCCCTTCATCCTGTTTTGGCACATCGCCTTTTTGTTTTAAAGGCATTGGCTTCTCTTCCGATTGCTCGCCGCTGGACGGCTTTTCAGCCAGCAGGACCACGCCAGCCTTTTCCTCTTGAGGCGGAGCGCTTTCGGCCATGCCTTTCCCAGTCCACTTTACACTGCCGTATGCCAGCCCACCCAATAGGATGAAGACTGAGAGATATAGACTAACCCTTCTCATTATTCCTGCCCCTTTCTGAGGACATATCCTTTTTGCTAAAGTGTGAGAAGGGATCCTGCTTTATTAACGTATGTCCGAGGCAGCCGGTGCCCAAAATGCCCTCTCACTCTATTAGACGAAACAGTTTTCATGAAGGTGCTGTTTTTTCAAAATTTTTTAAAGCCTCACTTCCAAGCATTCCCACTGCCTTGTATTTACATACCATGCCGGCGGCCCTACTGAATGGGCGGGGCCAAGTAGGATCGCCGACATCCTTCATCTCAGAAATAAAAGAAAACAAAAAACTGCCCAGGTTTCCAGGCAGTCGAGGAGGTCACTCAAATTTAGTTGTTAAAAATGTGGCTTTTTTGCCATGATAAGAGGCTTTGGCTATTAGCTTTGCTTTCAAATTATCGCAAAGGGCATCATTAGTCAGCCGCATGTTGTACCTATGTAAAAACAGATGAAAATAATACTTCCCTTTAAATAAGCTTTTCAACACAATTACCCCCTCATTTACTCCGTATACCGCAGGGCCGTATCGGAAACTGGCTGGCATGGCTATTTTTATAGCTTTAGCCCCTCTAGTTTTGCGTCCCCGTTTTTCAGCGGGTTTGCCTTTATCGTACTATTTTGTGCTATAAGTAAATTTATCAAATCCTCATAAAACAATCAATTACGGAATACGGTTTATTCCTTTCCCTTTTTACCATCTATACGGGAGCTTAAACCTGGCTATTCCATTTTTTGAGGCCATCTTAATTATGTCACGGCATTACACCGAAAAAACCGGCTTAATTTACCCTTCATTTACCTTAGGGCGTTAAACCGGTTTTGATAAGCCTATGTGTTATTACTCCTGGCCAAGCAGATAGTTGCCATTGCCCTGGCACACAAGAAAAAAAGGAGCCTTGATGGCTCCCTAAGTCCCTATAATGTTTCAGTGAATTTTTGAAAGGCTCGCAGCCCGGCTTCTGTCTGTTTAAAGACTCCCGCGTCTTCCAGCACCCGGACGAATTTCGCGCCGACATTTTGCCTGACGATGCCTTTCACTGTATCAGGAGTTAATTCGTGTGCGTGTCTTTCTTTCAGTTCTTCCGCCCAAACCTGATGATAGTCCTTCACGTCTGCTTTTTGCCCAAGCAAATAATCTTCGATTTCCTTGAGTTCTGTTTCGAGCCTGGCGGGCAGAACGGCCAGCCCCATTACTTCAATCAATCCGATGTTTTCCTTTTTAATGTGCTGGACATCTTCGTGAGGATGGAAAATGCCTAGAGTGTGAGTTTCGCTCGTCCGGTTATTGCGGAGGACAAGATCCATTTCATACTTGCCATCGCGCATTCTGGCAATCGGAGTGATGGTGTTGTGCCTAGTTTCATTTGTATTGGCCAGGATTTCCGCTTCAGGGTCGCTGTATCCGATCCATTTTTCCAAAATCATTTCCGCTGCGCCTGCAAGCAGGTCTCTGTCATCCCCGCGCAGGCGGATGACGGACAAAGGCCATTTCAGTGTCATGGCTTCAAACTCCGGAAAAGTTTCCAAAGTAAAACGGCCGGTTTCTTCTGCTTTCGCCATCGCGAACTCATACTTGCCTCCCTGGTAATGGTCATGCGTCAGGATGGAGCCCCCGACAATAGGGAGGTCCGCATTTGAGCCAAGGAAATAATCGGGAAACATAGCGACAAATTCAAGCAGCCTTTCAAATGCGCTCCGGTCGATTTTCATATCCCGATGCTCACCACAGAGGACAATGCAATGCTCATTATAATAAACGTATGGTGAATACTGGAGGTACCACGGCTCACCCGTAAGCTCCATCTCAATCATCCTGTGGTTTGAACGGGCTGGATGATTGATTCTTCCCGCATAGCCTTCGTTTTCAATGCAAAGCAGGCATTTTGGGTAATTGGATGAAGCGGTTTTCATCTCGCGTTCAAGCGCAATTTGTTTCGGGTCTTTCTCTGGTTTTGATAGATTGATGGTAATATCGATTGTCCCATACGGAGAATCGTACTGATAGCTAATATTTTTGGCAATATTCTTTGTCTGAATATAATTGCTGTTTTGGCTCAGTGCATAAAAATAATCGGTTGCCGACCGTGGATCAGCCGTATATTTTTCATAAAAGCGCCCGGTCACAGCAGACGGCTTTTCAATGAGGATGTTCATTAATTTCGCTGTCAAAATTTCCTTCTGGGAGTCTAAATCGGAAATAATCCCTTTACCTACCGCATAATCAGCCAGGTTCTCAAGAATGTCGGGAATGCCCGTATCTCCCGTAGGTTGGACGCTCTTTTGAAAGTCATCAAGCTCTAACAGAGCCATTATTTGATTGCGGGCATAAATCTCATCCCGGGCCTCGATCATCTCGAGTTTTATCGCCTGGTCGAGAAGGGCCTGAATTGCTTCATTTACATGCATCGTTTCCCCGCCCTTTCAATCGTTATAGCCTTGTGGATGATTTCTATGCCACTGCCAGGCATCTTCAAGGATTTTCTGGATGGAAGTCTTTTTCGGATTCCAGCCGAGTACTTTTCTAGCTTTTTCTGATGAAGCGATCAATCTGCTCGGATCGCCGCTCCTTCTTGGGACCACTTTTGCCGGGATGTCATGGCCGGTTACCTTCCTGGCGGCCTCAATCATTTCCTTTACCGAAAATCCTTCGCCGCTTCCAAGGTTGATGGCCTCGCTTTTCCCGCCATTCTGCAAATAGTGGAGTGCGAGGATATGCGCAGCAATCAGGTCCTCGACATGGATGTAGTCACGGATGCATGTGCCATCCTCTGTATCATAATCATCTCCGAAAATTGAGATATACTCCCTCTTTCCAAGCGGAACTTCAAGGATGAGAGGAATCAAGTGGGTTTCCGGATGATGGTCCTCGCCAATCTCGCCAGAAGACCTGGCACCAGCAACGTTGAAATAACGGAGCGACACGTATTTCAAACCATACGCAGTCTCGCACCATTTCATCATTTTTTCCATGGCAAGCTTTGTTTCCCCGTACGCATTCGTAGGGTTCGTCACGGCTTCCTCGGTGATCGGCATTTTTTCCTGTTCCCCGTAAGTCGCGGCGGTTGAGGAAAAGACAATGTTTTGCACACCGTTTTCAACCATCGTTTCAAGAAGCACCTGGGTACCATAAACATTGTTATCAAAGTAAACAAGCGGCTTCTCCATCGATTCGCCTACGAGTGAGTTAGCGGCGAAGTGGAGCACTCCATCGATTTTTTCATTTTCAAACACTCTCCTGAGGAATTGCCTGTCACGGATATCGCCTTTATAGAACTTTGCTTCAGGGTGGACCGCCTCTTTATGCCCAGTCTGAAGATTATCAACAACAATAACGTCATAGTCCTGATCAATTAACTGGTAGACAGCATGGGAGCCAATATAGCCGGCGCCTCCAAGTACTAAAATTGCCATTATTGCACCTCCTCGGTTATTTCCTTCGTACCGTCGCCGATATGCGCGACATAAAAGCTTGCCTCATAGCCAATTTTATCCCGATAAGCCTTGCCGACGTCCTCGATAAATTCGTCAGCGAGCCCATTTTCCACTAGAGCGATGGCGCAGCCGCCAAAGCCGGCTCCGGTCATTCTCGCGCCGACTGTTCCGCTTTGCCGCCAGGCCGCCTCTACTAGAGTATCAAGCTCAATTCCTGTAACCTCGTAATCATCTTTCAGAGACTGATGCGACTCGTTCATCAGCTTGCCGAATATGTCAAGATTGCCCTTTTTCAATTGTTCGAGAGCTTGGATTGTCCGCTGGTTTTCATAGACGGCATGTTTGGCTCTTCTCTGCAAAACTTCATCCGTGATTAGGTGCTTATGGGCTTCGAATTTTTCTTCAGATAAAGCCCCAAGTGAAGTAACATCCAGTTCCGTCTGCAAATATGCCAAGGCGGATTCGCATTGGCTGCGGCGTTCATTGTATTTTGAATCAGCGAGCTCACGCCTTTTATTTGTATTCATGATAATGATTTGATGGTCAGTAAGATTAAGAGGCGCGTATTCATATTCCAATGTTTCACAATCAAGCAGGATTCCGCAGTTTTCTTTGCCCATTCCAACCGCGAACTGATCCATAATACCGCTGTTTACGCCAATGAATTCATTCTCAACTTTTTTGCCAAGCTGGACAAGGTCGATTCTAGGGATGCTGAGGCCGAAGATTTGATCAACCATCACACCGATCAGCATTTCCAGTGAAGCAGAGGATGAAAGGCCAGCGCCATTCGGGATGTTGCCTTCAATGAGGATATCCAGTCCTGATGGGATGTCCCAGCCTGCTTCCTTGATGTAGCGGATCATCCCTTTCGGAAAGTTCGCCCAATTATGTTCGACCCTGTAGTCAAGATCATCCAGGGAGAACTCAATCACGCCTTTGCCCGGGAAGTTTTTAGAATATAGCCTGACAAGGCGGTCACTGCGTTTTTTGGCGATGCCATACGTTCCATACGTAATCGCGCAAGGAAAAACACGGCCGCCATTATAGTCCGTATGTTCGCCGATCAAATTAATCCGCCCCGGTGAGAAGAAAGTGCGCGCTCCTTCCCCATCCAGTTCGTTAAATTGGGCCATAAAGTCTTTTTTCAAATTTTCCAGATTCATATTATAATCTCCTTATTTTCGGAAATGACATTTTGCTTAACGGCAAAATTAGATGGACTAAATACTGCTGTTCCGTATGACTAATTCGGTATCAATGAAGATCTTTTTTGCAATTTTTCTGCCCGCAATCCTTTCCAGCAATGTGTCCAAGGCCGTTTCTCCCATCAATTCAGTGTGGACTTTTACCGTAGATAACGGTGGAAAGATATATTTGGAAACGCTGATATCATTAATGCCAATAATATTGACTCTATCCGGCACAGCGATATTTTCTTCATGGAGCGCCCGCAGGCAGCCGATTGCAATCAAATCGTTGCCGGCAAAAAAAGCTGTGGGCAGGCTGTCGCCAAGTTCCTTGATCGCCTGTTTCATGAGCCTGTAGCCGCTGGCAACAGAGAACGCCCCGATAAAGATAGACTTTTCATCAAGGCAGCCTTTCTCTCTCATATAAGAACGGAAGGTTGTTTCCCGCTGATCCTCAAGTTCGGCTGATTCATCCTTATACGTTTCCCGTCCGCCAATATACCCTATTGATTGATGTCTTTTCTCTAAAAGATAGTTAATGACTTTTTTTGAAGCCCGATCAAAGTCTATGACTACCGAATCATATCTGTCTTCATCCGGACTGCAGTCGGCAAAGACGATATGCTCAGAGATCTTCTCCAGTTCGGCTACCTGGGCCGCGCTGAACTTCCCAATTGCGATGATCCCCTGAAGACTATCGTCTTTCACTTCCTCGAGTTTATCGTAAAAATAGTTCACATATTGAATGTCGAGCTGTTGGCATTTTTGCTCAATACCATAGCGGATTGAAAGATAGTAGAGGTCTTCCATTTCTTCCTTCTCTGTATACCAATGGATAATCGCAATTTTCTTGGCTGCTGGCTTTTTGACAGGCCTCTTTTTATAGGACAGCTCCTCGGCTGCTTCAAGAATCCGCTTCCGTGTCTCGTCTGTGACAGAAAGCGTGGAATCATAATTGAGGACACGCGAAACCGTTGCAATTGATACACCTGCTTTTTCAGCAATGTCCTTGATTGTCGCCACCTTATCCCTCCTTTCTATCTGTTACCTGCTATAGCCGTTGTTCAAAATCATTAAAACCTTTTCATCTTTAATTTTATCTCTTTTAGTAAACGAGTCAATATTTTTACTAAAATTTTACCTGCTTTTTTAACTTATTTTTTGCAAATGTAAATTTGTTCATTCAATGGCCGAACGCTCGTAATGATTTGAACTTAGATCAGCCTTTGTAGTAAACAATTGGAACTCTAACCAAATGACAAAGTTGGGACTGGATGGCTACAACGGATTTTATTATATAATCCATGAGGGAGGGCTGTTGTGAAGGTGAGAAAGTGGCTCTACAAACAGTTTTTAGGAATGAGTTTACGAATGGCATCCTTGATCCTGAGGGGGATGGTTAAAGCGCTTCGTTCATATTCCAGAATGAAGCAGCGGATCCGTTCCCTGCTTCATTGCTAGTTTGCAAAAAGATTAAAATTTTCTTTTTTGTTTGACTTTTTAAATTTCGGGGTGTAGAGTGGGATACAGGAATTTGAAAAGCGAATATTATGTACCTTCTTATCAAGAGAGGTTGAGGGACTGGCCCTATGACACCTCGGCAGCGGACATGATTGTCTGTGCCAAATCCAGCAAGCGATGCTTGATAGATGAGAAGAGGCGAACTTGATCAATTCTGTCCTCTTCTTTTGAAGGGGCTTTTTATTTTTCCTGCACATCACCCCATACTGTTTTCATTCTTATCGAGAGAGGTTGAGGGACTGGCCCTATGACACCTCGGCAGCGGACTCCATTGGAGCTCTGTGCCAATTCCAGCAAGCGAAAGCTTGGGAGATAAGAAGAGTCCTTGCCTGTCTATGCGCAGGCGCGCCCTCTTCTGTCCCCCGGAAGAGGGTTTTTTATTTTCCGGAAAATGGGTGGCGGAAAGGAACGGACTGAAAATCATAAGCAACGGGCGTAGGCGCAAAGCAATTTTGCCAAAAGAAAAAGAAATAAGATACATGTTACAGGATAAGGAGGCAGGCAGATGATTGAGTTTCAGCAGGTACGGAAGGTTTACGGCGGGGGAAGCGGGCAGCAGGTTGCCGCGCTGGACGGGATTGATTTGAAGATTAGCACCGGTCAGATTTTCGGGGTCATCGGGTTCAGTGGGGCGGGAAAGAGTTCGCTGATCCGCTGTGTGAATCTGCTAGAGCGCCCGACATCGGGAAAGGTGATTGTCGATGGGAATGATTTGACTTCCCTTTCGGCAAAAGAGGTTCGCGAAATCAAGCGGAACATCGGTATGGTTTTTCAGCATTTCAATCTATTAAATTCGAAAACTGTGTTCGCGAATGTGGCAATGCCGCTCATTCTCGGAAAAACGCCGAAGGATGAAATCAGGAAGCGGGTTTACGAGCTGCTCGAGTTTGTCGGGCTGGCCGATAAGGCGGACAACTACCCTGACCAGCTTTCAGGCGGGCAGAAGCAGCGGATCGGGATTGCCCGGGCGCTTGCGACGCAGCCTTCAATTCTCCTTTGTGACGAAGCAACTTCGGCGCTCGACCCGCAGACGACGAGCTCGATTCTTCAGCTGCTGAAGAAAATCAACAAGGAATACAACATCACGATTCTAATCATCACCCATGAGATGTCGGTCATCAGGGAGATTTGCGACCGGGTTGCGGTTATAGAAGCAGGAAAGATTATTGAAGAAGGTTCTGTTTTCGACGTTTTCTCGGCACCGAAAACCGAGACGGCCAGGAACTTTGTCAGCTCGGTGATGAATGACCGCATTCCGGAATCTGTCAGGGAGCTGATCGAACAGAATGACGGGCTGCAAAAAGTTTACCGGATCAGCTTTGTCGGCAATTCTGCAGGCCAGCCACTTCTCTCACAGCTGGCAAAAAAGTTCGAACTTGATGTGAACGTCCTGTTCGGCAACATCACTGAACTCCAGGGGACGCCATTTGGAAACCTAATAGTCGAGTTCCAGGGAAGCGAGAAGGAAACCCTCCGCGCCCTCAATTATATTCATCAGCAAAATGTCAGCATAAAGGAAGTGACCGCACATGCTAGTTAATTCGGATCAAATCATCAAAGCACTCGTAGAAACACTGCAAATGGTCGGCTTTTCGCTTTTGTTCTCGGCCGTTCTCGGTATCCCGCTTGGGATTGCATTGGTGGTGACGAGGAAAGGACATTTGCTTGAAAACGCGCCATTCTTCAATACGCTTAATGGCATCATTAACGTGCTGCGCTCGGTTCCATTCATCATTTTGCTAGTCGCCATTATTCCAATTACTAGATTTCTCGTTGGCACTTCAATCGGCACGGCAGCGGCGGTCGTTCCGCTCGTTTTCTATGCAGGGCCGTATATTGCGAGACTTGTAGAAAACTCGCTCCTTGAAGTCGACCCGGGCGTTATCGAAGCGGCCCAGGCGATGGGCGCGACTCCTTGGCAGATTGTCTTCAGATTTATTTTGCCTGAAGCACTCAGCTCCCTCATCCTCGCCTTTACGATTGCGACAATCGGATTGATTGGCGCTTCGGCGATGGCTGGCGCGATTGGCGGAGGCGGTCTCGGGGACCTCGCGATTACATACGGCTACCAGCGATTTGATACGAAGACAATGTTAATCACTGTCGGCATTCTGATTGTGATGGTCCAAGGCCTTCAGTCTGCCGGGAATCTCGCGGCGAAGAGAATTAGACGGCGCTAGGAAAAAGGCGTCTCCAGGTTTAGGATAAGCTGTTTGAATTTTGAGGTCATCCTTAGAAGCACTTCTTTAGAGTTTTGGCTTGAAGCAGAATTTTACAATATCTACACACTATAAAACTTAGATATCCAGGAGGAATTACCAAAATGAAAAAATTACTATTAGCAATCCTAGTTCTTACCCTAGCCGTGTTCAGTGCGGCATGCTCAGGCTCCTCATCCGCAAAGGGCGATAAAACCGAAAAAGTGAAACTCGGCGTCAGTGGCACCGACCATCGTGTATGGGATTTCGTTGCAGAGAAGGCGAAAAAAGAAGGCATTGATGTGGAAATCGTTACGTTCTCCGATTATGTCCAGCCAAACCTGGCGCTTGCGGAAGGTGAATTGGACGTGAACTCGTTCCAGACCGTTTCATATTTCGACGCATTCATCAAAGAACACAAGCTCGACCTAGTACCAATCGCGACTACTCAAATTGCGCCTATGGGCATTTATTCCGAGAAATATAAAGATGTAAAGGATATTCCGAAAGGCGGCAAAATCGCCCTTGCCAACGAAGCAACCAATATGGGAAGAGGGCTCCTTCTTTTGCAGGAAGCCGGCCTAATCAAGCTTGAAGATGGGTTTGACGGCATTGGTTCCCTTGATAAAATCGTTGAAAATCCAAAGAAGCTTGAACTCGTTCAAATGGTCGCCGGCCAGACTCCGCGTGTTCTCCCGGACGTCGCCGCTTCGATCATCAATAACGGCATCGCCGTCGACGCAGGCCTGACTCCAAGGGACAACGCCATCTTCCTGGAAAGCGAAACCGCCACACCATACATCAACATCATCGCTGTCCGCAAAGAGGACAAAGACAACAAAACCTTGAAAAGACTCGCCGAACTCTACCAGCAGGACGACACAAAAGAATTCATTGAAAAGGAATTCAAAGGCAACACCATCCCAACCTTCGTCCCGTTAAGCAAAATCGGCTGGTAAGGCACGAGGAAGGTTCAAGCCCTTCATTTGGGTGAGTTATTGGGCCTGTTTTATTGCTTCATTCGAGAGTCGAATGTTACAGCGGGAAAGCAATGAAGTTTCATTGTTAAACATTGTCCGATTTTTGAAACCACTTTGATTTATTAGGTTTATTTTGCCCGGGGAGAGAAAAGGTTCGCCCCTTCCCCTCCCCTTTTCAACCATAAAAAGGAGGAATTAACATGACAGCACCTGCCACCACAGCAACCGAATTGAAAAATGTCATACTTGGAAACATTGACGCGAAGCGCGCCATTTATGTGGCGACAAGCCAGGCAATCCACGCCCGGCCGGAAATCGGCAACGAGGAGTTTTTCGCCTCCGCCCAGCATGTAAAGCTTTTGGAAGACGAAGGCTTTGAGGTTGAAAAGGCGGTTGCCGGCCATGAAACCTCCTTCCTGGCGCGCAAGAAGTCTGACAAGTCTGGTCCGTCCATTGCGTTCCTGGCGGAGTACGACGCATTGCCCGGCCTTGGCCATGCATGCGGCCACAACATCATTGGCACAACAAGTGTTGCCGCGGCCATCGCACTCAGCAAAGTGATAGACGAAACAGGCGGTGAAGTAGTCGTTTTCGGAACTCCGGCGGAAGAAGGCGGCCCGAACGGCAGTGCGAAAGGAAGCTTTGTCAAACACGGACTTGTTGCAGGGATTGATGCGGCATTAATGATCCACCCGTCGGGGGAAACTAGGCTCACTTCATCCTCGCTCGCTGTCGATCCGCTTGATTTCGAATTCTTTGGAAAGCCTGCGCACGCAGCCGCATCCCCGCATCAAGGCATCAACGCCCTTGACGCTGTGATTCAGCTGTTCAATGGCATCAATGCGCTTCGCCAGCAGTTCACCGATGACGTCCGCATCCATGGTATCATCACCCATGGCGGCGATGCGCCGAATATCATTCCGGAATACGCTAAAGCCCGCTTCTTCATCCGTGCGGCAACGCGGAGCGGCCTGAATGAAGTCACCCGCAGGGTAAAAGCTGTCGCGGAAGGAGCGGCTCTCGCAACCGGCGCAAGGCTGAACGTCATTGCTTTCCAGAACGAAGTCGATAATCTTCTATTAAATAAAACGTACGATGCCGTGTTCAAGGAAGTCATTGAGGAACTTGGGGAAACCATTGCATCAGGCGACCGTCCAGGACTCGGATCAACCGATGCCGGGAATATTAGCCAGGTTGTGCCGACCATCCATCCTTATATCAAAATCGGACCTGCCGACCTCGTCGCCCACACCGCTGAATTCCGCGAGGCATCCGCTTCACCAAAAGGCGATGAAGCATTGATTACCGGTGCGAAGGGGCTCGCACTCACAGCATTGAAGCTTGTAACCGACGCCGACCTGCTCGCCTCCATAAAAGCAGAATTTGAAGAACGGAAAGCATCGGAAACGAGATAGGTTTATATTAGTATGAGCGATAAAAAACGAGTCCCGCCTTTTGAAAAGGTTGGGGCTCGTTCTATTTTTAGGGTAAAAAGAGAAGCTGATATTTTACTAATTTGCGATTACTGAACTCCCTTTTAAAACATATTAGAGGCATATTTGAAACCTAGAAACTTTTACACCTCTAGTCTCTTCCTCATATAGTACTCTCCCTTACATCAGCCATCGGACAGAACAAGCGGACTATCTACCAAATTGGAATTATGGTAAAATATAGTAGATTTATTTTAGGTAATGGGGGGACTAATTTTGTCTTTGTTTAATCTTTTTGGAGCTAAATGTGAGATCTGCAAAAGAAAAAACAGTCCACTAAGAAAATATATCAATGACCGTGGGAAAGCTATTAAAGTATGTATCCCCTGCTCCGGATATGCAGAGCGGCGGGCATACCGAATCAAGCGATAAAGAAAGCAGCTTCCAATTATAAACTTTGGAGGCTGTTTTTATGCCGAAACCAATTCATGAAAGAGACATCCTTGTCTACTAGGGTACGGTTCCTCTTCTTTTTTCGAGTCACTAATGATGCACTGAAGCTGTCCACTGCCTCACTCTGTGACAATTGGCATATGGCTTCGAGTTTTTTTGTGCTAGGGTTAGGGTGTGTTGGCTATTATTGCAGATGAGGAGTGTTTATATATGTGCTGCGGTTGTTCAAGTATGGAAGATGGGAAAGCAGTTGTGGATCATGTGAGGGACAAGGGGAAGGCAGATTTGCCTCCTTTGGTGGCGCACGAAATTCAGTGTGAGTGCGGCGAAATTTTTACATTGGAAAAGGTGATCATGAATTGCCCAAGCTGTGAAATGACCTATGCCGTGACGCCTTGCAGTTCAGGGGACATCAATAATATTAAACGCGCGGGTATTGCTTACGCGTAGGTAAAATCCCCTCTTTAATGGAGGGGTTTTTATTTTGCCAAAAGGGGCTCATCCTGCTACTTCCCCTTATTCTCCATAGTTGAAATCCGCTCATTTAATTCATCCAATTTCCTGTCCATCTCATTCAACTTCATTTTTGTGTTATTAAAGAAATGGGCGACACGTGAAAACAGGTATATGATTAGTACGAATACCACGAGACTAAAGAAACCGTCAAAGACATCCATTACATTACAGTCCTCCTTCTAGCAAAATAAAAGCTTCTCCCTCCACATTAACATATTTATCCAAAACCAACAGCATAAAGCACCAACTTCATGCCCGAACCAGATTACATCAACCAGCTCCTGCCGCTTGCAGAAAATTGCAGGAGCGTTCCTAAATGAAAAATGCCTGGCACCATCGCGGATTGTATATTCACCACAATGGCACTAGGCACCCAATTTATGATTTTTCTTTTTTCAATTGCTCAAAAATCGTTTTGTAAATGTTCCGGACATTTTCGATTGGGCTGCCTTCGATGAAGTAGGCGATGGCGGCTTCACAGAGTGCGTATGTTCCGGCAGTCGCGACAGCGCCTGAGATGACGCTTCCGGCGACCGGGATGATTTTCAGCAGTTGCCTGGCGACTTGCCTGAAAACAAGCCCGGCGGCCGCATTCACACCGAGCGCGCTCAAAAACTCCATGACCCCTTTTTTATCAAGCCTTTTCCCGCCTATCAACCCGATTGAGGTGACCATCGCCATTTGCAAACCGGTAATGATCGGGATGTCAGGTCCTGGAATCGGGCTTGCACCGATTGCGCCGGTTATGCCCGCGACACTTTTGCCGATTCTCCGCGCGAGTTTTTTCTGGATGAATTTTATCTTCGACAATTTTGCAAGAATCATTTGTGCTTCATTGGGTAACTGCTCGATCAGGTAATCGAGCAGTACGTCTACGTTCCAGCGGATATCGTAGACTAGTTCACCCCCTTCAAACTCCATGTAGGCACTCACCGGGATAACCTTGACCTCTCCGCCAACTGCTTCCCCGAGTTTGGATGCCAATACATCAACGGCTTCGCCGATATTGTATTGCTTTTGTTCACTGTCAAATGGCGGTTTGTCCACCGACTTCGGGCTGAGCTCGTCCACCTGGGTGACGACGCCGACAATCGGGATTTTGTAATTGTGTTCAACCTCGATCATTTTCCTGAGCTGCAGCAGCTGTTCAATATCCTCATCGATTCTCGAGCTCACTTCTTTTGCTTTGCTCAAAAATAAAATTACATCCGGGCATTTTTCCTTAACGGAAGACTGGACTTCCTCGAGCGCGGTTGCGTGTGAAACCTCTTCCTCCGGCCGGTCTGCTTCTCCCAGCCCTCTCGTGTCGAGAATTTCAAGATCACCGGATTCCGATTCATACGTATGCCATTTCCCGATACCGGTCCTCGCTTTCACATCGCCGATTTCCGCCCTTTTTTCACCGAAAATCGCATTAATCAAGCTTGACTTTCCTGCTCCCCGTCGCCCGACAATCGCAATTCGCGCCGGCCGCGCATTCAATGTGAACTGCTTCAACTGGTCAAGTTCCCCTCTTATTTTGCTTTTCAGCACCTCGGGAAGCTTAGACTCCACCAGTCCATCGTAAATCGACTTAATCAAATCATCTATTTGCTGGACTCTTTCATCCTTACGCTCATCCATGGCAAAACTCCTCCCCTGCTTTTGCGACTATTATACCCTTTATTACATTGCCTATATATCCAGAATGGCTCGGGTCCTTATTCATCTACCCATTGTCGACGTGAAAGTATGTATTTATTACAAAAGAAATATTTAGGTTCCGCCAGTTTGCCAGATTAATACGCCGTTCCAACGTTTTTATTAATTGTCCCTACCGTGAAAGGTTGCTCACGCGTTTGCTGGAGGATTCTATTCGACCGGGCAGAATGGAATTCAAATCTACGGGCGATTAGACGGGTTCTATTCGACCGGGCAGAACGGAATTCGGGTCAACGGGCGTTTATAAGGGATCTGGTGAATAAAAAGCCACCATCAAAAACCGAAAGGCACTCCAACTAATTTTGCAAATAGGCAGCGCAGTTTTAGACACAAAGAAAGCCTGGCGCAACACTCGCTGCGCCAGGCACTTACATACTCATTCATATTCAGATGGGTCGATGAAGAAGGTATAGCCCAGGTAAACGATGAAGGCGACGGCGGTGGCGATGTAGCCCCAGCCGAGGATGACCTGATCGATGACGAGGTAGCTGTTGCACAAGTTATCTGGCGCCATAATGTAGAGCCAGCCCATCGCGATGAATAGGGCGGCAAAGAACCCGATGACGATGTTTCGCCCTTTGCCTGTAAGCTTCCGCCAGCTATCCCGCAACGGCACTCCCGCCAGGAACGGCAGGCTAATGAATTTGAAAACCTCAGCCGTCGGCAGTGTGAGCGCTTCATCCATTGCCCGGGGCAGCATCCAGTAGCCGATGATGACCATGAAGAGCAGGATGCCCGGCCCGCCGTTTTCGTTCCATTTTGCAAAAAACATGGGAAATCGATCGAGGAAAAAACGCCCCATGAAAAAGCCGGAAATGACAAGCAATGGCATTTGCATATGCATATGGACAATCATGATTGATTCGAGGAAGTTGGCGACAGGCGGCAAGGCCAGTACAGCCAGCAAAAACAATCCATACCTTCCCTGCCTCATCGCCGCTCGCCCTCCTTAAGGATGCCGGCAACCTTCCTCGCCGCTTCATCCGTCTGCTTGTAATCCATCACATCAGCCAGATTGCCGTTCCGGTCGACTAGGTAAAATGCCGAGTTGTGGGCAAAATTCCCCTCGCCATCCGGGATGACGATGACGCCGAATTCCTTCAGGAGCGAGTCGAGTTCGGCTTTGTCCGCGATCCTTGCCATCCGCCACGTTTCCCCGTCGCTATCGAACATGTCTTTATACTTATCGAGCCTTTCGGGAGTGTCCCGCTCCGGGTCGAAACTGATGCTTAAAAAGACAATGTCCTTTCCGAGATAGCGTTTCGGCAGCTGCTTGTAAACCTCGCCCATATTCATTTCCAGCTCGGGGCAAACCGTCCCGCAGCTCGTATATAGGAAGGTGATGAACACGTACTTCCCTTTAAACTCGGAAAACGGATATGCTCGCCCTTTGCTGTCCTCAAGTGTCACTGTCGGGAACTTCGGCTTATCTTCCTTCAGCCGTTCAACCCGTGCCGCCTCCGCCGTGAACGCATGAAATCCATCCGTCCCGATGTAAAAGAGGAAAAGCCCAAACAGCAGCACCGCGATGCTCGCCAACGTATTCCTTCCAAGCTTCATCATGAAAATCACTTCCATCCAGTATAATCACCTGGCTAAATAAAAATGCGTAAGCGCCTTCGTGACAGGCAAAAACCGCCTGTCCCTGCGATGAATATTCACAGGAGCTTTCCTTTGTGGTCAGCCCCGATATAGGAAGACTTGGGTTTGCGACAGCAAAACCTTAGTCGCCCTTAATGCGAGCGAAGCATAGCGCAGCATAAGACGGAGCCCGCAGGACGTGCCTGCCCTCCGGAGGGAACCGACTTATGACCTCGAGGGGCTAGGCGCTGTAGCTGGATTACAACAACTTGTTTCGAGACATAGTCTTCTAGCGAAAACAAATCTGCCAACAATCCAAAGCATCATGCACTCATTTTAGCGCTTGGGCTGGCGCGGCCGTTGTAAAGGAAGCCACGCTTCTCTCGCTACCGGCCGCCCCTCGCCCTTTATTTTGCCTAAATCCTACCACGTCTTGAATGGCGGGGATCCTGGAGGTGCGTTAAAGATAAATTCAGTGAGCGGTATGACATAGGCCATGCCGACGACGACGAGCATAAGGACAATCCAGACGCCCCAGCGCTCAGTCCAGTAAGGTGTTTTCGATGCATTTTCTTCCTCTTCAGCAATTGGGAACTCAGTCTCCCCTTTTGGCGCGAAGAACATCATATTGATAACCGCGTAAACCTGGAGCAGGACGCCGATAATCAGGAGCGTGCCACCGATTGCAAGCAGTGCAAGATAAGGATTCCAGCCAAGTGCTGTCGCATGGTCGCCGTAAGTGCTGAACGACGTCCGCCTTGGTGAGCCCATCAATCCAAGGTAGTGCATAGAGAAAGCCATTAGTCCCATGCCAATCGTCCAAACAGCTGTCTGGATCAAGCCTAGTTTATTCATCATTGGTGTCAGCACTCGGCCGCTCAGATATGGAACAAGCCAGTAACTGATGCCGAAGAATGTCATCGCTACGGTCATGCCGAGCGTCAGGTGGAAGTGACCGACAACCCACATCGTGTTATGGACAACCTGATTCAATTGGTTTGTGCTCTGGACAATCCCGCCTGCGCCGGCCGGAATGAACGCGACCATTGCAATGAACGGAGCGAGGAAGCGGACGTCGCCCCAAGGCATTTTTTTGTACCAGCCAAGAATGCCTTTGCCACCATTCCTTCTGGATGTCTTTTCAAAAACCGCGAACAATGCGTAAGCTGTCATGAGGGAAGGGAATCCGATCGCAAGGCTCATGAACACGTGCATGAATTTAACAGATTCAGAGATGCCAGGGTCAACGATTTGGTGGTGGAAACCACCAGTAATATTCATGACGACAAGGGCAATGATGACAACCCGTGTAAGCGTATCGCTCCAGCGCCTGCCGCCCATCAATTTTGGAATGACGACATACCAGGCAGAAACGGCAGTCAGGTACCAGATGTTAACGAGTGTATGGCCGAATGCCCAGAACAGCGTGCGGGACAGCATGACGTTAATCGTTGCAACCCATCCGAACGCCCATGGGATGATCATGAATACTTCGATTGCAACCGGAATCGAGCTGAAGAACAAGAGAACGAAAACGCCAACTCCGAAGTAAGTCAAAATTGGTACGTGTTGGCCTTTATTTTGCTTCCTCCACGTTGCTACCTGGTAGAAGCAGCCGAATGCGCACATCCAGACGCCGAGGACAATGAAGACGAGACCGATATAAAACCAAGGTGATGCAGCCATTGGCGGATAAAAGGTGAACATGACCGAAGCCTGATTCAGAAGAATTGGGATAACCGCCATGACAAAACCGAATATTTTCAATCCGAAACCGATCCACGCCATTTTTCTTACCTTTGGCAGCAATCCGCCAAGGTTATGGGACATCGCGGCGTAAAAGTAGCCGATTGTGAAAAATGCTGTGAGGACAAGTATCAATAAAATACCGTGTGCTGTGAGAACCTGATAGTAGTTGAACCATGTCGGCAGTTCTAGAATGCCCGCGCGGTTCAGCCCCTGCAGCAATCCTAAAAACCCTCCGACAAGCAATGCCATAAAAGCAACAAAGATATATGTTTTCGATAAAGCCGCATCCTTTGGATTAATGCCCAGCGCCTTCGAGAATTTTTCCTTATACGCATCTGCCAATACAGTAGCCATTTCGCCGCCCCCTTACTTAACCTTAATCGTCGTAGCCATCATCTGGTGGCCCGCGCCGCAATATTCATTACAAAGAACGAGATAGTCGCCCGGTTTATCGAAAGTCTGGGTAATCCTTTGGATATGCCCCGGAACAACCATCGCGTTAATATTCGTTTCCGCGACTTCAAACCCATGGACAACATCCTTTGATGTCAAAATGAACGTCACCTTCGCTCCGGCAGGAATTTCGATTTCGTTTGGAGTGAAGCTGAAAATCTGAAGTGTCATCACGACTTCATACTCATTGTCACCGACCTGCTTCACGCCAGGATTATTAAAAGGAGCAATTTCATCCACCCGCTGCGGATCGATTGTTTCTTTTGCGCTCGGCGGCCCCATTTCCAGTGCGAACGTCTGGTAACCTGTAAAAATCATAAAACCCATAATCATTCCGAAACTCAATGCCAGCCATATCTTCTCTGAACGATGCATGTGCATTCCCTCCTAAAACCTGGCCATGAACAGGCCGAATAGTACGAAATAAGTGATTAAAATGACTCCGCCAACGACGCCAAGGGAGATAAAAGTTCCCATCATTGATGATTCCTTCTGCTTGCCCGCCTTCTTCACACTGCTAACTTTAGATGCTGCCACCTGAAACCAGCCCCTTTACTTTTCTTACTTACATCATAGTTGCGAATGATTATCATCGGAGTGAACTGAATCACACCCAGAAAAAAGAATCCGAGGCGTTTTATGAAACGCTGATGAGAAATTTGTAAATGTTTGAATGCTTTTCCGACGGCTAAACTCAGTGGGGCCAGTATTTAAGCGGTTTTTATGTTGTTTAAGTGGTTATTCGAATTGCGCGGATTATGTGGATTGGTGAAGAAATCCGAAGTTTGACAAAATGGTGAACTTTTACAGTAATGGAGAAGGCTAGTTGAGAATGGAAGGTTTGCTGAGGATGGAATTAAAAGAGCCGCCCAGCGCTTTGCATGTTGGTATGCAAGCGAGGAGCGGCCTATATTAATTTGGAGGAGCAATTTTGGCGACCGTAAACGCATTTCTGTGCTGTTTCGGACGACAAGAATCCGTGTTAGCGACCGTGGCGGAATTTTTCAGTTTATAGGGGCGACAATATCCAATACTGGCGACCGTAGCCCGTCTTTTGGAAGGACCCAGGTCGCCAATATAAGTTAATACTGCCTTTTATTGAAACGCCGGCAGCGTGACAATGATTGGCAGCAGAAAAATAAGCGTAATATAATTAACGGAATAAAGAAACATCATCCGCGCCCATTTTTGGTTATCTTTTGCAAAAAATCCCTGAATCGACACCGCGAGGAAGCCGATATTGATAATCATTGCCAGCACAACGAAAACCGTTCCCAATGATAGTAAATATAAAGGAAGCGGAAGCAAGCATAGAATATAAATGAACATTTGCCGTTTCGTAGCGGGCATTCCGTACACAACCGGCAACATGGCTACACTGGCCGCCTTGTATTCATCATGTTTCCGGATGGCGATGGCGAAGGTGTGCGGCATCTGCCAAAGGAAGAGAATCAGGAAAAAGATAAGCGGCACCAGCTGGAAACCGGAATCGATGGCGGTCCAGCCTATCATTGGCGATACTGCACCGGAGATGCTGCCGATAACCGTATTCAGCGTGTAGCGCCGCTTCGACCACATTGTATAAGGAACAACGTATGTAAACCAGCCAATGAAGCCGTATATCGCCGCTTCAAAAGTCGTAAAAAGCAAAAGCCCTTGGCCGATGATCGACAAAACGATGCCGGTAACCAACACGGATCGTAACGAAAAATGCCCCGTCACCGTCGGACGGTTCTTCGTCCTCTCCATGACTGTATCGATATCAACATCATACCAATTGTTAATCACGAGCGCCCCGCCCATCAGGAGGATGCTCCCGGCCATCGTCAGCCAAAACAGCCCAAGATAATCAGCGAACGCATAGCCGCTAAAAAAAAGCGCCAGCCAAAACCCTGTAAACACCGGCAGCACATTCGCCACCAGCACAGCACCCTTAAACAGCGACTTTACATCCGCCAAAAATACCGCCAAATCAAGTTTCTTATTCCTCATCCCTACCGAACTCCTATAAACAAAATAGTTTTGTCCCCATTCTACCATACAATGATGCAAGGAAAGGTTCCAGTGCCTTGCTCTCATACCGGCAATAATGCCTATACTATTCCTGCTCCATAGCGGATTTATTCAATATGACAATCTTTCTAATGAAATGGTATTGGATTCCCACCCGAAAGTGGTTTTATTCCTTCCGACACTCGATGATGAAAACAAGTTGGCTTCCCTCCTGGAAAGCTATCAAAACACAGTGCCAGCATCTGGAGTACTTTTGCCAGCAGGCACTTGCCTATAAAAGACTTTAGGACCAATTCCCCTTCAATCATCCGACAAAATTGGGTGAGCCTGGAATTCACGCGGAATTTTCTGTCATTAATTGAAGAACGGAAATTCTTGTGCTGACCCAATTTTCAGAATATTATTTTCTTGTACCAAAAAAACTTTGGGGGGATAGTATTTGAAAAATTTATGGAAAACCAGTCTATCAGCTGTAATGCTTGCAGGAGCTGTTTTTGCAAGTCCGGCAGCCGCTTATGTTCCAAATGGGACAGGCCTGAATAATGCGGGAGCAGCAACATCGGCATCGAAAAGTTCTCTGGATTTAGCCATCGTGAACGATGAGAAATTAATAGAATCATTCGTTAAGAGAGGTCTGCTTTCCAAGAATGCTTCGGAATTAGAAAAGCAAAAATTCCTCAAAAACTATCTCACAATAAAAGGGCAGTCGGCTAAAACAAAGCAGACTGACCCGCTCGCAGCAAAAGTAAAAGCCGGCGAGGCAAAAAAACAGAAGAAGTTTAAGGGCTTTAACAATGGTTTGTTAAATGGAAAAGGAGAAAAGAACGGGCATCTCAAGGGCAATCCGGATCCTGTTTCAGAGTCTCCCAACAACAAGCCTGTGCGCAAGGACAAAGTGCTTGTGTTGACCGTTGAATATGCTGATTTTGAACATAATAAAATCAAGCCTGAGGAAACGGATAACTATTATAAGGATTATCCTCTATCACACTATGAAGATATGATTTTTGGCAGCGATGGAGTTAAAGGGCCAAACGGTGAAAATCTCGTCTCCATGAAGCAGTTTTATGAGCAGCAGTCCGGCGGTACTTATACAGTTGACGGGAAAGCCTATGGCTGGCTGAAAGTGCCGGGAACAGCGGCGTTTTACGGAGCAGATGCGAATACAGGGCACGACAATGTCAGTCCTGGCGGATCTAGATTACTAGTTAGGGATACGTATCTTGCCGCAAAAGCTGCCGGCATTCCGCTGCAGGATTATGATCTTGAAGATCCACATGACCTGGACGGGGACGGCAATCTACTTGAACCGGATGGCCTGGTCGACCACTTGATGATCATTCATGCGGGGATGGGCCAGGAAGCTGGCGGCGGCTCACTTGGCGACAATGCCATCTGGTCACACCGTTCCGCTGTATTCTATGATCCGGATGGTTTGGGCAATGGATTGCCTGGATTCTATGATTATACGATGATGCCGGAAGATGGCGCGACCGGGGTTTTCGCCCACGAATACGGCCATGACCTTGGGCTTCCGGATGAATATGACACCATTTATTCTGGAACAGGGGAAGCTGTTGCCTACTGGTCAATCATGGCTAGCGGTTCCTGGGCAGGGAAGATTCCAGGGGCTGAGCCGACTGGGTTCTCCCCTTTCGCTAAAGAATACTTTCAGTCCTATCTCGGAGGGAATTGGTCCGATGATTTGACTACAATTGATTTTAAGGATGTAACAACTAAGGGGACACAATTTCTGCTTGACCAATCCAATTCACCAAACGGCAAAAACACGAACATGGTCAAAGTAAATCTACCGCAAAAAGGGATGAAGATTAACGAGCCTGCTACAGGCAGCTATGAATATTGGGGCGGCCAGAAAGATGAAAGCGACACAAACATGGTAACTGATGTGGATTTGACAGGAAAAACATCTGCAACTCTTACATTTGATGCTTGGTATGACATTGAAGAACAATGGGATTTTGCCTTCGTCCAAGTTTCCACTGACGGCGGCACTACCTGGAAGTCTCTCGGGAATGAACATACCCGCTCAGACGTCACGTCGCAAGGATATCCAACTATCCTGAACTCCATGCCTGGCTTCACCGGCAACTCAAAAGGATGGCAGGCACAAAGCTTCGATCTTTCTGACTATAAGGGCCAAAAGATTAAGCTTCGCCTCCGTTATGCGACAGATTGGGCATCATCCCAGGAAGGATTTTATGCCGATAATATTAAAGTAGTGGCTGATGGCAAAACAATTCTTGAGGACGGTGCTGAGGCAGCTTCTTCCTTTATGTTAAACGGCTTTACAAAATCCGATGGCATTAAATATGGCGATCACTATTACCTGCTCGAATGGCGGAACCACGCCGGCGTTGACAAAGGGCTTGCCAATATCAAGCGCGGTAACTCACTGATGAGCTATGATGGCGGCCTCGTCGTCTGGTACGTGGATCCAACCTACGCAGACAACTGGACTGGAATCCATCCAGGTAAAGGCTTCCTTGGAGTCGTCGACGCCCACCCGGCTACAGACATGAAATGGAATGTATTCGGAAAAGATCCGGTCCAGGCATCAACCCGCTACCACATCGCGGACGCAGCCTTTGGCCTGAATCCAACGTCAGGGCTGAACCTAATCTATCCGACACAAACATTGAACCTTGGATCACAAGAACGAGAAACACTCTTTAACGACAGCAACTCATATCTCAACCCATTCATGCCTGACGCCGGCCGTGACATCGGAAACTACGGCCTCAAAATCCGCGTCAACACCCAAGCAACCGACAAATCCGTCGGCGGCATCGTCATTTACAAATAAGTGAAACACGGGGACAGTTCAAGTCCCTCACTAAAAAGACTGAAGCAGGATTAAGCTGCTTCAGTCTTTTTTTATTTATGGATTATCTTAATTGGCCGGGATTTGAAGTAGGCCTGTTTTTAAAATTAGACTTTAAAATACAATGGATGGGTGGCCATTAATGAAAAACTGCCCAAGCGGCAGAATATTTCCTTCAATAAAATAGCCAGGTACCCATCGCGGCATTTCATGTCCACGATGGGTACCTGACACATTTGTTCTAATGTTTCATGTCCAACTACCTTACTGTTTGCTCCTTACTATTCCCTTCCAAAAACCCTTACTTCCCCGACTGGTTTTTCGGAACAGTCACAGTGGTGGCGGCTTTCGTGGTGTTTCCTGCTTTATCCTTTACGAGATAGTTTATGGTGTAAATCCGAGTACTGTCATCGCTGTTTTTCGATGCGCGCAGGCTAAACTCCACATCCTGAGTGCCAAAGTCAGCATCCTTGATTCCGTCGCCGGTATATTTCTTATCATTGACGGTGATCGATTCGAGAACAACGGATTCGACGCCAGACATCGAATCGGAATAATTGAGGTCAGCTTTAATATTCACAAACTTGTTATTTGGCGGTGACAATAAAGACTTATCCACACTGACCTTCAAGGCTGGCGCTGTTTTATCGATTTTTACCTCGACGGACTTTGCCTCTTCGACGTTACCTGCATTATCTTCGCCACGGAACTGGACGTTGTACACACCATCCATAGTCAACTTAACTGAACCTGTATAAGCCGTCCAGGCGCCGCCATTAACTTTGTATTCAATTCCTTTTACGCCCGATTCGTCATCGGCTGCGTTAAAATCAACAGAAACATCAGATGTATACCAGCCGTTATTCCCTTCTGTTCCGCTGACTGTTACATCAGTTGAAGGTGCGGCCGTGTCAATCCTTGTCAGCGTAATTTCCTTTTCAGCATGGTTTTGGGCAGCATCATCAACAATTATCTTCAATTTATTGTCGCCAAGTTCCAGACCGGATAAATCAAGGTCAAAGCCTCCATTTTGCAAAAGTGAAACCGGTCCGCTACCTGTCAAATCGCCATTACTGTTATAGAGCTCGTACTTGGTCTTCAGATAGTCATTGACATCATATGTTTCGCCAAATACTTCTTCGACTACTGGTCCGAATTTCACATACGAATCGTCAAGGGAACCCTTCAATGTATAATTCGAACCAGAGAAGTTATAACTGTCTTCAACCATAATTTTGCTAAGAGTAGATTTGACAAAAACAGGTCCGAGCCAGTTCGCGGTGACAAGCGCCGTTCCTAAAAGGTTATACGTAGTTAAATCAAGCGTGTACACGCCGTCCGGTGCCTGTGTCTTTGCCCCTGATCCCCAAGCCGTTATCTGTCCATTAAATTGAACCGTTTTTGGCCCTACCGTAGTAGAGTTTGCAGCCACCAAATAGCCAAGGTACCCGTCCTTATAGTAGCCACCCTCTTGATTCTGCGCATCCCAAAGCTCAAGATAAGTAGTATACTGGCGATCATGGAACTCATACCTAACCGTCGTGCTATCGAGCTTTCCATCGCCATTCGGAGAAATGTGATAGCTGTCGATCGAGAAGGCTTTTAACCCTGTCGGAGGTGCGAAGCTTGCTGCAAACGGAAGAATCAGATTCGTTTTCCCGTTTGTCAGTTTAACGTAACCTAAAAGTTCATTGCCCGAAGATCCGGAACCTTTTGGCACATTTAAAGTGACTTTCAAAGTTTTCTCATCCGTCAGCGTAAAGCTGCTTTGGTCAACCGTTACATTTGCCGCAGCCAAAGTCCCGCCCGCCGCCTTTGTCACCTGGACAGACACGGAATAATCGCTTGGATTTCCTGAAAGGTTTTTGACAACAACATCCTTTGTAATGGTGGATGCTGCCAACGTACTTGTCGGCACATTCCCGAAAGTGATCGTTCCCTTTGTGTTGTCGTATGTTCTTCCACTGAAGCTGGTTTTATCGAGTGCATAGGCGAGAGCCTCTGTGGTTACTGCTTTTAACGGTTGTACACGGCCAGGACCTTGAGAAAACACATCATATTTTCCGGTATCAAGCTGCTTCGCCGTATTTGAAATGGCCACCTTTAGATCAAACGGTGTCCAATTCGGATGCTGTGATTTCAATAGCGCCGCAATAGCTGCTACATGCGGAGTTGCCATACTTGTACCTGTGAAACGCTCATACGACTCGGAATAATCTGCATCCGGGAAGTCTTTCCCATAAGCAGGAACGGATGACATGATATTTGTCCCTGGAGCAGAAACATCCGGTTTAATATCAAACGTTGGCGTTGACGGCCCGCGTGAGCTCGAACTATTAATTTCGTCACCCGCGGATACACTTGTCGCAAAATTGTTGAAGGTAACGGTTCCCTTTTTGCCAGCCAAAGCTGTTCTAAGGGCAGTTCCATCGGTTGTTGACATATCGAAAGTCGGAATGAACTTGAACGAATCACCAAGGAACACGTTCGCTGGGCCATTTCCATTCGTCCCGCCATTGTTGTGGACAATAATTGATACGGCACCGGCCTTTTTGGCAGCGTCAATTTTATCAACAAATGCTATTTCTCCGCGGGCAACGAGGGCAACTTTCCCTCTGGCATCAATGCCGGCATAGTCTGTTTCTTTACCTACTCCAGGTATGGCGACTACTTCATATGTGCCATTTAAAAGCTGTCCAGGCTGCGTTCCAAATTTCCAGCCCATCAGGTTGAGGTTATACTTATTGGCTGCGGAACCTTCAACCGTTACATTGACATCCGCTTTCATTGCTTCTTCCTTAATGGTCGAATTACCGACAGAAAGGGCGAATGCTGCTGAGGCTGGGTTTCCGATTGTGCCTCGGTTTGGACCGCTGTTGCCTGTGGCGACGACCGAAAGTGTACCGGCGAGTGCGGCATTATTGACAGCAATCGCATCGGAGGCAGTCTGGCTGTTGCTGCTTCCGCCTAAAGACATATTGATTACGTCCATTTTTTCGGCTGCGGCTTTGTCAATCGCAGCTATGATGCCTGACGTCGCACCGCTTCCATAGGCCCCAAGCACACGGTAGGCATACAATTCAACTTTCGGGGCAAGCCCTTTAATGCTGTACGGGTTTTTCCCCTGGGCGGCGATCGTTCCCGCTACGTGTGTGCCATGTTCGGTGTAAAATGTATTTCCTTTTGAATCTATTTCGGCACGATTAGCCGGGCGATCCTTTGGAGAAGTTTCGTAAGGATCATTGTCGGCACGCGGCCTTTCATATCCAGTAGCATGGCTGACAAAGTTGTAGCCGCCCTTATATACCCCTTCAAATTCCGGGTGGTTGTAGTCGATTCCCGTGTCAAGGACGGCAACCTTCACATTTTGGCCCTCAAAGCCCAAATCCCAAACAGAAGGGATATCCAGGTGATTGTTACTGTTCAAAGCATCAGGGGAATATGTACCTTCTTGTGCAGGCTCCCCAAGCGCGTGTACCTCCAGATCAGGTTCTACTAGCTGTACTTCCGGCAAGGTTAGTAGTTTCTTAACCTGGCTGGCTTTTACTTTAATAGCCAGCCCGTTGAAAGCATAGTTATATTGGAACCGCTTCTTTGCGCTGATTCCTTTTGATTTCAGCGCATTTTCGAATTTTTTCTGCTGTCCTGTCACTTTTTGTTCAACATTTTTTTCTTCGGTTTTGGAGAATGATTTGCCAGCAATCTTTTTCAACCCTTTTGCAAAAGCGACCGGCGGTTCTGAAAGCTGGACAATGACAGATACTTCTTCGTCACCGGAAAGGCCTTGCAAATCCGGATGCAATACAGGCCCATTCGCTTCAGCCGCTTTTTGGGCAGCGATGATCGCCTTCATTTGGCTTAAAGCCTCACTGCTTAACTGGTTCTTTACCGAGTTTCCTGCAGCCTGTCCTGAAACTGGCAAGAACAGAGAAAATATAAGTGCAAAAACTAGTAAACTGCTTAAATATTTCTTATACGTCCGATTCCTCATTCCAAACCTCCTAAAAGTGTTTTAATCAAAACCTTCCTTAGCAGCTTTCCACTCCCTTTTGTCAGTATTTTTTAAATCTTTAGATAACTAAATATAAACTCCGCACCAATAATTGGCAATAGCGAATAATGTCAAACAGGTTGGGAAATTTTCGATTAATTTTCTTATGAAAAGACAAGCTTCGTATAGGTTCCTTTTTGCCAAAAAAAGAAGCCCCGGAATCCGGAGCTTCGCTAGGTGCTGTTATGTAATTAGTCCTCAACCGGCATATGGATGAGCTTGTTTTCCCGTTGTTCATTCGGCAAACCGACCTGCTTGTAAATGTATTGGGCTTTTGTGGCAAGCGGGTTCCCTTCCGCGGGGTTGGCAAAATACGCTTTCTCGATGTTCGCAAGATAAATCGCGCTTAGGCACATCGGGCACGGCTCACCGCTAGCGTACAGTTCACAATCAGAAAGGTCATCTGTTCCAAGCTTCCTTGAAGCCCGGCTGATTGCTAATAGTTCTGCATGGGCGGTAGGGTCATGGGAGGCGATTACCTCGTTTACTCCTTCGGAAATGATTTCCCCATTCTTGACGATGACCGCACCAAACGGCTTGCCTTCCTTCTTTTCCGCATTTTCCTTAGAAATTTTAACCGCGTACTCCATCCACTTCTTTTCCATAAAAACAACCTCCTTGCTGTAAGATGTTCATTTCATTCTATCATCATGCTCTAAGGGACAGCCAGTTAAACGAACATTAAAATGAAGCGGGATTGGCGAACCGATTCTAAAGCAAACCACCCCGGCCATTCAGGCCCGAGGTGGTTTGTTTTTTGTTTATCAATCCTGTTGTCGCCTCTAATCTCATACAAGGTGTAGAAGGGCAGCTTTCTTCCTTTTCTACACCAAGAATGGGGCAATTAAACCGTCCCCCTGCTTCACTTCGCTTCAGACAGCAGGTTCCCTAATAATAGGAAGACACTGGAGGTCCATGTGAACGCGGGGTCACGCAGTGGTTGGCCGGTTAGTGCGTTGTAGTTTTCGGCCATGCCGGAGGCTGTGGCCATGGCGCAGAATTTTGCGGCGATTTCTTGAAATAGTTCGGTTTCGCCGGCTGACCGGAGGCCGTCTGCGATGAGCATCGTAGTCGGCGCCCAAATCGGGCCGCGCCAATAGCCGTCCGGTTTATAATAGGTGCTGCTGGGCAGCTCTGTTGCCAGTCCATATTCGGTTAAAAATCCTTTGGTGCGAATGCCATTAACTAATTTCTTTCGTATCTCATCAGGGAGCCGCTTCCCCAGGATAAGCGGCGCGTAAAGAACGAGGCTGTCCGATTCAATCGATTCATGGGTGCCGGACCGTTTTGCCACAAACTTTTCTCCGTCCCAGAAATGCTCAAGCAATTTTGCCAGCAGCGTTTCCGAATCCTTTTTCCAACGTGCCGCATCTCTCTTTTTGCCTAGCTTATCGGCGATTTCCGCCAGCACTTCCATTTGGATGACTAAAAATGAGGATAAATCCGGGCTCTCGACCGGCGTCCCTCTATGGAAAATCGTACTGTTATCCCAGCCGCTGTCATTACCATGGTTATACTGGGGGATCCCGTCATGGTCATCATCCTGCCATTCTAGCCACCAATTCGTCCATTTTCCGAGCGGCCCGTATATTTCCCGCAGCCGTTCAGTGTCAATAAAATCAGTTTGTTCCCACATCCGCCTGAGTGTCCAACCATGGATTGGCGGCTTCGTAAAATTCCAGAGTACAAACCGGTTATTTGCGAAGTCCGGCAGCATCCCCGATGCATCCTGTAAATCAAAGAAAATCATCAGCTGATCCCAGGCAAGTTCAGGTGACTTTTTTGCAAGGGCCAGCGCATTGAAGCAATGGTCCCAGCTCCAAATATTCGTCATCCAGTTTTTCGACATGTACATTGCCGGCCTCGTCAAAACTCCCTCGGCAGGCACTAGGCACGACCAGGTAATATAAGAAGCAAGCTCCTTCCCCCGTGCAAATTTATCGGGGATATCCAATGTATTTTCAAACCAATTTTCATAGTCGCGTTCAACAAGCTTTTTGCCCTCTGCAAAAGAACGATATTTCCGCGGCCTGTACACTGTCGTGAATTCCTCCACAGCACATTCCATTTTTCCATGGATCCGGTCAGGCAGGAAGTCTGCAATGATTTTTTCGCATCGCTCTGCGACAAACGGCGCGTCCATTTCGAGGCTGCCGTGCAGTACTGTCAGCATATAGCGCATCTCCTGCATCGAGTGGTTCACTTCCCAGCGCCTATCGCCCGCCATGACCGCGTAATCATACGCACCGGTCATCCCGGAAAGCCGGACACCGACTCCTTCGCTGCGAATTTGCAAGACCCTTGCTTCTGTTATGCAAAACTCTGCAAAGCCGCCTTCCGTTTCAAGTCTCAGCGATGACGGTGTCATAACTGCCTTATAAGGGAGAGGCTTTCCCTCCCTAATAACGTCAATCTGAAACACTTCCCCGAAATCGTTGTCCCCGTTCCGGATGTTGCGAATAAAAAGGGGACTGTCTTGTCCAATTTTATGGTTAGGTGAAATTGTTATAAAAGAACCCCTTCGGCTGAAGGGGATTTTTTTGCAATCAAAAACATGCGTTGCAAGATTCATATCTCCGTTCCCTCTCTTAAATTTAAGGCATCATTTTTATTTAGTGATTTTTCACATCGGGAGTTTATAGGAAACCTCTTTTCGGCCACAATCCCTTTAACGATCTGTTGTTCCCCCTCCGGCGATTAATTCAACTACTCCAGGCTTGAGTCTATAAATTTTGGCCGGATCACTTTGGCAAAATAGATATAGCCTGCCAGCAATAACAAGCCCGCAATCAAAAAAGGTAGCGAGTAGTTTTTGCCGGCAAGGATCATTCCAATCACAAAAGCAGCCACGGATGAGCCAATACTTCTGAAAACAGCTCTCATACCCGCATACAAGTCGCGGTCCTCGTCCTTAAACGAAGACATCGACAGGCTGTCCACCAAATTGGTCAGCATCGTGAAGAATCCTCCCCTAACGAGCAAAAGCACTGAAAAAATAGCCGGTGGAACATTCACAAACAACAGGAGGCAAAAAGCGATGTTCAAAAAATAAATCCAGAAAAACGTCTTTCTTACTCCAAATCTGTCAATCAGCATGGGAGAAAAGACAGACCCAATAAAAAGCGCCAGGCCATGCATGGCGAGAATGACGGAAACTGTTTCATTTGAAAAGTCAAACCGCAGCTTCACGAACAGGTTCAGGTAAGGCTGGACAGAAGACACAGCCGCACCGGTGAGGACTGAAAAAAAGGAGAATTTAAGGAGTTTCCCCCATAATTCCCGAGAGATTTTCGCTTTTTTTTCGCGGCCCCGCTTCTGTTCCCGCTGCTGGACTTCCTGTGGCAGCAGGCTCCCCCTGATGATTGCCAGCACGAGCAGCAACACGGATATGACTAGAAGTGTATTTTGATAACCCTGCTCGGGGACATCAATCCATTTTGGCAAAAATCCACCCAGCAGCAAACCGGCGCCGGTGAATGCGGTGAACATGGCAAACAGGTAGCTATAGGCTTGAGTTTCCTGGCGTTTCGTCTTGCTGTAATGGAAAAGCAGCTGGATTTCTGTTGTCTCGACCAGCGTGAACCCAATTGACATGATCAACTGGGCACATAAAAGGAGGGCAAAGCTTCTGGCAATAGCAAAGATGATGCAGCCAATGGCCAGGCAGCTAATTCCAGCAACGAGGAGCTTTTTACGTCCTGTTTTTTTCGCAACGATACTCACTGGAATTGCGAATGCTCCCATCACCAGGATTCCCATTGATGTAATCCAGCCAATTTGCTTTTCTGTGACCCCCACTTCAATGAAATGGAGGTTGAGGATGAGAGTGAACATACCGAGGCTTAACCCGTATAAGGACTCAGTGCCTAAAAACCGCTTCACACCGGCCGGCAACGTAAAAAACGGCAATGACTGGATCATAAATTCAGATACCTTTCCTTGAAATGCTAGGTTCGGAAGCTTTTTTTAAAAGGTCTTCCTTTCAAAACACCACTTTTTGGGGGTACAAGTTTTTCTGCGTTTACAGAGCGGGGCTGGGGAACCCTCTGATTCCTCAGCCCTTTTGATTTCTACGCTCTGAAATTTAGCTTTCCGTTAACCTTTTCCTTAGCCTCTCGATTGAAGCACTGGAATCGTCCCCCTGCTTCGGCTCTATTTATCCTTTGACTCCGGTTTTGGAGACGTCTTCGACGATGTAGCGTTGTGCGAAGAAGAAGAGCAGAAGCGGCGGCAGGCAGATGAGGAAGGTGATAGCCATGACGCCTTCCATGTCCACACCGAACATCCCTTTGAATTGGGCAAGGCCGAGAGTAAGTGTATATTTGCTTTGGTCGTTCAGGAAGACGAGCGGTCCAAGGTAATCGTTCCAGCAGTTCAGGATGCTGAAGACGGCTACGAGGATGAGGCCCGGTTTCATGAGCGGGATATAGATTTTATAGAATATTTGAAGCGGGTTTGCTCCGTCCATTTTGGCGGCTTCATCGAGTTCTTTCGGAATGCCCATGATGAACTGGCGGAGCAGGAAGATGAAAAACGGCGAGCCGAACCATGATGGGACGATCAGCGTTTTCAACGTATTGATCCAGCCAAGGGCGTTGAATTCCATATAAAGCGGAATCATGGTGACCTCCCACGGAATCATCATCGTCGCAAGCAGGACCATGAACAGGGTATCCCTTCCCTTGAAGGTGAATCTCGCAAAACCATACGCGACGAGGGCGGATGAAACGAGTTGCCCGAGTGTCGCCATGACGGTTACCGTAACCGAGTTTTTCAGGAATTGCGTAAAAGGCTGCGACAGCCATGCTTCCTTGAAATTTTCGAATTCCAGACTCGACGGAATCCATTTTGGCGGAAACATATAAAGCTCCTGCGGCGATTTCAGCGCTGTTGAGGCCATCCAGAAAAATGGCGCGAGAAACAGCAGGGAAAAAATGATTAAAAGACTGTATACAAAGGTTTTTTCAACTCTGCTTTTCATATTTATCGTAACCTTTCTAACGATGCTATTTATTCTTCACTTCTCCTTCGTAGTAAACCCAGGCGGATGACGATTTAAAGACGAGCATCGTCAGGCCGAGGACAATCAGGAACATAAACCAGGCGTTCGCCGATGAATAGCCCATTTTGAAATATTTAAAGGCGTTTTCATACACATACATCGCATAGAAATAAGTCGAATTTAACGGTCCTCCGCCTGTCAGGACGAGTGCGAGCGTCAGCTGCTGGAAGGCGGATATGATTGTTGTGATCACATTGAACAGGATTGTCGGCGTCAAAAGTGGCAAAGTGATTTTGAAAAACTGGGTCAGTTTCTTCGCCCCATCTATCGAAGCCGCTTCATACAGCTCTCTCGGAATCCCTTTCAGGCCGGCGAGGAAAATAAGCATCATCGTCCCCTGCCCCCAGAGGCTTGCGATGACCATGGCGACGAGCGCCCATGTAGTGCTGTTCAGCCAGTCAGGGCCCTGGATGCCGGCAAGCGACAGGAAGTAGTTAAGAATCCCATATTCCCCGTTGTAAACCCATGCCCAAATCATCGCGAGCGCGACACCGGAGATGACGGAGGGGAGGTAGAAAAACGTACGGAAAAGGGAAGTCCCCTTGACGTCTTGGTTCAGCAAAACGGCTAATATAAGGGCAATGGCAACATTAAGCGGAACAAAGAGTGCGGCGAATTTCAGGGTGACCCAAAGCGATTTCCAGAAAAGCGGGTCTTCCGTGAACATAATTCTGTAATTTTCGATGCCGATGAATTTGGGCTCGCCAACAACCGGCCAATCGAAAAAGCTGATAATAAGGGAATACACTAACGGCCCGAGAGTAAAGGCCAGAAAACCGATGATCCATGGTGAGATAAAAAGAAGGGGGACAATCACGTCCCACCTCTTTCTCTTTTTTGTGTGGATTGTCGGTGTTGCAGATTCTGATTTCATCGGAAACACCTCATTTATTTTGTCAAAACTACTTGGTGTACTTTTCTGAATCCTTTGCTGCTTTATTGAGCAGGCTCTTCGCGTCCTGGCCAAGCATGACTGCATTCACGGCAGCTGACAGGTTGCGGTTGATTTCATTCCAGTTTTCGTTCAGCAGGAACGCCGGTGTATTATCGGAACGCTCAAGCATTTTATAGAACGGGCTTACGAGCGGATCCTGCTCCATGTTCATTTCCTTGACGACGCTGATCCGCACAGGCAGGTCTGAAGTCCTCATCTTGATGGCTTCAGGAGAAGAGTAAAACTTCACAAATTCATAAGCCAAATCTTTGTTTTTCGAATCCTTTGCTATCGAAACAGCGGATGTCGCGATGATGCCCTTTGCAGGCTTGTCGCCGAATTGCGGCACTTCTACAGTGCCGACATTGATTCCAGCATCCTTGAAGCCAGCCAGCGGCCAGATACCACTTTCCCACATGGCAATTTTTCCGGCTTTGAAAATATCATCGCCGCTCTGCTGATTTTTGCCGCCAACGAGGACAGCACTTTTATTCTTGAGAAGATCACCCAAAACCTGGATGGCTTCGATTGTTTCCGGGCTGTTCATATGGCCTTCGACTTTCTTGCCGTCTTCACTGATGAAGCTTCCACCATTGCTCCAGACAAGCCCTTGCAGGTCATATGTGTCGGGCTCAGGCACAACGCCGAAGCCATATTGCTTCTTTGAAGGATCAGATAGTTTTTTTGCTATTTTCTTGAAATCATCCCATGTCCAGCCGTCCTTCGGATAAGGAATATTGGCTGCATCGAATAAATCTTTGTTATAGTAGATGGCTCTTGTGGTAAACCCGGATGGCATGCCATAAATCTTGCCGTCCATACGTGAATAATTGAAAAGTCCCTGGTAAAAATCGTCCATGTCCATCTCGGAGTCGCCTTCGATATAGGAATCCAAAGGCTCGAGTGACTGGTAATAGGCTGGGAAATTCCACATGTACATCACATCAGGAGGATTCTTGGCCCCGAAGGATGCCGCAAGCTTCTGATCGAAGCCGTCACCATATGCTTCCACCTGCACCTTGACGCCCGGGTGCTTTTCTTCAAAACTCTTGGCTATCTTTTGCTGGATTTGCAGTTCCTTGCCGGAGTCCCATGTGGCAAAACGAAGAGTGCTTGTTCCCTTCTCGTTCTTCCCGCCTTCTTTCCCGCCAGCCGCATTATTCGAGCTGTCGCTTGAGCAGGCCGCCAGGGAGAAAACGCTTGCCAAAAGTAAGACCATTGCGATGATGTTCAATTTCTTCCTCAACGAAATTTCCTCCTTCAATTTTAAGGGTTGTTAACAGCTTTCAACGCCTTCTACGAAAAACTTGTGACCTCAGCGCTTTTTAATGTTGATTTCCACTCCGGGGACATGCTTTCCGCGGGGCGAAGCATCTACCTGAATTTGCTTCGTGCAGCTTTGCGACGAGCTGAAGGTTCGCTTCCCCGAATAGTCTGTGGCGCAGGAGCAGTCTTTTTGGAGCCTCCTCGGCGTCGTGGACGCCTGTGGGGTCTCCACGTGCCGCTGCATCCCGCCGGAGTCAGTCCCCTCCGTTCCAATCAACTTCATTGAAAATCAACAATCATCTTTAACTGAGCCAGCTTATTAACAAATCCCTGTCTAAATAAATAGGACCGCTTTCAGTTTATCGTGAATGAAAGCGGTCACAAACCAAAAATCATCTTCAATTTAGAGGACTTTCGTTTTAATTTTCAGTCTTTTCAGTTAGAAAGGGGTAATTTTGTCCGGTATCGTTCCTCTTTTTGTTTGCCGGTAGTCGGATGGGGTCTTCCCGGTACATTTTTTAAACCATTTGCTGAAATACTTTCCATCATGGATTCCGATCCGTTCACTGATTTCCTGAAGGGTAAGAGGAGTGGCTTCAAGCAGGCTGCAGGCCGCATCCAATTTCAGTTTTTCGGTAAACTCGGAAAAGCTTTCGCCAATAGATTTTTTGAAAAGCGTGCTGAAATGGCTCCTGCTAAGGCCGACTTCATGAGCCACATCTGCGGAAGGATAATGCCTGGAAAGGTCGGCCGTAATCAGCTCGACCGCCTTACGGATCGGCTCCGGCCAGTCCTCGAATGAAGCTTGGAATTGCTGTTCAATTTTCAGCCGGCTGTACAGTGATTTCACACCGTTCAGCCACTCTTCTGTCCCCTGCCGGAGGGTGCTGCGCCTCCATTTCATGCTAGGCCATTTACCCTTTGCATCGAACAGCCTGCGTTCAAACCCCGCCTGTTCCGGAGCGGGAATAAAAAGAAAACATTGCTCTGACCCACAGGGTATTTTCGCTGAAATCCCGGAAAATAAAATTTCGGTCCGACCGTCGGCTGGCTCATCCGGACGGCCAAGCCTGTCGAGATAATAAATGTAAAAAGGCCTGTCAATCCAGTTCCAATCCTTTTGCCGCAATTCGTCAAGAATATGGGCAAAATTGTTTTCGAATCCGCAAAGCCATTCGTAAAATGTCTTCGACAGCATCTCTTCGTTTTCAGTTAACGATGCGGCTGCCGATTCCGGTATTGCGAGTTCATCCTGGAACCTCCCCAGATAAGACTCAAATTCCATGTCCTGGAAAGCAGTTTTGACGATATAGCCGGAAGCGCCTAGTTTGATCCCTTCCTGGGCATATTCAAAATCCCGATGACAGCTTAAGAGAAGGATTTTCGTCTGTGGGGCTGCCTCTTTAATTTTACGCGCAAGTTCTATTCCATTTTGTTCCGGCATCACGATATCCGTTATGACCACATCCGGCGAATGTTCAAGGAACAGCTCCCATCCCTTTTCTCCATTGGCGGCGTCCCCAACTACTTCCATATCGAACTTCCGCCAGTCAACGGTCGCCATTAAGCCTTTCCGGACTATATATTCATCATCAATAATCATTACTTTTATCATGAGGGAGCCTCCTTTTTGTGTCTGTGGAGTCGTTTTGATGTTGATAATCAATCATGGAGATCTGCCGGCCCCCTTTTCGGCCAGCGCATTTTGATTGTTGTTCCTGCCCCGGGGGAGGATTCAATCGAAAGCCCGTATCCGCTTCCAAAATGCAGCTTCAGCCGCTGGTCAACATTATACACACCTATCCCGCCGCTGTTCTCTTTTTTGCCTCCTGCACCGGTCGGTCCGTCAAGCAGCCCTTGAACCTTTCCTTCGTTCATTCCCTTGCCATTGTCAACAAGAGTCATCAGCAATTCTTCAGCTTCCGCTTCCACAGTAAGGATAATTGTCCCTTTCCCGTCCTCGAATGCATGGAAGAAGATGTTTTCAAATAAGGGCTGGAGCGACAGGCGTGGAATAAGGTATGCCTCACAGCCGGGCTCAACGTTTTGCTTGTAGTCAAACATATGTCCGTAACGGATTTCCTGGACCTTTAAGTAATGGCTGATCGTATCGAGTTCCTTTTGCAGGAGGATCAGTTCATCCGTGAATTTGAGATTTTCATGAAGAACCTCGGTCAGGTGATAAATCATCTCCTGAACTTCATCAGCCTTCGCGAGCCTTGCTTTCCACTGAATTGAATTCAACGTATTGAACAAGAGATGCGGATTGATTTGGTAATGGAAAGCCCTAAGCTCAGCCTGCCGCTTTTCTCGTTCCGTCCTGCTCATATCGTTGATAAGTCCGCTGATTTGCCCGACCATCTGGTTGAAGCTTGTGGTCAAAACACTGATCTCGTCACGTCCCGTAATCGGCGCTCTTGTCGCGAGTTGGCCAGCGCTTACTTTTTCCATGGATCGCTTCAGCAGTTTGATGCGTTTCGCGACAGGGGCTGAAAAAGCCATTGCCAATAAAATCGCGAGCAGAATGGAAAAGCAAATGGCCAGTATGGTGTATTTGAGTATGACATTTGAAGATTGATAGAATATTTTTTCCGGAACACGGACCTCAACCTGCCAGCCGTATGCTTCAATCTCTGTCTTTCTGACAATATCATTGCCTTTTGTGGCGCTCCGGCCCTTTGTCTCATATAGGATCTTATTTTGGCTATCCCTGATTGTTACAAACGAATCAACGTCACGCTCAAGAAAGCGGATATAGGAAAACAGCTCGGTTGCATCCGTCTCAATCAACAGCTTACTCCCTTTCAGAATGCCGTACTGGCTCTGGATCGGAACGACGAGGCCGACAATTTGACCGGGTTTATCACGGTTTTTCGACTCATAATGATTCCCTTTGTAAAAGCCAATCCAATGCTCCCCCTGCTTAAGCCGGGACGCTTCCTTCCAAAAGGGCTGTCTCGTCAAATTTTTTATATCAAGGTTCCTGTCCCCGTAATAATAACCGGATTTCGTAATCAGGTAAATTCCCTTCGTATTGAATGTTTTATGCGCTTCCAAAAAACGTTCGAAATTCTTCTTCTCGATAAACCCTTCGTATGTTTTCGGTATTTCTTCCTTTATGACAATCAAAGTCGGGTCGGATAAGTAATGGTGGATGTCTTTGGATACAACATACATTTGGTCAATTGTATCCTCGAGCTGCCGTTCAAGCTGTGACACCGCAAACTGTTCATACTCATTAAACTGCCGGTTCACAATCGAGGACGACTTTTGAAAAGATACAAACCCGAAAATCGCCAGCGGCACGAGCGCCACTACAATAAAGAACAAACTCAGCTTGATCCGGATGCTTTGATGGACCATATCGCCTACCCTGTTCATGCCTTTCCTCAACGCTGCAATCATCCGCATCCCGCTCCCGCCCAACAACTAGAAAACTTTTTTTCTATCATAACAAAAACCGTAGGAACTAATATACTGACTTTTTCAGGAAGTAGCCGTGCTGCTTCGCCTCCCGAAAGCAGCAAAGCCGCGGAAGTGGGTTTCCGCGGCTTTCATGATGTTTGTAGTTTTTATAACAGCAGTGCTCCGGCTATTCCGGAGGCGACTAAGACTGCGATGGGGTGGATTTTGTATTTGATGAGGGCGAGGAGGGAGAGGCCGGTTAAGCCAGCGAGGCTCGCGGTGTGCCAGTTAAGGCTGCCGATGATATGGTTTGAGATCGCAAAGCGGATGGCTGCGTAGATGATGAGGCCAGTGATGATCGGCCGCAGTCCGTAAAACGCTGATTTCACCAGCTTTGCATTCTGGTAACGGAAAAATATCCCCGACACCGCGAGGATCAGGATGAGAGTCGGCAAGGTCATGCCTACAGCAGAAACAATCGCGCCCGCGAGTCCGGCGGTTTTATAGCCGACGATGATGGCACTGTTGGTCGCGATGGGCCCGGGTGACATGCCCGCGACCGCGATAATCTCGGTGAACTCCGTCGTCGTCATCCAACCATGCCTAGTGACCTCGAAGTCAATGACCGGAATCATCGCATAGCCGCCCCCGAACGACACAAAGCCGATTCTCAGGAATGTGATGAACAAATCCCAAAGCATGCCTTCACTCCCCTTTCCCGATCTCAACTTGAGCATTCTTTTCTTCTTTTTCAAAAGAAACCGCCAGCCCCACCAGTTCTTTCACTTTGATTTGCACGATTCCAGCCGCGATGCCAAGGCCGATAACAAGGACTGGATTCAGGTTCAAGAAATATAAAATAGCAGCCGTCACGAGCGCCGTCACCATGGTCGTTTTGTCAAAAATGGCTGTTTGGGCGATTTTCCAGGCGGCAAAAATAATCAGTGCAACAATCGCCGCGCTCATCCCCTGCATGGCCGCGTCGACAATCGGGTTTCCGTGCAGCGAGATGAAAACGATACTCAGTCCAATGACAATCAGGAAAGTCGGCAGCAAAACGCCTAGCAGCGCGGCAATCGCTCCCTGTATGCCGGCAACAGTAAAACCGATGAACGTCGCCGAGTTTAAGGCGATCGCCCCGGGCACGGATTGGGCAATGACAAGGACATCGGCCACATCCTCCTGTTTGAGCCACTTCTTCTTTTCGATGATTTCCCGTTCAATGACCGGAATCATCGCATAGCCGCCCCCAAAGGTAACCGGGCCGATTTTGAGAAACGCGAAAAATATCTTGATAATCAGCTTCCAATCCTTTTTCATCTAACCGCCTCAACTTTAAGATCGATACAGCATTGCTTGTACTTTTTCCCGCTCCCGCATGGACAGTAGCTGTTCCGTTCAGGCAGTTTCCCTTTAAAATAACGGGCTAGATTCTGTTCGAAAAGCTTCGCCCTCACCTGCATACCTAGCTCCTTCATGCGCTCGTCCGCATAGCTGTAAATCTGTTTATAGCTTGAGCAGAAATAATCCACTTCAGAGGAAACATACCCCTGCTCCCATTTCCTATTGCGAGGGCATCCGCCGTGGCAGAGCTTTTTCCATTCGCAGGTTTTGCACGGTTCTGGCAAAGTCGGTTTCATTTTCAAAAATGTCTCATACTTCGGATGCGAAAGGATTTCATCAATTGTATTGATGCCGACATTGCCGACCTTCCAATCGTCATGCATGAAAAAGTCGCAAGGGAACGCGTCGCCATTTTGCTCAAGGATGATCGTTTGCGGACACGTGTCGCGGTGGATGCAAAGGCCTGGATTCCGGTTCACATACACATTGAGCATTTCATCGAAGAAGCGGATCGAGGTGCGCGGATTGCCGTCATTGTACCAATAATCGAACGCCTCACAGAGGAATTCCCCGTACTCTTCCGCAGTGATATCATAAACGCCAGGCCGGTTGATTTGCTGGGCGCGGAAATCCATGCACGGGATGAATTGGACAAAATTGAAATTCTCTGACTCAAAAAATTGCATCATTTCCTTAGCTTTTCCAACATTTCCTTTATGGACAACCGTCAATATATTGAAATCGACATTGTGGTTACGGAGGTGCCCGATGCCTTTCATCACCCGGTCAAAGCTGCCCTTGCCGCTTGAATCGACCCTTTTGGCATCATGGATGTCCCGAGGCCCGTCAAGGCTGACGCCAACGAGAAAGTTATACTTCCTGAAAAATGAAGCCCACCGATCGCTGATCAGTGTCCCATTGGTCTGGATCGAATTTGAAATCATCGTATTCTTTGGAGCGTATAAGGCCTGAAGCCTGACAACCTCTTCAAAAAAGTCAAGACCCGCCAGAAGCGGCTCCCCGCCCTGCCAGGCAAACGTCGCCGAACCTGCCGAACGCTCCATATACTCACGGATAAACTTTTCAAGAACAACCGGATCAATCCGATTAATCTTTTTCCCCGGCTTGCCCCCGCACGTACTATAATAACAATAATCACAAGCCAAATTACAATCCTCCGAAACAGTCTTCCACATCACACTCACATCCCCGCGCGCAGGCAAACACCCACCACCCATGGCAACTCCCCCTTAAGTGAAGCAGGGGGACGGTTCCAGTGCCTCACTCTCTCCGGCGCCGTTCCCTGTCCCCATGCAATTCATGTTAAATTCTCTCATAATTCCACACACAGCGCCATTTTTAGTCCAGTCTTCTACAAATGGACACGGCAATCCAGCTGTCCACAGAGATCCTTGAGAAAATCCTTACCCTTTAAATTCCTTCGCGTGCAGCGGTCCGCCTTCCTTCATGACCGTCCAAAGCGGATCGACATCAAAGTCCATTGTCGTCATCATTTCATCATGCCATTCATTCAACAGGTAAACAGCTTCCCTGCACAGATCCTTCCGTTCCTCGGCAAGATTATGCTGCTCGTACGAGTCTTCCTTCAGGTTGAACAGCATTTCTTTCGGGAACCCATTGTGCCCGTCATGATACGAGCGGATATATAAATAGTCGCCGAACCGGACGCTTCGCTGGCACACATGCGCGCATTGTGAAAGCACAAGATAGTCGCGTCCGGTTCTTTCGCCCTTCAGCACACTATCGGCAAAACTGCGCCCGTCCCAGGATGGGGCATCTTGTCCTCCAAGAAGGCCCATAAATGTCGGCCCAAGGTCCAGATGATAATGAAGGCCATCATCGACCGTCCCCTTCATCCCGTTCGGCCAGCGGATGATCATCGGAATTCGGCACGTTCCCTCATCAGCCGTGCCATGCTCGGAATAAATCCCGAGCTCGCCCATATTTTCACCGTGATCGGCACTGATCAGAATGGCGGTGTCTTCCATGACGCCAAGCGCCTCCAGCTTCTTCAGCACGTGGCCAATATGGCTGTCCATATAACGGATTGCGGTGTCATAGTTGTCCACGATCAGGCGAAGGTCCTCGTACGTTTCAATCTGCCTGCCATGGCGCGGCCACTTGAAGTAATGCGTCTTCGCCAATTCATTCATATGGTCGATACTGTGCTGGTTCGTCTGGCTTTTATGTTTTTCAAAAACTTCCTCCGTCAGCCAGGCTGGCAGCGGTTCGTTAGAAAATGGATCGCCATATTCCTCAGGAGTCCGGTACGGTGTATGGGGATCCCAGAAGTTCAAATGCAAGAACCAGTTATCAGAGGTGCCATTATCCTCAAGCCATTTCAGCGCCACCGGAAGGACTTCTTCCGCAGACTCATGGCCATTTTTGCCGACATTGAAAACTTCATTAAAGCCGGCGTTAAACGTCCAGGCCGAATGCCTTTCCGCAAAAGTGCTGATTGTTGTTGTTTTAAAACCGAGCTGCCGCAATGAACCTGGAAGGCTCTCATGAACAAGCTTGTCGTTGAAATCCCTGCTCGGCCCTTCCCTTCTCATATCAGCGGCTGTGCCGCCGTGGCCGACGATCCCGTTATGGATGCCGAAGCGGCCGGACATGAGCGCAGACCGGGATGGAAGGCATGGTGCATCGGAGCAGTAATAGTTCGTGAACATGACGCCTTCTTTGGCAATTTCGTCAATATTCGGTGTTGTGTCGCGGTGATAGCCGTACGCGCCGATATGGTCGGGGCGGAGCGAATCCAAATCCAAGTAAAGAATCCTCATAAAACTTCAACCTGCCTTTATCGTAAAACGCCCAAAGCGCTTTATTTTCAGAGCTATATTTTGCCGGGACGTCACTGCTGCCGGTTCCACTATCATAAGTACCAGCCTTTTTAAAGGTTGATGACCCCAAAGCGGAACTCAACAGCCGTACATGGCCCCGCCTTTCAAGAAGGCTTTGTTATCCTCGATTGTTGATTTCCACTCCGGGGACATGCTTTCCGCGGGGCGAAGCAACTACCTGAATTTGCTTCGTGCAGCTTTGCGACGAGCTGAAGGTTCGCTTCCCCGAATAGTCTGTGGCGCAGGAGCATTCTTTATGGAGCCTCCTCGGCGTCATAGCCGCCTGTGGGGTCTCCACGTGCCGCTACATCCCGCCGGAGTCAGTCCCCTCTGTTCCAATCAACTTCATTGAAAATCAACACTCACCTTTAACTGAGCCTTCAAGAAAAAGGAACCGCCCGGATCAGCCTTTGACTGATCCCGCGATTCCATCAACGAAGTAACGCTGTAGACTTAGGAAAATAACGATGATTGGCAAAATCGCAATCGTGCCGCCGGCGGCAATCCCTGTCCAGTCTACAATATTCTCACCGCGCAGCGCATACAGGCCTACAGAAAGCGGGCGCGCATCCGGCGCGTTCAGCGTTAAAATGAGCGGCATCAGGAAGGAGTTCCATGACCAAATGAATTGCATGATCATTACACTTCCAATGACCGGTTTTGAAAGAGGAAGCATGACCGTAAAGAAAGTCCTGAAAAATCCGCTTCCATCCATCACCGCCGCTTCCTCCAATTCCTTCGGGATTTTCGCGAAGAAAGTCGCGAACAGGAGGATGAAAATAATATGGTTTCCGCCCGATTCGGCCAAAATGACACCGAACCTTGTGTTCATGAGCCCCATCGATTTGATCAAATCATAGATTGGGATTATCGCGAATTCGGTCGGGACGAACATGCTGGCAATCAAGAGCGCATAGACGATCTTCTTGCCGCGGAATTGGTATCTGCCGAGCACATAGCCACATGTCGCGGTCGAGAAAAGAACGATGATAATCGTTCCGACAGTGATAATAACACTGTTAAAGAAGTATTGTTCAAAATTTGCTTCATTCCACGCCCTGATTAAATTATCAAATGTGAAATGTTCCGGAATGAGCGACAGGCCGTTTTTGAAAAACTCGTTCTGTGTCTTGAACGATGCTGACACCATCCAGATGAATGGATAAATCCAAATAAGGCAAAAGGCAGTCATCACAATATAAAATAACGGTTTCTTTACTTTACTCATGCATTTTTACCACCTTTAAGCCTCTTTTGCACAACGGACTGGATAATCGCGATAACGCAAATCGTGACGGCGAAGAACAATCCGGCCGCAGACGCGTAGCCGAGCTGTGGAAGTCCCATTTCACTCGTGAACGCATAGCGGTAAATATAAGTGGATACAACATCCGTCGCAAAGAACGGACCGCCGTTTGTCATTGTCTTAATCAAGTCGAACGCCTTCAGCGAGTTGACGACATTCAACAGCAAAATAATCGTGCCGATCGGAATGAGCATGGGAACGGTGATGTGGATGAATTTTCTGAAACCCGTTGCCCCGTCAACTTCAGCAGCTTCGTAAATTTCCTGCGGAATCGACTGCAGGCCGGCAAGCCAGTAAATCAGGTTGACTCCGAGGTTTTTCCAGACGGAAATCAATATGACGGTGAACATCGACCATTTCGCATCGCCGAGCCAGTTGATTGGCTGATCGAGCAGACCGACTTTCAATAGGCCGTCATTGACCGCTCCATCACTGCCCCAGATGAACACCATGATGATTCCGACAATTGAGGTTGTTGTGACAACCGGCAGGAATATGAACGTACGGAATAGATTGGCCGCTTTCAACCCCGGCTTGTGCAGAATGACCGCAAGCACAAGGGCTAAAAACAAATGGAACGGAACTGTGCCCAGCATAAATTTAAAGCTGTTTTTAAACGCATTCCAGAAGTACGGGTCCTTTGCGACATTCACAAAGTTATCAATCCCGATGAATTTCGCATCAGGCGTCAGCCCGGACCAATCCAATGTCGCGTAGTACCAGCTGGCCAGGATTGGCCAGCCTTGGAACATCGCGAACAGTGCCAGTGTGGGGAATAAAAACACCCAGCACCAAAGTTCTGTCTTGGATTTCGATTTCGGTTCTTTTTTTGTCTTTGGTTCCATCTTTACAGCCGTGCTGACATCGCTTGCTGCATTCATGTTTTCTTTCATGTTAAAACTCCCTACTTGCGAACAGCTTCGTAGTCTTCAGGCGAGTAATCCTTGTCTGGGCTCCAGTTTGAGAATTTGAAATCATCTTTGCCCACTTTGGCGCCTTCAGCCTTCGCAGCTTCAATCGCCTGGTCAACTGCTGTATTTACATTCTTGGCCAATAGCTTCAACTGATCTTTCGGATCCTTCAAGGCTCCAGCAACGACTCCTTGAAGAATATCGCCAAGGCCTGGCTGTGGATCTTTATATTTTGCAAAAATAGCTGATGTTTCTGGGTTCCTGATTTCAACACTTGGTGCAAGACGTGAATTTTCCATAGCAAGCTCGTAATATTGCTTGAATTGCTCGATATCTGCTGCGCTTTCGTTTACATCCTTCAGCATGGAGAAACGGTCGCCCGCTTTAACAAGGACGGACTGGTAATCTTTGCTGAAGTATTCTTTAAGGTATAGAGCTGCTTCTTCAGGGTGCTTCGATGTTTTAGCCATTCCAAGCCAAGGCTGGAAGTTCGGGCGCGGCAGGTAGCCTTCGCGTCCGCTGTCTGGAACAGGTGGAGCCATTACGCCGAAATCAAGATCCGGGTTGTCCTTCTGCCAAACGCCGATACACCATTCTCCCTGGATGATGAATCCAGCTTGTCCCTGGCCGAATAATGCGCGAGCTTCTGGAGCTGCGATGCTCATTGTTTTCGGATGGTAGCTTCCGTCATCCTTCATGCCTTTGAACAGGTTCATGACATCCAACACAGCTTTTGAATCATAATTTGCATCGTTTGTGACAAGTGAAAGTGGGGAATGCGGGTTCAGGCCGCTTCCGCCTTGTGCGGACCAGTCAATGACCGGGTTCTTCCAGCGGACAATTGTTTTGCCGCCTTCAATGATTCCGTACGCTTTACCTTTTGAAGCTTTTGTGATTGCTTTGGCCGCATCGCGGAACTCGCTGTATGTTTTTGGCGGGTTCTCTGGGTCAAGGCCCGCTTCTTTAAATAAAGCTTTGTTATAGAATACGAGTGTATTTGGCAAGTCAAGTTTTGCAGGGATTGTATAGATTTTTCCGTCCTGCATAGTCATGCCTTCTACAAAAACGCCATCCATGAAACGGCTTTTGAATTCATCATCGAGATACTTGTCAAGCGGCTGGTACCAGTCGCCGGCAACCGCCGTGCTGAGCTTCATGCCCGGAGGGATTGGAAAAAGGTCCGGAGCGTCTCCCGATTTAATTGCAGTGGTAATTGTGTTTTGAAACTGATCGCTAGTAAGCAATGTGTATTCGATCTTAATATTCGGGTGCCTAGCTTCGAAATCCTTAATGAATTGGTCGCGGTAAGGCTTTTCGCTGTCCGCCCAGTCCATTACGCGAAGTGTGACTTGTTCTTTTGAATCACCTTTGGCCTGGCTCTTCTTTTTCTCGCCAGCCGAATCCGAGTTGCTGCAAGCAGTAAAGACTTGTAAAATCAGTACCATCGCAAGCAAAAATCCTAACGTTTTAAACTTCCGTTTCATGTTAAATCCCCCTTCTGACTAATCCTCTTCCAATTGGAAAACCATCCAAAATTCCCCATAAACAGTACATTTGAAGGCGTTTCCATAACACACTGAAAAGTGGGTTGGTTCCATCATAAAGAATTTCGCACAATTCGACAATGTAGAGAAGAATCTAATTTTTGTATTTTTGATACTTTATAGAAAATAAAAACTACCCCAATTTTCTCCCTAAACGGCATTGCGGATATTAAAAAATGAAGCAGTAAACCCCTGCTTCATTTTCTAATTATTTAAATTCCCGCTATGACGGAAGGGGTGGCGATGGTGTGCCATAAATTGTTGCTGATTGGTTTTGCAAGGCCCTCATCCCCGCGGCCATCGAAGTAGAGGATTTCCTGCTCAAGTTCCTCGAGCCGGTCGAAACGGCCGTCGAGGTAGCCGCTAATCCGGATTATAGCTGTTTGGATGCGCTGCAAAAGTCCGCCCATGCGCAGGTCGAAGGCATCAAGTCCAAAAATCTTATTCTCAGCAAGCCACTGCTCATGATACGCTTCGATGAATTCCTCCGCCCTTTTCTTCAAATCTGGCAGAATCGTCCCGCTAAATTTTTCAAGTGCAGCGTTATCCCTTGTTAGGTAAGCCTCCCTGATGCCGATGCCGACACCGCTTTTTAGTTCAAGCAGCCGGCTCAAACGGTATTGTGTCTCAAACAACGACCGCCATTCTCCATTCCGTTCCGTGCAGCGCCTGAAGAAATCAGCACATTCCCAATAATGCGCCGCATATGCTGCTGGTTCGACATGCTTATCAAATAACCCGTATAGAACGTCCTGGTACAGCAGATACTTCGGCGGGTTGATGGAATGGACCGTCTGTGGCGGATGGTCTGGTACAAGCATTGTTTTATCAAGATTCAGGAAATCATCGTATTTGCCACCAACACACGTTTCAAAGCGATCCTCGAGGAAACTCGTTGGCGCGCTGCCTCTATAACATAGCTCCGCCCACAGCTGCAACGTAGGCAGGACTGAATATAACGAAGCCTCCGCCCCATTATCACCCCATGCCGTAATGATGACCTCATCGATTCCATTCAGCACGCAGCTCCTGTGCGCCTTTTTGCCAATAAGGCGGCTGAAGTGGTTGTTCGGAGAAAAGCCCATCCATTTCCAAGCCCCTCCAGCAAAAATAATCCGGTCGCTCAACTGCTTATGCTTTCGCAGCATCCCATCGTACATCTCTGAGTCAACCGAATAATAATCCCAATAAACAAGTGTGATATCATCAGGAATCATTTCAATGACTTCTTCCTTGATCGGGCTGTTGATGTCATAATATTCACCAGCGCTAGCCAGACGGAAGAACATATCGCTCCACATCATCGGCTTATAGCCGTACTTCCTGGCAATCTCCATCACTTTTGCAAAATGCTTCAGCATGAGCGCCGTCCGGTCGTGATAGCCATGCTTGTCCAGATACTTTCCAAGCCCCATCATATGGGCTTCATCCATGCCAATATTGATTTTCCTGCTCGAAATATTCTCGGACATCGTCCGGAACATCGATTCAATCAGTTCATACGTTTTTTCCTCATCAATGAGCAGTATGTCATTGCAATCCAGCACATCGGAAAATGCCTGCCATTTAAGGGCACTGCCTAGATGGGCAAGCGTCTGGATGCACGGGACGAGTTCAATCCCGAACTTTTGCGCGTAAAGATCCATGCTTTTCAGCTCGGCGCCCGTATACCTTCCGCGCAAATAACCGAAGTAAGGGTATTCCTTGATTTCATATGTATCCTCTGTGTAAAGCTGGACCGTCGAATAGCCCATCAAAGCCAAATGCCTGATCATCCTCTCATATGTAGCGGCAGTCGGCACAGCATTGCGCGAGCAGTCGATCATCATGCCGAGGCTCTGATAAGCGGGAATTTCCGCGATTTCAAATGGTTTCTGTTTTCTGATCCCTTCAACCAAGAGGCCGAGAGCCCGAAAACATTCTTGCGGTTTGCAGTAGCGGACAACCGCTTTTTCACCGTCAAAAGAAACCCCGATCCCTGAAGCAGCCGCTTCAAACGAAACGGGTATTCCTTCTTCGGACAGCTGGATGTCAAGTAAATCCCCCAGCTCCCCGGCCGCGGAAAGCTGCTGTTCAGTTAAGCCGATTAAATTTATTTTCATGATGTGTAACCTCCTATGAGTGTACGCGAGATTGCCGGTTCGTGATGTTGTTAAGGAAAGAGGCTGCCGCTAATTAAAGGCCGGGCAGCCTCCTGATGATTTTTTGCCTAAAAAGCTTGTTTTTCTGTTCTACAAGGCTATTTCTTCCCGTTTCAAGCGGCTTACTTCCTAAGATAACCGATATCGTCGAGAAGGAGCTTAGCGAATTCCGGATCAAGATGTTTTCCAGCCTGGGCGCTTACTTCGTTTTCTAGCGATTGCAACGCATTGAGAAACATTTTTTTATCCATTGAGCCTGCCTCTGCCTGCCGTGCTTTTGCAAGAAGGCTGTTCAGTACGCCTTTATTTTCAATAAACCCCTTGTCCAAGCCGGCGTGCAAAATGTCGTCTAAATGGGCGGCATCCACAAGAACATTAAGCGTGAATTCCTGGATGGTTTCATTCCCTGCAACATCCGCGGCCTTCACGACGATGGAATGTTTCCCGGCAGATAGAGAGAGCGCCTCAAGGGTTGTGTAGTTATCGATTAAACTGCCATCCAGTTCGATCAGGCTCGACGCCACTCCGCTCAATCCGTCCGCTACATCAAACTGAATCACTGGCGCTTCTGATTGGTAAACATCCAGCGGCTGGGCCGGATTAATCAAAGGTGCAGACCGGTCAATTTTGACAAAAGAGGCTTTAAGCTCTTCAATATTGCCTGTCCAATCGATGCTGTAATAACGAAGCAAATGGACACCTTCGTCTTGAAGGGTAACGGACGAGCCTTCGGTAAAAGGACCGCCATCGACGCTGTAAAAAGTTTTCGCGGCCCCGCTTCCTTCATCAGTCGCCGATAGGGCAACGGTCTGGTCGCCGCGTTCCCAATTGCTGCTGGCATTATCGGATGTCACTGGAGGCGTGGTATCCGCCTCGGCTGGAATGCCGTAAACTTGCGCTTCGACATAATGGTTCCAGACGTTGCCGATACTGCCGTTCGACCAGAAACGGACATATCTTGCTTTTACCGGGGCAAAAGTGATTTCCTTGCCATCGGCTGTTTCTTTATATTCAAGGTCAGCTCCGATTCCCTGGCCGGCGCTGTTATCGGCGTCGTTGTTGAATACGGTCGTGACCCCGCTCGTAAAGTCCGGGTTGTTGGACAGCTGGACGATTACGTCTTTATAAATCCTTTTATTATCAAAATAATGCCAAAGTTTCACACTGCTCAGTTCATACTCAGTGCCAAGGTCGAGCTGCATCCACTGCAGGTCGCGCCCCAGCCCGGCGAACTGGTTCGGATCATTCGCAAGACCATCGGTGATCCGGTCGGCATTATTAATAAAGCTGCTTGATTTCGAGGTCTTACCGAGTGCAACATTCACTGGCGTCGTGCTTGTCCCGTACACCTTCGCTTCGACATAATGGTTCCAGACGTTTGACTTGCTGCCGTTTGACCAGAAGCGGATATATCTGCCCTCTGCCGGCGCGAAAGTAATTTCTTTTCCGTCGGCGGATTCCTTATATTCAAGGTCTGTCCCGGCTCCCTGGCCGGCACTGTTGTCAGCGTCGTTATTGAAAACGGTCGTCACTTTACCGGAAAAATCAGGTGTATCCGAAATTTGCACGATGACATCGTTGTACGTCCTGCTTTCGGCAAAATAATGCCAAAGCTTGACGCGTCCAATTTTGTACTCCCCGCCAAGATCCAGCTGCATCCACTGAAGGCCTTTGTCCAGTCCGGTAAACTGGTTGGAATCGCTGGCAAGGCCGTCCGTCGCGCGGGCCGCATTTTGTATGAAACTGCCCGAGGTTGGAATTTTGCCAAGAGCGATATTGCCTTCGTCGTCACCCTGTCCTGGCGGAGTTTCTTCTTCCTCACCTGGAGGCGGAGTTTCCTTTTCGGTCTGCTGTTCATATGCACCGCGATCAGGCTGCTGGAAGTATAGTGGATTGCCCCAGAAATCCCTTCCGCCATTAGCTGCCATTGCCGTGCCGGTGTTGATGGCCGGTGAATAAGGCTTCAACTTGTAGCCGTCAAGGTCATCAATGCCAGTCGCCACGCCTGGATTGACGAACGCCGGGTTCGACGTCAGCATATTCGCGTCTGGTATGATAGCTTTCGATGGGACATTATTGCCGTAAAATAAGTTGCTGTCGTATGTCCAACCCGGCTTGCCGGCATAGCCGCCAGTGCCGAGATTATAGAAAATGTTGTTTTTGAAAATCGCTTCGCCATTGCCAGCAGGGGCGTTGCCGTTCTGGTCAATGAGCAGATTATTTTTTATGCCGGGCCCGACATAAAAGACATTGTTATAAAATTGCATATTGCTATAGTTGCTGCCGCCGCAGACCGTGATCATCTGGTAATGGTCGTTCTGGCTGATGTTGTAGCGGAAAATCCCATCCGAAACAGAGCCATTCTTTTCGTTTTGGCAGATCAGTACAGTGCCGCCTTCATTGTCATGGCTGTAGTTGTATTGGAAAATAAGCCCCTTCGTGCCGTTGTCATAATCAAACGACATACCATCTTTAATTGTTTTCCCGCCGGAAACTTCATTGAACTGATAGACGGTATAGTCGCCGTTGTATGTCCACAGCGCGGCATTGTAATCAATCTTTGCCTCATTGTAGCCGTGAACCCGGTTATGCTCGACCAGCGCGCCAGTTGTGATATGCGGAACAATTCCGTCACCGCTCACATGGAGGACTTCATTACCGCGGATGACGACTTTCGTTGCTGGCGTCCACGGGATTGTTGGATCCACAACTGGCCCGCCCTGCTGTTCACGGTGCGTCCAGGCGGAATTGACCATTATACCAGTCCGGGTCACATTCTCGACTTTATTGTTTTCAATCAGCACGTTGTCAAATTTCGTAACGCGGTACGGCCGGCCTTCCTGATTCCTTCTCACTAGGACATTGATGCCCGCGCTTCCGTAAACGCCCTTTTTGTGAAGACCATTCACATTATGGACGTAAAGGTCATGGATATGGATATTATGCAAAACCGCTACGTTTTCAATATCAGTCGTGTCACCTGCCATGTAATCTTCGCCGATGACCTGGACTCCTGTCCTCGGCTCGGTTCCCTGTTCAGGCGTATGATTGGTCACTTCGAGATTGCCAATGCTCCAATGCTCCTGATTATATAGGCCGATGACGTAAGGGACCCCTTCCCCTTCGATCAACGGCTTTGCCCCTTCGCCATATTTATCAAGGACGATTGGATTTTCCTCCGTTCCTGATCCGAGCGGCTTAAGCGTTCCTTTCCAGCGTTCCCCGGCTTTGAGAAGAATCCTATCGCCAGGCTGAAAGGTAACTGAGTTTACTTTCTCCAGTGACCTCCATGCAGTTTGTTCTGTTGTCCCGGCATTGGCATCATCTCCGTTTGTCGCGTCAACATAATACGTCACGCCTGTTGCCTGGGCCTCAGCTGTTCCGGATTGAGCCGCGGCTGCCGCAGCGCTTGCGCTGGCTTCCGGAAATAGCGAAAAACTGAAAAAGATCAATACCCAAATGCTTAACCATTTTCTTTTCATTCCATCCATCCTTCCCTTCATTTTCGTCATTTGCCCCTAGGTCGGGGCCCTTCATGGCAAAATAAAAAAGCAGCTTCCTGACAATGTTTTTGCCAGCAAGCTGCAGAGTGTTTCAATCGTCGGTTTTATGGGGGGATTTTTTAAACTTGTAAAAAAAGACAAAAATTCAAATGTGATTCCATTGTATTGAACCGGCTTTTAGCTTATGCAAAACAGGCCCGAACTCTTCTCTTTTCAAGCGAATTATCCCCTTATTGCCATAACTGCCGTGATTGAACACGTTTACATTTTGCCGTTATGGTTAATAGTAGTAAACTTCTAATGCTCCCACAATGTAGAGACGAGTCCTCTTTTTGTAATTTTGATACTTTTTCGAAATTCGCTCGGGGATATCTTGAACGCATTTTTAAAGCTGTGATTAAAATGAGGAGAATCACAAAATCCGCATCTTTGCGCAATGGCTTCTATTGTTTCATCGGTCGTTTCAAGCAGCCGTTTTGCCTGAAGCAGCCTTAGCTTTTTCACCATTTTCATCGGGGTCAGTCCGTAAATTTCCTTAAAGGCCCGGCTGAAATAAACCGGATTCATATGGTAAATTTGCGCGAGATCTTCCCGGGTAATATTGTCGCCAAGGTGATTTTCGATGTAATGAAGAACGTTGTTAAAGCGGTCGGTGATATAGGCTTCATTAGGGGATGATTTCCCGCCCAGCCTGGCGCTTTCGAGAATTTCCTGGAGAAGGGTAAACGCCAGGAAACTCGTCTGGACCGATCTGAACTCATTCGATTCCTGCAGCCAGACGCTTCTCAACTCATCAAACTTCTCCTCGTAAAATTCCGGATTGCGGATTGTCACTACTTTCCCCAAAGGATACAGGCTGAAAAAATCAACCTCCCCCATCACCTTCAAATCAATATTGAACAGGTAATGAATCCCATCCGTCTTCGAAATCACATTAAACGGTGAATTAGGCCTATGGATCATCACATCCCCCGAGCGGGCAACATACTCCTTACCCTCAAATGTCGTCACCACTTCCCCCTTCTTCACAAACGCAACCGTACAACACGACTGGACATAATCAAAAATCACCCTTGATCGATATTGAATTTTCTTCACATCAAACAACGTAACCCTTAACTCGTCATTTACAACAAACGACATTTTGAACACCTCCTATGAAGCGGGGGACGGTATTGCTTTCCCGTCTAACCTATTGATTTAATTTTCTCAATTTATTTTCCATACGCTATGCTATCCTTGATTGTTGATTTCCACTCCTGGGACATGCTTTCCGCGGGGCGAAGCTTCGACCTGAACTAGCTTCATGAGAAACATCCATGAATTGGCTCCGTGCAGCTTTGCGACGAGCTGAAGGATCGCTTCCCCGAATAGTCTGTGGCGCAGGAGCATTCTTTAAAGGAGCCTCCTCGGCGTCCTAGACGCCTGTGGGGTCTCCACGTGCCGCTGCATCCCGCAGGACAACTGGCTTCTTCGAATGGGCTTTGCACGAAGGAAATGCGCTAGCATTTTCGAGGAGTCAGTCCCCTCCGTTCCAATCAACTTCACTGAAAATCAACGCTCACCTTTAAATGAGCCTTTCCTTAAAAAATATAACATAGAAAAAAGAAAGAAAAGTAGTTTGATTTTCTGATTGGGAAATTTTAAGTTTGGGCTGGCTAGTTCATAGAAATAAGTGAATGTATGGTAGAGACGATGGTTTCCTAAGTTACAGGACCGAATTTTCAACAAATAATGAAGAGGCGAGACAGCAGCCTCACCTCTTCATATATTCTATTTAACTGTCATACTTCAAATATCATTGCATAGGTTCTCACAAGGATCTTCCACTTGTTCATTTCTCACCTGAATGTAGCACTGGAACCGCCCCTGCTTCACTCAGCTTATGGTGAAGTTGAGGAGGTGTTGGTGTTTTTGGTGAAGGGTTTGTTTGGTTTGTTGATATTCCTCGATTTTGTTGGTGAGTGTCGTTTTTCGTTCTGTAATCATGCGCTGTACTTCTTTCGGGTTTGGGCCGCCTTGGATGCGGCGAATTTCAACGAAGTATTCCGGGGAGATGATTTTCTGCCATTCATCCTCGGTCAGCTTTACGTCGACGAATTTGCCGATGGCGGCGTTGATGCCATCGATGTCCCATTCGTACAGCTCTTTGCCCTGTTTGATTGTTTCCTTGGAAATGTAGCTTGCGACGGAATGCGCCTTTCTAAAAGAAATGCCATAATCCCTTGCGAGGGTGTCCGCCAGCTCGGTAATCGTGATGCTTGATTTCCTCGCCATTTCCAATGCATGTTCCTTATTCACCTTCAGCGTTGCAATGACGGCATACATGAGCGCCATGACCCGGTTCGCATTATTGAATGCACGGTATAAATGCGGCTGTAGGTCATCCTCTGTGTCAACGATATCCCCGAACGGTGTGTTATGGATCATGTTGACAGCGGCCAGCGCTTCGCCGTACGCGCTGCTAGCGATCGACCTTGAATGCTCAATCGATACCGGGTTGCGCTTTTGCGGCATGATGCTGCTGCATTGGACGTATGGGTCCGCGACATAAAAGTTGCCGAACTCCCTTGTCACATGCTGAAGGAAATCCTGGATCCAGCGGCCCGTATTAATCATGCAGGTCATCAGCGCGGTCGATGTTTCAAGCAGATAATCCGCCCCGCCGATGCAATCATATGAATTCTCGATGATCTTGTCGAAGCCGAGCAGCTCGCAAGTCCGTTCCCGGCTGATCGGGAAACCGGTCGTCGTCAAAGCCGCTGCCCCGAGCGACGATTGATTGACCGTTTCGTAGGCGGCCCAGAGCCGCTTAATATCCCTTTGCAAAACGTCATAAATGGCTAGGAAATAGTGGCCAAGCGTAGTCGGTTGCGCCGGCTGGGTATGCGTATAGCCTGTCATGTACGTATCCGTGTTCCGCTCGGCCTGCTCGAGGAGCGCTTCGCTGAGCCGGTACGCGCTGCCGAGCAGATTGAGCAGATGCTCCCTTAGGACAAGGCGGTACATCGCAATCCCCATATCGTTGCGGCTTCGGCCTATGTGGATTTTTCCCGCCAGTTCCTCGCCGATTTCCTCGCCGATTCGCGCTTCCATCATGAAGAATAAATCTTCGAATTCCGGCTGATAAGCAAGCAGGGTCCTGTCCGATTTGCCAATCTTATTGATGCCTTCAAGCATCACCTTCGCTTCAGATTCCGGCACAATCCCCTGCTCGGCGAGCATAATTACGTGAGCCCGGTGGATATCGAACATCACGTCGAACAAGTAATCCCTCTGGTCGTTAAACACTGGCTTCAGCAGCTCTTCCACATACGTTTTTCCAGGAAAAGCGGTACCTTCATCCTTGATAAATCCTTCTAGTTTACTCACAATTTCATCTCCATTTATGAAAAGCTTTTGTTCCCCAAACATTCATTTCCGCCAATTTCCTTGCCCCATGCTATATTTGCTGAAAATCGCATCGTTAACAGGAACCTAGTAAAATCCCAAACTTAGAACATCTACTTTTTTGCAAAATCGTATACTTCAAGAGGTTGGGCTTTACTGGACTGCCAAACTTCCCCAAACAACTTCTTACGACAATGAATTCTCGGCTTTCACCCCGAAGAATTTATTCGAGATGAACAGGACGAGGGCAATGAGGCCGATTTGAATCATCCCGTAGGCGGCGGCTTGGCCCATGTTAAACATGCGGAGCTGATTCATGATTTCAATCGAGATTGGGCGATTTGAAATCGTGTAAAGCAGGACGGATGTCGGGAATTCCCCGACGGATTCAACGAAAGCTAGCAAGGTTCCGGCCAGCACGCCAGGCATGATGATGGGCAAAATGACCTTCCTGAACGTATAGAACCATTTTGCTCCAAGGCTTCGTGACGCCTCTTCAATCGAGTCATCGAGCTGCTCGAGCACCGCGTTCGTCGAGCGGACAACGAGCGGGATGTGACGGATGAAGTAAGCGAGCGGCAGAATCCAGAACGTTCCGACCAGCACATTCCCGAACGTGAAAATCGTCGGCTCGTTAAAAGCGAAAATCAGGTTCATCCCGATAACGGTCGCGGGCAACGCCCACGGAATCATCACGAGGATATCGACGAAGTTTTTGCCGACAAACTTCCGCTTGACGAGCAAGTATGATGTCAGCACGCCGAAGACAAGATTTCCGGCTGTCGCAATGAATGACAAGATCAAGCTGTTTTTCAGCGGCTTAAAGATATTCGGATCCTGGAACAAGAGCCGGTAGTTTTCAAAATTGAAAACCGACGGATATGTCTGCCATGTCCACGTCCCGTCAGGCACGAGCGACAGAAGCAGGATAGTGAAGTGCGGCAGGAGCAGAACGATGACGCCGAGAACGCCGACTGCTACCAAAATCCATTTCATGACCGGATTCTTCACTTCGCTCCTATGCGCGCCAATTCCTTTTGAAGCCATCCGGTAATCCTTCCTGTTCTGGTACCAGCGCATGAACAACAGGAAGGCAATCGAGACAATCGACAGAATGACCGATTGTGTCGCGGCAATTTCCATGTCGCCGTTCAATTTTGAAAAATAAATCTGCAGGCTCAGGACCCTGTAGCCTCCAGCGAGCAAAAACGGCGCGCTGAACGATGCCATCGAAATCATGAAGACGAGCAGCGACGCGGCGACAATCGCAGGTGTTAAAAGCGGGAAGGTGACCTGCCAGAACACCTTGTACCTGCTCGCGCCGAGATTGTATGCAGCTTCTTCAAGCGACGGATCGATTTTATTGATCGCCGATGAGACCGTCATATAGAAATACACATACATCGTATAAGCGTGGACAATCAAAATGCCCGACACGCCGCCGATTTTGAACGGAACCTTTTCAAGTCCGAATAAATCTTTCATTGCATTCGGAATCAGACCCGATTCACCGTATAAAAACATGAACGCCATGACGCCGACAAGCGAGGGCAGGACGATTGGCATGATGGCCGCCGAAGCGAAAAAGCCCCGGCCCGGAAAATCGTAACGGTTGAAGATGAACGCGAGCGGAATTCCGATCAGCGCGCTCAGCAGAACGCTCAGCACGGAAATATAAACAGAATTCCAAAGCGCCTGCAGATTCGTCCGCGATTCCTGAATAAAGAAATCCTCGTAGTTTCCAAAACTAAAGCTTCCGCCTTTGTCCAGGCTCTCGATGATCGTCCGGATCGACGGATAGAGCACATAGGCGAACAGGACGAGCAGAACGGGAATGAGCAGCAGAACGGTGAATCTCGTATCACGGTTCTTTATCATGCCTGCTCACCACTCACGACCGGAATGATTCGTATTTGGTCAGCGGGCAGTTCCGCCCATACTTCCGCGCCAGGCTGAAGATTCGTTTTCACGTTGTTCAGCATATTCGCCTGAAGAAGCGCACCGTCGATATTGACTGTGGCATTGACGAGCGAACCGAAAAACTCGACTTTCTCGACCTTTCCCTTGAACACATTCGGTCTGGCAGAAGCCTCTTGATGAAGCATGATGGATTCAGGCCTGATGGACAATGCCTGCGCCCCCTTGTTATCCGGATTGAAGTTGAAAGGGTCATTATGTAAAACAAGCTTCTTCGCATTGCTGCCGATTTTGGCTGATACGGTTACTTGGTCATTTTCAACATTGTCTATTACCACCGGCAAAAGATTGATCTCGCCGATGAATCCGGCAACGAAATCGTTAGCCGGTTCATTGTAGATTTCAGAAGGTGTCCCGACCTGGTGGCAGACCCCGAAGTTGAACACGGCAATTCGGTCACTCATCGACAGAGCCTCCGCCTGGTCGTGGGTGACATAAATGGTCGTGATTTTGTATTCCTTTTGCAGCCTTAAAATCTCGCTCCTCATCTCATCCCTCAGCTTCGCATCGAGATTGCTGAGCGGTTCATCCAATAGCAGGATTTCCGGCTCGATGACCAGAGCCCGGGCAAGCGCGACACGCTGCTGCTGGCCCCCGCTTAACTGGCTAACCTGGCGTTCCGAATACTGGTCAAGCCTGACTTTGCGAAGAACCTCCTGGACACGGGCTTTCAATGCTGCCGAGCCTACTTTTCTCACTCTTAAGCCATAGGCGACATTTTCAAAAACCGTCATGTGGGGAAAAAGGGCATAGTTTTGAAAAACCATGCCCGTATTTCTTTTTTCTGGAGGTACTCGCGTCATATCCTTATCGCCGAACCGCACGACACCTTTAGTCGGATAATAGAAGCCGGCGATCATGCGGAGAGTGGTTGTCTTTCCGCAGCCGCTTGGGCCAAGAAACGTGAAAAACTCGCCATCTTTAATATCAAGATCCAAATGATCGACCGCGACCACTTTTCCGAAGGCTTTCTGGACATTCTCAATTTTTATTGACGCCATACCGAGTACACTTCCTATTCTTTAATTTCTTTCTCTCCGCTCTTAATGTTTTCATCCCAATACTTCATCCAGCCATCGCTTTCTTTCTGGAATACTTTCCAATCGATATCCATGGCCTTGATTTCAGTTTCGGTAATCCATTTCGGCAGATCCTTCACATCGTCCCTTGTCGGGATTCGGTAAAACTCTTCAGCCAATAGCTTCGCGGCTTCTGGTGTATTGACAAACTCATAAAATGCTTCGGCAGCTTTCGGATGCTTCGCGCCTTTGACTTTTGCAATTCCTTCTGTCAAAACTGGAGTCCCGCTCTCCGGAATGATAAATTCAAACGGGTAGTTTTTGTTTTCCTTCAGCATGACGACATCCGGCATAGCCCAGACGGAAAGGACTCCCTCCCCTTTGGCAACCTTGTTGTACATCATTTCAGGGTTAGCGGCGTATTCCTTTGTATTTGCGTCAAGCTTTTTCAGCCAATCGTAGCCTTTTTGCGGATCTTGGGAATCCTTGAAGTCGCGGTATATCATCGCTGAGAAAATCGTCCTCATTGTCCCGGATGCAAGCGGATATCGAATGATAATCTTGTCCTTCCACTTTGAGTCAAGAAGTTCATCCCAATCCTTCGGCGCATCTTCCTTCTTCAGCTGTTTGCTGTTATACATGATGACTTCCGGTGTCTGGCTCGTTCCGGACCAGTGCCAATCAGGATCATGGAATGTTTTGTCCAGGCTGCCGGCATAGGAAGGCTCATATGGCTCAAGAAGGCCTTCATCTTTCGCCTGGTCGAAGTTCACGGAAGGAGCGCCCCACCAAATGTCAGCCTGCGGATTGTTCTTTTCGGAACGGATCCGGTCAAGGATTTCCTGCGAACCCATGTCAAGCCATTCAACATCGACATCGTATTTATCCTCGAATTGCTTCTCGAATTTAGACAAAATGTCCTTGCCATGAGGCGAGTACACAACGATTTTTTCTTCAAGCTTTTCCTTGTTGTCCCCAGCGTCGCCAGAAGACTTCTTGCTGTTCGACCCTTCGTCATTCCCTCCGCAAGCCGCCAGCAGCAGCGAAGCTGACATTGTCAACGCCAATAAGGCTGAAACCTTTTTCTTTTTCACAAAAAATTCCCCCTAACCTTAAATTTTGAAAATGGTATCGTGCTCCCGAAGGAACAGTGAGACAGCTCCCATTGCGCCTGCATTCTCGCCAAGTTGGGAAATCTTTAATTCTGCCGGACTGGGAAGATACTGATTGACGATTTCCTTCATTTTTGGCAAAAGCAAATCTGCAGACTTGAAAACACCACCTCCTAAAATAATCACTTCCGGATTTAACAGGCTTGCGGCGTTGATAATTCCGTAAGCAAGGTGCTCGATCGCCTCATCCAGAACAGCCAGGGCCGTTTCGTCGCCGGATTTCGCAAGTTTGAACGCCATTTCGCCGGACAGCTCGCCCGCCTTCGCCTCTTCATAGAGGGAATGTTTGGGCTGCTTAAGCACCGCCTTCGTCAATCGCGCGCCAATCGCCTTCCCTCCCGCCACGCTTTCCAGGTAGCCATACCGATGGAAAACCGGCGTGAAATCACCTTTCATCTCATTCTTATCAGTAACCATATAGCCAAGCTCACCCGCGGCATAAGAGGAACCTCGGTAAAGCTTGTTATGGATGATAATCCCGCTGCCAATCCCTGTCCCGACGGCAATAAACAAAACATTCCGTTTGTTCTTCGCATTGCCGAGCCATTGCTCCCCGAGCGCCGCCACATTGACATCATTGTCTACATACACGGGGAACGGAAAGAGTTGCTTTGCCTCTTGAATAAATGGATAACGGACCCAGTTCAGGCTCGGCGCCTCGATGACAATACCCTTGCCTGTGTCGGTAATGCCGGGTACTCCGGCCCCCATGCCAAGTATTTTACTGCGGTCGATGTTGTGTTTTTGAACAAGGGATTCAATTTCCTTCGCAACCTGCTTCAGCAAACCCGATTGCAAGAATTGCCCGGTTTTAAAACTGCTTGAGGCGACGATATTGCCGCCAAGGTCGCAAATAATCGTTTTGACTTTCGTGCCGCCGATATCGGTTCCGACAATAAAGAACGCTTTTTCGTTGAAATAAAGCTGAATTGGCCTTCTTCCGCCCTGGGAGGATGATTCACCGATTCCTTTTTCAAAAACAAGCTTCCCTTGGATCAGTTCATCAACGAGCATCGAGACGGTCGGTTTGCTAATCCGCGCTTTTACGGCAATCTCAGCCCGTGAAATCGGCGAATACTCTCGGATGCAATTCAATACTTTCTTTTTGTTTTTCTCTTTTACAGTCATTTTGGTTGAGCTCATCACATCACGGCCTTATAGGTTGGTTAGTAAAATCTACTAATTAACCAAACTATAACTTATTATGTAATCGTTTACAAGATTTTTAATTCTGAATTTACTGTTCTTTGTTTAACTAGGTCTAAACTCCTAATTTATAATTTTCCCAATATTGAAACATTTACTTCTGAAATCTGATGTGCTATTTCTTAGGAGACAGTTCCGCTGAGTTAGTTAGCTATTTTAACTAACATCAAAGGCAGTCTGGGAGGAATATCATTCCCGGTGAACTGGACATACATAAAAATGAAAGGGGTTACAAAACTTGAGAAAACTTTGGAGCGCATTGCTGTCCCTTCTTCTTGTACTCTCACTATTGCCATTTTCAGGAGGTGCCGCTAAAGCCGAGGAACATGATGCCGCATTATGGAATGTTGTTAAACCACTCGGTACAACCGTCACATTCCTGAACACAGGCGCCCATCCGGATGATGAGCGAAGCGATTTCCTCGCCTATCTGTCAAGGGGCCTGGGCGTGAAAACGTCTAGCCTGATTGCGAACCGCGGCGAGGGCGGGCAAAATGAAATCGGCCCCGAACTTGGCAACGCCCTCGGCATCATCCGTTCAAGGGAAATGATCGAAGCCGCGAAGATTACGGGCGTAAAGGCCTATCATCTTAGCGAAACGACATCCGATGCCATTTATGATTTTGGTTTCTCTAAGAGCCCAGAAGAAACGCTGGAAAAATGGGGAGAAAACGTGACATATGAGCGCTTGATCCGTTTTATCCGGACATACCAGCCTGACATTGTCATGCCATCCTTCCTGAACGTCGATACCCAGCACGGCCACCACCGAACAATGACGATCCTTAGTGAAAGGGCGTTCAAGGACGCAGCCGATCCTTCCGTCTATCCTGAGCAGTTAAAGGATGGCCTGTCTGTCTGGCAAGTGAAAAAATTCTATCTACCAGTCTCAAAGGATGCGGCAACAACCTCAATCGAAATCGGAATGTATGACCCAATTTACGGTATGTCCTATCCGCAGCTTGGCGAGCAATCGCGTTATCTGCACAAAAGCCAGGGCATGGGAAATGATATTCCAGTCGCACCGAGGCAGACACATCTTCAACTCGTACATTCAGCGGTCGAGACAAATAGCGACAACGGCCTGTTCGCAGGAATACCGTATAATTTCAAGGAATGGGCACAAGTTTTGCCTAAAAACGCTAACGACCTGAAAGTCCAATACACGAAGCTCCAGGCAGACCTCGATGCGATTATCGAAGCCTATCCGAACAGGAAAATTGTATTCGTGAAAAGCCAGAAGGCCCTCAAGGATGTTAAACGGCTGGTGGCAAAAACGAAAAGCTCCAAGCTTGAGGCGGCACTGAAAAATGACCTTCTCCACAAGCTGGCTTTGAAAAAGGAGCAGCTGCGTGAAGCTAGCTTTGAAGCGTCCGGCCTTACTGTTGACGCAAAATCTGAAGATACCATTTTGACTAAAGGACAGACTACAACAGTCACCGTAGAGCTAAAAAACAACGGTGTCCAGAATCTGCATAACGCCAAGGTTGAATTGCTCGTCCCTGACGGCTGGGAGGTTTCCGGGAACCGTTCAGCGGGCAGTCTTGGTTCCGGCAGTAACGCTACTCTGACGTTCACCGTCACTGTCCCGGAAGATGCAGAGTATTATCATCCTTATGATGAGACAGCGATCCGGGCATCAGTAAGCTTCGAGGCGTCCGGCGCGAAAACGGTCCAGGTAAAAGAACTGGATGGAACTATCGCGGTGCTTCCAGATGTGGCCCTGACTTTGTCACCGGAGGATATTGTCGTGAACACAGCGAATGTCCAGGACGAAATCCCGGTTACCGTCAAAGTGAAGAATTATCATGAAGGAAGCACTAGTGCGAACGTCAAGCTGAACGTCCCGGCAGGCTGGGGTGTAACGCCGGCTTCAACTGACATAAATTTTGCAAAAAAGCTTGAGGAAAAAGAGGTCAGCTTCAAACTCGTTCCTCCAGCAGATGTGAAGGAAGGCCGATTTGAAGTGGATGCGACTGCGGTCGTGAATGGCAGGACAGTTGACTCTACGATACAGGAAATCAGCTACAGCCATATCGGCACATTCTATTATCAATATCCGGCCAAGGTGAACGGTGTCGCGTTCGAGCTCCTGACAAACCCGGATTTGAAAATTGGCTATATCGACAGCGGCTTTGATATGGTGGCCGATTACCTCGTCAACGCAGGCTTGGACATCACCAAGCTGACGGAAGCCGACCTGGCATCCGCCGATTTAAGCCAGTACGATACGATTGTCACTGGCATCCGCGCCTATCTGTCCCGCCCGGACTTGAAGGCGAACAATGCGCGTTTGAAAGAATACGTCGCCAATGGCGGGCACCTCGTAGTCCAGTACCATAAACCGGAAGACGGTTGGAACAAGGACACGACTGCGCCTTATCCACTGACGATCGGCAGCCCGTCCATCAAATGGAGGGTCACGGATGAAAACGCCAAAGTAACCGTGCTGCAGCCTGAATCGCCTCTGTTCAACTATCCAAACAAAATTGACGACAGCGACTGGTCTGGCTGGGTCCAAGAACGCGGATTGTACTATCCAAGTGTCTGGGCGCCAGAGTATGAAACCTTTGTCAGCATGGCCGACCCTGGCGAGGAACCGTTCACCGGCGGCATTCTCATGGCCAAGTATGGCAAGGGCACATACCTTTATACAAATCTCGTCTTCTACCGCCAAATCCAGGGACAGGTTCCAGGCGGGTACCGAATCTTTACGAATTTGATCAGCTATGGCGGGCAATAACAGACGTGGAAAAAAGCAAAGGAAGCAGGATTGCCTGCTTCCTTTTGTTTGTAAACCTTTCTCCTGTTTCTTACTTGGATGAAATAAAAACCCGCAAGCAATTGGATCGCTTTGCGGGTTTTTGAAAGCAGATATTTAGTTGCCTGCCACAAACAATCCAAACTGGGCGAGCAGGGCGCTGCCGATGTACGTGCCCATGAAGACGAAGACGGCGACAATGGCGACTTTCCAGGAGGTTTTCCGTAGATCGACGAGCTGGTCGGCGACGGAAATGCCTGCAAAAGTCAGGATCGGTGTGGTAATCGACAGGAAGTCTACCGCTCCGATGGCTTGGATGAACCAGTCGGAGGCGGAGCAGAAAATCAGTGAAATAATCGCCACCCAGCCGAGGACAGGGAAATCCTGAACGAAGCGGGCGGGAACCTTTTTGACCAAATCGGATATGAGAATGCCGATGAAAGAAAACCCCCACAGGGTAATCAAACCGTAGATGGTCATGATCGAAATCGGCGTGGACTCCGGATTTTTAATGAGCTTGATTTGCTGGGTGAACAGGATGAGACCGATGCTCAGCAACAGGATCAACCCGAATTTTACGTATTTATTCATGCCTGAGGCCATTAATTTTCACTCCTAACAAATAAACGGTACACGAAGCGCTGCAAAGGGACAGCAAGGAAGACCATTGTGAACGTTCCGAGGAAGCTGGTCAGAAGCTGGCTGGCCGAAGCATAAGCCAGTATCGTGCTCTGCATGTCCGGAATCCGCGCAACAAGGCTGGAGGACGAAGCAGTCATCATGCTCGCGGAGCCCATCCCTGATGCGATGGCAAGTGCCTCGACCCGGAATCCAAGGTCAAGCATGACTGGCGCAATGATACTGAAGAAAATCGCTCCAAAAAGCGTGCCAATGATGTAAAGCGACAGGACGCCACGGCCTTCAGGCGAATCCAAGGTGTATTTTTCGGTAATATAAGCGAGTTCCCCTTCACGGCCAAGGCCGAGGGTCGAGCCAATCGCTTCACGCCTCAGACCAAGGAACAACGCAACTGGCAGCCCTAATACAACGGTGCCGAGGTTGCCGAGCTCCTGGAAAAGGAAAATCCAGCCGAGCTTCAGGATTTCCTGCAGATGCGGCGCGACGTCCGCTCCGTACCTGGCCATTAGCGGCAGCATAATAAAGATGAGATTTTTACTTGCAAATTTCACGTTCTCAGGGCTATATACCTTTTGTAAAACCCCTTTCCTTAAAAAAGGAAGGCCGAGCAACATTGTTATCAAGATGGCGAACACGAGCGGCAACAGGCCGATTTTAATATTTCCAACGGCTATCGACTGGAAGCCGATCATTTCCGATGCTGTAATGACAAGCAGAACAAATACTAATAAATAAATGAATTTCGATTTCATAGTCAGCCTCTTTCTCGATAGTCGGTCTTTTTCATTAGGCTTTGTTATCCTTGATTGTTGATTTCCACTCCGGGGACATGCTTTCCGCGGGGCGGACCGTGGAGCCTCCTCGGCGTCTAAGACGCCTGTGGGGTCTCCACGTGCCGCTGCATCCCGCAGGAGTCAGTCCCCTCCGTTCCAATCAACTTCATTGATAATCAACATTCATCTTTAACTGAGCCTTTCATTAAACAGATTCACCGCGCTGGCCAGGACTGGCTACAAGCCATGCCGACTGATCCCGCAGCGGCCTTTCTTCCTAGTCTAGAATGGACGAAAGCAGCTTCTCGTACTCTTCGTAGGTGCGTTTATAGAGTTTCGTCCGGTCGATTTTGCCGTTCATCTCTTGCAAGACCTCGGCCATGAATCTCGGGAAAACTTCATAGATAAACTTTGGGTCGATATCGATGAAGTCATCGCCGTGAATCGTACCGGTAAATCCGCTGTAGCCGACCTGGATGCACGGAAACAGATAGGACAGATCGCCGATGTCACCAGCCGCGCTGATTGGAGTATTGTTCCTGATCGCGGTAATTTCGTTATTCTTTTCAAAAGCAGTAATGACAAACTCATTCAGGTAGCGGTCTTGGACAAATGGGAGATAGCCCATTTGGGTTTCAATTGCGACTTCACCCTGCAATGCCTGGGCGCTTCCAAGCGCAGCGTCATCCATCCGCGTGACAACTTCTTTCATATATTCAATCGATTGCGTCCTGATGTCGCTGCCCACGGTTATCTGGTTGGGGATGACATTGGTGGACATATCGGTTTCCATGACAATCGGGTTGATGCGCACCATTTCCTTTTCATTCAACTGCTGGCGGCTAAGGCCCAATGCGACATTGAAAAGCGTCGACATGTTATAGGCATTTTTGCCGGAAAACGGGTCAAACCCTGCATGGCTCGCTTTTCCTTTAAACGTATATTTTTTGTACAGGAAACCGGCCAGGTCGCAGTTGACTTCAATCGTGCGCTCGGGGAACTCGCCACCCATCGCATGGACGCAGATGCCAAGGTCGATCCCGTCAAAGACACCTAGTTTCATCGCTTCAGGCTTGCCGCCATAATAGCTGATTTTATTCTCGGCGAGCAGCTTGGACCGGTAGGTAAGGTCAAGATATTCCTCGGCTGGCACGAACACGAAAGTTAGGTCGTAATCGAAGTTTTTATATGCTTCCGATTTGTACAGCCAGCTGTAAATTGCGAGCGCAATTCCTATTTGTGTATAATGGCCGCAGTTATGGGCGGCGCCAGTTTCAGGGTCGGACCATTTATGGCTCGGCGCGTAAACAGCATCCAGTTCGGCGATGAATGCGATGTTCAAGTCTTTACCGGTACCGAGGGCTGTTTTAAAGCCGGTTGTGCTGAACTCGTCCAACTCGATGGCCAGGTTGATTTTTTTCAAAAATTCAATCACAGTTGCTTTCGTTTTGAATTCCTTGTATCCGAGTTCAGGGCTGTGGAAAATTTGTTTTGATAATGCTGCGATTTCTTCATAATGTTCTTCAAATAACATGACTAGGTCCTCCCTTTTTTAAGTGGAGTATAAACATTCAATACTTTCCTATATTATTCAACTATTCAAACTTCGTCAATACGAATAATATGGTTATATTTTTAGTTAATGTTAGCAAAACCATTTAAAACAACAATGAAAACGCTTAAAATCTATTCAAATATTATTTTTCCACTAATAGTCTATCAAGTTAAAATTTTCAGATATGTATAATCCAGGAAGGAAAAGGACGGTTCCAGCGCTTCATTAAAAGGGTTTTTCTTCTTTTCGACGAATGATATGTAAGTGTGTTTTTTTTGACTAATGGGGGTTTGATGGGAATGGAAGAGTTGATTGAGATTAAGGCAGTGACACAGGAGAATATCCGGGATTGCGCGAAGCTGGAGGTGGCTGAGGATCAGAAGCAGTTTGTGGCGAGGAATTTGGCTACGATTGCTTGGGCCTATGTGGATCCAACCGTTTACCCCCTACGCTATTTGCGCGGGCGATACAGTCGTCGGGCTGGCAGCCGTTGAATATATTCCAGACAACGAGGATTATGATCGGCACTGGGTGCCCCGGTTTATGATTGGAGAGCAATTCCAGGGCAAAGGCTATGGCAAAAGCGCTATGCTGAAAATCATCGAAATGATTATCGAACAGCATCCCGCTTGTGAACGAGTCAGGCTTTCCGTCGTCCAGGAAAACACCGCCGCCATCGCCTTTTACAAACACATAGGCTTCATCGAAACCAACGAAATGCTCGAAGACGAACGCGTCATGGACTACTTTGTAAATAAGTGAAGCACGGGGACGGTTCCAGCGTCTCATTCGGGTCCGAATGAAGCAGCGGAACCGTCCCCTTCCTCATTGTGCCGGCTGGCAGCGCGGGCATGCGCTTTTGGCGGAGTCGTATTGGGAGCCGCAGTTGCGGCAGAAGATGATGCCCGATTCGATAGGTTTGTCGGTTTTGCCGGCTGTCCTGGCCGGCTGGCTGGTTTCTTGTTTGAGGCCGCGGGTCCTTTTCATTAACACCATGACCAGTATGAGTATGATGAGATTAAGGACCAGGCTTGCCGCTGCCAGGATGAGCGGCCATAATGGGTCTTCCCAGTTCATGTGGTTTCCTCCTAATTTTGTTTAATGAAAATCACTCGATTTGTTCATAATATTTTTAAAATGGGGTTCGGCCAAGATAATCCCTTAGAAAAACCCCTGGACCCTCTGCCAATTCTTGCCGAACCGAGGTCCAGGGGAAAATTCTAATAAGCAGTTCATGGCGGCATGACATTTTGCCAGCTGGCTGGCAGGCAAGACATATTTTAACTGCCAGCCAAAGCCTTGGACCAGAAAGCAACCTTCACCGTAAAGGGCCCCTTTATCAGCTCACCTTATCTTCAAACGCATTTCCTCCAGCGGCCTTGCTCCTTCTCTTATGGAGAAGCCAGCCAGCCAGCGCGATTGAGACAACGCCAAGCCCGCTCAGCGAGCCGACGAAAAGTTTCGTGTCGTTGTACCAGCGGATGATAGGATTGGTCGTGATGAGAAGATCGGTCACTTCCCTGCTGAACTCGTTCCCCGCCGCATCAGAAGCGACAATCCGTACCTTTTGTTTATTGTTCGAGCTCGGGATTTCGAATGAGTAATTCTCGCCATTCTCCTTATACTCGACTTCCTTGCCATTCAAATAGATGGCAGCCTTGTCGAGGACTAGGTTGTCCTTGATCGAAATCGTGACCGGCTTCGTATCGACCGCATACTGCTTGTTGTCCTCAATATCAATCGGCACAATCACCGGAGCCGTTTTGTCCACACCGAACGAAATTTCAGCCTTTTTCGTTTCATCAATGTTTTCATTAATGTTTCCCGCCGCATCTTCGGAATAAAGCGTCACAGTGTATCTTCCATCCGAAGCAAACAGCGCTTTGCCAATGACATACTTGTATTGGCTCCACTCGCCTTCGCCGCCAGTTTCAGCAACTGTGTAATCAGTTCCTTCCACAAGGTCGGCCGGCGTGCCGTTCTTCGTCAACTTCACCTTGATCGTGTCCTTCTTCAGGCTGTCGACGTTCGTTTCTGTCAAAATGACATCCCGTTCTTCTTTCACATATTTGCCGCCGATTTCCTGAAGCGACTCATCAAACGCATAGACAGAACCGAATCTGTTCACCGAGAAGCGGACCGTCTGCGTGGATTCATTGCCTGCAAAATCAACGATTGTTGCTGTCAGGGTATACAGGTCATCATTTTCCTTCACTTTTGCAAAATTATTGAATGTGAAGACCTGCCCGTTTGGTGTGTTTGTATATTTGCCGTCAAGAGCGACCGCCTTCCGGTTTGCGCCAGTCAGCTTAATGGACACAGCGTTCCGGTTGAAGTTTATATCGGAAAACGAAATGACAGGCGCGAGATCGCCTTTGTTCGCAGACTTGTCCTTCACGCCGGTAATTTCAAGCGCTGGTGGCGTCAAGTCGACAATGAACTGCTCCGCCTTATAATCGGCCATCGCGTTGCCGGCTTTGTCAATGAAATCAATGTCAAAGCTGTATTCGCCATCCGCGGCATAAGAAATCGTTGCCGTGTGCACGTCGCCTCTTGAAGTCCAGCCGCTGAGTGCCGGGAAGGCGATATTTTTGCCGGCATGGGTTGCCTTACCTGCGATGCGGATCCGGCCCGGGTCGAAATTGTGCTCCGCTATCGAAATCGTCGCAGTCCTCTTGGCATTGTAGAAATGGCCATTCGCATTGCTGTTATTGCTGTATGAAACATTTACAACCGGATTCGTTTTATCGATCGTAAACTTGCTTTGCGCGACAGGTGCCGCCTGGTTGCCGGCGCGGTCCTTATACTTGATGTCAAACGTATAATCGCCGTCTGCCGCGAATCTGATTGTCGCCGTATGGGTCGTTTTGTCAGGATCAGCCGCGTTTGTCCTTGTCGTCCAGCCGGAAAGCGCCGGCACCGATCCGTCTTTATTTGTAATTAAGTAGTCGACGTCATCCTTATTGAAATTCCGCTCAGTGATGACAATCGTCGCGGTCCGGTCGGCATTGTAATAATCCTTATACTCACGGTCCGGATTGTTATTGTCAAATGATACTTGAATATCCGGAGCCGTCTTATCGATGCTGAACTCGAGTTTTTCCTCGGACGAGTTTCCTGCCCGATCGGTCATCTTAACCTTCACGATAATATCGTTGCTGTTATTCTTGACGCTGAGCATTTTCACCATCTCGAGCACAAGGTTCTTCTCGGTCCTTGTCTGCTTCCAGCCTGCCGCATCACTGCCAGGCGCGTACGTTTTGTCATTATTGATTTTGATTTTGCCGCCTTGGTTATTGCCCTTATCATTCGGGGCTACAACAGACCACTCGATTTCGGCAAGTCCGGAATACGTATCCTTAACCGACAGCTTGATATCCACATTTTGCAAATATAGGTCACGATTGTTCTGGTCCTTAAAGCGAGCTTCGCCTTTTTCAAAAATGATATGTTTTTCCTTCAAATGCTGCTTTTCATTTTCAACCACGGTGCCATCCGGTGTTTCAAAAGCCCCTGTATTGTTAACATTGTCGGTCGCTTTTGCAAAGATCTGCCCTTTGAAAGCGGCCGGGACATTGAACGTCAGCTCATCCGAAGTCACAACAGGTGTGATCGAGTCGATATCCTTCGCAGTAATATCCTTCAGTTTACCACCAGCCTGGACTGCGTAAAGCTTGCCGTTGTCATAATCCTTCAAGTAAACGGCCATCGACTTGACCTTGCTTGTATATTCATACGGAACCTTCGGGTCTTCCGCCTTTACAGTCACCCGTGTCGGAAGCTTGAAGTAGAATCCGTATTCAGTCAGTTCCACCGTGCTCTTCACATCAGCCGTTTCGCCGACTTTTTCGTACTTACCTTTTCCGTTGTCAACCGCGAAAACATAGTCCAGAATCCTCGGTGCTGAAAGGTCTCTGTATGTTGTTTTCTCAAGCTTCGCAGTGTTACCCGCGTTATCGATCACATAAACCGATACATGGTAGGATCCATCCTCATTGATTTTGATGTTTGGATCGCTCGTGTCGATCTCATACGTCAGCGGGCCTTTTTGCATTTCTTTCTTTTGTGAATAATCATGCTCGAACTTCTTGCCGTTCACTTCAACAACAACCGTATTGACACCAGAATCCGCATCCTCAGCAGAAATTTCGAACGCCACATCGCCGTTATACTGGTTACCGCCATTCGTGGAAACGTTGTTTTTTGGTTTGACGTTAATTTTGGCAATAGGAGCGGTTTGCTCAACCATCGTGATGCCATTGTTATCTGCATCGATATTTGAATTATCCTTTGTAACCAGGATACTATTCGCGTTCTTCACATTATCAGTTACGTCAACCGTGAAGGTACCTTCGAACTTGTTGCTTTTCAAGATAAATTTCGCCTCGGCGGTCAGGCCGTCCTTCTTAAAGCTTCCCGCGACAAGCTCCGGAACCACCTTTTCTTTATCTGTCTTAAGGACAATATCCTTAATGCCAGATGCTTCATCCTTAACCTTTACCGTAATCTCAATATCCTTATTGAAAAACGTTCCGAACGAAAGGAAATTGATCGCCTTTGCAAAAAAGCTTTCATTTTCTTGTACGAACGTCACCGCCGTTTTGCCATCGGCAAGGGTTGGCTTTGTCTTGTCGATGTAGACAGGGACTTCTTTCACTTCAGAAACATTGCCTGCCTTGTCCTTTGCCCAGACTTTATATGTTCCTTGGTAATCTAGGTCTTCAGTTGTGAAGGAATAATTGCCCGTGGCTGCGTCAAATGTCGCCTCATATCCCTTCCCATCTTTATCCCTTGTCAAATAGACCTTTTCGATTTCAGTTGAATACTTAACCCCATCGAAATCTTCTATAGGGTTGGTTACTTTGCCTGAAATGGTGACAGGGCCGCTGTACCAGACGGTTCCATCAATAGTAGTTGCATTCGGTCCTTCAATTTTTTTCACTTCTAATACGGGAGCCAATTTATCAAAAACAAGCAATAGCTTAGGAAACTTAATTTCCTTTGGAAATTTGAACCCCTTCTCTTTTACAACCACCCTTTCAATGGCGGTTGGTTTTTCTATGAGCACCTCGTCTTTCCAAATTTTATACCATCTATTTTCGTAAAAAATGTCAATTTTACTGTAAGGTTCCTTAGGAGTAATTTTGACAACTGCATCGTTGGAATAAATTCGGAGGTTTCCACCTGTATCAGCAACAGGTTTCGCTAGAGAACCTTTGACTGGTGTAATTTCTATAAACTGACTCCAGGTTCCCTCTTCCTTTACAACCTCCTCAAACTTTCCAGAAATGTTTGTATCCTGTGTAATATTCTTTACCGAATACGTATAATAACCTTCTTCCTCATTTTCCTCTAAATTGTTGAGATCGATTGGAGCGCCATTCACTGTCAACTCGGCAAGCCTGTAAGATATGTTTTCTGGAGTAATTTTTAATAAAACATTCTCGCCATGGTAGACAATATCTCTATCAACTTCAATCTTTCCATTGCCGCCGTTAACCTTTGTCTCAATGGTGTACTTGTTTATGGAGAAGGTGATTTCAACATTACGGTCTTTAGTAACAGAGGTAAATGTATACTTAAAACGATCCCCTTCTTTTGGTACTTTATTATGATCTTCAATTTCTCCGTCTATCTTCAACTGCTCAACATGATGACCCTCAGTAGGGGCGAAAGTGAAGAAGCTATTCTCACCATGCTGAACAAGTACCTCTCCGCCCTTAGAAGAAATCACTTCGTTGGAACTATTCCACATTTCCCCATTGCCTTTGCCGATGAAGGTGATCTTGTACGTTTTTAACGCAAAATTCACCTTGATCGTTATCGGACCAGTTACCTCCACCGTTTTCGTAAAGCTATCATCTTTTGTTATCTTTTCTTCTTTTTCATCGATAATGATAGATTTAATTACATAATTCGGATCTGGCTTAATATCAATCTTTACTGAGTTACCTTCCTCAATAGATACAGCATTCTTATATTCTTTGTCATTTAGCATTACCTTACCCTTGCCACTCATTTCGACAGAGACCTCATATGTCTTAGGCAATTCCGGTTCCGGATTAGGATCGGTTTCTTTTGGCGGTTCAGCCGCGTTTTCTGTTACCTTTCCTGTGGAAATATCATATACAAGCTGCTTAACAGTACCGGGCATTAATACTTGGGTAAATTTTTTGTCTAGAACTTGGAATTCAAAAGAAGTGTTATCTCCAAAACTAGCAGCAGTCAATTCTGGAAAAGATGCAATACCATCGCTATTAGTAGCCTTTGTAAATACCATTGTATTATCATTTGCGTTTTGTATGGTAACAGGTTCATTTGTAACAGGCTGGCCCGCATTCAAAACCGTGAGTGTAAATACATCATTTCCTGCCCCGGTTTCCCCCTGGGCAAGCACAGGCCAAATCACGCCGCTATAAGACAGGTTATAGATAACCATCAAAACGGCTAGCATCCCCGCCAGCACCCGAGTAAACCTCGACTGCTTCTTCAGCCTTGCATATGTTTCCTTCCTGCTCAATCGCATTTCCAATCCCCCTTGCACATGCAATTCAAATTAAAGCGTTTCATTTGTATGAGTAATGACAACATTTTTTACGATTTTAAAGTCTAGGGGAACGACGGAAATGTTGTTCTCCTCGCCGGGCGCTTCGCCCAGCACAGTCGTTGCTCCTGATTCATTGTCGTCTTCCAGATTTGGAGACAGGAGCTCTGTTCCTGATGATAGTACCTCGGTTCCTGTAAATCCTGGTTCTCTATCAATTGATAAAATCTCTGTTTCAGAAGAAAGAGGTTCAGTTTCTGGTATAAGGTTTTCTGTTTCACGTGAGGAAGGTTTTAATTCTGGAGTTAAAATCTCTGTTTCAGATAAGAGAACCTCTGTATCAGGTGAAAGGACTTCCGTTTCACACGCTAGAACCTCCGTCTCACCGGTAATCGTCTCCACATTCGAGGATGCAGATGGTTTATCCGTAAAATTTATGTCGGTATCCGTAAAAATTGTGTCTTTATCCGGACTAATTGTGACTTTATCCGAAATAATTGTGGCGATATCCGGAGTAATTGGCACTTTATCCGGAATTGGCCCTTCGCCCTTTTCCAAGCGGATACCCGTCTCTCCAGATGTAGTCACTGCTTCTCTAAACAGATCTTCTGTCTCAGATAAGGACGGCAATTCTTCTGCTTCTGCAAAAAGAACTACTGTTCCAGCGCCAGGAGTCTCGGTTCCTGAAAGCTTGTCCACCCTGCCCGCCTGCCCGGAGAACGTTCCGTCAGTAGCTGCGGATAGGACCATTGTTCCTTCATGTCCATATAAAACCGGTTCTTGGTCGGCGAGTACTTCTGTCGGCAAGCTTTCGGCGACAACAGCGCGGGCGTCGCCGACTGTATCCCCCCTGCTGCCAAATGGCAGCGGAACCGCTGTCCGGCCGACAGTTTGCCCGGCCCTCTGACTGCCTGACCCACCGATTTGCGCTACCGCTTGCCCATCATTGCCGACGGTTTGCCCACCTGCTCCGAAAATCTGCCCTTCACTTCCGCTACCACGGCCGAATGTCCGCCCATTCATTTCCCCGCTCAACCGTCCGCTGAGCCTTGCGCTGATTCTGGCTAGTCCCCGTGAACGCGACTTGACAGGTTCAGTCAGCAAGCCCCGTTCCAGGTTGAAGGGATCGGGGTGGAAACTCTTTTTGCCGGTATTGGCGTTTTGCTCTCGGATTTCCCTGATTTGTCTTGCGGCGGTCTTGCCAGTCAAATCGCCGATGATGGCAGGGATATTCAATTTAAAAAACATGATAATAGCAAAAATAAACAGCAATCCTGCCAGGGAATAACTGACAATGGAAACAATCGTCCATGTGGATGCCTCCATCCGGTTTCCCCCTTTCACATATTTGACCAGCATCTGTTTCACGATCCCCGGCCCTAATCGGAGTACTTAAACTTCGTTCCAGCACTTATTGTATTAATCGCTCAGCTGTTGTACCAATCGGAAAATTGATTTCACTTCCCGCATTGCCGAAACTGGTTCCCAATCTAAACTTCTGGTCCTCTACTCCCTATACGCATTCTCGATCGCCTTCTCGGTCACATCGAAGCGGTTAATGATGCTGTCTTTGATTTGCTCGGTCTTCTCGGCGGTGACTTCGACATCCTTTGTGGCCGACTTGACCGCGTTGAAAACGGCACGGATGTCACTTTCAGCAACACCATCCAATTTCAGTTTCCTCGCGTATGTTTCGATGGAGAACATCGTCAAACGATAGAGTTCGAGTTTGACAATCTCGCTTTCGTTTGGCTTTTTATCAACCATTTCAATCAACTTTTTAATATTTTCCCAGTAAGGCTTGTATTTGCCCTTGTCGGCTGCTTCTTCAATTTGAAGCAGGATGTCCTGATTGAATTTCCCGATGTCGCGGTAGATGGTCGCCATTTCGTAGTAATCCTTTTCAGGGGAACCGTATTGGACGGCATCCTCAAACCATTCAATTGCGCTTTTCATCCGCGTCACCTGATTGTCGGCGGCTTCACTTTTGCCATAATCGTAATAATACCAGTAGGCCTTGCCCACCTCGAAAGCAAGGTCGGCATATTCCGGATTCTCCCTGAATTTAATCAGGTTCGGATTAATTTTCTTCTTGAACTGTTCTTCTTCCTCGACCGTAAAGGCGGCATCATCTTTAAACGTATTAATGAGCCCGACATATGCCTTGTTTTCTGTCGGCTTGATGTCAATCGCCTGCAAATAGGCATCCACTTTTGCAGAATAGGAGGAAGCCTTCGTTGCCATTTGCAGCGTCCGATTGTAGTCGGCGTTGTTCGTCTGGGTCGCCATTACCTGACCGAAAATCCCCGTCAGTAAAAAGACAACCGACGCTCCTGCCAAAACTGAGAAGTTACGCAGCTTTTTCTTCTGCTTCTCCCGGTAAACATCATCGTACTCCTCGTAATGGCTCAGCGCATAAAGAAGCTCCGCGCACGATTGGTAGCGGTCCTCCGGATTGAGCTGGGTGCATTTTTCGATAATCCGTTCGAGCCCTCCAGATAGCTGCGGATTCCAATACCGGATTGGATAAAGTTCATAGGGCGGCTCGCATGGATTATGGCCGGTCACGAGATGGTACAGCGTGACGCCGAGGCAGTACACATCCGTGCGCGGGTCGGTCTGCCCCTTCCCGCCGAATTGCTCTGGCGCCGCATAACCCTTCGTCCCGAGACTCACCGTATCGGAGAGGTTCTGCTCCTTGTACTCCCTCGCAATTCCGAAATCAATCAGCTTCAGGTTCCCGTCCGGCTTGAGCATGACGTTCGCCGGCTTCATGTCCCTGTAGATGATAGAGGGATTTCTCGTATGTAAATAATCAAAGACCTCGCACAATTGCTTGGCCCATTCAATCACAAGTTCCTGCGGCTGGGCGCCGTATTCATCAAGAATCTTGTCGAGCGGCTCACCCTCGATATAATCCATGATGACGAAAATCTTGTCCCGTTCATTGATGATATCGACAATCCGCGGCAGTGCCGGATGATCAAGCCGCTTAATCATGTTTGCCTCTGCAATGGCGCTCTGGATGATGACTTCATTGTTGCGGTCCTTGGCCCGCTTTTCAATCTCCTTCACAGCCCACTGCTTATTCAGGCGTTTGTCCATCGCGAGGTAAACCTTTGACATCCCGCCCTGCCCGATCAATTTAAGTATTTCGTATTTACCTTCTAAAACAGAGCCGATGACTGCCAAACGCGTTCCCCATCCTTACAGAAATTTCACGAGCAAAACTGAGATATTATCCGTTTCCTGCCTTTGTTTATTAAGTTCAACCATCGCCCTCGCCCGTTGCTCCATCACTGTTTCATCCAGGAGCTCCGCCGGACGGAAGGCACTGTAGATTTCTTCCTCGCTGATCATATGGCGGAATCCGTCCGAGCAGAGGACGTACACTTCACCCGGTACCGCCTGACCATAAATATATTCTGGTTCGACAAGCCTCGAAGCCCCTATGCATTGCAAAAGAACATTCCGCCTCGGGTCTTTCCTGGCCTGCTCGGGTGTCAACAGTCCGCGCTTGATGTCCCTGCCGACAACCGTCTGGTCATCCGTCAGGATTTCTATGCCTTCATTAATACGGTAAACCCTTGAATCGCCGACATGAGCGATCATCCTGAATTGATTTCCAATCACAAGCAATGCCGTCAGCGTCGTCCCGAGCTGGATCCGCTCGCTTCTTCCGTACTCGGCGATCCGATGATTCTGCTCTTTGATCATCCGCTCCCACCGGTACTGGATGTCATCCCAGTTTCCGGCCGCCAGCTGTTCCGGCAGCTCCAGGTCAAACCAGTCGGAAAAGGCGCGAATGACGCTCGCGCTCGCAAGCTCCCCTTTTGAAAGCCCGCCCATCCCGTCGGCAATGATTGCGAGTACAACCTTCCCTAGCGGCGTGTCGGCGATTTTGACCAGGAGGCTGTCCTCATTCGCCTCTTTCCTTATGCCAATGTCGGTATAAGCCACCGTCAATATGTCCATTTCAAAACCTTCCTTATATAGAAGTTAGGCACCGCACACTTGCCCGGAACCTCCGCACCGCCGCATCAAGACCTCCTACAAATAAAACAAAAATTCTTCGTTCGCAAGCCGGAGCTTTGTCCCGGAAAAGATTTCAACTTCTTGTTTGACCGGAATAGCGCGTCCGTCAACATATGTTTTGTTCGTTGAATTGTGGTCGATGATGTAGTAGCGGGTGTTCCGTGTGATAATATCCGCGTGGCTACGGCTGATGGCATTATTGTCGGAAATGAAATAATCGCAAAAACTGCGTTCCTTGCCAATCCGGTAAGCGGGCTTGTCGACAATGATTTTTTCCTGGTTCTTCTCCCGAATTAAGTAAGGGAAAACCAAGTCGTCCTGCATGTCAGACCCCAGCACTGTCGTCCCCCCAAAATGCTCTGCCCCGAGTACGGTTGTCTCGCTGCTGTTTTGGGTGCCATTTTTGCCAGGGTGGGAATTGGCCTTCTCTAAAACCGGCGTCCCTCCTGTCTTACCGGCCATGGCCGCCATACCGTCCGATCCTGCGCTTCCGGACATTTGCGTCCGCCCCGCGCCAGCTTCCACTTGTATACGGTCCTGGGTCTGAACGGAATTCCCCGCCCCGCCGGCAACTTGCCCGCACCCATTTCCTGCCTGGCCTATAAGCTGATTGACAATTCCGGCGATATCCGGCATACCCGCAACGGTTCCGGCAGAAGTTAGTGCCGTTCCGCATTTTGGACAGAAATTCGCGCCTGCAGGACATCCCGTTCCACATTGCGTACAAAACCTCGCCGATTCCCCCGCCTGACTCACCTGGCTTAGCGGATTATAGGCGATATTAGCAGAAACCGGCTTGGCCTTCACCGCTTTTTCGGCGATGCCGCCCGTGTCGCCCTGCTTTGCTTCCGGATCGCCAGTTGGGAAATGCGTCTTCGTCCCCTGCTTTTTCCCCATTAACTCAAGGACCATCTTCTCAAAACTATTAATTGAAAATGGTGAGGTGGTTTTGAAATATTTTAAATATGTTGACATGTAGGAATGGTCCTCATGCTTCGAAAAGACAATTCCAAACGGCAGCTCGCGGAAAAAGGCGCCGACTGAAAAAGGGGTGCTGTTATTGACCATCGGCAAAAACACACACTTGACTTCCTTCATGCGCGGCTCAATGAAAATGTAATCCGCATCGAGCATCAGGTTGCTGGTGTTCAGCGACTTCCGTTCGCATTCCTTCACAATGGAAGTAATCCGGAACACCGTGTCAAGGAACATTTTTTTGCTGACAAGACTCGTAAAATACGATTTCAGGGTAATCATTTCCTTTACGGTACATTTGATCGATGACCCTTTCTTGCCCTTTTCCTTTACGACCGGAAGCAGATTCCCGAGCTGCCCGGCAGCAATCGCATTCAGTTCCCGTTCGTTGACAGCTTCCGGATAGGTCAGCTTCTTCTCAATGATAAACGCTCTGCCTTTTTGTTCAATCGTTGTCTTTCCCATTTTCCAATCTCCCTGCCTATTGCCATTTTACAAACTATTCGCCCTATTAATTGCAACCTTCTGGGCTTCCTTATACTGCTTAGCCGCATGGCGCAGAACCTTCGCGTACGATTCAAGTGATTTCGCGAAGTTATCCGCGGTTGACCCGGAGCCGTCCATTTCACTCCACTTCGTTTTAAAACTCTCGAAGTCCTTGCCCTTCCAGGAACCGCCGAGTACGCTCACTTCTCTCGCAGCCTTTTCCATATTTGCTTTCTGCCTGCTAATATACGTTTCGATGGCATCAGCCGAACTTTCAAACTCGTTATAGTTCACTTTAATAAAAGAACTCATCTTCATGCCTCCTCCCCTCCGGCTCGGCTATTTGAACGCATCAGCCAGCTTCGTGTTCTTGCTTTCCGCATCCATATATCCCGCGGATACCTGGGACCGCATAAACTTTGTATAATTGCTCATTACCGTGAATCGCCCATCCACGAAAGCATTACGGATGGAGGTAAACTGATTGATTACTGGATTGGAAGACGGACTTTCCCAGTTCGCATTCAGCTTCCGGATAGCCGATTCCACATCCTGAAAATCATCGCGGATTGTTTTATTAATGTTATCGATCCGGTCCGCAGCCCAAGTTACAACTTTCACTTCCACTTCAATATGGTCAGCCATGTTTCGCTATCCCCTTTGCAAAAAAATCATGCCTTCTGAGCGTCTTTTTTAAACTCAGGGGCGATGTTCGTAATATCCACACTATTCAATCCACGCTGCGCGCTCTCGCATTGCTGGATCACACTGCGGAGCCGGTGTGCCGCCACTTCGCTGCCGATTCCTTCAAACTCGGTTTGCAGACCGGAGGCGATGCTCTCAAGTTCACTGATGATGCTTTGCAATTCACTTTTCATTGCGCCAAGGCTTGCCATGGTTGGGAACCTCCTTTTAATTCAGGATTTTGCTTTCTACAGTCGCTATTGGCGACCGAACGAAAACTTTTTTCACGTTACGGTCGCTAAGTTCGCTTATTGGCGACCGAACGAAAGACTTTTTCAAGCTGCGGTCGCTAAGAACACTTGTTGGCGACCGAACGAAAGACTTTTTCAAGCTGCGGTCGCTAAGATCGCTTGTTGGCGACCGGACGAAAGACTTTTTCACGTTACGGTCGCTAAGATCGCTTGTTGGTGACCGAACGAAGGATTTTCTCCGCCTCGAGGGCGCTAATAATGATTGTCTTAGAATCGCAAAGCAATTTTGCAAAAAAATGACCTTATAACGATATCTAACACTTTCATATTTTAAACTCTGAATCTGGCTTTCTAAACACTGCTCATAATATTCCGCTCGGCACTTTCAAATGCCGTTGCCGTATCTTCTAAATAATGAATATACCGGTTCATTTTTCCACTGCCCGGCAGGTTGTTCGCCCGGATGACGGACAGCAGATCGAGGAAGCCGGCTTTCCAATATAAGGAGTTCATGTCTGAATCCAGTTGCCGAAGCCTTGATTTCACACTCTCAAGGCGTGACGCATACTCGCGCAGTCTGTGAGTATTCACTTTGATGACTGGCGTTGCGACTGCGGCAGGTCCAAGCCCGAACAGGTTGCGGAGCCAGTTGTTGACTTTTCCGACTTCCTGACCAATGAAATTGACCAGTTTTGAAATTTGGTCTCCTGTCCAGGAAAGAGCATTGCCGACATCCTTTGCCAGACTAACAGCTGCCTCCCATATGTCTCCCAGGGTTTCCAGGCCCATTTCAATTGCTGCCATACCGACTACCGCAAGAATAACTTTTCCAGCAAAAGCGATTATTGCTCCTGGCCCCACTGCCGCGACTAGAAGCACGACACCCGCAACCATCGCCGCTTTTACCCACGGATTATCCCACGTTGCCACAATGATAATGCCGCCCAAGACATCCGTTAGGAGATTTCCAACCGGAGCCGGCACTCTGTCGATGAATTCTGTAAACTTGCCCATAATATGCTCATATTCTGTCTTTTGGCCTGCTAGCGCCATGCCGTCCGGCCCAAATACTAGCGTGTCCGTTGAATGCTTCCCACCAATTTCGTGGACGAGCCACTTAAGTGGGCCCTTTTCAGCAAGTTCGGATTTAAGTGTTTGCCTGTCGACTCCTGGAAGACTTTCAAGGATGGTCCCAACGACACTCCACTGATAATGGCTCATCTTGTCATTAACCATGGCAATCCTGTCGGCATGCATGGCAATATACTCATTCGAGAATCCTGGCCCGTCAAAGTTGGCGCCCTGCTGCAGGCGGCTGTATATATTCTCATACTCAGTCGACATAATCGTCGCATGGAAGGCGAGATTCCCACCTAAAGAGTGGCCAACAAAGGCAATATCGTTGTACCGATCCACATAATTGGAATTGTTGATTTTCTCCAAAAACAATTCCGCTTCCGCCTGCTGCTGGGTCATCGTCGAGTTGACGAGTCCGATGTCGGCATCCTTCCAATCCTGCTTGGCATGTTGGGGATTCGTAATTGGCTCACTGCCCCGGAAGGATGCGACCAGCCCTTCACCTGTATCAATGACACTGCCGTAAAACCCGTTTCCGTCTGTCTTGTTATTATTGTGGACATCAACGATCTTCCAGGACATGACTTCCTTTTGAAGACTGGGATTGTTTTGGTTTTCAATACTCGCTTTCAACCCGCTCACTTTGTCTTGCATATTATATTTTTCTGCGGCAGCGAAGATCTGTTCAAGAGTAGGTTCGGATCTTTCACTTGGCTTCATCTTTTTAATGACTTCATCCAAATCGGCATAGGCGATATCCGTCGCAATTTTTAAACTTTGGTCTTTATTATGTGCCACTTCCTTCCCTCCCCTACAAATTCTTCAGAATCTCTTCGTTGTCCGATTCATTACCCTCTTTATCCAGGTAAATATAGAACTTTGACTTGATGTCAAAGTCTTCAAGCCAATCTTGGCTCACATCGGCATTTTCATTAAAGACTTTCACGGCATCATCGTAATCTTCACTTGAAACAATTAGAACATCAGTCTGCAAAGTGGTTTCCCCGAATTCCTCATAAGCGTCTTTGAATACTTTCGCGATTTTTTCTGGCGTCGCATTCCCGTTATCCTCAAGTACCATGATTCCAGCGAACTTTAGGGGAGAATGGGTTTCAATATACTCGTTTAATTGAATTTCAGAAGTTTCTTCATCGATCTTCTTGCCGCCGAGGGCGAACAAATTGGATTTCGACTCGATTCCCTCTTGCCTCAGTTTTTCCTCAAGTACATAGCCTGCTTCTGTCCCCAATTTCCTTACAAGGAAATTTTCCCTTTCAAGCTTTCCGTCCTTATTCATTACAGCTTCGAAAAGGACATCGGATTTTTCCGCTTTCACTACAGTTGTAACGGTATCGTTTTCCTTTGTTCCAAAGCGGTTTCCAAGCGCTTGAACCTCGAATTTTTCACCGTACTTTTCCTCCAGCTTTGCTTCGACCTTTTTTGCCGCAGCCTCATTCACTTTATTGCAGCCAAGCAAGCTTAAAATTGAGAATGCCATCATGAGGACACCCGCCTTTTTCAATATTTTTCCCAGCATTTTCATTCCCTCTCTTTATCCTGGTAGTCGTTCCGCCCCTAATGGGCGAAGATTGAAAATGTATATGAAAGACACCGGCCATTCTTGTTGTATTTTTGCAAAAACAGCCTTCATTGTCTTCGTTTTCTCAGTTCATTGTTTAGTGCTGCCCATTGTGAGAGCTTCGTTTTCGGATTCTATTTCCCCTCCGTCTTTTATATCAAGATAAAACTGTCATTTTAAAGTTCATCTATCATTCACTCATTTACGAGTTGTTTTCAAAATTAGGCTAAAGACGACGGCGATTCCATCGTCTTTAGCATTGGGTTCCGGTCCACGGGAAGGGAGCGGCATGCCCCCTCCTTATGTAGGACCGCCTTATTTAAACGCATCAGCCAGATTGACGTTGGCTGTTTCAGTTTCAAAATAGCCCTGATCAACGTTGACTCTAAGGAATTTCACATAGTTATCGAGAATGTCATAGTAAGTTTGGAAGAACTTTGCTGCGAATGCATCGTAGGAAGAAACAGTTGCCTGGGCAGCTTCCCCTTCCCATGTATTCGTCAAATTCTTGACTGTCGCCTGGCTCGTTCTCAATTCTTCAGCAAGCTGCGTATTCAGCCTTTCAATCGTGTTCGCTATGTCGGATACCTGCGCCGTATTAACTTTAATAATTCCTGACATGGTATTCACTCCTTTTCAATTTGGTTTAGTTTGAAAGCTTCCTTACCTGAACCATATTGCTTTCCTGCCTTGTAGCATAGTTGGCACGCTGGGTTTCCAATGCGCGGCTTGCTGTCATCAGCTTATCCGCCATGCTTTTCAGATCATCATTGAAACCATTGATCTGGTCAACAAACGCAAGGTTATCGGCACCTTCCCATGCTTCCCCCATAGTGCTCGCTGCCTGCATTAGCTGCGTATAAACCCCTGTGTACGTCTCGGAAAGCTCCTGCATCTTCTTCGAAGCTGTCTCCATCTCCTGTGGCGTTACGCGAATTCTTTTTGACATTTCCTTTCTCCTTTCAAAAATGCTTATTTATATCAGCATGCCGCTTCTCCCATCCCGAAGGCCGTAATCGAAACAAGCATGTTAATATCGATTTTAAAATTTCTCAATGAATCTCCCGGACTCCTAAAATGGGAAATTCGCTTTATTGACCGCTTTGGACTGGGCTTCACGGTATTCACTCGCTGCAAGCCTCAGGAATTTCGCATACTGTTCCAAAGCTTTAGTCATCTTCTTTGTAGTTGAATTAGCCTCGCTTGCTTTCAGCCATTCCTCCAGGAACTTGGCGCTGTCCTTGCCCTGCCAGTCGGCAGTCAGCGAGGCTACTTCCCTTCCTGCGGCACCCATTGTATTATTGAGGTCATCCACATAAGCCTCAACCGCTTCCGCGGCAGCATCAAATCTGGCATGATTCACTTTAATAAAATAGCTCATTTCAATCCCGCCTTTCGGGAATCTATTTTACTTTTTAAAAAGGTCGGCAAGATATTCATTGTTCTTTTCGACCATTTCATATCCCGCATCGATCTGCACCTTAAGGAATTTCACATAGTTGTTAATTACTTCGTAACGAGCGTCGCAATATTCATCTTTCAATTCTTGGAAGGAACGGACTGCTTCGGTTGATGCTTTTCCAACCCACTCTCGATCAAGTGCCTTTATAGAATATTCCACTCTTGAAAAATCATCCCGTATTTTCTTGTTATATTTGGAAATAACCGTTGCAGCGGCAGAAACACGCGCGGTATCAACTTTTATAATATCCGCCATCGCTATCCCTTCCTTCCATTTCTTTTCCTCGTGCTCCGGCATGGTGAAAAGACCTGCTTCCGACCACCAGTTTTACGTATTCGCGCCTTTTAAATTCCTTTTAAACTCATCTGCCACTCTTCTCGTATCAATACTATTTAGCCTGCTTTTGACATTCCGGTAATGATCAGCGATCCTAAGAACCCTTGAAGCACACTTCTCATTGCCAATACCTTCAAAATCACTGCCGATGCCTATAGCAATCTCTTCCAGTTCAGCAATAATCCGTGAAAGGTCATGCTTGATTGATTCCAGCTCGAATTGCCCGCTTCTATTCATGGACTCACCCCTTATAACCGCATAAGAGCTTGCTTTCAGCCGCTTCGAAATTGTCGGCTGTTTCTTCCAAATACGAGACAACCCATTTAAGTTTCCAACTTTCACCTGTCATTAAATCCGCGCTCATGATCGTCAGCAAATCAAGAAGACCTCCTTTGGTATATAAGGAATCAAGCCTTTGATCAAGATTCGCCAGCTGTTTATTAATATTCTTTAGCCTCTGGCCATAATGACGGAGCTTATATGTATCAACTTTGATGCGTGGATGCCGGACGGCGTAGTTAAATCCTGGATTTGTGCTGACTTTAAACACGAACGTTACTGTGTTTATAAGCGTGGCAGTAAATTCAATGAGAAAATCCTTTGTCTCCCGTTTTAATTTCCCTATCGCTTCGATTTGATAGTTTAAATACTGGGCCATCTCAACGACCATTTCGGGTAAATCATTGATAAGCAGGTCACCGGTTCTAACTATTACTCCAACAAAATAGGAAACTGGAATAGTGTGCATCTGAATACCGGTTGTAATTCGAGAAGCAATAGCTTTTAGTCCCAATTGTCCAAAATTACCGGAAGAAGGATTATGATCTGGAACAGCTTTCCCATCAACAAATTCGATCGATTCGATGGAATGCGGTCCAAACGTACCATCCTGAGAACCGTTATCCTTTACAATTCTGATTGGATAGATGTTCATTCCCAAATACGAAACAATATCCCCCTTCACGACAATCGCATCGAACTTTTCCGATCTAATTGCTTTCCACTGGTTCAGGTTTAATTTAAATGGATTGATCGGCTGCGCGTTAATGATCGTTATGCCGCGGATATCTTCATGATTCAGGACAAAAACCTCGGAGCCAAGTTCTCCTCCTTTTGAATGGCCATAAAGAAAGTTTTGGCCATCCGGATGCTTGTTTTTTTGGTAAAATGCATTAGCTTCTAATGCTTGTACTGATGATCCGTATGACATGGTGTGGATATTGTCCAACATATCCTTTAAGGGGGTCATAACCCCTCTCTTTCCATCCAGTCCCTCAGTACCCCTGAACGACATGCCCACATCGCCAGTGTACGGGTCTTCAAATGCTATCGCGCAAAACCCCATACCCTTTTCATTTTTATTTATATAATCTTTAATGACTAAATCGCCGAGACCTGCATATTTAAGCTTTTCAGCAAAAAATTGGTCTGTTTCCTTTACAATGTTATATAGTTTTTGAGGCTTCCCATCAGATTCTCCATCCCATCCTGACAAGAGATCAAAATAGGCAACCTTATTCAAAAGCGCCTTTTGCTCATCGTTTAATTGATCAAGTGAAATCCTCTCTTTCGTTTGGATATTATAAGGCATATTACCCCCCCACTTCGGTAAGCCGTTTTTTAAACTCATCAAAATTCTGGACCTTTTTTGCTATCCTAATTATCTCTTTGACACTTTTATCGTATTGCTCCCAGTCATTTATGCCGTGGAGAAAAAAATTATCTACATATTTTTTTGCTTTACTTTCATCACCGGAAAACGCAACAATAAAAGTATTGCCTTCGTTACCAAAACGGTACATTTGCTGATAAACATCGTACAACTGGGCTAATACTTTCTCATCCGCTTCCTTAGAAATAGCTATTACGCTGTATCTTCGATGAATATTTTCATTTGTTAAAGTGAAATTTCCATTTAACACTTCTTCCGGTTTTTGTTTTAAATCATATAAAGTAACATATGTTTTTGCATCCCAAAGACTCTTAATTCCAGAGTAGTCAATTTCATTGTTTGAAAGATGAGTTGCATAAGAATTTAGATAGTCATCATAAAACTCTCCTTGATATGCCAGTTTCTCTTTTGCGTTTACTAGAAAGCCGTCACTTGATTTTGCAACCAAGACATTTTCGTTATAACTATCGTTAAAACCACGTTTTGCAGGGATATATTCCACACTTGTAAAATCCTGCTTGTATTTATCTTTTAAATACGTAAGCATCGCCGCTTCGGTTTCTTTATTTTCCTCAGCATGAGATTGCTTTTGTGGCTGTGAACTAAACATACATCCGCTCACCCCTGATAAAAGAATTAACAACATTGCTCCGAGCATTATTTTTTTCATACACGATTCTCCAATACGTAAAATAAAATTTTGGGAACCAAATTCAATTAATCATTCGTTATACGACTTTACGACCTGGCCTTTAAATTCCTCGTAGGATAGTCCACTTCCCGAAACAGTTAACACTTCTTTGACAGAGTCATCAAACTCATCCCATCCCTTTGTTCCATACAGGAGAAAGTTATTGATATACTTCTCTGCTTTCTTTTCATCTGGCGAAAAACCAACTTTTAATGTGTTTTTTTTGCTCTCCCCCACGGATGCCATCTGTTGATAAACATCATACAAACTTTTTAGGATTTCTTCGTTTGCATCTTCAGATACCGCCACAACAAAATACCTGTCAATTACAGAGTCTTCAGGTACAATAACATCTCCCTTTAAAAACTCCTCCTTATTAACCTTATACTCTTTTATCATCATAAAGGTCCGTGCTTTTAAAAGGTTCTTCACTTCGCTAAAATCAACCTTATTTTCTATAGATTTTGAGGCAATAGAGTCTAAATAATTATCATAAAATTTACCTTTATCAGCTAGAGTTTCCCATACATTAAAAATAAGTTCATCCGTTGATTTGGCAACAAGTACGTTTTTGTTGTAAAAATCATTAAAACCACGTTTTGCAGGGATATATTCCACACTTGTAAAATCCTGATTGTACTTATCTTTTAAATACGTAAGCATCGCTGCTTCGGTTTCCTTATTTTCCTCAGCGCGGGCTTGTTTTTCCTGCTTTGTTTCGTAGAAGCAGCCGCTTAGCCCGGTGAGAAGAGCCAGTAAGAGGAACAGTAACGATAGGCTCGCGGGAAGGCCGCGCACTTTTTTATGAATGTTCTTTTGCAAAATGAATCCCTGCTTTCATAAGAAGGGGGGCTCCCCGTGGCAGTTGTTAGACCAGCATCAATCTTGAGCCATTCTCGATGCCGAGTTCTGATACATACATGTTGATGTTGTAAATGATGCCCGAGGCCGCGTCGCAAAGGACGGCGTCGTGTGTAGCCTGATACTTCCCGTCCGAAAGCTCGCTGAGGAGCGCGGAAACTAGGGTGAGAACCTCGCTCATCTTGCTGTCGAGCGGGATGAATACGTCAAAGCTTTGGTTCGCAGCAGGCAGGCATACTTCAACAAGGACTTTATTCATCGCTGTCATCCTCCCCATTCTCACCGCTTAATAGCTTTACAAGTACGCTCTTTCCTTTCAGGATCGAGAAGCCGAAGTCGCGGCTGATGTCCTCGCGCATTTCAGAGGTTGTTTTTGCAGGCTTCAGATGGAATTGTTCTGTAATACCGCTGCCGACCCAAATGCCGTCAGTGCCGGTCAGGTGGCGTTTATACCATTTATCGAAGCTTAGTCCGGACAGGTTCCGGGATAGTTCGCCGAAGATAATCAAAATGTTGTAGCGTGCCTCGCCCTTTTCAAGGATCAAGTTCAACTTTTCGGACCCTTCTGGGGACAAGGTTTCCTTCAACGCGGATACCGAATTGATGACAATTATTTTTTGCTCGAAGCTTTCCGGTTCGGCGCCCTTTTCAAGCGCTTCTTTGTAAGAGTTGTTGCGGTAAACGACCAGGTTGAACAAGTCGTTGATCGCCGCATCGCACTCCTTCATCGTCGAGTAATAGGCAATGCCGCCGGCTTCCTGGCCAGCGAAGCTTTGCGGCGCATCGTAAATGGCGACATCCAGCCCGGCTTTCCCCGCCATCAGCACGGAAAACTCATGCAGGAACGGCAAATATTCGTCGCCTGCGGCCAGGACCATATTGATATACGAATTTCCGAACGGGTATTGATGCACGTTGAGCGAGTTTTTCTCGACGCCGATTGGGAGTGCCAGACTTTGCCCCGCTCCGATGGAATCCGCAAGGAAGTCGATATCGACTTTTTCCGGAAGGATCGGGATTTTTTTTGCAAAATAGCCCTGCCATTCGGTCTGCAGCTTCGCGCACGCCGCCTGGATGAACGGGTAAGGCACTGCGTCAGCTGTCACATGGGCGATTTGGAATTCGTAAACCTCTTCCCGTCTGATCAGCCCGCGCCCCTTGTATTTCGAAGGGAACAAGCCCTCCGTTTTCCCGACGACCGTCGAATAATCGGATTCATCATTTAATTGCAGCGTGATCAGCTGCTTGAAGTTTTGCAAAAGGCGGAAGCGGACAACGCTCGTGCCAAGTGCTGTCAGGACAAAGTAAATGCCATACTTCGTGCCTTCGCGCGACAGGAAGGAAACGGCTTCTTCCTTCTCCTCGTAAATCTCGGTGAACGCGGCAAAGTTGTTGATAGCCACAACAATCGATGGCATTTTATTGCCAGTCGCGGATACGTAGGATGCGAGATCTCCGCCGTAATCGGCGAACAGTTTCTTTCGGCGGCCGATTTCGGCCTGGAGCATTTTAAACAGATTGCTCACTTTCTCCCCTTCATAGGAAAGGATGACATCGCCGACATGCGGCGCCTTCGCGAACGCGCGCAGCGTTTCGGAAGAGAAGTCGAGCAAGTATATATTCACCTCATCCGGCGTGTGCTCGTGAATGAGGGAGTAAACCATCGTGTTCAGGAAGGTCGTCTTCCCGCTTCCTGCCACTCCGTAAACAATCGTGTTGCCTTCCTCGGTCAGCGGCAGCGTCAGCAAGCATTGACGCTGTCTCGCCGGGTCGTCGTACTCGCCGATGACCGGGTTGAGGACGATTGAGCCCGCTGGATGAACAGTTGGGCAAGCGGTACTTGCCTCCGGTTCATTAGCTTTCGCAGGATCGATCTCGACCGTTGCGGAAACTTCCGCCCTGCCTGGCAGGATGCCGGATGGACTTGCGCTTTGAGCCGGCTGTTTCCTCGGGTCAAGCAGGAATGAGCGGGTCGGGCGGACGCCATGCCGCTTTTTGACATCCTCCAGTAAAATCATCGCTGCGATTGGTTCGAGCCACAGCGGCCGGACGGTGATTTTTTCTTCAGCTGCAATTTCGCTGAGGTAATCGGTGATGACATCCATCTGTTTTTTCGGATTGGCGAATTGGCCTTTCCGCTTATCGATCTTCGCCTCTTTCAGCGGGCGCCCGTTCCGGTCGATGACGACAACGCTGCTGTCCTTTTCGGCGACAACCTTGTCTGACGGATAATACGGCGCTCCGGCCCAGGCGGACTGACCCATTTCAAACAGCTCATTATAGCCGACCTGGAGGTAGAACCGACCTGTATCGGTAAGCTCGGCTGCGTCAGGGCGCTTAAGCATATCCATACTGTCGGCCCGTTCCTGGACCTTCAGGCTGACACGGAACTTGCTGTTTGCCCAAATCTGGTCGTCAACAACGCCGCTCGGCTTCTGGGTCGCGAGAATCAAGTGGACGCCGAGGCTTCGCCCAATTCGCGCCGCGCTGACGAGCTTCTGCATGAATTCAGGCTGCTGCGTCTTCAGCTCGGCGAACTCATCGGAGATGATGAACAAGTGCTGGAGCGGTTCATCGACAATGCCTTCACGGAACAGTTTCTGGTACTTGTAAATATCAATATTGCTTTCGCCGACCTTTTTGCTCGCTTCTGCAAAAACGGACTGGCGACGCTTCAGCTCACTTTCAATCGAAACGAGTGAGCGTTTTATAGCAGCTCCATCAAGGTTCGTGATGATGCCCGCCGTATGCGGCAGCTTTTCAAATGATTTCGCCATCCCTCCTCCTTTATAGTCGATGAGGATGAACGCAACCTCATGTGGATGGTAGTTGACGGCAAGCGATAAGATATAGGAAATAATGAACTCACTTTTCCCGGAACCGGTCATCCCGGCGACGAGACCATGAGGACCATGGAATTTTTCATGCAAATCAAGCTTGAATGTCTCGCCCAGCGTATCGACGCCGACTGGCGCCTCAAGCGATTTCGTCGGGTCATTGTCCTTCCAGCGGGTCAGAGCATTCAAGTGCTCGACCTTGCCGACGCCGAACATTTCAAGGAAGGTGAGCATCTTCGGAAGATTGAACGCTCCGCCCGATGTATCGAGCTGGACATTCGAAAGCTTCACGCTGAGTGCGGTCGGGTCGGTATTCAGATAGATGTCAGGGACGAATGAAACAGACCTGCCAGTAATATCGCTTTTATCAAAAACCTTTCCGCTTTCTTTCTCTATTTCGACGACGGTCGTACATTCCTTCGGCAGGTTCTTCAGTTCGTCGTAGAACGTTACGACGCTGATATGTATGTGTTCTTTCTTGGAGTAAACCTGCTTCAGCATCTCGGCCCTGATTGCCAGCGGCCTGCTCAGGGCAAAAATAATGTAGTACGGCTTGACGTCCTCAAGCTCGCTTTCATTGATTTGCGAACGGTGTTCGATTTCTTTTTCAATGTAGGCGGAGACTTCTTTCACTTCATTATGATTGGTGGCGATGAAGCGGAATTTGTTATCGTCGCTCCATACATGCGGCAGCCATTTTGTAAAACCGAAATCATCCTGCTCGGATTCGTCGAAAATGAACACCATTTTTACTTCGTCATAGCTGTAAAGGGCGGCGATCTGGATGATGAGCCCTTTTGCAAATTCAATCGTCTGTTTTCGGTCGCCAATGACGCCGGAAATGTGATTTTCATAGAAGGATAATGTAATAGGAATATTTTTTAGGACTTTAGGATCCTCGCAAAGGGTGAACAGTTCTTCCTGCAGGTTGTCATCATCAATGCTGAACTTTTTCTCCGAGTAGTTAATATCGGCAGCCATTAGTCCGTCTCCGATGCCAGCCCGTATTCTCAAAAAGTCATTCTGTCCTGGCCCACGCTCCCATAGATTGCGTTGGACATTCTGGATTCTTGCGACAGAATCCTCGATCGGGACGTAATTCTCGCGGAGGATTTCCTCCTGGCGTTCCGCTTCCTCGCTGAACATGACCGCGACTCTGTCCAAATACGCTTTATACTTTTCCTGGCGGATTTTCTCTTTTTTGCGCCTCCGCCTTCTGTCATATCTTTTTGTCAAAATTGGCCATAAAACTGTGCCCAGGAGCATGCTCGCCGACATGACGATCGATGGAATCGCCGGCCTGATATCGCCGGTGGTCATCGCTCTGCTGACCGCGAACACGGCGATCGACATCGATGCCATCCCCATCGTCATCGACGGGCCGATCAAGAACATAATTGGGAGTTCATCGCCAATTGCGTTCGGCGGCGGCGAGTCAATTTTGAAAACAGGCTTGTCAAGGTCACGTTTAAAGCGCGGCGAGCGGTAGAAATAATCCGGCTGCGGGAGCTCGAAGTCCTCTTCTTCCTCATCCACCTGCTCGGGTTTCTGGCTGATGAACGGCTTCAGCGCCTGGCTGCCGATGTGGACAGAGCCGCCAGGATTATTTAAGGCGATAAAGTGGTTCCCGACAATCAGCTTGAAGCCCATGATATAAATCATATCGCCGTATTTCAGGCTCTTTTTCGCCACTCTCTCGCCATCGACGAAAGTCCCATTCGTGCTCGAAAGGTCGGTGATTTGCCATTGCCCATCCTGGTAAGAAAGTGTGGCATGCGCTGAGGAGACGAACTGGTTGCCAAGGACGATGTCATTTTGCCCGGACCTGCCGATTGTGATGTCCATGTCCCTGTCGGCCAAGTACTTCATGAACGTCTGGCGATCCTCCGTATTCGGCTCAGTAAAAATAAGCGCCTTGTTATCAGAATCATTCAAGGATAAATGATAAATGCTCAATGGCTTAAGAACGGCGCTCCGAACCGGCTGGCCTGAATGGTCACGCACCTTTACATCCTTATTGGACTTTAGGGCCCATTCCCCATTCATCCCCTCAATTCCGATCACCTTCCGGACAGACTCCCCAACAACCTCAGAAACCCAATACTGCCCAGTCACCTTATCCGGAAGCGTAATCGAACTCAATCTATTATCATTAATAAGCGATACAATCATAAGAGAACCTCCCATCAAACCACTCAAAATCAACAACCCGCAACCTCCCCATGAAGCGGGGGGACGGTTCAAGTGCACCATTTTTTATTTTAATTAGCTTCTACCTATATATATAGTGGAAACTTAAGAGATATTTTACCATTTCCCAACCATATTTCATTGCAAAAAGCTGGATTTTTTACCAATTTTCAAAAAATGGGCTAAACGTCACATGTTGTCGAAAAAGAAACTTTGCTGTTTATAGGACTTTTGGTTCACTATCAGGAAAATGAAGGCAGAAAAAAAGGGCGCCCAGCCTGCGTCCTTTTGCAGAGTATACCGTTGAATTAGGAGAGGTTTGAGATAGGTGAGGCAAGTAGCCGGTTTCAGCGCTTCCTTACGGTGTCGAAGGAAGCGGCGGAACCGTTTCCCCTGGATTATCGTGCGGCGTTTGCGATGTCGCGTGCGGTTAGTTTGTAGTATTGCTTGAGGTAGTCGGTTTTGCCGACTTGGCCGAATTGTTCTTTGACGCCGATTCGTTTCATTTTGGTTGGGCGGTGTTCGCTAAGGACTTCGGCGACTGCGCTGCCCAGTCCGCCAATCGCGTTGTGGTTTTCGGCGGTGATGATGAAGTTTGTTTTTTCAGCATATTGAACGATTAATTGTGTATCAATTGGCTTGATAGAATACATATCGATGACGGCCGCTTCAATTCCGGATCCTGCGAGCAAATCTGCGGCCCGCAGTGCTTCCGCGACCATGATTCCGCAGGCGATGATTGCCACATCGCTGCCGTCTCGCACAACCTTGCCCTTTCCGCGCTCGAAAACCTCCCCTGCCTCATACAGCTTGACGGCTTTCTTGCGGATTGTGCGGATATAGTGAATGCCGTATTCTCTTGCGCTTTGTCTGAGCAATGACTTGAGCATCGTTGCGTCGCTTGCCTCGTATACTGTAGCTTCCGGAATAAGGCGGGCAAGGCCAATGTCTTCAAAAGACATATGCGTTCCTCCGTTGTGTTCGGCGGTTACCCCGGCATCTGACCCGAGAATTTTCAAATTCAGCCTTGCGTAGGCGCCTGAAACGAAAAGCTGGTCGAATGCACGCCTCGTCGCGAATTGCGCGAACGTATGGATGAAAGGAATTTTGCCGGTCAGCGATAGGCCAGCGGCTACGCCCATCATGTTGGCCTCCATTATCCCGCAATTGATAATCTGTCCGGGGATTTGCTTCGCGATTTTATTCGTGGAAATCGCGCTCATCAGATCGGCTTCGAGCCCAATGACCTCGGGGCTTGCCAGTGCAAGTTCGAGAAGCGTTTCCGCATAAGCCTGGCGCATTTCCAGCTGGTCGAATTCGTAGGTACGGATTGCTCCTTCTATCATACTGCCGCCTCCTTTCCAAGCTTCTGTTCAAGCTCTTTGATTTTTGCAAAAATCGCCTGTTCGTCCCCCTCGGTGGGGCGGAGATGGTGATTGTCCTTTAGCGCTTCAAGGTAAGGAACGCCCTGGCCTTTTACTGTATCGAGGATAATCGCGACTGGTCTTGATTGCTGAGCTTTTCCTTTTTGAATCGCCTCTTGGATTTCCCGGAGCGAACCTCCGTCCACTTTTAAGGTGTAAAACCCGAATGCGTCAAATTTTTTGCCAAAATCAAACGGGTTGATGATCTCCTTCGTCGGTCCGTCCAGCTGCTTTTTATTGTCATCCACGAAAACGAACAGGCGGTTCAGCTCGTGGTGGGCCGCGAACTGGATAGCTTCCCAACACTGGCCCTCGTTCAGCTCACCATCGCCGACAATGCAATATGTATCGTTTTCGCGGCTAGACAGCTTATGCGACAGGGCTACACCAACAGCGGCGGATAGTCCCTGCCCGAGCGAGCCGGTCGTCATATCCACCCCAGGAGTCAGGTTACGGTCAGGATGGGAAGGAAGGGTCGTGCCATTCTGATTGAGTGTATAGAGCACCTTTTCAGGAAAGAATCCTTTCAGGGCAAGCGCGGCATAAAGCGCCGGGCCCCCATGCCCCTTTGACAATATAAAATAATCCCGGCTATCCCAGCGCGGATTCTCCACATCTACCCGCATCACCCCGCCATATAAAACAGCAAGCGCCTCCACAATAGACAAGCTCCCTCCATAATGCCCAAACCCTAACTGAAACAATGTCTTCAACATCAATAGCCGAATCTCATCCCTAAACCTTCCCAGCTGTTCAAAATCCCTTTCCATCTTTCGGATGCCCCCTTTAGGAAACAAGAGACGGTTCGGGCTGCATCATTCAGTACCCGAATGATGCGCCGGAACCGTCCCCTGCCTCATTTATGCTTGAATTTTCGCTGATGGTGTTTTGCTTTTGCCCATGTATCCTGCTGCGATGGCAATGATGACAAGGGCAACGACAGTAATAGTGACGCCGGTGGCACCCAGGTGGTTGGCGATGTTGCCCAGGAAGATGCCAGTAGCGCCGAAGTCGCTGTCCGAGAAAGTAGTGTTGGCGAAGCCAAGGTCACCTAGGACTGGGAGCAGGAAGACCGGCAGGAAGGTGATCAGCAGGCCGTTAGCGAACGAGCCAATCGTCGCTCCGCGGATACCGCCAGTCGCATTCCCGAATACGCCGGCTGTCGCACCGGTGAAAAAGTGCGGGACAACTCCCGGCAAAATGATGACCGCGCCGGCGAAACCAAGAATCGCCATGCCGACAATCCCGCCGAGGAAGCTGCAGAAAAATCCGATCAGCACAGCATTTGGGGCGTATGGGAAAACGATCGGGCAGTCGAGCGCAGGCTTGGAATCCGGTACGAGCCGCGAAGAAATCCCTTTAAAGGCAGGGACAATTTCGGCGAGCACAAGACGGACGCCAGCAAGGATAACGAAAACCCCAGCAGCGAAGGTGACTGCCTGAAGGATTGAAAAGACGAGATAATGCGTGCCGCCGCTCAGCTCGCTTTCCACGTAGGCGGGGCCGGCAAACATGGCGATAATCAAGTAAAGAATCGACATTGTCAATGCGATCGTTACAGAACTGTCGCGTAAAAACCCGAGCCCTTTCGGGAAGTTGATTTCCTCCGTCGACTTAGATCCTTTGCCGACTGCCTTGCCGACAAGTCCGGAAAGAACATAGCCAAGGCTCGAAAAATGGCCGAAACCGACGTTGTTATGGCCGGTGATTTTCCTCATAAACGGCTGGCAAATTGCCGGGAACACAGCCATTGTTAAACCGAGAGCAAGTGAACCGACAATAATCATCGGAACGCCCTTCAGCCCGGAAACAACAAGGATGACCGCGAGCATGCAGGCCATATAAAGCGTATGGTGCCCTGTCAAAAAGATGTACTTCAGCTTCGTAAATCTGGCAATCAGGATATTGGCGAGCATCCCGAAGAACATGATGAACGCCGTTGCACTGCCATACTCGGTAAGCGCCATCGCGACGATCGCCTCGTTGTTCGGTACGACGCCGTTGACATTGAACGCCTCCTGGAACATCTTCCCGAACGGCTCAAGCGATCCGACCAGAATACCCGCGCCAGCAGCAATAACGATAAATCCTAAGAATGATTTCGTTGTACCTTTAATAACATCGCTGGCTGGCTTTTTCTGCAGAATCAGCCCAATCAGTGAGATAAGCGCAATCAGGACAGCAGGCTGGCTTAAAATATCCATAACCAGCTTAAGCAATCTTTCTCCCATTGGTAATCCTCCTTTTTTGTCAAAAATAATCATTTTTGCGAGGAACAGCTCTTACTTTCAAAATTAGGGAAGAAGGCGAAACGGATTCTAAAGGACACCTTTCCGTTGCAGCGCTTCAGAAAGTTTTTCGCGGATGCCATCCATGTCGATGATGCTGTCGATAACAACAAGCTCCCCGAGGTGCGAGGCGCCTTCCGCGATATCTTTTGCACAAATGAACAAATCAGCCTGATCAGGCGTTGCGGAACTTAAATCTGAATGCTCGACCTCGATTCCGGTTAAGCCAAGTTCCGACAAGACTTGCTGCACATTCATTTCCAGCATGAAACTGCTCCCAAGCCCGGATCCGCACACAGCCAAAATCTTCATCCAATCCCCTCCTTTCCTTCATTAAATATGAAACATTAAATACAAGCTTTTTTGATTGTCCTAGATCAGACAGCTGACTCCCTCCGCATTCTTTCATTCGTTGGCACGGTTTCATGCCAAATATTCATTAATCAATTCCAAAATCGATTCCGCGGTGATGAGTTGTTTCAGTTTCTCGATGTTTTCTTTCTGGCTGAGGAGTTTTGTCAGCTGGGCCAAGGCTTTCAGATGGGTGGAATTATCGATGGCGGCAATGCAGAAAAGCAGCCGCACCGGATAGTCTTCATTTCCGAGGAAATGGACCGGCTCCCCGAGCTTGAGCAAGCTCATCCCCACTTTGTTGACGCCTGTTTCTGGGCGGGCGTGCGGGATGGCGACTTCCGGGCCAATTACCACGTAAGGCCCCATCGTTTTCACATTTTCGATCATGGCGTCGATATAAGAACGTTCAATCACCCCTTTCACAAGCAGCGGGTCCGCGGCTACTGTAATCGCTTCTTCCCAATCCGATACTTTGTCTGCCACTTGAATGGTTTGGTTTGTTAACAAATCTCGCAACACTGGCTGAATCCCCCTATAACCATCAACTTTTTCTTGCAAAGAGAAGCGGCTGAGCGCCTCCCTCAAGCCTTTTTCGTCAAATATATCGGCATATTCCCCAATGACCTGGATCAGTTCCCTCGGCGACAGGTCATGATAGCGAATCCCAAACAAATACCGGTACACATCATTGACCAGATTATTTTTCTCGATTGGCGTCATGATCGGCTTCACATGGAAATACGGCTGACTCGTATTGAGAACGATTGTTGAAAAAATCAGGTCGTATTTTTTTGCAAAATCACCCTCATCAAATTCCTGAAGGGAAACTGTTTTTTCGATATGGATTTCCGAAAACAGCGACTCGAGCTGGTGTTTGACCATCAAGGATGAACTGATTCCACTCGGACAAACGACGATCGCCCTCTTCTTTTTCGGCATCGCCTTTCTGGGCTTTTCCAGCAAGGCGCCAAAGTGAATCGTAATAAAGCCGATTTCTTCCTCGGGAATCGTAATCCCGAGCAGCATGCCAATTGGTCCCATCAATTCCTTTACAATCGTATAAAGCGCTTTATGCTCGCGCCGGATTTGATCGAGGAGCGGATTATGGACCGGAATCCGGTATTTCATCCTGAAATAAGCTGGCTTCACATGCTGGTAAAGTGACTTAATGACTTCGTCTCTTTTTTCAAAAGCAATGCAAGCTTTCGACTCGAAATCAGCAACAAGCTGCCCGCATAGCGTGAAGAGGAGATCGCTGTCCGCGATTTCATCTTTTCCAAGCGATAAGCCTAGAAGCTGGATGGTAAAGTAACAGATTTCCGTTTCCTTTTTTGAAAAATCAAGCAGGTCGATCATTTTTTCGGCAGCCTGCCACATTGGGTCTTTTTTTATCGCTTCAATTTCATCGGCATGATAAAGGACGAGCTTTCCTTCCCGCTGGCGAAAATAATAGAAAAGTAGAAAAAAAGCGAATTGGTTGATTCGTTCCTCAACAAACTCAAGACTGTAAGCCCTTTCAATTCTCTGCAGGACATCCCTTATTTTTGCAAAAGGTAATGCCCTTTTTTCTTCTTGAAGCAAGTAATCAATCATTCTTTCGCCATTCGGCATTTGGAGCAGCCTGGACAGATGGTGCATCACTAGCGCGCGCTTATCAAATTCAGTCCCTTTCAGGTGATAGCCGTTCTGGCGTGTGTAGCGAATCCGGATCAAAAAATGGGTATTCGTTTCATTGGCCTTTTTGACATCAGCCAAAACAGTGTTCCGGCTTACCTGGAGAAGCTGGATTAAATGCGCGGCTGAAATCGGTTCGCTGCGGATGAAGAGATACAGGTAAATAATAATCCGACGCTCCTCCTCCGACAAAACAATCCCGCGTTTCGGGCCAATGATTTCGTGGGTGAGGACATGCTCCCGGACAGCCTCAGGAACCTCAAGATGCCTGGCCCCTTTGAACGGAATCGGTGGAAGCCGCCGGTCCTCCAGCCAATCATTGATTTTCCTCAGATCATACGTAACCTGCCTTCTCGATAAATTCCTCAGCTCCATTAACTGATTCACTGAAGGCCGCTTCATTTTCAACAACTCATCCAACAACTCTGCGGGACGCGCTTCAAGTAACATACACCTAGAACCTCCTACTAACATCATATGCCATAAAAATAACAAAATGTTCTGACATTTAGTCCAATTCCTGTTCATTATACCTTACAAAACTGGACCCATCCCCCCTTCAACCAAGAGTTGTATGTGGCAGGGGACGGTTCCCTACTTTTTTCTAAATATGTTGGTGACAGTATAAAGGTTTAATTGTATAATTTTTACAAAGAATCCAATTTGACAGGAGATTGTGATGGTCATAAATTTGAGGAAATGGCTGGTTGGAATTGTTGCTGGGGTTTTTATGTTTTCGAATTTCGGTCCTTTTGAGGCGGGGCGTGTGGAGGCTTCGAACTATGAACGGATGTGGGAGCTTCCTAAGTTGAGGACTGAGAACTCGAGTACGTTTCTGAATACGAATGGATCAATGACGGTTGATCTCTATCCTTTTCCTGTGTATGAAAAGGATAGTACTGGGAAATTTGTGAGAAAGGATTTAACTGCCCTCGAAGGGCCGGTCAGTCAGGTTTCTTATATATCGGACTCGGAGCGCGGGACTAATTTTGCCAGCGAAGGTCTTGTCAAAATTGGCAAGGATGAGAACAGGGCTTATCGGACGTTTATTCATTTCGGGAATAAGCTGCCGAAATTCAAAGAAAATGAACATATTATTAACGCGAAACTGCAGCTTTATATGGAAGGCAGCGTGAGTGAGCCACCTTCCGGAAGCCCCTGGCATAAGGATGCCACTTTTTCTGTCCATAATGTGTTGACTGCCTGGGATAGCGGGCAGCTCACTTGGGACCAGCAGCCGCAAGTAAGTGAGCTGCCGGTAGTCGCTGAAACGTTTGAAAAGGATGTTGATAACCCGCGATTTAGATGGGATGTGACAAACCTTGTCAAGGAGTGGCAGAAAAATCCCGATTTCTCGAATGGAATTGCCTTGAAAGCCACTGATGAAACGAAACCCGGTACAGCGATATCAGTTAAAAAAATTTCCCAAAATATTAATTACATACCGGTCCTGCAGATTAATTATGTCGATGTGAATGTCTTTGATATCATCGCATCTGGAACAGGCTATGAGCGTAACAGCGAGAAGGGGTCCATCAATTTAAGCTGGTTTGGACCTCCTGGAGCCACGGGATACAAAGTACTTATATACAACGGCAAGGAATATGAAGAAATTGAAGTTGGAAGGGAAACCTCATGGTCCTCGTCCGGAAAGAACATCTGGCCGACAAAGGAGCAGATCGCGAATGGTGAATACCGGCTACGATTGGACGGAAGCGGAGGGCCATTGGCCGATAATCCCGGGCCTGTTTATCAAAATGCCGGCGCCGAAGGAATTGACGACCCATTCGCTTATTATTTCCGCGTTGTTGCTTATTATGATGATTATACGGTTACATCTGATCGGGTAATGGTTTATATTCCCGACCAGACCGCGCCTTCAGCCCCGAAAAACATCCGTGTCAATGAGCTACACAGCAATTTCACGGTTACGTGGGATCCAGCCGTGGATGACCGGACTGGAATAAAAAACTATCAGGTTATCGTGAGGGATGTCTATACGAGGCTTGTATCGGCTAAGACTACGGAAGAAACCCAGATTACTTTGAATGAAAATATTCTTACTCTTGGCCAACGCTATGAAATATTTGTGAGGGCCTACGACAAAGCAGGCTGGCAGGAGAATTATGCAGAGTCAGAGAGTGTAATGGCCACACCAAGAAAATTAAGAGATGCAAAGGTTACCGGTTACGCCATGCCAATTCCCCCAATTGACACATCAGAGTGGCTAAATTTTCGGCTGAGAGTGCAGAATGAAGGGACAGAGGAATGGTCGGCCGCCAACGGCTATGAAATTCGGGTTGAAGGTTTGTCTTACAGTTATACACTTCGCCCTGACGAAGTGGTTAAATCCGGCGAAGTGGGGGATTTTGGTTTTACGATCATGGAAGAAAATCCGCTTGGCGAAATTCCTATCAAATTTGGACTCTATCATCCTGAAACGGGATGGGTCGGGCAGCCAGTAGAGAGAACGATTGTCATTGAGGACCTTAAAGCTCCAGCTATCAATCTTGAAACGCCTTCCCGGACTGAAGACAGATTGAAAGGCGATGTCCTATTTAAAGGGACGATAAGCGATGTCCAGTTAAAAAGCTACTCGATTATGTACGGAAAAGGGGAATCCCCTTCCGAGTGGACGACAATTAAAACCGTCTCTGACGGAAGCGGCTTGATTAATACGAGCTGGAGTACGAGGGGCATACCTACAGGGTCCTATACGCTGAGAATTTTTGCAGAGGACACATCAGGCAACACACGGACCTATGATTCTGTTGTTTCTATTAATATTCCGCCTATGCCTCCAAGTTTTTTTGATGAATTGACTGATTTTACAAAAACAATTTCAGGGAAAGCCGAGCCGCTATCGACAGTGAAAATATCGACGAAGAGCGGCATCCTGCTAGGCAGCGCGCTAACAGGTGAAAACGGTACCTTTACGATCCAGATTCCTTCGGCTCAGCATGCCGGAACAGTCTTGGAAATCTCAACAACTGATTTGGTCGGTAATATGAGCCGTCCGATTTATGTAACGGTGAGTGACAAAACACCACCCGCTGCACCAAAAGTGAACACCGTTGGAGATAATTCACAAACCATTACCGGTTCAGCCGAGAAAGGGTCTTACATCCTGGTGTTCAATGGCACTACCCGCCTCACTGAGGGATATGTAAAAGATGATGGAACCTTTTCATTTACACTTTTGCAAAAACAGCCTGCTGGCTCAGTATTGACTGTAACCGCAACAGACCAGGACAATAATCAAAGTGCTCCGGCAAAGGTGACGGTTGTTGATAAAACACCGCCACCCGCACCGAGAATGAATAGCGTGGCGGACAACTCGACAACTGTTACTGGCACTGCCGAAAAGGGTTCGGACGTCAAGGTCACAAAAGGGACCGACGTTCTAGGCACGGCAACTGTAAGGTCCGATGGGACTTATTCCGTGTCTATTCCAAAACAGCCGGCAGGTACGATTCTTAAAGTCACAGCGACAGACAAAGCGTTAAATGTAAGCGCGGCAGTGGGCATGACGGTCATCGACAAAACGCCGCCACCCGTACCGAGAATGAACACTGTTGCCAATACAAGTACGGCCATTTCAGGGACAGCTGAAAAATTTGCGGTGATTCGAATTTATAAAGAATCAACTGTCATTGCCTCTACAACCGTAAAAGCAGATGGAAAATATACAGCCTTAATTCCTAAGCAGGCAGCAGGAACCATCTTATATGTCACTGCCACTGACAAAGCAAAAAATGTGAGCGGAAAGGCAAAAACGACTGTCATCGATAAAATCGCTCCTGCAATCCCGACAGTTAATACCGTCTACTCCACTAACACAACCGTAAAAGGGAAAGCCGAAAAATACTCATATATCACTGTCAAAAATGGAAAAACGATCATCGGAACCGCCCAAACCGATTCCAAAGGCAACTACACAGTCAAAATAAAACGCCAAAAACGCGGCAACACCCTAACCATCACAGCCAAAGACAAAGCCGGCAACACAAGCAAACCACGAACAATTAAAGTAAGATAAAGCAAGGGGACGGTCCCCGCGCTTCCTTCGGATGTCGAATGAGGCAGCAGGACCGTCCCTTTGTGTCTTTCGGCATGGAACTGGTGTGGCGGAAGCCTCGCTTTCTTTCTCTTGGCCTAAAAGTTTTTCGACAAAAGGAGGAATTTGCAGAATATTGTTGAAATTAGGTAAAGAATGAAATTTTTGGGGGGATGTTTGATGAAGGCTTTGGTTTCTTTTTTTAACCGCGTGATGCAGCGGTATTTGCCGGATCCATTTCTGTTTGTCGTAATCCTGACGTTTGTGGTGTTTGGGCTGGGGCTTATCTTTACGGACAGCGGGCCGTACCAGATGGTCCAGCATTGGGGAACCGGATTTTGGAGCCTGCTTCTATTTTCAATGCAAATGGTTCTTGTTCTTGTGACCGGGCATGTTTTGGCAAGCAGCCGTGTATTTAAAAGGGGGCTCGGTGCGCTCGCTTCGACAGCTAAATCACCTGGGCAGGCAATCTTGATTGTAACGGTAGTTTCCATGATTGCCAGCTTAATTAACTGGGGATTCGGTCTCGTCATCGGCGCCCTTTTTGCCAAGGAGCTGGCCCGTAAAGTTAAAAATGTCGATTATCGGCTGTTAATTGCAAGCGCTTACAGTGGGTTTGTCGTTTGGCACGGCGGCTTTTCAGGATCTGTCCCGCTCACTATTGCGACACCGGGGCACTTTTCAGAAGGAATGATTGGCATCATTTCAACGGACCAAACCATTTTTGCAGGCTTCAACTTGTTCATTGTTGCTGCCATTTTCATTATTCTACCTTTCGTGAACCGATTTATGATGCCATCAAAAGATGAAACAGTCGCTGTCGACCCTTTGGTCCTGGAAGAGCCTGCCTATGCCGCGGCCATTGAACAAGGCGCGATGACACCTGCTGACCGCCTAGAAAACAGCCGTATCGTTTCCATGCTGATAGGGATTTTCGGACTTGTTTTCCTTTTTTACTATTTTGCTAATAATGGTTTCAAGCTGAATCTTGATATCGTCAACTTCCTGTTCCTGTTCCTCGGTATCATGTTCCACGGAACGCCGAAACAGTTCCTGGAAGCTGTGATGAACGCGGTGAAAGGCGCAAGCGGCATTATTGTCCAGTTCCCGTTCTATGCGGGCATCATGGGGATGATGACGGCATCCGGACTTGCTGCTGTCATGTCTCAAGGGTTCGTGGCCATTTCAAATGAATACACGTTCCACTTCTTTACTTTCCTAAGCGCCGGACTCGTGAACTTCTTCGTTCCATCCGGCGGTGGACAGTGGGCCGTGCAGGCACCTGTCATGTTGGAAGCAGCCCAGACAATGGGCGTCTCCATACCAAAAACCGCCATGGCTGTAGCTTGGGGCGATGCCTGGACCAACTTGATCCAGCCATTCTGGGCCCTTCCTGCGCTAGCCATCGCCGGCCTAAAAGCTAGAGACATCATGGGATACTGTGTGCTGACCCTCATCGTCACAGGCACCATCATCTCGCTAGGCTTTCTTATATTTTAATTAAGAAAAGGGACGGTTCCAACGCTTCATTCGAGGTTCGAATGATGCAGCGGAACTGTCCCCTTTGCTTCTACTTGTATCTCATTTATGCTCCTGGCGGACGGTTTTCGAAGTCATAGTCGACTGGCTGCGGTGCAACTCTGGAATGTGTTAGGGCTGGGGTGTCTGGCCGGGCAATCTGGTAGACGGATGCGCCAACAATTTCTGCGGTTTCTTGGAGTTTGTTTTTGTCGATTTTGTCAATTGTATCTGCGGGTGTGTGGTACCATGGCTCAAGTGGCGAGTGAATGAAAAGGGCTGCAGGTATTCCAAGTTCATGGAATGGCTGATGGTCACTCCGTCCTAATTGGCCGTAAGGGACTGCTTCTTTAAGCGCTGTTCTTGCGCCTGCTGAAGAAGCTAGATCGGTGACCAGGTTCTTTTTGCCATCAATTGTATACATGATTAATCCGTTTGCTTTGTTATTGCCGCCTGCATCCTTACTTCCGATCATGTCCATCTGGAAGTGGGCGACAATCCGGTCGGCTTCCTTTTCACTTAATGTGCCCGCATAATGGTACGACCCCAGTAAGCCCAATTCCTCCGAACCAAATGTCACGAAGCGAAGTTCGGTATCAATTGGCATATTCGCCATGACCCTGGCAAGTTCCAGAACAGCCGAAACGCCCGAAGCGTCGTCATTCGCTCCTGGACCGTTTGCAACGGAATCGTGATGCGCCCCAATCATGACCACCTGGCCGGTATCCTTGTTTTTATGAGGTTTCATTTTTGCAATTACGTTGTAGGAGGTTCTTTGTTCAAGGCCTGAACCTGTTACTTTAATATGGGCTGTTAACGGCCCGTTTTTCAACTGCTCCACCAGTGCTAGCCCTTGGGCTCTTGTGATGGAAACCGCCGGAATATTTTGCCCATAGGCAGCTTGTCCAAATGCATTCGACGTTCCGGTATTGTTATACATAATAACCCCAACCGCACCTTTGTCAAAAACATTCTGGATTTTTTCAATAAACGTGATGTCGCCTCGTTCGATCAGAGCTATTTTCCCTCTCACGCTGTCGGGAACTGTGCCTGCAAAAGCTTTACCGGCATTAACAACTTCCGCAGTAACTTCACCGCTGTATGAGCCGGTCATGACATATGGCTTTAGATTCACCCCGCCAATATCCAATATTCCACTAACATTGTTTCTAATTGTTTTGTAGATAGGGAAATGCTGTACCTCAGTTTCATAGCCATATTGTTTAAAATGGCCCTCTATGTACTCGACGCCCCTTACCTCTCCTTCTGTTCCAGCCTCACGTGGGACCTGTGATAAATAGGCTATATGGTTATACATGTTGTCAGCACTTATTTTCTTGATGATCTTGTTGTCAAAAGCCGAAGCAGCATTTTGATTTGGCGCGCCCTCGTTTCCTTGGGCATAAACTCCCCCTGTACTTAATACCAACCCTGCGGCCATAAGAATGGCCATCGTCCTTTTTTTGCTCATAATACCTCCCCTTTCAATTTGTAAACGCTTTTATTTTTAATTATTCTTCATTTAAATATTTTTGTAAAATTCAATAAACTTACATATTTCTCCCTCATGCAGCGATTTCTATGGCTATTCACCTAGACACTTACAAGTTTTTTGTATAAACATGTTGTAAAACATAGAAACTCCCAATAAGATTAGGCTAAAAGAACCATAGAAATGATACAAGAGAGCCTCCTCTCTGCTTATTAGGGAATGGGGAAAACTCTTAAAATTTTTTTCTTTTGCTCTTGACAGACAAGGGTGGTTTCCAGCATAATGACAATTAAAACTTCGGAATATTCTAACGATCATTGTGATAGAATAAGAAAAATGCAGTTGAATAAAGTAAAGCGGTGATTGGGGCCAGTAGATGGGATATGGCGAAAGAGAGTGAAGCTCAGCGGCTGAAAGGCTTCACAGCCCTCTTGAACATCGAACCTACCCCGGGAGCTGCCAGGCAAACCTGGACGCGTATCCGGCGATATTGGAGTTGAGTGAGCTTTTTTGCAAAAAAGCGGCGCAACGGATGCTCATGCATCCTAGTACGTTGTCCGCTTTTGCCGGCAGGAAAGTGAATAAAGGTGGTACCACGGAAGAATGGCCTTTCGTCCTTTGCGGATGAAGGGCCTTTTTGCATTCAAAAATTGGAGGGGTTAACGTGAAAAAGCTTGTCTTTGTAGGTGCGGGCTCGATGGCGGAAGCGATGATTTCCGGAATCATTGCCAACGGTCTTATTCATAATCAAAACATTTGGGTGACAAACAGGCGGGACCAGGAAAGGCTAACCTGCATTGAAACAAAATACGGTGTCCGTACGACTTATGATAAACGGGAACTTTTCCGGGATGCCGACGCGGTCATTTTGGCGATGAAGCCTAAGGATGCGGTCGCTGGCCTGGCGAAGATTTTGCCAGTTTTGCATGAACAGACGCTCGTCATTTCCGTCCTCGCCGGACTCGCGATCAGCAGCATTGAGCGGCTGGCCGGCCGTGAGCTGGCGGTGGTCCGGGCCATGCCGAATACATCCGCAGCGATTGGGAAATCGGCGACTGGCCTGGCCTTTAACGCACAAGTCACCGAGGAACAGGCCTCACTGGCAAAAAAACTCTTTGAAACCGTGGGCATGGCGGCCTTTGTTGAGGAAAGCCAACTTGACGCCGTGACTGGCCTATCAGGAAGCGGTCCCGCGTACATCTACTACCTGGTCGAAGCGATGGAAAACAGCGCAGCGGAAATAGGCCTCGAAGGCCATCTGGCAAAAGAACTCATCATCCAGACACTTCTCGGTGCCGCCGAGATGCTCAAAACATCAGACAAACCGTCCCGCCAGCTCCGCCACGAAGTCACAAGCCCAGGCGGTACAACCGAAGCCGGCATCCGCATCCTCGAAAACCGCCAAGTCCAAGACTCCCTTATCCACTGCATCAAAGAAGCCACGGCCCAATCCAAGCGGCTTGGCAGGATGCTGAGTGAGGCAGGGGACGGTCCCAGTGGCTCAGTGATTGAGTTGCGGGAGCGGAGTTCTTGAATAAATCGTGTAAGAGTTTCCCTTTGGCAAATATCAAATATAAAATTGAGTGGCACTTTACCCGGCCTGCTGCCTCCTACTGTCGTATACCCAATAAAGACGAGGCAGCCAATCTGCCCTTTATGCTATAACATACCGTTCCGACCCTTCACTCTCTTCTTTGATAGTGGGCAAGGGTGATGAGCGGGAAAATGAGGTTGTAGCTGTGATAGTGGATGTAAAAGTCACCTGCCATGCCTTGGCCTTTCGGATAGGTTGTTGTCCAGTTTATAGTATCTAGGTGTTGGAGGAGATAGGTGATGCCAACTTTAATTTCAGTTGTGGGGCGGCCAGTGGCGGCGATGAGGGCATCCGTTGCCCAGGCAGTGTCGGTCAGTGTGCTGGCGCCTAGCGGGACATATTTTTCCGCGCTATCGCTCCGGCAAGATTCACCCCAGCCGCCGTCGCTGTTTTGGATGCTCTTCAGCCACTCCGCAGCCCTTTTGATCGCAGGGTGGCTTGGAAGGACGCCTGCTGCCCGCAATCCAGTCACTGCCGCCCATGTGCCGTATATATAGCAAATTCCCCAGCGGCCGTACCACGACCCGTCTTTTTCCTGGTTATTCAAAATCCACTCTACCCCACTCTTCACGGAGGAATGATTCCGTTCGAGATTCGTTTCATTACAAAGGAACTCCAGTGTCCGCCCAGTTAAGTCGGCAGAGGACGGATCCGCCAACAGGAAGGTTGGCTTCTGGATTGGCAAGAGTGAAATTAGCCGGCTATCTGTATTTTTTTCAAAAGCTGGCCACCCCCCATCCTTATTCTGCATTGAAAGTACCCATTGTGTTCCGCGGTCCCAGGCATGCCGATAATCGGGATTTTCTCCTACTTTAGCAGCAATCGCCCGTAAAGCAGCCGTCGTGTCATCGACATCGGGGTGGACCGTATTGCTATCCGCAAACCCCCAACCGCCTGGAAAAGCTGACGGGTTATGGATCGCCCAATCACCGTATTTGTACTGCTGTTTCTTGAGCAAATAGCGGTTCGCCTTTTCCACGGCCGGATCGGCTGACTTCACCCCGGCTTCCTGAAGTGCGTAACTGATCAAGGCCGTATTCCAGACGGCCGCCGTCGTATATTGCATATGTGGAAACCCGCCTATTTCACACTTCATCCCTTTTAAGCCAGCAACGGCCGTCACAATCACCGGATCCGAATTTTTGTACCCAAGCGAAAGGAGCGCGAAAATCATTAGGAAGGTCGAACTGAAATAGCCATAGAAGGTACCATCTGGTTCAATTCGCTCTAACATATAATTTTTTGTTTTTTCCGTTGCCAGCTGATGAAGCTCAGCCGGCAGCCCAAGCAGTTTCTTGAAATTTTTTGCAAAAAAAGAATCGAGCCCCCGCCAGGAAGCATCGTCTCTGAACCAGTCAATGCCGTCTGCTTCCCTTCCCTGCAAGTCCCCCGCCAAATTAGGGCTTCCGGCTGTCCTCAGCTGGAACCTTCTGTGCGCCAGAATCATAATCGGCGCTAAATTGGATCTTCCAAACTCTGAAAAGCTATAAAAATTCAACGGGAACGATACTGGGAGCAAAATAATCTCCAATGGAAATGGAAAAAATCGCGGCCAGTTGATCTGTCCGGTTAAAGCCAGCATGATCTTCGTAAACATATGAGCCTTTTCAATCCCGCCGTGTTGCTGAATGAAGCTCCTCGCCGCCCGCAGCCGCCCATCACTTTTTTGTATAAAGCCAGAAAAAAGCAAGGCATAGTACGCCTCAATCGTCGCGGTCAGATTCCCTTCTCCTTCGTCAAAAAACAGCTTCCATGCCCCATTCTTCTCCTGTCTGCTCAAAATCCGCTCCACTAGTCCCCTGATTAATTTCTCATCATCAATTTCAAGCGTTCTTAATAAAATGATCATATAGCAATCCGTCGTAATTCCCGTTTCAAAAGGGAAATCCCAAGACCCGCGAGGAGACTGGCTCTGTTTCAGCTGTTTAATCAACTTGCCAATACCGTCCTTGACCGTTTCCATCTTCTCATTCCTTCCCACTCCAGCTGAACCACTAACTTTTACATACTTATTCAGTCGAAACGATGAGAATTCATAGAGGAGGCGGCAGACATGTTCTGGAACTTTTTTTTGCAAAAAAAGAAGCCTTTGCCCGAATACTTGGCAAAGATTCAGAAAGACTTGAAGAAAAAGGAGAAAGCCGCATCTCAAATTTCGAATCTATCTGCTTATGAAGAGAAGCTCGTGACTGAAATTCGAAGCCGGACAAGCGGATTGAATAAAAACAATGTTACAAGGACGAAGGCTTATTTGGACTTTTATTTCCGTTTCCCGGAAATTCACTGGGCTCTTCTTGCCCACTTGGTTTCCAGGAACGGCGGCTGGAATATGACCGATTTAAAGGGCGGTCTCGTTTCTCGGCTCCTTAGCAAAAGAGAAGCACTGGCCTATTTCACCTTTTTGGAACGGGCCAACTGGCTTATTTTTCATGATGCGTATTCCCAATTACTTCTTTATGAAGAAAGCCGGAAACGCGGCAGAAATCTTTTTCATCTTTTGGCCCATCTTCATGTTTCGACATTCATGGAGACGATCTGGAATTATTTTTGGGAGGAAAGAGATACGTATACCCTGACGGCCGGTCTCATTATCAACGAACAAACATATTTGGAATCACGAGTTTTGGAAAATCCAGTCTTTCAGGACAAAGTCATCCACACGCTGCAGTTCCAGCTTCATGACCTATTGGCGATGAATCATATTCTTTTTCCGTTTGAGGAAAATGGAACGGTCGGTATCGTCGGTGAGACGATTCGCCATTTTGAAAGCTTGGAGACGAGGATTGCGTTTGGGAAAAGGATTTATGCCCTTTTATTTGACGATGCAGATAGGTTGGAGCGAATCAAAAAGTGGGTCGCCAGCACGCCGCATACCGGTTCTCGCAAAGATTATTGGCCCCATCTTTTTAACGATATTGAAGAAGCTTCACCTGAAATTCAGCTGCCTCCGAGAATCCAGTTTTGCCAGCTGGCACCCGGAGCTTCAAGGATTTACAGCCCCAGCCTTGAATTCGCCTGGGCAAACCAGGAGCATCCGCCTGCGGAAACAGGCGATTGGTTTCATGATTGGAAGATCATTTATTTTTTGCCCCGGCTAAAAGAAAAAATGGAAGGGGACATTCAAGATGACTACTGCAAAACCCTTGAAAGAATTGAACTTGCGGCCCTCGCCAAAAAGGCGGTTTTATTCCGGAATCCGGCCGATGATTCCCGCGATGATGTTCGGATCGTTGCTAGGCACCTATCTTGAACTCTACTTTACCGGCAGCGGCCTTACGCCTTTCCGATCAGGCCGCTGCCCGAAATCTTCACCATCAATATCCTCTTTACTCTGGTTGGCCTCCCCCTCTTCATCGCCTTCTTTCTTTGGCTTTCAAAAAACCTCAACATCTCCAAAACGATTCTTCTCTTCCTCAATATAAGCACAGCCATGACCATCGCCGAAACACTAGGCCTCCTCACCCACCATCCGGACTGGCAGCACTCCCACCCTCTCATCGGCTATATCCTCTATCTCACCATCATCAGGCTTAAATGGAAGTGAAGCATAGGCCTAATCTTTTTCTTGGATAGCAATATAAGGCTGGAAAAATTATAGAATTACGAAAAGTGCACATGCTACTAGAATGAAAATGAAAAGCAAGAAATGGATTTGCATAAAAATAATTTTCATATTATAATTCGAAAGAAAATAATTTTCACTACATAAGGAGTGAGTTTGATGAGCAGTTTTTTTGAGAAAGCTCAGCAGTTTGGGAAGTCGTTTATGCTGCCAATCGCTGTTTTGCCTGCGGCTGGTTTGCTGCTTGGGATCGGGGGTGCGCTTTCGAATCCTAATACGGTACAGGCGTATCCATTCCTTGATATAGGTTGGCTGCAGTCTGTTTTTACGATTATGTCGAGTGCGGGTTCGGTTGTTTTTGCTAACCTTGCATTGCTTTTTGCGGTTGGGCTGGCTGTAGGCCTGGCAAGATCGGATAAAGGGACAGCGGGCCTGGCTGGCGTTCTTGCCTTCCTGGTTATGAATGCGACTATTTCCGCTCTCCTGACGATTACTGGGACAATGAACAGCGATAATCCTGCCGCAGTCGGACAGGGAATGACACTAGGAATCCATACACTCGAGACGGGAGTTTTTGGAGGTGTGCTTGCGGGTGTACTGAGCTCATGGCTGCATAACCGCTATAATAAAAAGCAGCTGCCACAATTCCTTGGCTTCTTCAGTGGTTCACGTTTTGTGCCAATTATTTCTTCGTTCGCGGCCATTTTCCTTGGCGTGCTCGTGTTCTTCATCTGGCCTTTCATCCAAAAAGGCATTTTCCAAATGGGCGGGCTTGTGGAAGCGACCGGCTATATTGGGACATTCATTTACGGTTTCGTCCTCCGCATGCTTGGACCTTTCGGACTTCATCATATTTTCTACATGCCTTTCTGGACTACAAGCCTTGGAGGCTCACTGACAATCAATGGCCAGCTCGTCGAGGGGACGCAACGTATTTTCTTTGCGCAGCTTGCTGACCCGGATACCCAGAAGTTTTATATTGGAACGGCCCGTTTCATGTCAGGCCGATTCATTACCATGATGTTCGGACTTGTTGGCGCGTGCCTTGCCATGTACAAGACCGCGAAACCAGAGAACAAGAAAAAAGTTGCCGGCCTCCTCGGATCTGCCGCGCTTACATCTTTCCTGACAGGAATTACCGAACCGATTGAGTTCTCCTTCCTGTTTATCGCACCGATGCTTTATGTTCTTCACGCATTTTTGGACGGGTTGGCTTTCATGCTCGCCCATATTTTCCAAATCACCATCGGACAGACTTTCTCCGGCGGTTTCATTGATTTTGTTTTGTTCGGCATTTTGCAGGGAACAGCTAAAACAAACTGGTACATGGTGCCAATCATCGGGATTCCTTGGTTCTTTGTTTATTATTTCTCATTCAGCTTCCTGATCAAGAAGTTCAACTTCAAGACGCCAGGGCGTGAAGATGAGGGCATGGACACCGCTACTGCCGGAACTACGAATAAAAGCGAGCGGGCCGAAACGATTATCACCGGGCTTGGCGGAAAAGAAAATCTCGAGAATGTCGATTGCTGCGCGACCCGTCTTCGTGTCACCGTTGCGGATGTCAATCGTGTCGATGATGACCTTTTGAAAAAAACCGGCGCCAAAGGAATCGTGAAAAAAGGCAATGGCGTTCAGGTAATTTACGGACCTGAAGTCACCATTATCAAAAACGAAATCGAGGAAATGGTAGGCGAGTAAATTTATGCTTAATGAAATCAAGAATAAACTGGTCGTATCGTGCCAAGCGCTGGAAAATGAGCCGCTTCACAGTTCCTTCATTATGGCAAAAATGGCCCTGGCCGCTAAAATCGGCGGGGCTGCCGGAATCCGTGCGAATTCCAAGGCGGATATCCTTGCCATTAAAGAGGAGGTTTCCCTCCCTGTCATCGGCATTGTCAAAAGGGATTATGAAGACAGCGAGGTGTTCATTACCGCAACCGAGAAGGAACTCGAGGAACTTCTTGAGAGTGGCTGCGAAATGATTGCGATGGATGCAACTGCGAGGAAAAGGCCAGGCGGTGTCACGCTAGAAGACCTTGTAGCATTTTTGCGCAAAAAAAATCCTGCCGTCCAATTGATGGCCGACATTTCAACAGTTGAAGAAGCCCGTACAGCCGAAAAACTAGGATTCGACTGTGTTTCCACCACACTATACGGCTATACAAACGAAACAAAAGGAAGTAAGCTTTATGAAGAGGACTTCAACTTCCTAAAAACCGTACTAAAAGAGGTCACCATACCCGTCATCGCAGAGGGCAACATTCAAACACCCGAAATGGCCAAACAAGCACTAGCACTCGGTGCCCACTCTATCGTCGTTGGCGGCGCCATCACAAGACCACAAAACATTACTGCCGCTTTTGTCCAGGAAATCTGAGATTGAAGTACGCGGTCCTGCTGAAGCGCTGGAAGGTTCCAGCGCTTCTTTCGAGAGGCATGAGAAGCAAAGGACGGTTCCAGCGCTTCTTTTGTAACGCGATTTGAATGATGGCGAAGCAGCGGGTCCAATCAACTATCTCCTAGGGTATGGCCATTCTGCAGGCGAATCAGCCTCTTTGTCCTTGATAATTACTTGAATAAGGGTGGACTTGCATGGCTTCACTATTAATGGAAATACAAAATGTGTATTCCAATCTGTCGGATAAGGAAAGAAATATCGCGGATTTTATCCTCGCCAATCCTGAGGATGCATCACGCAGAAATATCCAGGAACTTGCAGACCAGACAGGAGTCTCAATCAGCACGATCACCCGATTTGCAAAAAAGGTTTCCTGCCGGAATTTTGTAGAAATGAAAATCAGGCTCGCAAGTAAATCTGATGGCACAGCGAAAGCAACGGGACTAAATGAAAGCTTGCTCGCTTCCTATCATGAAATGCTTGCTGATGTCCAGTTGCTCAACTCTCCTGATTCGGTAGATCCGGTGCTTAAAATGATGGAAACGGCATCGAGGATTTTCATTTATGGGCTGGGCAGTTCTGGGCTGGCCGCCCAGGAATTGAATTACCGGCTGAGCAGGATGGGATTTATTTGCGAAGCGATAACGGATCCACATTTAATGACAATCCGGAGCACCCTCGTACAGGAAGGCGATTTGGTCATAGCGATTTCAAGATCCGGACAAACCCCCGACCTGATTCAATCATTGCGAAGGGGGAAAGATAAAGGTGCGGACCTTGTCGCTATCACCGCCTTTGGAAACACGCCGCTGACCGATCTTGCCAAATCTGTCTTATGGACGATTCACCCTGGGCGAAGCGACTTTCATCAAACCGGCCTGGACATAAGCACCTTATACCTAATTGATCGAATCACCCTACACTTCCTGGCAGACAATCAACGAGAACAGCTATACCTGCAAACAGTCAAAGCCATCACCAACCGGCCCCTTTCCTGATATATCGATCAGACAAGGCAGTTGTAGCGAGAAAATAATTCAGAGACGAAAGATGCAGGAGAGTTCCAGTGCTCTATTCCAAAAACATTTGTAAAATGCCCGACGGTTTCTGTTTAAACGAACCGACGGGCATTTTTTTTAGTATATAAAAGCCCCCACCTAGCACATAGGGGAAATTAACCATGTAAGCAGGATTTCCGCTATAATTTACCTAACAAGATGACTGGGGATTTTTTGTTAATACCAATCGAGACTTTGCGAGAAAAGCAAAAAAAGCCTTGTTCGGCTTCCGGTCACATTGAGAGGAGTGTGTGCATTTATGATCGTTTTCCCTTTTATCGTCACACTTTTAATTTTTATTCTTATTCAACAAGTTGTTCTCACCATAATGGCTAAAGCCTTGCGGATAAATAGAAAGAAACACAGGGCACTGGCCGAAACAAAAATCGGGATGGCTTTTGATATTGTCTTGTTTGTAATTGGAATTTACATTGCACTTCCGGACCGCCCCTTATTGTTCGCCATCCTCATACTTGGAGGAATCGAAGCAAGACGGGGAGTCGAACAATATAAACTACACAGGAACGACAGAGAATACCTTTTGAACATTGCCAGCTTCGCGTTCGTTCTTATCATAGGCGCCTTCTGCTCCTGGTACTTCAAAAATTATTTCGTCTAAGTTAAATAAGTGGTGTTTTTTGCACGGAGGAAGGGATTTTCAATGAAGTTGATCGGAACGGAGGGGATTGACTCCGGCGGGATGCAGCGGCACGTGGAGACCCCACAGGCGTCTATGACGCCGAGGAGGCTCCACGGTCCGCCCCGCGGAAAGCATATCCCTGGAGTGGAAATCAACAATCGAGGATTAGGGACGGCTACAGCACTTCATTCGGATATCGAAAGAAGCAGCAGAACCGTCCCCAGATTCTCTTTTTTAAAGGAGTTTATTTGTGCGGCAGCGAATTTATGGAAGGAATACATTTTCACGAAGGAGGAAGCAGGATGTATCATACTTTGGATGAGTTTTTGCAGACGTGGAAGCATGAGTCGGAGGGGACGGAGAAAATTCTTGATGCGCTTACGGATGAATCGCTGAAGCAGGAGGTGGCGAAGGACCATCGAACGCTTGGACAGCTGGCATGGCATTTGGTCACGACCCTACATGAAATGATGTCGCGCACGGGGCTGAAGTTCGAAGCAGCCGAGCACGAGAGCAAACAACCTGACTCTGCAAAAGAAATCGCCGAAAGCTACCGGCAGTCGAGCAATGCGATGGTCGCCGCCCTCAAAGAACAGTGGACTGACGAAACTCTGAAGGATGCCCATGATATGTACGGGCAGCAATGGCCGAATCATGTGACCCTGTCCATCCTTGTCGACCATCAGATCCACCACCGCGGGCAAATGACTGTCCTCATGCGCCAGGCCGGCCTCCGTGTCCCAGGCATGTACGGGCCTTCTCGGGAAGATTGGCTGGATTCCGGCATGGAGCCCCCGGCGCTCTAAATCGAGGAATCAAGACTGTTTAGAAGTAAATTTGAACCTGCTCGTCTTATGCGGAGCAGGTTCTTCTCAATTTCTTTTTAAAAACCTGAAACCCCTTCGTAAAAAACCCCGTCTAATATTGTAAATACCTGGCAGGAGGTGAGAGGAAATGGCGAAAAACAATTCAAATAAACGATCCACCGCCGTAAAAGTCCTTTACACCATCAATATCACACTTCTGCTCCTATTCGGCCTCATCCTCTGGCTCCTCTACAAGCACCCAGAAACCATGAAAACCTTCAGCAAATTCTTCTAATGATACGGGGGCGATTCCCCTTATATCCCTCCCATGCTGAATAGCTAAAGAGAAACCTCCCTCACTCAACTGAAAAACACAAAAATGAAACCTGGGAGCATCAATCACTCGCCAGGTTTCACATCGCCATTTTGCCCATATTCATCCAGGAGGCCCTGAATGATTTCCATGTCACCTTCGTATTTCATCTCATTGTCATAAACATTCTCATAAGCCACTAGACGCGATCCGGTATCCGCCTCAAGCTGCACCGCCAGCTTTAACTCGGTCCCCGCCATACTATCCTCATCCGAAACAACTGGGTCCTTTGGGGTGATTTCCTTCTCTGAAAACCGGATCACCGGCTGCCCCGCGGACTCTTTCAAAATTGACACAAACTCTGGAAGCGAAACTTGTTCCTTCACACACATCACCTCTTCTAAACGTTTCCCCTGTTAGCATTCAATTAAAACACCCGAATTATGCTTAAAGTAGAAATTCCATGATGATAAAGATTTCAATGAGATCAAAAGTAAAAGCACTGGACGTTCCAGCGCTTTTGTTTGTTGCTATCCCTCATAAAGCTCAATCGGCAATCCATCCGGATCCTTGAAAAACGTATATTTCTTTTCCGTCACAGGGTCAACTCTGACCGGCTCAACTTCTACTCCATTCGTTTTTAAATGGCTAAGCGTGTCCTCGACGCTATCCACCTCAAATGCCAAATGGCGCAACCCCGCCGCCTCTGGATAATTCGGCCTTCCTGCCGGGTCAGGGAACGAAAACAACTCGATCTGATACTCGCCATTCACCGCCAAATCAAGCTTATAAGAATCCCGCTCCTCCCGGTAAACCTCCCCCACTGGGGTCAAACCCAACACCCGCACATAAAAATCTTTCGACCTTTCATAATCCGAAACAATAACCGCCACATGATGGATCCTCTTCAAAAACATTTCTCTCACCTGCTTTTTCTTAATCAATGAATCAGGGGATGGAGCCAATGTTTCATTCTACACACGAAAGAAACAGCAGAAACGCCCCCGCTCCTTACGTCTTCACCTTGCTCTTCCAGCTTAACCTAGTTGCTCCGATAATAGTTTTTTCAGTTGTGCCTTGTGGCCGCCTGGGTTGAACGTGGTATTGTCGATGATGGTTTTATTTATGCTTAACTGATTATATATGGCCGTTTCAAGGGTTTGCCTGGCTTTCAGGATTTCAATTGCCCCCTCTAACCCTTCGAGCCGATGTGTTTTTCCGTAGCCCTGGCTGGTGTAGTAATCGGTGAAAAACCTCAGCCATTCTGCTGGCCGTTCATCCGCTGCCTTCCTGAAGGAAGCCTCAATATCCTGCTGGCCAACATAGACAAGCAAAGGTTCTAGCGGTTCAACTGCCTTTGCCAGCAATTCAATATATGTTTGAACAGCCACCTCATCCTCCCCGTATTTAATCATCCCAACCGTCACTGGATTTTGGATGAAGGCACATTCGAAAACATATATGGTATCTCCAACAGCCGCTTTATCGGCAAATCGTTTCCAATTTTCCGTGATCACCGATCTATTTTTTGCAAAAGAAAGTTCATAGACATCGTGTTTAGCAAGCTGGGCAAGCAACTCTTCGGGAATTCCATCCTCATGAGCCCTCCTCATCTTTCCATAAAAAACTAGAAATCCGCTATTGGATTCTCGTGTGAACCCGGCAAAAAGCTCACCGTATTGATTTTGCAAAATCGAAAAATCCCCTTCAGACAAAAAGGCGACGCTCTCCATATCGGCGGGATGATCAAGATCCCCCTCCAAAAACAAGCGGGCCTCACCCCCGCACTCATCCAAAATTTCCTTCACAAAACCCGCCGTCGCCGTCTTCCCAGATCCCGGCAAACCCTCAACCAAAATCAACCCCGTCACGATAAACCCACCAATCCTTCTTTCAGAAAAAATATATCCATAAAAAAACCGATTTAACTCCAACACTATATAATTCTATCAATCCGTTATAATTCCTTCCGAGCGAAGCAGGGGCGGTTCCTCGTATGATTTTCATCATAAAGAAAACCGGAACGTTTTCCATTATGGAGAAGGTTCCGGTTTTCTATTGCCGTTAATGTTTTTTTAGATCGCTTCTATAGCAGTAGGTAGGCCAGCGGGGCGGTGAGCAGGATGGTAAGGACTACGCGCTGGAACCATATAATGACGAGCTGGCGAATGGACAGCGGAATTTCTGTTGACAGGATGCAGGGCACCACGGCTGAGAAGAAGATGATGGCTGAAACAGAAACAACGCCGATAACAAATTTTGTGACAAGAGCGGCTTTGGCGACGAGCAGGGCCGGCAGGAACATTTCCGCGATGGAAAGCGCGCTTGCTTTCGATGCGAGCAGCGGATCCGGCAGCTGGACAAGGGCGATGAACGGATAGAACAAATAGCCGAGCCAGTCGAACAGCGGCGTATATTCGGCGAGCACCAAGCCAATCAGCCCCACTGACATGATTGACGGCAGGATGCCCATTGTCATGATGAACCCGTCTTTCAGGTTGGCCCAAATATTTTGAGCGAGGCTCGGGGCAGTGTCAGCTGTTGCCATCGCTTCCTGCCACGCATGCCTAATACGGTCTTTCTTAACGAGTACTTCCCTGTCCCCTTCTTTATTCTCATAGTAGGAGTCATTCATTTTTGAAAGCGGCCAAATGCGGACTGTGATAGCGGTTACAAGAAAAGTCACTAGGAATGTAACCCAGAAATACGTGTTCCAGATTTCCATTAAATCAAGAGTTTTTGCGACGACGATCATGAATGTAGCTGAGACGGTCGAGAAACCTGTCGCAATGATGGCAGCCTCTTTGATCGTGTACTTTCCTTCTTTAAAAACCCTGTTTGTAATCAAAAGGCCAATGGAATAACTGCCAACAAAAGACGCAACCGCATCCACAGCGGACCTGCCCGGCGTCTTCCAAATCGGCCGCATAACCGGTTGCATGAATATTCCGATAAATTCAAGCAGACCATAACCAACCAGCATTGCCAGGAAGATCGATCCGATAGGCACGAGCATGCCGACTGGAATCACGAGCTTATTGAACAAAAACGGCCCCATATTCGGGTCAAAAAACCACTTCGGCCCAATATTGAAAACAAGCATCACCGCAGTAATGAGGCCGAGCACTTTCAGCAGAGAAAATACGGTTGTTACAGTATCCTTATTCCACGTTTTGTTGACGAACGGGTAAACCGCCCCTGCGAGAATGACGACCAGGCCATAGTATGGCAGGATGCCCGGGACCGCTGAGGAAATGAACGTTACAATGTGATCGAGCATGATTGACGACTTGCCATTCATCGTTATCGGTACGAAAAATACAAATATTCCAATTGCTGAGAAAATGAAAAACTTCGCCACATTCAGCGACAGTCTTTTTTCCTTTTGTGGCTCCACTTTTTCCAATTGTCCTGTTCCCATTCAGTCCCCTCCTTAAATTGTCCCTGCCGGAATTTATGATCCGGCAGGGTTGTACAAATTAATATTCGCAGCCGTTGTGGCTTGAAGCTTTGCTGTTTGGTCTGCCAGGTATCTCGTGTTCCGTAAGATGCAGCAGAACCGCCCCAATGCTTCACCGCATTCGAACGCCGGTCAAAAAGGTAAGGAAGACGTGCGTGCCTGTTTTGACAGTAGATTGGGCTTGTGTGTCCCGCATAGGGTCGAGGCAGACGATGTCCATTGCTTTGACTTTTGGGTGTTTGCCGGCTGCGAGGACGCCTTCGAACAGTTCATCGGTTGTCATGCCGCCTGGCGTGGAGGCCGGGACTCCCGGTGCGTAGGCGATGTCGAGGACGTCCATGTCGACGGTCAGATAAATGACGTCCACTTTCGCCGCAAGCTCTTCGAGACTTTGTTCCACCGCTTGGACGATCCCCTGTTTCCTGACCTGCCGCAGCGTCCGGTAATTGACGCCGTGCTCATCCGCGTATTCTTTTAAATCTTTCGTATTGAAAAACCCATGCAGCCCAAGATTGTACATATCACTTCCCTTGACGACGCCGCTTTCAATAAGATTCCGCATCGGCGTCCCGTTTGATTGCCCGTTATCCTCCATGCTCCTCAGGTCGAAATGCGTGTCGAACTGGAGGATTCCAATCCGCTGATCGGGCCTTGCAGCATGCATGCCCTTCACCATCATCGCGGTAATCGAATGGTCGCCCCCAACCGCGCAGACAATCGAATCTGCAAAATGCTCGTGCAGCGCGGCAGAGGCCTCCCGGATATTTAAATGGCACTTGGCAATATCGGTCACATGCATCGGCACATCCCCGGCATCAAGCACCTTCATCCCCACTAGATCGACATCCTCATCGAGGTTATAGGTGGAAAAAGTTTTCCACGAACGCCGGAAAGCCTCCGGAAATTCGGAAGCTCCTGAAGCACTGATCGAGGATCTCGAAAGCGGAACACCCGCAAGAACCACATCCGCATCCCTGCTCGCCTCCTTCGAAAACTCCGCAAGCGGCTGGATCCACTCATGAACTTTAGATGCAGTCCCATCCCCGGGCCGGTTCCAAGTAAATCCCGGCGGCACCAGCTTTGGATATAAGAAATTCCTCATTCAAATCCCCCCTTTCGCAAAAAATGCAGTCTTTTTTTGATTTACTTTTCCAGTTCAGAGACTTTTTGCAAAAATAAATCCCTTAATTTACACAATTCGGTACGTCCTTCTTCTCCAAGTTCCCTTCGTTGACCACGACCCGCCCGGCCTTCACGACCGTATGAACGTGATTGACTCCGTAAGAGTATTGGAGCTTCATATAATTCGAGATATCGAAAATTGTTACGTCCGCTTTTTTGCCAGATTCAAGAGTTCCGACCTCTGTGGCCCGGTTAATCGCATGAGCGGCGTTGACCGTTGCGGCGCACAGGACCTCCGCCGGTGTCATTCCCATCATCAAACAGCCAAGATTCATAATGAACGGAAGCGAAACCGTCGGCGACGAGCCCGGATTGCAGTCGGTCGACAGCGCCACCGGCACTCCGGCATCAATCATCTTCCGCGCGTTCGCGAATTCGGCCCTCAGGAAGTAAGCCGTACCGGGAAGTAGGACACCGACAACTCCCGCTGCCGCCATCGCATCAATTCCCTTATCGGATGCTTTCAAAAGATGGTCCGCAGAAATTGCCCCCACCTCGGCAGCAAGTTCGGCTCCTTCATACGGCTCAATCTCATCCGCATGGATCTTCGGCTTCAGACCGTACGCCTTTCCCGCCTCAAGAATTTTCCGGGACTGCTCAGGGGTGAACACCCCTTTTTCGCAAAAAACATCATTGAACTCGGCGAGCCCGAGCTCCGCCACTTCTGGCAGTAGACCAATCACATAATCGACGAACTCATCCGGCCGTTCCTTATAATCCGCAGGAACCGCATGCGCACCCATGAAGGTGGAAACGATGTCCACCGGGTGCGTTTCGTTCAGCTTTTTGGCAACCTCAAGCTGCTTTCGTTCCGTTTCCCACTCCATCCCGTAGCCGCTTTTCGCCTCAACGGTCGTGATCCCGTGCAAAAGAAACTTATCCAATCGTCCGGCACTTTCCTCCAATAGTTCTTCAAACGACGCAGCCTTCGTCCTTCGCGTCGTCGCATGAATCCCGCCGCCGGCGTTCATGATTTCCATATAAGTCGCACCCTGCAGCCTCATATTGAACTCATCTTCACGACTGCCGGCAAAAACGAGATGCGTGTGCGGATCAACGAGCCCAGGTGTGACAAGCTTGCCGCTCGCATCAACCACATCCGCCTCGTGCAATCTGCCAGCATATTCTCGGCTTAACTCCTCATCGTGGCCAACCGCCTGAATCGCGCCATCCTCAATCCAAACACTTCCGTTTTCAATCAGTCCGAGCTCGGACATCTCCTCCTTAACCCGCGGGCCCGCCGCATCGCTCTTCATCGTCACCAACTGCGACGCATTCCGTATAAACAGAGGCTTCGTCATCGTTGCCTCCTCCTTTCTATTTGCAAAAACACTATCCTGATCGGTCATTTTATTTTTCGTTTCAGTATTTGAGTCTCTGTTACCAAGTTAATAAACTTATCTCCTGTTTGGGAATAGAGATCGCTTCTCTATTACCTTTAAACAGATTTTTATTGAATGGGGCTTAGAGAACGCCTCTCTATTACCGTTTGGATGTTTTTTGAACCACTATGGGCTTAGAGACGGCTTCTCTGTTACCTTCTTAGCAGACTTTTATTAATTCGGGATTAGAGAACGCCGCTCTGTTACCGTTTGGATGTTTCTTGTACCACTTTGGTCTTAGAGACGGCTCCTCAGTTACCTTCTTAGCGGACTTTTATTAATTCGGGCTTAGAGAAGGCCGCTCTGTTACCGTTTGGATGTTTCTTGTACCACTTTGGGCTTAGAGACGGCTTCTCTGTTACCTTCTTGACGGATTTTTATTGATTCGGGATTAGACGACTCCTTATTCGACCGCAAACGAAAATTCCAACGGCTACGGTAGTTTAGACTCCTTCTATTCGATCGCAGACGGAAATTTCTACCGCTACAGTCGTTTAGACAGCTCGTATTCGACCACAACCAAAAATCCACCCGGCTACAGTCGTTTAGAACACTCCTATTCGACCGCAGACGGAAATCCCTACCGCTGCGGTCGAATCATATAAAGATTACTCCTTCTCCAGCATCGGCATGTTGATGCCTTTTTCACGTGCGGTTTTCTTCGCTAGTTCGTAACCTGCGTCGGCATGGCGGACGACGCCCATTCCCGGGTCGGTCGTCAGCACCCGCTCAAGGCGGGCTTCCGCTTCCTTCGTCCCATCCGCGACAATGACCATCCCGGCGTGCAGGGAATAACCCATTCCGACGCCGCCGCCGTGGTGGACGGAGACCCAGCTCGCCCCGCCGACCGCGTTGATCAGCGCATTCAGAATCGGCCAGTCCGCGACCGCGTCACTGCCATCCTTCATCGCTTCGGTCTCCCGGTTCGGGGAAGCGACGGAACCAGCGTCAAGGTGGTCGCGCCCGATGACAATCGGTGCTTCGAGTTCGCCGGAGGCAACCATATCGTTAATAATTTTGCCGAAACGCGCCCGGTCCCCATAGCCAAGCCAGCAAATCCGGGACGGCAGCCCCTGGAAGCTGATTTTTTCGCGCGCCATGCGGATCCACTTGCACAGATGTTCCTTATCTTTGAATTCCTTCAGCAGCACTTCGTCGATTTTATAAATATCTTCAGGGTTTCCGGAGAGCGCCGCCCAGCGGAAAGGCCCTTTCCCTTCGCAAAATTGCGGACGGATGTAGGCCGGCACAAATCCCGGAAAATCAAACGCATTCTCGACGCCCTCATCCTTCGCGACCTGGCGGATGTTGTTTCCGTAATCGAACGTAACGGCTCCCTTTTGCTGGAGCGCAAGCATCGAACGGACATGGCTTGCGATGCTTTCCTTTGAAAGCTTCACATACTGTTTAGGTTCTTCCGCGCGAAGTTTCGCAGCCTCTTCCAGCGAATATCCGGTTGGAATGTAGCCGTTAAGCGGGTCGTGCGATGACGTCTGGTCGGTCAGCACTTCGGGAACGAACCCGCGCTCAATCATAAGCGGGAGAATTTCCGCGGCGTTCCCCAGCAGGCCAATCGACAGCGCCTTGCCATCCTTTTTAGCCACCTTCGCCAGTCGGATCGCTTCATCAAGGCTATCCGTTTTCACATCGAGGTAGGCGGTTTCGATCCGGCGGTCGATTCTCGTTTCATCCACCTCAATCGCGAGGCAGACGCCGTCATTCATCGTTACGGCGAGAGGTTGCGCTCCTCCCATGCCCCCGAGCCCGGCAGTCAGTGTAATCGTATTTTTTAGGGTGCCGCCGTAATGCTGGCGCGCAAGCTCTGCAAATGTCTCATATGTACCCTGCACAATCCCTTGGCTGCCGATATAAATCCAGCTGCCGGCCGTCATCTGCCCGTACATTATCAGACCCTTTTTGTCGAGCTCGTGGAAATGGTCCCAATTCGCCCAAGCCGGGACAAGATTCGAATTCGCCAGGAGCACCCTTGGTGCATTTTTGTGGCTTTTGAAAACGGCAACCGGCTTACCGGACTGGACGAGAAGCGTTTCGTCGGATTCAAGGTTTTTCAACGATTCCACAATCGCTTGGAAGCTTTCCCAGTTCCGCGCTGCCTTGCCGATTCCGCCGTAGACAACTAGCTCCTCCGGCTTCTCGGCGACCTCCTCATCAAGGTTGTTCATCAGCATCCTTAATGCGGCCTCCTGCACCCAGCCTTTCGTTTGGAGCTCTGTTCCACGGTAACGCTTAATCAAATCCTTTTTCTCAGCAATCATCTTCAGCACCCTTTCATTTATAGTTTGAGTGAAGCAACCGGGCTTGCCAGCTGATTCGTTTGTTGATTGGAGCGATACTACTTTGTGAGAACAGCACAACTAAGTGCTGAGTAGTGCTGGCGGGCCTCTGTTTTAAGTGAAGCACCGGAACCGTCCCGCTGCTTATTTCGCCTCCCAAAGGAAGCGTTGACTATCCCCCACTGCAATTCACTGAATATTATAAAATAATAGCGCTTTCATTAATAGGTTGATTATTTTCGTTTTAGGATGTTTATTTTTGCAAAAGAAAAAGGAATCCGGCGAGATTCCCTTTAGAACAGCATTTATTTTGGATAAGGATAATTATTTTCGCAGAACTACTTCTTTTCCATTGAAGGCCCGATATTCACGTGGAGCCATTCCTGTCTGTTTTTTAAAGATCCTGGCAAAATAATTCGCATTGCGGAATCCGGTTTCAGCGGCGATTTCTTTCACCGAAAGCTGTGATTTTGCCAAAAGCTTTTTCGCTTCCTTTACTCTTGTTTCATTCAGAAGCTGCCGGAAGGTCATCCCATATTTCTTCATCAAAATATGGCTGTAATACGCATAGCTTATTCCAATCGCATTCGTCACCTTTTCAAGTGTCAAATCCGGGTCGGCAAAATGCTCCTCAACATAATGGACCCCACGTTCGATGACATCCTTTTTTGAAAGAGCCTCCGCTTGTGCTGCCATGTCCACCAGTTCATATAAAAACAGAAGGAAATTCTGGACGATCCGGTAAAGGACCGGGTTATAAAGAATATCCGAAAAAACCTTCATGTAGGCTTCTTCCAGCTCCGGCCCATCGAGGTGAAATGTCTTCATAAACCGCCTCGCCTGCGCGAGAATGCTCGTCAGCCTTGTCCGAAGCATCTCCGGATTTGGATAAGGGGGTTCCATATGCAAGAAATCTTCATGCAGCCACTTCTTGATCCCCTTTCGGTCAAACCGGTTCAGCAGTTCAATCCACTCACGCTGCTCCCTCGGCGTCAGGAAAGGATCAAACGCGCGCCAGCCTCCCGCAAGCGACTTCTTAATTACCTGATCGTAACCAATGAAAAAGGTAAACTCCAGCAGCCGCCTTGCCGTTTGGTACATATCATGTAGGCTTTCCTCATCCGCATTTGCTGGAATCACAACAGCAGCCAAAGGCCCCGCCTCCCCGCCATCCCAATCACGAAGGAGCTTTTTCGCTTCCTCCTCCAACGAGCGGCCCGGATTTTCGAATGCACAGACCACCAGATTGGATAACGGGAAAATAGCAGGCTGTTCCAGAAAGGGATACCGGTTTAAAAAGGCAACCAGTTCCGCGTTTTTCCGCTGATCCTCCGTCTGTAGCAGAATCATTCCCGCCTGCCCGGGCGCCAGCTCCTCCTGCAAAAATAGCGACCGGTAGGTAAAACCCTGATCAAACAACGGCAGCGCCGAATCCCCTGCTGGCTGATTTCCCGCCATCGAAATCGCTCTCTGCATCGCAAGCTTCACTTTTGCAGGCTCAAGAGGTTTTACGAGCAGATCCGCACACTGAAGATCAATCGCCTGCCGTGCCCTCGCAAACGTTGCCTCGACCGTCACCGCTACAACTTTCTTGCAAAAGCTCTTGCAATATCGCTGAACCTGCGGCCAACTCTCAGCCGGGATCATATCCAGTTCAATATACAAAATATCCGGCACAACCCGTTCCAATATCGATAGTGTCTCCGGCAAAGTACCAGCCGCCAACACCTCGTTCACAGGCAGCGAATACGTCCGCATCAACCACTCAATCCCAATCCGCTCATTCCCATCACGCTCCGCCAGCAAAACCTTCATAAAACTCCCCCTCACCCAACCCAAACAAAAAAGCTTCACATAACTTCATTTTAATCGATTCCCACTGAAATTTCATGAAGCAGGGGAGAATTCATGCTTTCAGATTCCTCTTTTTATGACGGTGATTTCGCTGGCGAGGTATGCCCAATTCTGCGGGGCTGGGAGGCTGATTTGCCAGTAAGTTGTGCCCGCGAGGTTGTAGCGGTCGAGAAGGTTGTATTTTTGAATGTAGCTGCGGATGTCTTCAAACCAGACGATATGTTCATCGGCACCCGCCCAATAGGGGTACCATGGGGATTGCGCGGTTTTGTCGAAACGAATGGAAGCACCTGTTGTGATAGCTTGATTTTGTGCGGCAAGGACCGAGATTCCCTTGGTGGCGTTTGTTGCCACAACCTTGTCGTAGCCATACAATGGCATCGCTATCAACAATTTACGTGGATTCACAACCGTCAGCGCATACCTGACCACCTGCTCGGCCCAATTGATCGGCGAAACCGGGGCAGGCGGGCCGCCAGGATAACCGAAATCAATCGTCATCAATGCCATCAAATCTGCTGCGTTTCCAATCGCAGCATAATCATACGCACCCACAATCTTGTTTGTCGGCAAATCTTCGGTTTTCGCATGGACATTCACATTCAGAATCAAACCGCCCAATTGCCTTTTCAATGCCTGCAAAAATACAGTAAAATCAGTTCGCCTTTCCGGAGGAATAAACTCCAGGTCGAGACTGACTCCCCCAAACCCTCTACTAGTCGCCAGATTGGCAATGCTCGCCACTAAGTTTTGCCGGAAGGTTGGATTTCCAAGAACACTTCCAGCCAACTCGGCGCTAAACCCGGTCGAAGTGAAGTTCCGAATCATTAATAACGGGACAATGTTTAATTCCTGGCTTCTCGAATTAAGAGCTGAGTCATCGCTCTCCGCAAAAGCAAAGCCCTCATCTGTAAAGGAATAGTTCACAATCGCGAGATAGGTTAGTTGATTGGCCAATGATTCAATAACAGCCAGGTCCGCCGCAGTTCCCGAGGGAACGAGGAAGCCCAGCGTCTCGATGGCCAGTTTATTCGGTGAGGGGATAGCGAGGATTTGGCCAATTTGCAGCCGATTGGGATTGAGACCTGGATTGGCAGCCACTATTCGCGGAATTGTCGTATTAAATCGCTGAGCAACCCTCCAAAGCAAATCACCGGTCCTCACTCGGTAAGACCGGGTCGGCAGCGTCTGCTCCGGAATATAAAGCGCCAGCCCCGGAACAATCTTGGCTGCCGATACCAATCCATTCACGGTAACAAGCGTATTAAGTGAAACTCCATACCTGACGGAAATCGACCACAAACTCTCTCCCGCCGTCACAACATGAACCCCCATCCCCTCACCCCCTACATACAACATATGAAAGAAGCTGCGGGTATATGAGGCTGGGGGACGGTTCCTGCGCTTCCTTCTACATCCGAAGGAAGGAGTAGAACCATTCCTTTCTTCGCTTTAAAAATACTTTCTCAATATGGATAGTTCTTTGAGCAACTTTTGCATTTCTGGCAAATGAAAGTTATTAGCCGGGATGGTTTCACCTTGAAATATTAGGGACCTTACTTGGTTAAAGGCCTCTTTCTCTTCATCGGGAAAACACTTCTCGTAAGGAACATCTTTATCGAACTGCTCCAAGTAATATAAAACATAGTTATGGAGTACCGGAAACTCCCTTTTTATAGTCAGCTTGCTCACTAAATAAGCCGACATATAATCACCAAGTACATAAAGTGGTTCCCTTGGCGTAAACATTTCCCCTTTGCAGTGAAAAACTATCCCCGAACCGTAATACCAATTCCCCACCATACATGCAAAAGCCAACAAAGATCCTGCCCGTATCTCTTTATCCGGATCATTAAAATATTTAAAATAATCGTCGTGTGTATGTTCTCCCCAATCTTTACAGGTAACAAAATCTACGATGTCAAAGCCAGAAAACAGCTGGGCAAACTTTTCTTTAATCAACATGCCACCTCATTCCAAAACTTCAATAACGACATTATCCTCATTAAGCCATAGTCCTTCACAAAAGCATTCGAGCACAATCATAACACGCGCACCAGTCGCTTAATATTATTCACTTCTTAAAAAAATCAAAGCAAAAAGGACAGTTCCATTGCTTCATTCAACTTGCGAATGAAACCTTGGAACCATCCCCTTCCTCATAAAGGTATTTCTCTGCTACGGATTTCTACTTGGACTTCTTCTTCACAGTATCTTACGAATTCGATTAGATTTTTCATTAACTCTTTGTGGTAGGTTTCTCCGTTTTGAGCTGTGGAAACTGTCGGGTCCCCTACAACGCCGATGCTCTTTGAACCTTCTCTATACCCTGCTACGTCACTTGGAACAAAGATGGTGTCTCCTTCGACGAAAGGGTCGTGCTGAAGGAACGGATGCTTTAGATGAATGTTTTTAACAGCTTTGTCCATTTCAAGTAACTCGGGCATGAGATGAAGCATATGGGAAGTTTCCATTTCGTCCGCATGGCCCGCGCCTCCTGGTTCTGATTTTTTAATTTCGCCACCGATTTTTTTGGCTATGTAGAACGGGTCGGCTATAGCTAGGAACGCGCCTGTTTCGTTCCGCAGCATCGTAATCGCAATTTTGAGCGGCGGCAGGTTGGCTTCCCGGTGGCCATTGATAATAAGGATTTTCTCGAAACCGTGGTAAATTAAGCTTTTACAAATATCATACATTAAGTTGATGAGCGTTTCCGGCCTCAATGTGATCGTTCCTGGAAACGCCATGTGGTGAGGCGCCCAGCCGACCCAGTTCGGCGGAGCAACGAGCGTTTCCGTCTGCTGGCCAAGATCCTCGGCTACTTTATTCGCGACGAATGAATCTGTTCCTAGCGGCAAATGCTTAGCATGCTGCTCAACACTCCCGACCGGCACGATGATCGTTTTCTTCTTTTGCAGATAGCGCTCGACATCTTCCCATTTATTTTCCTGGAGCCATACACTTTTCATGAAGCAACTTCCTTTCATAATTGATCGCCAGCACAACAACAGTTTAAAATTCTCGACCCTGTAATTCTAGGGAAGCGGCTGCATAAGCTTTATTCCTTTCCGATAATTTTGCTCAAGTAAGCTTTTCAAAAATGAATTACAATAATTCAAATCAAATCCCGAATCGCTTCCCGGCAAAATTCCGATTCTTCTATAATAGGTTAATTACTCAGCCTTTCCATCGCTTCTTCATCGAGATAATCCCAGCGGCTCCTTGAATAGAAGAAATAAAATGCGGTGATTAGCACGAGCCACGAAGTTCCGATCATCAACGGTATCGTATCGATGAATGTCAGGATCCACAATGAGGCAATTGCCGCTATAATTGCGAGCACTGGAATATTGTTCACATTCAACGGATAACGGAACTGGGCTTTAATGTGCGGCTGCTTGATCCGCACCACGATGACGGCGACATTCATGATTGCCATCATAAGCCAGTTCGAGAACACGGCCGCGCCGACTGCAATTGAAATCGCCTTGCCGTATCCCATTGTGCTCATTAACGTTGCTCCGAGTGCAATCACTCCCGTGAACAGCGTGGCGTAAACAGGAACGTGGGTCTTCGCGCTGACCTGCCCTAAAACCTGCGGCACCGCTTTTTCCCTTGCAGCGGCGAACAGCATTCTCGATGAACCGAGCAGGCAGCCGACAGTCGAAGTGCCAGTAGCGGTCAATGCCGCTACAGCAATAAGTACCGCACCAATTCCAGGCAGGACGTTTTCAACGGCAAGCGACAGAGGAGCAGCCGAGCTTGCCAGCAGAACCGGATCGGCTGCTGAAACAACACCAAACCCTGTTAGGCAATACAAGATAACCACCGTGACAAGCGCCGAAATCTGTGCGAGCGGCAAGTTCCGCCTTGGATTCTTTGCCTCTTCTCCCAGTGTCAGCACCGCTTCAACCTGCATTTGGCCAAAAGCGATCAATGCAGTCGCAGCAAATACTCCTGTCCAGCCATTTGGTAAAAACTCAGCGATTTTGAAAGGCCCGGTCGGGTTATGGAAAATAGTAATGACTGCAATTGCAAATAAAGACACGACCTGGATGATCGAAAAGAATGTATTAATTTTGCCAGTTGCTTTAATACCCAGCAGCAATAGCCCGGTAATTGCGATTGAAATTGCCGGCGCCACCACAGTTGTCGGCAGCGACGGGAAAATATAATTGAAGTAGCCCGCAAAACCAAGGTTCACGGCGCCAGCCGCAAACGCGAATGACAGGAAATACAATCCTGAACACCAAAGCGCCATCAACCTCCCCAAATCCTTGTGAATCGGTGTAAAGGCGAATTTCGAATATGCGTATGACGCCCCTTCATATGGCCAGATTGATGCCAGCTCCGCATAGCTCATGCACGACAATATCGCAATTACTCCTGCAATCAGGAATGCTACGAATAGCGCCGGACCCGCCTGGGCAACCGCAGGGCCGATTACCGTAAAAATTCCTCCTCCTATCAGCGCTCCGACCCCGACGCTCCACAAATCAACAAATCCCAATCCCCTGTTCAGCTTACCTTGCTCTGCGACAGAAACTGGAACCGACACTTCTGACTTCATTCTCTTACCCCCTATTTCATTATTTGAAATATATATTTCATTATTACAAAAAGCTTTCTCTATATATTAGCCACTCAGAGGAGAATTCCTTCTTTATTCGACAAAATATTTAAAAAATTCTTTCTAAATAAAAAAGCCGTCTTTCGACGACTTGAAGGCGGTGAAATTATTTTTTGCCGAACAAAAAGAAAGATCCTATTCCCAAGATAATATAGATGATAACTGGAACCATCATATTCCCAATATTGTACCAGATGGAGATTGGTACAATGACCGCCAATGCTGACAGTAAAAGTCCGAAGGCCAAGGTTTCTTTTGAAGGTGACGCCAAATATCCTTGAAGGATAAATAGGACAGGAAAGAGGAAGTAAATCCCCACTAAAACATATTTGCTTTCAGGAAACTTTGAATCGATCCAGATAAACATTAAGATAATTAATCCCGGCAAAATTAAAGCGAGAAGCTTCTTCATATACAACAATCCTTTCAGGACAAATTTGATATTAAACAACTAGTTAAGTCATTATTTTATGAATATGTAACCGTCTTAGTTAATAAGTAAAATATACCACCACCTCCCTTTTAGTGTAATTTTACACTAAAACAATTGTTCGTCAACCAATTTTATCGAAATATTTAGATTATATATCCAAAAAGATTATTTCAAATCCTGTAAACTTATCCTAGCAAAACGAAAAAACACCCCTAAGGAGTGTTTTCACAAAAGCCGTTCTTCAATTTTTGCCGCGGCATGCTGCAGCTTTTCTATATAGGACTCCATCTTCACATCTTCGAAGTCCTGCTCGGTCCCGATGATGCTCAGCGCCGCAAGCACCTCGGAATTGATGTTCCTGATTGGCACAGCGACAGCAATCGTCCCTTCGTATAGTTCCCCCCTGCTCACCGCATATCCATTCCGGGCAATCGCTGCAAGCTCCGCAAGAATCTGTTTCTGGTCCGTTTTTGATTGCTGCGTGAACGGCTGGTAGTCCGCCCCGGCAAGAATCGCCATCTGCTCCTCCTCCGGGAGTGCCGCCAGCAGCACCCGTGGACATGCAGCCGCATAAAGCGGCACCCTCCTGCCAACTTGAGGAAACACCCGGATCAGCTTCAATGCTTCGAACTGCTCTATATACACCGCATCGCACACATCCCGGACCGCCAATTGCACCGATAGATTCGTTTCATTTCGCAGCCGCAACATCTCGTTTTTCGCTAACGCACGGATATCCAGTTGGCTGTTCACAATTTGGCTCTTCTCTAAAAAAACCATCCCAAGCTGGAACCGCAGCCGCCCCTCCTTTTCCGTCCGCCGGATATACCCGAACTTCTCCAGCGAACAAATCATCCGGAACACAGTCGGCTTTGGAAAGCCTGTCATCGCCGACAACTCTTCCAAACTCAGAGAAGCATGCTTCATATCAAAACACTCCAAAATACCCAGCGCCTTCTCCACACTTCCGCTCCTGCTCGAAAGCTCCCTCATCACCGATTCCCCTTATATAAACAACTAAAAGTCTTAAACAAGTTTACTATCTTCACTATACCAAACCTGACTGGTGAATCGTATTTTTTTCAATAAAGCAAAAGGACGATTCCAGTGCTACATTCGGGTTCAGAATGTGGCAGTGAAACCTTCCCCCTGCATCACCACGATAGCAAATCCATCACTCCGGCTCCATTTTTGGCAGGGTGAGGGTGATGGTGGTGCCTTTGTTGGGTTGGCTTGTGACGTTTATGGTGCCTTTGTGGGCTTTAATGACGGCGGAGGAGACCATGGTGCCAAGTCCTGTTCCTTGAGTTCCTTTTGTGCTGAAGTATGGCTCACCGTATTGTTTAATTTGTTCTTCGGTCATTCCGAAGCCTGTATCATTAATATGTATGATTGCTTTATCCGTATTCTTTTTGAGGAGGATGGTCATTTCCCCGCCGTCCGGCATCGCTTCTTTTGCATTTTTCAGAAGGTTGAAGATGCACTGATGAAGCTGGAAGCGGTCACCTTTGATAAAAATATCGTCCTCTAATTTGGCTTTCACAATGATGGACGCCATATTGGTCATCGGTTCAAATACCTTGACGATATGTGCCAGTTCTTTTGAAAGATTGACAAGTTCAAAGCTTTGCTCATTTGGTTTGGCCAAGGTTAAAAAATCTGTAATGATTCGCTCAGCCCGTTCGAGTTCCTGTATTGCAATGCCGACAAAATCACTTCGTTTCTGCTCCGAGAACCCGGGCTCACCCAGGAGTTGGAGGAATCCTTTCACGGAGGTCAGGGGATTTCGGACTTCATGGGAAATGGATGCGCTCATTTGGCTGATTGTCTCCATTTTTACAATGCCTAAAGCTCTTTCTTTCAAAAAGAAATTCACTTTCTCGGTTTCAATGATTGCCGTTGTTATTCCGGCAACGAAGGAACAGCCGAAAATATAAGTTCCCCACTCAAGCCATCCAAGAGTGTAACCAAGTAAATACATGAATATCATTAATCCAACTGAAGAAACCAACGATAGGAAAACAACGAGCAATACCTTTTTATTAGGAGCCTGCTTCATGAACCAGTTATGTAAGTAAACAATTGCCATAGTCTGAGCGCCATGAATAAAAATTGCTAGCCAGAATCCGGTATCTACTCCAAAATAAGCCCGAAAACCAATCAGAACGGCGTATAATATCGCCGCTGCTCCAGGTCCCAAATACAAACCGCCAATAATGAGGGGAACCTGCCGCAAATCATAGCGAATCATATCGTTAAAAGTAAACGACAATGCCAAAGAGACAAAAGCGCCCAACGATAAAAAAATCAGGATACTGCGCCGTGAAGGCTTAACATACGTCTTCCGGTGCATGTACTGAAAAAAAAAGCCAGAACAATCAGCGAAGCCAAATTCATGACCAGAATTTTAATGACTCCAACCAAACAAACCACCCCCTTTCGCAAAAATGGCAGAATTTTCTTATCATTATTCTACACTATCCCCTTCCCAATCACAAAAACAAACACAAACATATATTAAATATGAAACAAATAGCATTTCCGCATCATCATTCGACACCCAAAGTAAGCGCTGGAGCTGTCCTCATGCATCTCCAAAACAAAAAATCGGGAGTGGCTCCTATGCCACTCCCTAACCTATTTCAAATCGTCAATTGAGTTAATTTTTACGTATTCAGGCACGACCAACCCGAGCTTAGTTCCTTCGAGGTTGACGCCTAGATCAACAAATTTTCTTTTATAAGTATTGTAATATTCGCGGTGTGTGCTCGGCAGCCATGCGCCTACCATGGCATCGGCACTGCCGTTGGCGACCCCTGCGAACATCGGGCCCACTTCCACCTGGCTGAGATTCACCTGATAACCATTTTGCTCCAGCACCTTCCCAACCATATTCGTACTGGCGATTTCCGTATCCCAGGCCACATAAACGAGGTTAATACGCTCACCCTTCCCCGCTCGGGCACCTTTTGTCCACGCAGAGACCTTCTCCCGATTTCCGCCAATCCACTTTTCAGCTGCTTCTGCCGGCTCCATTCCTTTTTCGATATCGAGCATGACGGCTTCCATATCACCAGTCTCCCAATTAAACTGATCCAGGATTTTGTAAGCGCCGGGAGCGTCCTTTTCAAGTCCTTTCCTGACAATCGTATGAATTCCTTCCGACCCGCCGAATACCCCCTTCGGATCATCAAGATATTTCAAATCAAACGAAGAAAACATCCAGTGCGGTGACCAGCCGGTGACAATAATCGGCTTCCGGTTTTTATAAGCCTTCTGCAATTCGGCAATCATGGCTGCAGATGAACCTTCAACAACGTTCCACTGGCCCAGCCCGTACTCATCAACCGCTTTGCCGGTCTGTGCCATGATGCCTGCACCCGGCTCAATTCCGATAATTTTATGATTCGTTTGCGCGCCAATTCCTTCAGGGTTTCCTGGCACAGCCTTTTCCTGAGCGAATCCTTGAACAAGTGCAGTGACGACGAAGAGCAACGCGAACAATACAAACACAAATTTCCCTTTAATAACATGTCCATATGCTGGCTTGCGCAGGTTTTGCGAGAGCCGGTCAAGAATAATCGCGATAAAGACAATCGACAATCCTGCCTCAAACCCTTGGCCTACATTGATTTGGCTGACTGCCCGGTAAACATCCGCCCCAAGTCCGGGTGCCCCGACTAACGAAGCCGTTACAACCATCGACAGGGCGAGCATAATGCTTTGGTTGACGCCTGCCAATATTGTTGGAGTAGCGAGCGGAATTTGGACCTTCAGCAGTTTTTGCCCGCTTGTCGATCCAAAAGCGTCCGACGCTTCTATCAGGTCTTTTGGTACTTCCTGAATCCCTAGATTCGTCATCCGGATTGTCGGTGAAATCGCAAAAATAAACGAAGCTATAATCCCGGGTACAACCCCGATGCCAAAAAACAAAATGGATGGTATCAAATAAACAAAGGCAGGCATTGTCTGCATGAAATCCAAAATCGGTGTAACAATCCTCTGCACAGTCCTGTTTTGCGCACACCATATTCCAAGCGGAATGCCGATCACGATTGTCAAAAATCCAGACACTAACACAATGGCAAGTGTTTCGATCGTCGAATCCCAATAGCCGAGATTCTCTATCAGCAGCAAACTCAAGAGCGTAAAAATTCCGAGCGGCCATCTGCTCGTATAGGCAACCAAAAGTGCCAATATTAAAATCAATACAAGCGGAGGGCCGGCACTAAGCACATCGACTATGATTTGCAATAACCCATCGATGACAGCTGTGATAAAGGAAAACAAACCGGCAAAGACGACCGTGATCCACTCAACCAGCGAATCAATCCATTTCCCCAGTGGGATTTTCGGGATATTCATGTAGTCACTCACTTCCCATCTCATTAAGGGAATCTTTATTGCCTGCCAATGCGCCAATAACTGCCCCGCGGACAATAATTCCTTTTATTCTCTTCTCTTCATCGATAACCGAAATCGGCAGGCTTGAAGTCGCAATTGTATCCATCAGATCCGCCAGCAAAGTCCCCTCGGCAACCGTCGGAATGTCGGTTGACATCACATCTGAAATCGACTGGTTATGATCAATCGCCTGCCGGGCCTGTTCAGCGGTCAACGCCCCAAGGAGCCTCCTGCGGCGGTCCACAACAAAAATGCTGGAATACCCTTGCTTCCGCATAATTTCCAAAGCTACCCTCGGGCCACGGTCCACATGAATGATTTCCGGCCTCTTCATCACATGTGAGGCCGTCAATACCTTCGATAAGTCGACATCCTCAACAAACTTCTCGACGAATTCATTCGCAGGCTGCATCATAATTTGCTCCGGTGTGCCCAGTTGGATGACGCTGCCGTCTTTCATCAGAGCAATGCGATCGCCGATTCGGAGCGCCTCATCCAGGTCATGGGTAATAAAAATGATCGTTTTCTTATACTGTTCCTGAATCTCAATCAACTCATCCTGCATATCCTTCCGGATTAACGGATCAAGCGCACTGAAGGCTTCATCCATCAAAATGATATCCGTATCACTCGCAAGCGCCCGGGCAAGGCCCACCCTCTGCTGCATCCCGCCGCTTAACTGGGACGGCAGCTGATTTTCGTAGCCCTTCAAGCCGACACTTGCCAATGCCTTCATCGCTTTTTCACGGCGCTCCTCCGCGGGCACTTTCTTGATTTCCAGGCCATACTCCGCATTCTCCACAATCGTCTTATGCGGAAAAAGGGCAAAATTTTGAAACACCATGCTAATCTTCTTCTGCCTGACCTCCCTTAAGCGGGCGCTATTCATCTTGACAATATCTTCATTGTCGATCAAAATTTCGCCAATTGTCGGATCAATCAGCCTGTTAAACATCCGGATCAACGTCGACTTCCCGCTCCCCGACAACCCCATAATCACAAAGATCTCACCTGGATATATCTCAAAATTGACATTATTGACGCCAACCGTCTGCCCCGTCCTTTTCAAAATCTCCTTTTTCGACTTGCCCTGCCTTAATAAATCAATCGCCGCCTTCGGAGACTTGCCGAAAATTTTTGAAACACTCCTAACCTCCACAATCGGATCCATCAAGTCACCCCATTCAGCATAGTAGGCCCCTATCATATTCAGTTTTGCCATTTTTCACTGTTTTATTTAAGAGGGAAATCAGAAAAAGACGTGCAAGGGGAAACAAAATCTTTCATTGAGGGAACCATGGAGGATTTCTTTAGGTGGATAACTATTTGAGGAGACAAATAAGAGACACTTAAAGATTGATTCAATAATTATCGGTATGTTAAAATTATTTTGATTATACTAAATATTAACAAGGGGGAAATTATGAAAAAGAAGAATTTATTTCTAGTGTTAATGTTAGCGCTTTCTATGCTGCTAGCTGCATGCGGTGGGGGAAATGAGAAAACTGATGGGGGCAAGAAGGACAAAGGGGACAGCGGTGAGAAGCCTAAGTATATTAGCATTCTGACTGGTGGGACTGGCGGTACATACTATCCGCTTGGAGGAACTTTTGCAAATATCATTTCGGATGAAACCGGAATCGAAACGACAGCCCAGACGACTGGCGCATCTGCTGAAAACATGCAGACCTTGAAGGACGGGGGCGGAGAAATCGCGTTCACTCAGACCGATATCGCTTCTTACGCTAAAGAAGGAAAGCTGATGTTTAAAGACAAAGCAGTAGACAATGTCCAGGCGATCGGGACTTTATATCCAGAAACAATCCAAATCGTGACAACCGAAAAGTCCGGCATTAAAACGGTTGATGATCTTAAGGGCAAAAAAGTTTCAATCGGCGCCCCGGGCTCTGGAACAGCGGCTAATGCAGAACAAATCCTTGAAATTTATGGTCTTTCTCTTAGCGATATCAAGAAACAGGACCTTTCTTTCGATGAGTCTGTATCCGGAATCCAGGACGGCACAATTGATGCTGCGTTCGTTACAGCCGGAACTCCAACCGGTGCAGTCGAAGGACTGGCTGCTACTGAAAAGGTTGTTATTGTTCCAGTTGATGCGGATAAAGCAGCAAAGCTAATTGAAAAGTATCCTTATTATATCAAGGATGAGGTACCATCAAATGTCTATGGGCTAAAAGAAGCTGTTCCGACAGTCGCTGTCCAGGCAATGCTAGCCGTTTCCTCTGACCTTTCCAAAGATGTAGTCTACGATATTACAAAGGCAATCTTTGAAAACCTTGACAAGGTCACTCATGCAAAAGGTAAAGTCATCAAGCCTGAAAACGCCCTTAACGGAGTAGGAATCGAAGTCCATCCAGGCGCGCAAAAATATTATGACGAAAAAGGCATCAAAGCTTCCGAATAGTATTGATTGAGATGACTGAAAAAACTTGGCCGGGACATGGCACCGTAACAGGGACCGTGCCCGGTCAAGCTGTCTTTAACGGCTAAATTGCAAAACCAGGCCGGCCAGCCGCGGCCTCTTTTTATTAAACCGGCTGCATGGAGGAAAACGATATCCAATAAGAAAAGCTTTTTGCAGCGAAAAAGGACAGGCGGGGTTTTCCATGAAAAAAGTCTGGCAGAGAAGGCCTCCAGCTTATCTGTTCCCCCTCATTATTCTATTCATCGCCATCGTGCTATTCATACCATACAAACAGGCTATTATTTTTCAATATCAAAACACGGATCAGGTCCTTGCCTATATCCCCTTATCAAAAGAACACAAATTTAAAATGAAGTACACACACTCCATCCATTTGACAGATGTGGTGGAAAGCTATGAAGTGACGAAAAAACAGGAAATCCGCCAATATGAGCTTGAATACATGGATTTCGCAATCGGTATGCCGGCAGATGCATCAGAAGGGGAAAGGTTTGAACAGAAGGATGGCAAATTTTACATTAAAGACATGAACAGGATATTTCCATTTTTTGATCTTCGGACCGGAAAAGTCCGTGCCAATCACCGGGTGATTTTTCAAGGGAAAGAGTATCCACTCTCGGAGTCGATCACACCTGGGACATGGGTCCGGATTATGGTCAAAAAAATAAATACCTGGCAACAATTGAAAGGAGTGAACATCCTTGAACATACATGAGGGGACGTTATCAGAACAAGAGCAGCAAGCGCTGCTGGAAAAATATGATCCCGAAGCAGGGACGAGAAAATTATCAGGAATATTGGGATGGATAGTCTTTTTAGGACTCCTCTCCTTTTCATTATTCCAGCTCTGGACTTCAACAATCCATCCGTTGACAGCCCAACTCCAGCGCTCCATTCATCTTGGCTTTGCGCTGGCCCTTATCTTCCTCCTCTTTCCCGCACGGAGAAAGAACATCGCCCGCCACAGTGTTGCCTGGTACGATATCATCCTGGCAGTTCTGTCCATAGGGGTCGGGGCTTATTGGCCGTTAATGATCGAAGATATTGTCAACAGAGTCGGCCAACTGACGCCGCTTGATTTTTATGTGGGGCTATTGGCCATCGTCCTTGTTCTAGAAGCAACACGAAGGGCAGTCGGGCTTCCCATTACAATCATTGCACTTGTTTTTATGATGTATGCCCTTTTCGGCCCTTACATGCCGGGCTTCTTGGCACATAGAGGGCTTGATTTGGATAGACTGGTCCAGACAATGTTTTTTACGACAGAAGGAATTCTCGGCACTCCGCTTGGGGTTTCCGCGACCTTCATTTTCCTCTTCCTGTTATTCGGTGCATTTCTCGTCAAGACAGGAGTTGGACAGTATTTCAATGATTTGGCAGTATCCATTGCCGGCAAAAGAACAGGAGGCCCGGCAAAGGTTGCTATTTTCTCAAGCGCCCTTCAGGGGACCATCAGCGGAAGTTCGGTTGCAAACGTCGTCACATCAGGATCTTTCACCATCCCGATGATGAAAAAGCTCGGCTATAAAAAGGAATTTGCCGGTGCTGTAGAAGCAGCTGCTTCTACCGGCGGACAGCTCATGCCGCCAGTCATGGGCGCCGCTGCCTTTCTGATGGTTGAATTTATCGGTGGCGGAATTACCTACTGGGATATCGCCAAGGCGGCTGCCATTCCAGCATTGCTCTATTTTACAGGCATTTGGATCATGACCCACTTCGAGGCAAAACGGATCGGGCTCCGGGGATTGACAGATGAAGAAATGCCGAACAGAAGAGAAGTACTGAAAAAAATCTATCTGCTCATCCCGATTCTCGCGGTCATAATCCTGATGATGTCAGGGATAAGCGTCATGAGAGCCGCTCTTTGGGCAATTGTTATAACCGTCCTTGTCAGCGCTATTAGGAAGGATACAAGGATTGGAATCAGAGGGATTATCGAAGCGCTTGTCGATGGTGCCCGGACCGCGCTTGGGGTGGCTGCCGCGACAGCTGCAGCCGGAATCATCGTTGGTGTCGTAACGAAAACTGGCCTTGGATTGAAGCTCGCCAACGGACTGCTTGATTTGGCTGGCGGCGCATTGCTGCCGACCCTAGCCTTCACAATGCTGGCATCCCTTGTGCTTGGCATGGGATCTCCAACAACGGCAAACTATGTAATTACATCAACAATCGCAGCACCAGCCATCATCCTATTGGGAGTACCTGATTTGTCTGCGCACTTATTTGTTTTCTATTTTGGGATCATTGCGGACATCACTCCGCCAGTTGCCCTGGCCGCGTTTGCAGCAGCGGGTGTATCCGGCGGGGAACCGCTTAAAACCGGGGTGAACTCGGCAAAGCTGGCCATCGCCGCTTTTATCATCCCGTATATGTTCGTCATGTCGCCTGAACTATTAATGATCGACACGACCATCCCTACTATAATCTGGGTTGTGTTCACAGCGTTAACAGGCATGATGGCTATCGGAGCCGGTATCATCGGCTACTGGTACAGAAGACTCTACCTGATTGAAAGGCTGGTTGGTATTGCTGCAGGCCTCCTGCTCATCAATCCTGAAAAAATTACTGACATCATTGGCCTTGCCACATTCGCTGTATTGCTCGTCCTGCAGATTGTCATTAAACGCCCGGACAACCCGAGCCTTGCAACAGCAAAATAATGTAAGCAAAGGGATGATTCCATTTCTTCATTCGGAGCCCTGAATAAAGCGCTGGCAACGTCCCTTGCTTCATGAAAATAAAACAAGCTGCCGCGGTTTTTCCGCTGCAGCTTGTTTTTTTATTTTATTGTTGCTCTATTCCAATGGCGATGGGCTGCAATTGCATCAATGAATTCTTTGCTGAATATTTCGGCATCCTCGCTAAGGACAACTCCCGGCATTCCAGCTATGCCGCCTTCTTCCAGCAACGCGCCACCTTCAAGGGTAGCTCCGATCGGCTTGAAGTGCTTAAACGCTTCATTGATGAAGTAGGACGCTTTCTGATGGAACAATTCGGTTAAATCCTTGCCGCCAACAACGTATAGGGCATCGAACAGTACAGGATCGGCAGTCAGGAAAGTATGGTGGACAGGAAGCTCTGTTCCATCGTCTCCAACCACGTTGTTAAGCGTCCCGCTCACGAACTCTGGAATGATGCCCTTCCCGGTCAGGCTGTTCAGGATTTCCTTCACTTCGGCACCGTTAAAGCCGTTGTCAATGAGAACGCCTACTTTCCGTGAACGTGGCGACTTCTTGCTGTTTTCCTGACTAAGGGCCGGAGAAGATTTTTCTGCCGCCAAGGTATTCCCTTCTGGAGGGACCGCGCCAATATTGACTGCAAAAGCCGCAGCGAGTTCGGTACTGACATTGGCGAACATGTCGACGACCTGCTGCCGGACGGATGGGCTCATCACTTTTCCAAGCTCAAAGCTGAACGCCTCGATGATATGCTGTTTTTCAGGAGGGCTCATACTGTTCCAAAACATCGCCGCTTGTGAGAAATGGTCCTTAAAGCTCTCGCTGCGCGCACGTATTTTGCGCCCATCAATTTTTTCTTGGTAATGTACATACCCGCCTTCCTCTTCACTCGCTGGCGAAGGGGTGTTAGCGGCAAGCGAGTTGTTGTGGTAGCTCACCTTTCCGGTGTTAATGGTTTGCCGGCCATATCCGTCCCGCTGGTTGTTATGGAAAGGACAGACCGGGCGGTTGATCGGAAGTTCATGAAAATTCGGGCCGCCGAGGCGGATCAACTGTGTATCGGTATACGAGAACAATCGTCCCTGCAAAAGCGGATCATTTGTGAAATCAATGCCTGGCACAACATGTCCTGGATGGAAAGCGACCTGCTCCGTCTCGGCAAATACATTGTCCACATTTCGGTTCAAGGTCATTTTTCCGACAATCCTGACCGGAATATCCTCCTCAGGCCAAACTTTTGTCGGATCAAGGATATCGAAATCAAAATTGAATTCATCCTCTTCTGGAACCATTTGGACGCCAAATTCATATTCAGGGAAATTGCCCATCTCGATGGCTTCATACAAATCGCGGCGATGGAAATCAGGGTCTTTCCCGGCGATTTTTTGAGCCTCATCCCATACAAGGGAATGGATTCCGAGTACCGGCTTCCAATGGAATTTTACAAAATGGGACTTCCCATCTTCATTCACAAATCGGAAAGTATGGACACCAAACCCTTCCATCATCCGAAAACTCCTTGGAATTGCCCGGTCGGACAGATGCCACATAATCATATGGGCAGACTCCTGGTTATTAGCGACAAAATCCCAAAATGTGTCGTGCGCAGAAGCCGCCTGGGGCATTTCGTTATGAGGTTCGGGCTTCACTGCATGGATAAGGTCGGGAAACTTAATCGCATCCTGAATGAAAAAGACCGGCATGTTGTTTCCCACCAAGTCATAATTGCCTTCTTCCGTATAGAACTTAGTAGCAAAACCGCGCACATCCCGCACCGTTTCAGCCGAGCCGCGCGAACCTGCCACTGTCGAAAAGCGCACAAACACAGGCGTCTTGACAGACGGGTCCTGCAGAAATTTCGCTTTTGTGAATTCTTTCATCGACTCATACACCTGAAACTCACCGTGTGCCGCAAATCCGCGGGCGTGCACAACCCTTTCCGGAATTCTCTCATGGTCAAAATGGGTCATTTTTTCACGGAAGTGGAAATCCTCCATCAATGTCGGGCCCCGGTCACCTGCTTTAAGGGAAAACTCATCCCCAGAAACCCTCAGCCCCTGATTCGTAGTCATCTTCTGTCCCTGGTCATCCACCTTGAACTGATCAAGCTGCTGCTGTTTCCTGTCCTTCTCCATATTACGGTCTTCCTTCATCCCAGTCCCTCCTCCTGCATTATGTAGGTTTGTACCGCTTTTCTCCTACCCTAATCAAGTCATGGACAAACAAACAGACAAACGCAAGGCTGTAAAGGAACGGCATTAAGAGAACCGCACCGCTTGGACTTCTTCCCTCGGCTTTAGTGAATGGTTCTCTATCCCACTCACGTTCATAAACTTCCAGTTCCAAATAATGAAATATGCCTCGCAAAAAAACTGCCTGCCAGGCAAAAGCCGGCAAGCAGTCAATTCAATTCTTTCAGAATCCTCTAGCTATTCATTAATAACTTCACAGCCTTCTCTCTAAAAAGCTAGCTCTGAGCATAAGCAGAGCTGTCTGCTAATCCCCCTAAGAAGCCAGCGGATGAACCCGATATTCCTGCATTTTTGCAGAACGCTCCTTTGCGGTTTCCCTTCCATGGTTCGGGATATTCCGATAAAGCTTGTCCATAAATTCATACGTTTTTGGTGCCACTGCCTTCAGATGCTCCCGAGACTCTTCCCCGCGATGATAATAGGCGAAGGTTTCTGCGAAATACTCCTCAGGATAGGAATAATAAGGATTGTCCGAAAAGCCGAGCCTCTCCTCGGAATGAATTCTCTTGAAATCCTCCGAATAACTGATATTGCCAAATACATAATAATCAATCGCATGTGCCGTTTCATGCAGTTCAAGATTGAGGGAGCTGTGCATATTCCCCGAATCACTATAGCCGATCCTGGCCACAACCGTTTTCCCTCCAGCCCCAGGCACATCATCCCACGTATAGCCCGTATGCTCCCAGCCTCTCGGAACAACTCCTTTTAAGTAGGCATACTCCGGAAGGTCAGTCAGCGGGAAATTAATAAATTTCACCTCAACGCCCGCCTTATCCAATGCCACGAGAATATTCGGATGGATATTCCAAACCCGATAGACCATGTCCCTCGCTGCCTGGTCATCATAATCCCCAACAGTCTGAACCGTCACCAGCCGGTCAAGCACATTATTAACCTGCTCAGTCTTCCCTTGCGGTGCAGCGGCAGATGCCTCCCCCGCAACCCCAAACTGCCACAACAGGCCAACCGCCAGCAATAAAAATCCCGCTTTCTTCACAAATCCCTTCAAACAATAACTCCCCCTTTCAAAATAAACACAGTTTTCCGGGCTGTGTCCCAACTAGCCGGAAACACAGCTACTTAGCAAAACGAAATACACTAAAAATTATATATAATATTCCGAATATTTAAAACAAAAATGCTACTCTTACGCATCTTAAATTCCCTACGACAGGCAAGCTCGCTCCCCCTTCTCGCAAAAGAAAAAACCTTTGTCCCGCTCCTTTCAACAGTAAACCGAGGCTCCCGCCAACTCAACCACCGTCTCCCTCGTCTGTTAAATTCAATCCCAGTTTCCCTTCCCAATTCCTGCGCAACTTTCTAGCAGTTACTTTTCTATTACAAAAAACCTTTTAAATTAATGTTCCATCACCACGGTAGCTGCCTTCCCTGGTAATCGAGGAAAAGCGGTTTTGGTTGGATATTTTTTTCGTTCTGTGTGATTAGGTTGACGAGTTGGCTGGCAGATTGGGCGGGGGTAAGTGTGGCGGCTGTATCGAGTTTGCCTGGCATGCAGGTTTGGACCCAGCCCGGGTGGAGGACGAGGACGCCGCCGCCGAGTTCCTTCAATTGGTTGTGGACAAGGCTGGATTGCATGTTCAGCGCTGCCTTTGACATGCAATAGCTGAAGTTGTTGGTCCGCTGGCAATCGGCGATGCTGCCGGCTTCTGACGAGATATTGACAACCAGCTTGGATTCCCCTTTTAAAAGGAGGGGAAGGAACGCATTCGTAACCCGGAGGGGCCCTAATGTATTCGTATTATATGTAGCCATCATGTCTCCGAAGTCGAGCGGGCCCCTTGCTGTCGCTTCAACATTCCCCAGGATGGCGGCATTGTTAATCAGCCAATCCAGCTTATTAGCCCGCTCTTCGACAGCGGCTTTTGCCCGCTCAATCATACCCTGGTCGGTTACATCAATCCTTACCATTTCAAGACTGTCTGGATAGTCAGCCTTGAGCTCTTCCAGTTCTAATGAATTCGCCGCCCTTACTCCAGCGAATACAAGAAAATCCTTGCTAAGCAATTCCCGAGCTAATCCCAATCCCAGCCCGCGGTTCGCCCCTGTAATAAACACTGTTTTAACCAAATTCCTCACGCTCCTTTGGGCAAAATACGATTCAAAATACAAAACTTGCGGGCCAATCTCCATTAAGAAAGGCCCGCAAGTTTTTTGCCAACTATTTTTTACTCTTCATCCTTTTCTTGCCCTAAATCTTTATACGCCAAACCTGGAGGAATCTCTTCGATCCGGAGATTGTCGAGCATGAATGTGCCAGCGCCAGTATCCATGTTCAGGCTTGCTCCATCACTGAAGATGCCGATATACGACTGGCCGTTGGCAGAGCCTTCGATAATAAACTCGGCTGTCTTCGTCTCAGTTGAAGCAGGAAGCAGTTCATTTATGCTCAAGCCTTTTACGTCCGCGATTTTCCGGGCGTCATTTTCCTGGTCGCCCGAGATAAAGCGGTATGATCCTGCTGTTGTCTGATAATCGAACGACACCTTATACACCTTTCCTTCTTTAAAACGGAAGTGCTGAGGGATCGTCCTGTAAATCAATCCGCTGTTTCCGGTATTCACCTTGACCGACCAGTTGCCGCCCAGGACATCATCGACGAGCTTTTTGCCGGCCCAGCCCTTTTGTGTGTAAGGGGCATGCTTTTCAGCCAAGTGGATCCGGTTATCTTCAACGCCTTCCGTGTTGCCGATGACAAACGGATAAATTCCCTGTACGACCGATTCGAAGTCCTGAACGAACTTTGTTGGCGAGTCTTTTACCACATTGTTCAAGGCCTTCTCCACAATCCGGATGTCATCAAATTTCGTCCAGCCTTCCCCTGCCTCGCGGCCAAGGATCAATTCGGCTGTCTCCTTTTGTGCGGTGAAGCTCACTTGCATTCTCTGCATCTTGCTGTTGTACCCATCATTCGTAGCATGAGAATCTGCTTTCACATAGTTCTTTTGCAGGCTGCGCAGTGTGTAGTTGCTGGCATTCTTTTTCGCGTGTTTCACCGCGATGGATGCTTTCACATCACTTTGGTTATCAACATACACTTCCGCGACATACTCTTTGCCTGGCACGAGATTAGTGATTGTGCGTGACATTTCGGTCTTTTCGGACGGGCTGTCGATTTGTAGGTAATAGTCGCCGCTGCTAAGGTTGCGGGAAGTACCGGTTTGGTTCGTCCTCACCACATTCACCGCTTCCACGTCACCCTTTACAGTAGTGAACTGGTCATTCACTGTGCCGGAGTTGAAGCCGGTGTCATACACATGGGCATCCTTGCTCCAGTCGGACACCTTCAAGCCATCGCTTTTTACAGGAACAACCACGTAAGGAGTTGCCGCTTCCGCCGTCAAGGTAACTTTGTTCCCGACAACAGATACTTCCTTCATTTCCGTCCTGCCCTGGTCAGTCAGCTTGTAGATATATACCTTCGAAGCTCCGGCATACTCATCCGGAAGCGCCCAGGTTGACTCGCCGCCTTTCAGGTTCCAGTGGTACAGCTTTTTCGAATCAGGAGTCGGGGTTTTAAAATCCTGTTCAACCCAAGGCAGAAGGTAATTGTGCCCGTCAAGAACGACTTCCCCATTCAGCTTGATTATCCGGTCTCTTGAATTGTCCTTTCTTTCGACAACCACCGTGTCTCCGTTGCTTGGGTCTTTCAGTTTAATTTCTTTTTCAAGATTTGTTTTGTTTTTATCGCCTGCAACTGTTTCCCAATTGGTTACATAATATTTCTGCAGGAACTTCGTCGGGACGTTCGAATCAAATGTCATCCTGATAAAATTGTCAAAGTTCTTGTCCGATTGCCAGCCTTCGAAACCGGCCAGCTCGAAGCCGCCGAGAAGTGGATGATCAGCTGTTCCGCCTGCTTCCGGCCAGTTCAATACCCATGAATCCTTCTGGTGGTTGCCGATGAAGCGAAGGATTTCGGAGTTAATCCCTTTGCTTGACGGCCCGCCGTAATTCTTGTCAGTCGCCCAATGCTGCCATGTCGAGTGGTTCGCGATCGAGGTGCCGAATTCTGTCGTCACTCTCCAGCCGCGGTCGTTCATTTGCTCAGAAACACGGTCCGATTCCCATTGATCCTGATACCAGACATCAAGGTAAATGAAATCAAGGCCTGGCGCCGCTTTTTTCAACTGGTCCATCCTCGCAGCGCGCGCACCGGATGCCAGGTCCCTGATTTTGTTGATGACATAACCTTGGTCAAGCCATCCCCAGCCTCTTGAGTTCGGCCCTTCGATCAGTTCATCACTGAACGATTTCGCTTCCGGATATGTTTCCTGCGCGTTGATATGGACTCCGAATTCCGCATTGTACTTATGGCCTTCCTCAATAAGCGCATTCAAGTCCTTTTCACCGCCCATCCGTTCACCTACGTCGCCGTAATCCGGATGCGCGCTGTCATGCCCTTCATTTCCATAGCCTTTCAATAGGACAGCCTGCCCTAGTTCATCAGTGGAAAGGGCGACCTTTTTGACATTATCAAGTGTTTTAAGGAAAGGCTGCTGCACCTGGGAGCCAAAGTTCATGACAATCCGCGTGCCTACTAGATTGTTCACATTGTCCCCGCCTTTGATTGCCGGCATAATGCCGCGGTAGGCGATGGCGCCGTCCTGCCAATCAACGTTGTTATCCTCGTTCAAATCTTCCGCTATCGCGACTTTTACCGTCGGCATCAATTTCTGCGCTTCCGGCATGAACGAGCGATGATAATAAAGGGTGTTCGAACCGATGCCAAGTGCCTTTGCGCCATCCGCATTTTCGTAGCGGCTCGCGATCACGTTCAGGTAGCCGTTGACTTCCGAGCTTGACCATACACCCGCGCTCAGTTCATTGTTCGATACAAAGCCGACATAATAGGAAGCTTTCGAACCAATGCCCGCCATGGAGCCATTTATAGCTACATCGACATCGCCCGGCTTTGTCACATCGCTGCTCAAGTTGGCGAATCGCGCTTTTGCATTTTCCTCGCCCGAGTTCACCGAGGCAAAATTCAAATCGGCCAACTCGACGGTTTCAATTTTCGCGGAGCCCGCATTGGAAATATCGGTAAAACGGTAAATGACATTGTTGTCTTCAACCTTCAGCGAAACAGTAAACGACGCATCAAGATTTTCAATTTCATCTTTGACCTTTAATGTGTAGATGGCTTCACTGTCGCTCATTTTTTTGAACTGGACTTCAGGATAGTAAAGCAGGCCGTTTACTTTCAATCCATAAACAGGAGCCTCCTGGCCGTTCATTTCCTTCTCGCCGACCTGGTATTTAACCACTCGCGGGAAAACCTGGTCGATTGTGACGTTCATGTAGTCCGATTTCAATGTATCCAGCACCGGCGGGGTCGTCGGAGCCTTTGGCGGGATGATTTCCTTTATTTTGATATTGGCGATTGTGATATCCGCAGCTCCGCGGCTCTTCTCGAATCCGAGCAAGCCTGCCCGGTCGACGCCACCGGAAAGGGTCCAAGTAGTGACCTTCTGCCCGTCTATCGACAGGGTCGCTGTGTCGTCAATCACCTTCACGCTCAGCCGGTATGTCTGGCCGGCTTTCAATGGCGTGCCCTTCGTCATCCCGGTCCAAGTGTTTCTCGGCCCGAATATTTCTCCAAAATACTGATCGTTCGCATCACCTGTCCCTACATATGTATAGGCAGATGAATCCTGGACGCGGTAGAGCAGCCCGAACCGGTTCATGCTGTCTGTGCCAGGTGTGATATCCGCTTCGAAAATTCCATTTTTCACTTTCGGCCCGTTGTAGACGATGCGATTCTTTTGGGTGGAAGTGACCTTGTAGGTCGCAGAGCCATCCTCGTTATAAACAATCGACCCATCCCCTGTTAATACCGATAAATCGCCTTCCGTCAGGTTGGAGTCAACGAGATCGACAGGTTCCTCATTTTCAGGAGGATCAACCGGATCGACCGGATTTTCCGGCTCAACAGGTTCCCCTGCGCCATCCTTCAGCTCAATCAGCACCTGGCTGTTATCGCTGCCGAATCTGCCAAGCTTCACCGCTTCCTTTTCATTTAAAAGGTTCCCCGCGGCGGCAGGCAAAGTGACCTGTCCGAATAAATCCGCTCCGTTATATTCAGCTGTCAATTTCAAGCCATCATAGTCAATTTTAATCGTATTGCCGCTTCCTTTTTCAGGGAGCGCGGCGGCAGGCCTATTTTGCAGCCATGTGCCCTGCCCTTGGTATTTGTACTCGTAGAACCAGCCGCCCGCATCATAGCCGACAAACACAAAGTTATTGGCATCTTTATAATGCGGATAGAAACCGAATCTTGTCGCTTTCCCGTCTGTTTCCGGAATGAAGCTGTATTCAATCGTTCCCTTTTCCTTCGCAATTACATTCTTTTCCTGAAAAATCGCGGCTCTGGCCCCATTATCGTTCCCTTCACCGGAACCAAGCCTAACATAGCTCTTGCCGTTTACTTCAGCAACCTCATTAATTTCATTTCCCCCGGAGGATAAAGTCTGCCAAGGATTGCTTGCCTCGGCCGTCACCGATAATGGAGGAACCATGCTAACCAGTAATGCTGGCAAAATCAACATAAGTGACAAAAACGGATACAAGGTTTTTTTATAAAGCCGAATAACCAATTTATCTCCTCCTAGTGGTGCTATCGTTACAGTGAAGTTCAGAAAATGCCTTCTGCCTGATCAGGGCGGCACTTCCTCTTTCCACGCATGAAGCGGGTTGAACCTTCCTCCATGCCCATCCAGTTCGATCCCGGGGTTTGCCGGATGGCACACGGACTTGCCGGTTGCTTCCCTTAAGAACAAGGCTACTTTTATTAAAACGCTTACACAACCGGAATATTGCTATCTTTTGTAGAAATATTGCTTTTTTCTGATAATAGCCAATATACTGATAACTATAGGCAAAAAGGCCCATTACAGGCCTTTCACAACAATTTCCGATGCAATTTTTTCAACATATTTCGCTTGGATATATCCAGTTTTCGCTTCCATCGCATTTGCTGCTCCGCACGCCGAAGCAAGCCTTAAAACCTCTTCAAAACTATATCCTCGCGCAAGTCCCGCCGCTACTCCAGCGATGAATGAGTCTCCGGAGCCGACCGCGCTGACTGTCTCCACTTTAGCAGCTGCCACATAAAATCTCTTTCCTTCATAGAGGACAAAAGACCCATTTTCACCATCCGAAACGACAATCGCAGGTATCCCGTTTTCCGCAATCTGCGCCATCGCTTCCCAAATATCATCTTCACTCCCGCACGTTTTCCCGATCAGCTGTTCAAGCTCATGGCGGTTCGGCTTAATGAGGAACGGACGGGCGGAAAGACAGTTGGCCAATGCGTCCCCGCTCGTATCCAACAACACTTTCGCGCCGCCCCTGTTCGCCGTTTCAATAATCGATTGGTATAGTTCCGAGGACACTCCTTTCGGAAGCGAACCGCTAATAGCGACAATGCCGGCATCCTTGAGAAAGCCTTCTGCCGCCACCCTGAATTCTTCTGCTTCTTTTGCAGAAATGAAAGGCCCTTCCTCAAGGATTTCCGTCTGGCGTTTTTCACGGTCGATAAATGCGAGGCATTGCCTCGTCTCGCCCTCAATCTGCACAAACGCATCCGTGACTCCGAGCTTCCGAAGTTCACCCCGGATAAACACGCCGTTGCTCCCTCCAAGAAAACCTGTCGCCGTTACTTCCTCGCCGAGCAGCTTCAGCACTCGAGTCACATTCAGGCCTTTGCCGCCGGCCGTCTTGATCGGATTGGCGGTCCTTGTGCTTTCCCCAATCGCGAGTTCGTCCAGCCGGTAAGCGGTATCGATGGCCGGATTCAAGGTGACCGTCAGGATGCTATGCTTTTCCATTGCAACCGCACATAAGAATTTTATTGATGACTACCTGTTTCATCGCTTCCTTGCCAGGAGTCATATATTTTCGCGGATCGTTCGCATCGGGATGCTCAAGGAAATACGATTTCACCGCATCGGAAAACGGGATTTTCAAATCTGTCGCAATATTAACCTTGCAGATGCCAAGATCGATGGAGCGCCTGACCATTTCCTCTGGTATGTCGGAGGCACCGTGCAGGACGAGCGGGATATCGACGACAGACTGGATTTCTTTCAGACGGCCGAAGTCAATTTTCGGTTCGCCTTTATAAAGGCCGTGTGCCGTCCCGATTGCCACAGCGAGGGAATCAATTCCGGTCAGCTGGCAAAATTCCTTCGCCTGGTCAGGATTCGTGAACTTCGCGTCCTTCTCATCGACGACAAGGTCATCCTCAATTCCGCCGAGGCGCCCTAGTTCAGCCTCGACCGAAACGCCATGCTGATGAGCGTATTCGACTACTTCTTTGACAATCCTCACATTGTCTTCAAACGAATGGTGTGAGGCATCGATCATCGCCGATGTGAATCCCATTTCGATATAAGTCTTGATTTCTTCCAAACTCTCAAAATGGTCAAGATGAAGGGCGATTGGGATCGAATATCGTTTCGCGGCTGTCTCGGCAATGGCGACGAGATAATCCCCGCCTGAATAGTTAATTGTCCCAGGCGTGCTGGCAAAAATGACTGGAGACTCCAATTCCGCGGCCGTCTCGGCGACAACCTGGAAGGTTTCCAGATTATGAATATTGAAGGCTGGGATTGCATATCCCTGCTCCTGTGCCTTCTTGAACATATCAATTGTGTTGACGAGGCCTGTACCGGCCAAGCTATTCCTGCTCATGTTGCAGTCATCCTCCTTATATACGGCTTTTTTTGCAAAAGGCTCTGCTATCGTTGATTGTTGATTTCCACTCCGGGGACATGCTTTCCGCGGGGCGAAGCATCTACCTGCACCACCTTCATGAGAAACATTCATGAATTTGCTTCGTGCTGCTTTGCGACGAGCTGAAGGTTCTCTTCCCCGAATAGTCTGTGGCGCAGGAGATTCTTTTTGGAGCCTCCTCGGCGTCATAGACGCCTGTTTGTCCAGCTGCAGCGCCTAGCCCCTCGAGGTCGCTTCGGTCCCGAATGTGAAGTCAAAGAACGACTTCCCCTTCTGGCCCTCCAGCGCTTGTCGGGGCTGACCAAGGCGCTTCCACTTTTCGAGGGTCTCCACGTGCCGCTTCATCCCGCCGGAGTCAGTCCCCTCCGTTCCAATCAACTTCATTGAAAATCAACTTCACCTTAAACTGAGCCTTGCAAAAAGCCGCCTTTCCTTCGACAGGTTTCCGGAATGGGAACCCTGCCAAAACACTTTTAATCGAAATCGTAGATGGTCACGCCTTTGACCACCCGGTTCACCCTGCCCGATGGGGAAGGATTGTCCGGGGTGATACCAAGATGAATAGAATTAAAGAAAGCATACAGCTGGCCGTAAATGACGTAATCCAGCGCCAGCAGGGAATCATCAAGCCCGGCTCCTTCGTTCGGAATCACAATGGCTGTGTCGCAGCAGCCGCTTAGCTCCCCGCTGTCTGCGTCGGCAAAAGCGACTACTGTCTTCTCCCCTCCGTCCTGCTTCAATTCTTTTAATAAATCAATCTCGTATTTCCTCGTATATGGATCATTTGATAAGTAAACGAAAATCAGCGTTTCGTCATCGACAATTGACTTCGGGCCGTGCCTGAAACCAAGAACGGTTTCAAAGAAGGTCGGGATTTTGCCGGCCGCAAGCTCAAGGTTCTTCAGGCTCGTTTCCTGAGCGAGGCCTTTCAGCAGCCCTGAGCCAAGATAAACAACCTTTTTCTTGTCCAATCCGACAATCTTTCTGACATCCTCTAATTGGGTCTCTAAGATCCGTTCGGAAATTTCAGCTGTCCGTGCCGCTTCAGACTTGAAGGTTTCAAATTCGCCAAGCTGGAAAATCGCAAGCGCGGAAAGGTACATGCACGTGAACGAGCTTGTCATCGCAAACCCTTTATCATTCGATTCTTCCGGCATCAGTAGCAGAAGTGTATCACCTCTATCGTTCGCTGCCTCTTTGGCCAGCTGGCCGTCCGAGTTGCACGTGATGATGATTTGCTTCATGTTTTTCACGAGTTTTTTTGCCAAATGATATGCCCCGACAGATTCCGGGCTGTTGCCGCTTCTTGCAAAAGAAACAAGGACGGTCGGAACGTCGGGCTTAAAATAATTGAGTGGGCTCGCGACAATATCGGTCGTCGCAATCGACTCGACCTGGACCGGCAAAAGCCTCCTCAGTGTCGGTGCCGCCAAATCGCCCGCGTACGCCGATGTACCGGCGCCAGTGAAAATAATGCGGGCCTTTTCTTCAAATACATTTTCATTGATAAATGCTTCAATCGCATCCTTGTTCTTCTCAATCGATTCCAATGCCGCGAGCCAAAGCCGCGGTTGCTGCTGGATTTCGCGGATGGTGTGCGCACCGCCCGCCAGAGCTGTTTCGCCCAGCTTACCCAGGATACTCATATTGTAAAACCTCCTCTTTGTAAAGGGCTGTGTTCTGGGTCTGTTGATTTCCGTTCTTCATTGAACACAGCCTAGTGCAAATATCCGCCTGGTTGGTCTACACGATTTCGCGGATAACATTTTTTAAACTAAGCGCATGGCTTATCGTACCGCCTGATGCTCAAACATCCGCAGGCCGGCCCCTACGATGCCATTGTTGCTGCCCAGCCTGCTGATGCTCATCTGCCCGAGGATGTGGCGCTGCTCGGGAATGAGATGCCTTGCCAGATTCTTTTTGACAAGGTTGAGCAGGAACGGGTTGTGGGTGATCACGCTGCCGCCGAACACAATGCAATGCGGATCAAGCAAACAATTGATTGCATACACTGCTTGGGCAAGCGTTTCGGTCATGTCATTGATGATTGGCTGGTATTGGTGCTCACCTTCCAAATAACCTTGAAAAATGCCCGCCGCCGTCTCCCCTTCGAAATTGAGGGCCGAGGCAGCGAGGCTTTGGATGGCCGGGCCAGAAGACAGTTTTTCGAGCCGCTCGTTTTTATTTCCGATCAGTTTTGAAAGGACCGGCATCAGGCCGATTTCCCCTGCAAAACCGGCTCCCCGGAAAAATTCACCTTTATGGATGATCGAGCAGGAAATGCCCGTGCTAATAGTAATATAAACAAACGTTTCACCAGGGTCCACCTTCGACGCCTTCCATTCCGCATATGCGGCCATGTAAACATCGTTGTCAATAGTCATATGTCCCGTCCCGTACACTTCCGAAAGCCGCGCCGTAACCGGGAACTGCTCCCACGGCAGGTTGTTTTGAAAGACGGCGATGCCATTTTCCCTGTCCACCTTGCCAGGGACGCCGACTCCGATTCCCTCGATCTTGTCCATTCCAATCGATGACTTCTCCAAGACCCCATCGACTGCTTTCACGACCTGCGTGAACATTTTTTCCGCATCGGTCGGGTCGCTCTTCAATTCACACCGTTCCAGCACTTCCCCGCTGGAGGCTATGACTCCGGCGGCCACCTTCGTCCCGCCGATGTCAAGGCCGATTGCCACTCTTTCCATCTTTTCCACCTCATCTCGCCTTGCTTGTGAAATCCCCGTCTGCTGCAGGGAAATCCATTTCTCATAACTGCCCGTTAATACGGGATAACGGGAAAAGGGCGCTCATTTGCCCAAAAGCAAACCCGCTCCCCAATCCCGTCTCTGTCTACACATACTTCCTGTTATAGTCATACAGAAGGCCAAGCAACCCAGCCAAACCGATCAGCATAATGCCAAAGTCCATTCGCCCGGCCTTTTTTTGGCCAATGACAATCAGTGCGACGAACACAATGAAAAAAACTAATTTGATGACAGCAAGCACCTTACTGTTCATTCACCGTTCCCTCCCACCTGATTTCACTTGGCGCAAGAGTGACCTCGCGGCTGTCGCCGTTTCCATCGAAAACAAGCGTTGTCTGTTCCTTCGCCGAATTATTGACAATCGCCATTTTGCCGATTGAAGGATAATAATGGACCTCGCAATAAATATTGCTCGCATTCCATTTCATAAACTCGCCTTCTTTACCCGCCGCATAGTACAGCGAGCGGAGCAGGAGGCGCGTATTTTCCTCGCTGTACGGCAGGCCGGCGATATAGACGGTGCGGCCTTTTCCGAACGGATGGCTGGCAAGATGGACTTCCCCATCGGAATACTCGATGATCTCTGTCTCTTCCGTCAGCGCGTAAATATTTTTCATACTTTCACCAAAATCCAATCCCGTGCTGTCCGCGGTAATGAAATGCTCGCCGACTGGAGTCGTGAAATATTTATCTGTCGATAAACTGAACCCAAGCTCCTTATCAACGCCGAACGCCGTTGCCAGCTGGAAATAATGGCCTTGATGCTGGCAGGCAGTCGGTTCGCCAATACCGACAAAGCCGCCGCCATTGAAAATCCACGACCTGAGGTTCGAAACGAGCCTTTCATCCTTCCAGACATCGCCGCCGGAAAAGGCAGTCATTGCATCACCGGCATTGATGATGACATCGACGCCTTCTGGCACACCGACCTCAATCACATCATCAAAGCTGATAAACTCGACATCGACAGACGCTCCGCTCAGCGATTCAAGGACGCCGAGATACGAATAAATCTGTTTATACCAAAGGGCATGTGCAACCATATGGGTTTGCCATGTGCGCAGCCTGCCCCATGAATTGAGCACAGCGACCTTCAATCCGGAATGTGGCTTGACGTTTTTTATGGTGTCGTAAATCGTCCTGAATTCGTCTGTTACATGTTCAATATAGTCAACAAACTCAGGGAATTTATAGGCGAGGCTCAAATAGCCGCCATAGCCGATACGGTCAACCGGATTCCTGAGGATTGCCCGCCTTGCCGTCAGCCAGTTTTCATTCGCTTCAATGACCGGATTGTTCCCTTCATAAAACGTATCCGGGAAGAAATATGGCAGGAACCGTCCTTCCGTGTATTTCACATGAGGGATATCGGCAATCATCCGCAATGTCGCGCCGCCGCCGACACTGCCGACAACCGCGTCAAGGCCGATTTCCTTAAAGTACTTTCCGTACGGCTCGGTGCCGATCCAATTGTCGCCAAGAAACATCATTGCTTCCTTGCCGCTTTCGTGGACAAGGTCGACAAGCTTCCCTGCCTCGGCTGCAACGAATTTTTGCACAAAGTCCATGTAATCGAGGAACGCTTGTGTAGGTACCCGGAACGCTGTATTGTAATAGCCCTGATCGACGATATCCTCCGGCCTCAGGCGATAGCCCTTTTCCTTTTCAAAAGCATCCAGCGCGGCAACCGAAACACTTGCCCCATAACCAAACCAGTCAACGAACTTCTCTTTGCCAAGGTTATTGAACACTAATGTGAAATGGTAAAAGAACGTCGTGAACCGGACAACATCCGTATCGGGATTGTCCTTCAACCACTGCTTCAGATAGCTGCTCATATACTCGTTTGAGTTCGGATGCCGGACATCGAACGGAATGTCATGCGGCTTGTCGCCCCAGTCGTTCGTAATATGGTTGTACATCTGGGTCGGATCCCAAATGGCAAAAACGAGGAAGGAAACGGTGTATTCATGCCACGGAACAGCATTGCGGATGACAACCGTATTTGTCTCTTCAACCACTTCCCAGTTGTTGTTGTCGACAACTTCACCGGTCGTCCGGTCGATGACCTCCCAATATTTCTTCGGGTCATGGACGTAATCCGGCTTCAGCTGCTCCTCGAAATAGCCTTTCATGAACCCGATTTCGAGAGTGTCCGAAACGGCCGTGTTGAACGTGCTCATCAAGTATAGCTGCTGGCACTCGTCCATATGTTTTTCGGCAAAATCATTATGGGCGCGCGCCACAAAATACGTTGTATAAATTTTTGCATCAAGCTGCTTGATCTCATCGTCCAGCTTCGTCCCGTCGCTGTCGCGGATTGCATCCGCCCCCCAGCGCTCCATGAGTTCCTTCGTCTCAGCCAGGAAATTTTCCTCACTCGGCAGGGTTACTCGTCCTCTAGTCTGTTTCATGCAGATCCTCCTGTCCTAGTCCTTCAATCCTCCAAGGGTCATCCCCTGTGTCAATTTTTTCTGTACAATAATGTATAAAATCAGTGTCGGCAGCATGACAAGCACCATACCAGCATACATCTGGCCGTAATTGGCAGCCGATTTCTGCGCCGCCATCAGGTTCATGAGCCCGACCGGCAATGTTTTATTCGGCCCTGGTATCAGTGTCAAAGCAATGATGTATTCATTCCAGAAAGACAGGAAGTTGAACAAAATGACCGCAATGATACTCGGGCGCGCCATCGGAATCATAATCGTCAGCATTGTTTTGAAATAGCCGGCACCGTCCACCAGCGCTGCTTCCTCATAAGTCGACGGCAGTGTCTGGAAGTAGCTTGAAAGCAAATAAATCGTAAACGGCAAGGCTGTCGCAGCATAAACAAAAGCCAGGACGAACAAATTATCGAGCAGGAATCCCTGGCCGAAGCTGCCGCGCAGCAATGTATCGCCGTTCAAAAGCATCAGGAAGATCGGGACAACAATGTAGTTCACATTAATAAAAAGCCCCGCCTTGAACAAACCGTTCAGGAAGCCGCTGCCCCGAAACTTGTACCTGGCAAGCACATAAGCGGCAGGCACAGCGACAACGAGCAAAATCAAAAGCGCCAGCGCGGTCACCATGACCGAGTTCAGCATATACATGCCCATATTCGCTTTTTCAAACGCGTCTATGAAGTTTTGAAAATAGAAACCTTTCGGTGCCGCCCACGGGCTTCCGTAAAACTCGGAATTCTGTTTAATCGACGCTAGGAAAACCCAGCCGACCGGAATGATAATCGAAATGGCCAGAGTAATCAGGGCGACGTAAATAAAGATGCGGTAAAGTTTATCAAATGACATGTTTTTCACAATTCAGCCCCCCTTAATACTCCAGTACATCGCGTTTTGTTGCAAAACTGATAATGGCCGACAATCCGAAGGAAAACAGGAAAACGACAACGCCGATGGCCATCCCGTATCCATATGAAGAATTCGTATACGCCTGCTGGTACATATAACTTAGGAATACTTGCGTCGAATTGTCCGGACCGCCGCCTGTCATCGCCTGGACAAGCAGGAAGCTCAAATTGATTGTACTGATGATGAAAAATGTAAGTGTCGTGCGAATGTTGTTCCAGATGAGGGGCAAGGTGATGTCAAAAAACTGCCGGATCCTGCCCGCGCCTTCCAAGGCCGACGCTTCATACAAGCTCTCGGGAATGCTCGCCATACTCGCCATGTACATAACCATGTAATAGCCGATCGCCTGCCAGACGAGCGCTCCGCCAATTGCGTAAATCGCAATCTTCTGGTCGCCGAGCCACATCTTCTGCATGTTTTCAAGGCCAAGCGCCCCGAAGAAATTGTTCAGAAGCCCTGTCGACGGGTCATAGACAGCCGAAAAAATCCCCGCGATAACAACGATGGATAAAATATTTGGGATATAGAATATAATCCTGAAAATACTGTCCCCTTTTACCTTCTCCCGCGACAGCAAGGCTGCAAACAGGATGGCCAGCACCATCGTAATCAACGTAACGACCACAATCAGCAGGACGCTATTTTGCAGGGATCGGAAAAAGTTCATATCCTCCCAGAGGATTTTGAAATTATTGAAGCCTACAAAAACCTTGTTATTGGAAAAACCGCCCCACTTATACATGGACATGCGGAATACTTCAATCGTCGGGAAGATCAGGAAAATGGTGAGCAGGATAACCGCCGGGGCGGTGCAGATAAATAGGAAGAGCCGCTTTTCTTTTGTTTTATTCATTGGGATTCACCTCAACTAAAGAATATAACGGTGAGAAAGGCTCCTCACCGTTATATTTCAACAGAACCTATTCCGTTGGATTATTTTAGGGCTGGACGCAATTTGTCGCTAGCCTTCTCAACAGCTTCTTGCCATTCCTTGACTGATTTATCGCCAGAAACAACGCTGTCGATCGATCTGAACAATGTCTCGCCCATGCTGACGCCCTCAACAGCGTCAGTTGCCGCGAAGCCGCCCATGCCTGCTTTCGCGCCGCTGTCATAAATGCTGTAGAACAATTTATTGTCGCCTGACAACTTGTCGGAAATGCCTTGGATCGGCTGGATAGCGCCGGCTTCCGCGAAGATTTCCGCTGCTTTGTCGGAATAGACGAAAGTCAGGAAGTCCTTGGCTGCATCTTTATTGTCAGCCTGGGATGGTACCCACATTTGCTCGAAGAAAGTGAATGCGTAGCGGTCCCCGCCTGATTCAACAGCCGGCAGCGCCGTCATGCCCCATTCAAAGCCTTCCGCCCTTGGTGCGTCCTTCATCTCGCCGACAACCCATGTGCCGTTTGGCATGAAGATTGCCTTGTTATCAAGGATAAGCTGCTGGTTTTTCGTATAGTCCTTGTCATTTGCGTTTGCAACCGTTGTTGGCGCGATGTATTTTGCAAGCTTGCCAACAATTTCGAATGCTTTCGTTGCTTCAGGAGATTCCCAAACGCCATCTTCATATTTCATCGCCTTGTTGAAGAAGTCCGGTCCGCCAATTTCAAAAAGAAGCGAGAAGAAGAAGGCGTCAAAGTAACCGGTAGTTGGATAGGTGAAGAGAGAAATTCCCTCTGCTTTCGCTTTATCACCCAGCGCCCACATTTCATCCCAAGTCTCGGGGACTTCCCAGCCTTTTTCTTTCAAAAGGGCAGCGTTATAGAACAAACCGGTAGGGCTGTAGAACATTGGTGCAAGATAAGTTTTGCCATCGTTATACGGGTTGGTGACAAGCGTTTCCGTAAAGCCTGGGATCAACTTGTCCTTCACTTTTGCATCCTCGCCGTAGACCTTCTTATCAAAAACATCGGTGATGTCTTCAATTCCCTTGTCCTTGATCATTGTTTCTGTCAAGGCAAGCTTCCTTCCAAGTCCAAGCGCGACAACATCGGGATAATTTCCAGCCTTCATATTCGGGCTGATGACATCCTCGAGGTTCTTGTCGATCGTCAACTCAACCTTTACATCCGGGTTGGCCTTTTCATACTCGGCAACCACCTTTTCCCACATATCCTTGCCGTAAGCCGATTCCAAAGCGGCAACCTGGATCGTTTCCTTTTTGCCGTCTTTATCGTCTTTCTTGCCGCTAGCGGGATTGCTATCACTCTGGCAAGCCACTAAACTGAGCGAAAGCAACGCCGACATACCTGCCAGTAGAAACTTCTTCTTCATCGTACTCCTCCTCTACTTCGTTAGGACTTTTTGTTCATACTTTAAGTTTAGGCTCAGAAAAGCGCTTTCACAATCAACATCTTGTCGTCTTTTTTAGGCATCTTGCTTTTTATGTCTGTAATCCACTAAAACCTTTCGGGCGACCAATTATCAGATTTATCAAAAAATAGCTGGGGGATTTCGATGATAAGCGGGATATTCAGGCTCGTTATTAGGTATAAATACCGATATTTTGTCCTGTTTTTTGGGATTAGAGTTAATGCCTTATTAAAATCTTGTCTAGTTTTTTATGTATCTTGCTTTTTGGGTGTGAATCTACTAAAAAAGATATATACTTAATTTAGGGAGTTTTGTGATTGATTGACGTCTTAATCACTGATTGATAAAACCACTTTTGCAAAAAACTATATAGGTTGAATTTAATTATTACTTGATTAAATTTGAATAGCTGGTTGATTGGAGCTCAGGCATGTAGACTCCTCGAAAATGCTAACGCATTTCCTTCGTGCAAAGCCCACTCGAAGAAGCTGGTTGTCCTGCGGGATAGAGCAGCAAGGGGAGACCCCACAGGAGCTTTGCTCCGAGGAGGCTCCACTGATGCCCCGCGGAAAGCGAAATGCCCGGAGCGGAAATCAACCACCAGCTTTCCGTTTCATACTAATCTTTATTTCAACCTATATAGTTCATTTTATATCGAAAACCCGCTGGGAGGATGAGTCCAGGATGTCCAATGTGTTGTATGAGCTGCCGAAGGCACCAAGAGAGCACTTGCCAATCAAGCTTTTATATGTAACAAAATCGAAGTATGACACTGACTGGCACAGCAAGACCCATACCCATCACTTCACCGAAATTCTCTATGTCACGAAGGGCCAGGGTTCCTTCGTATCGCCAGGCCAGGAGGTTCCGATTAAGGAATATGATATTGTCATCGTCAATCCGCACATCGAACATACGGAAAAGTCTTCTCCTGAGCAGCCGCTTGAATACATCGCGCTTGGCGTCCAAGGGCTTTCCATTTCGTCTATTGAAAATACTGGACAAGTAAGCTTCTATAATTACCACCGCGACAAAGAGATTTACTTGTTCTTCCTGCAAAGGCTGCTAGAAGAAGTAGAGAACCAAAAGGACGATTACGAACTGATCGTGCAAAACATCCTTGAAATCCTTTTGCTCAAAATGACCCGTAAGAAAGCGTTTACACTTGAAAAAACCTCACCACAGAAAATCAACAAAGATGTCGCCTTTATCAAAAACTACATCAAGCAGCACTTCCGCGAGGACCTCAACCTCGACACCCTCGCCGAAGCCAGCCACATCAACAAATATTACATGGCCCATTTATTTAAAAAATCAGTCGGCATCTCCCCGATTGAATACTTGATCCAAACAAGAATCCGGGAAAGCAAACTATTGCTCGAAACAACCAACTACCCAATATCCGACATCGCGGCAATAACCGGCTTCTCATCCCAATCTTTTTTCGCCCAATCTTTTAAACGCGTCACAAACGAAACACCCTCCCAATACCGCAAATCGAAAAACATCACCGCTCGAAAGCGGAAAGCGAAATAAAGCAGGGGACGCTTCCAGCGCTTCATCCGGATGTAAAATGAAGCACTGGAAACGTCCTTTTCAGCGAAAAAAAAGAACCGGAAGGTGTTACCTTCCCGCTCAATAACTCGTATAACTTGCACTAACCCATCCATACTTCCCTTTGCTGTATTCAATCCGAAGCCATGTCTGCTTTTGCGAATTTAAATAAACATCCTTCACCGTAAAAACCTGATTCTTCTTAACTACGCCAACAATTTTCGAACCAGTGGTAGCGCTGGCACGCACATTCAACGCACTTGCTGTAATTTTTACAGTAGATTTCGCTTCTTTTATGTCGATAATCGGTTTCTTTTTCGGATCCAGCCATTTCAGAATCGTAACGAGGTCACCTTCATTCACAGCCACACACCCAAGTGTGTACTTTGTCGAACTCGTTTTTATATGCAAAAAAATCGCACTGCCGGCTCCCTTTACAATTGGGTTATCATTGTACCTAATCACAACGGCATACTTATACAAAGGATGGTTCAACCTTTCGAAAGACTTCCAACGGTCGGCCGGATTCCCTTTATAATTGACCCATTTGTTGTAATCTGGCGAGTTGACATCATCAATCCAATAGTCATATTTTGTTGCGGCTTTAAATGGGTAAATCATACCGGCCGGCTTTGGCGCCCAGCCGAAAGAAGTCCCCAGCAAATAAGTTCCAAGTGGCGTCTTCGCGTCCCCTTCTTTCCCTTTACCGATGCCAGACTTTCCTACAACCGCTTGGATAGGCGCCGAATACTTGACCCATTTGCCATTTTGCTTCACATATCTCTGCAAAATAGCAGACGAACTTGACTTAGCCGCTTCCACCACAATCATTTGGCTTGCCTCGCTTTTCAAAACCGAAGCGTTGGACACAGCCGCCTCAGCCTTGGAGGAAAAACCGCCCGCACTAAAAAACAAAACAACCGCTAATAAGGGCAAAAAAAACTTCTTTCTACCTTGAACGAAATGACTTCCTGTCATTATCTGAGCCTCCTTTTAATACCCTCAATTTTTAAACGAATCCTCGCAGCAAAAAAGAGAAAAAAGACCTAGATCTCGGAAATCAGGAGGAAATACCCTGTTTAAAACAATGGAACAAGGAGGCGACTCTAAAGCTTCATTTAAAACCAGAATGAAGCCGGAACCTCCCCAGTATCTCGCAAAAAAACAGGTAATTAGGAGCCATAAATTCGCTCATGAATGAAGGCTATTTTCTTTTCTTCATGGAAAGGGTTGGGCTCATGCTGATATTGGGGATAGGGAACGATGGTTTTGTCTTGGCTTCGTATATGGTTAAAGGCCGCATAAGCTGATGAGGGAGGAGTCGTGGAATCTTCCAGGCCGATACCCATTAATATAGGCACTTGGATATCCGGGCAAAAATGCAATGCATCGACATAGGCAAGTGTATCCAAAATTTTCGATTTCAAGTTGTTCTCCGGATTATGTAATTTTAAATAATTGATGAGTTCCATGTATGGGCCAGACAGGGAAACCTCCAAGGCACGGTCAAAGTGGGTCAAAAAAGGCCAATCACAGGCGACAAACTGGACTTTTACTTCCAAGCCGGCTGCAACAAGGGCCAGCCCTCCTCCCTGGGAAGCGCCATTGACTCCCAAAATAGTCGGCTTTACAGGCGCGCCTGTTAGAACCCATTCCAGTTGAGCGATAATATCACGGTAAACATTTGTATAATAGTAGGTTTCCCTTTCAAAAATCCCAAGAGTCATCCAGCCAGTTATTCTGCTGCCATTCGGGTAGTTGGCATAATCAGGTGAATCCCCCTGCCCCCTTACATCGAAAGCAATCACCGTTATTCCCTGAAGTACCCATTTTAAAAACTCGGATGGCAAGCCGCGGCTTCCCGTATACCCATGGAATTGAAGTTTCACCGGCCCTTCCAGTAGACGCTTTAGCCTCATCAGAGTTCCCTTAATCGGCGTACGATCCCAGCTATGGAGCGTTAATTCGGCCACCTCAACAGAGGCGAGCGGATAATCAATCCACTTAACATCTACAGAAAAGCCGGAACGCTTCACCCGCTCTTTTTCGCCCTTCCAAAACGAGGCGAAATCAGCCGGTTTATTCACCAGCTCCGGTTTATACGCCTGCAGCTGTTCTAAAGAAAAATCCCCTATATGTCTCCCCATCGGTGGCACCATCCTTAATACATCTTATGTGTAACAGCTTTTGCCGTGGCTTTCCGTGCGGTTTGCGCAATGTCCTCTCTCTTGTTAATAATGGCGGAATGCAGAATATCCAGTACAGACAATTGGGCCATTTTTGAAACAATCGAGCTGCCTTCGAGCGGCCCTTCCTTTGAGGAAGTTAAAAGAACAATATCCGCTAATTTAGTAATAGGTGATTTGCTATTGCTCGTTATACAAATAATCCTCGCACCTGCCTTTTTTGCGATCTCAATGTTGTGAATCGTATCTTTTGTGCTTCCAGAAACAGATATCCCAACCGCACAATCATTTTCGTTCAGCAATGAGGCGCTCATCGCCTGGAAATGGCTATCCTGCTTGGCGTCGCATTTAATCCCTATTCTTGTGAATACATTGACTGCCTCCAAAGCGGTTAATCCAGACGATCCAACGCCAAAGAAGAGAGTATTTTGCGAAGAAAGAATGGCTTGAACCGCTTTTCCCACCTGCTCTTCATCCAATAACTGTCTACTTTCCTCAAGGACTTTCAAATGCATCGATGTTGTTTTTTTAATAATGGATTGCTCGATTTCTTCTTCAGATGCCATCATCACAGATTCTTGAGCGAGCGCTAATTTAAAGTCCTGAAAACCAGAAAAGCCGATTTTTCTGCACAGGCGCAAAACAGTGGTTTCCCCGACATCTGCTTTTTCAGCCAATTCGGTAACGGAACAATAAATAATATCATTTAAATTAGCCACAATATAATCTGCGGCTTTTTTTTCTGTTTTGGTTAAGCTATTATAATAGCTTTTGATTTTCAGAGTGGTACTTATCGTAGACATTATCGTTCACCCTAACCTTTTAGTAACTATTCTTTAACAGAACCTGCAGTTGATCCTTCGATAAGCCGCCTTTGAAAAATCAAATAAAAGAGCGTGACCGGGATGAATGATAGGACCAGCCCGGCATACAGGGCTCCCCAGTCGGTATGATATTGCTGAATCATCATGATATTGGCCAACTTTACAGGCAATGTCTTTAATTCATCATCGGTTATTAAAATAAGCGCCAGTATGTATTCATTCCAAATACCAACAAAATTAAAGATCGCTGCGGAAATCAGGCCTGGTTTTGCCAACGGAAACATCACCATCCAAAAAACCTTAAATGGTCCGCATCCGTCAATAATGGCGGCTTCTTCTAAAGAATCCGGTATTTGATTAAAAAAAGCAATCAACATAAATATTGTAAACGATAATGAATAGGCAATATAGACCAAAATCAAGCCCGGGATGCTATTGACAAGCCCCAGATCATTCATTAACAAAAACAACGGAGCCATTGCCAAAAAGGTCGGCAGCATCAAGCCCATTAAAAATGTATTCTGGACAGCGATTCGAAAGCGGAACTTTTTCCTGCTCAATACATAGGCAGCCATTGCCGAAATGATGACAATTAGAGTCACTGTAATCAATGTAACGATAATGCTATTAATAAATCCAATCCCTAAGCCAGCTTCATTCCAGGCGTTCGAGTAATTCTCAAACGTTATTTTTTCCGGAAAAGATAATGGTTTTAATAAGATATCAGCCGATGATTTGACTGAATTCACAAAAACCCAGATGACCGGGATAATAATCAAAAGAGATAGAAATGTGAGGAACAAATGGCTTCCAATATTCCGAAAAAACTTGCCCATCTAGCCTTCCCTCCTCGTAACCTTCAACGTCAACATTGATGCAATTAATGTAAGGATTAAAAAGATAACTCCAAGAGCTGAAGCATAACCAAAATTGAAGTTCGAAAACGCCTGCTCATAAATATAAAGGGAAATTGGCTGGGTTGACCGGTTAGGTCCCCCGCCCGTTAACAATTGCGGCATTTCAAATATTTTAATTGTATTGATCAATGTAAATATCGTAACTACCTGCAAAATATCCCTCAGCATTGGGAGCGTAATATAAATGCTTTTTTTAAATTTGGTTGCCCCATCAATTTCAGCCGCTTCAAGGATATCCTGCGGAATATTCAGGATGGCCGCGAGAATCAAAATGCTGTAAAACCCGACCATTCCCCACACATTAACGAAAACGACACTGCCAAACGCCGTTTCCGTCCGTCCAAGCCATTCAGTCATAAGGAAGTCCAATCCTACCGCATCAAGCAGTCCGTTAAACATGCCATTGACTGGATTCAATATGGTTGACCATAGCATCGCGATAGCTACTCCCGGAAGAATATATGGGAAGAACGTAATCGAACGATAAAGATTCAGCCATCTTGTTTTCAAAAAATGAGAAATCGAGAGTGCGATTACGACTGATAGCAATAAAACGATCGGAACCTGGATTAATATGTATTTCCCTGTCACCTTCAAAGTGTTAATAAAGATTTCATCCTCAAGCATCCGTTTATAATTATCGAGCCCAATAAATGTTTTTGTTCCGAGGCCCCGCCAATTATATAAACTCATCAGAAATGCATTGAAGGATGGGTAGATGACAAATAAAAGGTAAAGGACCGAAGCTGGCAATAAAAACACCAGAATCGACCATCTTTCGCTTGCGTATCTCAAAAACTCACAACCTTTCAAAATAGAGAGGCCCAAGAATTACTCAGACCTCTCCCCACCGTTATGAAATTACCAAAAATATGAACTTACCAGGAGTATGTTGTTTTTTCAATGTTGTCATCTTTTCTAATTTGTTCTGCGAATTTCTCTGCCTGCTCTACGAACTTTTCAGGAGTGAGCTCACCAAGCATGAGGCTTTGATAAATATTGTTCATATTCCCGACCAGTTCTGGATAAGAATCATTAATTGCCGTAGGGGCGTACGAACCTCCTGCATCCTGAAGGACTTTAAGCGCACTCTTCAAAGGCTCAGATTGAATTGCATCTTCTGTATTTTTGACAACACTGGCAAGACCCTTGGAAGAGACCATTTTCTCTACTTCCTTTTCGCTCGATAGGAACTTCAAGAACTTGATTGTTTCTTCTTTATTTTTCGATCCGCTTGGGATATACCAGGCACCGCCCCAACCTGTCGAGACAGGCGCAAGATGCTCGCCTTTACCGCCAGGGAATGCAGGCTGATTAAATGCACGCAGTTTAAAGTCAGCCGGAATGACATCCTTCATTTCGCCTTCCAGCCAGGAACCTGCCATAACAAACAAGGACTTACGCTGGAAGAATAATGTTTGCGCTTCCGTGTGGGACAATCCAAACGTTCCTTTCAAAAACAGGCCTTCATCAACCATACGCTGTGATTCTTTTGCCGCTTCTAAAAATGCAGGCGATTTCCATGCTCCCTCTTTCAGGTTGAACCCATCCAAAAGTGCTTCCTTACCGCCAATCCGTTCCACGAGCGGCAGGTATATGCCAAAGAAATAATAACCCGGATGCTTTCCTGGGACTGAAAAGACCGCGATTCCTTTCTTATCAGCCTCGGCTTTTAACTTATACAGATCTTCCTGCGTTTTAGGAAGCTCCCATCCATTGTCTTCAAACAGCTTCTCGTCGTACCACCAAATATACCCCGGTGAAAAAATCGTAGGAATTCCGTATGTTTTTCCATCCTTCTTTTGATTGAACTGGCCTTGTTCAAATGTATCGACCCATTTTTCATCACTTTCATAAGCCTTTTCTTCGAGTGCATCATCGATCGGTTCAATCATCCCATCTTTAATAACCCCTTGGATATCAAAGCTAGGTCCTGGAACCATTAAATCAGGTACATCTTTGGATAAAAACCTTGTTTGCAGCTGAGTGTGGATATCAGGGCTTGCCGTGATTTTAATGTTTACATTTTTGTTTTTATCCATATAAGTCTTGGCTGATTCCTTCACCCATTCAGAGCCGAATCCGCCTTCGAACATCATAACCTCAATGTCTACCTTCTTATTTCCGTCTTTGCCCGAACTTTCCTTTGAGCTGCAGCCAGCAGCTATGACCATCAATGCAACCAAAAGCAACAAGAACTTTTTCATATCTATCCCCTTTTCCTCTTAATTGTCTTTCCTGCTTGGTCACCGACCCCTGTCTCCATGTTTTAAATTCATCCTTATGTAAATCGAATGAATGCTTCACCCCCTTAATTTGAGAAACAACTCGTGATTTTTGTAACCCCTTTCATTTCTTTTTAAGTTAATTGTTTACACTTGTCTTTCCAATTTCTTTTGCAAATTGCTTTGTGATTTCCTGCGGACGAGTAATCGCTGAACCGACCACGACTGCGAACGCTCCCTCCCGGATGCATTCGGCTGCGAGTTCAGGTGTATTCACTCTACCTTCAGCAATAATTGGGCATCCCGTTTTTTCCACCAATACGGTGAGGAGTGTTTTATCAAAAGTCGTAATGTGTTCGGTGTAAGGGGTATATCCAGCCAGGGTTGTTGAAATCAAATCACAGCCTAACCCTACTGCATGCAGCCCTTCTTCAGTGGTAGAAATGTCAGCCATTAATAAGACAGAAGGAAACCTTATCCTTATCTCTTCTACAAAATCGTCCAGCAGTTGTCCGCCCGGGCGCACCCTATCCGTTGCATCAAAGGCAACAATATCGGCTCCGGCTTCCACTACCTCTGCTACTTCCTTGATGGTTGGCGTTATATAAATTTCGCTATCTTGATAGTTTTTCTTATATAAACCGATAACCGGCAAATCAATCGCCTGTTTTATTGCTTTAATATCGGCTGGAGTGTTTGCCCTGATTCCCACGGCTCCGCCTTCCCGGGCTGCAATGGCCATTTTCCCCATAATTGCTGAGCCGTATAGCGGTTCATCCTCCAAAGCCTGACAAGAAACAATCAAACCTCCTTCAAGGTTCTGTAATAATGGATTCATTCTGGCACCTCTTATATTTTTTATTTTCTTAATTTTCAGCATATATTATTTAGGAGAATATTTCCACCTTTTTCTTTAATTTTCAAGAATTTCTCCTTCTAGTCTAAAAGTCCCCTTTTTATCAAAATATTCAGATTATATTGACCTTCAGAAAACTCATATCTATTATTTAGTGTGAAACAGATATAACTAGCGGAAGGAGGACAGGAAACATTACAAGCAAAAAATATAGGAGGAATCATCTTGAAAATAAAGATTAATAGGATTGCCGCTTTATTCGTTCTTCTCATTTCAACCTTATTGCCCCACTCAGCTGCACTCGCAAATGAAAGCGCATTCTCTATGAAAAATCAGTTTGAGGATACGGTAAATTTGGGAGAAGCAGTGAAAAGTCCACTATCCCAGATTGCCGCATATGGCAAAAACAGCAAAGGCGATAACTTGCAGTACATAGCCGTCACAGGCTCCCCGGCAGTCTTTTATGTGGTAAACGCCGAAACAGGAGAGCGTTTATTTTCGCAGCCTATTCCGAATTCGGATGTCATCTGGGCAATGACAATCGGGAGTGACAACAATGTTTATTTTGCAAGCACGATAAATGGTGTTGTATATCGCTATCTTCCTGAAGAAAACAGAATGGAAACGATCGGCAAAAACCCTTCCGACAATTTTGTCTGGGATTTGAAGAGCAGCGCGGATGGGAAAATTTACGGCGCCACCTACGATGAATCAAAGGTGTTCGAGTATGACATTGCTAGCGGCACTTTTCGGGATTTAGGGCCGATGAATGAAGGCGAGAAGTATGCCCGCGGCCTTGGCGTGACCGACAAATACATCTATGTGGGGATTGGAACGACCGCTGGGGTGGTTCGCTATGACAGGGAAACCGGCGAAAAGAAGGACATACCTACTCCACTGACCGGACAAAACGGAACCATATCCGAAATCGCCATTTATAATGGGAAGCTCTTTGTCTATGCGGGGGCTGATTTGTATGTCATCGACGAGGCAACCGAAAAACATATCAGGACAATCAAATTCCAAAGCAAAATCTCATCACCGTCTCCTAACAACCAAGATCTCATCTATTACAAACTTCAAGGAGACCTATTCTCCTACAACACAGCAACCGACACCGTCACAAAGGTAGAAAACATTCCATCCCTGCCAGCCTCGACAGCAGTCAAGGCGCACAGTTGGATTACATTAAGTTCAGGGGAAACCGTCCTGGCAGGAATGACCGCATTCACGGATTCATTTTTCTATAATCCTGAAACAAACGATTATTCTGTCCACTTTCCGGATGTGGATGCCCAGGGTGCAACCATCAACGCCCTCGCTGTTATTGATGGGAATGTCTATTCAGGCGCCTACCAACGCGGTATGAGCATTTATAACGAAGAGCTTCAGGACTATGCCTATACAAACTTCTCCTTTCATCAATCAGAAGGAATTCATGAATACAATGGCAAGGTTTATTTTGGAACCTATACAGATGCGAAGATGTACCGCTACGATCCGAAATTGCCGATTGATTATAATGAAAACGGCAAAGGAAACCCTGGTTTGTACCTCGATATCGAGGATGAACAGGACCGTCCGTTCACCATGGCAACCGGCGATGGGAAGCTCTTCATTGGAACAATCCCGACCTATGGAACACATGGCGGGGCTTTAACCATCCTGGAAGAGAAAGAAGCAGAAGCTGGTTCCGCTGAGGTTGAGGCAAAAACATACCGGAATATTGTTGAAAACCAAAGCATTTTCGGCCTGGCCTATAAGGATGGCAAAGTTTACGGCGGCACATCGATTTACGGCGGCCTCGGCCTTGAACCTATTGCACAAGAAGCAAAAATGTTTGTTTTCGACGTGGAGAAAGGGGAGACAATAGCTGAATTCACGCCAGAAATCCCAGGCTTGGAAGATACGCCGTTCCAAAACATCGGAGGCTTTACGTTCGGTCCGGACGGCCTTTTATGGGGAATCATTGATGGAACCATTTTTGCTATGAATCCAGAAACGTATGAAGTAGTAAAAAGCAAAGAAATTTATGAAACCACGTTCCTTTCTTCGAAGTGGCGGCCATTTTATCTCGAGTGGGGGCCAGATGGAAATCTCTATACGACACTGAACAGAAAGCTCACGGTGGTTAACCCGGAAACCTTGGAAGCTGAGAGGTTGGTAGAAGGAACCGTGGACCTGATGGATTTGGGAGAAGACGGCAGCATCTATTACGCAATGGGTGCCAACTTGTTCAAAATCCCAGCAAAGATTGATCACATTGAACTCAAAGTTGACGAAAAACTTGTTACCGGGAAATCCGTCTTGCCAACAGTAACGGCAAAAATGGTAAACGGCGCAAAGGTGATATTGTCGAACAAAAAGTATTCTCTGAGCATAAGTAACCCTGATGTTCTCAAGGAAGATGACAATGGCCAAATAACAGGAACCAGGCCAGGAACATCAAAAATAAAAATTACCGCGGAACTCAATGGCAAAACTTACACCTCCAAAGAAGTACGGGTCACTATCGCAAACAGAACCCGCGGGAAATAGCAATGAAACAGGGGACGGTCCTTCTGCTCATTCGCCATCCGAATGAAGCAGCGGAACCGTCCCCTGTAAAAAGCCGACGGTCCCCCGCCGGCTCTTTTCATCTACTAATCTACTATACTGCGACTTTCTTTTTTAAGACGCCCAGCATTACAGCGGTAACAAGCGCCCCGGCAATGATAGCTACTAAGTAAAGGACCCAGTTGCCTTCAACAAGCGGCGTGACGAAGATTCCGCCGTGCGGGGCCCTCAGCCCGATTCCGAATGCCATGGACAGCGCTCCCGCAACAGCGGCGCCGGCCATTGTTGAAGGGATGACCCTGAGCGGATCGCCTGCGGCAAATGGAATGGCGCCTTCGGTAATAAAGGAAAGGCCCATGATATAGTTCGCTTTACCAGCGTCTCTTTCTTCGACCGTGAATTTATTTTTGAAAAATGTGGTTGCGAAGGCGATGCCAAGCGGCGGTACCATACCGGCAGCCATGATGGCGGCCATTGGCTCGTATACGCCGTTCGTGATGAGGCCTGTGCCGAATAGGTAGGCCGCTTTATTGACAGGCCCGCCCATGTCAAAAGCCATCATCAGGCCGACGACCACTCCTAGCAGAATGGCATTTCCGGTCCCTATCCCTGTCAGCCAATCTGTAATTGCCTGGTTCAAGGCGCCAACCGGTTTATTTACAAGGTAAATCATCAAAAATCCAGTCAGTCCAATTCCGAATAAAGGATAAAGAAGAATCGTTTTAATCCCTTCCAACGACCTTGGAAGATTAGCGAATAGTTTCTTCAAGCCAATAACGATATACCCTGCAAGGAAACCGGCAACGAGTCCGCCAAGGAACCCGGCGCCGCCCATATTGGCAAGTACCCCGGCCACCGCGCCCGGTGCAAAGCCAGGCCTGTCGGCAATGCTCATCGCGATGAAACCAGCGAGGATTGGAACAAGCAGGCTGAACGCCCCGCCACCGCCACCAATATCCATCAACGCTTTTGCAATCGGATGGAAGGAAGGATCCTCAGGATTGAACGCGTTGTAGCCAAACAGGAAGGACAGCGCAATTAAAATTCCGCCTCCGACAACAAACGGCAGCATATTGGAAACGCCATTCATCAAATGCTTATAAATCGTGCCGCCGATTGACTTAGGCTTCTGGCCACGGCCGGCAGCTCCACTGGCAGCCGAGCCACTTCCCTGATAAATAGGAGCGTCTTGTTTGACCGCGCGTTCGATCAAGTCCTTTGGCTTCCGGATTCCTTCGGCTACCGCCGCTTCAATGACCGGCTTGCCGGAAAACCGCTCCATTTCAACCTTCGTATCAGCTGCGACAATGACTGCAGCCGCATTGCGGATATCATCGGCAGTCAGAACGTTTTTAGCTCCGCCCGAACCGTTCGTTTCAACTTTAATATCGACGCCCAGCTCGGCGGCGTTTGCCTTAAGGGCATCCGCGGCCATATACGTATGGGCGATGCCGGTCGGGCACGCCGTAACTGCTACCACGAATGGCTTTTGCCTGCCCGATGTATACGGCTCTGGCGCCTGTTCCTCTTCATCCTGGTCATAGGCGTTGATGACTTCAAGGACCTCTTCTCTTGAAGAAGCCGCCATCAGCTTTTCCCTGACTTCCGGCCGCATCAGCATGCCAGAAAGCCTCGCGAGCGCTTCAAGGTGAGTATTGTTCGCGCCTTCCGGGGCGGCAATCATAAAGAATAAATGGGCCGGCTGTCCGTCCAGCGATTCATAGTCAACTCCGGCCTCCGATTTGCCGAATGCAATCGCCGCCTGCCTGACTGATTTCGTTTTCGCGTGCGGAATAGCAATCCCGTCACCGACACCTGTCGTGCTTTGAGCTTCCCTTTTCAAAATGGCTTCCTTAAAGTCTTCCTTGCTGTCAATCTTTCCAGCGTCGAACAGGATTCCAACCAGGCTGTCAATCGCATCCAGTTTCTTCGTTCCGTCAACCGATAAGAGAATCGTTTCTTTTGTCAGCAGCTCAGTGATTTTCACTTTTTTCACTCCTTAAAATTCGTTCTCGGTAAGCTTTACCTGTTCTAGAAGCTCCAGTGTCTTCTCCTTCGTTCCCAACCCGATCGAGAATGCAGTCGCGCTCCCGGCAGCGACGCTGTAGCGGAACGCTTCTCTTACGCTGCCTGTTTCCTTATATTTGGCGAGGAATCCGGCAACCATTGAATCCCCGGCGCCAATTGAACTCCTAACCTCACCTTTCGGGACGGTGGCTGACAGCGCTGTCGTTTTGTTGATGAAGACAGCCCCTTCTCCTGCCAGCGATACAATCACATTTTTCGCACCTAGTTCCACCAGTTTTTTGCCATAAGAGATGGCCTCATCCGGCGTGTGGATGTCCACTCCGAAAAACTGGCCGAGCTCGTGATGGTTCGGTTTAATAAGAAATGGCTGAAATGGAAGAACCGTTTTCAAGAGGTCGCCCTCCGCGTCAACCACTGTCTCTGTGCCGTTTTCCCGGCAAATTTCAATCAAGTTTTTATAAATATTTTTATCCATACTGCCGGGGATGCTCCCGGCGAGAACCAGGGTGTCCCCCCGCTGCAGCTCGCGGATTTTCTCTTTCAGCTGGTTCAAGTCTTCCGTTGTAATCGCCGGCCCTTGCCCATTGATTTCAGTTTCCTCTTCTGCCTTAATCTTTACGTTGATTCGCGTTTCCCCGTTCACCTCAATAAACGAGGTCTTTACCCTTTTTGCTTCGAGGGAATCCTTCACATATTGGCCCGTAAAACCCCCGACAAAGCCGGTGGCGATTGATTCCACATCCATGGACCGAAGCAGGATGGACACGTTAATCCCTTTCCCGCCGGGGATTTTCGCTTCTTTTTGCGTTCGATTCAGCGCGCCAAGCTCCATTTTTTCAAGACCGACGATATAGTCAATGGACGGATTCAACGTCAACGTATAAATCATGTTGTCACTACCTTTATGTCAGTTTTGCTGCTGTATAGCGTTCTATGTTCATCATCTAGTTTATCTGTAATGATTGAGGCTTCATGAAGATCGGCAATCTTTGCAAAAGCAATCTCCGAAAACTTCGAACTGTCCGCAAGAATAAATGACTCAGCCGACATGCTGAGCGCTTTTTCCTTAATCATCGCTTCTTCCTGGTCGGGAGTCGTATACCCATATTGGAGATGAATCCCGTTCACGCCAAGGAAACACTTGTCAAAACGGTACTGTTCCAGACTCTCAAGTGCGCCTCTGCCGATAATCGCATTCGTTTTCTGTTTAACGTAACCGCCAATCAGATAGCACTCAATCCCTTTTTCAAGCAAGGGCTGGATATGCATAAGCCCATTCGTTACAACAACGATATCTTTTTCGGGCAAAAATTGAATCATTTCCCTGACCGTTGTACCGGCATCGAGATAAATGCAGTCCCCTTTTTCCACGAGACTTGCCGCATACTGAGCGATCATGACTTTTTCATGAAGGTTTTTGGAAGATTTCTCTGCCATGCTCGGCTCAAGCAGCTTTCTTTGAAGCCGTTCCGCTCCACCATGCACCCTCTTCAAAAGCTTCTCCTCTTCAAGCTGAGTCAAATCCCGGCGGATCGTCGACTCCGAAGCCCCCGTAGCATCCACAAACTCCTGTAGTTTCACATGAGGCTTTTCCTTAATCATCTGCAAAATCATCCGGTGTCTCTCAGGTGTCAACATAAACCGTCACCCTCCTCCTCAACTATTCCCATTATAATGAAACCGATTCCAAAAATCAATCATTTTCAATCATAAACAATCAAAATCAATCATCGGTTGTTTTCTATCTTCAAAAATTAAGTAGGAGACGGTTCTGCTGGCTCACTTCACAAAAAAACTGCCGCTAGATATTGCTAGGCAGGCAGTTTTTCTCCAATTCTATAAAACCCTCCGCATTTCTTCTAGAAAGCAGGATAAGCACGATATCCTGGTTCTTTGTTAAACGTTCCTTCTCTGATTCCTTCCCTGGTGGAGGCACCTTTATCTCTCAATCCATCATACGTTTCAGATGAAAAACAAGAGATTGGAAGTCACCTCCGCGTTCGGCAAACAGGCTGTTGACTCCATTAAATTCAGTTGGCAAGATAAGTCCTACTTGCATCAGTTCATCGCCGTAATAAGTTCGGCCATTAACTGTGTAGACGAATTCTTCATTTAAACCGCACAATTTAAGTGTCTGGTGTTTCGGGCCGTTCGGGGTTGCCAGAACTTTATAATAGCCAATCAATGCCTCAGATTTGTCCTCACTTACAACCATCCAGGCGGTTACGTTGCTTTCGAACGGGTCCAATAAACGGTAAAATACTCCGTCTCGGATTAGTGCGCGCTGCCGTTTATAAAAGGCAACCTGCTTCTTGATTTCATCCCGTTCTTCATCAGTCATTTTTAACGGGTCGAGTTCATAGCCAAATGTTCCGAAATAGGCGGTATTAGCCCTTGTCGAAAGTGGTGTCGTCCGTAATGTCTGATGGTTCGGAACAGCAGATACATGGGAGCCAATGCTGTAGATAGGATAGGCAAATGATGTTCCGTACTGGATTTTCAACCGTTCAACAGCATCAGTATCATCGCTGGCCCACGCTTGAGGCGCATAATACATCATTCCCGGATCAAAGCGGCCGCCCCCGCCTGCACACGATTCAAACAAGACATCAGAAAACCTCGTAGTCAGCCGCTTATATAAGTCATAAACCCCTAATATGTAACGATGAAAAAATTCTCCTTGCCTGTCCTGAGCCAGTTTTGACGAGAATGCTTCAGTAATGTTCCGGTTCATGTCCCACTTAATATAAGAAAGTCCAGTCTGTTCAATGATTTCAGACATTTTCCCAAAAATATAATCCACAATCTCCCGCCTTGAAAAATCAAGAACAAGCTGATTGCGGCCAAGCGTGCGAGGCTGCCCTTCGATGCCGACAGCCCAATCAGGATGTTCCTCGAACAAGTCACTGACAGGTGAAATCATTTCCGGCTCAAACCAGAGCCCGAATTTCATTCCGGTTTCGTTAATCTTTTTAGCCAGGCTTTCAATCCCGTTCGGTAGCTTATTGAGATCAACATGCCAGTCACCAAGTGAGGTCGTATCATTGTTCCTCTTCCCGAACCATCCATCGTCAAGGACAAACAGCTCAATCCCTAACTCACGCGCAGATTTTGCGATGTTGACAAGCTTTTCCTCATCAAAATCAAAATACGTTGCTTCCCAGTTGTTAATGAGAATTGGCCGGGTATCAGTGCGCCATTTTTTCGGAATCAGATTCCTCTGGTACAAACGATGGAAAGCCTGGCTCATCCCATTCAGCCCTTCCTCGGAATAGACCATCACGACTTCAGGTGACTGGAAGGATTCACCCGCTTGAAGATTCCACTGAAAGCCAAACGGATGAATACCCGCGGTCAGTCTCGTATTTTCATAGTGGTCCACTTCAACTTGCATGAGGAAATTGGAGCTGTAGACAAAGTTGAAACCGTAAACCTCTCCATGATGCTCGGTTGCGTCCATTCTCTTCAGTGCCAGAAATGGATTGTGATGGTGCGAGCTTGCTCCCCGGATACTTGAAATCGACTGAATGCCAGCCTCGAGGTCCCGGACTTTCACATGTCGCTCGCGGGACCACGTTCCAGCCAGGTGAACCATGTGAAAGTCCTTGTCAGGAAAATCGATCGAAGCACTCATCAACCGATCAATCGTCAACTGGTTACGACCGTGATTTGTCAGGGCAGCATTCCTCGTGATGACAGGAAGATCAGCAAATATCGTATAAGTCAGTGTGAGCTCTGCATCCAGACCTGTATCTTTCAAAACAACTATTAAAGTCATGGCATCTTCTGGACAATCGACATACGTTGCCGGCAACCCCTCTAGCAAAGGCTTCCCTTCCAGCAAACGATGCGTTTCATAGCGGAAATCGGGAATGAAGTTTTGATCCGGCTTGCTAAGCAAAAGGGCCGGTTCCCTGAAATCGGAACTCCCGTACACGGGAAACTCCTGCCTGACTGTTTCCAGGCTGAACGCAGGATCATCAGCGTAGAGGTGGCAGCTTGCAGCCGTCGGGACATCATACGTCTGCAGATGGGAAAAATTGTTGCGATTCCGAAGTGCTTTTCCGTAATAAAGATGGCCGAGCTGCCCATTTTTCATAACATGAAAGATGTAACTAACTTTTCCGTTTGTTAAGTGAAACTGTTTAGTATCTTGATTGATATGTATATGCACGAAACATCACCTTTTTTGGCTAATTTTTGGCAAAAGAGCCCCTAAAGAAGTTCAGGGACTCTTTCTTCACTATTACACTCGTTGAATCTTAAATTCAAATTCCAGATTTTCATTGGCATCTATTAGATGCTCATCGTGAACTGGCGCGCCCCAAGAATCGTCGCCGCCAACCCCCATTTGCTTGCCGGCCACGGTAATGACTGTATAGTGGACGTCCGGAAGCTCGTAATGATGCTGGGCATTTTCAAGTTCGAATGCAGTATAGGGTGAGAAGTTGCAATCAAGCGGTTCGGATACAGATGTAATCTTGATTCCTCGACCAATCTTATTGGTGACCTCCACCCAGCGTACCCCAGTCCTATTACCGGATTCTTGGGGCTTTAGGTATGCAGATACATTTTCCTGAACTGTATTTTCAAAAATACAAAGGCGAGCGCCTTTTGCCCGATCAGAGTAATTCTCATCTGGACCCATTGCATACCATTTTAGCTGGTCGTAATCGGCTGGAACTTTGAAGGATAGTCCGAATAAGGGCATTTGCGGCAAGCCGGCTGCTCCTTTGTAGGAATGCTTCACGCCTACACTGCCATCTGCATAGACGGTATAGACAGTCTGTACTTCAATTTCCTGGTTGATTGAGAATTTGTAAGAAAACGCAACTTTGACACGGTCTTTTTCTTCCACTAGGTCAACAACTGTATGTCTGCGGGCAAGGCTTGCTGCGAGCCAGGGGCCAGAATGGTAGCTTTGTCCAAAACCGCGGTCGTTGTCTGTTGTCGCGCGCCAGAACAATGGAAATGGCGGGAACGAAATCATTTCACGGCCCGCATAGTTCAACGAGACAAGCGTCCCTGCTTGTTTCGAGAACAAAATAGAAAAGTCAGATCCATGGACACCAATATTTACGTCCCCTTTTACGACTCGGAGCTCTCCTTGGACAGCAACAGGTTCTGCATTCGCAACCCGGAAAATATGCTGACCGAACGCAGTCTCGTGTCCGGCTTCTGCCCAGAGCGTGCGACCCTTCAGTTTTAGCGATGCCTGGATGACGTATTCACCAGCAGACACCTCTTCAGGAAGCTGATGCTCAATGAATGCTTCTCCTTGCGGGGCAATTGAGACATCAAATTGCTTCCTATTTAATTCAACCCCTTCACGGAACACGCAAACTTCAAGGAAATATTCCTTTCCATCCGAGAACAAGCTTTTATTCTTGATCCGGGTGCCCCTCTTTTCAGGGAAGAGCTTGAAGTCTTGGTAAAGAAATTTAACTTCTTGGATTTTTGGTGATTCCTCACGGGTTGCATAAACAATCCCGTTCGTACAGAAACCGTAGTCGGTCGGCCTGTCGTCAAAGTCGCCTCCATAGGCCAAAAACTCATTTCCGTAGCGATCTTTTTTGACGAGTGACTGGTCGATAAAATCCCAAATGAAGCCCCCCTGGTACATAGGATACTTATTTTCCAACTCAGTATATTTGTACATGCCGCCGACAGAGTTGCCCATCGCGTGCATATACTCACAGGAGATGTAAGGCTTCTGTGGATTATCATTCAAATATTCCTCTATATCGGCCGGCTTGGCGTACATCCGGCTTTCCATATCGCTTGTCTCGTCGTATTCGCGAGCATGAAAGACGCCTTCATAATGGACGAGGCGGCTAGAATCCTTTGATTTAAAATACTGCGAAGCTTTTAGAATTACCTCACCTGCATACGATTCATTGCCACAAGACCAGATCAGGATAGATGGATGGTTTTTATCGCGTTCATACATGGAGATTGCTCGGTCGAGAACAATATCTTGCCACTCCGCTTTGTTACCAGGGATGTTCCAGGACGGTTCAACGGCCCCCATCTTCTGCCATGACCCATGGGTTTCAAGATTCATTTCATCAATTACATAAATCCCATATTCATCACAAAGCTCATACCAGTAGCTCTGATTCGGATAATGAGACGTCCTTACTGCATTGATGTTGTTACGCTTTAATGTCTTTATGTCCCAAAGCATATCGTCCTTTGTAACCGTGCGGCCCGTGCGGTAGTTCCACTCATGCCGGTTGACACCTTTGAAGACAATCCTTTCTCCATTAAGCTGCATGATTTTATTGGCAAGCTCGAAACGTCTGAAGCCCACTTTTTGAGGGACAACCTCAAAAAGCTTGCCCTCCCTGTTGTAAACCTTAAAAAACACCTGATAGAGATACGGCTTTTCGGCACTCCAAAGCGAAGGCTCTTCGACATCAATCGAAAGGACTGCCTTGTCACCATCAATCCGTGCATCTGCCGAACCAATGAGAGTGCCAGCAGCGTCAACCAACTCCGCATGAACTCTGCCTTCAGTTGGACACAGCAGCGTTAAAGCGGCTGACAATGTGCCTTTTTTGAAAGAAGCATCCAGCTCTGCCCGGAGGTCAGCATCAAAGATGTGTAGCTCAGGGACTGTGTAAAGGTAGACATCCCTGAATATTCCTGAGAAGCGCCAGAAGTCCTGGTCTTCGAGCCAGCTGCCTGTAGAGCGCTGGTATACTTCGACGGCGAGTTTGTTTTCACCTTCCTTCAAATAAGGAGTGAGTTCAAAGTCGGCAGGTGTGAATGAATCCTCGCTATAACCAACGAATTGGCCATTTAGCCAGACATAAAATGCTGATTCAACTCCCTGGAAGGAAATGAACAGCGGCCCTTCCTCAAATCCTGCCGGGATATTGAAATATTTCACATAGCAGCCTACAGGGTTTTTGTCCTGTGGGAGTTCGGGCGGACGGATGCTTGCCTCGCCGTCCCAGGGGTACATTGTGTTGACATATTGTGGCTGTCCATAGCCCTGGAGCTGGATATGGCCAGGGACGGTGATACTGCCCCAGCCGCCGCAGTTGAATTCAGGCTTATAGAAATCTGCCGGGCGGTTATCAGTATTTACAGAGTAAGAAAACTTCCAGGTGCCGTTTAGGCTGTGTCTCATCGACATAGGCGCTCCGCTCCGCGCTTCTTCCATTGTTGTGTAATAGAAATGGTCGGAATGGGCCGGCAAACGGTTGACCTTAAATGTATTCAAGTCTGTAAGCCAGCTTGTGCTCGGATTTTCTCGCATGATTGTATCTCCTTTTCAAGTATCGTTGATTATTTGACAGACCCCATCATACCTGCGACAAAATGCTTCTGCATAACGAAGAAGATAAGTGCAGTTGGGAGTGTTGCGATGACAATAGCCGTAAAAATAACGCCATAGTCAGGTGCATAGCTTGAACCAAGGTTTGATATCAATAGCGGAATCGTCATGTTTTCAGGCGACTGCAGGACAACGAGCGGCCATAGATAGCTGTTCCAGCTCGCCATGAACGTGATAATTGCCGCAGCTGCATACGTTGTTTTCATCGTCGGGATATAAATCCGGAAGAAAATGCCCAACTCGCTCAGGCCGTCGATTCGGCCAGCTTCGAGGATTTCCTTTGGAAACATTTTTGTGTTTTGCCTGAAAAAGAAAATCAGGAACGCAGTCGTCATCGTTGGTAAAATGACCGCTGCAGTCGTATCAATCCCAATTGCCGGGAGGGTCTGCGAAAGATCGGCAAACATCCTGAATAAAGGTACCATCAAGGCCGCAAATGGAATCATCATCGACAAAAGCAGGACGGTGAACAGCATATCCTTTGATTTGCTTCTGAATATTTCAAAGCCATAGCCTGCAAGCGAAGCAATCAGCATCGCCAAAATGGTAGTCAGAATTGATATTTTCGCTGAATTCATCAATGCCGGTACTAGATCGATCGTCTCAAGGAGCTTTCTGAAGTTGTCCACCAAATGGCTTCCAGGCAGCAATTTCCCCTGCGTAACATCTGATGATTTATTCGTAGAGCTCACAACCATCCATAAAAACGGGAAAATGGACACAAGGGACGCGATAATCAGGACGGTATACGCTGATACTTTTTTTAGACTAGTCATTTTTATCACCTGCCACTTTAAACTGGATGATTGAGAAGATGACAATCATGATGACGATTGCATAGGAAACAGTCGCGGCATACCCGAAGTCAGGTGTGTATTTGAACGATAAATTGTAAATATACTGCGAAATGGTCATCGTTGCATTCCCAGGTCCGCCGGCTGTAATATTCATAACTTCGTCAAATAGCTGCAGCGTACCGATTGTTGATGTGATAGATGTAAATAGAATGATTGGCTTCAGAAGCGGCACAGTAATTTTTGTAAATTGCTGGAATGCTGAAGCCCCATCAATTTTTGCTGCTTCGTAAATGGATTGGTCGATATTTTGCAGGGAGGACAAGTAGAATATCAAGTTATAGCCTGTCCAGCGCCATGTTATCGCAAGAATAATGGTGACCTTTGCCCAGAAAGGATCGGTCAGCCACTCGATTGGCGCGGTAATTAGAGATAGTTTCATTAGCATGATGTTAATCAGGCCATCCTGGCCGAACATGTATTTAAAAATAACCGAGTAAGCAACTAGCGATGTCACAGCAGGCAGAAAGATTGCCGTCCTGAACAAGCCTTTGAATTTGATAGACTTGCTGTTTAGCAGGACCGACAGAATAAGTGCAAGGATAATCATCAAAGGAACCTGGATAATCAAGTAAATGACCGTGTTCTTCACGGTGGTAAGGAACACAGGGTCCTTAAATAACCTTGCATAATTTTCCAGGCCAACCCAGCTTAGGTTTCTCCCAGTGCCGGATTGGAAGGACAATAGCAGTGCATGAAGCATCGGATAAAAATAAAATACAATGATCATGACAGCGGCCAGAATGACAAAGGACCAACCGATCATTTTATTCTTAAAACGAAGATTCAGGCCGTGCTTTTGTTCAGGTGCCTTATGGGGCTTTGCGGTGCTAAGCTGATGGCCAGGATTTTCAAGCATTACGTTCCCATCCCCTTCGTGGTAGCTTTCGTATGTGAATAGCAAACGGCTACATTATTTTCGAGTTTAGTCGTTTCATCCTGCTAATGTGCTGGCCAGGATTTTTGGATTGAAAGAAAAGCCTTGGGTCAGCCTATCAACCAATCAGGTTAGTGTACCCAACAGGATCAGCCGGCGTTTTCCCAAGGCTTGCTTGTTTTTCAAAATTACTTAATTTGTGCTTCAGCTTGCGCCTGGGCATCTGCCAGAGCTTTATCGATGTCCTTGCCCTTCACATAGTTCTGCAATTCAACCGCCAGAATATCTTCAATCGCATATGTGTGTAGGCCATAGTTTACTTGCGGGATTTGCTCCGTCCAGGCAGCAAAGTCGGAAACGAGTGTTTGTCCGCTAAAGAACTCATCAGCTGCTTTGTATTGTTCACCTTCTGCAGCCGGCTTGTATGTGCCGATCGCGCCGATTTCTTTGTTCAAGGTCTGGTAGAAGTCAGAATTCGAGCCGAATGTCTTTTTCAGGAATTCCGCAGCTTTTTCTTTTCCATCAATATTGAGGACATACCAGGAACTGCCGCCAAGATTGGATGCATTGACCGACTTAGGCTGGTTTTGGCGCGGCATGGACACGACAGTCCATTTGCCTGCCTGGGATGCTTCCGCTTTAACGGATGGAGTAATCCAGTTTCCAGTTGGAACAGTTGCAACATCGCCGCTGTTAAAGCCGCCTACAAATTGGCTCCAGTCAGATACCGGCTTGATGAGGTCTGCATCGAGCATCGCTTTATACGTTTCGAATGCTTCTTTCAATGCTGCATTGCCTTTGAGGTCAGGAGTCTTGCCATCTTCTTTCAGGTACCAGGAACCGCTTGTCTGGATCATCATGCGGATCAGGCCAAGATCTTTCGGATCCTGGGTCAACATAGGCTTTCCAGTTGCTTCTTTTACTTTTTTGCCAACTTCGATGTATTTGTTCCAATCGATATCTTTTATGTCGTCGACTTTGTAGCCTGCTTTTTCAAGATAGTCGGTCCGGAAGTAAAGGCCGGCTACCCCTGTGTCGAAAGGTACGCCATAGTTTTTGCCGTCAAGGCTGGTTGGCGGAATTTTATAATCTGCAAAATCATCTGCGTTAATCACATCTGTTAGTTCATAGAACATATCGGGATATGCCTGCAAGAAACTTTGTGCACGGTAGTCTTCAATCAGAACGATGTTAGGCAGACCTTTTGTCGTTCCGGAGCTGAGGCTGGTATTCAATTTTTGGATGATGTCGGCTTGAGCATTTTCAACTATTTTCACATTAAGCTTAGAATCTGCCTTCTTGTATTCTTCTTTTGCAAGTTCTAGGGCTTTAATATTAAAGTTTGGATCCCAGGCCCAAATTGTGATATCTTTCGTATCCTTGCTGCCTGATGACCCATTTGTCTTTGAGCCGGATGAGCATGCTGAAAGGATCAGAATACTCACCAGGAACAGCGCAAGCATCTTTTTCATGAATTTACCCCCAGTAAATTGATTTTTTGTAAGCGTTATCGCTTACATATAAATGTTAGCATTTGAATTAGCCAGGCTGTTAGAACGATATTTTTATGTATTTGTATTATTTTTTGAAGATTGTATCCGCTTACAAGTCAGACTTGTGATTATTTTTGGAATTTGGATTATCTTTAGGTTGAAAGGGAAATTTTTGTTTCCAAAAAACAATACCGTTGTATACTGCTCCCGTGATTTCGTTTTCTTCTAGGATGAAGTTCAACTTGAATAGTATTTAAAAAAGCCGGCCGGCTGGTTTAGCATTTGGCTCGTTTCAGCGGGCTGGCTTCTTCTATTATTTGCTTGTGGCTGTCGTGTTGTCATGTCCATTTTCGGCAGGCATTGTGATTCGGACTTTTGTTCCTTCCCCGGGAGTGCTTGAGATGGACACGCCGTAGTCTTCCCCGTAAATCAACTGGATGCGCTCATGGACGTTTTTTACGCCAATACCTGAAAAAAGCTGTTGTTTTCTTTTTGTAGCGGGCAGTTTACCATCCCGGACATCTTCAATCCCATCCCCGTTATCAACAATCTCACAAATCAATATGCCCGTGTCCTTCCAAATCATCACATGAATATTTCCTTCCGCTTTATGAGTGAATGCATGAAAAAAGGAGTTCTCGATGAACGGCTGCAGGACAAGCTTTGGAATTTTGCAAAGCGCGCAATCCTGGCTGATAAAATAGTTCACCCTTATCCGGTCGCCGTACCGTTTCTGATTGATAAGGACGTAATGCTTAAGGTTTTCGATTTCCTCGGAGACCGTGATTGTCTCGCTGACATTGCCGAGTGTATTTTGCAGGAGGGAAATAAACGCATTCATCGTCTTTTCAGTTTCCTCGATGTCGCCCTGCCTGACCATGAATTTGATTGAAGTCAATGTGTTGTAGAGGAAGTGTGGATTAATCTGCTGCTGCAACGCGGCCAGTTCCGCGGTGCGTTGCTGCCTCTGTGCCTCGATAAGTTGGTCGACATATTCATGTAATTCCTCGAACATGGCGTTGAATGCTTTTGCCACTTCCCTCGTCTCCAGTGTGCCGGTGACTTCAATTGGCTTATCGAAATCATGCTTTGGCGCATTGGCGATCTGGTCGACGAGCTTCGTCAGGGAATTGGTCATTTCTTTCGTCCCCAAAATGACGACAATAAGGGCAATGAGAAAGATCGCACCGCTAATCAGCACAATCGCCTTTTTGTCAATGACGTTATCGACTGCTGTTTTTTTATCAAGGACATTGAACAGATACATGTCGAAAGACGAAAGATATTCCATAAGAATAATCTGTTCTTTGCCAAGAAAATCCTCGACAAGATATCCATCCTTGGAAACACTTAACTTTTCCGCAAAAGAACGGAAATTCGACTCTGTTTTGCCAATCATACCTGATTGGTTGCTTGATAGAATAGTCCCTCCGCTGTCCACGATGAAAATATTGCTGCCTGCGGTCGTGTAGGGTGCATACATTTCACGGAATTCCAGTTCATTCAAGCCGAAATACATGGCGCCGTATACTTCACCGTTGATTCGGTCCATCAGAGCAAGCGACGCGACAACATAATGCTGCCTCGCCCCCTTCTCATCAGTCCTAACATCAGCATGGTAGAGGAGGCGTCTTGGATGCTTGAAGCTTTTGTCTGTTATAGGGCTTTCAAATAGCTCCTCATCCGTAATCGGCCAGTATGTCCGGTCCGTCGTATGGCCAATACCATTCCGCCCCATGACGAAAATGCTGACATCATAGTTATCAAGATTGTTCCTGACCTGCTTGAGTTGCTGGGACATATTGAAATACGTGTTCATTTTTTCATAATTGCTTAGTTCACCTGTCAGACCTTCCTTGATGGTTCGGCTGAGCAGCAAATTTTGCGAGGCATTGACAATATCACTATTGAACCCTTCAAAGCTTTCCCTCATCTGGGCAATCACTTTGGAATTCGTGATGCTGAATTTCTTTATAAAAAAGTCTTCAGACATTTTGATAGTAGTAAGCGTAATCGAACTTGAAACCGTGACAATCATGACAAAAGTAAATAGGAACAGCTTCGTAAACATTCCCTGTTTCTCGAACCGCTCCCGAATGAATTTCATGTTGGATCATCCCTCACCTGGCAAGGTATTTCCGCTTATATTGGCTCGGTGAAACACCCTTTATTTTTTTGAATACCTTGCAAAAATAGCTATGATCGGAATAACCAACCTTTTCACTGATTTCCGAAATCTGCTCATTGCCGACGGCCAATAACTTGACCGCTTCCTCAATCCGGACTTTATTCAAGTATTCAGTGAAGCTTTCATTGTTGTGCGCGGAGAAAAGGCTCGATAAATAAGATGGATTAAAATGGAAGTGAGCAGCAACATTTGTAAGTGTTAATGGCTCCTGATAATGCCCTATAATATACTGGCGGATGCTCTTTATGTTATTCGATGAAGCAGCCTGCGGAGCGGTTCCGAGGCTTTTGCTCACCACTTCAAGGAAACGGTCGAGCAGCCCCAGCACATGATCAGCTGTAGGGGCCTGGTCAATCAGCTTCAAATACTGATATTTTGCCTGGTCGAGGCCCTTTACTTCGCAACCCATATTGCTTAGGATAATCGCGGTATTAAAGATCGTGTTGCTGAAAAAAGCCTTGAATTCAAAGATATCAGTTGCAAAACATTCGCGTAAAACAGCGGCGTGCTGGTTTAAAAACATAAATGCAGGCGCGAACTCCCGCTTCCTCAATTCTGCAGTGAAAACATCCATGTTGAACTCCGGCGGTTCAGGGACTGTTCTTTCCAGAATCTCCGGAGTCAACACGACCAACTCTGGAAAATAAAAATGCAGGCTGAGCAGTCTGTCCAATTCTTCACGATGCGCCCCGCCTTGCGTAACAAGATCAATAAAATAATTGCCAACTGCCGCATAAACAGGCGCTGAATTTGTACTCTGCGGAGCAGCAACCTGGTTATTATTTGTTGCCGTGCTATTTTTGGTAGCGGAATTGACAGAGTCTACGATGGCCTTCCAGTCATGATTCGTGTTGATGAAAAAGTTAACGGCCCCGTGGCTGCCTGGAATCCGGCTGATGATGCTGCTGCCAAGAGCGCTTTTCAGGGATTCCTCAAGTTTCTGAACAGTCTCTGAAGAGAACTCGCCGCCATCACCCTTTTTGAATGCGGCCAGGCAATAGCCATTAAACGGCAGCAAAAACGAAAGCGCCGGATCATCCTGGTCCACTTTGTAACCGGAAAATACTTTGCTGATGACATCCCCAATCGATAGCTTTCCATCAGGCTGTTTCTTCATTTTGCCCGAAGATTCAATCCGGCCAGCCGCCTTCCGCAATACTTCAATCAGCACGGGGCCATCTAGCTCCGGCTTTAAAATATAATCAACTACCCCGTGCTGGAAAGTGGAGCGGACGTAATCGAAATCGCCAAAACTGCTGAGGATTATCACCTCAATATCCGGATTCCGCTTCTTGGCGAATTTCGTCAGCTCTTCCCCGTCCATAATAGGCATGACAATGTCTGTCAAAATAATATGCGGCTTAGCTCCCTCCATTAAATCAAGCGCTTCACGACCATTCCCCGCCTCAGCAACAATCTCAAACCCTTCTTTTTCCCAATCTATATAATGCTTAATTCCCTGGCGGATGAGCATCTCATCATCAACAATCATCACCCGGTAACGTCCATCATTCCCCATAGACATCCCCTTCCCGCTCCGATTCGATATTCACTACTATTGTAAACCAGCACATTCCGTTTCTCTATAACATTTATAACAACAAACGACATCACCTATTAAACTGAACATGTCAATAAGGAGAAATTTTGGATTTTGCAGAAGACTATGTTAACCTTGATTGTTGATTTCCACTCCGGGGACATGCTTTCCGCGGGGCGGACCGTGGAGCCTCCTCGGCGTCTATGACGCCTGTGGGGTCTCCACGTGCCGCTGCATCCCGCCGGAGTCAGTCCCCTCCGTTCCAATCAACTTCTTGAAAATCAACACTCACCTTTAACTGAGTTTTTACAAAGAAAGAAAAAAGGGGACAGCTCCACCACTTCATTCAAGACTCGAATGAAGCAACAGAACTGTCCCCTGCATAAATATTTTGAGGTTAAAGTTGACTTTATTTTTCTGAAATTTTATTGTGCCACGAGCTGGCTGTTTCTTTTAGGACAGCGTTCAGTTCCTGGATGTTTTTCCTGCCTGTGTCTTTTAACCAATCACGGCCGGCTTGTTCTCCTTTTTCTGCAAATGGCGCTACACCATCTTTCCAGGTTGCCCGTCCGCATAGTACTCCATTAAAGGTTGAACCTGAATTCTTCGCGAATCTCAACGTTTCCTGGAATAGTTCGGCACTGACTCCGGCACTTAAAAAAATGAAAGGCAGCCCGGTTGCTTCACTTTGTTCTTTGAAAAAGCCTGCAGCTTCTTCCTTTGAATAAACACTCTCACCATCATTGTACCCTTCAACATATTTCATGTTCACCGGTACTTCTACCTTTAATACATCGACGTTGTACTGTGGTTTAGAGAATTCCTTCATAGCCTCAATGACCTTATGCGGCTTAGCTTGTGCATAAGCTTTGCTTTTCACATCATCATTTTTCGCATCATAGGTGACGATTTCAAGGAAGAATGGAATGTCTTCGGCGACACATTCGGAGCCAACGCGTTCCATATACACATGCTTTTGTTCGTTAATACTATTGTCTTCATCGCAGTCATAATAGAGGAGAAATTTAACTGCATCAGCGCCTGCTTCCTTCAACCGTTTAACCGACCACTCTGGCAGTAAATCAGGCAGCCGGCCTACGGCTGTTGCATCATAACCGGTTTTCTCATAGGCAACCAATAGACCAGCATCCTCGTGCCTAGCCCGTGCTGCCGGCAGGCCGTACTCCGGATCAAGCAGAATTGACGTTGCATAAGGGGTCAATTCTTCTGACACAATCTCCTTAAAGCGGATAATCCCTTCATCGCCAACGTTTGCCGCGCTTCCTGAAGCAATCATTTTCTTCAGGGAGCCCCTCTGATCAATCGCTAATGCGCCAATAATGCCATTTTCGTCAGATAATCGCTTTAAAGCATTTATTTTATTTGTTGTAAGTTTTAACATTGTTTACACCTCTCCAGTCTTCATTCTGCCGTTCCCGATGCCATCAACTCTCTGGATTGTATGCATGGATTGTTACACCCTTCACTACACGGTTGACCGTCCCGGTAGGAGAAGGTGTATCTGGTTTGTTGCCGACCTTTACGGATGCCATCAAGGAAACGGCTTGCGCGAACATGACATAAGGCAATGCCAGGTAGGCATCGGGAACTGTTTTAAATTCGTTTTCAAATTTGAACGTGTTCCCCCCATAATTCATGCTGCCGTCCACTTGAATGCCACAAACATATTTTGCTATATTGTCATGCTGCAATTCTTCCAAAATATCTAAATCGTATTGACGGGTATAAGGTTGATTAGACACAAACACGAACACCAGCGATTTTTCATTTACAAAGGATTTTGGGCCATGCCTGAAGCCCATTGAGGAATCAAACGCAGTGACAACCTGTCCCGCTGTCAACTCCAAAACTTTTAGTTGAGCTTCCCTTGTCAGTCCCTCTAAAGAGCCTGATCCAAGGTAAATAATCCGATCAAAATCAAGATCAATGATTTGTTGGATATCCTTCTCTTTGTTAATAACACTTTCACCCATTTGGCGGATCTTTTGAACTAGAGCAGCCTTTTCCTCCAGCACCAGCGGATCGAAAACGAGTAAAGCGGTAAGAGCCATGCAGGAATAGCTTCCCGTCATCGCAAACCCTTGATCATTCGATTTTTCAGGCATCAAGAGCAACAGATTGTTTCCGTCTCCCTTGGCCCGTTTCGCAAGCTCCCCATCCTTGGCACATGTAATGGTTAATTGATAGAGGTCCGAAACCAATTGTTCGGACAATTCCACCGCTGCCACACTTTCAGGGCTATTGCCACTCCTGGCAAAAGAAACGAGAAGAGTTGGAATATCAGCTTTTAAATATTGATAAGGATTGGATACTAATGATGTAGTGGGCACACAATGCAAATCCCACTTTTTTTCATTGATTGCCCCTTTCAAAAAGGGAGTAACCGTTTCACCCACATAGGCGGACGTACCTGCCCCTGTAAAAATCAATCTGATCCGGTCATGCTTATCTTCAATCTTTTGTAAAAACGACTGGATTTCTTCCCTTTTCTCTTCAAACAAAAAATAGGTCTCTTTCCATAGGTCAGGCTGCTGTTTAATTTCCGCCGCTGTAATTGACGCGCCTAATGATTCCAATAGTTCTTGGCTGCTCGCAAACATTTGGGTCACTCCTTTTCAGTTACCGGTAATTTCAAACACTCTTAATCCCGCACCAACTACTCCGTTATCCTGCCGAAGCGTGCTGATGCTCATATGCTCTAAAATGTGGTGCTGTTCAGGGATTTGGTATGCTTTAAGCCTTTCTTTGACTAAATCCAGCAGGAAGGGATTATGGACAATCACGCTGCCGCCGAACACCATTTTATGGGGATCGACGAGGCATGAAATAGCATAAAGACCTTGCGCCAGGGCGTTTGCAGTTTCATCGATAATCGGTTTGTATTCTTGCCCGCCTTCCAAATATCCTCTAAAAACCTCTGCAGTGGACAGCCCATCCCTTTTCAACGATTTTTCGGCATATCTCTGAATCGCTGGACCGGCAGCCAGCTTCTCCAATCTTTTGTTTTCATTATGTACGGCTTCAGAGAGCACAGGTATTAACCCAATCTCTCCTGCAAAACCGGCTCCCCTGAAAAATGAGCCGTTATGAATAATCGAACAGGAAATCCCTGTACTAATGGTCACATAAACAAAAGTTTCGTCCTTACATCCCCCGGCAGCCTTCCATTCAGCGAATGCCGCCGTATAAACATCATTGTCAATCGTAATCGGTTTAGGCCCAAACTTTTCTTGGAGCCGGCTGGCAATCGGAAACTGTGTCCATGGCAGGTTATTCTGAAAAACGGCTATTCCACGCTCCCTGTCCACCTTGCCTGGTACTCCGGCACCAATGCCTTCAATGTCCACGATCGAAAGGGATGATTTCTCCAAGACTAGTTCCACAGCTTCTACAACTCTGGTAAACATCTTTTCCTTATCGGAGGAATCACTCCTCACCTCCGACCGGAAGAGCAGCTCACCTGTTTCGGCAACAATCCCTGCCGCAACCTTTGTTCCGCCGATGTCTATGCCAATCGCCTTTTTCATTTTCCGGTTATCCAAGATCATGCGTATCAACCAATTGAATTTCCGGTTTTGCCGTACCGTGCAATTCAAAAATAACAATCTCATTGCTTCCTTTTTTCAGCAATGGACCTGGTACGTACAATGTTTTCTGCGGGCCTATTTCCCAGTACCTTCCGATATTAAAACCGTTAATGAAAACAACGCCCTTTGTCCATTCAGGCAGGTCAATAAATGTATCGCCAATTTCCTCTATTTCCACTGTCCCTCGGTAAAAAGCAGGCGTTTGACCCGGGATTGGCTTTTCTGTATACTCCACAAGCTCGACCGTATCTAAAGGCAGGCAATAGATTTCCCAATGAAACTGGAATTGCCTTCCGACTCTGACTCCTTCTGTAATACCTTTTGGATCCATCATTAAAGGCCCGTAGTTGATTCGCCCCATGTTTTCTACGAGAATATCAAGCTGGATTCCCTCAATTGGAACTTCGATGTCGAGAGTATGATTCTTCCAGCGGTCAATCACACCGTGATAGTTGCCATTTACAAACACAATCGCCCGGTCCCTTACTTCCTGAATGGTGAGCGGAACTGTTTCAAGCGGTCCTCTGACAGTTGTCCTGTACAAGATAAACCCATAATCCTGGCCCAGCTTTTCCATCGTTTCCGGATGTGTTTTGTAAACTGGCTGGCTTATTTTTTTGACTATATCAAAAAGCTTTGCAGTTTCTTTCATTTGGACAGTGCCGTAGTTCATTTTTGGAATAGGTGCCGGCAAAACTAATTCACCAATCTCCTTATGCTTCGCAATAACTTCCCTGACCGCATAAAACTTGGGCGTCAATTCACCTGTCTCACTTAGCGGGCAATCATAGTCATAGCTTGTAACGGTAGGAGCATATTCCTCGTCATAATTCGCCCCATTATAAAAACCAAAATTGGTGCCGCCGTGGAACATATAAAAATTGACATGCGCGCCATCTTCCAGCATTTCAGAAAATGTGTCAGCGGCATCCTGTGGATCTCTTGTATGGTGCTTTTCGCCCCAGTGGTCGAACCAGCCATTCCAATATTCCATACAGATGTTTGGGGTATTGGGACGATACTCCTGCAGCTTCGGGAAGTACTTCTTCGGATTTGATCCGAAATTCACGGTCGCCAATACATTTTCAATCGTTCCTCCAAGCAAACACGCATCAGTAGGGCCATCCGATGTGAACAGCAGTACATCGATCCCCCTGGAAACCATTGAATTTTTGAGATATTCCAAATAGGATTTATCGTTTCCGTAACTTCCGTATTCATTTTCAACCTGCATGGCTATGATCGGGCCGCCATTCGTTTCCAGCAAAGGCTTCAGCCTTTCCAGCAGTACATCAAAGTATCGGTCTACCTTTTCCAGGAATGGCTCGTATGAGGATCGAATCCTCATATTGCGATCGGCCAACAGCCAGGCAGGCAATCCGCCGAACTCCCACTCCGCGCATATATAAGGACTTGGCCTCACAATGACATACAGGCCAATACGTTCCGCAATCCGGATGAATTCTTCTATGTTGGCAAGGCCAGCAAAGTTGAATTGTCCTTCCTTTGGCTCATGAAGGTTCCATGGAATATAGGTTTCCACGCAATTAAACCCGCAAGCTTTAAGCTTTAATAATCTATCTTCCCAATACTCTGGTACTACCCTAAAATAATGGATTGCGCCGGAGATTAATTGAAACGGCTGATTGTCCATTAGCAACTGATCTCCATGCACCGTTAATTTGCCCATTTTTTGTCCTCCCGTTCGATGCTGTTTTCATCTATTTTTCACTGCGGGACCGCTAGTCTTTTACTGCCCCGGCTGCTATATTCGAAATAAATTGTCTGCTTCCAATTAAAAACAGGATAACTAATGGCAGGGTGCCCAACAATGTGCCCGTCATAACAACAGCGTAATTTGTTGCATGCAGACCTGTTAAATTGGATAGCGCGACCATCAATGTATATTTAGAAGGATCATTTAATATAATCAGCGGCCACAAGTAGTCGTTCCATGCGCCCATAAAATTAAAGATCCCCAGGAAAGCCAATGCTGGTTTCAGGATTGGCAGTGCGATACTCCAATAAATGCGGAACATGCCACATCCGTCGATTCTGGCGGCATTCAGCAAGTCATCATGGATGGCTCCTTCGGCATACTGCTTGATCCAAAAGATCCCAAACGCACTGACAAGCCCCGGAATAATCAGTGCCTTATAACTGTCGATCCAGCCAAAGTTCTGCATCATGACAAACATTGGGATCAAACTGAGCTGAGCGGGAATCATCATCGTTACAATCGTAAAGATAAACAGAAACTTTTTGCCCGGAAAATGGAACTTCGCAAATACAAACCCTGCCAGTGAGCTTAAGAACAATACCATTACAGTTGATACCGTTGCGACAAACACAGTATTAAGCATCGACTCGAAAAAATTCACTTCAGCAAACACCTGTTGCACATTCGATAAGAACTTATCTCCCAGAGTCCATTTCGGCGGGAATGAATACGCAGCGCTTGAATCATTCGTTGATAGTACTAATAGCCAATAGAACGGAAAGATTGACAGGAGAACACCAGCTAATAAGCTTACATGCAAAAGAATGGTTTTTAATTTAGACAAGTACTATCACCCCTTATTGCTTTCTTTGGAGTACTAGATAATTGAAAAGCGAGAACAGCATAATGATGATAAACAAGCCGATTGCAATGGCTGATCCGTATCCATACAGATTTTTCTCGAAAGCCTGCTGGTAAAGATACAAAACAATCGTCATCCCGCCGCCGCCTGGCCCTCCGGAATTCCCAACAAGGATTTGCGGTTCGGCGAATATTTGCATTCCGCCAATTGTTGACGTGATCACAACGAAAATCATCACTGGTTTTAATAGGGGGATCGTTATTTTCCTGAAGATCTGGAAGGTACTTGCCCCATCCATTCGGGCAGCTTCATATAATTCGGTATTGATATTTTGCAGGCCTGCCAGAAAAATGATGGCGTTATAGCCCGTCCACCGCCATATAACCATCGCCGCTATCGCAATCTTGACTCCCCAAAAGTCCGAATGCCAATTGATCGGCGGAAGCCCGGCCAAGGAAAACACATAATTGATCAATCCATAATTCGGAGAGAATATGACGCCGAAAATGATCGCTACAGCTACTATTGCTGTAACGTTGGGTAGGAAATATAACGTTTTGTACATCGTGCTGAATTTAACAAAAGCCGAATTCAATAAGAACGCAATGACCAAGGCCAAAATAACCATTGGGATCGTTGAGATAACCCAAATGATCAACGTGTTGGAAATCGACTTCCAAAACATTGGATCCTTTATTAAAAAGTCAAAATTCCTAAGCCCGATAAATTCGATTTCACCAATACCATCCCAGCTGGATAAGGCAAGATAAAATGAAAAAAGTATGGGATAGACGCCAAAAATAAAAAACAGGATAAAGAAGGGAGAAATGAACAAATAAGCCCCTTTATTCTTTTTCATTTCTTTCCACGTTTCTGCAAAAGTTCGTTTGTGTGTTGTTTTTGACATTTCGATCTTAATCACCGCCCTATTTCCCATCAAGTTACGCTTAAACGCAGTATGTCATTTTTATATGGGCAGAAGGGGGATCACTCCCCCTTCCGAGACTCATTAAATGCTTAAGTTTCTCTTTATCATTTCAAGGGCATCTTTCCATGCCTTTTCAGGGTCTTTATCTTGAGTAGCGACTAAATTCAATTCATCTAAAAAGGCTAATAATACAATCGATTCCTTTGATCCTTTGTATGCTTCCTTAACATTCTTGGCTGATTCAACAAAGATTTCAGTTGTGTTCTGCCCGCCAAAGAATTCCTCTTCATGGGAAATCTCTTTACTGTTAAGCGCGTCATTATGGGAAGGGAATAAGCTTAAGTCTTTATACGATGTAATTTGGTTTTCAGCATTGTTAATAAATTTCGCTATTTCCACGCTTTCTTTTTGGTTCTTGGAAGAACTTAAAACCCCGAGGAAAGACCCACCGTCATTTCCATCGCCAAGAGGGGATCTTGCTACTTTCCATAATCCGGATGTGCCAGGAGTCGTATCGATGATAATGTCCTTAGCCCAGACAGGTCCGTCATACCCGGCGACTTTATTGTTGTTGATGGCAGCATTCCATTCCTGGTCCTGCGCGACAATATTATCCGCGACAAGTCCCTTTTCGTTCAATTCTACTACTTGATTCCAGATCTCTTTAATATGCTTCTGGTCGCCAATGAACTTGTCCTCACTATCAAAAAAGCGCTTATCCAGTTTATTTAAGTAATTGCTGAATTCGTCACCCATTGATGAAACCGCATAGGCATTTCCCTTTTCTTTCAATTGTGTCAGGACATTCAGATAGCCATCCCACGTCTGCATTTTTTCAGATAGCTCTTCAGGAGAATTAGCTATGCCAGCCTTTTTGAAAATATCTTCGCGATAGAAGAAACCTGTTGGCGCAGTATCAACCGGCAGGGCAATCATGCTCTTTCCATCACCGGTAACGGCTTGTCCAATCTTCCAGGCAGGATATTGGCTTTCCAGCTCTTTACCGCCATGATCATATATATTTACGAATTTATCAGAGTACGGCAATAACTCGGATACCCAAACGTTTAGCAATACTAAATCAGGAGAGTCGTTGGTATTTTTGGAACGAAGAAGTGTCATAAGCTTTGTTTTGTAATCTTTTCCCGGAGGTAATTTTTTTGCGACGAATTCAACATTCGGAAACTCATCCTTCACTTTTTCCAAAACCTTTTCGTCAAGCCCCCGATTCCAATACCACAAGGTAATTTTCTTATCACCCTTCGAATTCGAGCTGGCTTTATCAGCATTCCCGCAGGCTGCCAGTGAAAAAATCAAAATCCCTACTACCAATAAACTAATTAGCTTTTTCATCAAAATTCCCCTTTTAGTTAAAATAGGATCCTACTCAATTCGTGTGCGATTTCTGGATGCGCTTCGTTAAATACAAACTTGTTGGTCTTGGAAAACGTTTACCACCTCCTAAAACAACGTTTTCCTCAACTTCAGTAATATGTACTCCATCACTGAGTCGCTATGGAATTCTTACTTCCTACTAAACTAGTATAATATTCATCAATGTTAATCGACTGGCCCTGGTTTACCCTGGACTCTTCCGCTGCAAAAGCCATAAGATGGCTTCTGACAGATGCCGATACAGAAGAAACGCTATGCTCATTGCTTCCGAATTGAATTTCCCTCAGGAACGTCCTGACGATCGCATTATCTCCGCCGCCATGGCCGCTAGTTGGGTTATCCAAATGAATAACAGTTTCATGCTTTGTCAGGAAATCATAGATGGAAATGCTGTTTTCCTCCATATTCCCGCGAATTTCTCCCTTTGTCCCCATGATCTGGACAATTCTTGTTTGTTCCCTCGTGAACCCACACATGCTGAACGTTGCTGTCGCTCCGCCTTCAAACTCCATATTGACCACTTGATGATCAACAACATTGTTATCGGATTGATAAACGCATTTACCATAAGGCGTTTCATACAGTGCTTTGACGATGCCTTCATTCGTATGGTCTTCAGTGAATTTTTTTGCCCAGCCCCTGCCCTCGCCGAGGTAGTACCTTCCTGCGTGGTATGGGCATTCCAGCTCTGCCGGACATCCGTCCAAGCATCTTTTCGGCGCGCCAGCCGGAGCGTTTTCCTGCTTAAAATGCATGAGCGAACCAAACGAGCTAATGCGCTTACATTCCTTATCCAAAATAAAAGAGATAATATCCATATCATGACAGGACTTCTGAAGAATCATCGGGCTCGATTTCTCTTTATTATTCCAATTGCCCCGGACAAAGCTATGGGACATGTGCATGTATTCCACATTTTCATTTAGTTGCACCGAGGCAATCTCACCGATTTCCCCTTTCGATATCACCTTTTTAATCGTGGACCAAAAGTCGGTATATCTTAGAACGTGGCAGATGGTAAGATGGCGATTATACTTTTTCGCGGCTTGCTCCATCAAAATACACTCCAGTGGATTCGGGGACATTGGTTTTTCCAGCAAAACATGGTAACCCATTTCCAAAGCTCTCATCGTCGGCTTGAAATGATTTTGGTCCATCGTGCAAATAATTGCAATATCAGCAATTTTCTTGTCTTGATTAAGTGCCTCTTCCCATGAGATATAGCAATTTTCATCTGGAATTTGGTGCGTCTGCTGCAATTTTATCCTTCTCTCCGGATTCGGTTCTGCGACTCCGACAATTTGCAACTCATTTGGGTAAGCCAGCGCATAAGGGGCATAAGCTCTCGCTCCCCTGTCACCCGCTCCCACGACAATAGCTGTCATCGTATTCATCTTTATCCTCCTCTAATAATGGGTGGCCAGATTGCCGGCCGGATGGTTTTCCGGAAAATAGCCAAACGTTTTCCAGAAGCTTTTAAAAAAAGGAACCCACTAAGTGGTTCGTTTATATTGGGATGATTCACGAATCACTAATTTATATGGCAGGATCAGCTTCATTGGAAGCGTGACTACCCCTTCGACCATTTCCATAATCGTCTTTGCCGCCATTTTGCCTATTTCATACTTTGGAATGTCGACAGTTGAAAGTGGCGGTGAAGAATAGTTGCTCATTTCAATATTATCTACTCCAAAGAAGGCAATATCTTCAGGAACTCTTAGCTGGTTTTCCACAGCTGCCCTCATGGCTGCAATCGCCATCATATCACTCGCGCAAACCATCGCTGTCGGCAAATGTGCTGAACTCTTCTTAATCAGCTGATTCATTTCCCGGTAGCTATTATCCATTTTCCACTTTGAATTCAAGATCCACTCCGGACGGATAACCAGACCGGCTTCCATCATGGCAGCCTGATATCCTTTAAAGCGATATTCGGCATGCAGGTCTTCGTAGTTACTGTTAACGCCTCCGCCAATAAACCCGATGTCTTGATGTCCGCAGGCCAGAAGATGGCGGACCACCTCTTTTATAGCTTCCTCACGGTCATAATCAACAATCGCAACATTCTTATCGGAATAGAAGAAGTCTAATCCAACGAGCGGAATGTTCTGCTGGATATATCCAAGCAGACTATCATCGATTTTGTCGATGACAAGAAGCCCTTCAATCCCAAGATCGTGAATCGTTTTTAAAAGGAGCGCTTCATTCTCAAGTTCATCCTTTGTTATGCTGATCAAGGTATAATCATTTTCCGATAATGTATCACGTATTCCCGTATAAATACTTGCAAAATAGGGATTCGTTTCAGCTTGTTTCGGATTGGCTACCCAGCCAATTTTCATTGTTCTCGTTTCACTCTTCTGTTGTTTGTTCTTCACTAAATTCCGGGCGTGTTGATTGGGCACATAGCCTAACTCTTTTACCGCCTCCCAAATCTTAGTTTTCGTTTCCTGATTAACGTTTCGGGTTTGATCATTTTGGATCACCCTTGAAACAGTGGATATGGAAACTCCTACGTATTCCGCAATATCCTTCAATCTGACCATCAAAAAGCTCCTCTAGCCATGAACTTGTACAAAATATTTTGACACTTCACATTAAAACGAATATAGCACTCATTCTAAATACATGTCAATTGCTAATGAAAAAACAGAGGACGGTTCTGCCCCTTCTTTCGACACTCTAAAGAAGCGTTGGAACCGTCCCTGTATCACTTATTTATTTTTTTGTTATCCTTGATTGTTGATTTCCACTCCGGGGACATGCTTTCCGCGTGGCGAAGCATCTACCTGAATCAACTTCATGAGAAACATCCATGAATTGGCTTCTTGCAGCTTTGCGACGAGCTGAAGGTTCGCTTCCCCGAATAGTCTGTGGCGCAGGAGCAGTCTTTTTGAAGCCTCCTCGGCATCCTAGACGCCTGTTTGTCCAGCTGCACAGGGAAGGCGTCGGCAGCATAGACTCACGCACGAAGAAAAAGCGATAGCACTAGGAAAGCTTCCATGAGAAACATTGTACGAGATTATGCGTTAGCATAATGGAGGATTTTCGAGGAGCGCCTAGCCCCTCGAGGTCGCTTCCGCTTTTCGAGGGGTCTCCACGTGCCGCTGCATCCCGCCGGAGTCAGTCCCCTCCGTTCCTATCACCTTCTTGAAAATCAACATTCCCCTTTAACTGAGCTATTTTTAAAACGGCCCATAATTAATTAGGTAGGCGATCATGACAAAGACGATGGCGACTGCGTATTGCATGAGCAGGAGCGGCGCGAGCCATTTCAGCCAGCGAATGTAGGAGACTCCTACGAGGGTGACGCCTGCTACTGCCACTCCGGGTATGATGAGATTCATGATGCCATCGCCAAAGGTGAAGATGAGTACGGCGGTTTGCCGGGTTATCCCGACAATATCCGATAACGGCGCCATAATGGGCATCGTCAGGGCGGCCATGCCGCTCCCGGAAGGAACGACAATGTGAAGAAGAGAGTCAAAGAACATCATGCCGATAGCTGTTAATGAATGCGGCAAATGTTCTATTATCGATGCCGCATAATAGAGAATCGTATCCATAACATGTCCTTCATTCAGGACAATCACAATTGCCCTGGCAAAACCAATAATCAGCGCCCCGTATAAAATGGATTGCGCACCTTTCAGGAATTCTTCCACAATCCGATTCGAATTAAATCCGGCAATCATGCCGACGATAATGCCAAGCACGAGAAACATACCAGCTATTTCATTAATAAACCAGTTGAATTGGATGACTCCGATTGAAATGATGAGCAAATTGAGTACAAAGCAAACTAAAATAATCTTTTGTTTTGCTTCCAGTTTTATATCCGACAACAGCAGTTTTTCGATTTCGCTCTGTTCTATTGACCCATATTCGCCCAGCGAAGGGTTACGTTTAACTTTCATCGCATATCGATACACGAATGTGACGGATACCGCGTACATCACAACAAAGGCGCACAAACGAAGCCCCATTCCTGAAAAAGGAGGCAGCCCGGCGATTTCCTGGGCAATGCCCACGGTAAAGGGATTCATGATGGCTGAAGTAAAGCCGGCAGAAACACCGACAAAAACAATCCCCAGGCCGGTAAGAACATCGTATCCTAATGAAATCATCAACGGTGCGATAATGAGAAGATACGGCAGAGTTTCTTCGAACATGCCAAGCAAAGAACCAAGCAGGGCAAAAAATAGCATTAAGCCAGGAATTAATATTTTTTCCTTGTTCCCTAATTTTTTTATGACAGTCATAATCAGAGCCTCAATCGCGCCGGTTGAATTGATGATGCCATAAACGCCGCCAATGATTATGACAAAGAACATAATCGACGCCGCATCAACCATGCCTAATGGGATGCTGCTAATGATGTCCAGAAACCCTAATGGCGGGGAGTCTATGAAATGAAAAGAGGCAGGATCCACTACACTTCTACCGCCTATCGTTTCCCTTACATATTCTCCGGAAGGCAAAATATAAGTCAAAATAATGCAAAGGCCTAGTAAGACCAATAATAGGACAAAAATATTGATTTCTTTCATCTTTTTTTTCGGTTTTTTTACATGCTTCTGTGAGTCCCCAGTTGTACCAATGCTTTTCATCATTTTCTCCTCCAAAGAACATGAGTAACCATTGCCTTTTCCTTGCTGCCAACCATGAATCCCTAATCTTCATTCTGTTATTTTTGTATTAAAGATTTTAGATAACGAATAAATGAATCGTAATAATCCTTTAAATACTGATTTTCCAATGTTGTCTTTTGAGTCACAAGTTTAACAGGAACATTCGAGTTGAATTCCTGCAAAATGACGTACCTTTCCCTGTCGTATTTTAAATCCCTTTCAAAAAGGAAGGACCCTCCAAGCCCCAGGAAGTGCCCGTTTTTAACCCCCTGGTAAATGACCTCATCGCTTTCACAATGGATTACTTTATTATTGATTAGGCGCCTTTTTATTATCCCCCTATAGATAAAGCTCGCTTTTCTATCAGTTAAAACCGGGATTTGATCAATCGCCATATGATGGGATAAGGCATAATCAATCGTTTTTTTTGATGCAATTAAATATAAATTTTCGTAGCCAAGGCAATAGCTTTCAAAATCTGTCGAGACCTCCCTCCCAATAACAATTCCGAAATCAAGCTGGTTATGTTCAAGTTTATAAATCGTCTCGTCGCTGCTGCCGGAGATCAATTCATAGGAGAAAGAGGCTGATTCTCTTTTAAAGTCCTGAATATGCGGAAGGAATAATGAATATAAAAATTGATCCAGCCCTCCCAGGCGGATTTTTATTTGATTCTCTTTAGTAGATTTAATTTCAGAGGAAAGGAAGTACATGTCTTTTAAAAGCACAAGTGAGTATTTATACAGGATCTTTCCGTACTTAGTGAGCTCCCGCTTTCCTTGGCTTTTTTTGAAAAGGGGAATGCCCATATCAGTCTCAAGCTGCATTAAGTGTTTACTGATTGTTGGCTGGGTATAATTCAGCTTTTTAGCTGCCTGTGATAAGTTTTCTGTTTCAACAACCATTCTAAAAGTTTCTAAATGCTTAAGATTGATCATTAAATTCTCACTCCCAGTATCCACTTATACTATAGGTGTTTTTATTTTAAGACATGGAATGCTCAGTTGTTATCAATATGTTTTATACACAGTATTCCACATTGGAATATTTTTTAATTATTATGCTCGTATAATTGGCATTGTGAAAGCAAAACTAAGTTGAAAAACTTGAGGAGGAATAAAAATGGAAAAAAAGGCTTTTAAATTTAGAATGCCTTCTTCTTATGCCATTTTGTTTGCAATTATTTTAGTTGTAGCAATATTGACTTGGGTCGTTCCTGCTGGCCAATATCAAACAGATGACAGCGGAAATCTCATTCCAGGCACTTATAAAGTTATCAAATCCCATCCACAAGGATTGTGGGATGTTGCAAAAGCTCCGATTGAAGGTATGCTCGGCAATGATAAAACCGGCGGGGCTATTCCAGTTTCGTTATTCATTTTAGTCATTGGAGGATTTCTGGGCATTGTGAATAAAACAAAGGCCCTTGACAACGGAATCGGCTCCATTTTGAAAAAATACCAAGGTAAAGAGAAAAAGTTAATCGTTATCCTAATGATTTTATTCTCTTTAGGCGGAACCATCTATGGAATGGCTGAAGAAACACTGGCCTTTTATCCGCTGCTTATTGCGATTATGGTAAGCATAGGCTTGGATACGATTGTGGCCGTTGCGACAATCTTAATTGCCACCACAGTAGGTGTGCTTGCCTCAACTGTTAACCCGTTCGCGACCGGCGTGGCTGCTCAAGCTGCCGGTATTTCCCCTGGAGAAGGGTTAATCTGGAGGATCGCGCTCTACCTGATCTTAGTGACCGTTGCTATTTTTTACGTGTATCGGTATGCGGCAAAAATTGAAAAGAATCCAGAAAAATCATATGTCTACGCTAACCGCGAAGCAGACATCCATAAATATAAGCTCCAGAGTGTTGATTATAAAGTAACGAAATCGCAGAAAAGGGTATTGTGGCTCTTTATTCTAACTTTTGCTGTCATGATCCTTGGGCTCGTGCCTTGGAGCAGTATTAATAAAGATTGGACGTTCTTTGCCACATTTACGAATTGGTTCAAAGGCATTCCATTCCTCGGCAATTTCGTAGGACAGGATATTACACCATTTGGTGATTGGTACTTTACCGAAATCACCCTGCTATTCATGGTCATGGCCGTTATTGTTGGACTGGCTGCTGGGATGAATGAATCTGAAGTAGTCGATACATTTGTCGATGGCGCAAGAGATATGGTGAAAATTGCCTTTATCGTTGCGATTGCAAGAGGAATTCAAGTAGTAATGAACGATGGCTATATGACGGCTACCCTGCTGCATTTTGGCGAAGAGAATTTAAGTAATCTGCCGCCTGTATTATTCAGTATTATTACGTATATTTTCTATATCCCAATGAGTTTGCTTATTTACTCCACCTCAGGCCTCGCTTCCGCAACGATGGGGGTTATGAGCGGCTTAGGCGACTTTGTCGGGGTGCCGAAGCACATCATCATTATGGCCTTCCAGGCAGGGAACGGAACAGTGAATTTATTCAGCCCGACTTCCGCACTTGTCATGGCTGTTCTCGGGATGACAAATATTCCATTGGGAACTTGGTTCAAGTTTATTAGCAAGTTTTTAATCATCGTATTTGTGATTGTTTGTGCATTTTTGGCACTTGTTACCTTTATCACAGCTTAAAGAGGAGGATATGGGATGAAAACATTAAATGAATTAAAGGACCTTTTTTTAAAAGAAGTTTCAGAAATAAAAGGAACCGCATTTGATTTCAACTATGATCTTGCCGAGCACCCTGAAATCTCCGGCCAGGAATTTGAGACGGTAAAAAAAATATTTGCCATTTTGGACAACAATAACATTAAGTTTGAAAAGGAATTGGCCGGTTTGCCAACAGCATTCAGAGCCACTATTAAAGAGGCTCCCAATTCCGACGTCAAAATAGGGATAATCATGGAATTCGATGCCCTGCCAGAAGTGGGACATGCCTGCGGACACTCCGCTAGCGGAAGCATCAGCTTACTTTCAGCCCTTGCTTTAGCGAGATTAAACGAAGAATTAGATGCAAATATAGATTTAATCGGTACACCGGACGAGGAAGTGGCCGGCCGTAAAATCGATCTTGCAAACCAAGGGTATTTCAATGATTATAATTTTGTAATAATGATTCATATGAATTCGCAAGTTACCTACCCATCTTTACAATTTCTAGCCTTATCCGATATGGAAATGAACTTTACCGGGGCTACAGCCCATGCATCCGCTTCTCCTTGGGAAGGCAGAAACGCTCTGAATGGAGCCATGTTAGCCCTGCACGGCATGGACATGCTCCGCCAGCATGTGAAAACAGATACCCGTATTTCCAGCATCATCACTAGGGGCGGAGAATCAACAAACGTTGTCCCAGGCAAAGCCCAGGTACAAACTGTAATGAGGAGCAGCAGCCGCGCTTATTTGGATGAAGTGATTAAAAAGGTGAAAAACTGTGCGGACGGAGCGGCTTTAGCTACTGAAACACAAGTGGAGTATCATCCTATTAATGCGGATTTTGCAGATATGAAATTGAACGAACCTGGCATTGAAGCCATCCGGTCAGTAATGAGAGAGCTGAATATTCCTTTTGAGGAAGACGATAAATCGATGTTGGGAAGCTCCGATATCGGAAACGTCAGCCATGTTTGCCCTGCGTTTCACCCAATGCTGGCAATAACAGATAAATATCTTCCACTTCATTCAAAAGAATTTGCGGATGTAATGAAGTCAGACCACATTAAAGAAGTCATTGAAAACGGCGCTAAAATCATCGGTTTCTTCATCTTAACAGCCTTAAAAGAACCAGGGCTGTTGGACAAAATCAAAACCGATTTCGGAAAAAATAATAACTAGTTAGTGGAAGCCTTTATCGTCAGTTCGATAGAGGCTTCTCTTTTGCCTTGCTGGACGTACGATGCAAAAGGACGGTTCTTCCCCTACTATCGACACCCGAAAGTAGCGTTGGAACCGTCCCTGTATCCCTGTATCTCTATTTCTTCAGAAAGTATTCGCCGTCGCCTTCAATAATTTTGTAGCCTGCTTTAGGCGGGAGGTAGAAGGTGAGCGGGCTTTTGGTGTTTCTAGTCACAGCCTCACGGAGCTTTCTGGCTTTGTGCAGCCTCTGGATGAACATATTTGCTTTCATGTCCAGGTCGATCGTATGGCCGTAGCTCATGTGCACCCGGGTTAAATGGGTATCTAGAGGCTCAATGTCCAGAATATGCATGAGCGACAGCCAGCAGCAATCATGCCTTCCATAAGCCTTCGTCGGAATCAGATAAATCCCCAGGGCGGAATTGATTGTCAGTGGCAGCATATACTGCTCCTTCCCAAGCAAATACCTCGAGCCATCAATTGCTCCACGCAGGCTGAACCCCATTTTTTGCAAAGTAAAATGAATAATTTTCAATGGGGGCTGGACGACAACGAGCTGGTCATCGCCATCAATCACCTTTGCTTCCTTATTGCCATTTTCATCATAGTCTTCAATTAAACAAACCGTATTTTCATGAATTAAATACTGTGGCAATTTTTCCATTCTAGCTCTCCCTCAATTTGCAATATTTTCAATAAGGGGTATACTAACATTGTGTTGGTATACCCAATACCTGAGCCCCCGGGGATATGTTTTCGAAGACGGTTCCCGTGGGTTTCCGCTTTTTTTGCTTTCCTGTCCTTACAAAAAACATCCTCCGTTATGTACTACCGAGCTGCCCTCCGTTTATAGATTAAATACCCTCCTGCCTCCTTTCAATCAATATTATGAATAATAAATATTTGGAAGTAAAATCAATATTTAGAAAATAATTCAACTTCATTCACGGCACTTCTCAGTCGCCCCTAACATTTCCCACATCACGCTTGTCAACACCACACTATATCTGTATACTATTTCTTCCCTCGCTCTTTTTCCCAAAATTATCCTCGTACATGGATATATTTTTACACCTTCACCAATTAAACGCACAATAAATTCTTTATTAAGAAATTTTGACAACTTTTTGTAAATTTCGACCAGTTTTCACAAAATGTTCAGTACTACACATATTCAATAAAAAATGCCTGTAAACACTGTAAATACAGCATTTTAGGCCTCATTAAATTCCCTGCTAACAGCTTTTTCACCAGCAAAATATAAAAATCCTTACCCTGCTATTTAACAACAATGTTTATTAAACTCACACTGTCAATGTTCAATTTCCCAGGCCATTTAATCTCAATATCTTCCCTGCCTCACCGTTTTCCCCGCCCGGAATACACTGAAAAAAGGAATCTTTTTAAAAACAAGGGGCGAAGCTTGTGAGACTAAAAGAACTTGCTGTATTGTTCGCGTTGGCAGCTTTGTTTGGGTCATCCTTCCTATTCGTGCGGATTGCCTCTCCCGCCATCGGCCCTTACTTGACCACCCACGGACGGGCCGCATTTGCCGCACTCGGCTTGCTGGCCATAGCCCTACTTTTCCGGAAACCAATCGATCTTAAACTGCGCTGGAAGCAGTACTTCATCATCGGCGCCCTGAATTCAGCCATACCCTTTACTCTCGTTTCCCTGGCAGCCCTCCATTTGAACGCGTCCTTATTAGCCATCATCAACGCCATGGTTCCCTTCTTCACTGCAATCGCTGTCTGGGCTTGGTTGAAGGAAAAACTCACTTTTGCAAAAAGCGCGGGAATCCTCCTTGGATTGATTGGTGTCGTCATCACAGTCGGCTGGAGTCCAGTAGAACCCTCCCTTGAGGTATTTTTGGCATGTCTCTGCTCCTTGCTTTCGACGATTTCCTATGCCTTCGGAGGTGTATATGCTAAAAAAACTTTTAAGGACAGCTCGCCATTCGCGGTTTCAACCGGACAGCTGATAGGCGCCACAATCCTATTAATCCCGATCACCGTGGTTGGCTTCCCGGCACAACCGCTGGCCATCAGCCCGGCCGTTTTGTACTCGGTCCTCGGCGTCGCCATCTTCTCAACCGCCTTGGGCTACGTCCTCTATTACTATCTGATCAAAAACGTTGGTCCAACCAAGACGGTAACTGTCACCTTCCTCATCCCGCCCTTCGGCATGGTTTGGGGCGCCATCTTTCTCAATGAACAAATCACCGCCGGAATGATCGCCGGCCTGCTCATCATCCTCGGCAGCCTCGCCCTCATCACAGGCATCGGCAAAAAAAGAAGCAGGGACTAAGCTCCCTGCTTCCGAAAGTTCTCTATATTCATCCAAAGCGAAAACCTGGACAACCCCAAAGAATAGGTCCGCCCCCCTTCCGGCAAAAGAAAAACCTTCCGCGGGGCACTCTATCCCGGTTGCCGAGGCTCCCGCCATCCTCGAAACCTTCTTTGCTTCGAGTAACCGCCGCTCCGTTACCGGTTGGTTCCTTTTTCACCCGCGACGGGCTTAGAGGTCGGTTCTATTCGACCGTAGAGGAATTTTCCGAGCGATGAGATCGGTTCTATTCGACCATAGAGAAGTTTTCCGACCGCTACGGTCGTTGAGACTGATTCTCTGTGACCGTTTGAATCCTTTCTCACCCGCGAAGGGCTTAGAGACAACTTCTCTGTTACCGTTTGAATCCTTTCTCATCCGCAACGGGCTTAGAGACCGCTGCTCTGTGACAGGTTGGATACTTTCTCACCCGCGAAGGGCTTAGAGACCGAGCTTGATCAGGTCTTCTCCCGAGAACAGGTTATTTTTCCCGCCCCAGCTCCACTGCTGAGGTTTTGTTGGCGTCGAATGATGAAATTCTGAATTGCAGTGTAAAGTCTTCGAATTTGCATCGATATTTCTCCAGCTGGTCCTGTCCGCAGGAATTGCTGCCGAGGCCGTTCTGTTTGTAATCGATATTCAAGACCACATAATCGCGCGGCTTCAGATCAATGGTGTGCTTAGCCAGTTCCAAATCACTGACTTCATACCTTGAAGCGCTGAAATCAAACGTCTCGTCCGCAACGACAATCAGACCGTTTGCCTCATCGTCTGTAAAGCTGACCCAGTCACAGTCAGAACGGTTGCCGTTTTCCTGCGGCATCACATAATTCGTAAACAGCTCATCAACAGTTTTCCGGTATACACCCAAATGATTGGCCTCTTTCGAATCCACATAGCTTTCGCCAGGGCCGCGGCCGCGCCACTGGGCAGCATTGAACTCCTTCGACAAGCGCATATTCACACCAAGGCGGGGAATCATGACAGGCGCATTTTCCTTCATTCCTGAAGCAACACCGTCGATCCGGCAGTCAATATCGCCATCTGGATAAATGCTGTAGAAGTACTTCAGCTTGTAATGCCAGGAGCTATTCGTGGTCCCGTAGAGGGCATCCGTCTGCCATGTAAACACGCCGTCTTTTACCTCATAATGGACACCTTCAACAATCTCATGGCCCAAATGCATGAAATATTTCGTGCGGTAGTCCGTTACATAGTACATATCGTTATCAATCGGAGCACGCCAGAAATTAAAGCGCGGACCGCTTTCAATCTCAATATGCCCGTTCCTTACTACCTCTGTAATTGCTCCACGAACCGCGTCAAACGTGACGCTGAAACCCGGACCGCTGACAGTGACGAAAGCGCCTTTTTCCGACACTTGGAGTTCACCGCCGGCATGAAACTTTGGCTGGCGTTCCTTGCCTGGGAGCACAAATGAAGCGTTGGCCAGTTCATGGCCCATAGGTGCCCAAGGTGTATCTTCCTTCAAAGTATAGGAGAAGACAAAGTAATACTTCGCACCGGCAATCTTGTCCAGATCCTGTCCGACAGGAAGCTGAATTTCCGCCGTTCCGCGCCCTGCGATGTGCGGCAACTCTACGTTAAACGTGTTCAGAACTTGATCGTCCTCATACAGGGTACACGTTAATTCCAGATGATCAAGCGAAAGGAAATCATAGCGGTTAATCAAGCGGAACAGGCCTTTTTCAATATCAACGGCCTCTGTTTGGACCGGCTCGATTACCTTTTTATACTCAAATAGTGACGGGGATGGCGTTCCATCCGGCATGATCAAGCCATCGATGCAGAAGTTGCCATTGGTCGGATCGTCACCAAAATCCCCGCCATAGCGGTAATACACCGTTCCATCCTCTGCGACTGTTTCAATCCCATGATCGAACCATTCCCAAATGAAGCCGCCTTGCAGCTTATCATACTTGTAAAATAAATCCTGGTATTCTTTTAAGTTGCCGGGGCCATTCCCCATCGCATGCGCGTATTCGCATAGAATATGAGGCTTCTTCGACTTTTCGATCACTTTTGCCATGGTCAGCCTGTCATCCTGGCGTTCGAGCCATGTATACATCGTGCTGTAAACATCAGTAACCTCGGCTTCGAAATCTCCTTCGTAATGGACAAGGCGTGTTGGATCCATTTCCTTCGTCCGTTTTGCCATCATACGGAAATTATGGCCAAAAGATGATTCATTCCCGAGTGACCACATAATGATACATGGATGGTTCTTGTCGCGTTCAATCATTCGTTCCATCCTTGATACGTACGCCAATTCCCACTGTGGGTCATCGCTGATCCATTTATAGTTTCCAGTCAATTCAAACCCGTGGCATTCGAGATCCGCTTCATCAATTACATACATGCCGTATTGATCACAAAGGTCATATAAATAATGAGCGTTCGGATAATGCGCCGTCCGGACCGCATTGATATTGTTTTGCTTCATTGTAATAATATCGCGTTCGATTTCTGCTTTCGTGACGACACGCCCGGTTTTAGGGTTGTAATCATGGCGGTTCACACCCTTGAACTTGATCGCCACGCCGTTCACAAGGAAGGTTTCACCCGCCATCACAATCGTACGGAAGCCGACATGCTGCTGGACTACTTCAATCGTCTTACCGGAAGCATCTTTCACAGTCATATAAAGATGATATAAGTTCGGTTCCTCAGCGCTCCACTTTAATGGCGCTTCAACAAGCTTTGAGAACGGTTCGTCAGCCTTTTGCTCCTCGCTGAAAACCACTTCCCCGCCTGGGCTGACTAGTTCATAGGCAATTGTCTGGCCACTCTGTTCTGTCAGCTTTGCCGAGACAGATAGAGTTGCATTTTGATAGCCGGAATCAAGTTCCGTTTTCACCATATAGTCATAGAGCCCGGCAACCGGCCTTGTGTAAAGCTCGACATCACGGAAAATTCCGCTCAGCCACCACATATCCTGGTCTTCGATATACGTTCCGTCAGACCATTGGAAGACACGGACAACCAAAGTATTTTTGCCTGGGCGGCAAAGGCCAGTCAGATCGAATTCAGCTTGCAGCCTCGCGCCTTTGCTGTAGCCGGCAAACTCGCCATTGACATATAACTCGTACGCTGAATCCACGCCATTGAAACGAAGGATCAATTGTTCGCCTTCAAGGCTGCGGTCCAATTCAAATTCACGGCGGTAAATCCCTGTCGGATTATCCGTCGGCACGCGCGGCGGGATAATCGGAAAGTTATACCAAAGGTCGGAATAATGCATTTTCCCATAGCCCTGCAGCTGCCAGTTGCCAGGAACCGCGATATCATCCCAGTTGGCGGTCTCATATTCTTCGGCATAAAAGCCTTCCGGCGAATATTCCGGGGCATCAAGGAAAAGGAACTTCCATGTGCCGTTCAGGCATTGATAGAAATGGCTTTTGCCAGCGTCCCCAGTCTCTGCCGCAACACGCGAAGGGAAACTGGTAAAATGCGCCCTCGGTTCCATCCGATTTATTCCGTCTGTATGAATGTCTTCCCATCTTTTAAGCTTTTTCATAACTACACCTCTTATTCTTTTACAGAACCACCTAAAATTCCTGAAATAAATTGTTTTTGCAGTAATAAGAAGAAAATCATAATTGGAATCGTTGATAACGTCGTTCCAAGCATGACTTCCCCATAATCAATTCTCGCCATTCCAATTAAGCTCGATAACGCGACTGGAAGGGTGAACATATCCTTCGAATTCAGCGTGATGAGCGGCCAGAGTAAGCTGTTCCATTGCGACATGAATTGGAAGATGGCGACAGCGGCGAGTGCCGGCCTCGTTACCGGCAAGATAACCGTGAAGAAAATCCTTAGTTCTCCCGCCCCGTCAACCCGGGATGCTTCAATAATCGAATCCGGAACAGCCTGCATATTTTGCCTCATTAAATATATGGAGAATGGAGCGGCCAAACTAGGCAGGATAATCGCTTGATACGTATTTAACCAATCGAAAGTAACCATCATCTCAAACATTGGAATCAGCGTTACTTGGAAAGGAATCATGAGCGAACATAGAATCACGAAAAAGAAAGCATTTTTCCCTTTAAAGCGGTATTTTGCAAAAGCATAGCCTGCCATCGCGCTGATCAGTGTGCTTAGAACCGTATAGACAGTCGCGATGAACAAGGAATTCCAAAAGACTTTCGCAATCCCGATCGACTCACTCAGCGACTTGAAGTTTTCGGCTAAGTGCTCGCCAGGCAGCAGCTTTGGCGGGACACGGAAGATATCGCCCGATTGATGGGTCGAGCCGACAATCATCCAATAAAATGGAGCGATCGATAGAATGACACCGATTAAAAGTAAAGCATACATCCAGATTTTCGTTGAAAGCTTCTTAGAAGTTATCATTAATCTTCACCTACCAATTTCATCTGGATCCATGAAATGACTGCCGTGATCATGACTAGCGCATAAGCAATCGCGGACGCATAGCCAAAGTCGAAAAACTTAAAGCCTGTTTCGTATAAATAAAGCGTAATCGTCATCGTCGCGCTGTTCGGGCCGCCCTGTGTCAAAATAAACGGCTCGTCAAACAACTGAAGTGTCCCAATCGTCGACATGACCACGGTAAAAATGAATACCGGCTTCAACTGGGGCAGCGTGATCATGAAAAATTGTTTCACCTTTCCCGCGCCGTCGATACTTGCCGCTTCATATAAATCAGCCGGGATATTCTGCAGCCCCGCTAAGAAGATGACCATATTGTATCCGGTCCATCTCCACGTCATTACGAGAATGACAGAAACCTTTGCCCAAAACGGAGTCGTCAACCATGGAATTTTGTCCATGCCAACGAGCGATAGAAGATAGTTTACTAGTCCGAAATGCTCGTCCAAGAGAATCATAAAGACAATCGAGGCAGCGACAAGCGCCGTAATCGCCGGCATGAAATAAGCAATCCTGAAAAGTGACTTCGCCTTAATCAGGGCCGAATTGAGTCCGACAGCGATAAGGATCGCCAAAAAGATCATAAGGGGCACTTGGACAATCAAGATCTGAAAGGTGTTCATCAATGATTTATAAAAAATCGGGTCATGGAACAACCTTGTGTAGTTGGCAAAACCAACAAATGTTTTTTCTACGCCCTGCACTTTTTGAAAGCTTAGGATGAACGAAGAAATGACGGGATAAACAGTAAAAATCAAGATTAGGATAAATGCCGGAGCCACAAACAAATATGGCGCATTTTTAGGGGTTAATAGGTTCTTTCTCGTTTTAGGTTGATATTTAGGGGCAGAACTTACTACCGGTTCCGTACTTTTCACTTATTGCGCCTCCTGACTTCCGAATAACCTTCATATGATGGAAATGAGAGAAGGAGCGTTGCCCTCTCTCATTTCGGCCAGCCATTTATTTATTTCATTTGGTTTTCAAGTTGTTTCTGTGCATTCTTCAAGGCAGATTCCACTGATTTGTTTTCCAGAAGAATCGCTGCTTGTGAATCAGAAACCAAACTGCTTGCTTTTGCATAGTCCTTGGTCAAATGAATTTTAGGAACTTCGTCCACAATCTCAGCAAAACGCTTGAAGATTGGCCCATTGTTAAAGTATTCATTATTAGCCGTAAATTGCTCTTCATTATAGGTTTCCTTCAATGATGGGAAGAGACCGTAATTATTGAACCCGATCATTTGTGGTTCCTTATTTGTTGTAAAGTACTCAAGGAATGCATAAGCCGCAGATTCATTCTTAGTGGAAGCTGGAATCAATAAGGACGATCCCCCTACGTTTGCATAGCGGCTTCCGCCTTCTTTAAAGGCCGGCAAGAAAAACACATCCCATTTGCCTTTCAAATCAGGAGCCTGGTCCATAATCGTGCCTGTATACCAAACACCATAAGGAATCGTCGCTACTTCACCATTGACGGTTGCTGTTACAATTCCGTCCCAGCCCTTGTTGTTCAAAATCAAATCTTCGTCATGAAGCTGTTTAATCACCTTCATCGCGCGAACCGCTTCAGGAGACTGGAGCGTAATCTTTTCATCTTCATTGAAATAAGACAGTCCTTGCTGCTGCATCATCATTTGGAAAACGCCATCATAGTTGGGAATATCAATCGGAAGCATCTTTTTGCCGGTTGCTTCTTTAATTTTCTTACCAGCGGCGATATAGTCGTCCCAAGTCTTAATCGATTCAGGATCTACGCCGGCCTTTTCAAAATAATCAACCCGGTAAAAGACTCCTGCAGGGCCGATATCCCATGGCGCAGCGATGAAGTTTCCATCTTTATCCTGCACGGAGGCAACCTTTGCAGGGTTGAATGAATCCTTATGTTTGTCATATCCAAGCTTGCTCAAATTCAGGAATCCCTCTGGAAATTGGTTGATATATCCAGGAATCCGTTCGTCCTCCATGAGCACTACATCAGGAAGGCCGCTTCCTCTCGCAGCTAAACCAACCGTCAGCTTTTCGTAAAGGTCACCGCTGTTGAAGTCTTCAACCTGTACTTTTACATCAGGATATTTTTTCTGGAAGTCTTCGACCGCTTCCTTCATTGTTGCTGCTGCGATATCCCATCCCCAAACCGTAATGGTGCCTGCAGGGTTTTTCGCATCACCTGTTTTTTCCCCAGCGTCTGAGGATTTGTTCGAGCAAGCTGACAGTACTAAGAGCATTATAGCTAGTAACAGTGAAAGATACTTTTTCATAATTGGTCCCCCAATTTTTTGTATTGTTTTTTTACTGCTGGATTGCGAGATTACTATATAAGTTGTTTGCTTGATTTCCGCTCCCGGCACTTCGCTTTCCATGGGGCGCCAGTGGAGCCTCCTCGGCGCTTAAGCGCCTCCGGGGTCTCCACTTGCCGCTACATCCCATAGGACAAACAGCTTCCTCGATTAGCTTTGCACGAAGGAAACGCGATAGCGTTTTCGAGGAGTCTACGTGCCTTCCGCTCCAATCATCTATGCATAAATCTTTAATACAACCTATATAGTTAAAGTCTTAACTTTGAGTATGTTTGGTTTAATATTCTGTCAATTATTTGAAACCCCTTACATTATTACTTATACTCCCAACCCCTTTTCAGTAAAAGACAACGGTTTTTACTTTTTCATTTTAACTCTGTCTGAGGTAACATTCAATATTTTCTATGAAATTTACACATAAAATTTTAGTAAAATTCAATTAAATTAAGTAAAACAGGGTGATTTTTGAAAATAACAGTAAAAAATACCCTTTTTTGTTATGTTTTTGGTTCATCCAGATGATTTTATTAAGATGTGTTTTAGTAAAAACATTCGGCCTTTATCAGTTCGTTGTCGCTTTTAATATCCAAGGGGAATAAAAAAAAGACCCTTTATTGGGTCTTGGATAAGTTTTTTACTGGGGCTGCGCTTTCTCGTTCTATTAGTTTTGTGTGGATGGTAACTTTTTTTGAGATTTCACGTTTTGATGCGATTCTTTCAAGTAAAAGCTCGACGGCTGTTTCTCCCATTAATTCCGTATACAGTTTGATCGTTGTGAGCGGCGGTACCATATATTGAGCCGATGATACATCATTAAACCCAACGATGCTAAGGTCATCCGGAATTCTGACGCCCAACTCATAAGCTGCCTTATAGCAACCGACCGCGATTGAATCGTTTGCGACAAACACAGCGGTCGGCCGCTGGTCACCACTTAGCAATTCCTTCATGATCAAGTATCCGTCCTTTGGATTATAGCCGCCAATTTTGACAAACTCTTCTTTATAAATCCCTTTTTCAGTCAAGAAAGTCTCAAACACATCCTGACGCAAATCCTTGAAACGGTTGCCATACATATCGGTTTCAACTCCGCCGATAAAGCCGATATTCTTGTGGCCCAATTCCAATAAGTATTGAAGCGCAGATTGTGTTGCAGAGTGAAAATCAATGATGACCGAGTCAAAATGATCGAGGTCGGGATTCGCATCGACAAAAACGGCTGTCTTTTCAAAACTCTTGATTAACTCAATGTCCGCCTGCTTGAATGTCCCAAGGCAAATGATGCCATCAAGTTTCGGGAGGGTTTTCTTTGTCTCGGCTCTGCTGATTTTATAGTATTCCATCCCCATGCTTTTAAGCTTCTTTTCCAGCGCTACACGGATGGACAAATAGTATGTGTCAACCAATTCTTCCTCAAGCGAATAGGAATAATAAAGGCCGATAAGCCCCTTCCTTTTCGGTTTCTTCTTCTTCGAATTTACGACGTAATTTAATTCCTCCGCAACTTCAAAGATCCGCTTTTTCGTCTCCGGCGTCACATTCAATGTCTCATCATAATTCAGCACCCTGGATACTGTTGCCATCGAAACCTGTGCCAAATCGGCAATGTCTTTTATCGTCGCCATTATCCATACCTACTTAATTTGTATTTAACTACTTCCATCATAACAAATACCTTTACGAGAAGCTTCCAAAACCTTACATAGCTTCCTCGATGGGTTCCTCGACAGGTCTCTTTTTGAAAAATTTGAGCTTCGTTTCCGAAATCACAATGGCAAATAGTATGAGAATCGCCCCGATAATCATTTTCAACGTAATGACCTCACTAAGCAGGATGATGGAGAAGACCATCCCCCAAAAAGCCTCCGTTGACAAAATGATCGCCGCACTTGTTTCCGTCGTGTATTTTTGCGCGAATGTCTGCAATAAAAATGCAAGCGACGTGGAGAAAACCCCCAAGTATAAAACATTGGAAACCCCTTCTGGATTCATTGAAAGGGACGTTTCCCCCTTGAAGAAAACAATTACAAATCCCAAAACGGCTGCCGTTCCCATTTGGACAAGGGTTAAAAGAATTGGATCTTCATCCTTAACAAACTGCGTGGTGTAGAAAATATGGAACGCAAACCCAACCGCGCATATTAACGTAAGCAGGTCCCCAATATTTACTTCAGCAGTAAGCTTCAGTGAAATCGCCCCAACCCCCGAAATCGCGAGAATTGCTCCAAAAAGTTCAAACCGGTCCATTTTCCGCTTATAAATAAAATACGCAATGAATGGGACAATCACCACATTCACCGCAGTGAGAAAGGCATTTTTCGAAGGAGTTGTATACTGCAGCCCAACCGTTTGAAACGCAAATGCCAAATACAAAAAGATCCCGAGCACTGATCCTTTAAGAATAGTACTCTTTTTAATCTTCTTTAGTTTCCCGAAAAACACAACGCCTAACAAAAGGGCGCCAATAAAAAACCGGATCGCTAAAATCTGGTATGGTGTATAATGCTCAAGCGCAGCCGCGCTTGCGACAAAACCGCTTCCCCAAATAATCGCTACAATCGTAAGACTCAATTCTCCAATATGTTTCTTCATCTAATCATCCTCTAAACTTTTCTCCACTCGAACCTTGGCCAATTAACAACATTACAAAACCAAAAACCGTATAAACCTAATTCTCTATCCATCATTTTATCGCATAAGCCATAGCAGAAGAAATGTCTTTTTTAAACTAACAACTAAATTATATTCTGATTTTTAGTAAATGTAAACAGATTTTCCGCTTATTTTACTAAAACAAAAACCTTGATTCCCTCTATGTGCATCATTGAAATCCCTATAGTAAAGTAATAGGAAAGACCAAAAGGAGGCCAACCATGTTAAAGAAATTCACACTGGAAACAAAATCGAGGGACGAAATGGTCGAAATCACCGAGCTCATCCAGAACTATGTATCCGGACAAGGGCTGCAGGATGGCGCGGTCATCGTTTATTGCCCGCACACGACAGCCGGCTTCACCATCAATGAAAACGCCGACCCCGACGTCAAGCGTGACATGATCCGCCGCTTTGATGAAGTCTACCCGTGGTACCATAACTTGGACAGGCATATGGAAGGGAACACAGCCGCCCACATGAAAGCAAGCACCGTCGGCCCCTCCCAGCACGTCATCATCAACGATGGCCGGCTTTTGCTCGGAACATGGCAGGGGATCTACTTCTGTGAATTCGACGGTCCCCGGACCCGACACTTTTACGTTAAAACACTTTAACAGAACGGCTCAGTTAAAGGTGAGTGTAGATTTTAAATGAGTTGATTGGAACGGAGGGGACTGACTCCTCGAAAATGCTAGCGCATTTCCTTCGTGCAAAGCCCATTCGAAGAAGCCAGTTGTCCTGCGGGATGCAGCGGCACGTGGAGACCCCACAGGCGTCTAGGACGCCGAGGAGGCTCCATAAAGAACGGAGGGGACTGACTCCTCGAAAATGCTAGCGCATTTCCTTCGTGCAAAGCCCATTCGAAGAAGCCAGTTGTCCTGCGGGATGCAGCGGCACGTGGAGACCCCACAGGCGTCTAGGACGCCGAGGAGGCTCCATAAAGAATGCTCCTGCGCCATAGATTATTCGGGGAAGAGAAACTTCAGCTCGTCGCAAAGCAGCACGAAGCCAATTCATGGATGTTTCTCATGATGTTGGTGCAGGTAGATGCTTCGCCCCGCGGAAAGCATGTCCCCGGAGTGGAAATCAACAATCAAGGATTACAGAGCCAACAGAAAAGGGACAGGTTCAAAAACCCAAGGAAGCATCGAACCGCTCCCTGCCTCACTAAAAAACCCGCACGACTGCAGTAGCAGCCATGCGGGCCATTCTTTTCTCTTCCTTATATAATCCCCTGGAATCGGAGGATGATTTCCGCGATGATGGCGGATCCCAGATACGTTCCGAGCAACACGCACATCCCGATGATAATCGTTTTCCAGCCGAGCTTGGCGAAGTCGGTCCAGGAGCGGCCGATGGAGATGCCGGCGTAAGCCAGGATCGGAGTTGCGATCGCCAGCAGATTTACCTGCGCAGTCCACTCGACAATTTTTTCCTGGAACGGCATGCCCGGAATCGTAATAATGAATCCAAGGATGCCGATGTAGGCGATGCTCGGAATCTTTTTGAACGGAAGGGCTTTATGGATGATCAGCCCGATTAAACTAAGTCCCACTAACACAAGCAATCCAGGAAGCGCGGCAAGCGGCATGACTTCATAACCAATCCAGTTCCCCACAAGAACCAGCAAGGAAACAATAACAAATAAGACAACCCATTCTTGTATGCTTTTCAACATTGGTTATTACGCCCCCTTTGTGTTCGCTTCAACAGCTTTTTTATTTTTCACTCGCGATAGCATGCTATACAGCTTTTCAGTTAACGGCAGCCCGATCAAAATACTCGCATACAAACCAGTGACCGATGTCAACAGGTTGCTGGCTCCAGAAAATGCGGTGATTTCGTCCGCCATGTCCGGAAAATTCGCCACGAGCGGCCCGAGTGAAGCAGCCGCCATACTACCGCTTCCGACGCCAGTCGCCATTGCGAAAGAGTACGGATGAAGAGGCGTGGCTGTCGCTAAAAATCCTGAAATAAGTCCAAGGAAAATCGATCCGAAAACCGTTCCGAAAATATAAATCGCCATTACGCCACGGCCCTCAGGTGAAGATAGACCGTATTTATCCGTGATCAGCGCCAGATTTGGCTCCCGGCCAATCGAGTGCGTCATCCCGACCGCTTCCCGCTTCAGACCAAGAAATACGGCAATCGGCAAAGCGAGGAAAATGGTTCCCAGGTTCCCAAGCTCCTGAAGAACGAGCGCCGGTCCCGCTTCAATCAGAAGCGGCAGCGCCGGACCAGCCTGAACGCCGAATTTTGCAATCAATAAAGTAAGTGTAATAAAGACAAGAGTCTCAGCGTTCTCAGACTGTTTCTTAGTTACAGCCGGAGTGAAATAAACGGCGATTCCGATGATGACCGCATACAGCATCGGCAGCAGCAGGATGACGCCGACCCCAACAGGGATCCGATGCGTGCCAATCAACTCCGCCACCACAACAATCGCGAGCACCGTCAGATGCAATCGCCAGTCCTTCCATAAATCCCTAGCATTTTCACTCATTTCCTCTTCCCCCTTTTCGCATTGAACATTAATTGCTTACGGCTTCGCCCGCATGCACCTTCATATACTCCAACGTCGCTTTTCCAAGCACCTTCGCAGCAATCATCAGCGCGCGCTCGTCGATATCGAATTTAGGATGATGGTGTGGGTAGGAGTCAATCCACTCCGGGTTCTCCGCGCCCGTGAAAAAGAAAGTCCCCTTCACATGCTGCAAATAATACGCATAATCCTCGCCACCCATGACGGGTTCGGTTTCCGCCACCTTCTCAACGCCAGGCACATCCACCGCCAACCGCGCGACAAACTCTGTTTCTTCCTTATGATTGACCAAGGTCGGATAGCCGCGCGAATACTTGAATTCATAGTGAGCACCATTCACCTCGCACGTTCCGCGGACGACCCTTTCCATTTCCTTTTCGATAAAATTGCGGGTTTCTTCTTTAAAAGTTCTGACAGTACCGATCATTTCAGCCGTATCCGCGATGACGTTGTACGGATTTTTTGCCACGAATGACGTGACCGATACGACTGCTGAATCCAATGGATCGACCTTCCGGCTGACGATTTGCTGGAGATTGTTAATCAGTTGTCCCCCGACCAGGATACTGTCAATCGTTTGGTGTGGATAAGCGCCATGCCCGCCGCGCCCCTGGATTTTAATATCGAATCGGTCCGGTGCCGCCTGAATCGCACCAACCCTGTACCCAATCTCGCCAAGAGGCATTTGTGCCTGTAAGTGCGTTCCGAAAATCACATCGACACCCTCGAGGCAGCCATCTTCAATCATTGAGATTGCCCCGCCCGGAGGCAGCTCCTCCGCATGCTGATGGATGAACACGACCGTGCCCTCCAACTCGGCTTTCAACCCGTTCAACACCTTCGCAAGGCCAAGCAATGTCGCCGTATGTCCGTCATGGCCGCACGCATGCATCACCCCGTCATTCCGCGACTTGAAGGGCAAATCCGTCTGCTCCAAAATCGGCAGTGCATCGAAATCCGCCCGCAGCGCCACAGTCGGCCCCGGCCGGTCTCCCTTCAAATAAGCAACAACACCATTGCCGCCAACGCCTGTCCGGACTTCGTGTCCCAGCCCGTGATGATAATCCGCGATGTATTCAGCTGTCTTTACCTCTTCAAAAGACAACTCCGGATACGCATGCAAATACCGGCGAATCGCAACGATTTCGTCATAAACTTCATCCAGCTTTTCGAATAAGTTCTCCACTCCAGTCCCTCCTTGTTATTCCATCATCTCTTCCAAAACCCGATAAACTGCCGATGAATCCTGCTGGCCCTTGCCCTTGTTTTTGCCTAAATGGAACAGTTGATGGGTCATCTCACTGACAAACGTTGAGATATTTGAATCTTCTGCCAATTGACGGTACAAGTGGACGTCCTTCGCCATATTCGCAAGCGAAAACTTCACATTATCAAACGACTCGTCCAAAATATTGACGCCGAACACATCCATCGCCCGCGTCTGCCCGGATCCTTTTTGCAAAATGCCGGCAAGCTTGTCCTTCGCAACTCCTGAGCGCTCCCCGGTCAGGAACGCTTCGCTCAATAATGCAATCACGCCCGCTACGACCATATTGTGGCAAAGCTTGACCGTCTGGCCCGCTCCGCTCTTGCCGACATATTCGATATGCTTTCCGACCGCCTGCAAAACCGGCAAAATCGCCCGAAATTCCTCTTCATTTCCGCCAACCATAATCGTCAACGTCCCATTCGCCGCTCCTTCAGGCCCGCCGCTAAGCGGACAGTCGAAAAACGAAACGCCCAACTCCGCCGCCGACTCATGCAGCTCCCTCGTCAGCTTCACTTCATTCGTGCTCATGTCCAGAACGAAGGAGCCTTTTTTCAGCCTCGAAAGGACTCCTTTTTCACCGTCCACAAGTATCTCCCGAATGACAGCCGGCGAGGCAAGCGACAGGATTAAATAATCGACTCCGCCCGCCATTTCCGCCGGGCTTGTACACGAAACCGCTCCAAGCCCGGCCAGTTCCTTGACCGCATCCTGATTGATATCATAAACAAGCACGCCAAAGCCTTGTTTCAATAAGTTTTTCGCGATGCCGCTTCCCATCAGCCCGCATCCAATCACGCCAACCGTCGCCAAACGCCCATCCCCTCCTCGCAAAATTAACCTTCGACCTAAAACTGCGGGATCAGCCAGTAAATTGGAACCCCAGAAGGCTTCACCTCAGCCCGAAGCCCACCCCCTCACAACTTAAGCCTTTATATAAACCGTCTTATACTCCGTCCAAAACTCGAGCGCGGTCGAGCCCTGCTCCCTCGGCCCGAGGCTCGAAGCCTTTTTGCCGCCGAACGGATATTGATTTTCAAAATAATTCGAAGGGATATTCACGTGTGTGACGCCGGTCTGGATATGCTTCACGAAATGCATCGCCTTCTCCAGGTCTTTCGTATAAATCGTCGACGACAGCCCAAACTCGCTGTCATTCGCCACCTCCAACGCTTCCTCATACGAATCAACTTCAACAACCGCGATCACCGGCGCAAAAATTTCTTCCTTGAAAATTGTCATCTCAGGCGTGACGCCGCTGAAGACAGTTGGAGCGACAAAATACCCCTTTTCCTTGCCCCCGTCGGTCAGCCGCTTCCCGCCGCATTCAAGAACCGCGCCTTCTTCCACCGCCAGATCGATATGTTTTAAATAAAGATTCAGTTGGCTTTCATCAATAACTGGGCCATTGTCCGCTTTCTCATCAAGGCCATCGGCAATATGTAAGTCATTCGCCGCTTCAACCAATCTGCTGATCACCTCGCCGGAAATGCTTCTCGGCACAATCAGCCGGCTTGTCCCAGTGCAGCGCTGGCCGTTGTCGAAAAATCCGCTGATGACGACATTCCGGATCGTCTCATCAAGATTCGCGTCCTCCAGGATGATCGAGGCGTTCTTCCCGCCCATCTCTGCCTGCATCTTGCCGCCGCGGCTCATGACCGCCCTGCCAAGCGCCAGGCCAACATCAGTGGAACCGGTAAACGAAACAGCCTTGATTTTCGGATGCTCGCCAATCGCTCCGCCAATCACGCCGCCCGGGCCGGTCACCATATTGACAACCCCTTTCGGCACTCCCGCCTTCTCAAACAGCTCCATGATTTTCACGCTGATCAGCGAGGTGTTGCTTGCCGGCTTAAAAATCACCGTGTTCCCGGCGACAATCGCGGGGGCAATCTTCCAGATGCCAATCCCTAACGGAAAATTATATGGCGCGATGACCCCGACGACCCCGAGCGGTTCCCGGACGGTATAGGCGAAAATGTCCGCGTTCTTCGAAGGGATCGTTTCCCCTTTCAATCGCGTCGCCTCGCCGCTAAATTGCTTCATCGCATCAATCGTTATATTCACTTCCGCCAACGAATTCTTATATGTCTTGCCTACTTCCTTCGTAATAATGGTCGCCAGTTCTTCCTTTTGCTCCTCCAGCAAGTAGATTAACTTGAACAAAACATCGCCCCGTTCCGGGACAGCCACCTGTGACCATGTATTAAACGCCTGCTCCGCGATAGAAATCGCCGCCTCCACATCGCGCTGATCGGATTTTTGGAAATAGCCAAGCACCTCATCCGTGTTCGCCGGGTTGACACTCGCGTACACTTCCCCCGATTGCGCCGCCACCCACTCGCCATTGATGTAATTTAAGTACGTTTGAGCCATTCTTCCTCACCTCTTCTCTTGATTAAAATTTATTATAATATTCTAAATAATAAATAAAAATGTGGCAACCCACAAAGTTTTTTTTCAAACCTTATGGGTCGCCACATATAATTGGGTTGCAATCATCAAATCAACCCATTCTTTTTCATTGCCGAGGCTCAGCCCGAGCACTTCTTCAACCTTTCTCAGCCGGTAATACAGCGTGTTACTGTGGATATGCATCTCGGCTGCCGTGTCCTTATGATTTTTATTATTCCGAATAAAACAAAGCAATGTATTCAGCAAAACCGGATCCGTCTCCAGCAGCCTGCCAATTTTATCCTCTATGTACATATCGATCATCTGCTGGTCCATTTCATGGAAAAGGCGCTCCATGCCAAGCTTTGAATACTCAACCACATTTGCCGTTTTGGACGTTTTTGCATAGCTGACCGAACGGAGTGCCTCCTGATACGATGACGCCAGCTGCTGGACCGCCGTCTTCCGGCCAATTCCGATTAACACATTCTCTCCGCCCAAAATCCGTTCGATTCCATTAATGACTTTTTGCAAAACTTCCTCCGGCGCCTCGCTCGGAAGCAAAAGAATCAGCTGGAACATGTGCGTCACGACAAAACACTTTTTGCAGATTCTCTCAAGCATCTTCTCGATTGAAAGGACAATCCACTGTTTCTCTTTAAGTTTATTATTTTGCCACAGCGAGCCGCCAGCGCCTTCAACAATCACACACTGGATGCCGCTCGTCCGCTCCCACTTCAAATAATGGAGGAGGCGGTTGACATCATAATGCTTCTGCTCATGAATCAACTGGTTGAAAACCTCATTGCGGAAATGGAGCTCCTGCTCGATCAAAGCGCTGTCCTTCGTGATTTCGAGCGCCATCGCCAGGCTCGCATGCTCGATAATCATCTGTTCATTCTCGGCAAAATAGGCAAACGGTTTCTCCAGTTCAAGCATGCCAAGAATCTCCTGCCCCCGGACAATCGGGAAATCCCGTTCACCTTTCTCCACAATCGCCGTTTCGTGATAAACCACCCGCGACCGAATCAATTCTTCCAGTAAAGAAAGGATTGACTCCATCCCATTCCCATCGATAACCACCTGGTAAAACTTTTTATGAATCGAAATCGAATCTGCCAGCATTTGATGCTTCATCAGCAAATCGGTATACACCCGCGAATGCTCAATCGCAATCGCGCTTTGGTCCGCGATAATCTTGATCACTTCAAGATCCGCCATCGAGAAAAGCCCGTCATGGCTGAAATTATCAACAACCAACACCCCAAAACAGCGGCCCTTGTAAATAATCGGCACACAAAACGCGCTCTTAATCTTCCTGTTATAAACCCCTTTCAAATAAGCGCAGTAGTTCTCAGGGGACATCGTTGTCATCGACTCATCAATTTCCTGCTCGGACTTAAACAAAATCGCCTTTTTCTCTGTAAACACACGCCCTGCAATCGACTCATCCAGAGATATGGAAACCTCCCGGAACGCCTCGGCATCGACCCCCTTCCCCTCAACAAACTTCAACTTCTCATCCGACTCGTCATACAAATAAATGATGAACGTGTCCGTCGAACTCACCAGCTCACTCGCAGCCGCAATCAAATTCCGCAGCACTTCCTTCAAATCCAACGACTGCGTCAACAGCTTATTAATCTCCAACAGTTTCATTGCCTTATGTAAATCCAAATCAAATGCCTCGGTTTGAGGGGAAATCATCCCGTTGCCTCCTTTCTATTGCGCTCAATGAAACCACTAGCGCCGGTAGTCTTTAATTGCTCTTACACGATGTTATTAATAAGAGGTTCAACAAAAAGCGTGTGAATCCTGCCCGGATTTCAGTACTCTTTCCTTTTTAGGTGGAAAACCAGCATTTTAAGTTCTAGTAAAAATAAGAAAAATATTAGCTCCTCTAATCTTTTAAAATGAAACACTAAAATCGCCCACATGCTCCAAGGATTGCCAGCCTGGATTGGTCCCGGCCTTATTTTCTTTATGATATGATAGACAAGTTACAAAGCAATTGAGAGGATGTGCAAGTAGTAGTGTCAACAACGATAGGCCGTAATGAGAAGTGCCCATGTGGAAGCGGCAAGAAGTATAAGAAATGCTGCGAGAAGGGGTCAGCTGGACAATTGGACCAGCTGCTAAACAAGGAATTACGGGAGCTTCAAGCTGATATAATAAGATTTACATGGGATCACTATGAATACGAAATTAAAGATTATTTAAAGGAACATAACGATAACTTCCCGATTCCCGATGAGGCAGAAGAGGTGTTTGAATTTTGCGCAGTAACCTGGTTTGCCACATCCCACGCTAAAAATGGAAAAACCGCCATGGATGAATACCTCGGATCTTTATCCAAAAGCAAATACAGGCCAAAGGTAAAAGTAATGGCCGAGGCCTGGGGAAACAGTTACCCTTCAGTGTTCAGGGCAGTCGGGTTGGACAATAGCAAGTCCTTAACCGTTGAAGATATTTTCACAAAAGAAACTACCGAGGTAAAATTACTTGATCAGGACTATTTGCCGGAACAAGGCGATCTCATTATCGCAACAGTCCTTCTTTCAGAGCCGGCGGTGTTCTTTGGGACCTTCTTTAACATCCCGTCAAACATAGCGGATGAAGTTGCTGGGGAAGTACTCCGATTATACGATAAAAACGGTGATGGCAATCCGATCTCCTTTATGAAAGAGTCGTTTCTGCTCATCGTTGATCGATTTATGTTCCCGGAACCTGTACCCCCTATAAACGAGTGGGAATGGCCTTCACAAAAACACCGTGAAGTTGCGGAAGCATATGAGGAATACATAAAGGAATTAGATCATTCAGAGACTTTTGCCAACCAAGGCCTAACTCTTTGGTCCCAATACTGTGAAGAGGCAAACTCTGCAATCAGGAACCCTCAAATCTATACGGCCGCGCTCATCTATTTAATTCTGTCACAGAGACAAACTCCTGTTTCAATTTCTCAAAAGCAACTGGCTGAAGCCTTTGGAATTTCCGCGGGGAGCGTCTCAAGCAAATACAGGGATATGAAAAAAACCCTCGAAAACGAGCTCCAAGCGAAAGAAGAAATAACCACATCAGCGTGAATCAAAAGTCAGATTCTGCTGGGATTACGCAAAGAAAAGGCACAACCGGAGAGAGTGTCCACTCCGTGTTGTGCCTTTTCTTTTTCGGGAAAATTGGTCCATACACCAGGCCTTGCTCCTTCGGCAAATTTCCAAGCATGACATTGTTCCAAAAGAAAAACGCGAATTTTTTCATTACTATTGGTTTTAAAGCACGTTCAAATTGGAACTACTTTGAGCATTAGGGTCTAGTCCTAATTTTCCCATAATAGTAACCTTATAGGGCTTTCCACTCATTGAAATTTATGGATTCTTAATATTCAATTAACATAGACGCAATATGTACGCAATACAATTGAATTGTTGTTTTTGGCCACTCTATTAATCTTTTTCAAAAAAGGGAGGAACCTCATGAGTTCAATATGGAAAAGAAAGATGCTGCCGGTTACGCTTTCTTTTGCCCTTGCTGGAAGTATTATTTCACCAAGCTTTACATCTGCCCTCGGCCCGTTTGATTTGCAGTCTGTTATTGCTCCTGTCCCAATCAATCAATACCAAGCAGACCTCGCACCCGGAGTAAAAGAAAAGCATTATAGTTTTGAAGGAAAAGATGGTAAAAAGATTGAGAGTTTTGTAGTCGATATCGACATCCAAAACCCGACTGTCTCAATCGAGGCAGGAACACCGAATGACGGTAATACATATGGCCTGCAGCCAGTGAGGCAGCAGGCACAAGCAGCGGATAGCGAAAACCATAAAGTTGTAGCAGCCGTAAATGCCGATTTTTATAATATGGCAACGGGTGAGCCACATGGCGTTGTTTACAAAGATGGGCAGGCGGTAAAAGCAACTACCAGCTCATCGCATAAATTCTTTGGAATCACCAAGTCCGGAGAAGCCGTGATTGGGGATGCAACAGTGTATGCCGCCATGAAGGATCAGCTCAAGGAAGCTCTTGGAGGGAATGCCATCCTGGTTAAGGACAGCAAAGTCTATCAAACTCCTCAAACGGGACAAGATAGGGAACCACGGACAGCAGTCGGAATTAAACAAGATGGTGATGTGTTTTTCGTTGTCATTGACGGAAGGCAAGAACCGTATTCAGCCGGTATTTCAATGCCTGACCTGGCACAATTGATGATTGACCTTGGAGCGGTGAGCGCCTTGAATCTGGATGGCGGCGGCTCGTCGACATTCACAACCCGCACCCTGGGCGGAGATGTGCTTGAACTCGACAATCAGCCGTCCGACCGCAACGAACGAAGCGTGGCCAACAGCTGGCTCGTTGTCACACAAGAACCTTCCGACAAAATTTTTGCATCTGCATATATCGAGCCTTATGACAAATCCTTTACACCAAATTCGACCATACAGTTTTCGGCAAAAGGCAGGGACAAATCGATGGCATCCGCCCTCCTTCCGCAATCCGGGTTAAGCTGGTCATTGTCCGATCCATCTTTCGGCACAATCGATGAAACCGGAGCGTTCACTTCAAACGGAAAGAACGGTCAATTCGAGATTCTCTTAAACTACCAGGGACAGCAGGTCGGCAGGAGTATCATCGAAATTGCCCAGCCGGACGACCTCGGCTTTGCTTCAACAGAATTGACGACCGCCAGGAACAGTGAAGTCGACCTCAACTTGACTGCCAAGTTCCAAAAGCGGGTGGTCAATTGGAATCTTCAGGACATCGAGTTCTCAATCCCGGAAGGAATGGGCGAAATCGATGAAGCAGGCGTCCTTCACACTGGTGATAAAAATGTATCAGGGACAATTACCGCGGCATTAAAAGGAACCAGCCACACCGCACAGATGAAGGTCTCTGTCGGAAAAATGCCTGAAGTTATATTTGATTTTGAGAATGGCATCTCTGGCTGGAGAACATCGACCGCCGGCCGCGGTGAAAAAGGAACTCTCAACGTTTCCACCTATCCAGACCAGGTGAGGTTTGGAAATCAAAGCTTAAAATTAGACTATGATTTTACGAATGCACAGACCGGGACAACGCTCGGCGTCTATGCGGGGCCTGGGATCAATACGGCAATCAGTGACAATCCGACCGGCATCGGCATGTGGGTGTATGCAACTCCTGAAGCGCAGGGCTACTGGCTGAGGATGATGATTGTCGATGGCAACGGCAAGAACCAAACAATTGATCTGACAAAAGAAAGCCCTGGTGTTGACTGGACAGGCTGGAAATACATTGAAGCGCCGATTCCATCCTCATTCACAGGCCCATTCAAATTACATTCTACGCAAACTATCCGGATGATGTCGACAAAGTCCGGCATTACAGGCCCGATGACAAAAGGGACAGTCTACATTGATAACATCCGCGCTGTCTATGGTGAAAAGATGGATGATTTGAACCCTCCTGTCATCGAGTCCATCAATGTTGACGGGGAAAATTTTGACACAAACGCAGTTAGTATCAAGGCAAATGTCAGTGAATATGAAGACGACCCATTCAAAACCGGCATCGACTGGGAGAAAGTCAGCATCTATGTCGATGGGGTAAATTACACGGACAAGGAAGGCCATTACTCGTATGATATGGACGGATCTGTTTCACTCAGCGGGCTGACATGGGCGGATGGAACCCACAAAATCACCTTGATGGTACCGGACAAATTCGGCAATCAGGCGATTAAGACGGTTTATTTTGCCATCAGCACCGGGGCTGCCAAAATGGAAGTTGTCAATCAGCAGGAGCAGCCGCTTCTCGGTGACCTGTTCAACCTGACTGTGAAGGCAACCAATCCAGCAGGTTTGACCGGTTCAACCATCAAACTCAATGTGGATAAAAACTTCCCTGTAGAAGGAGTCCAGTTCGGAAATGGGTTCAGCGAAAGTACGTATGCCTATGAAAAAGAAACTGGAACCCTTACATTAAATCTCACGAATACCGGTGCAACATCCTCCGGTGATGCTGCAACCGTCCAGGTCCGCATACCTGCTGACACAAAAGAAGGCAGCAAGCTGACCTATGAGATAGCGGAAGCTATGCTGAATTTCCGGAGCGGAACTGACAGTAATTTTGTTCCGACGTTTTCAATGGCTCCGGTAAGCAAGGAAGTAAAGGGTGCCTTTACGATTACAGCCGACTCGATTTTAATCGGCAAGCCAACCGCCATGACGGTTAAAGATACCAATAACAAGCCAGCAAGCGGCGCTGAGGTCTTTGCTGAGATTGAAGGCAGCAGAGAGCCTATATCACTTGGCACAACCGATGAAAATGGCCAGCTGATTTCCGGTCCAATTACAGATGAAGTCAAAAAAGTTGCACTCTATGTAGTAAAGGACGGCAAGTACTCGTTTAAGATGAACACACAGACATACCCTGCTCTAGCTGCGGAAGATGAAATCAAAAACATCCTTTCCAACCCGGCAGGAGACCCTTATAAAATGAAATCGTTCACCTGGATGTCGAGCCCGCTGACTGACGGTAAGGCGATGGTCAAGTATGCACGCAAGCAGGATTACGAACGCAAAGGCGAGGATGCATTTAATTCTGCCACTGGTACATCAAGCAACCAGGTTTTCTCCGGCGAGCTTGATATTGCGAAAAACGGGATTGTCAGGGTCAATGAAGTACGCTTAAGCAAACTCCAGCAAGGTACCAAGTATGTATACCAGGTTGGAGACGGGCAGAATTGGTCACCAATCGAGGAATTTACGACTGAAAAGCGGAAGCAGAATTTCGAGTTTGCCGTTTTCGGCGACACGCAATCGCCTTCGGATTTAAGCGATTTTAACAAAATCCTTCATGACCAAAGCAAAAACAATCTATCTTTCATGATTCATGTCGGTGACCTGATCGACGAATCGGCCAAGTTCAAACAATGGAACGACGCACTCGGTCTGATGAGTAGCATCAACTCGATTCGTTCAACCGACCTTGTCGCAGCTCTCGGCAACCATGAATACATGGGCGACCCGGACGGCAGCCTCGCAAAAGCCATTTTCAACAACCCGAAAAACGGGCCTGACGTGGACAAGGGCGGCACGTATTCCGTCGAATACAACAACATGCATATTAGCGTTCTCGGGTTTACGGACAGTGCCGAAGTGCTCGATAAGCAGCTCGAGTGGCTGAAGAAGGATATGCAGAACACCGACAAACCTTGGAAAATCCTTGTCACCCACAAGCCGCCATATTATACGAACCCGTTCGGAGGCAATGCCATCATAAAGCAGAAGCTTCCGCCGGTTGTCGATGAGCTCGGCATCGATATCGTATTCTCCGGCCACGACCATTCCTATGGCAGGACGAAAAAAATCAAGGGCGGCCAGGAAGATACAAACGGTACAGTCTACATCGTAGCCGGCACGACTGGTAAAAAACACTACGACGCCGTTGCTGATGAAAAATTCGACTACGTCAACATGGACGCGATCGCAGTCTCCATGCATGCAAAAGTCGACAAGGATACAATCACATTTACCACCATCACATCAGATGGTGAAACAATCGATCAATTCACAGTTAAGAATGAAGAGTATTTTGATACCGGCGAAGAATAGCACTTTATAGGAAAAGGCAGCTGCGGGGTAACCACAGCTGCCTTTTACTAGCTGGACAATCACTATTTCTTTTCCTCAACGATTTTTTGCACGAAAAATGGCGGCCCCTCGCCGCCACCTCCAATTCATTCAACAAACTTCCTCAAATCAGCGTCTCTGCCCATTCAGGATAATCGATAAACGGATTTCTGTTACCCTGAATCTCGAATATAGCCGCATTCCTGTGCTTTTCATATTTAGTTACTGGATATTGGTTATGCCAGGCAAGTAAAAGCGCCAGGTTCACTTTGTCACGGATGTCGACGGTTTTATATCTAAGCATGAAATACATGGTCGCTCTTGAAACGATCCCTTTTCCATACTCCGGCTCGAACTTTTTTTCTTCCGCCATTCCGCATCCTTCCCGGATACGGTTTATAGAAACCTCGGGTTCGTATGAAGCGAAATCATGGTAAGGAAAGTTGCTTCTCATCAAGTTACATGAAGGCTCGCAGGCAAAAAGGTGGTGAAGATCTCCGCGCATTGGTTCTTGCCCATCAAACCAGGATTGCGGGACGACATGCTCACAATTAAACAATTGATTTCCGGACAAGGCACCCAATTCATTTTTTTCCAGGCGTTTCAGCAGCATCATGTCGTGGAGTATTGTCTCCGAAACATCCATTCTCCTTCCGGAATAAAGGCTCTTGAGCTCGCCGTTTTCCTGTAAATCCACCCATGGGTAGACATAGCGATGGGGTGCATACGATGGCCTGTTCTTATGTGTACTTTCAATGATGCGTTGAGTATTGTTTTTTAAATCCGATAAATCAATGTCTTTATAGTACTTAAACTTGTCCTGCTGGCCAGTGTATTCATTATAGTAAGGCTTGTCCGCATTATTTTTCAAAAGGCTACGAATCTCGGATGAAAGATTTAGTTGACTCATAACGCCTTCAATAATGCTGCCTGGAATTCATGATCAAAAATCCTCGATAAATGATCTGGTACGGTTAAATATAAGAGCCCGTTCCCTTCAAGCCGCGGTGAGTGGCCGAGCGGGACTGTTCGTTTAATTAGCTGTGCAAAGAGCTCCGACTCCGATAGCTTTCTATCAAAGCTTCTAATTGCAAGAACCTTGATAAGTGCCAATGCTCCTGACACATGCGGAGCAGCCATCGATGTTCCAGATAAGGCAGCATATGTGCCTCCCGGAAAAGTGGACATTATGTTTTCCCCGGGAGCCACCAGGTCGATTTCATTATTGGAATTCGAAAAATCCGAGGAACGCCTTTCCAGATTTATGGAACCTACGCTGACGACTTCGTTATAGCAGCCTGGATAGGCAAATTCATTCGTGTCGTCCTTTCCATCGCCTTCATTTCCGGCGGCACAGACGACAAGTATATTGTTCCGCACTGCGTTCCTGATGGCTTCATGAAGCTCAGGCATATCGTTCGGACCCCCGAGGGACATTGAAATAATGTCCACTTTCTGTTCCACAGCATAATTAATTCCATCTATAATCCATTTATATTGCCCGGAACCGTTCCGGCCAAGAACCTTTATTATCAACAGATTGGCTTCAGGTGCGGTACCGATGACTCCAAATCCATTCGCTCCCGCAGCGATTGTGCCTGCGACATGGGTGCCATGGCCGTTATAATCTTTGAAAATGTCGGGATTTCCTCTATCATCTGAGGTGAAATTCCTGCCCCCGATGATCCGGTCTTTGAGGTCGGGATGGTCTATGTCACAGCCTGTATCCAGCACAGCAACTGTTATGCCCTTCCCCTTCGTTTCACCCCAGATTTTGGGAGCCTGAATTAATTCTACACCTGAAGGAACTTCGTTTACGGTTTCTGTTGTTTCAACCACTTGGTACGGAATGACACGGACATATCGATTCATTTACTTCCCTCCCTTTAAGTTCAGCTGTGAAGTCAAATCTTGTTGTTCACCCATATTATATTATTTGACAGAATATTCAAACAGTTCCATTTGTCCCATGTGCACAACTCTCCAGAAAAGTCATTCTGGGTAAAAATCCCCAGAGAGTTCCCCGACACCCAGCCACTCGCTAAGATCATAAGTACAGCGTTTAGTATGCAGTTGTTTCCCTAACCAAACATCAAATGAAAAATTTTATTTTCCAAAAAAGCTTGGGGACGGTTCTGAGTTTGCGTTTTGGCAAACTCAGAACCGTCCCCAGTCTTCCACTCTGTCAGGTTATGAAAAAGGAGTGAATAATATTGGATTATAGAACGATAAAATGATCGAATTTTACTAGCTTACTTCCTTCTTCATAATGGCAATTATCTACTACATTTGGCAGCCCTTTTAAATTATTGATTATGTTTTTTACGAAATTTTGGCCTGATACATGGGCATGCAAGTATCCGCCGCCGAATCTGGGGTTGATTTCCGAAATCAGATAACCTCTTGCCGTTTTAAAACAATCGATATCGATTGGGCCATTCGCTTTCAGCGCAATGACCAGTTTCTCAATCAACTCTTTTAGGATCGGATCTTTGTAGGAAACCGATTTATCCGTCTCGCCTGACCGCATGGATATTTTCCTTTTCAAAAATAGATTCGTCACTTCATTTGTAATAAAATCGATATAGCAATCCACGCCAAATTCCTCACCTGATATAAAAGGTTGAATCACGATTTCTTCGGCTTTCTCTTGAAAAATAGTAAGCTCCTGAATGGTTGTAACTTTGTGAATCCCAATACTTGCACTGCCTCTTCTCGGCTTTACAATGAGTGGGAATTCCAGTTCATTATGATTTAACTCATCAATAACCTTATCAATATCCGTGTAAGTTGGCACACAAGGAAGATCATGTTCCTGACAAAATTGATACGTCAAATATTTATCAAAACAGGATTTCACAACAGTTTTGTCAGAAACAATGACCTGGATGGAGTTTTTTTCAAACTCCTCTTTACAATTCGCCAGCAAGGTTAACTCGGGATCTATCAAAGACAAGATACCTGTTATCTCGTATTTTTTACATAAATCTATGATGTGACTGATATAAGCAGGATGATCGATACGTGGTACAACTTCATGCAAATCGGCGTGATACAAGGCTGAAGCTGTCGGGTCACAGTCGACCGCCACTACTTTCCCGCCAATCTTATGAAGCTCTTCCTTGAAAAACTCCACTAATTTGGCCCGCCGCCCAGCACTGCAAATTAAAATATTCATTTGTTTATTCCTCTCAAAAGGATTTAAAAACAATACAATTCCTCATTAAAAAATTGCCGGAATGTTTCCTTACGCCTAACTTCATTCAATTCATTACCATCGACTGCCACAATACTGGGCCGTTCTTTTATAAACGGCGGATTGAAAACAATCGTATAGGCCCCAACATTTTCGAATACGATATAATCATTTTTTTGAGGCAAGGCGCCGAAGATGTCATGGGCTAGATAATCTTTTTCCATACACGTATACCCGACAACATGAAAGTTTTCTTTCTGGTTTCCGGAAACTCCATTTTGACGAATAACGTGCATCGGCAAATTCCTTTTATGCATCGTCGGTTTGATATTATGGACGCTGCCATCTACAAGAACAAAATGATTCCCCCGGATGTTTTTGATATCAATGACTTTTGCAATAAAAATTAGGACATTCGCAACCATTGCCAGTCCTGGTTCCAATATAAGCGTCGGCTTATTTTGGAAATCATTGAATTCTTTATTCATAACTTCGCAGATTGGTTGGGCATACTCATCAAAAGTCGGGACAACAGTCTGAAAGGATTTAGGTAGCTCGCCGTAAATACCGCCTCCGATGTCGATGTACTCTAAATCATCAAGAATTGACTCTTTTGCAATTTGGCACAACTTTTCAGTAATGATCCTATACGTTTCTGCCTTTCTTTCGCTTGTCGAAAAATGGCCATGCAAACCTGTGATTTTGATATTTCTAAGTTCTTTTAGCTGCATGACCACGTTTTTAAAATCCCCATTTTCCACAGAAATTCCAAATCTTCCAATTTCGTAACCTGCCTGGTGGGGACTGATGCCATTGTCGGAAATATCAAAGTTGACCCTTATCCCGATTTTTATTTGTTCCATTCGATGTTCCAGGGCATATTCTTTTACAAAATCGGCCTCATAAAAGGATTCGATATTTACAATACTTTCATTATTTAGAGCATATTGAATATCGTCCCTGCTTTTTATCGGCCCGTTAAAGATGATCCGTCTTGGATTCTCGCCAATTTTAATCGCTAAGTCATATTCCAGGCGTGAAACCACTTCGGCATAGGCGCCTAATTTGGATAATTCCTTGCACAAATACGGAAGATAATTGGTCTTGTAGGAGTAGCCAATAATAAAATTTTCATACCTACTTTTAAAGGCATGCTCAATCTTCTTATAGTTTTCTCTCAATTTGGTTACATCCAAAAAATATAAAGAGGAACCGAAGTCCCTCTCTAATTCACACATCTTCTTATAGTCAATTGAAAGAGTATTGATCCAATAAGGTATGGGTTTATTCTCAGCTACATGAACCGGTTTTTTCATCAACCTGTATCCTCCAAAAAAATTTAATAGACCAGTTCCTTTTTTTGATCATTGCTAAATGCAACTCTTTCCGTGAAATACTCTATGACCCGCGAATCAATGTTTTCATCAAACTTTCTTGCAAAATAATCATTCGATTCCTCAATCGCTTGAATATCTGCCACTGATAAATTTTGAGGAGAATTCCGTTCACCCAACGTTTCTCCCCATTTCAAAAACATATGGTTGTTATTGATCACAGCGTGTTTATAAGGAGAGTTCATAATTAATGTGTGAAAAAAGCTTTCATCCGGGACCAATGTATGTTCAAAAAATGTGTAGTACCACGGATTATCTTCCAAAAAGTTCATCATATATTTGGCTGCTTCGAACGAAACCGAAAACCACTGCGAACCTTTATAAAATGAATATTCTTTAGGCCAGTTGTTCGTATTTGGCGTAAGATTTAAACCTTTGCTATAAAAGGTCAGGAGGAGTCTTCTATACAGCCGAATCGGGTGGGCGGCTGTATACCTCCTCCTCGCTGTCTTTGGCCACTTCATCCTCATGAAACCCAAATGCTGATCTTCCATTTTTCTATAGTTCATAAATATTTTTCCGCGATTTTCTGTTAACAAGCTTTTGAAGCCATCTTTCACCAATAAATCCTGGCCGCTTCTCAAGCACACAAAATCATAATCATTTTGTGAAGTTATTACTTCTTTCAACAGAAGGAGCGTCGCATCAACCTGGCCAATATCCCCCCATTCACAATTGACACTTTGCCTTAATACTTTGACATGCGGATTCTTCAATATTTTCCTATTCATATTTTCATAGTTTTTTCTATCGATATGAACAAAGACATCCGCCTGATCATCAGCAATAAGCTGTTGAATAAACTTATTCACTTGATCAGGGTTCTTGTGAATTTGCAGTATATATGCGGTACGCGGGGCGATTCCCATTCGCTATTAGCTCCTTTATGAATGTGTACATAACAGAATATATCGCGAATCCTCCATCAGCAGCGGGTTGCCTCCACCACTGGCTTTTTTACATAATACCGAATGATAAAAAGATAATAAAATCCATATCCACGTAAAGGAGATAGGTTAATAAACCTAACTTCCCGATAGGAAGCCTGTAATAAAGCGGCATAAACATTCTATCTGTTAATCTTATAAACTTCTGATCGTTTCTTTGGTAAAATTCCTTAGCGTTCTTGAGAAGGATTTGGGAAAGACTTTTTCACTTTTTAAAGCATCGTCAAGCGGCTGAAATTTATCCCTTAAATCCACTCTTATGTTTAATTCGTCACTTTCGTCATGATATAGCTTATTTATATATTCTAAAATTTGATCTGGATTGGTTTCCTCTGTAAAAATAATGAACCTTAAATCGGCTAACCATTCGTTATACGTTCCTGCAATTTTATGATTACTGTTTGGTAATACGACACAGGGAGTTTTTTTAATGGCACAAAATATCATTCCATGTAACCTGTCAGTAATGACAACTCCTGTCTTTTTAAAAGCATCAAATAGTTTCATCAATTCTTGCTGGCCCAATTCTTTTGGCAAGTTAGGTATATACGTATCATACGCTTTTACGTTTGCGTATTTCTGTTTAATCGTTTCTATTAGACTCTCTTTCTGCTGCTTTGTTAACTTTTGCTCCTTATCGCTTCGTAAACACAAGATAATGCCGTCTCTCACTGCTTTTGAATCCATATTCTTAAGGGATAATACAATATCTGGAGCCAGATAAACGTGATTGTTTTTAAAACTTTCTTTCATGGTTTCGTACGATGTGGACTCTCTTGCAAAAATGTGCAAATTCGGATGTTTGGAATAAACCTTGATACTTTTCTTTAAGGATTTAACAGTCTTAAAATCAATCGATTGAGGGAATGAGATGATTTTATTTTCCGGAAACAATTTAATGATATAGCGCCTGCTATCCTCCAATACCTGATAAGCGTCTCCCATATTTCCCCCGCCAATAATGGTCAAAATATCTGAGGAACGGATAAAGCTTTTTATTCTTTTTAGGAGATATACGTCATTGGCGTATATGGTCACAATTTTGTGAGATTGAAACTGTTCCTTCAGATAACTGATTTGTGCATATGTTATCGCTATATCGCCGAGGTTTCCATAATCAGCCGCAATGGCAACAAAGATTTTATCTTCAACTTTGGATATGATTGGATAAAAATCTTTGTTAGAAAGGAAATACTTTGAGATTATTTTTAACTTAAAAGGGATTTTTTTTGCCAACATGGATTGGATATGGCTATTCATTAACATTAGTGTTCATTCCCTCTTTACCAAAATGTCTGTGGAAGTGATAACGAAGTGGAATACTTTTATGGTCTTAATACTTTGATAGATTGATTTCTCCATGAAAGGACAGATAAAAAGCGCTGACGATAGAAAAGAATTTGGCAAAAAACTAAACCATGAATATGGACACATATGGAAACTCGTCGTTCTACTCTGTCAAATCAGAAATTTGATTGCCCGAAATGGTTAACCCTTTTATCGCCCCGGTTCCGGATTCGGTTTTGGTTATGCCCCTTTTTCCACCTGAAATTCTATTATTTTTGATTTCAATATTTTCCATCAGGCGATCATTTGCAACAATCTCTACCCCCGATGCATTTCTTACAATATTGTTTTTCATTTTAACGTTACTGGTTATTCCTTTAATAAACAGTGCGTACTCGGCAAAATCCAAAAATGTATTGTCATGAACCACCAGGCCATCGATTCGTTTGTTACCATAAAAGTTATAGTCAGTAAAAATACCGTACTCAAAATTTTCAAATTGATTATTTGAGATCTTTGTGTTCGTAATATCAGTTTCCGATGCAAAAAAACGGACCCCCGAGTATCCCAATCCTCGAAAACGGTTCCGCAAGATTGTTGTATCCTGTGCCCCCGCAGTAATGTGTAAACCATTTTCTTTCGTAGAAATATCATTGTCAAAAATGCGCGTTCTTTTCGACAAGACTCCCCACGTTCCTTCAATTGTAATTCCTCTTTCGGTATCAATCTCATTGTTATTGATTGTTAGGTCTTCATTTTTGATCCAAATCAATATGGATCCAACCTTAAACAGATTATCGTGGACCTTTGCGTTTTTTGTTTCCATCACTAGGAATTGGCCAGTCGGACAATAGATATTGTTATTGTAAAAATCAACTTCATGAAAGAAATTGTCCTCTCCCTGACCGCCTTCCAGTTGGACACAATAGCCTTCAGTATCTGAGCTAAAGATGTTATCCCAAATCTTCGCATGGTAGAAAGACATTTCTTCCCACGGTTCGAAATGAAGGGCAGGGCGCCCGATCTTGGAAGTGCTGACATTATTGAAAATTTGCAGATTGTTAACTTGTTCAAGAACGATATTCGAACGCCGGTTATTTACTAATATATTGTTAGAAATAATCACATAATCGCTTGTCTCAGTCGATCCTGAAATGGAAATCCCATCTCCAACCGCATTAATCATCCTATTATTATCGATCAAGATATTCTTGCTGTCCCACGCAAAAATATCGTGCATATGTTCTATGCCTTTCGGATGTTTTTTCGCATTTCCATCAAAGGTGATATTCTGGATCTTCACATTACTGACACTTTCCAGGTTTACCAACCGGGTAAAATCATCCGGTGCCCGTTTGGATAATTTAAGTATGACTGAATCACGGCTTTCTCCCACCAAGTTTACGTTGGACTTTAAGAATATTGGATGTAAACTATATGTTCCTTTTGGCACATATACTTCACCGCCGCCATTTTTTGCAACAAAGTCGATTGCCTCCTGGAAGGCAGCCGTATCATCACGCTTGCCGTTTCCAGATGCCCCATAATCTTTAACATTCACTTGTAAGGGCGTCCAATTGACTGCTACCGGAATGGTCTTCGCTACTTCCTCGTATGTGACTGTAATAGTCGCAAAACCAGGTCCCTCTGCAGAAATCATTCCACTTTCGTCCACTGTTACTACACTTTCGTTCAATGTTGAATAACTGCTATCTTCTGTTACATTTTTTTTAGAACCATCCGGGTAATTAGCAGTTACAGAAGGCCGAATCCTGTCACCTTTATTTATGCTGAAACTAGTTTCATTCGTAGTTAAATAGACACGGGTGGTACCAGGATGACGACTATCTGAAGAATGATTCATTGCCCTAATCCGATCCTGTTCTTTATTTCCGTTTATGGGGAGATGGTCTTTAAAAACAACAATAAGTGTTAGCAATATAATAAGAAAAAGGATGATTTGATTCTTCCTTTTCAATCTCCTGCCTCCTTCAAACTAAGGCTGTGCAGTAAACAGATGTCTCCGTAATCATTCCTTACTGCGGCTCCGTGAAGCTTAAGGAATAGAGTTACGATTGAAATTATCCTGATAAAGGGAGTGAATTACCTTTAATTGAATGGCTAATGCAGTTTATAACTCTCATCTGTTGTTCTTGTGTCATCGATGACCCGGAAGGAAGGCAAATGCCTTTTTGAAATAATTCTTCCGCGACATGATGGTTTTCGCTATGAGGATAATAGGAAGTATCTTTAAACAGCGGCTGTAAATGAAGCGGTTTCCATAAATAGCGCGCTTCTATATTTTCTTCAGCCAACATCTCCAACAAAGTCGCATTAGAAATACCCGCTGTCTGTTCATCAATTAATAATGCCGTCAGCCAGCGGTTAGAGCGGCTGTTTTCCAGTTCATTCAAAAATGTAATACCAGGCAGTGAGGATAAATGCTTCACGTATTCGTTAAATATGGAGCGTCTGGCCTCTACCCTGTCTTCCAGGACCTTTAATTGAGCCCTGCCAATCCCCGCCAGGATATTGCTCATCCGATAATTATATCCAATCGTACTGTGTTGGTAATATGGGGCAGCGTCCTTTGCTTGTGTAGCCAGGAAGCGGGCTTTATTCATCGCACCCTCGTCATTTGACACAAGCATCCCGCCCCCGGAAGTCGTGATAATTTTATTGCCATTAAACGAATAGATGCCAAAAGCGCCTAATGTACCGCTCGCTTTTCCTTTATAAGTGGACCCGAGCGATTCTGCGGCATCCTCAATAACCGGAACCTCATATTCCCCGCACACTCGAAGGATTTCAGCCATTTTGGCGCTTTGCCCATATAAATGAACGACAATGACCGCTTTGGGCAAATTCCCTTCAAGCGCCGCCTCCTTTAAAGCCCGTTCCAACGCCTGTGGCGACATATTCCAGGTTTCAGGTTCGGAATCAATAAAAATAGGTTCAGCACCTTGATAAAGAATTGGATTCGCACTCGCCACAAAAGTAAACGTTGAACAAAAGACCCGATTCCCCCGGCCGACCTCTAATAGTTCCAGGGCTAAATGAATCGCTGCGGTCCCCGAACTTACCGCGGCCGCAGCATTCACTCCAAGGTAGGAGGAAATTTCCCTTTCAAAAGTATCAACGTTCGGACCTAATGGTGCAATCCAGTTTGAATCAATTGCACTATCGATATAAACTTGCTCATTTCCACTCATATGCGGTGGAGAGAGATAGATTTTTTCTCTATGATTCTCCATTTTACAGCCCTCCGTTAATGTATAAAGAAACAAAAAAACTATCGGCCAGTGACGAGTCGATAGTTGTTCAGAATATGAAATGGCTGTGCTGCTCATATGTTACTAGCTGCTTATTTTAGAATTTCCCTGAAAGTCCGGCATGGTCACATGGCTTTGACTACTTATTCCCTCTGAAATGAGGACCTTCTTCATAGTCAAAAACAAAATTTTTAAATCCAAATAAAAACTTTGATTTTCGACGTACCAAACATCCAACTCAAACTTTTCTTCCCATGTCAGAGCATTTCTGCCATTTACTTGGGCCCAGCCGGTTATCCCTGGTTTTACCAAATGGCGTTTCGCCTGTTCTTCACTATATAATGACAAATATTCAGGAAGTAAAGGCCTTGGACCTATTAAACTCATCTCACCTTTGATCACGTTAATAAGCTGTGGGAATTCATCAAGGCTGAATCGTCTGACCATTTTGCCAAAAGATGTTAACCTTTCATGATCAGGTAATAACCTCCCTTGGGAATCCCGTTCATCCGTCATTGTACGAAACTTATAAAGCTGAAAGATTTCCCCATTTAACCCGGGGCGTTCTTGTTTAAAAAGGATTGGCGACCCTAGTTTTATCCTTATCAATACTGCAGTCAACAACATGAGCGGGAAAAGCAAAATAAGACCCAAAATGGATAATACCAGGTCTACCAATCTTTTCATTTTACACCTCTTGTATTACGGCATTGGGTTACCCATTTTTCAATGCGTATTGCTTGCTGAAATAATATTGATACTCTCCATTTAATATGCTTTCCCACCATTGTTTATTCTCAAGATACCAAAGAATCGTCTGGCCAATTCCATTTTCGAACGTATAGGTCGGTTTCCAGCCCAATGTTTCCATTTTAGTTGGATTTATCGCGTACCGCTTATCGTGGCCTAACCGGTCTGGAACAAATTCAATAAGCTCTTCTGATTTACCGAGAATCGCCATGATGTTTTTCACAATTTCGAGATTTGACCGCTCATTATAACCGCCGACATTATAAATTTCACCGTCCCCGCCCTCGTGTAGGACGAGGTCTATTGCTTTACAATGATCCCAAACATGCAGCCAATCCCGAATATTCTTGCCGTCGCCATAGATTGGTACTCTTTCATTCGTAAGGAGACGTGAAATGGTTAAGGGAATCAGCTTCTCCGGAAATTGATAAGGTCCATAGTTATTGGAACACCGCGTTATATTCATCGGCAGCCCATACGTTTCATGGTAAGCCCTGACCAGTAAATCGGATGAAGCTTTACTTGCACTATAAGGACTATTTGGCTGGAGCGGCGTATCTTCCGTAAATAATGTGTTTGGGTCGAAATCCAATTCACCGTATACTTCATCAGTGGAAACATGGACAAATTTACTCAACCCAATACTTTTTGAGGCATCCAGCAAGACTTGTGTTCCTAATACATTAGTCCGGACAAATACTCCCGGGTCGGTAATCGAACGATCCACATGGCTTTCAGCGGCAAAATGGACGACAAAATCAAACTGTTCCTTTTCAAAAAGCGGGATCATCGTGTCGCGATCAGCAATATCCGCTTTTATAAAGAAGTAATTGTCTCTGTTTTCAATATTCCGGTGCTTCGTTAAGTCACCAGCGTAAGTTAATAAATCAAGATTATAAATATTATATGCTGGGTAGTTGTTCACCATATAGTGAACAAAATTCCCTCCTATAAAACCGGCTCCGCCAGTTACAAGGATTTTTTTTTGCGCCATTATTTCACCTTCTTTAGGTACGGTCAACTCGATACCTAATCCAATTTTTGTTTAGACTTACTTTATTGGACTTCCACTAATTTGTTTTCAAATGCAGCTTGATTGGCTAAACTCAACAGATATTTCCCATACTCAGTTTTCCGCAAAGGCTTTGCCAACTCTATTAACCTTTCCCTGCAAATATATCCTTTTCGGAATGCAATTTCCTCTAAACATGCAACCTTTAAGCTTTGGCGCCTTTCAACGATTTCAATAAAAGTAGATGCTTCGAGTAATGATTCATGTGTTCCAGTATCCAGCCAGGCAAATCCCCTGCCCAATAATTCAACCTTAAGTTTTCCCCTTCGCAAATATTCTTCATTAACAGACGTAATTTCGAGTTCGCCGCGAGCAGACGGTTTAACAGATTTAGCAATTTCGACTACATCATTATCATAAAAATAAAGGCCAGTGACCGCGAATGATGACTTAGGATTTAACGGTTTTTCTTCTATTGAAATAGCCTTGCCCAATTCATCAAACTCCACGACGCCGAAACGCTCAGGATCTTTCACATTATATCCAAACACTGTCGCACCTTCAGACCGTTTCGCAACACGTTCCAATATTTCAGTAAACCCTTGGCCATAGAAAATATTGTCCCCCAAAATCATCGCAACGGAATCATCACCTATGAAATCTTCGCCAATAAAAAAAGCCTGGGCTAAACCGTCCGGGCTTGGCTGTACTCTATACTCTAGGGTGATGCCGAATTGCGAGCCATTGCCTAATAAAGATTCAAACCTTTTTGTATCCTCTGGAGTTGAAATAATTAAGATGTCTTTGATACCAGCAAGCATTAAAGTCGAAAGAGGATAATAAATCATCGGCTTATCATAGACTGGCAATAACTGTTTACTGGTAACCATCGTTAACGGATAGAGTCTCGTTCCATTTCCTCCTGCCAGGATAATCCCCTTCATTTATTAAACTCCCTTCTCAAACAGATTCTTTATGATGGATTTATTAAAGTATTAATTCATTTCCCTTCCTATCAGAAAAGAAAAAATGATTCCGTTCTCCGGGATCACCTTCAATGATTATCTGGCAAATTCGATCAACCTCTTCTATTGGTAAATCTGGATAATGGGGCAGTGTTAAGACTCTCTCGGCGATATAATTAGCAACCGATGTTGTACCAGGACTAAACCGATTTTGATAACAACCAAGGTTATTGGTTAACGGATAAAAGTATTTCCGGGCATGAATATGATGTTCCTTTAATAATTCATGCACTTTATCCCGGCTCAATTTATAATCCTCAAATACCACTGGGAAATAAGCGTAATTGCTTATGACACCTTTCTGCGGCTGAACCAGCTTAATCCCTTTAACATCCTTGAGGTTTTCATAGTATCTTTCCGCGACTGCCTTTCTTTTCAAAATTTCCCGATTGGTGTTACGAAGATTACAAATCCCCATGGCTGCCTGGAATTCATTCATCTTAGCATTTCCGCCAACAAACTCAACTGACTCCGTTCCCGTTATCCCAAAATTCTTGATTTTATTCAGCGTTTTTCTTAGATTTGATTCCCGATACGTTACCGCCCCGCCCTCAATGGTGTGAAAAACCTTTGTAGCGTGAAAACTAAACATTGAAGCATCCCCAAAGTTGGCAACTCCCTCACCATCCACCGTAATCCCGAAAGCATGGGCCGCATCATAAATCACCTTGAGATGATATTTTTTTGCGATCCTTTCAATCTCCCGTACATTGCAAATATTCCCATACACATGAACAGGCAGAATCGCAGATGTTTTTTCAGTTATTAACGATTCAAGTTTACTGACATCGATCGTGAAATCATCTGCATGAATGTCGCAAAAAACGGGTATCAAACCGTTCCTTACAATCGCATGGGTTGTAGAAGCAAATGTAAAGGGGGTCGTAATAACCTCACCGGTTAGATTAAAAGCAGCAATCGCACTTTCCAATGCAAGATGGCCATTCGTAAACAGAGTCACATTTGAAGTATTTAAATAGTGTGCTAACTGCGATTCCAATTGTTTGTGTTTGTCCCCCATATTTGTCAGCCAGCCGCTTTCCCATATATCCTTAATTTCTTCAACATACTCCTCAAAAGAAGGCATAGACGACCTTGTTACTTGGATAGGTTTCATAAAACCCCTCTCTCAACCATGTGATGGATCAAAAAAAGACGCCCCTATTTATCTACAAACATAAGAGTCGCCATTTTACCTGCTTATTTGGATAATATTTTGCTAAAGTGACTAAGTTGATGCATGAACAAAGTGGCTCGTTTTATCACCACATACCAACCCATATTGCTCAAACATGATTTTTATACTCTCTATAGAATTGAACATCATAACATCAATAATCGATAAATTAGCTACAAACTCTTGATTAAATTGATGATAGAATATTTCTCCTGTTTTTAAAAACCTTAATTTTATTCCGTTAGAATCAAAGTCATTCGAAGAATATAAGGCCATACCACCAATCGAATTAATATATTCGTCTGCATTCAGCCGTTTACAAATATCAATAATCTTATCCTGTCCCCGCAACAGGTCATTTTTCTGAAGCCCGGATGACAAAATAAAGGATGTTTCTATTTGTAAATAATTACAAACTTCCTTAATCAAATATGCCAAATATGCTGCTAAATTCTTTTCCTGATATATTATAATTTTCTCGATTAGCGGGAATACTTCATTAAAAAATGGAGCCTTTATATAAGAAGCTTCAAAGGTCTTTAGTAACTTAAGATAATCTGACTCATCATTACTTAGCAGTTCAATTTCATTAATGCGTTTATTTTGACTAACCTTAGACAATAATAAATTTATTTGCTTCGCTTGATTGTTAACTAATATGTTGTTTCGATTAATCCAACCTCGTTTGATAAAATTTACATCATCAAAAATTACAAACGTATCAACTGCATTTATCAATTGCCAGTACCCTATATATGGAAAAAAATAAGGTTGCATGACTGCTAACTTCATATCATCCCCCCGCAACGCTAATGTTATGAGATTTCAATAATAATTCTCTTTTTTATCTGTTCTACTTTTTTTTCACATTCCTCTTTTGATTTACCCTTAACAATTACTTGGCCTAGACAATCTTTCGAACTCTTAAATCCTTTAATTTCATCCCCTGGCTTTTTAAAAAACGTAACTTCTAAAATATCTTCATCTTTAATGCCAGTATATTCGATATTTTTAAGAGTCCCATTTCCATCTTCGGAAAACAGCATACAAGCTAATCCAGCATTAGTTTCTTTATTGCGTTTAGCCCATATTTCTGTAGGATTCTCACCTAACGCCATGGCTATTATCATTTGGTAATAGTTTATTCCAAAATTAATAGAAGTTAATTCAGGAAGGCAATTCGCACCAACTCTACCGGTGAGCTCAATCATATATACTTTTCCATCCTTTACAATAAAATCTACGTTTACAGCACAATTATCAAGGCCTAAAGCTTTTATAGCGCTACGTACACATGCTTCTGTTTGTTTTATTATATCTTCAGAACAATTCAAAGGTACATGGTGCCCGACAGGAATGGCTGTATGACTCATGAAAGTATCATCGCCGTGAGGCATAACAAATAAAACTTCCTCATTATATACAAAAGACTGTGCTCCAAATTCCCATCCTTCTAAAAATTCTTCTATAATACAATAATTCCTTTTAGTATCAAACATCGCATTTCTAAATGCTTCATATGCTTTCTCTACTGAATAAGCAATATAGATTCCCTTACTTCCCTGCAAATCAGTTGCTTTTACGATAACGGGTAACATAAGATTTTTTAGGGCTTGCTTAAGATCACCTTCAGATGATACTTTATAAAATTTAGCTGTGCTAATGCCATTATCCATCAATACACTTTTCATCTTAAGCTTATCCTGGCAAAGCTCCGCAGCATTTTCATTTAATCCAGCCAAAGATAACATTTCACAGGATTTTCCTAAAGCAGTAAGTCCAAGATCTGAACAACTTGTCGCTATACCATCTAACTTTAAATCTTTAGCCTTTGACAACACCTCATCTTGATTGGAAATATCCATTTCACAAATTTCATCGGCAAGTTTTATTCCCGGAGGATTATTATAAGGCGTTGTTCCAACTATAGCAGTGATGCCCATTTCTTTTGCAGTCTTTATTAACCCCACTTGTCCTCTACCAGCACCTATAATTAACAACCGCTTACTTTTAGTCATCATAATTATCTCCTTTTAGTTTAATTACTATATTGACTTTTATTTGATCCTTTATTTATAGAGGGAGGAGGCCATTTGATGGGGGGTATTTTCAAGACTACATTTAAATCTACCAAACTTTTAAACTTATTAAGCACAAATGCAAGGATTCTATGTAATACCCTTGCTCTGTTGCATATTGATATGACACCTTGTGCTAACGTAAGAGAATAAAAAACACATCTACTTAACAAGATGGGGATATCTTCTGATTCAACATTAGGTAATGTCTAATGTTGCACAATTTTTTCTTTTCGCTTAATTTTTTTACCGTTTATTTTCAGTGTATCTTTTATTGTAGATGTTAAGTAATGGAAACACTCTAATTTAAATAGATGAGCCAACATGGCATAAAGGATAACCCCCATAATGATTTGAATTGCCATTGTAAGTTCGTCTGACAGAGCCAGCCATCTGACATGATAAACAGCAGCCCCCATTGCTATGGATAAAAAAAACGATGGCATGATATCATACCATTGTTCCTTGTAGCTATAGTTAAGCAACTTTAAATTAGGATAAGCATTAATAAAACTAGAAATGATGCCACTAACTAACATACCTAACGCCATGGAATATATACCCCCGAAAACAGTGAATCCTAAAATAATTAGTCCAATGATTTTTTTTACTATTTCAAGTTTCAAAAAGATATCACTCCGCCCCAACGCCTTAATCGCCTGAAGATTTGCCGTATGAATCGAATATAAAGCATAGGATGCGCAAAAGATTTGTAGGAATGGTACAGCAGGAAGCCATTTTTCTGTTAGGACGATTTTCACTAATGGTTCAGCTACAACAGCCAGACCGACCATCATGGGAAACAAAATAAATGAGCCCGTAACAATCGATCTGCGCATCATACTCTTTACTTTTTGTGCATCCTCCTGATGAAATGATAAAGCCGGCATCATGACTGACTCTATGGATCCATTGATGTTAATGATAATGAGACTAGGAAACATTTCCCCTCTATTATAAAAAGCCAACATCGCCGGGCTAAACATTTTTCCGATAATGAGACTTCGTATATTTGAATACAGAGTATCAATTAATGATGATATTAAAATTTTCCACCCATATGAAAATAAATTTTTTACTTTTTCAAATGAAAAAAGGAACTTAGGTTTCCATTTCACAACCAACCATAGGATGGTGGTTATTGCGAATTGAGCAGTTAATTGCTGCCCTACCAATGCCCATATCCCATAACCTGCATAAGCCATTACTACACCTACTGGCCCCGAAATGATGACCGATCCTAAACTGCTAATGAACAGTTTTTTAAATTCCAGGTTTTTCTGAATCACGGCAATCTGGATTGAATTAAAAACCCCGAAAAACAAGGTCAATGCCAGAACCCTCAACACCATCATTAATTGAGGTTCTTCAAATAATACGGCTAAAAAAGGAGCTGTAAAAAAAAGAACAAAATACAGAACACTAGCACTGAATAGATTCAAGTAAAAGGCCGAGTAAAAATCAACTTCATCAGCATCTTTCTTTTGAATTAGTGCTGTGGTAAAACCTCCTTGAACCAAAACACTACAAATAGTGATAAAAATTACAGTAAGCGTCAGTTTTCCAAATTCCTCCGGACTAAGTAGACGAGCTAACACAATCGACACAATAAATTGTATTCCTTGCACTCCACCTCGTTCTAATAACTTCCAGAACAAAGATGAAATAACACTGGCTCTTGTCACTTCCATGTTCATATCATTAATTTCCTTTTTATTTTTAACAAAGACATTAAGATACTAGGAAAATGCCATTGTAAAAACCACCTAACCTTGGTCTTATAATTAAACTCTGAAAAGATGAATCTATATTCATCTTCAAAAGCTTCTTTAAATTTTTCCTGCTTTAATAAAAGATCAAACTGATTACGTTTCTTTGTTCGAATGATAATGTCTTTATACTTAAAACCTGTATATTGATTTATTTCATCGAGCATATTTGAAATGGTATCAAAGTGCTTTTTAAAACTTTCAATATTGGAAAGGTTTTTTTCCGTCCATGAACCACTAACCCATAATCGATAAGCTGACATATATTCATCCAAATAATAAACTGTACCTTGCAAAGCTAAATATATTGTTAATGGATAGTCACTAACATTAACCTTATTAAAAAATTCGGGAATATTTTGTGCAAGTTTTGTTTGATAAAACATTGAATTTGTCATGAATAAAGCTCCGCCATATTCGATAACTTCCTCTACGGTATAGACTTTATTTCCTCTGTTTGGCCGGCACCGGTTTATTATTTTCTTATCTGATGCTGACACCATGTTACCAGCATGAACACATAAGCTGCATTCAGGATGCCTTTCCATAAAATCTACTTGTTTTTGTATTTTATATGGATCTGTCCAATAATCATCTCCTTCGCAAATCGCAGTATACTTTCCCTTTGCTCTTGCAGCGTTAGGCATAAATATTTTTTTCCCCTGTGAATATTGATTAAAAGTCTGATAGATAGGTTTTATGATATCTGGATATTTCTTTTCATATTCTCTAATGATTTCTGCCGTTCCATCTGTCGATGCATCATCGTGGATTAATATTTCAAAGTCAAAGTTTGTTTTTTGCATTAAAAAACTTTCAATTGCATCTGCAATATAGTCTCTATGATTGTAAGTAATACAATTTATACTTACTACTATATTTTTCAATTTGGTTAATCCCCTTTTCTATGCCATCTTCTATACTAAAAAAGCCCAAGGTATCATAACAACCTCTTCCTTTTCATTATGACGCTTTTTACAATAGGGGTTTTTATAAGCGTGACCAGTGAGTTAAATCCAAACATGGATAGCACCACTATCATTTTGCTGAGAGGATGAATATTTTGATTCTTGATTTTTTGTATACCATTAGTCTTTATTTCTTTAAGCAGCTTTCTTCCGCTTGCATCGAAACTTGCTGAGGAATTCAAAATTTTATCTACCAAGATATCGAAGATCAACCTGCATTTCACATTAAGAATTCTGCTGTCCAATGTTTCCTGCAAATGATGATACTTTTTATTTATTGTAATAAACATTTCAATTTCGTTTAATGCCTCTAATTGGTGGAATTGATTTAAATGAAACCCGCGTCTTAATATGCTCCCGTCTCTCTGAACATAGAAGTAGAGCGGTCGATCAGTAAATCCAATTTTATTAGCTTTTGCAAACAATTTATAAGTTGTAAAAACATCTTCATAAATCTTACCTACTGGATATGTTATATCTGTAAACAGCTCGGATTTATATAATTTATTCCATGCATAATCATGAAAATACTTCCCTTGAATTAAATACTTGAATGCCGTTTCATGATCAATAACTTCTTCTATATCGGAGGAGATGCTAATTTCTCTATCAGAATATTTCCTGACAACTCCACAAACTGATATATCACATTCTTTTTCTAAACAGAGATTGATTAATACTTCCAGCATATTTTCTGCAATATAATCATCACTGTCCACGAAACTGATATAGTCTCCGGTAGCGTGCTCTATACCAACGTTTCGAGCATCGGAAAGCCCTCCATTTTGTTTATGGATAATTTTGATCCGGTTGTCTTTATCTTTATACTCATCACTAATAATGGGACAACTATCTGTCGAGCCATCATTCACCAAGATGATTTCTAAATTTTTATAGGATTGATGACAGATACTATCGATGCATCTTCTCAAGTATTCCTCGACATTATAGATAGGTACGATGACACTAATTTTTATTTTCATCTTGCCACTCGCTTTATGTTTAAAATTTTCGCTGTAAATAAGATGAACCTTGTATTATTTGTTTTCAAAATTAGCTCTATGATCCTTGTGGAAAAATCTTCAAATTGACTATTGTTTAAACTTTTTTTTATGTTGTCTCTGGATAGAAGTTCTTTTATGATTTCCAGTTTTTTTTTATAGGTCAAATCACAATTCATTTTGTAAAAGTCCATAAAATAGGCCATGATATCTCTGATTAAAAATCGATCAATCATGGCTTGATTTTCTTTTAATAATCCCCAGTACGACAAGAGGTTTCTAATTTCCATAAGGAGGGCATATCGAACATCAAACCGGTTTAACCGAAAACGCGACACAAGCCCTTCCCCCTTTTTCACACAATAGTTCACTAAAGCCATGTTTAAAATTTTTACGTGTTCAATATCCCTAATGACAGATAGATTGAACTTTAAATCCTCGCCAATGTTTAAATCTGCCGGGAACATTATTTCCTTTTCTTTTAAGTAGCTAGTTAAATAAACCTTATTCCAGGGAGCGTTAATCATTTCGTTGCGTATTAATGAAACGGCATATTCCCTGAATCTATGTTGGTCATGGAAAGTGAACACCTGTTCACTCGGCAGTAAACAATCGGTGTATTTATTTTCAAAATCGACATTGTAACCGAAGATCATCATTTCGGTGTCAGGGCTTAAGTTTGCAGCCACTTGTTCAAGTGCCATTTCTGCATAATAATCATCTGCATCCAAGAACGTAATATACTTTCCTTTTGCTTGTTCAATGCCTACATTCCTTGCATAGCTGACTCCGGAATTTTCAATGGAGAAAAGCCTTATTCCTGGTTCATTTCGCGCGATATTTTCACAGAATTCAAGACTGCGGTCATTGGAGCCGTCATTGATCACGATGATTTCGACATCCTTGAAATCCTGGGATAAAATACTGCCAATGGCACGGCTGATTGTTTCTTGAGCATTGTATACTGGAATGACAATGGATAATAAAGGAGTGCCCATCAACTTGTTTCCCCTTTACTTTTTAAAACTAGAAAATAAAACAGAATATAGTAGAACCAAAGGACTGTGCGACGTAAATCATTAATCCCTAAGCCATACGCGACTAAAGAAATGACCGAGCATAAAATAAAGGTATTCACATAGGTGTTTTTCGTTAAATTTGTGACCATCAGGATATAGGCCAATCCCCCGGCGATCCCGCCTTGAGTCAATATTTGCAGGAATGTATTATGAGCTTCATATCCAGCAAATATATCATCGCCTGAATATGAACCAGGTCCCAGGCCGAAAACAGGCGAATAGAGCCAGGCTTTAATGGCATTACCCCAAATGACGAGCCTATTCTCTCCATTGGTATCACCATGAAAGAAATCATTGATAAAGGTAATGATCATTTCATAATTGAACAATAAAACGAGAATAAGGATGGAGAATAGCGCGATGATTAGGCCGTAAGAACGATGTAGTTTATGAACAGACTTCACTGCCGTAACCATACAAAAAATGAGAGTTGCAATCGCCCACGCCGCCACCAATGTAGAAGAAGTCGTTGACATTCCTATTGAAATACTTAAAACAATCCCTGCTAAAGCAAGGATTTTTACGGTCAACTGTTTTTCAATGGTCATGATATACAACCCGATAAATGGAAAGGGAGCGATGAAGTAGGCAAATTGGTGGTAGTCGTTAGCAAATGGAGAAAAAATCTCAGCGCCACCGTATGTTAAACTAAACCCCAATAAAACAGTCCTGCCTTGCAAATAGAGAAAAAACAAGGTACCTATTACAAATAATCCGCCGAAATAAAGAAAACGCACTAAGCTGTATAAGCTGGCAAAATCGCTCTTTTTAAAGAAAGTTTCAAATGTAAAACATAAAAATAGGATTACAATGTAGGCCTGATAATCAAATTTCACATACTGGGGCGCAATTCCTAAAAAGGTATTAACCGCATAACCGAATGTCATGAAACCTAGAAAGGCGACCCAAAATAAAGAAAAGAAATGATGGTGAAACGATACGAGAATGGTCTTTTGGCCAACCAGCTGGCTCAGACAAAAAAATAATAAAACTAGCTCTCCAAGGCCAAACGCACCAAACCTTAGTGATGTGAAACCAAAAAACAAGACCATGGTCAATATAAGAATATTTTGCGGACTAAATAGTACATAATGTCCCTGCTTCAGTTTATTTTCCATACGAACACCTTTATGAAATTGTTTTTGTAAACATTTGCTCATTTCCTTGATTGTTCAACCCATAGATCTCCACAAGCTGATCAACCACTTGTTTCACATCATATTGCTTAATAGATTCATACGCATTGGAGCCCATTTTCTCTAAAAAATCTCTGTTTCGGTAAAGAACTTCTATTCTTTGGGCTGTTTCAGCCGCATCCTCAACATTTACCAAAAATCCGGTCACCTTATCTTTAACTAAATCACGAATCCCTCTAATCTTTGTCCCGATTACTGGTTTCCTGCAGGCCATCAATTCCATGATATTTCTTGGCAGCCCTTCCCGATAGGACATAAGGATGCCAAGATCACTCGCTGTTATCAACGCTGTTATATCATCCCGATTCCCCAGGAAATGAATTCGATCTTCCAACTCCCTTTCCAAAAGCTCCATTTTAAGTCTCTCAAGAAGCGGGCCATCTCCGGCACAAATCACTTTTACATGGATCCCTTTTTGCTTGAGAATGTTTACAGCATCTATCACTTGTTTATGATTTTTATTTTTGTTCACTTCAGCAATCATGATGATGACGAAATCATCTTCGTTTAAGTTTAGAGCCCTTCTGACCTCATTTCGATCGTATAAATCAACACGATAAGAAGCTAAGTTTACGCCAACACCGTTGGCCAGATGAGTTCCCTTAACCTTGAACCTCTTTGCCCGCTCATAATCTTCCGTGTTCATCGTAATGATCGTGTCCGTATAGCGAGCCATCACCTTTTCGATAGGATAATAAATCCCCCAATTGACGAGCGGCGCTCCCTTATAAAAATGGAACCCATGGGCCGTGTAAATCGTTTTCAGTTTGGGGAATCTTAGCTTTAAAAGCCTTCCGTACAATGCGGCAATTGGCGTATGAACATGGACGATATCATAGTTGATTTGTTTCTGGATCCTCATCAGGCCAATAAAAGCCTTTCCGTTCACCGGATGCAATGGGTTTCTCGTAAAAGGAACATCAAAAAACCTGACCCCGAGATTGGCCAGGTTTTGATCGGCTTCTTCATCGATTGAACAGGCACAGTCGATGATATTGCCTTCATTTATAAGTTTTTCAATATGAGGAACTAAAAAAGAATTGATCGTTCTGCTCAAGGTCGTGATATAGAGGATTTTTCTCACTTCGATCACCAGCCTTAGTTGATCTTCACTTTCTTTCTCAAAAATATCCCATAACTTTGTAACTGATATAAACGGTCTCCCATTCGTGCAGCTGGAATCCGACTTCCCGTAATAAAAATCCCCTAAACCGAAATGGATAAAAGCCGCTTTGAAGCCACTTTCCCATTTGCAATCAGCAATAGTTTTTCTCTAAGTTCCTCTTTTTCTAAATCAGCAAATGTTTCAATTAAATGATTGATTTCATCAATATATAATTCCGACCTTTTCCCGATATAAATTTTTGGATAGATTTGCTTTTCATGAACTTCCTCCTCTTTGAGCAGCTCCTCGTAAAGCTTCTCACCAGGCCGTATTCCCGTGAATTCAATTCCAATCTCCTCGACTGAATTTCCTGACAGCTTGATGAGGTTTTTAGCCAGGTCGACAATCTTGACGGGTTCACCCATATCCAACACAAAGATCTCTCCCCCTTTTGCTAAAGAACCGGCTTGGATCACCAGCCTTGAAGCTTCGGGAATCGTCATAAAGTAACGGATCATGTCAGGATGAGTAACCGTTACAGGGCCGCCCTTTTCAATTTGGCGCTTGAATAAAGGAATCACACTGCCCCGGCTTCCGAGTACATTGCCAAATCTTACAGTCACAAATTTTGTGGAGCTAACGCGGTCCATTCCTTGAATGATCATTTCGGCCAGGCGTTTGGTTGCTCCCATTACACTGGTTGGATTGACTGCTTTATCTGTAGAAATCATCACAAAAGTTTTTACGCCATTTAAACTGGCCGCCTTTGCTACATTCATCGTACCGATCACATTATTCTTTAATGCTTCCTCAGGATTCCGTTCCATGAGCGGTACATGCTTATGGGCGCCCGCATGGTAAACAACATCGGGCTTATAGTTTTTCATAATCGTATTCATTTTATCTGCATCCCGCAGGTCGGCTATTTCCGTAATGAATTCTATTGAAGTTGGCTGTTTAGACTCAATCAATTCCATTTCAATTGAATAAATGCTGTTTTCTCCATGGCCTAACAAAATAAGGCGTGACGGTCGAAAGGCCACGATTTGCCGGCATATTTCAGAACCAATCGAACCCCCCGCGCCGGTAACAAGAACCGTTTTTTCGGTCAGATATTCTGTGATATTCGCGATATTGAGCTTAATTGGTTCCCTGCCTAACAAATCTTCTACTTGAACATCACGAAATTGGCTGACAGTTACCTTCCCTGAAACCAAGTCCTCAAGCATAGGCAAAATTTTCGTTTTTGCAGTTGTTTTTGCACATTCTTGAAAAATAGCATTCAGTTCCTTTTTCTGAAGCGAAGGGATTGCGATAACAATATTTTCGACATTGCATTTCTTCACAATGGATTCGATTTGATTTGTTCCACCAACAACAGGTATGCCAAAGATATCAAGGTTATGCTTTTTGATATCGTCATCAATAAATCCAACCGGAACAAGTTCCGTATCGCGATTTTGCAAAAGCTGCCTCGCCACCATTGATCCAGCTGCCCCTGCACCTATGATCAGCGTTTTCTTCTTGTTGCCCTCTCTGTTAATAAAAGAATCCCGGAACACTCTCCAGCAAAATCTCGATCCGCCTATGAGGAAAATATGTAAAAGCCATGTTACGGCCAAGAGTCTGAAAGATATCTGATGAATAATTAGCTGTTGAAATAATAATGCTGCAAGGATGGATCCCGTTACTACTTTTAATATAATAATAAGCTCCCCAATACTTGCATACTCCAAGGCTTTTTTATACAAATGAAATTTGAACGAAAGAATATGATGGCTGATGAGAATTGTAAGTGCTGTTAAGACAATTGGGACTGTCACTACATGGACTGTCGCATTCACCAGGAATCTACTAAAAAAAACAGCGGTTAATACAATGCAAGAATCTGCAAAAATAAAAAAAGACAACCTTTGTTTATATGTCATTTTCACACCCCTTAGTTAATTGATTCGAATTTTTATGGTTGGTGAACGGCTGTCAAATTTATTAAATGCATTTACTCCCTTTAACTCTTTTCTAAATGTCCGATAAAAGAACTAGGTGAATAGTTTAAATGCTTTTTTAATGGGTTTTATGTAGACGTTAAAGCTCATAAACATATACTCCTAATGGATTGTCATTAAAATCTTTCATTATTAGATCTTAAGAAGACCTATTAATGAAAGATTTTAATAAAATATGGGGCATTTAACCCCTCCTCACATCATACTCTCGACGACCGGCGTCTAAGGTTTCTTCCAACCCACAGCATGACCGAGTACCTCCATTGTTAACGGTAAGGAGATATCACCTAGTTTCGCCATCGTTTTATATAGTATTAGTTTATTCTTTATTAAGAACAAAATAGTCGAAAAAAAAACTCAATTTATCCTTCAATTAGTCTCATTTAAAATAATTCCTAATAATTTTGTTTTACAGTGTTTCAATTGTTTCTTTACTTTAATCATGTCCTCACTTTTTGTTTTTCCAGACCGAATGACAATGATTAAACCATCGCATTGATTTGCTAAAATTTTCGCGTCAGAAATCTCCAATATTGAGGAAGTGTCTAATAAGACCACTTCGTATAAGCCGGCTAACCTGTGAATAAGCGATTCCATATTTACAGAGCCAAGCAGCTCTGCAGGATTTATAGGAACTGGTCCACTAGGTAAAAGGTCTACCCCATTTATACCCGTGTCTGCAACCGCATCCTCAAACCTGACTCTTCCATTTAGCACAGTGCTTAACCCTATAGAATTGTTCACTTTAAAAGAAAAATCGAGGATTGGATTTCGTAAATTCGCATCAATTAGTAAAACCTTTTTTCCTTGCTGCGCCAATGATATGGCAAAATTCGCGGCAACCGTTGACTTCCCTTCCTGCCCATTTGCAGATGAAATCATAATCGTTCTTGCATTTTTGCAATCAATTGAAGAAAGATAGTTTGTACGAATGGTCCTGAATTGTTCAGATATATTAGAAGTTGGGGCAGTGGCAGCCACCAGACTAACTTTCATATTTAGAAAGGACATTTTACTCTTTGTTAGTTTCAAGAGAATGCCTCCTTATTCCGATTTTCTCTCGAATATTTTTTTTTTGAGCGGTGGTTTTCTTATTCATTTTTGAAACATTCCCTAATACGGGGGCCTCTAGTAATTGTTCTGCCAACGACTCCGTTCTTACCGTGTTATCCATGAAATCCAATAAGAAAATTAACCCCATACCTGCAATAATCCCAATAATAAAGCTAAGCACAATTTTATTTCCATGATTGATATTAATAGGTGCGGAATTGATTTTGGCTTCGGAATAAATTCGAATATCATCCAATCCAAACGTTTTTTCCATTTCACGTTTAAATACATTTGCAGCAATATTGGCAATATCTGCTGCCTTTTCTGGTTTTGAATCAATTACAGAAATTTCTACTATTGATGAACCTCCAATACTTCCTGCAGAAATTCGCTGGCTTAACTCTTCGGGGCTTGTATTTAGATCCATCTCTTTTACTACATGCTCCAAAAAACCTGGTTCTTTTATCATTACCATGAGAGTGTTCATAAGTTTATCATCTGTATTCACAATCAGTTTAGAAGATGTTTTGTAAAGAGGGTTCGTGATATAGAAACTATAAAGACCGCCTAGAGTGGTAGAAATAATGCTAACTATAATTAGAATCCAAAGACGATTCCTAATAATGTTCAATAGTTTTTTTATATTGATTTCTTTGTCCACATTTTTTCCCCGCTTTTAATTTATTTTACGGAACGGTTGTTCTTCGCTAAGAAATAACTTCTAGATCAAGTTAGGAAATATTCAACACACCCTCCTAACTAAATGTAATATACGCTAATATTAATTCTGTATAAAGAACAAGTCAATGACATTTAATAGAAAATCATACCCGAAATTTTGCTCTTTTCTTGTATATAACTACATAATTCCTTACTCCTTATTAACTAATATTTATAGATTAACCCTTCAGAAAATTCTATATCCAGTACGATAATGCTGTATTGAAAAGGAAATCCCTAAACAACTCCCTACTTGTTTATTTTTCGCAAGAATTTTCAATAATCATATATAATGGTTTTTTTTGCAAAAATTTAGTTCTTTCAAAAGAACGATATTTGTTTTATAATTCCTGATATAAAATGGTCATCCCGATATGAACAAAAGGAGAAATCTTATGATTGGAGAGCGAATAAAAAAACTTAGGGAACAAAAGGGGTATTCTTTAAGCGAACTAGCTGAACTAGCACATGTTTCTAAATCTTATTTAAGCGGTATGGAAAGGGATCTTAATAAAAATCCATCTATTCACTTTTTATTTAAAGTAGCTAAACCTTTGGATGTTTCCATTGGGTTCTTACTTACTGGAATGAATCATGAGGTACTTGATTTAGACAATAATGATAATAATCTAGACCCAGAATGGAAAAAAATGATTGAAAAAGCGATTGAGGATGGAATTAACAAAAATGACTTTAAGGAGTATATTAGTTATATCAAATTTAAAATTTGGGAAAAAAACAACTGTGAGAAATAGGTAACAAAGCCCTGAATCCTTTTCGGATACCAAGGCTCCATTGATACTTCATTAAATTATTTAGACTCTTTACCCCAATTGCTGCATTGTCACTATTGTTTTCTTACAAATATATACTGAAACAAATACTAAAATAACTAAAACATTGACGTTATCAAGCGCATGTATTTAGGTATAGTTTATTCATACAAGTAGGTGAGCAATGGAATTTTCTTAGCTCTTTTTATTGCCTATAATCAGAGTCACACTTGATTGATATATCTTCTCCAAGCAAAAAAATGAAATTAAGAATTGAAGGATTAAATTCAAAACGAAAAAACACTCGTTAAACCAGTAGATTTAACAAGTGTTTAAACGGGGCGTGACAGGAACCTTACTTCAATCACGAAGGAACCCCATTTAACCCCCTTCTGGCAAAATAAAAACCTTCCGTGTCCCTTCATTACAAAGGTCACAGAAGGCTCCCGCCATCCAAGCTGGCGTCATCCTAATGAAGCAGGGGACAGTTCCAGTGCCTCACTAAAATTTAATTCACGGTTTATTTACCTTCATCCCATAAGTTAAAATCTCAAAACTTTTTTTTAGAATAAACCAATAATTATTCTTATGGTCGAGTATGACATCCCCATCCAAATCGCTCACTGCCTGCGGGTCAATGGCGATGGTGATTTCATCTACTTTAAATGTTTCATCATCTTGTATTTGCTCAACCTGAGCAAGTTCGTATACAAAGGTAGCACCTCAACCGGTTGTGCGAACTTGCTTCATCAGAATGTTTAGTGCTGAATAAAACACAGATTTACCACATTGCAATAAGCAACTACAGGCATTCATATAAGTATCCGCTTGAATATATTTAAATTAAGTACCTCATCATTTTGTTTCTTAAATAGAAGTAGTAAATAATTTGGATGGCTAGATATATTGAAGATATCAGGAAAAAATGAGACAACAAGTCCAGATTATGCATGATACCGCCAGTATCTGTAGACAAGATAACCACGTAAAAGGCAGCCAATACGGTTCCAATCAGGGTTGGAGCAAAGAAGACCGTGATTAGTTCGCTGGAAATATACTTCTTGACTTCATTCAATGTAATTCCTATTTTATAAAGCTTTCTGTATTTAGCCTTCTCCTCATCAATCTCTGAAAAAAGATTCAAGTATAAGAGAATGAATGTTCCAAAGAAAAACATGATGGTTAGAAAGGTAGTCACAAAGAACATGATGCCGCTGGAGCCTCTAATGTTATTGTAAGCAGACACCTTGGCAGCCACTTGGAATTGTTCTTTTTCGGATAAAAACTCTATGCGTCTGTCTTCGATAGGGGCTGTACTTTGATTCAAGTCAGCAAATTTTTCCTCCAGATCATTCACAGCATCAGCTGTTCCCTTCCAGTCGGTTACGTTGATTAAATGTAGATTGGATTTGTAAGCATTTAATGAGTCAGTCAGAAAGTCAAATTCGTTTTCGTTCACAACGATAAACTCATGGGTATTAGGTAATATGTTTATGGCTTTTTGAACAAATTTCCCTTTAAACTCATACGCTATCTTCTTGTTATCAATCGCAAGTTCGAGAAGTTGGTTGACGTCGACCTCCCCATATTCAGCCTCGGAATTCAAGTAGACGAAGTATTCCTTATCATTCAATTTCGCAGTAGCAGAGGTAACCCTGTTAAACTCTTTGAGTCCCATAATCTGATATGTTTCAACCCCCTCGACATATGGATGTTTTTGATAATAAGTAAGCACCGGAATGACTATATGTTCTTCAATATGCTGATCCTGATCTTCAAAAACAGCATAGAGTTTTTCTTCCGGCAAATTGTTTTTCGTTTCCGTCTGGTAAAAGGCCACATCATAAGGATTATTTCTTATTGCATCCTTTTCTGATGACTTATAAAAAGTTAATAACAAGGAGCTGTATAATATTGTAATCATGGTCATGACTGAAACGAGCATGATAATCGAGGTTAATTGTTTAAACTTGTAATCGAGACTTGTAAAAAAAAGCATTCTGCGAAAATAGAATCCCGGGATTTTTTTTGTGACTTCAATTAAGAAACTAGTAAACTGGCTAAACGCTATGTATAATCCCGCTAAAATGCCGAGTGTCCATAACGGCAGTAATCCACCATCCGAATCTACATAAGTAACGTACAAGGCCAGTAACGATCCCATCATTAAGGCAAGCCCGAAAAAACCGAGTAACGGACTTTTCAACTTTATTGCTTGAGAAACCCGATTACTCTTCATACTAGCGAGCACACTACTTTGGTACGATAGAAAAAGCGATTTCCCAACCGCGAGTAAAAACACAATTAAAAATGCACCAACAGAGCACAAGAACATTTTTCCTCTTAAATGGAATACAATCTCCCGCATACCCACACTGTTCATTAAAAGCATGAAAAATAATCTAGAGAAGATGGCCCCTGCCAACAACCCGGTAACAATGGATGCAGCGGCAATTACACCATTCTCCAACACGAGCAGTCTCGTAATATCGCTGCGGGACATGCCTAATGTCATGAAAAGACCGAATTCACTCCTTCTTCTTTTCATAAAGACATTGTGGGCAAGGCTAATGAAGAAGATGGTAAATATAATAAGTGCACCCCCCGGAATAGACAACGCATCCTGTATCCCATCCAGTTGCTTCGCCTTCTCAATCTGATTGTTAAAATAGACAGTTGAGAACATAAAGAAAAACATAACGGCAAAACTGTTGCACAAATAATAAAACATATACTTTTTATATTGTACCTTGGCCATCTTCCAAATGACTTGATTAAATGTCATAGGATTTCCCTCCCAAGACAGCAAGGTTATCCATGATTTGATTTAGGAACTCCTTCCTGCTCCCCTTTTTTGCAATCGTTGAATGGATAAGGCCATCTTTAATAAATACAACCTTCTGACAATAGCTTGCGGCGAACACATCATGGGTTACAAGAAGAACCGTTGTCGATAGTTCTTTGACTATTTTTTCAAAACATTCCATGATGACCGTCGATGACTTTGAATCAAGATTCCCGGTTGGTTCATCCGCGAATAATATGGCAGGCTTATTCACGAGGGCCCGACTCACTGCTGTTCGCTGCTGCTGGCCCCCGGAAATCGTATAAGGGTACTTATGAAGGATGGGTTTTATTTCAAAAAGCTCTGCCAGGTAGGCAAGCTTCCCTTCCATTTCATCCGGAGTTTTCTTCTCAAGTATCATCGGAAGTAGTATATTTTCTTTAACCGTTAAGCTGTCTAATAGATTGAAATCCTGGAATATAAAACCTAGCTCTTTTCGGCGAAAAAGGGCTAGGTCATCTCCTGTCATCCCGCTTATTTCCCGGCCAGAAATGATGACCTCCCCTGAGGTTGGCTGATCAATGCCACTCAAGACATTCAAGAGTGTGGTTTTGCCACTCCCGGAAGATCCCATTACGGCAAGAAACTCTCCTTCTTTAACGGACAAGCTTACCCCATCCAAAGCAGTTGTCGAGCCTTCACCGCCAGACCCATCGTAAATTTTCACGATATCTTTCACATCTAAAATCACCATAGATTATCCTCCCCGTTTCACACTATCATCATTGTAATGGACCTCGTAAAACGGAACCATTGCCAAAGCTAAAAGATACCTTACAATATTGTAAGGTATCTTGCTACAGACTTAGAAACCGATTCTACTAGTATCGGTTCCCGCCAACCACCGGATTGTCACAGCAGTACCTTTAGAAGGAAGCGAATCTATGCTAATATCTGCTCCGAGCTTGTCGGCTATTTTTTTGCTTAGGTAAAGACCAATCCCAGTGGAGTTGGAAAAAGCCCTTCCGTTATCTCCTGTAAAAAAGGCATCAAATATCCGTTCAAGATCATAGGAAGGTATGCCAATACCTTCATCCTCAATGGTTAGACTTATACGTTTGCCAGTCCTCTTGATCCGAAAGATAAGCTTCTTATTCCCGGCTTTGGGAGCGGAATATTTTATTCCGTTTGAGATGATTTGATCTAATAAAATATCGTTCCACTTTGGGTCCGTGGCAATAATCGCACTCTGCCCTTCGAATTCCATGGAAGGATAGATGGATTGATATATGCATTCTTTTTTTCTTTCGTTTATCAATTTACGCAATGAAGGGATTAAATCGACCGACCTCACCTCGAGATCGTTTTCGAAGCTCTCCGTCCTGATCATGGCAAGACCTTGTTGAATGGAAGTGTGAAGCCGATTGTTTTCCTGCCTAATTATTTTGAACATCTCAGCTATGTCCTTTTCCTGATCTTCCTTATTTAAGATAAGTTCCATAACCGAGACAGGAGTTTTCAAGTGGTGCATCCAATGGGATAGAAAATAGAGCCTCTCTTTATTTTGATTCTTCAATACATTGTTTTTCATGGTGAATTCACCTGTCAGTTTATGTATCAATTGTTGAAAAGCCATTTGTTCCTTCGTATGTGGCTGAAAGTGAGAATCCTGATTATCCAGCATAAGAAATATGGCCCGATTGGGGGGATAGTAACGTAACCATTCAATGACCAAGCAGACGATTAATAAGAAGACGACCATCAAACTCGGATATAATATTTCCCTATTCGCCCGTTCACTGAGACGGAAAAAGGTTATAACCGAGACCAGGCCTGCCAAATACAGAGTGATAGTCGGTATCCTGTCTTTTAAAAACCTTTTGAAAATCTCTCTTCTCATCCTAATCACTTATAGGAACAGATTCGGACAGTCTGTATCCTACTCCTCTTTTGCTTTTTACCGAAAACATCGACCCCAACTCTGACAACAAATGCCTGATTCTCGTAATATTCACCGTTAGAGTATTATCATCCACAAACGTAATTGAATCCCATACTTCTTCAATCAATTCCTCTCTAGAAACAAATTCACCATGATGCTCCATTAGTTTTTTCATCAGTTTATATTCGGTTTTCGATAGTTCCACCTTTTTCAGTCCATAAGTTAAGGTCATATCATTCGCATTGAGGCTAAGAGAGCCAACACTTAAGATGCTAGTGTCTTTCGAGGCGTATTCCCCGTACACTCGTCTTATCGTCGCCTTTACTTTGGATTGCAGCATCTCAAATGTAAAAGGCTTGGATATATAATCATCTGCCCCTAGCTCAATCGCCATGATTTGGTCCATCTCATGACTTCTCGCTGAAATCATCAGGATTGGTACATTTGACTGCTTACGAAAACTTCTGCACAAATAATATCCGTCATAATACGGCAGGTTAATATCCAAGAGGACTAGATCAGGTTTTATCCTGACAAACGTTTCCTCTATTTTTGAAAAATGTTCAGGAAGATGCACTTTATACTCATAGCGTTCTAAACTTTCCTTCATCAATTGACAAAGTTGCGGATCATCCTCAATAAGCAAGATTTTGTACACATCCGTTCCCCTTTTACATCTAAATTCTGTTTTTCTATATCACATATAAACTGTAGAACACGTTAAATGAGCAGTCCTTTTTTAAAGTGATTTTACGTTACTACATTTAGAGTTTCATATTCAGATTAAAACCAGGAATAGTGAAGTAATTAGAAAAAAATACACTAAAACCATATTTACTAACAAAATAGGATACCAACATCCAATTTGATTCTACCAAAGATATACAATTAGTATCACTACTAATTTTAGAATATAGAAAAAACTCTATTTCACCCGTTGTTGAATCGCCATCACTCATTTAATAAATTGATTTGAATGGATAAATTTATTATAAAATGAAAAAGACGACACCAACATAACTGTGTCAACAGTCATAAAGGTGTCGTCTTAAATTCGTATTGCCACAAAAGTGCAAGTTATTTTTTCACTTTCATTCCAAAAGTCAGGATTTCAAAGCTATTCTTTAGAATAAACCCATAATTATTCTTATAGTCGAGTATGACATCCCCATCCAGATCCCTTACTGCCTGCGGGTCAATGGCGATGGTGATTTCATCTACTTTAAATGTTTCTTCATCTTGTATTTGCTCAACCTGAGCAAGTTCGTACACAAAGGTAGCACCTCAACCGGTTGTGCGAACTTGATTGATTTTAACAGTCGGTTCCGCTCCAAATACATTGACCAGTTGCTGTTTTGCCTCATTGTTTATCGTCACTTTCATCTCTATCACCTCAATACTAATTTACCCGTCCTTAGGAGCCTTAAGCAAAGATTACAAACTGCATAGGAAAATTCAGGCATTAAGAGTCACTACAAAAACAACAAATTATTGGTTGTAAGATAAATAACAAAATTGAAACTACCAACCCAAATGAAGATGGCTTTTTCCTGAAACCGAATAGAACAAAGAAAGCCGGCTGCCATATTAGGCCTGCTGGCTTTCTTTGTTAGAAAGTTGGGCTATTACCCTATGCTAAATTTTTTAATCCAAATTAATGATTTGCTCTCTAGCGGCACTCTGGACTGATGCATACACTTCCATAAAACTGATATTTTTTAAAATGGCTGCATTCTTCACTTCCTCATATTCAGGAGTCATCTTGAGTATTGAGTTTCCGGTGAACCCAACTTTTACTGTTATTTCCCCAAAAGGAGTACTGACTTTTTTGTAGGTTCGTTGAAGGATTTTCCTTGACCACTCGGATTTTCTGACTCCAAATGTGCTCGTTTCATTTAACAATAACCTCTCAATTTCATCGGTATGCTGAAGTGAGGCGAGCACCGTCAGGAGGATTCCAGGCCTGCTTTTTTTCATAATAACATGGGTGAAATATACATCAAGCGCATTCTTTGCTAGCACTTTTTCCATTACGTACCCGAGCATCTCGCCAGTCATGTCATCAAGCTGGCACTCAAGGACGCCAATGGTTTCCATCTCTACTATCGGTGCATGTTCAAATAAAATTGCTCTGAGGACATTCGGATGTTCAAAGTCCTTCTTGCCGGCACCATAGCCAATCTTTTTCATCGGCAAGGCAGGCAAGCGGCCATATTCTTCTGCAAGCGCCTTGACGAATCCCGCTCCTGTCGGTGTCGTCAACTCTCCTTCAGCATGAAAATCAGCAAGTGGAACGCCTGTTAAAATTTCGGCTGTAGCCGGAGCAGGAATTGGGTACAATCCATGGGCAATCAATACTTTTCCATAACCGGTCGGTACGGGTGATGCTGTTATTTTTTCAACCCCCAGGCTTTCCAACGCCAAGCAGACGCCTATTATATCAATGATAGAATCCATTGCTCCCACTTCATGAAAATGGACTTCCTCATGCCTCATCCCATGGATTTTCCCTTCAGCCTCAGCAATCACCTGGAACACTGCCATGCTTCTCTGCTTGACGCGCTCAGGAAGGCCGCTGGTTCTAATCATATTAAGAATAGTCGAGGCCTTTCGATGCTCATGATGATGACTATGATTATGATCGCCGTGATGATGGCTATGGATATGATTGCCATGATGGTGGCTGTCATCTTGCCTATGTACGTGATTATGACTGTGTCCATGTAAAGGTTCGTGGGAGTGAGTATGTCCATGAGTGTGTTCATCGGAATGTCCATGGCTGTGATGATAATCGTGTTCATGGCTGTGCCCATGTTCATGGCAATGCCCGTGAATAGATCCATCATCCTGCTCGGTTGAATGCTCATGGCCATACTTAGTATGGCGGTCGATATCCATGCATGAACTTTCAAAGTGGAGTTGAAGCAATTTTGCAGAAATTCCTCTTTTATTAACCTGTTTTATATCCATTGTAAATGGATCAATTGGCAGCTGTTTCAAGTGCCCTCGAATATAATCAAGGTCAGCTCCTAAATCAATCAGGGCTGATAAGGTCATGTCACCTGAAATTCCGGATACGCAATCAAGATAAAGATGTTTCATTATGGCCCTCCTTAAAATCTGAAGCAAGCTTTAGAATGAGCGCAGCCTGGTATGCAGCACCAAACCCATTGTCAATATTCACCACACTCATTCCTGAAGCACACGAAGTAAGCATTCCGAGAAGCGGTGTTATCCCTTGCATATGTGCACCATAACCCACCGAGGTTGGTACAGCTATGACTGGGCGTTTGACCAATCCACCGACAACGCTCGGCAGGGCTCCCTCCATTCCTGCCACAACAATAAGGACACTTGCCCGGGTAATTTCTTCACGATAGGATAGCAGTCTGTCAATCCCGGCCACTCCGACATCATAAATCCGCTTCACCTTGCAACCCATCCATTCAGCAGTCAATGCTGCTTCCTCGGCGACCGGCAAGTCTGATGTACCTGCACAAAGAATCATCAAATCTCCCGTTAAATGGTTTGTAGGTGTCCCATAAAGTAAGATTCTTGAAATGGAGTCATATTTTGCAGAAGGAAATTCTTTTAGCAATCTATCAGCCTTCTCTTTCGAGAGCCTGGTTACCATTCCTTTTCCATGGTTTTCAATTAGCCTACCAAGAATTAGCCCGATTTGTTCTGCTGACTTTCCTTCCCCAAAAATCACTTCCGGAAATCCAGTCCGCTTTTCCCTGTCTATATCAACTTTGCTGAATCCAAGATCTTCAAACTTTTCCATGATGTCACCTGCTGTATATATTTTTTAAGAAAACAAGCCCTCTTGAAAAATGATCCGGTAGATATAAAAGGCGCCATACCCAACGCTAAGTATAGATGTGGCAATCGTAAGTGCATAGTTCACTTTGCTGGCTCCCTTGGCCAAAATGAATGGAATGCTGAGAAATAAAGTAAATAATAACATCCCTAGAACCGTGCCAACACCAAAAATGCCAATATAAATCAATGCTCCATTTAATGAACTGGCCATTGACAATGCAAGTAAGGTCATTGCCGCGCTTCCTGCCAATCCGTGGACTTGTCCAATAGCCATTGATTTTAAGAAAAATTGCTTATTCGAGTTACTCATTAATGAAATATCGGTGTTTTTCCTTTTCCTATACGCGGTAAACCCAAGGATAATGAGCATAATTCCGACAATTAGTTCAAAAGACAATTCCCATTTGGCTGAAATGCTGCCTTTCGTAAAAAAAAGAAGGAGGAAAACGGCCATAAGAGTTAACGTATGGCCAACTCCCCAGAATACGCCAAGGAATCCTGACTGCCTGAGGGAGCGGTGCTTGTTGGTGATTGTTGAAACGGCTATAACATGGTCGGGCTCCAAAGCATGCTTAATGCCAAGCAGAAAGCCAATACCCATGATCGCTAAGGTGCTTTCCATATTGTTAATCTTCCTTTTCTACTTTTTGAAGAACTCGATTCATGCTTCCACTTTTATAGCCTGAAAGATCCATTGTCACAAATTTATAACCGAACTCCTGAAGTCTGGCAGTAATCTCTTCGTGATAGTTTAACAGTGTTGCCATATCCTGCGGGTCTACCTCAATTCTTGCAATATCTCCATGTGTACGGACCCGTACCTGGCGGATGCCATATTTTCTGATTTCCTTTTCAGACAGGTCAACCTTCATCAGCTTTTCGATCGTTATCTTCTCGCCGTAGGCAATTCTCGAGGACAGACAGGCCAGAGAAGGCTTGTTCCATGTTGGAAGTCCCCATTCCTGTGACAGCTGCCTGATTTCGTCCTTGTAAAGTTCCACTTCCTGGAGCGGGCCCCTAACATTGTATTCTTTTGCAGCTTTTATGCCAGGCCGATGTTCACCCATATCGTCCGCTATCAAGCCGAAGGCAATATTTTTATAGTTTTGTTTCTTCATAATCGGCAGAATATGCTCAAAGAGGCTTTTTCTGCAAAAGTAACATCTGTTCGGCGTGTTTTCGGCATAGCCGGGAATCGCCAACTCCGAAGTCTGGATTACCTCATGGCGGGCACCAAGATCTCTGGCAATCCTTTTCGCCTCCTCAAGCTCCTCAAATGGATAGGTCTCGCTATCAGCAGTCACTGCAAGAACCTTGTCCGGACCCAGTGTATCGAGTGCAGCCTTTAAAAGGAACGTGCTGTCCACACCACCAGAAAAAGCAATGACGATGGTCTCCATTTCAGTTAAAATCGACTGGAGTTTTTTGTACTTAATCTCAAGCAACACTTTGCACACCTCATTCTGATTGTTTTGGGGCAAGAGCGACGGCTTGCCGTAGCGCCTCCAATAGGCTATCCTCACTCGCTATCCCTTTTCCCGCAATATCAAAGGCAGTTCCGTGGTCGACGCTGGTACGGATAATCGGCAGCCCAACAGTTATGTTGACCCCCGCCTCAAGGCCGAGGACCTTAATCGGGGCATGGCCCTGGTCATGGTACATTGCCACGACGATGTCAAAGTCGCCCCTTATCGCCCTGAAAAAAAGCGTATCAGCCGGAAGCGGCCCGGAAACGTTGATTCCTTCCCGAACTGCCTTGTCAACCGCCGGGACGATTTTTTCCTCTTCCTCACCATTCCCAAACAAACCATTCTCACCTGCATGGGGATTGATGCCGCAGACTGCGATTTTCGGATTGTCAATTCCCGCCTTTTTAAGAGTTTCATCAGCCAATTTAATGACTTTGTATACTCTTTCAGGGTTAATGAGCTCAACCGCTGTAAGAAGCCCTACATGTGTCGTTACATGAATAACCCTTAAATTCGGCGCAGTCAGCATCATCGCAAAATCTTTCGTTCCGGTCAATTCAGCAAGGATTTCAGTATGCCCAGGAAAAAGGTGGCCGCCAAGATGGAGAGCCTCCTTATTCAAAGGGGCAGTACAAATGGCATCAATTTTGCCTTCCTTTGCAAGGGATATTCCTTTTTCGAGGTATCTGAAAGCGGCATTACCAGCTTCCTTGGATACTTTTCCAACGGGAATGTCGGCACTGAGCAGGTGTAAATCGATACAATCAATCGTCCCTAGCTGAAAGGCTGCTTCAGCAGGGTCAGCAATTGAATTCACTTTCAGATCAGCCCCAATAAAGCCGGCGGCCCGTGCCAAAATTGATGCATCTCCGATAACAAGTGGACGGCAAATTTCATAGGATTCCTTAATGACAAGGGCTTTAATAATTATTTCCGGTCCGATACCGGCAGCATCGCCCATTGTGATGGCAACGATTGGTTTCACGTTTCCTCATCCCCTTTCAGAAGCTTTAACGCGCGGAGGAGTGATTGGTCCGTACCAAAAGCACCTGCTTTCGTTACAGCCAGGAGTCCGGGCATCCCCAACAACCTTGAGATAGGAAGCCCCCGTTCGGCCTCCCCGACCAGTTCCATCCCCTGTACACCCAGCTTTTTGGCGATTGCTTTTGCTGTATCGCCTCCTGTCATGACCAAACCTTCGAGCCTGTGGACTTGTATGGCATCGGAAGCAATCTCCCCGAGTGTGTCGGCAATGATATAGGGAATGTCGGCCGACCTGGAAGCGGGGACTCCCACACCAGTCTCCACATGGAGCAACACATCCCTCCCTTTTGAGAGGAATTCTTTTAATTCGGTCTGGCAACGTGCAATTTCTGCTTTGCGGTCTCGCTCGTCAAGCAATGCTTGCGGCATAAGCTGGACAGATGCGGTTTTAGAATGTTCTATAATATAATCCGCCTGACGCCTGGCTACACCTGACCTGCTACCGCATACAACGACGACGGGTCTTCTTCCTGAAGCTTCCGGCATAGTTGCCACTGTTAATGATGGTCTGCCTTCTGGTGACAAAGCTTCCGCCAGTCCCGCGGATCCAACCCAAGCCATTCTAAACGGCAGATCCTTAAGATTTCTTACTACTTCATACAAGTCTTCACGTCTGGCCGCATCAAAGACCAGAAGCAACTTTTTTTCTGCGACAAATCCTTTAATAGCCGCTTCAACCGCTCTAGGCCCTTCCTTAAAAACTTCTTTTTGAAATAGGACAGCCTCCCTTTTGGACTGGCTAGAAAGAAGCTTTACAATGTTTGATTCTATTACAGGGGTTTTCGGATCATTGGCAATTTCTGTCTCACTGACCGGTATCCCGTTTAAATAATGAATCCCTTTCTCTGTAGTCCTGCCAAGCTCTGGTAAGGCAGGTGCGACAACAGCAATGTCCAATTGAAGCCTGTCCATCAGGGCGTCCACCTCGCTGCCAAGATTGCCGCGAAGCGTAGAATCGACCTTTTTATAAAGAAGTGTATACTGTAAGGAATTAATTTTTTCAGCAATCTTATAAACTGCATGATATGCTTCATCTTTCGGTAAAGCTCTGCTGTTTGTATCGAAAATAATAACCTCGGTTTTCTGGCCGTTCGGTATATTTCCATCCAGGCTAACAACCGATATGAGCCCCTTTTGGGTAAATTGGACTCCAGAATCGCAGGCACCGGTAAGATCATCGGCAATAAGTACAATCTTACTCATCGTTAGCACCTTTCATTCTTCCACATATGGAATTGTGAGTGGACCCAACGGAAGGACAGCTACAGTCATGTCTCTGCCATGGATTTGCTTCAACTGCTCAAGCGTCTGCTCGATATTGTGGGTCGGCTTTAGCATAGCGCCTTTTACTTGCTCATCTGTCAATACAGAATACACATACACATCTGACCATACCTGGATAACAGCCTGCTTCTGCACTTGCCATTGGTCAAACATTTTGAACTCAGGATTGTTGATTAACTCAAGCAATCCTTGTGGGTTATCCGCCAATTCAAAGATTTTCGAATAATTTCCGTGATTCGGCAGGCCATCCGAACATTCGGAAGCAATGATGATCGCCCCGCCTTTTTTTACGATTTTCTGTGCAGCGCTCATTCCCTTTACGGCCTGGTACAAATTCTGGTCTAGTGGGTAGCCGGAATTAGAAGTGATGACCACATCGAATCGTTCTTCGCAGCGTACCATCGCATGCTCTTTGACAAAGGAACAGCCTTTGTCATGGGCCTCGTATAATTCACCTGCAAATACTTCAGTAATCGCTTTTTCCTTGTTTAGCGTCACATTTAGCATAAAATCGGGTTTACACATTGTATTGATTTCCCTCGTCATATCCTGAACAGGATTGTTCACCATATTTCCCCATGTGGATTGGGGATCGCCAATCATTCTGGCGTTATGGAAGGTCATAATGGTTTCGATGCCAGCGATACCTGGCATAATTCCTTTCGGCCCTCCTGAGAACCCAGCAAAGAAGTGAGGTTCGATAAAGCCGGTAACAATGCGGAAATCGGCCTCTACATAATCCTTGTTCAAATAAACATCACACCCAAACCTACTGTGTCCTACTTTCACCAGAGTCTCCTTGTCATGGCATTGATTATTAATAATCCGTATATTCTCAACGACCCAATCGCCCAGCATTTGGACAAACTCTTCCCTTGTCTGATCGCGATGGGTACCTGTTCCATTGATAACGACAAAGTTTTCAAGCGGTAAATGATTCAATTCCTCAATTAAGAGAGGCACGAGGATATGATTTGGGGTTGGTCTCGTAATATCGCTGATGACAATAGCTACTTTATCGGTGGTTTTGACTTGTTCTTTTAAAGGAGGTGTTCCAATTGGATTACGTATCGCGTTCCTTAAAGCATTCTCGTAATCTTCCAAAGCTGGGAGGTCTTTCGGTTCGACAATAAAGGAATGGTCGGGCACCTCAATCTCAATTCCGTTCTGTCCGTACAACAATGTCGTTTTCATTTCAATCCCTCACTTTTCAAGTGTAAAAGACGTTAAGCCAACAATGGGGTTGATAACGTCTTTCTTATACCCTGTTTCTTCCATAGTACCAAAATAATGATGATGCAACCCCTGAGATTGCTCCCAGGGGTAGTTGAAGTCTATCTCTATGCAATTCCTTTTTTTGCACTTGAACCTTCTAATGGATCTTCGAGCTTTCCGTTTATTCCGCGTTTTTGCTGGTACCGGTCAATCATAATAACAGCAATTGGACAAAGAATGGCTGTTGTAAGGACCGAGATGGAAATTTGAGCGGTTGCCAAGTTAGCAATGCCCTCAAATTTTGCTGCTTCTTCCGCACTCATCATGCCAGAACCCGCAGCAACCGCAGCTGCAGCAGCAATTGCAGCTGGTGTGCCTACCGCATTCCCAGCTGTCGATGCCTCAGCCCATGGAGCTATTTGACTTTTTTCCTTAAACAGTTTGAACACAAGCATTCCAGTTCCACCCGTCAGGACTACTGTTAAAACGCCTAGAGTAAGACCGGCAGCTACTACGGATGGGTTAAAGAAGTTTGCAAAGTTCATTCCCGCTCCTAGGGCAAATGCGAAAAACGGTACAGGGAGAATTTCACCTGGTTTCAAGAATTCACGAATATCGGGATCGAGATTCCCGAGAATCATACCAATACCAATTGGCAGAAGAACAGCAACAAAGGCGATAATTGGAAAATTCGAACCCATTAATCCTAGTGACATGAGTGTAAAGAAGGGACCATCATTTAAAGAAAGAACTGCAACCCCTCCTACATCAGAACGGTTACCATACTGTCCGGTCAAGGCAGCGTACATCCCGCCGTTCCCATTAGTCATTGCAGCAATGATTGCCATGGTCGATAGTCCGAGAAGGCCGTTAAACGGATCGAAGAAATAACCGAACAACAACCCAATGAATAGACCTGTTAAATATTTAGAGGACGTTAACAATACGCCTTTTTTAAGTGCCTTCCCGCCAACACGGAAATTCATCTGGCTTCCTGCACAAAACAAGAATAAGGCAATCAGGGTCAGGGCACCATTTTTAAATAACTGCTCCGAAAAGCCCCCAATGCGAAGAAATTCATAATGGCCATCAGCTGTTGGAGATACTCCAAGCCCTTTTAGGAAGTCCATAACCACCGGAATATGAAGCTGGTCAATCGTATTCATAAAGGCCCCCAGCATCAAAGGCACAACCATTAACCCGCCAGGAACTTTTTCAATTGTCTTCTTGATTTTCATCGTTTTCCCCCACTTTTATTTTATTTTTTATGAACGATAAAAAAATGACCGGACTACTTGCTCAGATGCAAATTCTGTCAATTCCCTGGCTGATTCTATTGCTTCGTGTAATTCCAATGGCCTGGTAATGATACTGTGAATACTTACAACTCCATTCTCATACAGCCCCTCAATACCGGTCCCAACCGCCCCTGCGAGGATTATTGTCGGGATTCCCTGCCGGGCAGCCGCCTGGGCCACTCCCATCGGGGTTTTTCCTGAAGCTGTCTGAAAATCGACCCTCCCTTCTCCTGTAATAACCAGCTCTGCCCCTTCCAATTTTTCACTAAGCTTTGTATACTCAATGACAACATCAATGCCGCGTTTCATTCTGGCAGGGAAAAAAGCAAGAAACGCTCCCCCAATGCCTCCAGCAGCTCCTGCTCCAGGCATGTCATGAAGTTGAACGCCTGTTGTCCTTTTGATGACATCAGCGAAATTGGATAAGCATTGGTCAAGATGTTCAACATCAGCTTGCGTTGCACCTTTTTGGGGGCCAAAAACATAGGAAGCGCCCTCCGGACCGGTGAAAGGGTTCTGTACATCGGATGCAATCAAGAACTCGCAATCTTTTATTCTCGAATCGAACCCTGACAGATCAATAGAAGAAACCCTGATGACTTCAGCTCCCCCGTGTCCCACCTCCACCCCGTCCCCGTCAAGCAGTTTTATCCCAAGCGCCTGGAGCATGCCTGCTCCACCGTCATTCGTTGCGGATCCCCCTAAAGCAAGGATGAATGACTTATATCCGTCGTCGAGAGCCTGTTTTATCATTTGGCCCGTTCCGTATGTCGTCGCTTTTAAAGGATCCAATTCTGTCACAGAGACTAGCGAAAGGCCAGAAGCCTTAGCCATTTCAATTACACAAGTTTTCCTATCTCCCAGAACGCCATACTCACCTTTTACTACGGTACCCAGTGGCCCTCTCACATTCACGGGAACCACAATTCCATTTGTGGCTGCAATCAGGGTTTCCAGTGTCCCCTCTCCACCATCGGCGACAGGTAGCTCAACTGTTTCCGCGTCGGGGTATACCCGTAAAATGCCGGCTCTAATAGCTTTTGCGGCTTCTACTGAACTCATGCTTCCTTTGAAAGAATCGGGCGCGATAACAATCTTCATATTCCCCTCCATGATAGCGCTTACAAACTTTTTCTTTATTATACTGTGTCACTCCCCCAGATACATCGTTTATAATAAATAAGAATATACATAATTTTCGAACAATTTTTGTACGAAACAACTAAATTTTCTAGGAGGAAGTATGTTAACTAGAGAAATTGCTTCGATAATCGTTAAAGAAACATCCATCCGATTGAATAGGAATATTAATATCATGGATGACAAAGGGGTAATCATTGCCTCGGGAAACAGTGCACGGATTGGGGATATTCATGAAGGCGCTCTAGCCGTTTTACGGACAGGCGAAACGATTTCAATCACGAAAGAAGACGTAGAAAACTGGAAAGGAGCCATGCCGGGTATCAATCTTCCCATCCAATTTCAAGACCGTGTTGTCGGAGTGATTGGGATTACGGGAAATCCGAAGGAACTACAGGAATTTGCTGGACTGGTCAAAATGACAACTGAGGTGCTTATCAAGCAAGAATACATTTCTTCACAGATGGAATGGAAGCAACGCACAAAAGAGAGAATCATAGAGGATTTATTGAAAACCCCTCCTTCCCTAGCCCATGTGGAACGCGGGCTAGCTTTGCTTGGCATCCATTTTATCCCCCCGTTTACAGCATGCGTCATCCAAATAGAGGAACGTGATATCTCAAATACGGTTCTTCTTAGAAGAGTTGAACAATTAATAGGTGAGCGTGAGGGGATTATCAGCTTAATTAATATTAATCGCATATTCATAGCGTTTCAGAAAATGTCCTCTGTCGATATTGAAAAGAAGGTAATGAAAGTGGTAGCTGGACTGGAGAACATGGGAGTTGTATGCCGGTTATCTTACAGCTCTCCATTTCATAACATGGCAGAATTCAATACCTCCTATTTGGACTGCGACTTGGCTCTTGACATTTCCGGAAAAGATGAAAAAATTATCCCGTTCTCAAAAGTTGAATCAAAAGCACTGATTTTCAAAATAGAACTGGCCGAGGCCAACAAATTTTCAAAAAGACTAATGAATAAACCTTTAGAAAAATATGCTGACACTCTTCAGGTGTTTTTTGACAACAACCTGAATATACACGCAACTGCCGCGGCTATGTTCCTGCATCGGAATACCCTTGTCTACAGGCTTTCCAAAATTCAGGAAGAAACAGGCTTTGATCCTAAAGTCTTTTATGACGCCCTTACTCTCCAGCTAGCGCTCTGGACAACGGAAAAAACCAGAAAGACGATACCACCAGCCGAAACAGAAGGAAAGGATGGTTAACTGAACGCGCTAAATGGTATTGGAGGAAAAAACCAGATATGAATTAAAAGTATTTATAACACCTACGCATACAATATTCTTTTCGAGAAAAACTTCTACAAATTCCTAGCGGGACAAATAGAGACTATTTTGCCCCTCGAAAAGACAATCATCCTTACTCCGTCCATCGAGGGGAATAGGCCATAAGAGCTTCTTTTCTATTTATTCTTTTAAAATTACAACTGTAAATTGATAAATAGCAATGCAAGACCCATAGGAACAAGCAAAACAGGTGATGACAAATACCAAACCAACGAAACTCCCACTAATAATGAAAATAAAGACGGAAACAGCCTAAATTTCCGTCTCAATTTCTCTCCACATTTATCGCAGTTTGTCATCTTACCAACCCCTGTTCAATAAATATACTTTGCCTGGGTTTTATCTTCATCCGGCGGGAGACAAATTAATTCCATAGACCAATGTAGAAAAGTTGGGATGCATCCGTTCTCTCTTTTGCATCAAAAGTCTGCTTTTCTTCTTATTAAAAATAACTCAGTAACTTGTTAAAAACACTTTCCCTTTTGTTCCTTTGGAAGATTCTACTGCATCAATTGCAGTTTTTATATCAGCTAGGTCATACATAGAATTTACCTCTTTAAACCGTAATTTCTTCTCCTCCAATAGCCTTATCAAAGGGCTAAAGGCTTCTTGCCATTTATGTATGGAGACACTTTTATTCCAATTCCGCAAATGAAACATTTTAGCATTCACTTTTGCATTATTTACAATATCTGCCCAGTTTAGTTGTATTCCCGACAAAAGACCGATGGTTAAAAAGTTACCACCAGGGTGCACACAAAAAGCCAATTCGTTCCCAGAGGAACCCCCAATAGAGTCAATTGCAGCATCCGCGCCAATTCCATTTGTTAACTCCATGACTGTTTTGATGAGCGGAACTTTAGAGGTATCGATCACATCCGACGCACCAAGATGCAGTAAATCTCTTGTATAGTTATTATTTCTAGTAACTGCAATTAATCGAAAACCTAATATCTTCGATAGTTGCGCAAAAATATGCCCAATGGATGAACCAGAGGCATTAACCAACAAAACATCATTCGGCCTTAATTTTAATACTTCCGTACAAGTCACCCATGCCGTAATTGGATTAATATATAATTGTGATGCAGCAAAGTCATCAATGGAATCAGGCACCGGGACCGCAAATTCTGCTGATGTCCTCACAAATTCTTGCCAAGTGCCTTCCCCTCGTAAAGGTAAAACACGCTTTCCAATATAATTTTTAGAAACTGATGAACCGACTTCTTCTACTATACCAACTCCTTCATAGCCGGGGATATTCGGCAGTGAAATTCGATGTGAATATGCCCCTCTAATCGGGATTAAGTCAGAAGGATTTATCGGCCGTACTGACATACGAACAAGGATTTCATTATCTTTTGGCGATTGAATTCGTTTATGCTCAATTTTCAACACATTTTTAGGACTGCCGAATTCATAGAATTTTAGACATTTTGCACTCAAAACAATTAAATCTCCTTAAAACAATCCAATTTTATTCTAAAATACCACCTTAAAAATGATGCAGGGGAGGGTCCCAGCACTTCCTTCGACAATCGAAAGAAGCAGCAGTACCATCCCCCTGCCTCACTCTTATCATCTTATCAATCCGTCATAAACTTATACCGCAGGATAGCCGCCAGCCCTGCTCCGTGTTTGAATTCACCCTTGGCAACAAGATCCTTCACTTCCTCCATCGTCAGCTGATGGAGTTCTAGTTGCTCACTATTCTCAAGGTTTTGCGCAGTTTCCGTCAGACCTGCCGCCGCGAAAAGGAAAATCTCCTCGGCAGTTGAGCCCGGTGACGGGTAAAAGCTCCCCAGCTCCATCCAATGCTCGGCCACATGCCCAGTCTCCTCTTCCAACTCCCTTTTCGCCGTCTCGATCGGCAATCCGTTGGCGTCCTCAATCATTCCTCCTGGCAGCTCCCACTCCCAGCTTTTCACCGCATGGCGATATTGCTTTAAACAAATGACTTTATGATCCTGCGTAATCGGAAGGATACAGACTCCTTTTGCAAAATCCAAATATGAAAAGTTTTTTTCCTCACCATTCGGCAGAACCACACGGTCAACTGTAACATCGAATCTATCTACCTTCGCCTTAATAGAATTGGCTATCTTCCACTCCATCAAACTCACCCCAGCTTCAACTATTATCATCATTCACCGTTCCCATTGTACTACCTTCAACCACCTTTGCCAAAAAGGAGCAACCCTAACATCCGGCCAAGGGAGGAAATCATCACCTTTCAAAAAGAAGCTAAGGGACGGTTTCAGCTAATCCTTCCACACCCGAAAGAAACAGCAGAACCGACCGAAGCATTAAAAAACACCTCCGTATAATTGGAAGTGTAGTTTTTATGAAATATCCGGGAGCCCTTATTGCCTAACACTGTCCAGTAAGGTTCTACCCTTACCTTTTATAACCTATAGAGCCGCACCCCCTCCCTCTTACCAAATCAAAATCTCATTATCAAAACGCAGCATCGCCGCTTCCATTCCCTTTGCATCAGCTTCCTGCAGAGGAATCTCGAGCCTGTCATCGTTATCAAAAATCAGCCTGATATTCCATTCCACCATTTCGGACCGCTTTACCCTCCGGCTAATAAATGAGCACAACGAATCCCGGTAACCAGGAACCGTGCTGTCAAAACTCTTTCCGGTCACAATAAGTTGCGGCATAACATAAGCGGTAAGCATACCGCTCCCTTGCTCTCCTTCAAAGAAAAACTGCAAATAATCACGCATGAATATCACAGAACTTACCTCAGCTTTTTCCAACTCGCGTATCATTCCAATTCCCCCAGTGAATGTAATTTATATTTATATCTTTCCCGGGCCCAGCCTATGTAAGCTGAATAAAATTGAACACTTTACGACAATCAAATACAAGAGAAAGTCGCCCAATTCCACCCGTCTCTCCTAGCAAAATAAAAACCTTGTGATAGCGAAGGAACCCAATGCACACATGCTTCATCTCAAAAAAACAAAACCAGTTGGTTAACGGTTTTGTTTTGAAGGACGAAATATCATTATCGGGTTCTCTAAAATAATTCAGCTAAACAATTTTAAAATGATTATTAACAAAATCGCGATGGAAAAAAATCCAGCCATGAAGTATCCAAAGTATTTCAATGGTTTTGGCAGCTTATTTAAATCTGCTTTAGCAAGGTTTGCAACATTTCCCTCTACCTTGTTCATGTGGTCTATTGCCTCATTAAAAGGTTTATTATCCTGACTCATTGCAACTCCCCCTTTTCCCTATATATTAACATATTAATTCCCTTTTTTTTCAAAATATTCATCAACTATCGCGCTCTAGTAGCTCAGCATGGAACTAATCAAAAAAGGCGATTCATCCCCAGGACTAACGTTTTCAAGACTTAATTTTATATCGATCAAATTCCTTGGGAGACAGCAAAAAGAATCTCTAGCAATTTTGTTGGAGATTCTTTTAATTATGGCTCTGTTATCCTTGATTGTTGATTTCGACTTCCGGAGGAATGAAACATAGGGTATTGTCCCCTGCTTCACTCTAATTCTTTAACTGTTGACGGCTGTGGGATCCATGTGGATGATTTCCCAGTAATGTCCGTCGAGGTCTTGATAGCTCCTGTAGTACATGAATCCTTGGTCGTGTGGCTCGCTTGCCACTTTGCCGCCTGCCGCAATGGCCTTATTTTTTCCAGCCTCTCTTTTGCTCTGGACAAATTAATCTACATTTCTAGTAGGTGCAATATAGCCACATCTTATCTCACTATTTTAAAGTTTTCATCGTCCTCGGTTACTGGCACTTCAATGATATTCACTTTCTTGACAGAAGCCCGTTTCAACGACTGCATGCAATTGACCAAGAAATTAATTTTCGATTCTTCCCCTTGCATTTCGGCTTCAACACTCCCATCTTTTAAATTCCTTACCCACCCTGTTAAGCTCAATCTTTCGGCAATACGAAATAATTCCAGGCGAAATCCAACTTTTTGCACTCTTCCTGAAAAAACGATTTTTTTCCTGATCCTATTAGCGGAAGTAAATGGCGGTAACTTAATACTATTTGCATGCCAAATTACGTAGCCATCCCTTAGTTTTTTCAAAACATGCATTCTTCCCCATCCCCTTTTTCGATTTTGAAGCGTATGGCTAGGATTAAGTTTTATATTGATTCTAAGTATAAAGATAACCGACTAGTGAGGGAGCTTATCTGAGTTAACGTCTCCGCTTTTTTGATTCCACAGCTGCTTACCCCATTGGCGTAAAAGTTTTCCAACCCTCGAATTAATTTAAAGATTTAAATTAACAAATTCAACAAAAAGGCCGTTAATCCTTCTTGGATTAACGTGCCCGTTTTGAACCATTACCGTTTTTTCCATAATCCACTTTTCAGATCAACTTCTTTAGGACGAATTGTATGTCGCATTCTTGTTGAAAATCATTTGACATCGTGGGGAGAAATCCTAACCTCGTTTAAAAGCTTGCTTTACTCATTCGATTTTATTGTTTTGGAGCCATCCTGGTTGTCGTCAACAATACTTACTCCGGACCTGTTTTCCAGCGATCCGCCAACATTAGCACCTGCAACAGTACCATATGGATCAAGCGCGGAAGCCATGGTATCCGCAGGAACAACACCTACATTAAATGCTATTGACCCGCTATCATTATTGTCCCGTTTGCGCTCGTTGATATCAGTCATTATTTTTCACTCCCTCATTATTTATATGGAAGTGCAATTCCTTAGCAGCACTGTCCCGTACCATATTCTGCCCATTTAGGGCAATTTTACGAAGAGTAAAATATTCATTAACTATTTCATAGCAAGTATAACCTTCGGAGTTATAGTTTCCTTAAAAACCCCGGCTGGATTAACCGCCAGCAATTCTTCCTTCAATCGCAGAATAATTTGTTAAATAAAATCAAAAAAATGGAGGAGCAGGTAGGAAGGTTCATAACAATTGTGACCATCTAGACCAAAAGAATGAATTCTTTAATTTTCACAGCGCTTCACTTTATATTGTTATTTACTCCTGATAGTATAGTTGGAACATTCAACAAATGTAGAAGGGAGCATAATATGAGTAAATTTTGGACGAAGCTTTTACTGACAATTTCTGTAATGATGGTGCTGAATGGATGTGCCGCAGGAGAAAAATCGGATGGCAAGAAAACGACAAATACGGGAAATAATGCTGAGAAGAGCGTAAGCACAGAGGAACAGACGGAACCACAAGCTAATGCAGAACTAAAGGATGTTGAAAATAAAACTGTTGGCACTGTAAGCTTTTTTGCCCAAGACAATCATGTTCAAATTGTCGCCAATATAGATGGCCTGGAGCCGGGGCACCATGGTTTTCATATCCATGAAAAGGGTATCTGTGAACGTGATGCCAAGGAGGGGCCTTTCACAACAGCAGGTGGACATTTTAATCCAGATGGCAAAATGCACTCGGAACATGCTGGTGATATGCCTTCCCTATATGTTAACGAGGATGGAACTGCTTCCTATTCCGCAACGTTCAATCGCTTAACCATTGATCAACTGAAAAAAGAAAAACTGGCTGTAATCGTCCACGCAAATCCTGATAACTTCGGCAATATACCTGATCGCTATCAAACAGAAGGAAAAACTGGCCCAGATGAAGCAACGATGAAAGCTGGGGATGCAGGAGACAGACAAGCATGTGGAGTGATTTTGAGTACAGATGAAGATAAGAAATAATAAAGGATATTAAAAGAACCCTATACAATGTTGTGTAGGGTTTCTCTATATTTTTCAATTTTGCAACAATCGCTTCAATATCTTCAGCAGCAAAGCAATCCAATCCTCAACATACACACCTGCTATTTAACAAGCCTTTGTTCTAACTCATCCTTTTGACGCAAGTGATGACGAAAATGCATACCGACTAAATCATACCATTCCGTTGCATTCAACCAGCCGAACCCTCCATGCTTTACTTTATAATTCGGGTTAATATTTTCCACTTTTGTTTCCCATAGGCTCAACCTTGAAATAACCTGTTCCATTCTATTGATTAGTTCCTCCCTGCTATCTGAATTATTTGGTGGGGCATTCAGTTCATCCGGTAATCGTATTTTAATTGGCGGAAACCCTCCATTCTTAAATAAACGTTCACCGAACTCCGTTTTCCCGAGGGGTTGCACCTCATTTAAGGCAGCACATGTCTCCATATTATCTAGATACTCATGGGCAACAACGATTAAATGGTCATACATTTGCCCAATAGACCAAACTCCTTCTTCAGATATGTATCTTAACTGTTCCAAAGAGTATTTTTGAAGCTCGTTTTTATAAGTATGAATCAGTTTAAGTTCACTCAAATTAATCTCCTCTTTTCTATAAAGTCCTCTTCATTTAGTTCACCTTTGTTGGCAACACTTAGCTTCGCTATGTATTGTTTCTAGAGCGTTAGTAAGATTTCCTCTATTCTTGCTTCCTTACCAAAACCATCCCTTACATTTTTTCCTGTTAAAAAGAGATACTATTCCTAAAAATAGGATGTTTAAGGAGGCGGAATCAATGCCGGTGTCTTTACTCATTTTCAGGCTTTTCCTTTCGTTTGTTGTCTTGATGGCATTTACAAGATTGATGGGCAGAAAAGAAATCTCTCAAATGACATTTTTCAACTTTGTTTCAGCTATATCAATTGGTACGATCGGAGCTTCACTTGCCATTGATCCCACCATAAGTATACGGAACGGGGTAATCGCCCTTTCCGCTTGGACTCTTTTTACAATTACAATAGGCTTACTGGATATGAAATCAAAAACCGCCCGTACCATTTTCGAAGGAAAACCAGTGATAGTCATTAAAAAAGGGGACGTTATAGAGGAAGAATTATTGAAGGCCCGTCTGGACATGGATGCATTAATCGCACTTCTTCGCAAAAAAAATGTATTCTCGCTAGCGGAGGTTGACTATGCCATTTTTGAAACTGATGGAACATTGTCAGTTCTGAAAAAAGAAGAAAAGCACCCAGTTACAAAAAGCGATATGAACATGGGGAAGAAATCTCACGCTAAATTCCCAATAGCCACCGCAGTTGTTTCTGATGGCCAGATCCTTCAGGAGAACCTAAAGAATTTGAATCTTGACAAGGAATGGCTTAATCAACAAATTCAGTCTGCGGGCAGCAGGCCGGAAGATGTATTTTATGCCGAAGTTCAAAAAGACGGCACTCTTTATATTGATTATAAAGATGATTCTCCTCAGCAAATCCATTAACTTTTAAATATTATTAAAACTGCTTATTAACAGGTCTCATCTATTGATTTACTTGACTCCTCGCTTGATTCTTCGCTTGATTCCTCCCCTGGCTCCTCATCCAACTCTTGATTGTCTCCGGATTCTTCCTCCTCTAATTCAGGAGGGGGATTGACTCCGTATGTAGCACCGATATTCAATTGACCTCCGAGCTCTTTTATTCCCAACTGGGCAATTTCGTTATGGACTTCATATTTTTCGACAATCACTTTTTCTATTTTATATTCGTGGAAAATCACAGGAGGAACTCTCTGAATTTGATGTTCCTGATGTTCATCCTGGTCCTCAGTAATATTAACTTGGTCCCTGCTCCTTTCCTCATTAGCCAGGATTCTATCATCATTAGTCCGAATTCTTTCCTCCTGGAGTGCCAGCTGCTCCCGCAATTCAGTTACTAACTCTTCCAGTCTATCCAGCCTGCCCACATCAACAGAAGGAACAGCTACTGGTTGTACTGTTTTTGGTTTCTGTCTAACTTTCCTTTGAAATTCCGCTTTTAGCCCAGTGACCTCGTCGTTTAACCTGGATAATTCATTAAAAAAAGGAGTTATTTCCTTAAAGAATAAAGCACGGACGGAGGCTTCTGACATATTCTCTTCTTTTCGTATGACTTTATTGGCCTTTAAAGGTTGGTCTGACCGGTCTTTTCTTTTCAAAACCTGGTTCAGTTCATTTTCCATCCGAAGAATTCGCTTCAGGTGCACCTCAATCGAACTAAGCCTCTTGACACTCTGTTCTAAAGCGGCAATTTTATTTTTCAATGATTCATTTTCCTTATTATTGTTGAATAGTCCTTTAATAGGCAAATAGTACACCTCACTTTACTAGCACATTTATTTTGACAAAAAGGACCTTTTGGGAGGGATTAATAATGGTTTTTAAAAGCACAAATATCTTCATACACAATGTAAAAATCAATGTGATGGAAAATGGTGCAATAGTCTCCTTAACAAGAACTAGACAAGTCAGGAAGGCGAATCATTATAAAGAGTCTTTCGGCTTTGGCGTTCAGGGAGGGGACGGGGTCACCTTGCTGGGCGAAACCAGCATGGTGAATGACCCGGACATGGTGGACCACAATTCAATAAAAGAAAATCGGCCCTTTACTTTATAGGGATTTTTTTCTCTGGAGAGCCGTGTACTTCATAAACGATCGTCAGAACTCCATTTTGAAACAAAGCTTCAACCCTATTTTCTTTAGCGCTTCTTGGCAGGGCGATAACCCTCTCGAATTCGCCGAACTTCATTTCTTTTTGCACTTCCTTGTAACCGATAAAGGGGCTCGTGATTTTTCCTCTAATCACAAGCCGGTCCCCCTGGAGGGCGAGAGATACATCTTCCCTTTGGATGCCGGGCAGTGCTGCGAGCACGTAAATTTTGTCTTCGGATTCATATATATCAACCTGCGGGAAGGCCCCTTCGCTGCCATTCCCCATATCGTTAAAACCAGTAAAGAAAGAATTTGAGTTCATATGTTCTTTTGCAAAATTTTCATCGAAAATCTGGCCCCAGAAATTCCCGCCCTGAACCTTTTGGGCAATGTCCATCCATTTTTTCAACTTGTCAATATCCACTATGAACCCTCCTTCAACTCATATTCATATGGATATGAGCATATATTTAGTTTCAAAAAGGGGGGAATCCTTTGGCTGCACCTGCTATTAATATTAATATTTATATGATTAAAATAAATTCCTTTGAAAATGCCTCTGCTGTAAATATTGGACAAAACTTGTTAGCCGAATGGCAAAACTCGGATAAACGGAATCAGGGCTATGGGCAAAACTATGGTGATGAGGCAACCTTTGTCGGGAACCGCAATCTTGTTGATGATAAAGACCAAATTGATTCACCGTCATCCTTTGAATCCTCCCTACCGCCACTTGCCAAAGGATTTTGCTCATGATATTCTCCCCATCGATTGCCAATGTCCTTAATTTCAAGGTAAATGTCCTCGACCGTCACTCTCAGGTCGTTTACGGCTCCTCACAGCAGGCGGACGTTTTCCTGTCTACGAAGCGGAACATGGGGTTTGGAGAGCAAAATGGAGACTTGTCCGCTGTCAACATTCCAATCAATTTTATAAACGATACCGATGTCGCCGACACAAATTCCATTAAAAATAGTTTAATTTAATGAAGAAACCTGATATGATGCCAAAAAGAAGCAGCCCAATTCAGTTGTGTGAATTGGGCTGCTTCTTTAGTGTGCTAACAAAGCGTTTTTACTCAAAGGCCAAATTCGTTCCCAGTTTCGGATTTCCGCCTCCTTCTATTCCCTATTCATCCGCCTCTTCTTCAGCAGCCCTGTTCTGTTGCTCAGGCAGTGTATCCCAGAAGCTGATGTCTGCTTTTTCAATCGATCCGTCGGCAATAGCGCTAACGGTTGCATCCAGCGTTTGGATCGTTTGTTTGATAAGATAGCCATTACTCTTTTGGCCGAGGGCATAGGATTCAATATAATGGTCGGACATCCCGCGCATCTCAAACAGCAGTGTTGAAATACCGTAGCGGACAGCAGCCCCATTGCGCCCGATCCGTTCCTCAGAGCCGCCGACATATTTACCGATATGTCCCCAGCCCTTGCTTTCAAGTTCGTTATAAACAATCGCCCCAAGCTTCTTTGATTTTTCAAGAACCTCTGGTTTCACATTGGCATTCGTCGGATAGAGGATCGAGCCGGAAACCAACTCCCCTTCCGTTTCACTCCTTGTGCCCTGGTGGTGCAAGTCAATCATATAATCAATTTTGTACTTCTGGAATACTTGTTCATGGAGCGCACGCACTTCAGGCTCCATGGCGGAAGTAGCTTTGGCATGTTCGCGGTTTAAATCGACATTATTGGCATTGTAGCGCGTCAAGTGGCGGTCGCCGTCCGCAAGATAATTATCCAAAGAGAAATTGACGTCGCCCATCGCGCCATCCGCGTTCAGCATTGGAATAATGAGAACGTTTACATTATTCAGCACGCCTTTTGTTTTGCCGGTCCCAAGATGCTTGATAAATTCCATGGCTCCTTCGGTAGTGAGCTGTTCATTGCCATGCTGCTGCGTCAGGAACAGGATGGTCGGATTAGCAGGGTTGGAAAGATACTTCGCCATGTAAATATCCCGGCCCTTCACCGTTTTGCCGATGACCTCAAGTTCCATTGCTGCCTGCTTTGTGTCCTGGGTTTTCAGGTACTCAACCATGCTTTCATATGTATGCAAAATCGATGTCTGGATTGAGCCATTCCCGGCACTCGGGCCATTACCCACCGCCCCAACCGGCAGACCAGCCGCGGTAATTCCGCCAAATGCCATCAGCCCTGTTAGTGAGTACGCAAGAACTTTCTTCTTAATCTTCATAAAATCCCTCCAGAAACTATTTAGTTGTCCGAAATATCAGACAATATAAGTTTACTCGTTTTAAGGAGGAACTTTAATAGACTAGAAAGACTAATTATTAGACAATTATTTACGGTCAAAATAGGAGAAAGAGTTCAGTAGCATTGGCAAAAACTACATACAAAAGAAGGAGTTTAAGAGGCATCTGTTTAGGGTATAAACAAAGCTTTAAATAGCATTAATAAGAAATTCCCCTAAATTCACAAAAACGCTCAATTAATTATATATAATGAAGAAAAAGCGATTAGATCGGAGGTTCGGTATGAAGGGCAATAACAAGCTGGCACTGATCGTTTCTTACATTGTATTAGTCGGTTTCCCGTTTTTCTTCCTGGTCGTCTCGATGTTTACTGGGCAATGGGGGTATTTTGCATGGAGCATCCCGCCCTCCTTGGCAGCCGGACTGACTGGATTAATGTTCACTCTGAACCAAAATAATGCTAAAGAACCTTCAAAACACAAACAAGCATAGAGCGATGGCCTCTATGCTTGTTTTTCTCCGTTAATACCGAGCAGCCGGCCGACATTTACCTTAGCCACTTATCTAAAACTTAACACAAACCGGATTCGGCACATAAATATCCTTTTGCAACACCGTCAACTTGCCTGTTTCAGTACTTCTTTCAAACAGGACGAGGTTGCTCGAATTCTGGTTGGAGGCAAGCAAATACTTCCCGGTCGGGTCCAGTGCAAAATCCCTTGGCCAATCGCCTTCAGTCGACACGTATTCAACCGCGCTCAATTTCCCTGTTACCTCATCCACTTCGAATACCGCGATGCTGTTATGGCCGCGGTTCCCCACATACACAAACCGGCCGTCCGCAGAAACATGAATCGCGCTTCCCTGGCTATCTCCCGCGAAACCATCCGGAAGGGCTGAAATCGACTGGATCTCCGAGAACGCACCGTCCCCATAAGATAATACAAGTACCTCGGAACTAAACTCCGTCATCACATACGCAATCGACGGGTTCACCGGATGAAAGGCAAGGTGGCGAGGACCGCTTCCCGGGCGCACTTCCAATCTCCCTGCTTCCGTTAAAGCCCCATCCTCATTTACACGGTATGTAAGCACCAGATCGCAACCCAACTCACACACAGCCAAATACTTCCCATCAGGAGCCATCCCGGCGTAATGCGTGTGCGCCTTTTCCTGGCGCGGATCTGGACCAGATCCCTCATGATGGATCACCGAAATCGACGAAGTAATCGCGCCTTGCCGAATTCCATACGACTCCACTGTCCCTTTATGATAATTGGCGCTGAAAACAAAGCGCTGCTCAGAATCCGTGCTCACATGGCAAGGCGGCGAACCCGCTGAAACCTCTGAATGAATCAATTCCAAACCCGACGGCTTTACCGAAAACGCAGCCACACCGCCCTGGTCCCCCTCTTTAATAACCGAATACAAGTATTGCCGGTCTGGGCTCAAGGTCAGATAAGTCGGATTCCCAACCTCCGCCACAACCTCAATATCCGTAACCGCGCCAGCCTCCGTATCCAGCACAATCGAATAAATCCCCTTGCTATCGCCATTCGTATACGTCCCAATATACCCCTTAAACCTACTCACACAAATCCGCCCCTTCCAAACAAATGCATTAATCTCTATTCTACAAAAAACTCCGCGAAATAGGAACTTTCCGAACCCCTCTCTTCTGGCAAAAGGAAAACCTTTCGTGTCGCGGACAATCCCAGTTGCATCTTGCTCCCGCCATCTCCATTCTATGGTAAGGGTACTAACCGCATCTTTCTGACCATATTCTTTTAGAAGAATATAACAAAAAGAGATGTAAAGTGGGTGGGAAGTTTGAGGGTTCGTTTGCGGCCGATTGTGAGCGGAGTTAATTTGCCTACTGTTATTAAGATGGCGGTTTTGCCGGGTGAGTCGGTTGAGAGGTTATTTATTGCCTCACAGGTTGGGGAGATTTATTATATCGGGAACGGAAATGTGAGGACCTTTTTGGATATTCGCCCGCGGATTATAAAGCTCGGTACGTCAGGCGGCGGCTATGACGAACGGGGGCTGATCGGACTTGCGTTTCATCCGGATTTTACGAGGAACGGCCTGTTTTATCTGCATTATTCTGTCGCCGGAACACAAGGCCCTGGCGCTCTTTCCGGCCCTTTTCAGCCTAATCCGTGCGATCCCGGCACATTGAACCTCAGATGGATAAACAGAGACACACAATACGATCACATCAATACAGTGGAAGAATGGATGCTGCAATCAAATGGCCCGCCACAGAAACGGCGCGCGCTGCTTAACATCAGAAGGCCATTTTTTAATCATAACGGAGTCAATAGTTTAAACTTTTCACCCGAAACAGGAAAGCTTGTTTTAACTACAGGGGACGGCGGCGCGGGCTATGACCCATTTAACTTGGCCCAGGACGATTTGGAAATCGCGGGCAAAATCATTGAAATCGATGTCGGCAAAAATACATTTGTCGCCAATCCGCCTGTCGTCACGCGATTCAACGAACTGCCAACAGCCATCCAGGAAACCCTTACGGTCATCGCCAAAGGAGTCCGGAATATACCAGGTATCTCATTTCAAAGCTTCCAAAACCAATTTATGAAATATGCAGGCATTGTCGGACAAGACTTTGCAGAATCCATTTTCTCCTTCATTCAATATAAGCCCATCCCGGTTACCCAGCTTGTCGGAGCCTCACTATTGAACGCTGAACTCGGCAATAATTTAATTAACTTCGGTTGGCGCGGATGGGAAGGCGCTTTTCCTACACCAGTTTTACAAGGCTGCCCCGGCAATCCGTCCCTCGATTCGCATACAATCGCCTATTTCACTGAAGCACTCACAACGTCCGTCAGACGCTTGCCGCCATTAACCACTTATTATCATAATGATGCCCGCCCAGGTAAATTTGGCGGAACCGCCCTGACAGGAGTGCAAGCCTATAGCGGAACCGGTATCCCCGCGTTAACCGGAAGCGTCGTCTTCACCGACCTGGCCAGAAAAGGCTCCTCCCCTGTCAGAGGCGTTTTAGCATATACCACTGCCAGAACAGACGGAAAACTAAACGACTACGAAGTAATCGAAATCGACCACCAATTCGGCTCCCAATCCGCCTACTACGTCAGCCTCGGTGCGAACCAAAACCAGACCAAACTCTACCTGGGCACCTACAACTCAATGAAAGTAACCGATCTTAACCAAGGGACAATCTATGAAGTTATCTCCTAAAGCTAAGCGACAAATTATAGCCCTCATCTATAGTGGGGGCTATTTGTCATGCCTGCTTTTTCACTATCAAAAAAATTTTTGCATTTATTTCGTTCTCTATTAAATTCTATTTGTTTTATATAATGAACGATATAATGAGCATTTAAGAGAAAACTGGCGATTTACTATTATTTCACGCCCATTTTGGATCTATTTGGCAGTAAATGCGATTTTATTTAAGTTTTTTAGTATATTATAATGAACTTGTAAGTTCACTATATAGAACAATCTGGACTAAAAAGGAGCGGAGGGTGGTGAAAATGAAGAGAATCGCAGCGCTTAGTTTTTTTGCACTTATGATGGCAGGAGTAGGAACTACATATGCTTTTTCGAACAGTGGAGAAGCGATTCCGACTTGGTTTAAACAATCTCTTGACCAACGAATCAACGAGATAAAAGACGAGACATCAGGCAAAACAGGGATAGCAATAATAAGCTTATCAACAGACACGCAACTCGAAAAACAAAATGCTGAAAATCAAATATTAAATTTTAAATTAAACGAAGTAGGAAATGGAAAAAAAGCGATTAATGAACATAAAGACCATTCTATTCAACAGCTACACGAAGCAAAAGAACAGTTAACGATACAGCATAAACAGAAAATGAAACAGTATAAAGAACAACTTAAAGAACGAGAAGCAGCTCAGATTAAAATGGATACTATTGCTATTCTATCGGATCTTTTGGAAGTAATCGAAGAATAAAATTAATCCACCCTAATCAGGTCTAGAACAAATAACCTATTATTCGAAAGGATGAGTTTAATCTTGAAATCACTTAAAACAAAAGTCGTAACAGGGGTCGTAACGGTAGGTTTATTATCAGGAGTAGGGGCAACATTTGCCAACACAGATGCAGGTGTTGTTCTAAAGGCATGGTATGATAAACAATTTGTGAAGTCAGCTGCTTTTATCCAGTCAGAAACAACAGCATATGGTAATGAGAAGGCTGAAGCGTATTACAAGGAGTATAATGCTTTAAAAACTGAGGCTACAAACAGCATCAATACAACGAAGACCCAGAAACAAAACGCAGCCAAAGCAGAGATCAATGCTGCTAAGAACAAGCATCTAATTGACATAAAAAACAAAAAGGCCGAAATATTAGCCTATATGGATGATCAATTCGATTCTATTTCTGCAGATGCTCAAACTGCGATTAACAGTGCCGGTGAAAAAACATTATCCGAAAAATACGGTGATTTAACAACACATACAGAAAGCAAGGGGTGGGATGCTTATGTAGACATGAATTCACAACTTGCTTCAGTTGAATTTGATGCGATTAGAGCCTTGGAAGATTCGATTTATTATGCAAAACAGGATTTAGTAAAGCAATTGAATGCTGAAACTTCAGCAACAACACAGGAAATTAAAGATGCAATCGATGCGAAAATGGCGGAACTTCGGTCTTTAATATCTACTAAAAAGGATGAATTAGTAGCCGCACAGCAAGAATTTATCTCTAAAGAAGCACAAGACCGCGTAAATAAGGCCAAGGCAGACCTCGACGCTACAGTTATTGATAATATTAACACCGATTATTAAACCTATCATGAGGGCCTCAATTCTTTAGAGGCCCTCATGGTAAAGATGGAGGGCTTTCAAAATGTTCCAGAAAGACCAAAATAATAAAAAGAGCAAATTAAGTTTAAAATTTCTGATTGGAGTTCTGCTTTTGAGCTGCATCATTATTAGCAATATCGGAGTTGCATATGCTGATCAGGATATTCACTCTCTTTTGGCTAATTGGTTTAATAAAAATGGACAAGAGTCCATAAGCGAAATTGAAAAAGCCATCGAAGAAGAAAAAGTAAAACAAAGGATTCGTTTAAAGGAAGAACTGCAATTGGAACTGAAGAACTCCGCTCAGCTGTTAAAACAGTATACGGAAGATGAAAAGAATAAAAGAATTATTGCCTTACAACAGTATGCAGACCAGTTAATTAAGGAAATGAAGCTCGAAAACAACCAAGCCGAAAAACAAAGGATTTCCGCCGAAATGGATAATGAAGTTCAAAAAGCGATCAAAGAACTAGAAAAAATAAAGCCAAAAGCAAAGTAATTCTATAGTGATCCAATGAATAGTTCGGTAACGACAAACCCCTCTTCCCACTTCATATTTAGTGATAATACGACTCTACTTAAATATCTGATAGGCAAACAGGTTTTAAGGGATTTTTTTTGGCCGGTACTGTACATACATAAAAATTGGCTTTTACAAAATTTCAATATGGAAAGAAAAGGATGAAAACGGCTCCGGAGTTTTTCTGGGCCGGTATTTCTCTTTTTTCTTTGCCCTTTATGCAATAAGCCAGCATGCTTTACCCTCCATCCAATTCATACCGTATTCGGAGCTATACAATCACAGTGAAACACTGGAACAGCCCCCTCCCTCACACTCAAAATTCCCACATAAGAAATCATTCCCCCCCGAGCGCAACCTTTTACACAATTCAGCAATTTCCGCACTTTAAAATTGAAAACACTAGTTTCATAGTGTTAATATGGAAGCATATGTAAAAAAGTGCATAAAATTCATAAAAGGGGGTGATTGAATGTTTTGTTCTAATTGTGGAGCAAAAATTGAGGAAGGTGATAGATTTTGCCCATCATGCGGCAAAGCAGTTGTGGCCGTAAACACAGGGGTCTCCTACAGATCATCGGATGCAGTGTCTGGCGACCATGAAGTACGGACTTTTGTTGGAAAAAAGGCCGATTATTATTTGCGGAAATGGAACAATCCAAAAAATAAAGGGAGCAATATGGGCTGGAACTGGGCAGCCTTTTTAGCCGGGATGTTCTGGCTGGGCTACCGGAAAATGTACAAACTCGTGTTAATCATTTTGGGCGCTTTTGTAGTTTTTGATATTATTTCGTATATTATTAACAATCCAGCTATGGACAAAATAAATAACACATTAGGCTTAGTCGTTGCTGCCATTTTGGGGATTTCCGGAAACTACCATTATTATTTACATGCACAAAAAAACATTGAGGATGTTAAAAACCAATTCCCTAATAACTTGCAAGAACAGGAAGCTGCTTTACGCAAACGGGGAGGTTCAAGCTGGGGCGGAGTATTCATCGTCCTAGGTTTGTTTGTTGTGTATTTTATAATTAATTTAGTGTTAGCCGGTATTTTTGAGGCGGCTTAATCCTTATAAACAAACTTGATAAGAATGTTGCAAAAAACTGCAGGCGTTTCCCAATTGAGAAGATTAATAAGGAGCTCAGATCCCAATAAAGGTCTGGCTCCTTATCTATTTCTAAAAGCTTTTGGCAAAATCGAATTCCCAATAAAAAGACAAAAATTTGTCAAGAGTTGGACATCACCCTGCAACAATTATAGCGTCATTTCGCACGAAAACAATGTGATAATAGTGTTAACCACAATAAACGAAAGGATGGCTTAGCATGGAAATCACATTAGAACAAATGTTAAAAGAACGCCCGGGAATGAGTATTCTTCAGCTAAAGAAAGCCCTACTCATCCAACAAAAAAACGGCTACATGTATATTGACGCTGATATCGCACCCCTTGAACTGCATCAACCATTTACATACGAATACACACTACTAAGCTCATCTTATTAAAAACTACATAGATTAAGAGTCTCAAAGCCTTCCGCTCCATCCAGCCGGCTTTTCAAAATTGACTATAACTTTCTTTAGAGCCCGAACGGCCGCACCCCCACCGCTGTTCGGGCTCTAAGTCGCCATTTACTGCCCGAACGGCCACTTGCCCACTGCCACTCGGGCACTAAGTCCTCATTTACTGCCCGAAGGACCACCTGCCCACCGCGGTTCGGGCTCTAAGTCGTCCTTTACAGCCCGAAGGACCAACTGCCAACCACTGTTCGGGCTCTAAGTCGCCATTTACTGCCCGAAGGACCACCTGCCCACCGCTGTTCGGGCTCTAAGTCGCCATTTACTGCCCGAACGGCCACTTGCCCACCGCGGTTCGGGCACTAAGTCTTCATTTACAGCTCGAAGGATCACCTGACCACTGCTGTACGAGTCAAGTCCTTTATTATGTGTAAAAAGAAAATCAATGTTAGTCAATCAATATAGTGGTTTGTTTTATGTTTGAATATTCAGTCAGGGGAGGGGCGGGGAGCCCCTCTCCTGACTGAAAGTTTTTTAAAAATTTCTCCTGCTTTTTTTAATTCTGGTTTGCGTCCTTAAGGAACGGCTTTCCATCCCAACCCTCTTCAATTTGCATAAGTACTGAGCCAATGATCCTGATTGCGGATTGATCATGAGGAAATATCGTAATGACTCTTTCTCTTCTCCTTATTTCCCTGTTCAAGCGTTCCAGCATATTCGTCGACTTAACATGCTTATGATGAATCAAGGGGCGGGAATGGAACTGCATGGCGTCTTCGAAACCTTCCTCTAGAACGTTAATTGCCTTTTGAAAGCTTTTCTGATCGTGGTATTTGTCTATAAACTGTTTTTTCAGTTCACGCGCAATTTTTAGCTGCGATGTTCTAAAAATATCCTTCAGCTCTTCGCGAGCTGCCTGGGTATTCTTTTTAGGGAGGGACTCAACGATGTTTCGAAGGAAGTGGACCGTACACCGTTACCATGAAGTCCCAAGAAAAGATTGTTTAATAGATTTTACTAAGCCTGAATGAGCATCGGAAATGACCATTTTAGGTGATTGGAGGCCTCGCGATTTCAAGTAATCAAAAAATAGCGACCAGTTTTCTGTCGATTCAGCATGGTTTACCTGTAGCCCAATAATTTCCCTGTTTCCTTTCTCATTGATCCCACATGCCAAATAAACTCCTTTAGAAACAACCCTGTCGTTCTCACGAACTTTAATGTACATGGCATCAACGATGATATATGGGTAATAGAAGGCATTGAGGGGCCGGTTTCTCCACTCATTAACGATGGGATCAAGCCCCTTGGTTAATTCGGATACAAATGATTTTGAGACCTTTTTTCCGCATATCTCTTCGACAATTTTGGATACCTTTCGGGTTGAGACTCCATTCACAACCATCTCCATCATGGACAGGATTAAGGCCTGTTCCCAGCGCTCATATTTCTTAAAGACGGAAGTGGAAAATTCCCCATCCCTCGTGCGGGGGACCCTTAATTCCAGGCCACCTACCCCCGTGATTAGTGAACGTGAGTAAAAGCCATTGCGTTGACCTTTGCGTTCCTCCGTTCTTTCGTAAGGAAGGGCATTGATATACTCATCCCTTTCCTTATCCATTAGAGAGTTTAGAATAAGGGATAAAGAGGCTTTAACGGGAGATTCTAACGAACTGTTTTCGATTTTGCCTTTGAGATCCTCAAGGTTTATAGTAATATTAATTTGGGTCATAATCGTGTCCTCCGTATAGTGGTTTTCTTGGTCGAAAAACATTGTATCACGGAACACGTATTGTGACCCTTTTCTTTTACACAATTATACGGACTTAATCGCTGTACGGGCTCTAAGTCAGCCCGAAAGAAGCAAAGGGACGATTCCACCGCTTCTCTCGACACCCGAAAGAAGCAACGGAACCGTCCCCTGCATCATTTGTAACAGAAGGCCACTCTTATCTAAGACTAATTCTTCTCATTTTCCTGGAGTAAATGGCCGAGAATTAGGAATACGCTGGATGTCCAGGTGAATGCTGGGTCACGCAGGCCCTCCCCGGTTAAGGCATTGAAGTTTTCCGCCATCCCGGACTTTGTTGCCATTTTACAGAACCTTCGGGCAATCTCAAGGGCCAGCTCTTTTTTCCCCGCCGACAGCAGTCCATCCACAACCAGCAAGGTCGTTGGCGCCCAAATCGGCCCGCGCCAGTAGCCGTCTTCTTTATAGAACGGGCTGGACGGCAGTTCTGTCGCCAGGCCATGTTCTGTTAAAAAGCCCTTATTTTTTATTCCATCCACCAATTTTCCCAGAATCCCAGCCGGAAGCCTTTTCCCAAGAATAATAGGTATATAGAGTACTAGGCTGTCTGATTCAATCACTTCATGCGTGCCGGATTTTTTCGCCACAAACCTCTCGCCATCCCAGAAATGATCGATCATGTTCAGTAACAATTCCTTTGATCCGAGCCTCCACCTTCTAGCTTCATCTTCTCGTCCCAGTTTCTCCGCGATTTCCGCCAGTATATCCATTTGCAAAACTAAGAACGAACACAAATCCGGACTTTCCACCGGAGTTCCTTTGCGAAAAATCGTACTGTTATCCCAGCCGCTATCATTCCCGTGGTTATATTGCGGGATTCCATCCCCATCACTATCTTGATACGCCAACCACCAACGCGTCCATTTCGCCAACGGCAAATAAACTTCCTGCAATTTCTCCGTATTTACATAATCGGTCTGTTCAATAATCCGCCTTAACGTCCAGCCATGGATCGGAGGCTTTGTAAAATTCCACAATTCAAAGCGATTGTTGACGAAGTCCGGAAGCATCCCCGACTCATCCTGCAGGTCAAAGAAAATCATGAACTGATCCCAGGCAAGTTTTGGTGAGTTTTTTGCAAGAGCCATGGCATTGAAGCAATGGTCCCAACTCCAGATGTTCGTCATCCAGTTTTTCGACATGTACATCGCCGGCCTAGTCAATTTTCCTTCAGGCGAAACGACGCAGGACCACGTAATATAGCCAGCCAGCTCCCGCCCGCGCTCAAACTCATCAGGCACTGACAGAACACGTTCAATCCATGACTCGAATTCTTTTTTTACGGCCTTATGCCCCTCTGCAAAAGAAGCATAGGAACGGGGCCGATACACGGTTGTATACTCCTCCAGCACACATTCCATCTCCGCCGACCGCGAATCAGGTAGAAAATCAACAACGATTTTTTCACAGCGCTGCTCCTTGAACGGGGCATCCATCTCAATCCGCCCCTTAACCGCCCTAAGCATATAGCGCATTTCCTGAGACGAATGATTCACTTCCCAGTGATTCTCGCCAATAAGCGCAGCGTAATCATAAGCACCAGTAACCCCCGTCAGTCTAACCCCGACACCTTCGCTCCTTATTTGCAGAACCCGCGCTTCGGTAATGCAAAATTCCGCAAAGCCTCCGTCTGCTTTTAGGCGCAGCAAACTCGGATCCATTTCAGGCTGATAGGACAGCGGCTCGCCATCACGCACCAACTCAATCCGGAACACTTCGCCAAAATCATTGTCCCCGTTCCGGATATTCCGTATATAAAGCGCCCCATCACCGCCCCTTCTATGCTTCGGCGAAATCGTTATAAATGAACCATAACGGCTGAAAGGGATTTTTTTTATATCAAACATGAATTCACTTCCTTATTAAATTCTTCGGTTAAATAAGCTAATTGAATCTTTCTTTTCATATTCACGAAAGCCGCCCCGCTGAAAGCGAAGCCCTATAGCTAAATTCACCAAGAAGCCTTGGCTTAATTTCAGAAGGGAATTTCGCAAAAAAATGGATGAACCTAAATTCATCCATACACTCTATTATTTTAAACCAGTGGTCTGCACACCCTCGACAATTTTCTTTTGCGCCAAAAAGAACAACACAAGCGGAATAATACTAATCAGGAACGTCACGGCCATGATACCGTTCGTGTCCACATCATGAACCCCTTTAAACTGCGCCAACCCCAGCGTCAACGTATATTTGCTCTGGTCATTCAAGAAAATCAGCGGCCCTAAATAATCATTCCAGCTGCCTAATATGTTGAATACCGCGATTAGCACAATGACTGGCCACACGAGCGGCAAATAAATTTTATAATAAATCTGGAACACATTCGCTCCGTCAATTTTTGCCGCCTCATCCAGCTCTTTCGGAATCGACATAATGAATTGCCGCAGCAGGAAAATATAAAACGCGGAACCGAACCACGAAGGAACAATCAGCGCCTTCAGCGTGTTAATCCAGCCAAACATATTAAATGCCATATATTGCGGAATCATCGTGACTTCCCACGGAATCATCATCGTCGCAAGCAAAATAATGAACAGCGTATCCCGCCCTTTAAATTGAAACCGCGCAAAACCGTACGCGACTAAAGTCGATGAAATAATCTGCCCAAGCGTCGTCATCACGGTGACAATCACACTATTCAACAGGAAAAGATTGAATGGCTGACTGTTCCATGCCTTGGCGAAGTTCTCGAAATGCCACTCAGACGGAAAGAATTTTGGCGGATACATGCTAAGTTCCTCCGGGCCCTTCAAAGCGGTCATCATCATCCAAAAAAACGGCAAAAGAAATAATAGCGATAGGGCAATCAACAAACCATATACAATGCTTTTTTGGATTCGCATTTGTACTTTCATCCGGAATCGGCACCTCCTTATTTTTCTTTATTTTTTACTTCATTTTCGTAAAACACCCACATGCTCGATGATTTAAAAACTAGCATCGTTAAAGCCAGGACAATGATGAACATGACCCACGCGTTTGCCGAAGAATAACCCATCTTGAAATATTTAAACGCATTCTCATACACATACATTGCATAGAAATACGTCGACTGCATCGGTCCGCCGCCAGTCAACACGAGCGCGAGCGTCAGTGTTTGGAACGCACCGATAATCGTCATGATTAAATTAAAAAGAATCGTCGGCGATAATAATGGAATTGTGATTTTGAAAAATTTATAAAGCTTCCCGGCCCCATCAATTTCCGCCGCCTCATATAGATCTGTGGGGATGTTTTTCAAACCCGCCAGGAAAATCAGCATCATTGTCCCCTGGCCCCAAAGACTAGCAATAACCATCGCCGCCAGCGCCCAGTTGGCATCACTTAGCCATCCCGGCCCCTCAATACCAATGAAAGAAAGCAAGTAGTTTAATATTCCGTATTCGCCATCGAAAACCGTCCCCCAGATCATCGCCAGCGCAACCCCGGAAATAACGGAAGGAACATAGAAAAACGTCCGGAACAGTGAACTTCCCTTTACCTTTTGATTCAGCAAAACCGCCAGCAATAACGCCAGGATAATATTCAATGGAACAAAAACCATCGCATACTTCACCGTGACCCATAAGGAATGCCAAAACAGCGGGTCATCCGTGAACATCGTAATATAGTTGGAAAGCCCAACAAATTGCACTTCCCCGACAATAGGCCAATCATAAAAACTAATCACCAATGAAAACAATAGCGGCCCGATCGTAAATACGACAAAACCAATGATCCACGGGGCGATAAACAGATAGGGAGCCATTTGGCCCCATTTTCTTGGCTTCTTTATCTGAAGTGCCGAGGGTGCGGTGCCAATACTTAAGCCGGATTTCATCGAATGCCTCCTCCTGCCATTTTAGGAAGGCTCCACAATGACTAAAGATTTGTGGAGCCCTAACAAATTATTTAGACAAATATTTTTGCGAATCCTTTACAGCTTTATCGAGCATCGGCTTTGTATCTTGTCCAATCATCGATGCGTTGATTGCCGCGGATAGGTTGCGGTTTACTTCGTTCCAATTCTTATTCAGAAGGAATGCCGGTGCATTGTCCGCTTTTTCAAGCATGGTGTAGAATGGCTTGTACAATGGATCTTCCGTCACTTTCGTTTCATCCACGACACTTTTCCTTACTGGCAGGTCGGCTGTCCTCATCTTGATTGCCTCAGCGGAAGAATAGAACTTCACGAACTTCCAGGCTAGTTCTTTCTTCTTGGAATCCTTCGCGATTGAAATTGATGACGAGTTAATCAATCCTTTTACAGGCTTGGAACCAAACGATGGCATCATCACCGTTCCAAAGTCGACCTTTGCATCCTTATAGCTTTGGACCGACCAAACACCATTTACTAGCATCCCGAGCTTATTCGCTTTGAAAATTTCACTCGCACTTTGCTGATTCGCCCCGCCAGTCGAAACAGCGATTCCCTCTTTCACCATATCGCTGTACATTTGCAGCGCATCAACCGTTTCCTTGCTGTTCATGACTCCATCAATTTTCTTGCCGTCTTCAGAAATAAAGCTGCCGCCGTTGCTCCAAACCAAGCCTTGCAAATCATATGTATCTGGCTCGGACGTTACAGCAAAGCCATATTGCTTTTTGCTTTTATCCGTCAGCTTCTTGGCAGTCTCTTTAAATTCATCCCATGTCCAGCCATCTTGCGGATAAGGAATTCCTGCTTCGTCAAATAGCTTTTTATTATAATAGACAACCATAGTGGAGAAGCCGGCCGGCATCCCGTATAGCTTTCCATCCACCTTGGAATAGTTGAACAGCCCTTCATAAAAATCCTCCATCTTTAGGTCGGAATCTTTTTCTGTATAGCCATCAAGAGGTTCAAGCGATTGGTGGTACGTTGTAAAATCCCACATATACATTACATCAGGTGGATTTTTTGCTCCGAATGAAGCGGCAATCTTTTGGTCAAATCCATCACCGTAAGCTTCGACCTGCACCTTTACATCTTTGTTTTCCTTTTCAAAAGCTTTTGCGATATTCTCCTGGATTTCGAGCGTTTCCCCCGCGTCCCAAGTTGCGAAGCGTAAAACTGTTTTTCCGTCCTTTTTCTCCGCTCCGGACGAAGTGTTCGAACTGCAAGCGCCCAACAGGAGAGCTAGTACAATTATCATCGAAAACAAACCATTCCTCTTTTTCATAAAACCCCTCTTTTCAGAAAAAATTTTGACTATTAAAAAAGTAACCGCTTCCATTGTATATCTTCGCGGAAGCGGTCAAAAACTTCTATTTGTTTGAATTTTCGTGCAAATTTCTCTGGTTTTTCCGAATATCGTCTTTTTGTTAGCTAATTCTTGCCTTTTTGTTCGTTTCGGTAATCAGAGGGAGGAATACCAGTGCAACGTTTAAACCATTTGCTGAAATATTTGGCGTCCTGGATTCCGACCCTCTCCCCAACCTCCTGGATATTCACGTCCGATTCCTTTAAAAGCTGTTTTGCCAGTTGAAGTCGTTTCGCCTCAATAAAGGAATGGATGCCGCAGCCCAATTTTTTCTTAAATAACGTGCTTAAATGGCTTCTGCTCATTCCTACCTCATCAGCAATATCCTCTACGGTCATCGGGTTTGATAAATTTCTGATTATATACTCTGCCGCCTGCTGAATCACCTTCGGCTGATCAGAAAAGTCCGGTTCTGCCTTTGGCGCAATTTCTGTAAGTTCGGTTTGAAAAGCGGCCAGGAAATGGTTTAGTTCTTCATCCTCAAACGTTGTTTTCAATAAATAACCGGAAGCTCCAAGCTTCAACCCGGCCTGGGCATACTCAAAATCCTTATGGCAGCTGAGCAAAAGAATTTTCGTCCGCGGCCTGCTCGCTTTTACTTTCCGTGAGAACTCGAGCCCATTCTCCTCCGGCATAACGATATCGGTAATGACCACATCCGGTTCATGGCGCAAAAATTCCTCCCAGCCCCGCTTCCCATTGGGCGCCTCGCCGACAACAAACATCCCAAACCTTGCCCAATCGACTGTCGCCGCCAGTCCTCGGCGCACAATCGTATCATCATCCACAATCAACACTTTGATCGCTGCTCTCGTCATCCTCATCCGCCCACCTTTTTGGCCAAGTTATCGAAATCGTGGTTCCTGTCCCAACCACGGAATCCGTATTGATGTGAAAATCGGTCCCATAATGGATATAAAACTTTTGCCTCACATTATACAAGCCGATCCCGCCGCGGCCTTTCCCACTTGGCCGTGTAAATAACGCTCCCAGCTTTTCCGGAGGAATTCCTTTTCCATCGTCCTTTAAAACAAGTCTGAAATAGGAAGAACTCTCTGTTACCTCGAGGCCGATAGTCCCCGTCCCATCCTCGAATCCATGGAAAAAAATATTTTCGAGCATCGGCTGCAGGGTCATTCTAGGAATCAGCCCTTTTTCAAGCTGCCCGTCCATTTTTAATGAAAAGGAAAAGTTTTTTCCATACCGCAGCTCCTGAATTGCAAAGAAATGCTCAAGCGACTGCAGCTCCTCTTTCAACGGAATCAGCTCAATCGTACAATCCAAGTTCTTTTCCAGCACCTTCATTAAATGAACGAGCATCCGGCCGATCTCCGCATTCCCATCCATCCGCGCTTTCCATTGGATCGTATTCAATGTGTTAAACAGAAGATGCGGATTTATTTGATAATGAACCGCTTTCATTTCTGCTTCGCGCTTCGTAGATTCTTTCTCCCTTACCTCTTCCATCAATTGCTTAATTTTTTCAACCATCCGGTTGAAATGACTGCCAAGCTTGCCGATTTCATCCTTCTGGCCATCCGCCAATAACTTCGTATCGAAAATCCCCTTGCTCACTTCATCAATAGCTAGTTTCAACTCGAAAATCCGCCTAGTAAATTGAGTGGAAAACACATACGAAAGAATAAGGGCGAGGATAAACGCGATAAAAATGCCAATCGAAACCATTTTCAAGATAACTTGGGAAGATTGATAGAATTTGTCGCGCGGCACACGGATTTCAACCTCCCAATTATTGATACTCGTATTCTCCTTCCAGAGAATATCGTCGGCCGTGTCCGACTCAGCACTCTTCGAATGATAGAGCGGCTCACCCATTTCATTCCGAATCGTGATTCTCGATTGGAGATCCTTTTCCAGTACCCCCATCAAGTCGTATACATCGTCAATATCCGTTTCAATTAACAGATAGCTATTATTTAACACACCGTAGGAAATTTCCAAAGGTACAATTAAACCAAGGACATGCTCAATCTGGTTGTTTTTCAGATGGCTCGGCTCATAAATCCCCATTTCCGAATGGCCGCTCTGGGCCGTCCTTTTCCATATATCCTGCCTTTTAAATTCATTTATTTTAAAATCGTAATCGCCATAATAAAAGCCTGACGAGGTAATGATATAGATACCGCGGATATTAGACTTCTTATGCGCCTGCAGCAGCCTCTGCATATTATCCACTTCTTTAAAGTCCTCATACGTTTTCGGCTCCTGGTGCTGCAAATTAACAGACGTACTATCCACCAAATACTGCTCGATTTCCGCCGCGCTGAAATACATATCCTCCAAGATTTGATCCAGCTGCGTCTTAATCTTCTCCCCGGCAAAATGATTATAATTCGACAGCTTGCCATTCACCACTTTAGAAGACTGATCATACGAAATAATCCCTAACGTCAGCAGCGGAATCAGCGCCACAACTAAAAACATAAGTAACAATCTCTTCTGCGTACTAAGATTCAGCATAGTCTTCACCCATCCCCATATCCAAACAATACTAGATTCACCATTTTTTGAAAAGAAGGAAAATGCAAGAGTTTTTAGTGGGAATTGGCCCCTTTACCAAGAGCCCACCTTTCACAGGCAGACAGAAAATACCCAGTAGTTCGCCATCCATCCTCCAGGCACAGTGCCTGGCAAAAGCAAAACAAATAAAAAACGCCCACTTCAGAACCGGGTCAGCAGTTCTAACAGGGACGCTATTCAATCTAGCCATTGTGTATTCGTAAAAGTTGTATTTCTTAATTTCCGCTTATTCTTCAGCCGCCCTGTTCTTTTGTTCAGGTAAGGTGTCCCAAAAGCTTATTTTTGCTTTTGAAATCAATCCGTCGGCTATTGCGTTTACGGTTGCATCCAGTGTTTCTTCTTTTACAGCCCGAACGACCACCTGCCCTCCGCCGTTCGGGCACTAAGTCGTCCTTTACTGCCCGAAGGACCATCTGCCTACCGCTGTTCGGGCTCTAAGTCGCCGTTTACTGCCCGAAGGACCATCTGCTCTCCGCTGTTCGGGCTCTAAATCACCTTTTACTGCCCGAAGGACCATCTGCTCTCCGCCGTTCGGGCTCTAAGTCGCCGTTTACTGCCCGAAGGACCATCTGCCCTCCGCCGTTCGGGCTCTAAGTCGCCGTTTACTGCCCGAAGGACCATCTGCCCTCCGCCGTTCGGGCTCTAAGTAGCCGTTTACTGCCCGAACAACCGCACCTCCTCCGCTGCCCGGGCGCTAAGTCGCCATTTACAGACACACAAAAGCATAGGGTCGCCCCCACCGCTGCCTTCGCCACACGAAAGAAGCAACAGAACCGCCCCACTGCATCACAACCGCTTCAACCGCCGATTCACACCATCAATCTCAAACGGCTTATACCCCTGCATTCTTCCCCACTCAAGTAAATGCTCGTGTTCAGGGTCATCCCGATCGGCAACAATCCTGAGAAACTCCGCATATCCGCCTTCCCCGCCGACATCCTCCGGAGGCGTATTCCCTTCCCCATCAACGCAGATCGGTTGTGGCTTGTCATACTCATCAATCACTTCTTCCACCTCAATGATATGCAGCCAATCATCACCAAAATCGTACCGATAGGCAAGCGACTCGCTAGCCGGAAGATAGTCAGACAACCGAATGCCCGTTTCCATCTTCATCTCCACATCACCAACAGGATAGGCAAAAGCCTCCTCGGAACAAACAAGATTCAGAAACGGCTTCGCCTTCTCCCTAAACCGTAACGAAACATCCTTTGGCGCCGGACCGTCATACAAATTGAACTCATGAAGATGATAATCCTTCCACCCGAATGCCGCCTGAATGATCTCATGCAAATCAGGAAAAGTCCGGTTGAGTGGCACAATCACTCTTCGCCAAAGCCGATATTCCTCCAGCGCAAGCGTCATTTTCAGCTGCACAGCCCGCGTCCCGAAAACCGGCCCGCCTGAAAACTCCTCAAGGTCCTGATACATTTCTTGATCAGGATAAATGTAGCTTTTCCCATCACCGGCAAGCAGCCCGTTCACCCATCTCGTCAAATCCGCAGGGAACATCCCCTCCAGCGGATACCTTTCCTCAATGTAACCCACATTTTCACAAGCCTTATTCAGCCTCGCCACTAACTTCCGGTCCTTTGTTTTCCCAAAAGCACGCTCCCCGGCCGCACTGAAATAAGCCTCAATAACTTCTTCCTTAATCCCCGCATCCCTGAACGCTTCCCGGATCCCCAACACCGCAAGTTCACCGAGCTTCTTGAAATCCTTCGCCTTCAGCCCGTGCAATATCACCGCATAGCGATTCTTATCATTCACCACCACAACCGCATTTCTCCGGTTGACCGTAATCAGATTCGCATGCCACGAAAACAGCGAATCCTCCTCCATCTCCACCGGGGCCAGCTCAACATCCAGCTTCTCCAACAACTTCTTCGTACACTGAATTTTCATCTCATCACTTCCCGACACTTGGCTTCTAAACCCCATTATAACAAGGACGCCCCAATAGAAAAAATGTAAAAGCAGGCCAGACAACAAAAGCCCAACCACTCCCTGCAAAATAAAAACCTTTTGTATCCTTCCGCACCAAAGCCTCCCCTAGGCTCCCGCCATCCTGGCAAGCATCTGGCAAACGGTTAATCCTATCTGATTTCCTTCCAGAACAGGAATTCCGATCATACTACTACAGTCAAGGCGGTGAAATCCCAATCTGCGAAACAAGAAAAACCGGGAAGGAACAGGAACCTGTCCTCCCGGTTTTCGCGCATTGCATTAGTTGCTAGTTTGCTTTTTCAGGGGAAATAATGAGCACAACACCGTCTTCGATTACAATTGCAGTCCCAATGGTGGTATTATCCCGCAGCCAGTCATCCGCGTGGATGCTGAGGACATAGCCGTTCTCAGGGATGGCAGAATTATTGCCACCTCTTTTTACGACCTTGCCTTCCTCTACCGTGATTTCATATCCCCAAGGGTTCGTCCTTGTTGTCGGTCCATATGCAGGCGTATATTGAATCAATTGACCGCCTCCGCGTCCTTTGTTGACTCCGTCCAACATGCGGTAATCGATGACACCGCGGTCACGCCACATACTTTCAATCAAAAACGGCTTAATGACCTCATTGCCAATTTCCTGCGGCTGCTTATACGCCTTCATCATTAGAGTTTTTAAGCGTTCCTTATAAGAAGCTGCTTCATCTGACTGGCCGTTTTTCTCTGCCATTAAAAAGTCGACCGCAACCTCGCCAGCTTCACCATAAACGCTGAGGTTTTGCAGGTAAGGATCGATAGCCTTTAAAAATGTCTCATCATTAATGTCATTGCGGATATTATCGGAAATTTTCTGCAGCTCTTTAAACTCCGTGGCTAACCGAGCGGCTTCCAGGCTGCCCCCTTCGCCGTCATACGTTTTCCAGAACTGGTCAATGACCTGCTGAAGCGTAAGTTCCAACGGCGGCACTCCTAAGGCACTCTTCACCAAGAAAGGTTTGATAACCCCTTGCCCCACTTTTTGCGGAATTTGCTCGGATTGATTGAACAAGGCAATCAGCTGCTCCCTGTATCCAGCTGCCTCGCCGGCATGTCCATTCTTTTGCGCCATGGCGTATTGAACCGCTGCTTCACCGGCCTTCCCATAAATCTCTAACTTCTCCAAATAAGGCTCGATTTCCTGAAGGAACTTTTTATTGTCCATCTCCTGCTGAAGTTTAGCTGGAGCTTGTTGAAACTTTTTAAATTCGGCAATCAACTGTTCTGCCGCTTCATCCGCGTTACCAGCGACATACGCCTTCCAGAACGAATCAATCAATGGTGTCAGGGTAAGCGATTCTGTCTTATTGATTGGTGAAGAATACATATTTGCGGCAACCGTCTTAAGTGTTTCGGCAGCTTCCCCGCCAAAGTTTTGAATGCTGCGTTCCCAAGATTCTGCCGGATTGTAGGCAGCAGGGTTCCATGTATAATCAGCAATCGTGTACAAAGGTATTTTGGAAGCTTCTGCTTCGTTCATTGGATTTGCCGTCAATCCAACCACCTTATGCTCGGCTAAATCAGCATCGCGGCCTACAATTGGGCCGAGGAACAAGCTATTGCGGTCAAAATCGTTTACCGGATAATTGTCCCAAAGCAACATATCATGCTTGAAGACTCCGTAAACCTCGTCAGCTTCTTCAGAAGTCACTTCTTCCGAAACAACCTTTTGGCCTGTCCACATTACAACCGTATCCTTGTCGAGCAACTCGGCAAACCGATCCCGGTAAGGGGTTGGCCCATTGCCGGTATAGTCGGTTGGAACGGTAATCAATCTCTCGGCGCCTTCATGAGTTTCAATAAACTCCTTCGTAAAACGATTCAGCAAGTACGCATGTGCAGCAGCAACCGGATGCGAATCATTTCCGAATTTATCCCGGTCTTCCTGGCAATTTAAGCTCAAAGCAATATCGTCAAGGAAAATCGCATAGGAGCGGACGCCCAAGTCCCATACCGCATCCATCTTCTTTTTCAGCAAGGCAAAATCCTCATCCCCTGAATAACAGATTGACTGGCCAGGTGATATAGAGAAAGTGAATTTCACATGATTCTCCCTAGCCTCATCAATGAGTTCCTTTATGCGCGCCAATTCCTCTTCCGGATACGGTTCGCGCCAATTTTCACGGTGATAAGGGTCGTCCTTTGGTGCATAAATATATGTATTCAGTTTATTGTCGCCGTAAAATTCCAGCTGATTGAGCCTGTCTTCATGGGTCCAAGGCGGGCCATAAAATCCTTCAATTGAACCGCGGATCGGCATTTCAGGCCAGTCACGGATTTGTGCCTGCGGGAACCAATCATTGCCTTCTCGTTCCTGGATCAATTGGGAAAACGACTTCGCGGCATAATAGGTTCCGGTCTGATCCTTTCCAGCGAGGACAATCTGTTTCTTCCCCTTCGTACTCGATGCGAGGACATAACCTTCGCTCTTTAATGCTTCCGGGCTCTCAACACCCATTTGTTTCAATACATCGGTGACTGCTTCATTTTCCGAAGGGCCGCCAATCCAGACCGTAACAGGAGTCGTGTACTTTTCCTGATCGTTATATCGGATAACTTTCTTTACCTCGGCCTTTTCCAGCGCTTCGACCACTTCTTTAACGGCTTGTTCATCCGTATTTTCCCCAGTAACAATACCTACTTTCGGGGTAAGCGGGAAACCATTACCCGACACTTTAACCTCTTGCGGCGTTGGGTTAATCGATTGGATGGCATTGTCGGCTGCTGAGGCTTTATTCCCTCCTTGCAAAATTGGAACACTTAATAATAGACTCGTAGAAAGAACGAGCGCCTTTTTCCAAAAGGTAACACTTTTCTTCATTTGGAATTCCTCCTTTAGTGTGTGTATCTCATGCGTTCCACTCCTTGTTTACCACCTCTCCCGTTATCATTTTCGAACATTCAAGAACGAACCCCATACTCCGTAATGCTCCAACTCCTGCCAGTTTCAGAAGACGAGCAACCGCTTCCACATCCCGATAAAAAAGCAGGGCAACACAATGCAAGAAGGAAAAATCCTCCATACAAAGCGCCGCCCTGCCTGATCAAGTCAGTAACATGCGAAATATATTTTCATCCTACACCCCGCATTATAACAATAGGGTACGAGGGTTCCTAGGGACATATATCCCGTTTTTTATAAGAGGCATTTTCTCAAAAACACGGTAGAAAGCCAATTATCTCTCCGTTACAGGAAAAAGGACCGGGGTAATTATATCTAACTAACACAATTGTTCGATTACTCTCTTAATTGGATCATAAATATTTATCATAACTCAGCTTTAACTCTTACATTTTCCTATATAGTGAATTCTCTATGAAATAAAGCAAAGATGTTCAACTTAAAGACTATTGTAAATCGGTTTTCTTTATTATTTCTTCATTAAATGTCTCGATAATAAATTTTCTACTTCTGCTATTACTTCATAAATAGCGTCGGAAATTTATTAGTATTACTACTTTGGTGTACTCACCCAATAGCAAAACCCGCCAAGCACAATTCGCCGACGGGTTTCATTTCACTATAATCAACTAATCTACATCATCCTCTTTGCAATGCAGATGGTTAATAACCAAACTGTAAAACAAGAAAAATTGAGTGGGAAATCACCACCATTTTAAACACCTGTTATTTCAGTCTCAGCAACATTGATCTCCACACTTATAAACTCTCTAACTAGCTTTACATACTCGTCATTTTCCTCAAGATGCGGAGAGTGGCCGCTGTTTTCAAAGATGACAAGCTTTGAGTTAGGGAGTTCTCTGTGAATGTCTTCGGAGGCGACAACTGGAGTGATCCAGTCGTGTCTGCCGACTGTCACGAGTACCGGCACCTGAATAGTTTTTAACCTTTCGGTAATGTTGTATGCCGGTTGGTTTACGCTAAAAGCGTAGTTATGAGTTTCATAATGGAAGAAAATTGAATCAAGGCGCTGTTTTGCTTTTTCCTCATCCCATTTGACAGTGTACAGCGGCTGGATGGCTGCGAACATTTCCTTGAATTCCTCATCGGAGCGGACCTGGCCACAGAACAGGCGATTCAGCATATCTTCATTGATTCCAGGCAAGTTGCTCTTTAATGCCCGCTCGGTGGATTCGTCATTGTAATTGCAGCTTGGGGCTGTATCCCGCAAAATGATATGGGTGAGATTTTCTCCATAGCGCAAAGCATACTCAAGTGTCAGAAATCCACCATAAGAGCCGCCAAGCATTTTTATTTTTCCGAGGCCCAACTGTTTTCTAAGCCCCTCGATGTCTGCTGTCCATTGTTCATGGGTATATGGCGGCTTTTCCTCAGAGCGTCCGGAGCCCCTCATATCAAGGAAGACAAGCTTGTATTCATCCCCAAGTGAGGAAAATGCCTTGATATCACCCCGGCAGTCGCCCATCCCAGGACCGCCATGGATGAAAAAAATCGCCTCGCCATCCTCTTTTCCGTGAACCTCGTAATAAATCTTACAGCCATTGATTGTTTTATACATTATGTAGTTCCTCCTTCCGGCCCGTATGCTCATTAATAAACTCTCTGACTAGCGCAATATACTTGGCACTTTCTTCCCGGACGAGGGAATGGCCGTTCTTTTCAAAAATGACCAGTTTAGATTTCGAAATTCCCGCTGCAATTTCCTCAGCATTATCAGCCGGGACAATCCAGTCAAGCCGTCCGCCGGTAACCATGACCGGGACTTGGATTTCCCCCAGTCTGCTCCGCACATCATAGGCAGGCAGGTTTTCGCTGAAGGCTGCATTGTGCGTAGCGTAATGATAATGAATGGAATCCAGCTTCTTTTGCGCTGCGACGGGATCAAATTCAACGGCTGCATACAATGGCAAAATCGCTGTATACATCTCTTTGAACTCCTCGTTGGAAGAAACTCTTCCATTAAAAAGCCGGTCGAGCATATCCCTGTCAATTCCAGGAAGATTGCTATTCATTGCATTCTCGATGGCTGCGTAATGATGGTCATTGTTTGCAGAAGTGACATTCAAGAAGGCATGTTCTAGATGGCACTGGTACTTTAACGCATATTCCAGCGATATGAACCCACCATACGAGGAGCCATGGATGGTGATTTTATCAAATCCAAGTAATTGTCGTAACTGGTCAATATCATCGGTCCATTGTTCATGGGTATAGGGCGGTTTCTCCTCTGATCTGCCCGAACCTCTCATGTCGATGAAAACAAGCCGGAAATGTTCTCCAAGCGGAGCAAATGTCGCTACATCAGCGCGGCAATCCCCCAGCCCCGGTCCGCCGTGAATAAAGAAAATCGGATGTCCGTTTTCATTACCGTGAACTTCGTAATATATCTTACAGCCATTAATCTCAGCAATCATGGTACCACCCCTTATTTTTTAATATGCTTTGGATCAAGCGCATCTCTAAGCCCATCGCCAAGAAAGTTATAAGCCAGAACGACCAAGGTGATTGCCAGCCCAGGCAGGACGCCAAGAACCGGGGCGGTCCAAATATATTGCTGTGCATTTTGCAGCATATTTCCCCAAGTCGGGGTCGGAGGCTGGATGCCCAATCCAAGATAACTGATCGCACTTTCGGTCAAAATGGACCAGGCAATTCCGAGTGTACAGGAAACTATGATGGTCGGGATAACCTGTGGAATGACATGGGCAAAAAGGGTCCGTAAATGAGTTGCGCCTGACGCAACTGAAGCTTCCACAAACTCCTGCGCCTTCCATTTCATTGTTTCTCCATATACGACCCTGGCGATTTCCATCCATGACGTGAATGCAATAACGAGGACAATCATAACAGGGCTTTTTCCTAATACAGTCAAAGCCACAAGGGCAAGGAAAAAGTTCGGGATTGCCATTAACGCTTCCGTTACGCGCATCAAGATAGCCTCAATCCAACGGCCAAAGTATCCGGCAAACGCCCCGACAATCCCTCCTACCAAAATCGTCACAACCATTGCGGTAAAACCAACAAGCAGTGTAATTCTGCCGCCGTGAAGCATCCGGCTCAGAACATCCCTGCCAAGGTCGTCTGTTCCTAACGGATGTTGAGCTGTCCAAGGCGCTAAGGTAGCAGCAGGGTTAATTTTTTCCGGGCTGATCGTCCAAAAGATCGGACCAAGGAATACCATCAAATGAACTAACAATAAAAAAATAAGTGCTATAAGGGCAATCTTATTTTGCAGGAGACGGGATAGGACGCTTCTCCTTTTAACCCTTGGCCTGCTTTTGTTGACAATCACGTCGCCTGAATTATGTACAGGGATTGATGACAATGGTCCCACCTCCACTCCTTAAAAGTTTTTGACACGGGGATCAATCCTGGAATACACAATATCGACCAGGAAGTTTGAAACGATGACAATAAAGGTAACAATAACAGTCACACCCATGACAAGGTTGTAGTCACGTCCCTGGGCTGCCTCTACAATAAGCCTGCCCATTCCGGGCCAGCCGAACACTGTTTCAGTAATGACAGCACCGCCAAGAAGGCGTGGAATAAGCACCCCAATAATTGTCACGACTGGAATGAGTGCATTCCGCAATGCATGCGAATAGATAACAGTCCTTTCCTTTGCACCTTTTGCCCGGGCGGTCCGCACAAAATTCTGTGAGATAACCTCTAGCATGGAAGACCTTGTAAACCTTACAATCGTCGGCAGGGTTGTTGTTGATAAAATTAATACCGGCATAATTAGATATTTCCACTTCTGCGCTCCTGTGCCGTCTCCGACTCCGGACGAAGGAAGCCATTGGAGGACAACGGAGAACAAGTAAATCAGCATAATAGCCAGCCAGAATGCGGGAACCGACAGCCCGATAGCTGAAAAGAAGTTTATTGAATAATCTGCGGCGCTATTGCGCCGAATTGCAGAAATGATTCCCAGAACGACCCCGGCTGCCACCGAAAAGATAAGCGTATAAATAGCCAGCTCGACTGTATGCGGAAATCGTTCTCCTACCCGTTGGATGACTGGCTGTCCGCTTGTCAGCGATTGGCCGAAGTTCCCCTGCAGTGATTCTGCTAGCCATTTGCCGTAACGGACGATTACCGGTTGGTCGAGCCCCATCTGTTTTGTCAAGGCTTCCCTCTCTTCAGCCGTAGCGTCCATCCTCATCAAGGAAGCCGGACCTCCCGGTGCGAGGTTGATTAAGAAGAATGTTATCGCCGTGACGATCAGCATCAAAATAACACTTTGCCATAGGCGATTGATGATGAAATTGACCATCCCGTAATGCCCCCTTTCATTAAAAAGGCTGCGATTGCCGCAATGAGCGGCAATCGGCACCAGCACGCTTGCTATCGTTTATTGTTGAATATACCACTCGTTGACATAGTGCAGGGCTCCGCCGAAGTACATGTCAGGTACGCCTTTCAGCTTCTTGTTGCGGATTTGGATTTCTTCAGGGTACCAGAGGTACAGATATGGCAAATTTTCAGCCATATATTGTTGCATTTCCTTATAGACCTCGCCACGCGCGGCAGGGTCGCTTGTCTGCTGACCTTTTACAAGTAACTCGTCAAGCTTAGCATCCTTATAACCCGGTATATTATTACCTTTGCCAGCATTGGAGGAATGGTACTGCGCGTAAACATCCGGATCTGCTGGGTATGCCCACCAGTTCAGAATCATGTCAAAGTCGCGTTCAATAATATTCTTCTGAATCATCGCATTCCACTCAAGTGTGTTCAGCTTCACATCAAGTCCAACTTCCTTCAGATACTGCTGAACCATTTGAGCTATAGGTTCAAGGTCGCCTTGAATACCGATGTCAAATTCAAACTTGAATGGTTTTCCATCTTTGTCAAGGATGCCATCGCCATTTGAATCTTTCCAGCCGGCTTCTTCAAATAGGGCCTTTGCCTTTGCCGGGTCGTAATCATACCGCTTTACATCATCAGTATAATAGGTGCTCAATTGCGGCGTGATCGCTGCATCAGCGATTTTACCGAAGCCTTTTAAGACCGAGTCAATAATCGCCTGGCGGTCAATGGCATGTAAGAATGCCTGTCGAACTTTAAGGTCTGTGAACATGGGATTCTCCTGGTTTAAGGAAATCCAGAAATACCTGTTTGCGTCGGAAGGCAGCACTTCAAGGTTTTTCGATTGCTTAATCCGCTCCAGAGAAGCCTTATCTTCAAGTACAAAGATATCAAGCTCATTGCTCAGTGCCTGGGCAACATGGGTATTCTTTTCAGCAAGGATTTTGTAAACAAACTTATCAAGATGTGGCGCGCCTCCGAAGAAATCTTCGTTCGGGATAAGCTCGACGCTTTGTCCGGAAATATACGTACCAACCTTGAACGGCCCGGTTCCAACAGGCTTTTCCTTATTAAAAGAAGTAAGTTCCCATGGATTTTGGCCCTCAAATTTATGCTTGGGAATAATTTCCGAATTGAAACCAAGGTAAGCAGGCAATGCTGCCCATGGGTTTTTTAAATGAAATTCTACTATATGGTCATTAACAACTTTTACATTATCAACAGCTTTATAGTTTGAAGCTCCATTTGAGCCCAACTCTTTATTCAAGACAATATCGTTAAAGGTGAACGCAACGTCCTCTGCAGTAAACGGTTCACCGTCATGCCATTTGACTCCTTCACGGAGCTTAAACGTCCATACAAGGCCGTCTTCAGAAGCGCTCCATTCGGTGGCAAGGCTCGGTGATGGAGCATTATCTTTTCCTGGCTTTGTCAGACCGGAAAAGATGATGCGATTGACAACATTCGATTCAGCATATGCGTTCGGATGCCAAGGATTGAAAATGGGATCCCCTACAATCGGAGAGGTGACGGTCCCGCCTTTTTTCGGCTCCCCTGTCGAGTTTTTCCCTGTGCTGCTTGATGCCTCATCGGAAGAGCAAGCAGATGAAATAAGCAGCATAAAAATTATTGTTATAACGCCAACATACTTAAACCAATTTCTTTTCATATTGGAACTCCCCCAATTTTCCGATTAATTATTTCACCCATGTTTCCTTCAGGACACGCATGATGTTTTCACCCATGACCTTCCTGATGTCTTCGCGGCTGTATCCTTTATTGACAAGCCAACGAACAACGTTCGGATAGGCTTCAGAAGGATTTTCAAGCCCTTTCACATAGCTCACTTCTTCAAAATCAACACCGGCATGCGATTCACCGATTGATAAGGCGTTAGCAAATACATGATGCAGACCCACATGGTCTCCGTATAGAGTATCAAGACCGAATGCGACATGATCGATTCCAACAAGCTTCACAACATGCTCGAAATGCTCCATGACTGATTCGATTGAATGCTCCGGATGATTAGCAGTCAGTGTTGTATGCGGCGCCGCTTCAATACCAATCACTCCGCCTTTGGCAGCACATGCTTCAAATACATAATCAGGTTTCATTCGGTTGGTATTCCAAAGTGCCCTCGATCCAACGTGGGTAATAAAGATTGGTTTCTCACTCGCTTCAATAACATCCATTGCTGTTTTATCACCACAGTGGGAAACATCAATGGTCATGCCAAGCTTGTTCATACGTTTTACGACTTTGTGGCCGAACACTGTCAGTCCGGAATCGTTCTTTTCCTTCAGGCCGGAACCAAGAGCATTCGCTTCGGAGTAGGCAATTCCCATCACCCTGACTCCTAGGCCGTACAGGACATCGACGCGGTCGATTTCATTTTCGATTTGTGTTGCTGACTCAAGTGATGTGACAAATGCAATTTTGCCTTCACGTTTTGAGCGGTAAATATCTTCAATTGTGTCGGCTCTGATTACAAGGTCTTGATGAGCAAAGTCGCTATAGCGGATTCCAAGATCATGGATCACATCGTTCCATTTCCATCCCGCGTTCGAGGTAATCATCGCTGTTCCATCCATATAGTTTTCGAAAACAACATCCAGACCGGAAACACTTAAACCCTCATATCCAGTCCAATCACGGCCCTGGCGGCGAAACTCGAAGATTTCCCCTACATTCTCGGGACAAACAAAGGTATGCTCATGAAGAGAAATAATTAATTCATCTTCAAGGATGACCTGAACTTCCTTTTCCTGTTCCTCCGAAAGGGGATAAGTGAACGGTTCAACCCGGCCGATTTCCTTCGCCAGCTTGTATGGCTTGTAATCCTCCCCAGGTTCAAGGTACTGGAACGACTTATACCCGTTGTATGGTTTTGTTTTCGTTTGAACTTTTTGTACAGTTTCTGACATGTTTAACTCTCCTAACTTAATATTATTTGAATATTCCGTCTATTATAGGTAGACAGATTGGATTACCAATAGCAAATAGTCTTTTACAGTGGGTAATGGCAGGCAGCCAAGTGACCAGACCCAACCTCTCTTAATAGCGGAACCTCTTTTTTACACCGTTCAGTAGCAAGCGGACAGCGTGTATGGAATTTACATCCCGAAGGAGGGTTGGCAGGCGATGGAATTTCCCCCTTCAATAAGATTGGACTCTTACGCTTATACGGATTGGGAACAGGGTTGGTGGATATTAGCGCCTGGGTATATGGATGGGCCGGATGAGTGAATAATTCATCCGTCTCGGCTACTTCCACAAGGCTTCCCAAATACATGACCCCGACCCTTGTCGATATGTAGCGGACAACATTCAGGCCATGAGCAATGAATAAATACGTCAGATCAAGCTTATCCTGAAGATCCTTCAGCAAATTGATGACCTGCGCTTGTACCGAGACATCTAATGCGGAAACGGCTTCATCAGCCAGAATGAATTTTGGATTGAGGGCAATTGCCCTTGCAATCCCGACCCGCTGCCGCTGTCCTCCGGAAAATTCATGGGGATAATAATGAATCCGGTTCGGGTCGATCCCAACCAGCTCAAGGAGTTCGCGTACTTTATCCTCTCTTTCCTTGCCGGTGCCAATATGATGGACCTTAAACATCTCTCCAATAATTTCACCAATTGTAAAGCGCGGGTTCAGAGATCCGAATGGGTCCTGAAAAATGATTTGCATTTCACGGCGGATTTCCCGCAGCTTCTTTACCGAAAGGGTGCCAAGATCCTGGCCCTCAAACAAAACCTTTCCATCCGTCGGTTCCTGGAGTCGAAGCATCGTCCTCCCTAACGTCGATTTTCCCGAACCAGACTCCCCGACAAGCCCGAAGGTTTCCCCCTTGCGAATGGTAAATGAAACGTCGTCAACAGCCTTTACATTGCCGACCGCCTTTTTCAGAATTCCTTGTTTAATAGGGAAATACTTTTTCAGATTTTCAACTTCAACAAGAACGTCTGAATCCGTTTTTGGTTTGGCAATAGGTTTTTCTTCAGCAATTTCAGTAGTCAAATGTCTCCCTCCCTTCTTTCCTTCCTATCAAACAGACAATTTAAAATCTGCCATTACCTTTCCATGGTTCCAGCAAGCAATCTTCCTTGTCCCAATCGATTCCAGAACAGGATCGTCAACAGCACAGCGCTCTGTCGCGAAAGAGCACCTTGGATTGAATCGGCAGCCCTCGGGCATTTCCATCAAGCTAGGGATACTGCCCTTAATGGATGTCAGTCTTTGGCTGCGGTCACCGTCAATCGTCGGAATCGAAGATAGGAGCCCGAGTGTATATGGATGCTTCGGCTTGTCGAAAATCTCATACACCGAGCCTTCCTCGACAACCTTTCCTGCATACATGACAACAATCTTATCAGCAAGCTGTGCCGCAACCCCAATATCATGGGTGATGAGAATAATCGCCATATTCAGGCGTTCCTTCAGTTCCTGAAGCAGATTCAGGATTTGCGCCTGAATGGTGACATCAAGGGCAGTAGTCGGTTCATCGGCAATCAAAAGCTTAGGTTCGCAGGATAAGGCCACCGCTATCATCACCCTCTGCCTCATGCCTCCAGACAATTCATGCGGATACTGTTTCAGCCGGATTTCCGGTTCAGATATGCCGACCAATGTGAGCAATTCCTTTGCCCGTTTCATCGCTGCTTCTTTAGAACAATTTTTATGCAACATAACGGCTTCGGTAATTTGTTTGCCAATGGTAAACACCGGATTCAAAGCTGTCATCGGCTCCTGGAAAATCATCGCGATTTCCCCGCCGCGTATCTTCCGCATTTCTTCAGGGCTTTTCTTCAGCAGGTTCTCTCCATTAAAGAGGATTTCCCCCTCAAGGACCTTCCCATTGTCATAGTCAATCAAACGCAAAGCTGTCAACGACATCACACTTTTGCCGCTGCCTGACTCGCCTACTATACATACCGTTTCACTCGGATTCACAGTGAAGGATATGTTTTCTACTGCCCTGACAACCCCATTATCCGTATGGAATCCTGTCGTAACATTTTTAACTTCCAATATAGGCTGCATAGAAAAGCCCTCCTTCCCCGAATAAAATTTAGAATATTACTGGCGTTATCACACACAGCAGGACCGTTTCCACATCAAGAGGATTTTCTCCAAAGTGCGGTACATTGGAAGGGAAATGGATGGAATCCCCTTCCTCGACAATGTATTCCTCCTCACCAACCGTAAAAATCACTGTTCCTTTCAAGACATAATAAAACTCCTCCCCATAGTAATTAAATTTTTGCTTTCCTTTAATTTTAGGCCTTAGCTTGATAATGAAAGGGGCCAATGAACGATTGGGAAACTCCCCGTTCAGCCGATGATAAATCGACTCGAGGCCCTTTACTTCATAAGGAGTTTGTTCGTGCTTCCTAACCACATATTTTTCTTTCTTTTGTTTCTCAAAGAAATAAATAATATCAACCTCAAAAGCCTCAGCGATCTTTCTTAACGAGTTGATGGCCAGTGAAGTCGTTCCGCGTTCAATCTGGGATAGAAAACTAACAGATAAATCTGTCATATCAGCAAGTTCTTTCAACGTCAGGCCCTTGCGGGTTCTAAGTTCTTTTATACGAATACAAATCTCATCCATCTACAATTCCTCACAATGTCATTCTTGTTTTATCTGCACTTTTACAGTATTACTTAACTTGTTATGATAATACCATAATTAACAAAAAAGAAAAGCATTATTTTCTGAATTTTTTTTATGTTTTGACTAAAAGTTATATAACAAAAGCATCCTTTTTTACAAAAAAGGATTCCTTCTGCAAATTAATAAAGCAAATGCTTCAATTTTTTTATAATTCATGATGGCGAGCGCTTACTTTAATAGCCTTTTAGAAATACAGGAATGTTAATATTTATTCAAATATAGTAATATTTTAAAAAAAGGATTTTACGTTCATATTCACAAGAGCTAACACTGCTCCTGCTTGGATTGCAACAAATTTATGAATCAAACATATAAAAACCCGCCATATATCTGGCGGGTTCCTCTTTCATAACTCTATCTATCAGCTCCATTCAATCCACACTCAACTCCCGGAATCCCCTATAAACGAAAACAAGAAAAACCGGGTAGTACAGAAAATCCTAATCTATTGCGCCGCAGGAGGCGTTATAAGTACCTGCCCATTTTCGATAAGAACTTTGGCGCCGATTTCGGCGTTTAGGTCAAGCCAGTTTCTTTCCATCCAGTTGCTATTATGGATACTTAATACATAGCCATTAGTTGGGATGGCGGAATTATTGCCGCCCCGTTTCACAACCACACCATTTTCGACGGTGACTTCGTATCCATATGGATTAGTTCGTGTCGTCTCTCCGCGTTCAGGTGTGTAAAGAATTAGTTGGTCGGCTCCACGTCCTTTATTGATGCCGTCCAATGCTCTTGATTTTACATGTTGGCCCCAAATTCCTTGGACAAGAAACGGCCTGAGCGCCTTCTCACCAATTTTTTGCGGGATACTATCTATGGTGATCAACATGGACTTTAATTTTTCTCTATATTGCTGCGCCTCTTCCAGATTATTGCTTTTCTCGGCAACTAACGCTTTCACAGCCAACTGGCCGGCTTCCCCATACAATTCAACCTTGTCCAAATACGGTTCTGTTTCATCTAGAAACTTCTGATTGTCCAGGTTTTGCCGCAGTCTTTCAGGTGCGGTTTGCAGCTTCTCGAACTCGGCAATCAGCTTATTAGCAGCCTGATCCATCGCCTCTGTCCCGTATGCTTTCCAGAACTCTTCAATCAACGGAGTTAATGTCAGCGAGTCTCTATCACTCAGCGTTGAAGAATAGGAGTTTTCGGCAAATGTCTTCAGCGCATCAGCCGCCTTGCCGCCAAACGATTGAATACTGCGCTCCCATGAATCAACTGGATTATAAGCAGATGGATTCCAGCTGTAATCAGCAATCGTGAACAATGGGATCTTGGAAGCTTCAGCTTCGTTCATTGGATTGGCGGTTAACCCCACTAGGCCGTGCTCAGTTAACGAAGCATCTCTATGCTCGAGCGGCCCGAGGAACAGGCGATTACGCTCAAAATCATTTACAGGATAATTATCCCATAGCAACAAATCATGCTTAAAAATCTCATGGACCTTCTGGGTTCCTTCAGCAGTTATTTCTTTGGAAACCACATCCGGACCCGTCCACATCACGATGGCGTCCTCATTGAGCAAATCAGCAAAGCGCTCCCGGTATGTGTTTGATTGATTACCCGCATAATCCGTTGGAACGGTGATTAGGCGCTCTGCCCCTTCATGTGTATCAATAAATTCCTTCGTAAAACGATTCAACAAATAGGCGTGTGCCGCAGCAATCGGGTCTTCATCGCCGCTAAATCTCTCTTTGTCTTGTTCACAATATAAATCCTTATTAATATCATCAAGGAAAATCGCATAGGAGCGGACGCCCAAATCCCATACAGCATCCATCTTATTCATCAAAAGTTCGAAATCCTCATCTCCGGAATAACAGATGGATTGGCCTGGCGACAGCGAGAAAGTGAATTTCACATGATTCTCTTTTGCCTTATCAATGAGCTCCTTTATGCGCGCCAACTCCTCTTCAGGATACGGTTCGCGCCAATTTTCGCGATGATAAGGGTCATCCTTTGGTGCATAAATGTATGTATTCAATTTATTGTCGCCGTAAAATTCCAGCTGATTGAGCCTGTCTTCATGAGTCCAAGGCGGGCCATAAAATCCTTCGATGGAACCACGGATCGGCATTTCCGGCCAGTCACGGATTTCGGCCTGCGGGAACCAATCATTGCCTTCTTGTTCCTGGATCAACTGGGAAAACGACTTCGCTGCATAATAGGTTCCAGTCTGATCCTTTCCAGCGAGGACAATTTGTTTCTTCCCTTTTGAACTAGAGGCGAGGACATAGCCTTCACGCTCCAATGCTTCCGGACTATCAACCTCCATTTGTTTCAACACATCTAGGACTGCTTCATTTTCAGAAGGCCCGCCAATCCAAACCGTTACGGGGGTCGTAGCCTTTTCCTTGTCGTTATAGCGGATAACTTGCTTTACCTCAGCCTTTTCCAGAGCCTGGACCACTTCTTTAATAGCTTCTTCATCCGTATTTTCCCCGATAACAATGCCCACTTTCGGCGTGAGCGGGAAACCATTACCAGTCACTTTAACCTCTTGCGGCTTTGGGTTAATCGATTGGATGGCTGGGCTCGCTGCCGAGGCCTTGTTTATGCCCTGCAGACTTGGAACGCTTAATAACAGACTCGCAGAAAGGACGAGCGCCTTTTTCCATAAAGGATATCTCTTCTTCATATTCCATTCCTCCTTTTAGTGTTTGTGACTCATGCTTTTTCCTGCCGTCTACCACCTCTTTTGTGCTCATTTTTCGACAATTCCAGGATGACTCTCTTTTCGCATGTCCCGTATTCCCGTGATTACAACAGCGAAGCAACCGCTTCCAAATCCCGGCAAAAAAAGCAGGGCAACACAATGCGAGAAGGAAAATCCCTCCTGCAAAGCGCCGCCCTGCCTGATCAAGTCAGTAACATGCGAATATATAATCATCCTACACCTCGCATTATAACAATAGGGTACTAGGGTTCATAGGGACATATATCCCGTTTTTAAAATAGGCATAAACACAAAAATACGCTGGAAAGCCTATTTGTTCTGTGTTATAGGCAAATAGACAGGGGTGAATATATCTAACTTTAACAATTATCTATTTATAGATCATTTCATATTAGAGGTCAGGGCTTCTCTTGCAAACTCCAGTTCTTTTTCATCCTAGAAACCGACGAAGTAAACCCTCTCTATTTGGTCTTGATTAAAAAGGTACATATAATCCTCGCTTAAGTTTCCTTCTGGATAAAGGCAGGCAATATAGTTCCATATCTTATCAGAGCGCAATTCCTTTTGTTGCCTCCCATAGATCATGATTCTTTTTTCCCCGCCTTTTAAGAGAACGACCGAGCCAATAGGCAAATATTTTTTCATTTTTTGAATCCATCCAAACCTATTCGTATCAAACCTGTTCCTAAAACTGTTGCCGGAAAGAGTGCTAGAATTGACGCGATAAAAAAGTCATAAGAATCCACATCTGTACTTGAATAAGTAGTAATAAAAACTGTATTCCTTAGCATGAACAAAGCAAGGAATATAAGAGTAATAATGACCATAGCGGTAACAGTCCCTATTACGTATGCTTTCATACTATTGACCTTCCTGAGCTTAGGTGCAGTTACGAATAAGGCCAGTATGAAAAAAATGACCGCTGCTGCAAATAGACTAGCAGGGTAAACTGCAAGTAGTTTACCTGCCCCCTAATTCCATTTTCCTTGACCTCGGCAAAATAAACAGCATTCGATATCAGTAACAGTTGAACACTAAAGAGCATGACCACAAGAAAAATGAATCTGATGTTTTTCATCCAGTTTTCTAGCTCGATTTTTTTTAGAAGTAAGTAGCCATGTCCAAATAGACCAGCATAACCAATAAGAATAAGAATAGTACTTAATTTCAACCACAATGGAAAGGTTGAATATACCTGTAAACTTAGTAATGTCGTAAGCAGACAGAGAATGAAGAAGCCTACTATAATGAAGCGGAAATTCTTTTTCAATCCTTCGAACCTCCCAGACTCATACGGATCATTCCCGTTAATAAAATTGTCGCTGGAAAAAGTATCAGTATAGCTGTCTTAACCAACTCTAGAGCGGACGAAACTGTTTCCGGATTGGTAAAAACGGCCCTTTCCACCCTATTCAAAATAGACACTGCAATTGCGATGATCACTACGGCGGCAACAGAGCCTGTCACGTATGCCTTCTGACCATTTACTTTTCTGAACTTGGGTGAAGCTATAGGAAGAGACAAGATGAAAAATATCACCGCAGCAGCAAGATATAAAAGTATATAAGTTGCCCCCTCTCATTTTTCCGTTACCGAGCAGTAATAATTGAGTTGCGATCGGGGCCTCTCTAAGAATAGCTCTATCTCCTTTGTTTGAATTAACAGAAGTTACAAGTTTGATAGTCCCTTCTGCCTTAAAAACAATCGTCTTCGCAGTTTCCTTGTGGCGAACTTTTTGTTAGAAGTACTGTCCAACCGGGGAATTTAACGGCCTTTATAATAGCAAGATCCCTGATGAGCCTGAATCCTGGGATCAACTTCATTTTTTACTGATAGAATTTTTGATTCGATTTGATTTAGTTAGGAGGAAATTGATTGAAGACTGGCAATATCATTTTTCACATAATTGATATTTATTCGAATCAGTAGGCAAACTCAAATTACCTAAAATTTAACATTTTCACTTAAGTTATTGTATAACAAAATTTTACTATTTTCTATTTTTATAGTAAAAAATCAATTCACCATAGCACCTGCAAACAATTCTTACCACACACAAAAAACCCGTCAGACACCAAATGCCTGGCGGGTTTCTCCTTCATAACTCTATCTATTAAGCTCCCTTCAATCTACGCAATGTCCCCGGAACACCCAATCTAATGAAACGAGAAAAACAGGGAGTGACAGACACTTGCACTATTGAGCCGCTGGCGGCGTAATTAGAACCTGACCGTTTTCGATAAGAACCTTTGCGCCGATTTCAGAGTTCAGGTCAAGCCAGTTTCTTTCCATCCAGTTGCTATTATGGATACTTAACACATAGCCATTAGCTGGAATGGCGGAATTATTGCCGCCCCGCTTCAGAACCACTCCATTTTCGACGGTTACTTCGTAGCCATACGGGTTCGTTCGTGTTGTCTCGCCGCGTTCAGGTGTATAAAGAATGAGTTGGTCTGCTCCTCGTCCTTTATTGATGACGTCCAATGCTCTTGACTTTACATGTTGGCCCCAAATTCACTAGACAAGAAAGGGTCTGAGCGCTTTCTAGCCAATTTTTTGCGGAATTTTATCAATTGCGATCAACATGGACTTTAATTGTTCAGTCTCCTGCCTCACTCTAAAGCACAATCGCAGCAATCGTCCCAAATACCAGCAATGGAATATTATAATGAATGAACGTTGGTACGCAGGTGTCCCATATATGGTCATGCTGGCCATCTGCGTTCAGGCCTGCTGTCGGGCCAAGTGTGCTGTCCGATGCAGGCGAACCTGCATCGCCAAGGGCCCCGGCTGTCCCAATTAATGCGATTGTAGCCAGTGGACTGAAACCTAAAGCAGCACATAATGGAACATAGACCGCAGCGATGATTGGCACTGTACCAAATGAGGTTCCGATTCCCATCGTGATGATCAGTCCGACCAACAGGAGGACAAACGCCGCAATCATATGGTTGCTTCCATCAAGAATTGAACTGGCGCCTAATACCAATTCCTTCACTGCCCCTGTTTCTTTCAAAACATTTGCATAACCGGAAGCAATCAACATGATAAAAGCAATCGCTCCCATCATGACCATCCCTTGCTGGACAACTTTTTCCCCCGTATGCATCGGTATGACTCTAGATAAAAACAGGACAGTGATTCCACCAACAGCCCCAACTACCATTGAGCTGAAAGCCAACTGAAGGACAAACGCTGCTACGATTGCAATGAGAGTGAAGACAAATAGCTTTTTATCAGGTGCATCCAACTTACCTGGCACTTCAACCCCGGCAGCCGATTCTTCCACCCCTAAATCCACTCTTTTCAACTCTGCAAAATAGTAATCCCGGGGTTTTTTGTATGAATACAATATGGCGATAATAAGCCCCAGGATCATTCCCAAACCTGGGAGCATCATGGCAAAAGGAACATCTGACATATTAATTGGCATCCCATTATTTTTCATTTCCGCGGCAATAATACCGTGAAAGATCAGCCCATAGCCAATTGGAAGCACCATATAGGGAGTCTTCAGGCCGAATGTCAGGGCCGATGCAACGGCACGCCTGTCAATTTTGAGCTTATTGAATAAAATCAATAACGGCGGAATTAAAATTGGGATGAAGGCAATGTGGACAGGAATCAGCGTTCCCGATAAACATGTTAGGCCAGCAATAAGGAACAGTAAAAAATATTTCTTTTCTTTAATTACTCTAAGCAGATATTGAACGAGAACGTCCGTAATGCCTGTTAAGGCAATCATCGCCGCAAAAATCCCGAGCAAAATATAGCTTAAAGCGGTTTCCGCCTGCCCGCCCATTCCGCCAATCAATGTCGCAATCGTTTCATTAAGCGGCAGCCCAGCCGCTAATCCAGCTACTATGGTTGAAACAACCAAAGCAAAAATGACATGTACTCGAAACAAGCTTAAAATAGTTAACGTTAAAACAGACAACACAACTGGGTTAAATAATGCCATTTTTTCACTCACCTTTTTTAAGGATTTATAAAGTGTTTGAAGATTCAGTCATCTACTGGCAAAAAGAATGGTTTACAGAGTAAACCTTGTTTAACGTTGGTGTATTAAGCATGTTTCCAGTAAGCTATTGAACAATCTCATTTCTTAAAATGAAAGTTGCCAAGGCCTCTATCTCTTCTGATATATCCCGATCACTTTCAAGTGGAGGGCAAATGCTTCGAACCTTCTCCAAATAATCCCTTGTTGCCGGAGCAAGCTGATCCTCCGCTTCTTCAAGATAGATGGCCTGGGAAGAACAAATCATTTCGATTGCGATTACCCGAGCTGAATTATGGATAATTTCACGCGCTTGTCTTGACCCGATTGTCCCCATGCTAACATGGTCTTCCTGGTTCGCCGATGTAGGAATTGAATCTACACTTGCCGGGTGTGCCAATACTTTATTTTCTGAAACAAGTGACGCGGCTGTATATTGGGCAACCATCAACCCGCATTCCAAACCGGGATCTTTTGCAAGGAATGGCGATAGGCCGCTTAATTGTGGATTGACAAGCCGTTCAATGCGCCGTTCTGCTATATTGGCCCACTCCGCAGCGGCAATTTTCAAATGATCCATCGAAAGGGCAATCGGTTGTCCGTGAAAATGCCCGCCTGATAAAACCCGGCCATCTTCCAAAATAATCGGGTTATCTGTTGTGGCATTAAACTCGATACCCAACACAGTTTCAACATGCCTGAATGTTTGCCAAGAGGCACCGTGAACCTGGGGAATACAGCGGAACGAATAGGCATCCTGCATCCGAATTTCTCCTTGTTCGGTAATTCGCTTACTCCCCTCGAGCCACGTCCTAATCCTCGATGCAACATTTTCTATTTCCGGGTGCGGCCGAATCGCCAATAAATCAGGATCGAAGGCGGAAATGATTCCCCTGAGCGCCTCCATTGTCAAACAGGCCGACATATCCGCTGCCCTCCCCAAGCGCTCCGCTTCATTAAGCGCAAGGGCACCGACACTCGTCATCGCTTGGGTCCCATTTATTAACGCAAGCCCTTCCTTTGCCTTTAAAGTAACGGGTTGCAGGCCTGCTCTTTTTAACGCTTCTCCCCCCGGAAGCACTTCTCCCTCGTATTCTGCCTTCCCTTCACCTATTAACACAATCGCAACATGCGCAAGAGGGGCCAAATCTCCGCTCGCCCCAACAGAACCTTTACAAGGAACAACGGGATGTACGCCCTTATTAATCATTTGTGTAAGAAGAGTCAACGTTTCCTCCCTGATACCGGAGAAACCTTTTGCGAGAGAATTGGCGCGCAACACCATCATCGCTCTTACAACAGGTGTTGGAAATGGTTCCCCAACCCCTACCGCATCCGCCCGTAAAAGGTTAAGCTGCAATTTCTCAATATCCTCCTCCCTTATCACGATATCACTTAACTTCCCAAATCCAGTGTTGACGCCATAAACAATCTGCCCTTCTTCAAGCTGCCTTTCAATTCGTTCCCGGCTTTTTCTAACTTTCACCTTCGTCTCATCCGAAATGGCCACTTGAGCCCTCCCGAAAGCAATTTCTTCAATCTGATGGCGGTCTAACGAATATCCATCAAGTTGGAAAACCTGGTCAGATAGCAAAATGAATCTCCCCCTATACTTTTAAAATGTTTCGTATAATGATAGTCGAATGCCGAAGTGCCAGCGGCTTTTTGTAAAAGTTGATTAAAGTACTAAATAAGCAATAGGGGTAACGATTATTAAGGTAAATATCGTCCTAAAAAACCAAATGGCAATTAAGTGCCGTATTTTTATTGGTATCTCTGTAGAAAGGATGCATGGAACCAGCGATGAAAAAAATATCACTGCCGATATAGAAAGAGAACCAATGATAAAACGGGTTTCCAGGCTAGTATCAGCGACTACCAATGATGGAATAAACATATCAACCAGGTTAATAGCAGCTGCCTTTGCCGCTATAAATGGTTCTGGTATTTGCAACAACAGAATCAGCGGGTAGAAAAGATAGCCGACGAAATCAAAAACAGGTGTATGGTTGACTAAAATAAACCCAAGTAAACCAATTGACATGATCGTAGGCAGGATAGACATCGCCATTAGGACTCCGTCTTTTACGTTTTCAATAACATTTTTCATTAAATTGGGGGCATGGTGGGCAGTGATCATTGCTTGATTCCAAGCATGCTTCAAACGGTTCCCTTGAATGGTTGCCTCTGGCAGTCCTTTTCCATTATAATAATCATCCTTCATTTTACTTAATGGCCATATCCTTACGGTGATTGCAGTTACAACAAATGTGACCAAAAATGTGACCCAGAAATAGATGTTCCATATGTTCATCAAATCAAGGGTTTTTGCCACAATAATCATGAAGGTGGCAGAAACGGTTGAAAAGCCTGTAGCAATAATGGCAGCTTCTCTTTGGCTATACTTTCCCTCTTTATAAATTCGGTTTGTAATTAATAATCCGATTGAATAACTTCCTACAAAGGAAGCAACCGCGTCAATCGCTGATCTTCCAGGTGTTCTCCATAATGGCCTCATGATTGGCTGCATGAGTACCCCAATAAACTCAAGTAAGCCATATCCTACTAGAAGGGCCAGGAATATTGCCCCTATGGGCACGAGTAAGCCAATCGGAATCAGCAGCAAATTCAACCAGTAAGGGCCCATATTATCAGCAAGCAACCAAGCCGGCCCTATTTTAAATAGAACGAGAAGAGTGGCAATCGCACCTAATACCTTAAATATGGAAATAACAACTTCCACCTTATTCTTGTTCCAGGTTTTTTTATAAAAAGGATAAATTGCACCCAGGATGACAAGGGTAAGGGCATAGTAAGAAGCACCTCCTCCGGTGATACCGCGTATCCAGGTAATAAGGTGGTCTAGCGGAATTGAACTTTTACCGTTTATTTCAATAGGCATAAAAAACATGAAAATCCCAACTAAACTGAATGCGAAAAATCTGATGATATTTAATGGAGAATTTAACGGTGTATTCAAACCAACCCTTCCATAACCGTCTTTATCAATAACCGGCTCTCCCATGTCATTCATTTTTTCACCCCGTCCCGTTCAATCTTCTAGTTTTTCTTATGAGACTCATACCAATCCTTGATTAGCGTAACTACATATCTTCCCCCGTTCATCAAATTCTCAACACTGATATGCTCTTGGAAGGTATGAAGGTTTTTGAAGCCATTTCCGAGTGTCAGGCACTCAAGTCCTTTCTCATTAAGGACGTTTGTATCTGCACCGCCCAAGGTTTGGGTTGTATATTTTTTCACGCCAATCTGGTCGGCTGCCCTGATGGCCGTTTGCGCGATATCATTTTCGGTTGGGATGCTAAACCCCGAATATTTCTTTTCAAAACGGACGTTTGCCTTTCCTCCATGCTTTCTGGCCGCTTTTTCGACAGCTTCTTTCATATGTTCCAGTTGGGTATCCAAGGCTTCTTTTGCAAAACTTCGGACTTCCCCGACCAGCTCGACTTCTCCAGGAATAATCGAAGACATGGTCCCGCCTCTGATCACGCCAATATTGGCAAGAGTCTGGTCATTGACTTTGCCTAAATCCATACTCTTCAACGCATCGGCCGCAATGAGAAATGCATTGATCCCCTCTTCCGGGTTCAGGCCGATATGTGAAGACCTTCCTTCTATTTCGCAATAAATCCTGCTGCTGAAGGGACCCTGCAGGATAATCTGGCCAATATCGCCGGTACTGTCAAAAATAAATCCCCTTTTGCTCTTCACTAAGGAATAATCGAGATAGCGTGCCCCCACCAGCCCAGGCTGTTCATTGACTGTCAGAATCAGTTCAATCGGCCCGCAAGGAATCCCCGACTCCTGAATGACTGTTATCCCTTCCAAATAAGCAGCCAATGCAGCCCTGTCATCCGCCCCAAGAATGGTTGTTCCATCCGAATAAATGACTCCATCCTTTATAACCGGGGTTAATCCTTCTGTAGGAAGAACTGTATCCAAATGAGTTGAAAAAAATAATGGCTCAACATCCGGATCCGTACCGTCCCACCATGCGATCAGGTTCCCGCAATTTCCGCCAAATTCCTTATGGGACTCATCAAATTGAATGGAAAAACCTAATTCCTGAAGCTTCGGAACTAGATATTCAGCCATTGGTTTCTCCTTGCCGCTTGGTGCATTCACCTTTGCCATTTCCAAAAAGCTATCCAATAAACGGTCTTCGTCTATTTTAATCAACGTTTTTCTGGACACCCTTTAACCATCCCTTCCGAGTTCATTTCTCTTAAAAACTGTTTTGCCCCTCTTTAAGACAAAATCGACCACATTGCTGCCAAGACGGTAAATGACATGTTCATAGGATGGGATATCCCAAATTTGAATATCGGCAAGTTTGCCTTTTTCGATAGATCCACGGTCATGGTCAAGGTCGAGAGATTTGGCGCCGTTAATCGTAGCTGCACGAATGGCCTCTTCTGGTGACATACCATACAACCTGCATGCAAGGACCATGACAAATTGCATCGATTCTGTCCAGTTTCCCGGGTTCAGGTTGGTAGCAAGCGCTAAGGTCATGCCTGAGTCAATCATCGCCCTTGCGTCAAAAGGCCGCTTATGGGCCACCGCAAAATCCAGCGACGGCATCAAAACCCCAACAACACCCGCATCTGCCAACTTCCTCATCACCTCGGGCGGCGTATAATTAAGATGATCCGCGGAGACAACCTTCCTTTCTGCCGCCAAATCAGATCCCCCAATATAGGAGTAAGCATCGGTGTGAACCTTGGACTTTAATCCTGCCTTTTCGCCGGCCTCCAATAACCGGATTGTATCTTCCACATCGAAATGGGAATCCTCGATCCACACATCATGGAAAACAGCAAGCTTCCTTTCTTTCACCTGTGGGATCATTTCATTGATAATAAAATCTATATACCTTTCCTTGGTCATGTCTTCCGGCCATCCGTGTGCACCAAGAAATGTATTTACGATATCTATACTAGAATTTTGATTTAACTCGGAGGCTACTTCTAAAATTTTCAGCTCATCCGCTGTACTCAGGCCATACCCGCTTTTTATTTCAACGGTTGTCGTCCCGGAAGCAAGCATGCCTTTTATCCTTTTTTCAGTAGACTGATAGAGTTCTTCCTTGCTTGCCCTCCTCGTTTTATTGACAGACACCATCACCCCTGTTTCAATGCCTCTCTTTATGAGCTCCAACGGATCGGATATGGTCATTTTCGCAGCATATTCTTCAACACGGGAGCCGCCGAAAATCGCGTGTGTATGGCTGTCAACGAAACCCGGTGCCACTACTTTTCCGCTGGCATCGATTATTTCCGCCTGTTCACTATCCACTTCCTGCAAAACTTCTTCTTTTGAACCGGCTGCGATAATTTTTTCTCCGGCTATCGCTACCCAGCCGTTCGGGATCCTACCGATCGAATCAGCTTTATCGCCTGTACATGTAATTAGTTCATTTGCATTTGCGATGATGATGTCGGCTTTCTCTTTTTGTTTAACCACCGCTTTACCTCCTGGACTGCTAAACTTTTAAGAGAAAAGGGTACGGATTCCGCAACCGTCCCCTTCCTCTCTTGTTTTTTATAATAGATATTTAATCCTCGTCCGGCCCGAATGTGGCTGTTGGCGTCCACCAGAGTGGGATTTTAATGCTCTCTTTTGTAAGTTTGCCATTACCATTCGCAACTTCCTTGGCGCTTTCATACCCTGCTTGCGCATGCCGGACAACACCGATGCCGGAATCGACTGTCATACAAATCTCCAGGCGCATATCCGCTTCATCTGTCCCATCGGCGATCATGGTGACCCCTGTATGGACTGCTTCACCCATTGAATAGTTTGCTTGCAGCGCAATCAAATCACACATGCCAACCGCATTCAGGAGGCCATTAAGGACAGGCCAATCGGAAATCAAGTCGCCTCCGTCAGGCATGTTTTCCGATTCGAATGTCGGATTGACAATCGAACCCGAGTCAAGGTTGTCCCGGGAAAACGCTACCGGCCCCTTTAACTCACCGCTCTTAACCATTTTATTTACTTCCAGTGCAAATTCCTTTCTTTGCCCAAAGCCGAGGTAGCAAATACGTGCAGGTAAACCTTCAATTGGGATATGTTCCTTGGCTAATTTGATCCACCTTGTGACAAGTAAATCATCTTTGAATTTTTCCAAAACCATGTCATCTATTTTTTCCAGGTCAGATGGGTCTCCCGACATACAAGTCCAGCGGAAAGGTCCTCGTCCTTCGCAGAAAAGCGGCCGAATGTATTCAGCTACAAAACCTGGGATTCTCATTGCTTCATCTTCCGGCATCCCTGCATCGCGGCACTCCTTGCGCAGGCTTGTTCCGTATTCAAAAGCATGTACGCCATCATCGAAAAATTTATTGGTGACCCGCAATTCGCGAATCATCGTTTCCTGGGCTTTTTTCAAATACAATTGGCGGTCTTTTTTGCGCAGTTCATCTGCTTCTTCGACTGTATAGCCGGACGGCAAATAGGAAATAGGGTCATGGGCTGGCGTCATCGAAGTTAGGATATCCGGCTTGAAGCCTTTTTCGTATGCTTCCTCAAAAATATCTGCTGCGTTTCCAACCACGGCAATTCCGATTGAAGTGCCTTCAGTTGCATGCCTTTCTGCCAGTTCAATCGCTTCATCGAGCGATTCAGCCAGCACATCTATATAGCCAACTTCCATCCTGCGCTTGATTGTGTCAACATTCGAATCACAAACAATCCCTACTCCTCCATGCATGGCCATGGCGCGCGTCTGGTTTCCGCCCATGCCTCCCGCACCTGCGGTCAACATGATTTTGCCAACAAGGGAATCGTTGTAATGTTTCCGTGCAATCGCGGAAAGGGTTTCAAATGTTCCCTGAATAACGCCCTGTGTTCCGATATATTGCCACGGGGCAGCTGTGTATTGCGCAAACATCGTTAAGTTCTTATCCTGCAATTCATAGAAGGTTTCCCAGGAAGGCCTCATAATGTTTGTTGTTGCCATCACGACGGTAGGTGCATATTTATGTGTCTTAAATACCGCTACGGGCATACCAGACTGGACAACCAATGTCTCATCATCATCCAATTCCTTCAGCGCTTTCACAATGGCATGGTAAGATTCCCAGTTCCGGGCAGCCTTTCCGATCCCTCCATAAACGACAAGCTCCTCAGGCTTTTCAGCATTCTCCATATTATTTTCAAGCATCCTCAAAATGGTTTCTTGCCTCCAGCCTTTGCATCGTAATTCAGATCCCCGTTGGGCTTTGACAGAATAAAGTATCTCAGGCTTTTCTACAATGTTTTGGTTAACCATCACTTTACCTCCGTGTAACGATAGATTTTATAGTACAAAGCTTTCATCCCGTTGATGTTCTCCCAAGAAAGATAACGCTTACATTTTGAGCTGTTTGACTTTTTACATTCAACCCTCCTTTGGTATATTTTTTGGAATTTTCCAACTTTAATTAATATTTTAAATAGGTTAATCTATAATTACAAATACATCTTAACAATAGTTCCATAGTTTGAAACTATAAGAGGGGGAGAGTTGAAGTGGATTTACAAAGACTGTACTACTTCGTAACGGTGACTGAACACTCAACATTTACTGCTGCAGCCGAAAAACTGCATATTTCCCAGCCTTCCTTAAGCACTTCAATTAAGAAGCTAGAAAAAGAAATGGGCTTTGAATTGTTGGATCGAAGCAAGAGGGATTTAATGTTAACAAATGAGGGGAAAATTCTTTACCAGGAAGCAAAGAAGCTTTTGATCCATTTTGACCATGTATCTGAAGAAATGAAAAAGCTAAAAAAAGAGGGGCCTTTAGAATTATCCATTGGCATCATTGAATCCTCGAAGTTTTGGGTTCCGAAGGTTTTAACACAATTCACGCAAGACTACGAACATGTATTTATACGATTATTTGAGGTTCTCAGTTTAAAAGATGTTGAGCAGGCTTTGTCAAACTTTGAAATCCACCTTGCTATCACAAATCAATATATTAACGGTGACCATATCAATTTAATTCCTTTATACGACGAAAGATTAGTAGCGCTCATACCAAATTGCAATCCTTTAAAAAACAAAAGCTTCATTACGATCAAGGATCTGGAAAATGAACGGCTCATCATTTCCAAAAAAGGCTTCCAAACCCGTACCGATATTCTAAATGCATTTCGAAAAGCCGGCATAAAACCAAACATCCAATTTGAAATTGGACGATTTGAAACAGCGATCGACCTCGTAGAAGCAGGATTGGGCATCACAGTCGCTCCTGAAAACTATGTTAAACATACACACAGGCCAACTTTCCATTTCAAGCGAATACACGATTCCAACCTATCAAGGACCGTATACCTCGCTTTCGATACAAACAGGTATCTGCCTCCATTGGTAGATAAATTCATCACGTTAGTGAAAGAAAACTTCGGGAAATCCTAAACTTTTTTCACAAGCGGATTGGTGACGATTCTTTCGTTGCCGGGGAGTGACAGGCACCTAAACTTCAATTATGGCTCACCATCTTTTTCTTTTTGAAAAAATCAGGGTATTTGTACGTCCTTCCAGTCGACCCATTTCTCCACCAGCCTGGAACAACAAAAGGCATTGTAAACTCTACGGAGTACAACAATGCCTTTTTTTCGATTACATCACTTTTGTAAAACAAGAAAAGCCTTGGAGTGACAGGCACCTCAACAGGAGAATATTAAAGAGGATATATAAGAGGAATATCAAAAGAGGTAAATTCTAAACCAGTCTCCTTTTCAAAACTTCCAGTTCCCGTTCATTTCGCGCGGTTTTTTCCCAAATGAAATCCTGGTCCAATTCTAAGGACTTAAGCCTGCCAACAACTTCCTCATGGCGTTCTGCATTTTTTTGCTTCTCTGCCACGAAATCTTCACGAATCGCTTTCATGTCCTGTTGCATTTCTTGTTGTAAACTATTTGTTTTCGCTACCATCCCCACCAACTGGGTGATCATATCTTCTATTCGTCCTAGCCTTTCTTCCATCCATTCTCACCTCCTTTTCCTCCTCCCATTATACAATAGTTTCCCCTCAATCAGCGACTTCGGCTTCTGAAAAAATATGGGAGCATAACGCGCATAGCAAAGGCCGGCTTCCTTTCTTTCACCCCCCTGCAACACGGAAGTGACGCCACATCCCAACCAGTCAAATCAGATTGTGGAACTATCAAACTGTGAAACAAGAAAACTCGGGTAGTGAGAGGCACCCGATCATACGGGTCTCGTCCCCCAAAAAACAATATGGATTGTATCAGAGCAAGCACTTTTTTAAACATTTCGGAACGCGTTTTGGATTTACCCAGGCGGGTTGCAGTTCACTCAAAATTTGCTTTAATTGTTCTTCCATAAGATTCCCCCCCCATTCACCCATTCATTTTTCATAAAGTTTTTTGATACCCAGGATATAACCCCCGATTACTAAAAAAAAGATGACCCCTATTCAATAAAGGAATCACCTTCAAGCTGCTTAATTTATATTCTTTTACCGCCAATGAGCCTTGGCTTCCAATATGAACTATTGATACTGGCAATTGATACGCCTTTTGATGTTGCTGAATGAATCATCTGTCCATTGCCAATATAAATCGCTACGTGGGTTACTTTTCTTCCGCCGCTAGTTGCGAAGAATAATAGATCGCCAGGTTGGTAAGCAGTAACTTTGGTGCCAGTATTATACATTTCCGAAGCTGTACGAGCCAACTTGACGCCAGCCTTTTCATATGAGAATGTTACTAAACCAGAGCAGTCAAAGCCACTTGGAGTGGTCCCACCCCATTTATACTTGACCCCCATGTTGCTTTTCGCAACTGAGATGGCCTTAGCTTTATAATTAGCAGTTGGTTTTGGAGCCGCAGTCTTGGCAGTTGTAACCACTTTAGGTGCAATGTACTTTGAGCTTACATAACCTGATTTTCCGTTTGTTGAAACTTTTGCCCACCCTTTTGATTGGGAAGCCACAGTTACTAACTGGTTCTTGGAAAGTTTAGCTACTACTTTTCCAGAAGCAACGGGTTTATTTCGCATATTTAATGATCCAGAATTAATTTTCACATAATAAGTCGATCCAGAGGCAGAGGCTTGATCAATAGAAGGTGCGACAGTAGCTATTAAAGCGAAGAGCAACATAGATGCTAGGATTCTCTTAAACAAGTATTTTCCCCCGTTTTTCTAAATGTTAAACATAGTATATATCGTAAGGGGTTACAAAAAAATAACGCTAGTATTACATTTGTATTACAATTTGCGACAATATTCCCAAAGAAGAAGCAAAAAATGTAACAGAATGAGTAAAAATAGCACTGATTATAGTGCTAGATTACCAATCTTTCTTATATCAAAAATAACCCCTAACCAACCACACAGCCCGCCTAACAACACAAAAACACCTCAACAAAAAAAACGCCGGACAAAACCACCTAGCGAGTTTTAATTCGGGTGGTGCCAGGCACCTACACTCACAACCAGATTAGGATGAGTGGCTTAACTGGGTCAATCACGGGACTGGCAACGGACTTAGTCCGTGTATATCTGGGGATTTCCGTTTGCAGAAATCCCCTGCGCACAAAACAGATAATCTCAATTGTAAACCCGAATTCGATTTATTCAACATTTTATTTTAATCGAGGAGTGACAGTGCACCTTAACTCATAAAAACAGGAAGTACAGGTACCTATGTGCTTGACACTTCCTCCATTTTTGCGATGATAGAATTATAGTAAAAATGGAATTTTTAGGGTGATGTTATGTCCAAATCTGCTGATGAGCTTTTTCAGCCTTCGCTTAGAGATGGCTGGAGTAAAACAAAATCGTATGATATCAATCATTTCTTTCTGGTTTCTTTTTTCGGCGGGCCTATTCCGCTGATGGTGCTTGGCAGCCGAAATGCGAAGTGGCTGAAAGTGCCGAAGCAACATATAAATGTGTTGGTAGCCATCAGTGTCGTGGTGCAAATCTTTAATTTGGTTATGTTTTATTTGGACAACCGTGATGTTTTGGGTGAAGGAAACAGGACGCCGCTACTTTCCATTCAGATACTCTCGATTCTTTTGTTCTCTCTTTACAAATTTGTGCTGAACAAGCGATTTCAGCAGCATCGGCGGACTGTTGGGGAAATCCAGGGTTTGTTTAAGCCGGCCTTGCTGTGGATATTTATTGGAGCGGTGATTCAGTATGCTATTATGGGTGCGGCTTATATCCTGACTGAAAGCGTGGGATGATACTCGATGACGATTCAGGAAAACCGGAAAGCTGAAGCAGTGATCGCCCATTATTTTAGGATTGGCAGATATGTGGCTGCAATTCCACTCATTACAAACCTGTTGCGGCAGGATCCCGAAAACACGACTGCTTTATATCAGATGGCGGTAGTGGAGCTATCCAGGGAAAACTTCCAGGAAGCAAGGGAACTGTGCCAGGAAGCGCTGCGATTGGGATACAACAAAATCATCGGGTATCACTTTATTGGCTGGGCTTTTCAGCAGGAGGGAAAGTTAGCTGAGGCAGAGGAAGCGTATTTGGCTGCACTTGAAAGAGATCCGCTCGATGGAGAATTGATTGCTTCCTACGGCGGTTTGATGCTTGAAGCTGGCCTCTATGAAAAAGCATTTGCGCTTCTTGAGATGGCGAGGAAGCTGAAACCAAACAATGAAAAAGTGAATCAGCTTTTATTGGATTTCTATTTTGCAAAGGACGATAAAGGCATGCAGCAGGAATTTATCCGGAACGTCATGGAGACGTCCGCCGATGAAGTGCAGAACCTGACAAACATAGCGATGTTCCATGTGTTAAAAGGGGAATTTAAGGAAGCGAGGGAATGTTACAGACAAGCGTTTCTGCTCAATCCCGAGGACCGGAATATCCTCGGCTTGCTGGAGTATTACGACACTGTGTCCCACCCTCTTTATGCCCCTCAACGTCTTATAGGAAAAATCGACGGCCCGTTTGTCGCGTGGCTTTCGTTTATCGTGATCACTATGCTGCTGGTTGAGCTGAATCTCCCCAGTCTGCTCTCCCTCTTTGTCATTGCTTATGTCTTTTTCGCCCTTTCTACATGGATAACCCCTTTATTTTTTGAACCTCCCCCACCCACAGCTGACGCTGTTGAGGAAGGGGATTCCTAAGTAAAGAAGCCTATCGGCCTCTAATTGATTAGGCTATCCCTGCAGTTCCGGCAGTTAGGAGACGAATGGCTTCATCCCGCAGGTTCTTACCTGCGTTAAGATCCCGGTCGTGATGGATGCCACATTGCGGGCAATCCCATTCCCGCAAACCGAGATTCTTAACGTCTTTGTTCTTATGGCCGCACGCCGAACACAATTGGCTTGAGGCAAATGTTTTGGAAGCGACGACGATGGTCTTTCCGTACCATTTTGCTTTATACTCGAGCATCCTTCGGAACTTCGACCAGGAGACCTCACTGATTGATTTTGCAAGATTGGCATTCTTCAGGAGATGGCTGACGGCCAGGTCTTCAATTCCGATCACATCGTGGTTTTTGATGATTTCGGTGGAGGCCTTGTGCAGGAAGTCTCTTCTTGCATTGGCAATCCGTTCGTGAAGCCGGGCGACTTCCCGTTTTTGTTTTTGATAATTCCTGGCTTCCGTCAGTGATTTCTTCTCTTTTAGGGCCTGTTCCTTCCTTCGTGACAGGATGCGTTGTTCCCTGGCTAACTTTTCTTCCAGCGTCCGGAAGAATTTCAGGTTTCCATAGGTAGTTCCATCGGAAAGGATGGCAAGGTCCTTCAAGCCAAGGTCGATCCCCACGATGGAGCCGGTCTTGTCCAACGGTTTTATCTCTTCTTCGGCAAGGATGGAAACAAAATATTTCCCTGTCGGATTGCGCCTGATGGTCACATTCACTATACGCCCCTTGATTTCCCGGCTTTTCGCAAACCGGACAAGGCCGAGTTTAGGCAATTTCACCTTATTGCCGATGACAGCGATATTGCCGTTTGTCTCTTTGGTCGTATAGGACTGGACGTTGTTTTTCTTCGATTTAAAACGAGGGGGGTAGTTTTGCTTTTTGAAGAAACGGTCAAATGCATCTGAAAGGTGTTTGAGTGAGGTCTGGATGGCGATGCTGTCAACTTCTTTCAACCAGGGTAGTTCTGTTTTCAGGGAAGGCAGACGGGCCGAACATTTATTGTAGGACAAACCTTTCCCGGTTTCCTTGAAGGAGTCATTCCAGTGACTGAGGAAGTGGTTGAAGACGAATCGCGAACAGCCGATGGTTTTTGCGATGAGGATTTCTTGTTGTTTGGTTGGGTAGATCCGGAATTTATAGGCTTTTTTCTTCATAACCTCACCTCCAAACAGAACAAATGTTCCAACCTAATTATATACCAAATGAAGACGCTTTGGCTAGCGCCAACCGGCATTCATCTCCCACTTATTTTTGGACTGCGCCCTCCACAAAATTGAGAAGGAGTCTTCTGCCAGGAGGAGATAAATGGTTCGTGAAAGGCAGGCTTTAAATGGATAAAATAGCGATTTATCGGTCAATTCTGGAACGAGATAAGAACAATTATCAGATTCAGTTTTTAATCGGAGAAGAATATCTCAACAGCGGACAGCTATCAGAGGCTTTGCATGCTTTTTCGGCAGCGTTAAAGGGAGATGACCCGGCTCTGGAAAAAGCAGTGCTTTCTTCTCTTAAAAAGTTTCTTCGTTTAGAGTCCAATCAACTGGATGCTCAGCAGGAACCTAGTGACGAACCCGGCCAACCCGATGAACATTACACCAGCAGTCCTGGTCCTGCTGAAGAAGTGCCAGCTTCAAAGACAAAAGGCTTTAAGGTTATTGGGGGACGCAAACAGGAGAATGTGATTTTACTAGGGAATCATATTGATAAGAAGGTTACGTTCGATGATGTGGGCGGCCTCGAGGATTTAAAGAAAACAATTGAAATGAAAATCATCAAGCCATTCATAAATCCGGGGCTATTCGCCAAGTTCCGGAAAAAAGCTGGCGGCGGAATTCTCTTATACGGTCCGCCAGGCTGTGGGAAAACATTTATTGCTAAAGCTACTGCCGGAGAATGCCGGGCCAATTTTTATCCTATCCATATTTCTGAAATTCTTGATCCGTATATTGGCGTAAGTGAGCAGAACCTTCATCATGCGTTTGAAACAGCCCGTCGGAACTCACCTGCGGTTGTCTTTTTCGATGAATTGGATGCACTTGGTTTCAGCCGCTCGAAATCGCGTTCCGAAGTTTTGCGTCCTTTGGTCGACACGATGCTGACTGAACTTCAAAGCGTGGAAACATCGAACGAAAAACTGCTTGTTATCGGGGCGACCAATATGCCGTGGGATGTGGATGATGCCTTCAAGCGACCAGGCAGATTCGATAAACTCGTCTTCGTTCCGCCACCGGATCGGAAAGCACGAAAGATCATTTTTAAATTGAAGCTTAGCGGCAGGCCCGTCGAAAGTGGGATTGTCTATGATATCCTCGCTGACCGCACCCCGCTCTACTCAGGTGCTGATATTGAAAATATAGTAGAACTGGCATCCGAACAGGTTTTAGCCGAAATCATGGATGGCGGCCATGAACGACCGATTACAATGGAAGATTTATTGAACGCAATCAATCAAACAAAACCAACGACACTGGAATGGCTGGCAACGATTAAAAATTATATTAAGTTCGGAAACTAGGGCGGCTTGTACAATGAAGCTGCAGCTTATATAAATGAGAATATGTAATAGGCCGGTCACGGAACCGGCTTTTTTTGATTTTTAATTTCACAACTATTGTTGTTGGATGATGATCAAACAGCCGCACCATCAACGTCTACCAGTACATCCTCTATATAGACTATGACTGCCTAGCTTAAAGGAAGCAGTTACACCTCCAAAGTCAAACAGCTCCATCCGCAACCCAAATCTGGTGGCGCACTCGTACCTAAACTTATAGAAATTAAAAATCCCTTACACTAGCTCTTCCCAACTACTTTTGCATATTCATCAATAAGTCCCTGTAACAGTTCTTTCATTTCCACTCCGCCATCAGGGAAGGTATTAAAATAGGTGAGAAAAGTTAAGTAGAAGAGCGGCATAGTGTGGGTAATGACAGTACTGACCCCTCCAGTATAATAATCGGCATTTTTCTCATTAAGGTCATTAATATTAAACGAAATATGGTCATTGAATGATAAATTAATTCCGAATACTGACCCATGGATGATTTGAGAAGTTAATTTATATTTGACTCTATAATAATTTTTCAGATTTATATCAATGCTTCTAACCTGATACAATAGCTTGGTAAAACTTATTTGCTTCTCATCTTTCAAACAAGCCGCAGCCAAAGCCCAGGCATAGTTCGTCCTAGGATGCAGTTCGTCATGAACGGAATTGATAAAATTATCTATATAAGCTTTCGCCACCTCTTCCCCCTGCTCAAGGATGAACAGGGCGATGACAGTGTACTCAAGCAATGTTCTCCACCGCTGCATGGCGCCATCCGGAAAACCATTCTCTATAAGACAAATAATTTCATCGAAAACATCAAAATACTTTATCATCAACGGATTCAGCGCATTGTACCTCTGCAAGCAATCATTAAAATCCCCTTCCCCATCAAGTTGTACAAGAATATCTACATTCTGTACGCCCAGTATGGTTGCCCTTCTAATAAGCTGGATAAGGGCGAAGAGATCTCTGTATCTATCGCGAATTTCATTATGTATCCTATTTCTGTCAGACTGGAATCCTGTGGCCCAATTAACTTCCTGTTTAGAATGTCGAATACTTTTACGAATAGTATTGATTTGCTTCACAATTTTCTGTTGGCTGCTTTTCAAAAATACCATCCTCACTGGATTTGATTAAGAAAGGGAACCTTTCCAATACAGATGATGTCTGCCAATCCGGCAACAACTTTACTCGTTTGGCCGGCATATTCTCCTCTTCCATTTTACCATTATTTGTTGGTACTCAATACTAAACATACAATCCCCCAATCCCCTCTAAAGCCTCTCCCTTCTGGCAAAATAAAAACTTGTTTGTTATTAAAAAAACGTGATGCCTTCTGTGATCATACACAGTCGGCACCACGTTCTTTACAACCAGTAATCATTTGATCCATGTATTAACTAACAATAAATCTATGATTGTTATTATATTCTTTCTTTCTTCTAGATACTAATACTACTGCTCCAATACCTATTATTAGTAGACCTAAAGCTAACCAATAAAACATGTTAGTTGCAGTAGTTGGAAGGCTTTAACCATTATCCGAACACCATTTTTCCGGGTTTACCCGGTTCACTTGGTTTACCTGATTCACTTGGTTTACCTGGTTTACCTGGTTCACTCGGTTTACCTGGTTTACTTGGGGCTGTTGGCTTTTTCGCTTTTTTCAATCCTGCATGAGCTACTTTTAATGCTTTAAGTGCCTCATCGACTTCATTCTGCGTTGCATCAGCTTTAGAAGCAATATCTTTTGCTGCTGCCAATGCCGCTGCGAATTTAATCCAGCTTTCTTCCGTATAAGCTTTTCCGTCTAAACCCTCAAACTTAGCTATTTTCTTTTCTAATTTTGTTTTATCTGCTGGGTCTGTTGGGTCTGTTGGCTCTTCCACTTTTTCCAACCCTTCATGAGCTGCGTTCAATGCCTTAAGTGCCTCATCGACTTCATTCTTCGTTGCATCAGCTTTTGAAGCAATGATTCTTGCTGCTGCCAATGCCTCAGCGAATGGTTTCCAGCTTTCTTCCGTATAAGCTGTTTCATCTAAGCCCTCAACCTCGGCTATTTTCTTTTCTAGAGCCGTTATATCTGCTTCTCCTGCCATTTCATCAAGAATAAGGTTATCTAGTATATATTCACCTTGCCCTGAATTTCTTGGAGATATGTCTAGATAGTAATCATTGTAGTCACCAGTTGTAAATTCCAGATTAATTGTTCCTGGATTTTCTCCATCCGGATGTTTAACTGCCGGTTTTGTAATTAACGTTTCATTACCATCATCAGTTTTAATACTGGCATTAAAGATTCCGTCTTGGTAGGCAATATAGTCAATACTTAACTTATATTCAGTATTGGCTTTAAGTCTCATTGTTTGTGGCAGGGTTCTCATATGATCCCCATATCTAATCTTCAAAGAATAGCGTCCATCGATTGTATCTTTTGTATATGGTTTATTTGCTTCAGATAGGTGTGAGTTATCTGATTCAGTACTAATGAATGGTCCAAATCCTTCATCAACATTCTCGAAATCTTCTAAGAATGTATGACCTTTTTGATCTGAAAGTCCTATTTTTCTAACACGAACATCATCAAAGTCAACTTTTCCATCAGCACCTGATTCTTCACCAATAAGTTCTAATAACACTGTATCGTTTTGAGCGATAAACGAAACGCCCATACGTTGTGTATTCGTTCTATATTTGTCTGTATGGTGAACACCATACTTTACATCACTCTTATCGATGTAGTTTTCGTAAACATGATCGCCATCTGTAATTCTAATTATGGCTCGTTTTCCGTTTTCAACCAGGGTCCATACGGATGCTCCATAAGACTCGCCAACTTCTAAGCCAGTGAGTTCTTGTGAAACAATTCCTTTTTCTTCACCATTAATAATCATATGAGTATTTCCAATAGTGTTATTTTGGAATTCAGCTGACCCTGACTCCTTTTTCCAGTCTTTAAATGCATGGGAGTTAAATCCTGCGTCTTTTACAACTGAACCTTGGGTCCAATCTACATCAACACTTGATTTCTCATCAACACTTACAGACCCCTTATAGATTGTGTACCCTGTTCCTTTATCTAAATCTATGGTTATTTTGCCATCATTTACTATAATCGTTTCAATTAGTTTTCTACCTTGATCGCTAAGTTTAAATAATTTCACTTCAGTTTCACCTTCCCAACCGTTTGGAAGGTCCCATGTTTTTTCTGCTCCATCATCACTCCAGGCATAAATTTTTTCTTCTTCACCATCATTTGTCCATGGGATAAAGATTTTATTTCCTTCTGCTACTTTTTTACCATCTTGTGATATATGATTAACTCCGTTTATTATTTCTGTAACAACATTTCTGTCTTTTCCAAGAACAGCTTTATTTGTTGTTTCGTAATTCATGATTGGATATTGAGCAAGATATTTATTCGGTAATACTTGTGTGAAGAATTCTCGAGTTGATTTGTTGAAGTCAACAGAGTTTTGCCAGCCGTTAATTCCAACGTTTCTTGTACTTGCATCTCTAAATAGAGCCTGGTTACCAAAGATATCTTTATCGTTATTATGAATAACTCGGATTAAGTTTCCTGCAGCGTTAAATCGATTATCGATATGGTGAGCCCATACTGAATCCTTTGTAAATTCATCAACATATTCTGTCCCCAGTGCCATGCCTAATTTGTCATTAACGGCTTCTGCCATTTCATGTGCCGGCCAGCGGGTATCGAAGAATACGTCAACATAAATCATTTCTAAAAGCCCTTTTGTTGATTCATTTAAATCCTGTAATCTTTCAAGCATACCTTGATTTTCTATGAGAATATCATTTTCACGAATAATTTGATAAGCACTGTCATACCATGACCAACCTGGTACAGAGGATGCGATGTAATCTCCATAATGCTTTGATTCAGGATAGATTTCTGTTTGGTTAATATGCACACCAACAGTAGCATTATTACCTTTTGCATTTTCGAGCAATACTAATAAATCTTCAAGTCCGCCTGCGCGTTCTGAGAAGTTATTAAAATCACCAGTAGAGGCATCGTGACCTTCCGTTTGATAGCCTTTAACAACAACATTTTGATTGAAACCATCTGTTCCTAAATTGAATTTCTTAATATTATCTAAAATTCTTAGGAACGGATATTGCGCGTTACTTCCTACATTCATGGCAATGGAGTTGTAAGATCGCATGACTGTATCACTACCGACAACTTTTCTAGCAATATCATCCCGATAGGCAATGGCACCGTCAATAGCATCAACTATTGCATCTCCGTTGCGGTCCAGCGTAATTGCTACTTTAGTCCATGGTTCTTCAATTACTTCATTATCTAAACCGCGATATAAGTATTCATTTGTCCAAATACCTGTTGATCTATATCCATCTTGTACAAATGTTTGATAGGCAACTTCATTTCTGCGTTTAATTGAACCATTAGAAATTGACGCTGCAATCTTATCTGAGCTTAAGACAGCGATTGATGTTTCTTGAAAAGCATCTGCAATTCCAGCTTCAGATAACTTAATATTTTTTTGCTCTCGGTAGTTATTAACTGTTAACTTAGCATTCTCCTTATTGCTTTCCATTGATACAAGAGAATGTTCTGGAAAGTTAATCGTATAAATCATTTGTCCTTCATCTTTAATATTCTTAATTCTAAAATCAAGAACATTATTTTCCACAGTCAATACAACATCAAATGAGACTCCAATTTCCTTAATCTTCATTGAATAAGTAATTTTGTTTTCATTTACTACACTTGTTACTTCCGGTGTGTACATCGTATTGTTTACTTCTACCTCGTGGACTTTGTTTGCTTGTCCAGTAATCGTTTCTCCACCTAAAATATAGTGGTTAATTGTTGGGAAGTCTGTATCTACATTAACGGTTAAATCTGCTGATTTTATTTCAACTGAGTCGACTTTGTTAGTTACACGAGTAGGAAATTTCGCTTCTTTTACACTTAAATAAGAAACATTAGCCCCTGATCCACCGTAATAACGTAATCCAACTTTACCTGCTTTATTACTAACTCCACTTACTTCTCCAGTATAGATCTCAGCATTATCAAGATAAATTGTTGCTACGTTTTCAACAATACGAGCTTTAACTTTATAAGGTTTCATGCGCTTAGCATAAATTCTGTTTCCATCTTGTGTTAATTGTTTGTTTTGTCCTCCTGGTGAAAATAGGTTCCATGAGGTTGAGTTAGCTCCTGATCCATTTTGACCTAAGGCCAGCCAATCATCTGGGCCGTTATAACGTAATACAATTCCAAAGTTACCTGAATCATTTTTTGGATCAAACATGAATTCAACTTCAGTGTTTTTATATGTTGGTGCATTTTCATCAATAACGATTAAGTTTTGGCCATTCGTAATGTCTAAACCTTTATTATGTCCTACTTCACCAGTACCGTTAACTTTATTGATTCCATTAATATCATTTGAGAAGTCCTTTACATAAAGTTCCTCACTTGCTTGAGGCGTTCCCAAAACTGTAATTGGGAATTCAGCTTTGAATCCATCTTTATACTCCAAAATCACTTTCGTTTTAGTATCTGTCTCTTGTTGAAGAGATTGAATGAACTCCTTTTTAAGTGTTAAAATTGTGGAAGTCTCATTTAGTACATACTCTGTTCCTGCTTCTAATACTCTTCCTTCATGGGTGATTTTTGATAATTCATTTGTCGTTTCACTTATCTTAATATTGATATCATATAAACCTGCATCTCCACTACGGACTGTCATTGAATTAGGGGTTAATGTTACCCCAGCAAATTCGCCCATTACCATTTTATGAAGATCAAGCTGGCCTTGAGTATCTCCTGAACCATAGCCCCATGTACGAAGTCCTGCTTTACCAGACTTGGTACTAAAAGCATTAATAGGGCCATTAAAGACTTCATCATTATTTACAGTTAACCGATAATTATCATTGATAAATTCGATTCTAACTGTATTTTTTTCGCCTATCTTCAATGCTTTATTCCCTACTTGTCCCCATTTGTCGTCTCCAGTAATAAAATTCCACACTCCACCCACGTCATAGCCAAATCCTGCAAAATCATTCGCACCATTAAATCTGAACAAAAACCCCATACGGCCCGAAGATTTCGGAGTAACTTCATATTCTACAAATCCATTTTTCAGATTTGGTGAATAAGCATCAGCATAAATTGTATTTCCATTAGCAGCAAAGTTCATCGCTTGGTCTGTATATGCCATGGTTCCATTACCTGCTACCTTACCCCAACCACCTGTGTGATCTTCGTCTTTAAAGGAAACTAAGTAATGTCCATCTTCTGTTTTTTCATTTTCACGAATTTTTTCATATTCAATATTATCTACTTGTATAAATGCATAATTGCCTGTGTAACCCCATGTTCTTAAACCAAAATAACCTGCATCATTATCGGTATGTGGGCCATTATACAACTGAGTATCATCCACATAAACTTCTATATTTTCATTAACATATTTCATAGAAAATCTAAATTTTTTATTATCAACATTTAAATTAACCGGTAATTCTTTATCAATCTTTTTACCATTTCTTACTTCTGCACGAATCCATTTCCCACCGATATCGTAGCCGATGTAGTCATAATTTTGTGCATCTATATGCCGATAAACAACAGCAAAACGTCCAGCGGTATTTTTCACACTAATATCCATTGCTAACCGAGCGTTCTTGAGTTTTGGTGCTTTGGTATTATAATACTGTTGGTAATCAATAGAACCCGCAACCCAGCCATCTGTTTCCATTTCTAATTGCCCATTAACAACTTCAAAACGGCCTGCACCAAGATCTTTTTCCCATCCTGTTAAATCTTGACTGGAAAAATCCTCAGTATAAATTTCATCTGCGGTATTAAGTGCCGCACTTGCCAATAAATTCGTTGGAAGGGATGGTACTGCTAGAATAAACACTAACAACATCGCTAATAGTTTCTTTCCTTTTATTTTCAATCTACTGTCCCACTTTCTTTTTCTATTTTTTATCTCAAGCATTGCATTGATATAATTAGGAGTTTTTGATTGTTACTTTTATTGAAATTATGGTAAATCCAGGTCTATGCAAGCAAAAAAACTTATACTTAGGTTTGAACTTTCTTTGGAAAAGCGAGAATGCTGTCTACAACAAGATATGGATTTCCCTCCTCACCTATTGCCTGGAGGTACTGTTTAAATTAGTTTGGGTTTGAGGGAAGCCTGCGACCTAAAAAGGACGCTGGAAACCTGTCTAATCAAAAGAATAGATGCCTTTATCTGCTCTTTTTCAAAAACCAGGATGAAATCCAAAGGGGAGGAAGAAATACGACTGGGAAAGGAATTTGCCTTCATAGAACAACAGGTTTCAACAGGGAAGTGGAACATCTAGACGACTTGACAATTGACACGCTGTTTCTATAAAAAGGAAATAAATGACCGAATACTTACAAGGACTGACTCTTGCTTCTTTGTCAGCGTTTTCATTTCAGCAGAGAGATATTAGCCAGAATAGTCAAGCGCGAGCGGTTTAGTGGTGAAAGTTATTACACTTCTGATACTAAAAGCTTTTATGAAACGCTAATGATTTTTTATTTAAGTTTAAATCTTTTATCAAACCTCCAATTCAAAGAGTAACTAAAATTGAGAATAATATGCCTCTTTCGCTATCGTATATTTAGAAAAGGTTTGAAACAACATCAATATTGTCTAATTTTTTAGAAAAATTGCTTTTCCTGACTTTTGAAGATGTTTTTCATCAATGGTCTGCTAATCATGCTAAAACCATGAAAGCTAGCACAAAACAATAGAAACTAAATATAAAAAGCATGCTTTGCTCTGATTTGGTAAGTTGAAAATGAAAGAAATTTCGTAACTTCTTAGGTAATAAAAAAGGCTCCTAACCAAAAGATGGTTATAGCCTTTAAAAAAGAGGTTGATCTCCGCTCCAAGATGCTCAATGAATATGAAATTTTAAACACCGCTTCTTTATTTAAAAACTTTTTAATGGAATCAGTGAAAATTTTTCCGTAATTTCCCCAACTACTTCACCGGAATCATTCATAATCACAGATGGTTTCATAGCTCTTAATCTAGCAATGGTATCTTTGTTGTCGTAATCAATTTGCTCTAATATAGATGCAACAATATTTGGCCAAACCTCTTCTGAACCATTTAAAACTTTTAGGGCAAATCCAATTCTTTGATTTCTTAAACCAAAGCAGTAGACACCCTGCGCTCCCCCTTTCGCAACAATGTTCTGATCCTGAAGCAGGGCGGAGCAGATAAATTTATCTGAAGCAACCATCAAAGGGTATTCGTTCATCACCGAGGTCATATCCCTCACCGCCTTTTGCAACAATGAATCATCAATTAAATCAGGGCAGGCTAATTTTAAATAAGTGGCGGCCATATTTTTAAGCGGGATCGCAAAAACAGGTACACCGCAGCCATCTTTTCCTACAACAATCTCAGAAATGGATAATTCCGATAAGGATGAGAGAATCATCAGAATTTGCTGTTGAAGGGGGTGGTCTACTTCCCAATATCCTTCAACCGGATAGCCAAATTCGCGGCATACGGAAACAAACCCCATATGCTTTCCCGCACAATTATGATAAAGCCTTCTCTTCTCTTTATTTGCCCAAATCATATCTTCCCTTGGCTTAGCATTTAAGGGATAAGAACATGGGCAAAATAGTTCATCCTCATGAACTGGCAACTTCTTTAGCATGGATTCAAGGGCAGCAATATGGTAAGGCTCCCCTCTGTGTGACGCTGTAAACAAAGCAGCTTCTTCACGCGACAACCCATATTTCGTTATGATGTCTGATAAAAACACAGGCAATGCTTGAATTGGCTTGGCGGCAGACCGGTAATAAGTATAGTGATGATCATCCCCGACATGGAAAGTCGTTTCAAGTCGTTCGTTTACCCCGCAAATCATTCCGATATGAACATTTTCAATTAAGCCTGCTCTTGATTCTTCCACTAAGACTTCTGCATTCATCTTCCTACATCTCCTATAATAAAGAACTTATTCTAATCCAATATCGTTTTTATCTTCCTTATTATGCCCCGTTCCTCGGGTGAAGAAAATCCCCCTTAAGTATACATTGAAGTTATTCCCTTCCTCTACGAAATAAGTACGGTCGCTCAAGTTCCCCTTTACTCCAAAGCAAGCATGACAGCACATCCGCTCCTATTAAAAATACCAAAGACCGTTGATTACAACGGTCTTTGGGTGTACCAAAATTTGAATTTTCATTGAAGATTATTTGATTGCCAAGTTAATAGGGCAAGCGCCGCACCGCCTGGACTCTGCCGTTTACGACCGCCGATCGACCTGCCCTACCAAAAACCTTTCACATATGCTATGTGTTAAATCTATTCAACTACATAGCACTCACGTATTTGGGTATCGCCCTTGGTGTCCACGTAGACCATATTATCGCCAACTTCATAAGTACCGGTGGCGTTGTTGTTGATCCTGATCGTTTCTGTAACAACATTGACGTACCCATCGGTATACTTTTCCGTAACGGTTATCGTAAGGTCGTTCTGGCTGCCCTTGAGTTTCGTTACGAAAGCTGATGCTTTAGTCTCTTTCGGCAAACTCAGCAGTTCAAAGTCTAATTCAATGGTCGACTGATAGGATGGAATTTTCACATTTTTCTTGGTGACACTTTCTTTGCCGGGCGCCGAGACGGTAATGGTATATCCTTCGTCAACGATTGGCGTTCCATGTACCAGCGGGTTGTCTAACTGCTTGGAAGGCGTAACCGACCAGTCGTATAACCCGCCTTTTGCCTCGTAAACAGCCGTCTGCTGTTGCCTAAATTCGCCGCTCTGAGTAATACGATCCCTCGTTGCCTCCTCATTGAGGCCGGTATTGCCTTCAATAAGCGGGCTGACTACTTCCTTTTCCAGTTTAAGAGTAGCTTCTGGGACTAGCCGGCCTGCTTTGTCAGTAATCTTGCCTTTGATGTGCGAGGAAAATTCTACAGCAAAGGACATATTCTCCATAAATGCGCCGATATTTCTTTCAAACGTCCACACCATCGACTCCTGGTTAGTCGTAGTGCTTTTGATCGTCAATTTGCCGGAACCTATCCTCTCGTTCAGTTCCCTAACATACGGCTTGGAAGTGCCCGCGACCGGGATACTGACATCAGCGGGCCGATTGACGCCTGCCGTAGTGCCGTTCCCGAGGTTCGGATTAAAATGGCGGTATCCATAGCCATGCGGGAAAGCATTTTCATCAACCATGATCACACCAACCGCACCGAGGTTTTGTGCGGCAATGGCTATCGCCGCATTATCATTGTTTGCGTTCGCTCTCGTGGTCACCAGAATTTTACCGTCCAACTCGGTGCCGAGCGCATTGACTTGCTCGACCGTCGTAAAGCGGCTCCTCCCATAACCTCCGTCATACGGTGCATTCAAAAAGACAACCTGGGCACTGATGTCGGCTGAGGGAGCGCCTGCTCCTACCGCATTAGCCGCTGTAGGATAAGTCAGTAGGAACTCTCTTGGCTCTTCGAAATATTGATCCTTATATGGCGCTACGGCATAATACTGGTCCGCGCCAGTGTATTTGGGCAAAAGGGTCCTGCCAAACTCATACAGGAAACCCAAAGTCCTTAGGGCGCCTAACTTATAATCCAAGCTTTCACCACTGTAGGCGTACATTCCGTTCGTGAATTCATCCGAATAAAGATTATAGTTGCCCTGCCTGCGACCTAAATCTTTGACACTTACCGTATCGGTAATTTGAATAGGAAACTCCCGGTTATCATCATAGCTAAAAGTGTTGAGAACGAAGGCCCAAGGGTAGACGACTAGCTGCCCATTCCCATTTGGGAAAGAGTGACCGCTAAGGGATGAGACAACCATATTAGATCTTAAAACCTCGCTGACGGCCATGATTTCAGGCTCGCTTAAAGGCGCCCCGCCGCGGAAGTTCCCCTGCCCAAAAAAGCTTTGCGAACCGTTGATACTGCCCCAGCCGTAAGCATAGTTTCTGTTCAGATCAACGCCGCCGATTATCGTGCCATCCGGGTTATGTTCTGTTCCCGCATAATTGTTCCTATTATAGCGCCAGGATCCCGGGCTATTGCGCATATCCCAATGGACACCGTCAGGGTTTGTCATAGGCAAAATCCAGACGGAGGTCGTGTCGAGAAGTTTTGTTACTTCCTCATGCCCCGCTTTACCGTACTTAGTAAGCAGATACCAGCCCAGATTCATAGCAAGCTCACTAGTGTTATACTCCCTGGCGTGGTTGCCTGCTTGATGCAACGTGGTAGGCCTTCCATCATTGCCGCCGGGATTATTACTGATTTCCAGCGCCCTTAGTGGCACCCCTTCAAACGACACGCCATACTCATGCAGTTTAACAAGCTCAGGATACTTAGCGGCCAAGTAGTTCATTTCAGCATAGAACTCAGTCACCGTCCGGTAGCCGAGACGGTCCGGGAATCCCCACCGTGCATTAAACGAAACGCCTGTCGGATCGAACACTGCATCAGGTTCAATGGGGGCGGTGATTGGAAGAGGAAGAGGGGAATTCACAGTAGGGCTTGCGTTTGCCCTTTCCGGAAGGCCCGGAATCGGCTGCCCTTCCGCACTAGCGTTCATAACGCTCTTCGCACTCTTACCGCCTTTCGTTGATGGTTTTTCAAATATCCATGTCCCGTCATCAACGACCTCGTAGGAAATATTGTTCTTCTCAAAATACTCCAACTCATCATTATGAATCTGAATAGTCACCGTAAATTCGTCGCCGTCATGGTCATACCCGAAGATGTCAAGATCCAGTTCCTCGGCAAACAAAGCTTCCAGCGCCTCCACCCCTGTAACCGTTACCTCAACGATGGGAAAAGTCCCGGGCGTTTTAACAAACGGCACTTGCCCCGCGGCAGAATCATTAGCAGCAGCAAACACCGTAGGGAAAGCCAAACAAATGATCAATACAGAAGTTAAAAACACTTTTAACTTTGTGTTTTTACTAGATGCCTTCAACACACTTCACCTCCTGAATGAATGTGACTCTTTTACCCTGTCGCTCTGCATCGACATTTTCAGCCTCATTTGCCTCAGCGCCTAGCGGCTAATGGCTCCATTAATTATGTAGGAGCAACGCATAATACTATCACCCCCTGAGCGGCATATTCCAACAACAACAACAACAACAACAACAACGGGACAGTGTAACGGTTCAACTGCACACCTTTCCAAAACAAAAAATATGGAACCCTTAAAGGAATAAGCTTTAAGGGAGGCCACCAATAAGGAGGATGCTAGAACTAAAGCAAAAAAAATTCCGGGGTCAAAATTTGTATGGAATCATCATTAAAAACACCACGCGTCAACTAATGGTGGGTAATCAACAGCTGGAGGGGTACTGAACGTGCCTAGAACAAAAATATTTCCTTGCCGCCTGATTACAACGCCAAGGAACTTCTATCAAATATTTATCGTTAAGGCCTAAAGAGTACGCAAAGAGGCAATAGAACCAGATTTGACCTTTGTCTTTTACGAGATGAAAGGGGAAAACACAACTCTAATGCTGCTATGGAAAGGATATAAAAGAGGTAATCCGGATGGATTATGTATTCTTAAATTCAGGATGCTTTTACTATGAAAAATTTATCATTTGAATACTTCTATAAAAGATATACTTTATTAAATTAACTTTCAGTAGAATAAGGACAGTATATATTATTGTTTGATTTTTGTAAAACTTCTGACTATTTGTCATTTTAGGGAGGATTTCATTGTATTATAGATTACTCAACAGCTTCCAGGAAAATCCCGTTAGGCTGCATCCTTTTCTCAAAACTTATTACAATCTCCTGCATTTAAATTTCATTTCTAACACAAGCGTAAAATGTACTTCTTCCGCCATTTATCTTCCTGCATCGCCTCCCCAAGCACACTAACCCTCCCTGCAAAAGAAAAACCTTTCGTCCTTACATGTATCTATAGTTTGTAGCTCCGAACGATCTACTGTGAATCTTACTTCTCCTATATTCAGTAAAGTAAATTGTTCTGCAAGGTTTACCGGTATTAAAATCTGCCGAGTATGTTAATGAGGTGAAATATATGAAATTTCTAATTACGCTTCTTGTTCTTATTAACATCGGTATTTTTCTTTATTTCAGATGGAGAGAAGAGAAATCAGCAAAACTGATTGCACAAAGAATAACTTCTACACTTGAGTTAAAAAGAACGATGGCGATGGGACTTTATTTAAGATTTAATTATCCTAAGGAAATGAAGAAAGACGAATCAACTGATTTTTCCAGTGGTACGAGTCTATTCTTAAAACAAGCACCTCTCGATTTTGAGGATTTTGTAGCGGCAGTATTGAAATCACGGTACGGAGGAGACGTGTATGTTACTAGTCCATCTGGGGATTTCGGAGTAGATATTGAACACACCACCGAAAAGGGGCTGTTTCTGGGACAGACTAAAGCCTACAAGGACGATGTTGGATATGAACCAATCGCTATCCTCCATTCCAATATTGTAAAGAGAAACGCGAAAGGCGGCTATTTGATCACAACCGCGAGTTATACCAAAGCAGCTCAATCATACGCAGAGGGGTTAAATATTGAACTGATTGATGGAGTTGAACTTGTAGACCTGTGGCTGGAAGCGATGGGAAGCACGGCTTACTCCTTATCAAATGAATTAATTTGATCATTCCAATGGTAAATGTCTGGTTTGAAAAGTTGATAAAGAATACAAAACACCCCCATAGCATTTAGCCATGAGGGCGTTTTTGCACAACCCTTGAAGCATGGGGACGGTTCTTATGCATTATTTTGAATACTTCCTATCCTACAAAGAAAAGCCACTTCATTAATAAATATGGGGTGATGTAATTGAAAAAAACATATTACAGTTCGGGGACATAATTATAAAACCCTCCAGCCACAACTGCCTGAAGGGTTTCCTGTCCATTATTTAATCTATAAATTGAAATCAATTTGCTCCGGCTTGTAGATTGAATTATATGTGAAACAAGAAAAACTGGAGAGTGACAGCATTCCTCATTTAAAGTAAAGGTTCTCTAGTACTCTTTTATTGCTTTTACGAAACGGGTGGCGAGATCAAAATCCACGATATTATATTCCTCTTCATGGGGAGGGTCTGCAAACGCAAACGAAACATTGCTGATGGTGGTCGCATCTTTTCTCCAACTCTTACAAGAACTATGGTACTGCATGATGCCAGTTTTATTCATCAATATGGATGAATTGGTAGCACTGACTCCGCCACCGGCTAATATTTCTATTTTATCTCCATATTGGTCTTGCAATTTCTTTAATAGGTCTATTCCTTCCATTGCTGTATTTTTCAAACCGCTTGTCAGAACTCTTTTTACCCCTAAGTCAATCAGAACTTCCATTGATTGATAAGGATCCTTAACGCAATCGAAGGCCCTATGAAAAATAGCATCTCTATTATACTGATGAATCTTGTCTATTATCTTCTTGTTCTTTTCTATATCAATATGGCAATTATCATCTAAGCAGCCAAATGCAATTCCTTCCACATCAAAGTTCATGATAGCTTCAATATCTGTTAACATGGTTCTAAATTCATACTCATTATAGAAAAATCCACCCGGACGCGGTCTGACCATAACTACAATGGGAACTGTACAATTATTTACGACCTGCTTTATCGTTCCAATCGATGGAGTTAATCCCAGCAAGTACATGGCATTATTAAGTTCTATACGATCTGCTCCTGCATTTTGAGCATGTATCGCATCTTCTAAACTCCCACAGCATATTTCTGCAATTCTTGTCATTTCCTTCACCTTCCAAAACGTATTTCGGGATGTACCTTAATAGAAATGAATTTTATCTATTTTTTTGTACCTATAAAAGATAGAACCTAGGCGGCATTTTCCTAGGTTCTGTAATGTTTATGTTTTTCTAGGAGTTAAGACAACAAAGGGATCCTTGCTTGATACTTTTTAATAACCTCTTGATTATGCTGATCAGCACCATCTATGTTTCCACTTAGAAAGACAGGAGGTTCAAAACCGTTATCCGCCATTATTTTAATGCTTTCCGCAAAAATAGCGTTTAACAATACTGCTCCCACAACAGTTGAAGTCGGTCCGAACGGAACAGGGACCTTTTCATATGACAGGATGGCATCACCTTTAACAGAATGATTATCAATTACTAAATCAACTGAATTATACAAGTGATTTCCACTCTTGTGTCTTGAAGGTTGGCTCTGTGAATATTCTAAAGATGTAATCCCAATTACATAGGCACCTTTTTCTTTCGCAAAATTTGCTACATCAACTGGAACTGGATTCCTGCCTGACGTTGATAATACAAACACAACATCATGTGGTTTAATTTCCTGTTCTTTCAGGAATTCTCCTACATAATCATTCTGTCTTTCTAGTTGCGAGGAACGCAAAGCACCTTCATGAAGCATGAGTGGTTCAATGAAAATTGGTTTAATTGGCACAAGCCCACCTGCTCGGTAAAAAACCTCTTCAGTCAAGATATGGGAATGGCCGCATCCGAATAATTGGATAATCCCGCCATTTTGAATAGCTTCGGCAACTTTTTCTGCGGCTCTTTCCAGATTTCTCTTTTCTGCATTTTCTACGATCTCTAACCTTTCTTTTACTTTGTCAAAGAATTGTGTAAGCATTTATACATCCTCCATTACCAATGTAATAATTTTCTCAACCTCTTCTGGAATCGTTCTTCCAGTTTCCTTGTGAATGGTTGAACCGAAAACATGCGGCATAAATACTGGAATGCCAGTTGGACGAACTGAATTTACGATTTCCACAATATTCTCTGAAGAAATCCCACCCGCTGGTTCAATCGCCTTCAAACCCTTTTCTGCAGCAACTTTACATAAATAAACTAGTTCCTCCAGATGCGTTTTACCTTTTAGGGGCATAAATTTAATAGATTCAATTCCCATTGCCACAGCTAAGTCCACTAGAACTTCAACTTTCATTTCAACTCCTGTTGAAAGTGTAACGAAACCAACTGTTCCAGAAGGAGCGACCAAACCATTTACAACCTGATGAATCCCTTTTGCGTTCAAATAGCCAAGAGAGTAGCTCGTTTTATCAAAAGGCTGATTGATATGTCCGGGCTCGGAACCTTCAGCAATTTTCAAGACTTTTTCCCAATTTGCCGGATTGCCATTATCGCCAAGACCAATGCTGACCACTTTTGCTACTTCTTTTAACTCATTTACTTTTTTAACGCCATCCTCAATGTTCACAAAATCAGAAGAAACAATCCCAGGCACAACAAACCCTTTTCCTGCTTCCATGATCTCTTCTGCATTTTCCTTATCTATTGCTAAAAAGTTAAATAAAAGGAAGCCATCTATTCTATTCAATTCCATTAATTTCATTTTTCGCACCTTCTATCAATTTCACCATATTTTCGATAGCCACTTCGATAATTTTCTCCCCTTTTTCTCTCGTAGCTAACTTTGCATCGCCCAGGACTGCCGAGTTTGTGAATTCCTCCCAAGGAGTGGGGGTAATATCCGCACTCGCCGGTATATTCGGGATATCCGTTATGGCTTTGGACATATCTACATATTCCTCAGCCAAGTAAAGCATATAAGAAGTCTCAATTTCACAAGCATGAAAATAAGTAGCATGTGAGGATTTCGTTTCCCTCACTTCTTCTGTCACGTGTTTCACTCCTGGATAAAACAAGTATAGAATTTTAAAGTCTGGATATTGCTGATATAGCTTTCTTGCTGCTTCCTTTAATGCTACTGCATTGCCTAAATGGCCGTTGATGATCGCAAACACCCTGAATCCCTGCTCATATAAACTGACGCCCATATCTACTAAAAATGAAATTAAGGACTCATTACTTATATTGATGCTTCCAGGAAAGTTCTTTAAACTCCATACTTGGCCATAGGGTAAGGTTGGCAACACAAAGGCACCTGTTTTCTCTGCAACCCTTATTGATACACGTTCGGCTAAATAATTGTCTGTCCCAAGCGGAAGATGCGGGCCATGTGCTTCAACAGCCCCAATCGGCAAAATAGCAATTTTACTGTTCTGTATCTTTTCTTTAACTTCGTAAGAATTTTCGTTTTGAAAAATCATGGCTGCATCTCCTTACTTCTTGAATGAAAAGCATCTAGCTGGATTTTCAACAAAGAATTTATGGATTAGCTTTTGACCATCAAAGCCTTGGCGGTTAACATCATCAATGAAGCGTGGTACCCATTTTGCAATAATATACTCAAGGCCCAATCCATAATCATAATGCTTATAATAGGTTTTTCTTGCGGTATCTCCGCTGACTAATATCTGGTCTTCATAGCCCTTTTTAACAAGTTCCAAAATACATTGAATTCTTGTACTCTCGGGAGCATATTTAATTTTCGCAATTCCATCAAAACTTAAATATGCCCCGGTTTTAGCAATCTGCTCATGGTAATATGGGTCGGGATTTCGATCCATATGGCCAAGACTTAAATATTGGAGTTTAACATTCTCACTTTTCAGGAGCTCTAGCTGCTCCAAGCCCATTGTTCCGGCCTCTGTATGTGAATGGACCGGCGCTTTTGTTTCATGATGTGCTCTCGCAACAGCACGAAGGGTTTTTTCTTCTAAAGGGCTAATCCGGTTATAGCCTGTACCGAATTTTACTTGTCCCGCTTTAAAAGGAGTCCCTTCAAGCCCCTCTTCGACTTCGCGGATCACAAACTCAGCAAGCTTATTAATAGGCGTCTTGTCGATCCATTCTGCATAGGTCTCAAAATCACCGATAATTGGCTTAAGCTCTTCCTTTATTCGCGCATCCCATAAAAAACTTTTATTAAAACCCGCTGTCCCAATAATTTGAATTCCTGTTTCATCAGATATCTCTTTTACAGCTTGTACATCACGTCCATAATCAATAGCTGTTGCATCAACAATCGTTTTTCCTCCGTGCCGCTTAAAATCTCCTACATCCATTTTGGATTTCTCTTTGTCGTCGAGTAATAAATCATCTTCTCCGCGCTGAACCCAATAGTCCGGCCTGCATACAATATGTTCATGTGAATACGTAAATCCTAATTCCTCTGGTTGAATGTCACTCTTTAATGTGCGAATAAAACTCATCTGTTTCCCTCCTGCTTCTTATTAGAAAAAGATCGAAGACAGTGTAATAATAATTTTGATAAAAAAACCGACATGCTTATACATGCCGGTTTTATACAGTTTAGAATAAGAGTTTCGCGATTGCCTTTACAATTGGTCCGAGTACAAACATATCAGAGTCTGCAGCCCACATTGCTGTATCAGGAATCGTAGAATCCAGTAGGAACTTAACTGTTAGATATTGTCCCCACGCAACCACTGTTGCTGTTACAAAACCGCCGATAAGCGCTCCACGGACTCCTCCAGTAGCATTACCGAATACTCCAGCAGTTGCCCCATGGAAGAAAAGTACAATCATGGTTGGTACAAATACATATGCTACGGTGTTACCCAAAACCACCAGCCATATTAACGCTCCCGCAAATGCACCTAAGAATCCAAGAATGACAGCATTTGGTGCAAATGTGAAGACAACTGGACAGTCTAGCGCCGGTCTTGCCCCAGGAACTAGTTTTGTTGCAATCCCATTAAAGGCTGGCACAATTTCACCAATGAACATTTTAACCCCAAGCAATACAACCGCTATACCACCGGCAAATGTTAATGATTGAATAATAGAATAGATGATAAAGTTTTGATCGCCTGATTGCGCAATCAGCTCTTTAGCCCCAGGAGTCCCTTTTCCCATTAAAATAACAGCACCTACGAAGAATAAAATCCCCATTGTTAAAGCTGTAATGACATTCGAATCCCTTAAAAATTCAAGTCCTTTTGGCAGTTTGATTTTTTCTGAATCATTTTCTTTGTTGCCAAGTACTTTTCCAAGTAAAGCTGCCAACAATGCTACCACTGCAGAAGTATGACCTAGGGCAATATTGTCATTACCTGTTACCTTACGCATAAATGGTTGGACAACTGCAGGTTGGAATGTCCAATATAACCCCATAAAGATAGAAAGGAAGAATACTAATTTTCCAAATGAAACATTCCCTACTGCATCAACAACAATTCCCGCAAATATCATGGTCGTCCAGAACATCATGTGGCCTGTTAGATAGATATATTTGAACTTGGTAAAACGTGCAAGTAATACGTTAATAATAAATCCAATAAACATTGCAAGGGTTACAGCTGATCCGTATTTTGAATTAAAAGCTTCTTGCCCTAAAAATTTCCCTAACGAACTTACTTCCAGTCCGAATACCTCTTTCCACATCGGTTCGAATACAGTTAAGGCTCCGACAATAACACCAGCACCGACATTGATAATTAGGAATCCAATCATCGCTTTAAACGTTCCACTAATCGTTTGACTAGCAGATTTTTTCTGTAGAAGTAAACCCAGTAAAACAATAGAACCCAATAAAATTGCTGGTACACCAAATATATTGGTTGCGATCCATTGAATTGCGTTCATTCTTCATTCCCCCAATTTTAGACTTATTTATAAATTTCCTTGTAGTGCTGTTTTGATTTCATTCAAATCAAAATAGTTATTGACAATAATAATTTTAGAAGGATGGCCTTCTAATGATTGTGCTAACTCATTACTTGTAATAATGTAATCCGGTCTTTCACTGGAAGCACTTGAAACATCCGTATTTTCTACATCTGCTTGGACTCCTAAATCACGCAGCACTGTTTCAACATTTATTCGCAGAATTAAACTAGTTCCTTGGCCTAAGCCACAAACACATAATATTTTCACTTTACATCCCTCCAATAATTGATTTTATTTGTTGGTAACTTGTAGCTTCTTCTAATTTTTTTACATTAGATTGATCATTTAGAAGACTGATTAGCTTTTGTAATATTTGAAGATGTTCATCGCTTGATGATGCACCTAATGCAAATACAAATTTAACCGGATCATTCAACTGACTTCCAAATGTAACGGGCTCCTTTAGTCTGATAAGTGATACAGATGCTTCATTAACTCCGTCTTCCGGCCTGGCATGCGGCAAGGCAATGCTGGGTGCAAGCACAAAATAAGGTCCATTTTTCTTATATGATTGAATCATCGCCTCGACATATGATTCATCTACAGCGTTTTCATTTACAAGCAGATTGCCCGCCAGCTTGATGGTCTCTTCTGGCGAATAAGCCTCCACATCAAGTGCAACTAGGCGTTCCTCTAAAAATTTCATGAAATAATTCTCCTTTATATGTTTCGATTAACTGGAATACGCTTCAATTGTTTTTAAAATGGCTTCAATTGACTTTGCTCGAACCATTTTTTGAACATTCCCTGGCTCGGAAAACATCGTTGTAAGCTGAGATAATGCTTTTAAATGTGTTTCTCCATCAATTGCAGCTAACACAATGAGAAGATTTACTTCATGTCTATCGGATTCTGAAAAGCGAACTCCTTCTTCCAAACAAAGTAAACTCATTCCGATTTTATTTACGCCATTCTCTGGTTTTGCATGAGGTATGGCTACCTTTGGAGCGACGATGATATAAGGCCCTAATCGAATAATGGTGTTGATCATCGATTGAATATATTCCTCGGTGATATTTCCTTTTTCAAGTAATGGCCTGGCTCCTATCCGGATAGCCTCTTTCCAATCCCCAACATTCTTCTTTAGTTGTATATATTCTCCTGTAAGCAATTGATGCAAGGATGGTTTTATTGATAAATCAACCTTTAATTGTTGCTTTGAAAAATATCTTCTTACTTCCTTTTCTAGACCCTCTGTATTGGTGACCAAGGCATGTTTTTTTATGATTTCTAGTAATCCTTCGACAGATGTAGATTTTTCAATCACATTTGTTCCAAACAAAGCGTTGACATTTTTTAAGAGGCCTTCCTTTTCTGCTTCCGTAAGAATAGGACTTACCACAAAGACAGGTACTTCTTTTTTTGTAACTGGGGTAGTAGAGATAACAAAGTCAACATCATAATCACTTGTCTCGTACTTTCTCAGTGATACACTTCCAACAATATCTATTGTAGAAAAAAGCCCTTCTAACTGATGTTCAAGGAGTTTAGACGTTCCGACGCCACTTGCACAGACGATGAGCATTTTTTTCCGGATAGCGGGAGTTACACCGGTTCTTCTCATCCAGCCGCCGAAATGCATGGCAATTAAGGCAATTTCATTGTCATTAACCGTTTTTCCAATTGCATTTTCTAAATGGTGAATCACTTTCTTTGTTAACAAAAATATATCGGGATACTTATCTTTCATTAATTCAGCCACTTGATTTTCCACTTCAAGTCCGTACTTGATTCGGTAATACGATGGCTTCATATGCAAAAGTAAATTTTTTTCAAGCAAATCTCTTTCCTTCAAAAAAACACAAGCGTATTTCTGAAAATCCGTTACCATCTTAGAAACAACTTCTGTTAATAAATATGTTTCAGAAGTCCTGCTTTCCTGCAGCAGCCTTTGAGATGACTGAACTTTAGAACTTAATAAATGTTTAGTAATATATAACACTTCATCATACGGAAAGTTTATATGAAAAACATCTGACAGTTTTCCAGCAATTTTGCATGCAGCTTTATATTCTTTCGTCTCGGTCAATACCTCTTTTTCTACATCATCAATCCGAATTGCTTTTCCCTGCATCAATCGTTTCCCAAAGAGTATGAATCGAAAGGTTAAACTATGAAAAAAGTCATCCGTAAAATGGACATCCAAATCGGTTTCACTTTCCGCAATAATTTCCTTAACCGCTTTCAATTCATCCAATTCAAAAAGGTTTATTCTATTATTCAAATTAAACTCGGCAAGGTTCAGTATAGTTGGGATTTTGGACAGAAGCGTTTCCCAGCCCCCATTCGGAAGTACGTTCGAAAGATAATAAACAATTGCTTTCCGCTTATCATCTTCTTCCCCCACTACCCGATAACCCGACTTACGTTCAAACTCGAGTGTTAAATGAAATCGCTCAATCTCTTCTTTTAATAATTTTAGATCTTCAATTGTAGTATTCCGGCTGACTCGTAATTTTTCAGATAAGTCCTCTAAAAACAAGGGAAAATCTCTTCCTAGTAAGTAGAGGGCTAACCAGCCTTTTCTTTCTTTTGCAGAGTATTCATAGTGCCAAGCCTTAAGCAGATTAATCTTTCCTGGTATAAGATTGGCAGCTTCAGGATTCAGGCTGAATCCTGCCCCTCTCACCTGATTTACCTGTGCAAGGTTGTTATCCTTTAGCCAGCCATTTATCTTTTCGATGTCATAATAAACTGTACGCCTGGAAATCATAAATTTTTCCATTATTTCTCTTACCGGCACAATTGATTCCGCATTAACTAAGTGGGATAGTATAGCAGTACTACGACGATCCAAAGACATCCGCGGCACCTCCTTTACACCAAAAAGTATGTGAAAGAGAAAGCTGTAATAAAAGGCTTTTATCACCTTACTTCTACTATAGTTCCTGCATCTGTTAAAGTGTAGACCAAAAGATGTGCAAACACTTTGTGCAAAAATGGACAGTATATTTTAAATATTGAGTCTCTTACAGACATCACCCCGTTCCCTTGGTTACGGCCAAGGGAATTATCCATGTCTTGTAATTATAAAAGCAGCCTCACGAGTTTACTGTATATAAGACAAACAACTTGTAACAACGGATTCTCCTACAGGTTTTGATGCCATTGCAGTAAATGAAATTATTTTTGCCTTTAGAGGAACTAAAGGTGCGTGCTGTGCACAATCCAAGTCGTAATCTTCTTCAGAAAAGAAATATAACGAGGAAAAAAAAAAACCTGAAAAGCCTAATAATGGACGAAAGCAATTCCGCTCCCTTTTAGCAGGAGGTCAGGAAAGGTTCTCTTTGTATCTAATAAGGAATAGTTTTTCGAAAATGAAACTTTCCATAAATTTTGACAGTATAATGGTAGTGTTGGTTCGTTTATTGGGAGGAGCTGAGGGCTGTGAGCATTTTTTCGAGGATCAAGGATATTATGGATGGCAAAATTGATGCTTTGGATGGAACCGAGGATTTGGAGAAAATGGTTGAGGATAATTTACGTGATCTAAATAGGGATTTAGGGAAGGTAAAAGCGGAAGTGGCATCCGTATTGGCAGATGAGCAGCGCTTGAAGCGGGAACTGAATGAATGCGAAGAAAATATTGAGAAAATGGAACGATACTCCATTAGGGCTCAAGATGAGGGCAATGAAGGAGATGTAAGAACGTTTCAAGAAAAAAAGGCGGTTATGGCGGAAAAATTATCTGAGCTGCAAGCAGCCGTTCAGTGGGCTTCATCAAAATCCGAGCAGTTAAAACCGATTCTTGATCAACTCATTGCTGATATCAGTGAATTGGAGTCTATTAAAAGAGACGGTTTTTGACCATTACCATACATATATTTGATACAAAGGGGGGAATTGAGCGTGATTCTTCATTATAAATGCTCTGGCTGTGGGAGTGATATGGGGTTTGATACTGAATCAGGCAACCTGAGCTGCCAAAGCTGCGGCAGACATGACACGATTGAAAATTATCCGGAAGATCTGGTGACAACAAGATTTTCAGTGGATGAGGCAAGTGAATACCATTGTGAAAATTGTGGAGCTGTGCTTATTACAACTGTTGAGACAGCGGCAACAAGCTGCAGTTATTGCGGAGCTGCTGTCGTCATTGCCGATCGCCTATCAGGCCAGCTTGCACCTGCAAAAGTCATACCTTTTACGATTAGCAAGGAAGAAGCAATGGCAGCATTTCAAAAATGGTGCCGAAAAGGATTACTTACCCCTAAAGACTTTATGACAGCAGACAGAATAAAGAGTATTACCGGGATGTATGTGCCTTTTTGGTTGTTCGATTTAAATAGTAAAGTGCAGGTAAGTGCAGAATGTACTAAGGTCAGAACCTATACGCAAGGCGATTATATTTATACAGAAACAAAGTACTATGATGCCTTCCGTGATATTAATTTGGATTATCTTAAGATTCCTGTTGATGCCTCTGTCAAAATGAATGATGAGTTAATGGATAAATTGGAGCCCTATCCGTATGATCAATTGAAGGATTTTCGGACCCCTTATTTGGCAGGGTATATTGCCGAGAAATATAATTTTACGGATGAAGAGCTGTTCCCAAGGGCGAAGGATAAAATCAGTGGCTATGTAGAGTCCTATATTTCATCTACCTTTTCAGGCTATCATTCCACCCATTATAAATCTAAACATATTGATACGCGGAATGTAGAAAGTAAGTATGTTTTATTGCCCGTCTGGATGATTAGTTATAATTATAAAAATACAGACTATACATTTGCGATGAATGGGCAGACAGGTAAGGTTGTCGGCAAGCCACCAATCAGCAACGGTAAAATAGCGGCATGGTTTAGCGGCATCGCCGTGGGAACCTTCTTCTCTTTAAAATGTGTCTCTTTTATGATGGGAGGCGGTTTTTGGTGAGAAAAAATCTTATGCAAAATCGAGGATTTTTTGTTTTACTGATGATGCTGATGATTTTGCCATGGGGAATGTCAACTGCGAACGCGGAGAGCTTTGACCGGAATCATTATATATATGACTATGCCGAGTTGTTAACGAAGGATGAGGCCGCGGAACTTCAACAGATCGCTAGTGAACACGGAATAGAGAGCGAGACCGCTTTTATCATCGTGACCTTAGATGATTCAAACGGGAAGGATATTGTCCAGTATGTCCAGGATTTCTATGACGAGCATGGTCCTGGATACGACCAGCCACATGGAAATACAGCCATCCTAGCCATTGACATGAGTGAACGTGATGTCTATTTGGCAGGCTTTAAAAAAGCGGAGGAGTATTTGGATGATAGCCGCCTTGACCTCATTCGTGAGGAAATTACGCCTGATTTATCAGACGGCCAATATTTTGATGCTTTCTCAACATTTATAAATAGTGCCTATGAATATATGGGCATTGAGCCGGATGTCGGAGACGATAGCTATGCGGATTATGGATTGGTAGGGAGCCCGCAAACGGATGATTTTTATGAATTTGCAGGCCCACCTTCTGAAAATCTATTTTTTCTATGGTGGTTTCAATTAATCGTTGCACTGATCCTGGCGGGGGTTATTGTTACAATCATGGCCTATGGTGCCGGCGGCAGGGTCACGGTAAATGCACAGACCTATATGGATCGTAGCCGTTCAAAAGTAGTGAACCAGTATGATAACTTTGTTAGACAAACCGTAACAAAGCAGAGGAAACCGTCCAATGATGCAAACAAGTTTAGCGGCGGTGGTGGTGGTGGCGGCGTCACCATGGGCGGCCATTCGCATAGCGGCAGCAGAGGAAAGTTTTAAGAAAGCCGCGAACATATAGATACAGATAGAAATGGAAAGGAGCGGATTGGAATGTCGTTTTTTAAAAACCAATTTGCAAATGTAGTAGAGTGGCAGGAATTCAGAGATGATATGATTTTTTATAAATGGAGCAACCGCGAAATTAAAAAAGGAAGTAAACTGATTATCCGTCCTGGCCAGGATGCCATCTTTTTTAAAAACGGGAAAATAGAAGGGATATTCCGTGATGAAGGCGAGTATGATATCGAATCGCAAATTATCCCTTTCTTATCGACATTAAAGGGATTCAAGTTCGGATTTAATAGCGGCATGCGGGTAGAAGTGCTGTTTGTGAACACGAAAGAGTTTGTCGTGAAATGGGGAACGCAAAATGCGATTAATATCCCCTCACTAGGACTTCCAGGCGGCCTCCCGATACGCGCGAACGGAACCTTTCATTTTAAAGTGACTGATTATATTTCCCTAATTGATGAAATTGCCGGTGTTCGCGAGCAATATTTAGTAGAGGATGTCCGAATTCGGATTACATCGGTTCTCGATCAGCTTTTGATGAAGTGGATTTCGAGAGAAGGAAAGGATATGTACAATCTGCAAGCCAACTCTTTCGACATCGCTCGAGGCATTCAAGAGGATTTAGATATGCAAATGTTGAAGAGCGGGATATCGATTACCGCGTTTAATGTCATGAGCTTTAGCTATCCAAAAGAAATTCAAGACATGATTACGAAAAACGCTTCACATGGGATGGTTGGGGATGTCAATCGCTACCAGCAAATCTCACTCACAGATGGCATGGCCAGCGGCAAAATGAGCGGTGGAGGAACAGCCTCTGATATCGCGGGCATGATGATGGGGATGAATATCGCAGGCAAAATGATGAATCAAATGAATCAGCCATCTCCTAATCAGTCTGTTTCAGTGGAAAATCCCGAACCGCCTCGAGAAGGAGCAGACAGTCAAAAAGGACCGAACTTCTGCCCAAATTGCGGCAATAAAACAGAAGGAGCCAAATTCTGTTCAAACTGTGGACAGAAATTAGTTTAATATCGAGGTCTGACATTGAGCTTTATAAAAGCAGTTTCCAAATCACGATAAAAAACACGACTTCTCTATGGGAAGCCGTGTTTTTTGTATAATTTCGAGCTTGGAGGTAATTTTGACAGCACCTTTGAACTCTAAAGTTTTTTAAACCATATTAATAGCTTTGCTTCCATGTCCTTTTTATTAACAAAGCAATTCAGTTATCCAAGTATCGCCCCTGCTTGCCCTAAATGTTTCATTTTCATAATCGAACCAAATTGTTCTGGAGGGAGCGGTTTGCTGTAGATGAACCCCTGTACCTCGTCACATCCAAGTTCCACCAACGATTGCAACTGTCCTGTAGTTTCGACTCCTTCTGCAATAACGGTTAAGCCCATGCTATGACCCATATCAATAATTGAGCTAACAAGAGAATGGTCAAGCTTACTATTTGTCATGCCTTGTATAAATGGCTGAGCTATTTTTAAAGTGTTAATAGGAAATTGTTTTAGATAAATGAGCGAGCAATAGCCTGTCCCAAAATCATCGATTGAAATTTGTACGCCCAAATCCCGTAGAGCATGCATTTTTGATATGACTTCTCCCACATCATACACAGCAACCCCTTCGGTAATTTCAATTTCGAGGGAGTTCGGTTTAAACTTGGTTTCCTTCAGTACACTCGCAATCATTTCAATTAAATTTTCATGCAAAAACTGTAGGGGTGAGAGATTCACTGAAAGTTTAAGTTCATCGTAACCTAAATCATGCCAGGTTTTTACTTGTTTGCACGCTTCGTAAAGAACCCACTCGCCAATCGGAATGATTAGACCGGTTTCCTCTGCAAGGGGAATAAATTCTGCAGGGGACACGAGTCCCGAGCCACCTTTATTCCAACGGATTAATGCTTCCATGCCGATTATTTCCTCTGTTTCAATATTCACCTGCGGCTGATAATGCAGGAGGAATTCATCGTTTTCTACCGCTTTACGTAATCCGTTTTCAAGCATTATTTTCCTCGAGAGCGTCTCATTCATCCCAATTGAATAGAAATTAAAGCTGTTACCACTAATGCCCTTGGCACTGTACATCGCCATATCCGCGTGCTTGAGCAATTCCTCAGGGCTTTGGCCATCTTTTGGATAGAAAGCAATTCCGATGCTCATTGAAACGTGCAATTCATGCCCGTTAATCTGAATTGGATTTGCTAAGATGGATTGGATGTTATGAATGGACTGGATAAGCTCCGACTCATCCGCCAGCCTGTTTAGCAAAATCGTAAACTCATCGCCTCCCTGTCTGGAAATGATCGCATTTTTCCCCAGGGCTTGAACCATTTGTTTCGAAACATATTGAAGCAGCAAATCGCCTAAATCATGGCCAAGTGTATCATTAATATTTTTAAACCGGTCCAAATCTATAAAAGCAACAGCAAATTTCAATGAATTTTTTTTTGCTTCGGCAATAGCTTCAGTCAGTTTTTCCAAAAACATTCTCCGATTCGGCAAGCCGCTCAGCACATCATGATATGCCATATGTTTCATATTTTGCACAGCCGAAAGAAGCTGTTCATTTTTATTGGTGATTTCAATCGTCCGCTCTTCAATTTTTAATTCCAATTCCTCATTCAGGACATGATACTTTTTCAACAAAGACTTATTCTCCTGCAGGGTGAAAATCTGCCTGAAGATAACCAATAAAATCGATACAACCGAACCTATGATTAAGCTGTTGATTTCTTTACTATATGTAATCATCACAACGAGTAAAAAAATAACAGTCAAATAAGGCAATACGATTCTGAATGAAAAGGTATCATTTTCAACCTCACCGTCGCAGGCTTGCAAGCCTTTTCCGGACTCCCGTTCCCGCTGATCCCTAAGATCGCCTATTCCTGCGATTCCCATAAGCAGCATCCCAAGTGACCAAAGCGGATCATATAAGCCACCAGAGAAGTAGAGTGAATGAGCCGTTAAATACAGATAAGCGGTATCCGCATATACCTGGATTACCAGGCTGAAAAAAATGATATACAAAACTTTAGATGGAAAAAATTTCTTGGAACCCATGTAGAAGCTAATGGCGCCTAACAGGAGAATAAGGTCACTGACTGGGTAGCTTAGTGAAACAAATGTGTATAAAAAATCATTTTCCTTCTGAGCCAGTATATCCCTTATGATAAAGTGCCAGTTGAACGAAATGGCTACTGTCATAATTATACATGTATCAAATATGAATTTGATTAGATGCAAACCATTTCGCTTTGACCAGATTCGATGAAGGAAGGCAAGCAGATAAAAAAACACTTGGAGCATGTAAAATAGATCGGTCCAGCCGGGATAAGGAACCTCCACTTTCAAAAAAAGTTCGTAGTAATTCCAGATCCCCTCCGCTGCTCCATAGGAAAAACAGCCCAAGGATATTAACAGCCAAAACGTTTTGCTGTTTTTGTCCATTTTTCTTGATATCTTCCACAGCACAATACCCGCCATGATTGGTGCGGTAATAGAGAAGAAATCGCCGACTAACATTCTAAGCCAATCATCATCTTTCCAGTAAAGGATACAAAAGTAATAGCCCAAGGTATGAAAAATTGTAAAGTAAATTAAATGCTTCTCTCGCTGCTGAATCGTAATGGGAATCACTCCAAATGGAAAGATAGGATCAAAATTTTCCAAACCAAAACAAACTACGACAATTAATATGATGCAAATTATACCAAAATCTTTTCTAAGATAAATGAGTCTTAGAAAAAATATTTTTTAAAAGATATAAAAAAGAGCCATTGGAAGCACAATTTATTCAAATGGATGGTGATGCAAAACAGAAAAACTAAAAATAAGCCAAAGAAAAAAGCAGTAGTATTTTCTAAGCCGTCCGTACTTTTTTTATCCTTTCACCTATTCCGGTTATACTATCTGCCGATATTATTTATATATTTATAGAAAAAACATGAGAATAGGGTGGCTAAAATGAGCAAAAAAGTCCTATATAAAAATATTCAATCTCTTGAACCGATAAATAAAGTTTTAAAGGAAGCTAGTGCGGCGGTTCAAGACCGGACAAGGACTATTGATACGAGTGAGATCCCCGAGGTTCTCGGAGCGGTAGCTGGAATTGGAGTAGGCGGAGCGGCTGGACTTGGGCTTTTGTCCATGCTTGGCGTGTCTGGTTTAAGTGCAGCTGGAATTACATCGGGGTTGGCAACAGCCGGCGGGATTATAGGCGGAGGAATGGTCGCTGGTATTGGTGTCTTGGCAGCGCCGGCCGTCATCCTTGGTGTTGGTGGCTACTCCCTTCTTGCCTCTGCTAAGAAAAAGAAGTTGGTCCAAGCCAAGGAAGCGTTATTGCAGGAAGCAATTAAAAAGCATGATGCCATTATAAGAGAGTTACAGAACGATTTATACAAAACAAATGATAGAGTAAACTATTTAACCAGTTTGAACACTCTGCTTTCTGGCGTCATAAAAGATCTCAAAGAGGATTTGGCCGCATGAGTGACAGAGGGGTAAAAAGTAAATACAACCTCACTGATAAAAATCGAGAAGCGTTAAAGGTACTAAAGCATCAATCCAACACTTTATCAGAAATGAACGGCCAATTAGAACAAACGAATAATGAATTGGATTCTGCTATTAAGGAATCTGAACTTCTTCTTTCTGGCTTGGGAATCGACTTCAGCAGTGTCAAAAACAAAGCCAATGGTCTTAACCAGGATTCGAAAGAAAGCTTCAAGGTGTACAAGAGGATGGAACCTCGATCATGGAATGAAATTCTCCGGGAAGCAGAGCGTTCCGTGGCAAGCGATGTTGATTTCACCGATATTTTAACGGCTGATGAGATTCACCAGGTGGAAAACAGGCTCGGAAAACTTCGAGGCGATTTTAAACAGGTCCATAAGCTGGATGCTGGAGATTGGTCAATTTGCGGAGTGGCGGGAATTCTGGCAGCAATTATTGATATTTTTCTAGTTCAAATGCCTAAGCACCCTGGCATGCTAGGCAGCAAAGGCCATGATGGCGGGCCACTTTCAAATTTTATCAAAGAAAAGATCCAGGGAAGTCTTTCTCCACAAGAAATCACCGAATTAGAAAAACGAAATTGGGTTCCCTATGATGCCGCGCATTCAGGCAATTTGAATCAAAAAGTGGATGGGCTTGGCCCCAGGACTCACCGTTTTCATTCCCTTGGCCACGACCCCTTGCTTGGCTTCCTTTTTGGAACGATGGATATTTTAAAAGGAAGGTTCACTGCTGTCGATAAAACCGGCAAACTGATCGTCCAAACGATAGATACCACCGGCAAAGATATCGTGGGAATGAATTTATTTGAATCCCTTGTAAGAGTATTCGGCCATATGAAATCAGACATAGCTACTCCTGCTGGGCTGCCCGCCCCTCTAATGCCGCTCCTGCAGTTTTTGCAAATAGGCAGCTTTGGAAAAGGCGAGTATACCATTGGTGAAGTTTCAAGGATTATGTACAGACAGGGATATGATTTCTCTCATTTTCTTGCCATGTCCATTCCTGTCCTTCTTATTGAAGTCCTTGTGCGGATTAGTTATTTTGCCAAGAGGATGATGGAAGGCCACAGCTTTATGGATTCATTGCCATTTGATACTCCCGGCAACAAAAAGCCCAAGCTACAGACGATGTTGTTTTCCGCTCATCTGATGGCAACAGCTGCAAACGCCGGGAAAATTGCAGTGACCCAGAACCCTCTTTCCATTAGCTACCCTCAATGGACAGCCTTCTTCAAATACGGGTTCCAACAGCTTAAATGGGTAGCATTCGAAAAAGAAAAACAGATGTTCAACCATGTTCAAAAAGAACTTGATCAAGAATGGCTAGAGATTGATTCATTTCTCACTGAAACTTGGAATCAGGTAAGCGGGAAAAGGATTATATTAACCTAAAAAAGCCAGGGAGCATATACATCATGCTTCCTGGCTTTCTATACTTTCCATCAAAAAAGCTACCCATTTACAAAGCCGCCCTCGTAATTGAAAAAATGGCTAAAACTAATCCCATAGTCATAATAACCATCAGACAGCTTTCTCTTTCTAACAACCTTTCCATATAAAAGGATCTTTTTTTCTTCAACCTCAAGAGGGATTTTATAAATTGTCAAAAAATTCACCTCTAAATTACACTTGCTAATCATCCAGAGCCCGCCAGCACTTAAGTCGAGCACATAAATAGTGAATTCCCCTTCAGAAACACTCCCCGATCCCGCAGGAAGCGTAGCCAGGGTCATTGTCGCTTTGACAGGTTGTTCAAACGAAAATCTATTATACTGTCTCTTGTTTAATAGTTGGTGCATCAAGAAACATCACCCCTGCTGGTAAAAATTTCGAGATAGTTATTTCCGCTAGCCTTTTATACAAATAGTACCATAAAACAAATTCCAATATGTAGTAAATTGTGTAATTTAACTGTAAAATTTACATTCATTTCGAATAAGTAAATTTCCGAGTAACAATAAAAAGAAGAAGCTGTTTTTTTGCTAACAGCTTCCCCTTTTATACTATATTCCAATGATAGTATGTTTCTGCTCATCTCAATTATTTTCACAGTTGTCGAGTAGAGGTTTTTGCCTGCTAAAATTGGTGTTGATCCTCTTATTTGTTGAGTGCCGGAACGTCTTTGCGGACGACATCGAATAGCCCGGAGCCGATGATGTCGAGTGCGGATTGCATGCGCTCGGCTGAGACGTTGTCAGCGATGGTGTCCTGTGGTGTGTGGTAGACTTTTTCGATATGGTAGACAAGCGGGCTCCAGCTGTCGATTCCCATCCAGATGAAGAGTGCGGCTGGGATGCCCGCCTGATGGAATGGAACATGATCACTCGATCCAAATGTACCCGGCAGGATGTCGGAGTTGCCGAGTCGTGCTCCGGCTGCCATGACTGAGTCAGTTACAATATTTTCGCTGCCATCTGGCGTCATAGCGTATAGGTTTTTCGCTTTGTCATAGTTGGTGGCAACCATGTCGGCGTTGAAGACGCCTTCAATGTTGTCCTTTTCTGCCTGGGAAAGCTGATTCACATAGTGTCTTGCACCAAGGAGGCCACGTTCTTCCGATCCGAAGGCAACGAATTTCATTTCCTTGTCAGTATTATAGCCTTTGAAGACGCGAGCCAGCTCAAGCATAAGGCCGACGCCAGAGGCATTGTCGTTTGCTCCTGGTGCGCCGACAACGCTGTCATGGTGCGCACTGAGAATCACCTGCTTTGGATTTTCAACGTTTCCTTTTGCCGGCTTAGTGGCGATTACGTTGACTGATTGCAGGTTGGTGAAGTGCTCGGCTGTCAGGCTGATTGTAACAGGGCCTTTCGCAAGCTGTTCCTTGATCCATTCACCATGGATGTAAGCTGCTCCGAATACCGGGACATCTACTTTCGACGCAAGGCTTGGGTTGAATGCTGAGCCGTAGTTGCCGCGGCCGCCGACGAGGCTTTGGATGATGACTCCCGTCGCGCCTTTACTTATAGCATTATTGATTTGGGATCGGTAGGCAGCTGTTGAACCAGCGTTTGGCATAACGACAATTTTTCCTGCCGTGTTCGCCGGGAAGTCAGCTAGGTTTGTACCCCCGTTAACGAAAATCACTTCGCCAGTGACTGCTTCCTTACTGATTTTTCCGTTCGGTGCCGCTCCCATGTCCCATGAGGTGCCGTCATTGAACTTGACGTTGGCTATGTATTGGTCAGCAACCGGGAAGTATTGATACTCAACGTCGTAACCATAGCTACCCAGGACGCCAGCGATGTATGCGGCAGACTTCTTCTCACCTTCCAGACCGCCGTTACGCGGACCGATTTCTTCTGATAAATACCGGATGTGCTCGATCGCGCGCTCTGCGTCAACACGAGCAACAACCTTCTGATCTTGAGACGCAGCCGACTTACCCGGACCCGCCTCAGGAGCCGCAAATCCCGTTGCACCGAATAGCATGGACATTGCCAGAATCGGTGCCGCAACCTTAAAGACTTTCTTTCTCGCGAACATAGAATCCTCCTCTTTTTTAGGTTTGCGGATGAAGCAGGAGGACGGTTCCAGTGCCTCACTGTGTAAGTATCCGGCCTGGAACCATCGTTGGTGGTGATTAGGACCTGCTTCCATTAGCAAACTTTAATAGTTACATATATATAATAGGTTGTATAAATATACATTAACAAGCTACTAAGTTACCAATATTCTAAATATTTAGGAAGTATTGGCAGGACTTAGTTACCAAGTGGTGTACATTAAATGATAGATTAGTAAATTAATGGGTGGTGGGAGTGTTTTTTTGGGAGAATAAATAAAAATTCAAATGGGCTTTTTGGGAATACGGAAGGTATGATATTATCCCTCCTCTTATTTAATAATCCAAAATGGAGTTTCTCAATAGGGGTTGTGGTGATGGTGGAACTGGGTTAGTGGCATAAAAAAAAGCATCCTGGTGGATGCTTTTTTGCCTGGGGGAAAAGGTACTTGATTTTGCCCTTTCCTTGTCTCTTAGACTACGTATTTTTCGGCGTCGATAAGCCGGTCGGCGGCTTGGCGCTTTAGGGCGATGACGTTGGTTGGTGTGTGGCGGGTGAATTTGCGGAGTGCTGACATGAGCATCCGCAGGCTGTCGCCTTCTTCGGTGGCGACGAGTGTTTCTTTGGCGTGCTGTTCGATTTCGTTGAATGCTTCCTGGCAGAAAATCTGGGTGTAGAGGAGTTTCTGCCGGGATTTTTCGAGGCCTGCTTTGTTGATGGCCTTTTCGGTTCTCAGGACGGCGGATTCCATCGCGTAGGCGTTGGAGATGATGTCGGCGATGTTGACGAGGATTTCCTGTTCCGCTTCAAGCGCCTTACCGTATTTTTGGGCGGCGAGTCCTGCTGCGAGGAGGCCGATTTTCTTAGCGTTCTTGACGAGGTGCTTTTCCTGAGCGAGCGGTTCGTCGCCTGGCTCTTCCGGCATCATCATCATGAGTTCTTCCTGAAGTTGCTGGGCTTTCTGGAAGAGCGGGAGTTCGCCTTTCATGGCTTTCCTGATATAGGTGCCTGGGACGAGCAAGCGGTTGATTTCGTTTGTGCCCTCGAAGATGCGGTTGATTCGCGAGTCGCGGTAGGCGCGCTCGATTTCGTATTCGGCCATGTAGCCGTAGCCGCCATGTATCTGGACGCCTTCGTCGACGACATAGTCGAGTGTTTCGGTGCCGAAGACTTTGTTGAGTGAGCATTCGATGGCGTATTCGGCGATTGACTTGGCGACTTGGAGGCCGTCTTTGGCTTCGTCTTCGGTGAGGCGCCCCATCCGGTCTTCGAATAGGCCGACGGTGCGGTAGACGGAGCTTTCGGCGGCATAGATTTTCGCGGCCATTGTCGCGAATTTTTCTTTTGTCAGGTTGAATTGCGAGATTGGCGTTTTGAATTGCTGGCGCTGGTTGGCGTATTGTAATGTGATTTCTAGTGCGCGCTTGGCTCCGCCGACGACGCCGACGCCGAGTTTGTAGCGGCCGATGTTCAGGATGTTGAAGGCGATGATGTGGCCACGGCCTGGTTCGCCGAGCAGGTTTTCTTTCGGGATTTGTGCATCTTCAAGGATGAGGGTTCTGGTTGATGAGCCTTTAATGCCCATTTTCTTTTCTTCGGCCCCGACGGAGACGCCCGGGAATTCGCGTTCGACGATGAAGGCGGAGAATTGTTCACCGTCGATTTTCGCGTAGACGATGAAGACGTCGGCAAAAGCGGAGTTGGTAATCCACTGCTTTTCGCCGTTCAGGACGTAGTGGGTTCCTTCCGCGTTCAGTTTGGCGGTTGTTTTTGCACCAAGTGCGTCGGATCCGGAGCCTGGCTCAGTTAGTGCGTAGGCAGCCAGTTTTTCGCCGGTGGCGAGTTCGGGCAGATACTTTTGTTTTTGTTCTTCGTTTCCGAAGAGGACGATTGGCAGTGAGCCGATGCCGACGTGGGCGCCGTGTGAGATGGAGAATCCTCCGGCGCGGGCCATTTTTTCGGCGATGAGAGCGGAGCTGACTTTGTCGAGTGCGAGTCCGCCGTATTCTTCTGGGACATCGGCGCCGAGTAGGCCGAGTTCGCCTGCTTTTTTCAATAGTTTGACGGAGCGGTCGAATTCGTGGTTTTCGATGTGTTCGATTTGCGGCATGACTTCTTTGTCGATGTATTCTTCGGTGGTTTTGGCGATCATTTTGTGTTCGTCGGTGTAGTCTTCGGGTGTGAAGACGCGGTCGGCGGGGATGTCTTCAATGAGGAAGCTACCGCCTTTGATTGGTTGGGTCTCGGTTTGGTCGAGTTGGTGTTGCGACATTTTGAGTCCTCCGTTTCCTTATTGGGTTTTGTGGTCAGGGAATGGATGCCTGTTTTTGTTTTTTGATACGCGGGGAGCGTGCTGAGTGATTAGCGTTTCTCATCCCGCGCCGGGCATCCTTCTGGGTTGCCTTTGTCGTTCGTGCTGGAAAATCAGTTGGCCGGTAAAATTCTCGGTTTGGCCAGTTGAAAATCGGCCGATAACCCCGGCGATATTTGGATAATAGAAGGTCGTATTTGGATAATAAACGAGCGTATTTGGATAATAGAAGGTCGTATTTGGATAATAAACGTTGAAAATTGGATAATAGACGAGCGAAATTGGATAATAAACGGCCAGATTTGGATAATAAACGGCTGAAATTGGATAATAGAACTCTTTAACAGTAGGGCTTTACTTCGTTAACAAGGCTATAAAAGCTTTAGAATGCTACTTTTATAGCCGGCTTTTCGTTAACGAGGGTTTTTCATCCATTTTTCGGCATGAAAATCTGTATACTGAATCGAAAAAAGCAATGGAATCATCCTCCTGCTTTTCTACAACATTTCGAAGACTCCGGCTGCGCCCATTCCGCCGCCTATACACATGGTGACGACGCCGAATTGCTGGTTGCGGCGTTTTAGTTCGTGGATTAGAGACAGTGTCAGTTTTGTGCCAGTGCAACCGAGCGGGTGGCCAAGTGCGATGGCGCCGCCGTTGACGTTAACCTTGTCTTCGTCTAAGCCGAGTTCGCGGATGACCTGGATTGCCTGGGATGCGAAGGCTTCGTTCAGCTCAAATAACGAGATGTCGCTTAGTTCCAGTCCGGCGAGCTTGAGCGCTTTCGGGATGGCGACTACGGGACCTACTCCCATGATTTCCGGCGGGACGCCTCCGACGGCGAATGACCGGAATTTTGCGAGCGGCTTTAGGCCAAGTGATTCTGCTTTTTCACGATCCATGACCATGACGGCGGCTGCGCCATCGCTTGTTTGCGAGGCATTCCCGGCTGTGACGGTTCCTTGGACTGAGAAGGCCGGACGCAGTTTTGCGAGTGTTTCTACGTTTGTTCCTGGCCTTACGCCTTCGTCATTAGCGAATTGGAACGTTTTTTCTTTCAGTTTATTGTCAGCTCCGACAGAGCGGATGGTGACATCTACCGGGACGATTTCGTCCTTGAATTTGCCTTCCTTGATGGCGCGTTCGGCGCGCTCATGACTGCGGACGGCGAATTCGTCCTGATCTAGGCGGGTGACGCCGAACTTTTCAGCGACCTTTTCGGCGGTGTGGCCCATGCTCATATAATACTGCGGGGCAGTTTCAGCAAGCCGGACGTTCGGGCGGGTGACATGGCCCATCATCGGCACCATGCTCATGGATTCCGCTCCGCCGGCGAGGATGGTGTCGGCCTGGCCGAGCATGATCCTTTCGGCGGCGTAGGCGATTGTCTGCAGGCCGCTCGAGCAGTACCGGTTGATGGTGATGGCCGGGACTTCGTACGGGAGTCCGGCCAGGCCGGCAATGTTGCGGGCCATGTTCAGGCCCTGTTCCGCTTCCGGCATCGCGCAGCCGATAATGACATCATCTATGTTTCCTTCGTAGTTGCCGGCCCGCTTCAAGGTTTCCTTGATGACGAGCGCGCCGAGGTCGTCGGGGCGAACGTGGGCGAGTGAGCCCTTCTTCGCCTTTCCAACCGGCGTGCGGGCTCCGGCAACAATGACCGCTTCTCTCATTGGGGTTCCTCTCTTTCTGTCTAGGTTTTTTGTATTCTTTTGGTCTAGTAACCTAGTGTGTATTTGGAAAAGTGTTTCGGGTTATCCGGAAATAATTACGATTTATCCGGAGAAATTTGCGTTTTATCCGGAATTTTTTGCAACTTATCCGGATTTATTTTGGTTTATCCGGAAAGTTTTTCGGTTTATCCGGAATTGCAGTTGGTGAATGAACTTGGTTTATCCAGAGTTGTTTACTTATCCTTGCATTTTTCATTTTTATCCGCGGATTTTGCGTTTTATCCGTGGATTTTTCGTTTTATCCGTGGATTATCCGTTTTAGCCGCGGATTTTCCGATATCCTTTGTTGACAGTTGGTGAATGAACTGCCAGCCGTATTGATGGCAAAGCTCCGAAGCCTAGACGAGGTATGGTTCTGGAACTTATTCGATGCTGGAATTAAGTAATGGAACCGTCCTCCCTGCATGAGCTTCTGCGGCTTTTTCTTTTGCACGAAATAGGTTTTAGTTCCTCAGCGGCTTGCCTTTCATGAGCATGTGTTGCATGCGTTGTTGCGATTTGGGTTCGGCGAGGAGGCTGAGGAAGGCTTCTCGCTCGAGGTCGAGCAGGTATTGTTCGTCTACTTCGGTGCCGTATGGGAGTTTGCCGCCGGCTAGGACGTAGGCGAGTTTTTTGGCGATTTTCATGTCGTGGTCGGAGATGTAGCCGGATAGCTTCATCGCTTCGGCGCCGAGCATGAGTGCGGCGTAGCCGGTTTCGCCGGTGACCGGGATTTTCCTCCTTACTGGCGGTTTGTAGCCTTGTTCGCTCAAGTTCAGGACGGCTTGTTTGGCGTCATGCAGCTGGTGGTCGCTGTTGACGGAAATGCCATCGGCGCGGTACAGGAAGTTGAGTTCTCGCGCTTCGTCGCCGGATGTTGAGACTTTCGCCATGGCGATGGTTTCGAATACTTTGGCGGCGACTTTCATCAGGTCGAAGTCTACGCCTTTCGGGAGGGCGTTCAGGTGCCGGATATAGAGCTCCTTGTTGCCCCCGCCGCCCGGGATGAGGCCGACGCCGACTTCAACGAGGCCCATGTATGTTTCCATGTTGGCCTGGATGTGTGCGCATGGCAGGCAGACTTCTGTGCCTCCGCCTAGTGTCATGCTGAATGGCGCGGCGGCGACCGGTTTGGTCGCGTATTTGATTTTCATCATCGTATTTTGGAACTGCCTGACGACCATATCGAGGTCGAAGAAGTTGTCATCCTGCGCTTCCATTAGAATCATCGCGAGATTGGCGCCGACGCAGAAGTTTTTGCCTTGGTTGCCGATGACGAGGCCTTTATAGTTCTTTTCAACTTCGTCGATGGCAAAATTGATCATCTGCAAAATATCGGGCCCGATGGCGTTGTTCTGCGAATGGAACTCGAGCAGCGCGACTCCGTCCCCAATATCGATGAGGCTTGCGCCGGTGTTCTTTTTGATGACTCCTTTTTCTTTCTTGATCTGCTTCAGATCGATGACTTTCGGGTTCACTTCAAGCGGCTTATATTCGCCGTTGTCGTAATAAGTGTTTTCGCTGTAGAAGGAGCTATGTCCGGCAGCGAGCATGTCGGTGACCCAAGATGGAACCTTGTTGCCTTGTTCCTTCATTTTATTGACGGCGCGTTCGACGCCAATCGCGTCCCATGTTTCGAACGGCCCCTGCTCCCAGCCGAAGCCCCACTTCATCGCGCGGTCGATTGACGGGATGTCGTCGGCGATTTTGCCAAGAAGCTCGGCGGAATAGAGCAGGACCGGGCTCAGGATATTCCAGAGCAGTGTACCGGCGCGGTCGTCTTTCGCAAATACAAGCGCTTTCATTTTATTCGCCTTACCTTTTTCCTGCTTGGCGAGTTCGGTCGCCTGTGTTTTCAATTTTTTGCGCGGGCTGTATTCGAGTGTCTCCGGGTTAAGTTCGAGAATGTCCTTGCCTTCTTTTTTATAGAAACCCTGGCCGGATTTGCTGCCGAGCCAGCCTTTTTCGAGCATCGTTTTCATGAATGGCGGGACATCGAATACGTCTTTTTCAGCGCCTTCCGCCTGGTCGTATACGTTTTTAGCGACATGGACAAATGTATCGAGTCCGACGACGTCCAGTGTCCGGAATGTCGCTGACTTCGGGCGTCCGATGAGCGGGCCGGTGATCGAGTCGACTTCTCCGACCGAGTAGCCGCCCTTGAGCATTTCCCTCAGTGTGACGAGCAGGCCGTATGTGCCGATGCGGTTCGCGATGAAGTTCGGTGTGTCTTTTGCGACGACGACGCCCTTGCCAAGTACGTCCTCACTGAACGTTTTCATGAACTGGAGCACTTCCGGGACGGTGTTTTTCGTTGGAATGAGTTCGAGCAGTTTCAGGTAACGTGGTGGGTTGAAGAAATGCGTGCCAAGGAAGTGTTTCTGGAAATCCTCGGAGTGGCCTTCCGCCATCGCTTCGACCGAGATGCCGGATGTGTTCGAGCTGACGATGCTGCCCGGTTTCCGGTACTGGTCGACTTTCTGGAATACTTGTTTCTTGATGTCGAGGTTCTCGGTGACGACTTCGATGATCCAGTCGGCGTCCTTCAGCTTTTCGAGATCGTCCTCAAGGTTGCCAGCTTCGATGAGCTGCAGGTTTTCCTTGACGGTGAGTGGCGCTGGCTTCTGCTTGAGCAGCTTCTGGAGCGACTCGGTGGCAATCCGGTTGCGGACTTGCCTGTCTTCGAGTGTAAGTCCCTTCGCTTGCTCGGCTTTGTTTGGCTCACGCGGTACGATGTCGAGCACGAGTGTCGGGATGCCGATGTTGGCGAGATGGGCGGCGATGCCGGAGCCCATCACCCCTGAACCGAGGACGGCGGCTTTTTTGATCAGGAATTTCTGTTGGTGCTGTTGTGTTTGTTGCTGGTTTTGCATAGGCGTTTGAGGTTGAATCACATACGTCTCCCCCTTCGACAAATTTTTGAATGAATACTCATTCATTTTTTCGACAAAAAAATATTGAGTCGGTTTTGTGGTAGTTTTTGCATGAGTGAGCGGCCTTTGGGATGGCCGTCCTCCTCCTCTTCCACAAAACCCCATGGAAATAAATGAGTGCTCGTTACCTTTAATAATAAAATATTTAGAAAATTGGTGCAACAATTAAGATGAAGCAGCCGATTTAAAAAGAAATCCTTTTCAGTTCATTTGTGATAACTTGTTATAATACCAACATAAGTTTTCGTTTTCCCAGTAGATTCAGATAATGTCTATATATGGAAAGGAGGAGAGGACCGTTTCAATTTTCCGTGCAATCAGGAAGGTTTACCAATTTTTTGCGGACAGGCCTTTTAAAAAGGGAACCGTGTTGAACGGCCATTACGAAATTTTGCGGGTGATAGGGGCTGGAAGCTACGGGATTGTTTATCAGTGCCAAGACTTAATTGCCAACGAAATTCGAGTGGTTAAACAGCTTCGGCCTAGTAAGCGCCGCAGCAAAAAAGAGGTGGCGCTGTTTAGAAATGAAATATCCGTATTGCGTACGCTTGACCACAAAAATATCCCGAAGTTAGTTGAAACCATTTCCACTGATGGGCATTTATTTTACGTTATGGATTTTCTTAAAGGGGATAATTTGGAGGAACAAATATTTTTGGGCAAAAAGACATTTATTGAGGTAGAGTCTTTACTCGTTCTGGGCCACCTGCTTGAACTGCTCGAGTATCTTCATAAACAACACATTTACCATCAAGATCTACGCATTCCAAACATTTTAATTTCAAACAAAGAACTTTTCCTGATCGATTTCGGTTTGGCAAAAAGTTCTTCACATGACCGACAAGAAAACATCCTGGAGATGAAGCAGCAGGACTACTATGATCTGGGAGAGATTCTATTGTATCTCCTTTATACGACGTACCCTTCCAAAAGCAAAAAAGCTCTTCCTTGGACAGAAGAACTTTCTTTAGAAAAGGAAACGGTTTATTTGTTAAAAAGGCTGCTGCAGTTGGAAGAACCCTACATAACTACTAGTGAAATTTCAAAAGATCTCCATGCTGCACTTCAAGCAAACAAACGGAGGGAGGAAGATTAACTGCTGCTTCGGCCCTTCCGTTTGTAGTAGTTGCTTCCACTTAACGGAGAGCGGTTATACCGCCGGTTGCTGCTGCTTCCTTTTCGATAATGGCCATGTCTTCGCTCACTGCTGCCTTGGGAAAGCTTCTTAATTTGCTTGAGAATTTTTTTAAACATCGCTTACCTCCTTTTCTTTTTCTTCACTTTTAGCCTAACATATTAAGCTGCTGAAACACATTGAAACGCAGGACAGTGCAAGAGCAAAAATCCACGGTTTTTTTCAAGCTTTCCCCTATTTTTCGGCAGCACCCAATACCGGTAGCGAGCTATGAATTTCGTTCAGAATAAACTTTCCTTCCCCGCTATTGGCCGCGATTTCATTCATCGCCTCGAGGTCGTTGAAATGCCACCATTCCGAAGCCAATGGGCTCAATCCGGCGGCTCTGCAATAGGCCTGCAACTTCCTGGCAGCTTCATTCCCATTCATCGAATCTGTATACTTTGCATTCTTCCATGCTGAAGGCGATTTCGAGTTGACGGGGGAAGTAAAAATGGCTGACGTCCCGCTCAGTTCGTGGATGGGTGTCGGCATGTCATACTCTGTATATCCGGTAACAGTTGAAACGATATAGTCTCCGATTACCGCCTCTTTTTTTGCGTCCACTTTCACTAAACTCACATCAATGGCGTATCCCATTTGGTGGTTTGAAACTCCGTTTGTAATGAACCAGGTGATTCTCCATGGCGGAGTATTAATTCCCGCCATCACTTCACGATCTTTTTTGGCGAGCGCGCCAAGGGCGTTGACGACTGCGAGTTGCACCGAATACGGCCTGAAAGCTTCATATATCTTAAGGGAATTGCCTTCTTTCAATGCATGCATCTGCGCGGTGTGGATCTTTTTTGCCATTGTATACAGAACTGGCATGATATATTCTTCTTTGCCCAGCCGTTCGTTAAATGTTTTGCCAGGGTAGAGGGTCTGGTTGGTAATATTGGGAATTGCCTTGCCAGATGATACGAATCTGGATGAATATGTATTCGTGTTGTCATAGACAATCGAGGGAATTACATCAGGCAGATTAATAAAACAATATTGATGCGGCAGCCACCCGGAAGAAGGCCCTCGTTTAACCAGCCACCAGTCCCCTTCTTCCTTCATGATTTCAAAACCAGACCCCGCTTCCACTTTTTCAATAGTTTTTGCTTCGGAGCTCGCGGATGCCTTCAATTCCAGTGGCACAGATGCATAGCCTGTCGCCCCGGCCACCGGCAGTTCCAATTCGCCTATATATGGTTTTCTTACTTGTTCTTTTTTTTCGGGTGGTTCTTTTTTTGACGGATTTGTATTGGCTTCCCGATCATTTTCAGTAGAAGCTGCTTGATCGTTTGTCGGTGGATTTACGCCTTGTGTTTTGCAAGCTGTAAGAATCATCATCATGGCGGTTACGATTAATAAAACGAACAGTAATTTCGTGTTATCTTTGTTGCTCATCGAATTTCTCCTCTACTCCCCCTAGGCAAAAATAACATGTCTAAGTAGATACAAAATAATTAGATGGGCCGGATAAAAAAAGTAAAAGCCCCACTTGATCAGATTGGATTTCCTGCCCCGTTCCCCATTGTATAAAGCCAATAAAGGAACGACTAAAAAGATGCCGAACCGGAAGATTGAATGCGAGCCCATTGAAATGACACCAGGGATGATGTAGAAAATCGTCCCGATCGTCACATAACTCATCATCTGCATTTTGAAACGGCCTCTAAAAATCCCCAAAAACAGCACCCATAAGACAGCGATGTAATTCCAGTCAGCTGTCCAGGCAAGCAGGCAGCACATTCCGATCAGCGCTATTTTCAAGAAAAGGGGAATTTCCGCTTTTTGGCTAATCGCCAGGGCGACCAGCCCCATCAATAACGACCAGATGACACTCGTCCCCTGCCACCAATCAAGTCCAAAGTACAGGACAAAAGGAAAGTGCGAAACGACGGCAAACAGAAAAAGCCGTGTTATATACTTTTTTAAATTTGAAGTATAAAAATATCCTTCTGCAATAAAATAGCACATAATCGGTGCGGCAAGTCTTCCAAAAGTATGTATGACGCTGTTCAGCGCTGTGCCATCCGCGACCAGCCAGTAGGCCATATGGTCAACAATCATGGCGATGATGGCAATGACTTTAATCGTATTTGAGTTCAAAGCTCTAATACTTATCGCATTTGATGCCAATGTTCCCGTATTGTTTATTTCCAATCTTTTCACTCCCATCCTGGTGTCACGATGAACCGCAACCTCTAACACTTACTATTCCTTTCAAGGATGGGGAATAAACTCGTATTTTGTAGAAAAATCTTTATATAACAAAAGTTATTGAGAACATAAAAAAGCCGCTACCAAATTGCGTAGCGGCTAATGATAGTTGCGAATCTCCTTTTCAGTCATTTTTACAGCATTCATTTGAGGAAAGAAACACCTGCCCGCGCATACATGCTGACAACTGCTAACACCTTTCAGTCGGCAAAATAAATTTGTCCGTTTTCTATAAACCTATCACCGAAACGTTCAAATCTGTTTAAGGAATATAAAAAATTTAAGAAGTTCGCTTTCATTGATCGATATCCGTTCAGTTAAGTCAGTCGTCCTTAAGACAAACTCTTTAACCCCGATGAATTCCGATTCGGCGATCATGTAGAACTGGGTCCCTTTTTTGTATCCATTATATTTTCTCTTGAGTTTATATAGCTTCATACCTAAAACCCGCCTACTCTAATAACCTTTATCGTCTGCCTGGCCTTTTTTCATCAGCTTTTGTACATTGTCTTTCGGGTTCCAGCAGTTGAATTTGTACGCTGGCTTCGTTTCGTACCCGAGCCGGCTGCAGAAGTACGTCATTCCTTCCGGTTTCTTCTCCGAGCGGAAATGCCGGCAGGTTGCGCAGCAATGGAAATCTTTCAATTGTTTCACCCGCTTCTTCTTAAGCTAATCCCGCTTATCAGGATGGTTTTTTTGCAGCAAAAAAATAAAATATCCCGCCGGCCAACCAAAATGGTTCCCAAAAGACCAGCCTCCAGAAGGTCGCGTATCGGTCTAAATCAAACTCAAGAATATGAAGTGCATGCAGGAATATTGTGATGAAATTTAATGCTCCATACAAGACCAAGAACGCTCCCGCTATCTTTATCACGTAGTAAAGTATACGATTTAGGAGGTGATTTTCAAGCTTCCTGAGCAGCATTGCTAATAATCCCGCGCCGAGAAGTTTTATGAACCCCGTCAGCCAAACAATTGCCAGGAATGAGGGTGAAGGATTCAAGGACATCTCGTAAATTGCGCCACCCAGCGATTTTACTCCCCATAATCCTCCCATTGCCCAATAAAAGCTCATCCCTGCAAAAAGGATTGACCAAATCATCCCGAGATAAATAAACCACACATTCAACTTAAAAGAAGTGGTCCGGCCCATGTTTCTCCCCGCCTTCAGTTATGTAGAATATTATATTCTGCTAGAGAACTAGGGTTTACCAAGGCAACTTAATTCAAAAAGAGTGCGGGAAAGTTGTCTTGTTTACAGGTGGCTTTGTTCCAGACACTCCCTGGGAATCCAGCCGGTTGTTCCTTCCTTTTTGATTAAGGCATAACCGGAGCAGTTCTCATCAATCATTGACACGGCTTCCCCTTTGTTCACGCTGATTTGGGAACAGGACACATCGGTTTTAACTGTAAAATCGCCGTTTTCATTTTGTTTAATATATTCATTTTTCACCTGCAAAAGCCTGCCTGTTTCTGGTTGACTGCATAACGTAAAGAAATCCCCTTTTTGCACTTGGAGAATCGTGTAAAACGGATAGTTTATTGCACCCTTCATTTCAGGGTCAGCCTTGAAAGCTGTTGCAACTGTCTTTGTCGGCAGCTTATCTACATAAACGTGGGAAAACGAATCTCCCTCTGTCCTGCGCTCGATGATAAACGCATTTAATTGTCCGGTTGGCTTAATTACGTTCCCCCCGTCGATGGCGATGATTTTTTTCGCCTCGTCGATAATTGGATTGTCGCTTGGAATTTCGGTTGAATAATTCACTACCGGCCAATGCCCGACGATGACATACTTGCCGGCGCGGTGGGATTTTTGCAAAAAGGAAGGCATGGAGATCGCGTTGCCGCGTTCTGTTTCCTTCCAATCATCCCTATCCTCTAGGCCCGCATGCACGAAAATGTACCGGTCTGTTTCGATGGCTGTTGGCAAACTTGTCAGCCACTCCAATTCATTTGAATAGTGGCGAAGCAAAACTTCCTTAACTTCCTGGATTGTGACATAGTTCTCCAGGCGATAGCCCGCCTCCTCCAGCCATTCCTTAAACAAGGTATGCTCTTGGCTAGTCAGGTAGTTTAGTAGCTGAGGGTTCTCCTTAAGTAAATGGTCCACCAGCGCATCGCAATTCCCTTCTGTCACATGCACATTCGGATTTGCCGCGCAAAGTTCCATGATGTACCGGACAACCACCTTACTGTTGCTGCCCTTTTCGCACAAGTCGCCATTAATGATTAAGATATCATCTCTGCAAAATTCAGCCTTCTTTAACAGCTCTTTAAACAATTCGATTTCTCCATGAATATCGGAGATAACAATCACTCTTCCCGTTATGTGCAGTGCTAATTCTTTTATTTTATCCAAAATCTGCTTCTCCTCTATCATGTATACTTTTATTGCGCGATCGTTTTCGCACCGGTTAATACGGCGGCTTTCTTTAAGCGGAACGAAGGGCCGGCTGGCCGGCCTCCATCCACTGTTCGGGCGCTAAGTCTTTCTTTTGCAGAAACACTCCATAATAAGTTAATTGCCGCGTAAGGAATTCGTTTCTTTTGCCAGATTCCTTGCCTGCTTCTGCCAAAGCCATGTCAGACCGACTCCAACCACAAGGACTACGGTGGCGAAGTAGTAAGGGTAGTTAATATCGATGTCAAATAACATTCCCCCGAGAATCGGGCCAGTGATGTTCGCGAGGCTTGTGAACATGGAGTTCATTCCTCCGACGAAACCTTGTTCGTTTCCTGCTTTTGCGGAGAGGTATGAAGTGACCGCTGGACGGAATAAATCGAACCCCACAAAGACGAGGAATGTAACAAGTAAAATCAGGAAATAGGTATGGACTATGGTCATGAAAAAGACAAGGACGGCTGATAATAACAGGCAATACCGAATCAATTTAATTTCGCCCCATATACGTGTCAGCCGGTCAAACAGGACCACTTGTGAAATCGCCCCAAAAATAGCCCCGCCTGTTATGACAATTGCAATATCAGCCGGTGTAAATTTGAATTTATGGTCGACAAACAAGCTAAAGAAAGATTCAAAAGCAGCTAAGCCAAAAGAGGCGATAAAAATTAATACGAACGCATAAATATATTTAGGATCAAGCACTCGTTTTTTTCCAATTTTGCCACCGCGGGCCTGGGTCTGCGGTTCTTCTTTACGCTCTGGTTCGGTTAATAATAGGAGCGACAGGATGGCCGCAAGTGTCCCGAGCGCTCCTGCGAAGAAGAATGGGACGCGTGTGCCGAATTCCGCCAAAAACCCGCCGATGCCCGGTCCGATGATAAAGCCTGTACTGATGGCCGCGGACATATAGCCCAGTGCTTTCGGGCGGGTGGCCAAAGTGGTGATATCAGCAATGAAAGCGGTGACCGCCGGCATGATGAAAGCGGCGCTGATTCCGCCTAAAATACGGGATAGAAATAAAACTTCAATAACCTTGCCCAAGCCAAATAAAAATTCCGACAGGCCAAACATAAATAACCCAAGGACTAACATTATCTTCCGACCCAACCTGTCGACCGCCTTGCCTGAAAACGGCGAAACAATCAGCTGGGCAATCGCAAACGCCGCGGTTAAATAACCAACAGTCGTTCCATTAATACCTAGCTCATTCATCAGCGTAGGCAGAACCGGGATAATCAGCCCAATCCCCAAAAACGCAATAAATAAATTCATCAACAGCAAACTTAAAGCGACTTTCTGACTTCTCATCTTCCACAATCCTCTCAACAAAAACCAATACCGCAACAAACGCATTCCGTTTACAAATTATATTAATAATAACTATCCTACTCTATTTAGTGGGGCTGTAGTCAAGGATGAGGCACGGCCAAAACAGCTTGGGAAGATTGTATTTATTATTCGCCAGTCATCTTTTTGGAAAATTTTGTGATAAAATAATGGTGACGTCAAAGTAAAGGAGGGAAAGATGAATAAATATAGTTGGTTCTCGTTCGCTTCTTTAGTTATTTTCATTTGTATGTTTTCCATCATGTTGACTAGGGTGTCATTAGGTAAGTTTGGCAGTGCATGGATCTTTGCAATGTTTTTATTCCCGGCAATAGGGGCTGTATGCGGTGTAAAAGCCCAAAACAGGGTTCTAAAATGGCTATTAATCATACTGAACATTATTGCATTATGCATAATTGGTTATATCTTATTGCTTGCTTTTAGTATAGGTGAAAAGTGAGGCGGAGTGAGGCTTTGAGGCTCTATGTCTTGCTTTAGAGACCGGAGAACCCGCTGCTCTTTGCTGTTCGGGCTCTAAGTTGGCCTTTAGAGCCCGAAGGACCAGCAGCTCATTGCTGTTCGGGCTCTAAGTTGGCTTTTAGTGCCCGAAGGACCGCTTGCCCATGGCTGTTCGGGCTCTAAGTTGGCTTTTAGTGCCTGAAGCACCACTTATTCATTGCTGTTCGGGCTCTAAGTTGGCTTTTAGTGCCCGAAGGACCGGTTGCCCATGGCTGTTCGGGCTCTAAGTTGGCTTTTAGTGCCCGAAGGACCGGTTGCCCATGGCTGTTCGGGCTCTAAGTTGGCTTTTAGTGCCCGAAGGACTGACTGACCACTGCTGTTCGCGTTCTAAGTCGTTCTTTAGAACGTGAAGGACTGACTGACCATTGCTGTTCGCGTTCTAAATCGTCCTTTAGAACGCGGAGGACTGACTGACCATTGCTGTTCGCGTTCTAAGTCGTCCTTTAGAACGCGGAGGATTGACTGACCATTGCTGTTCGCGTTCTAAGTCGTTCTTTAGAACGCGAAGGACTGGATGACTACTGCTGTACGCGTTCTAAGTCGTTCTTTAGAACGCGGAGGACCCACTGCTCACTGCTGTTCGCGTTCTAAGTCGTCCTTTAGAACGCGGAGGACTGACTGACTATTGCTATTCGCGTTCTAAAGGTAAACAAAAAGGCGCATCCTCTTCCGAAGAGATGCACCCTTGCATTTATTTTTTAATGATTTTCATATCTTTGATCGGATAGTAAATGATATTGGTCTTTCCAATGATCTTGTCCAGCGGAATGGCTCCAATTTCGCGGCTGTCGGTGCTATGTTGTCGATTATCACCGAGAACGAACAGATGGCCTTTTGGAACTGTTTCGCCGCCAACTGCCGTTTCCTTTAAAGTAAAGGAATCCGTTAACGGTCCTCCGTTATTTTTTTTCTTGTAATCTTCTAAATAAGGTTCTTCGTGGGCTTTACCATTTATATATAAAACATCATTCTTATACTCTATCTTGTCGCCCGGCAGCCCAATCACCCGTTTAATATAATCTCTGCCGTCCGGAGCGTGAAATACAACAATATCAAATCTTTTCGGCTCCCCAATTTTCGTTACGAGCATTCTGTCCTTATGGTGGAGAGTCGGGTTCATTGAAGCCCCGTCAACCACAATTGGGGTTAGGAAGATCGCGCGCACCATGAATGCTAAAATGATTGCTACCGCAAAAGCTTTTACCCATTCGAAAATCTCTTTTTTGCTTTTACCCATTTCTCAGCCTCCCTTAATAGTTCAACTAGTTATTTCATTTTACCATAAAAAGTTAAAAAGTTTATAAACTATCCCAGACATTCTGACAGTTATCACAGAACTTTTGCAAAAAGCTAACTTAACCGGCTTATATCGCAAAAATCGTGATCATTATTTACAAGCAGAAATTGTTTTTGCAGGCATGAAATGATTTGTTACAATATAAATTAAACAGTATTTACCAAGTTATTAAATTACTCAACCGAAAGGGCTGGAGGTTTATGGAAGGGAAATATGGTTTGTTTTCTTTTGTTTTAGCCGTCGGGGGAATTATCTTTTTTTACTTGAGTTCTTTTGGAGAGAATGGAATATTTAATCCTTATTTCTATGCAGGGCTTGCCTCATGGGTATCAAGTTTTCTTTTTGGCCTTAAAGGAATCAGAATAAAAGAAAGAGGCTCATTAAAATATATTGGGATTGGAATGATTTCGCTTATCGTTATAGGTTACGGATTTCTAATTGTCTTAATCGGCATGCGGGGGTTCGGAGCGTAAAGTATGCTATCTTTTCAAAGCAGGTGGCTTATAATAAGTAGCCCCATTTTAAATGTATATTTTTTTTAATAGGCAACAGTGGGAAAACGAATTATTCCCACTGTTTTTTTGCATTATTCAGCTGGTTTCTTTATTAATGGTTTTGGAAGTTTGATTGATTGATTTTCGCTGACGAAAGTGGAGCCTAAAAGCAATGCCCCGCCTAGCATTTGAATAACTGTCATTTGTTCTTGCAAAATAACAGCAGAAATCAATAAGGATGTCATTGGATCGACATAGCTTAATGCGGCTGCACTCTGCCCTTTTATCTTCTGCATGCCCGAGAAGAATAACAAGAAGCCAATACCCGTGTGAATCATCCCTAAGATGAATATAAATGGAACGGAAGAACTTGATACTTCCAAAATACCGAATCCTTCAGTAAAGAGTACATATGGCACGAGGACGAGTGTCGCTGTTCCAAGCTGGATTAAGGTCGTTTCCAGCCCATTCATGTTCTTGATGAACTTGTTTAATAGCATTAGTGAAGCATAGAATACCGCTGCCATTAATCCATAGCCAATCCCAATTAAATCATCTAACCCCGATGTACTTAAACCGCTATTGCCAACAATCAACAACATTCCGATCATCGCAAAACCAATGCAGATCATTTTCTTTACAGATAATTTCTCCTTAATGACGATTGGAGAAAGAATCAGGACAAACACGGGAGCGAAGTAATAACTTAGTGTCGCATTGGAAATGGTCGTATGTTTGTACGCTTGAAAAAGGAATGTCCAATTCCCTCCCAATGCAATACCTGAGAGTAATAGCACTAAAGCATTTCCTTTAACGGCAGCCCATGAAATCTTTTTCTTCATCAAGAACATGACCGCCATTAAAAATAAACTGCCTATAAACCCACGCAATAAAGCTATTTCACTCGAAGCTAAATCAATGTATCGTACAAATAATCCAATTGTACCGAAGATGATCATCGATAGGAGGAATTGAATTTTAGATTTCATCGTCTACTCCTTTGAATCTGCGATACAGCTTATTTTTCGCAGATTCTTATTCTGTTTTTTAAAAGCATATTCAACAGCTGGAGGATACGGTGGTGGCGGTGATGTTGAAAACGGCTTCCATGTATCTAAATTAACAGTGGATAATGGCATCATAAACCCCCTGTTCGATCAGCAATTTATGATATCAATCTTACAACATAAATGATTTTTGAGGAATCTATAAAAAAAGTTTGATGCCGCTCTGCTGAGTGGTTGATGAACGAAACTTTAATAATGAAGGCAAAAAAAAAGCAAGAGCGCGCCCGCCAAGCCAAACGGCCAAGCAGCGCACTCTTGCTATTTTAGTTCATGTTAGTTCCAGAGCCCTGCGTTTTCGAGGTTCTTTTTCCCTTTGAACGCGAGGATGATCAGAACAATATTGATTAGCAGCATGGCGATGATCGTGTAGAGGACGATCGTGTAGCTGCCAGTCAGGTCGAATACGAATCCATATCCAGGCAGGGCAACGATGCCGGCTAAGGCCAGGCCGATGGCAGCTGCCGCGAAGATTTGGCTGTATTCTTTTGCCCCGAAAACAGCTGAGGTCACGAGCGGTCCCAATGTTCCGATCGAGGAAGTAACGAAACCGAAAATCCCGATTGCGAGGCTGAACAGTACCCGATTTTCCGGAACGGCAATCAACAACACAATTGAAATCAAGCCGGTAAGCATCGAGAAAATCGCGGTGTTTTTCGCACCGATTTTATCAGTGAGGAAGCCGAATGCCAATGCGCCGACGAGCATGCCGATCATGAACGCGCCCATTACTTTTCCGGCGAATTGGATATCATAGCCAAGGCCAATCGCATATGGCGCGATGTGCTGGGCGAAGCTTCCGATCGCTGTCATGAAGAAGAAGAATAAAAGCAACGCATAAAATGCCAATGATTTTTTTGCCACAGCCATCGTGACGCCTCGGTTCAGGTCAGCCGGCTGCGATTTGCTCGCGGAATCTGACTGGTTCCCATCCATACCGTATGGAAGCATACCTTTATCTTCCGGCTTCATCCTGATAGCTAGCAGCACGACAGGAATAACGATGACGATTGCCGCAACACCAAGAATCATGTACGTATGGCGCCAGCCCTGGGTGCTGATCAAATCGCCTGCGATTGGCTGGATGATTGCACCAAAGGCGCCTACTGCCGCCATCATGATGCCCATCGCCAGGCCGTTGTTCTTTTTAAACCAACGGTTGATGATGACCGGTCCGGCCATTTGCGCGACAAAAATTGATCCAATTGCCATTGGCACAGAGAAAATGTACCAACCCCACACAGAGTGCATGAAACCAAACATTGCAAACGAACCCGCCTGCAAAATAATCGCCGCAATCAATAAGGCGCGGATATCATATTTTGCCATCATTTTACCGGCAATCGGCAAAAAGATCATCGTTGCGATCGAGGAGATACTGAAATACAGCGTCAAACTCCCCATTCCAATTCCCAAATCCTGTGTGACTGGAGTCAAAAATAAGCCCCCGGCATTATTAATTCCTCCCCTGGCAAGGCCGATCATAATCGACAGTCCGAGAAGTACCCACCAAGCAAAATGAATTTTCCCCTTTTTGTTCATTCCCATTATTTCCCCTTGTTTTTAAATTCTAGTTGTTAGATAGCCGGATCTTACCGCAGTTTAATGGATCCGCCATCGACCATGATTGTTTGGCCGGTAATGTAATCAGAATCATCGCTCGCCAGGAATACGGCTACACGGCCGATGTCCCCTTCAATTTCACCAAGTCTGCGAAGCGGAATTTTTGCCAGCATGCCTTGGTAGTATTCAGGATTTTCTTCCGCCCATTGCAGCATGCCAGGTGACTTGGCAATTGGCGCGATAATGTTGACGTTGATGCCGAATGGACCGAATTCGTTAGCTGCCACACGGGTGATTCCGCGGATTGCTTCTTTTGCGGCAACGTAGGAAACTTGGTTGGCGTCTCCGTTAATTCCAGCACCTGATGCAAAATTGATGATTTTACCCTTTGATTCTTTCAAATAAGGCAGTGCTGCCTGCATGAAGTAGAACGTTGGATAGAAACCTGTATTAAATGATAGGTCAAATTCCTTTTGTGTTGTTTCCTCGATTGAAGACATTTTTGAAGCGTGCGCATTGTTGACCAGGATATCGAGTTTCCCGAAATGGTCAACGACTTCTTTTATGATTGCAGATATTTTGCCATGCTCCATCAAGTTCGCCTGGATAAAAATCGATTCCGGCTGATACTCCTGGAGCTCCTTGATTGTTTGGTTGCCAAGCTCGGCGTTTAAATCGATGATCGCTACTTTAGCGCCCTCTTTAACAAAAGCGGTCGCCATCCCCTTACCGATCCCGCTAGCACCGCCGGTAATTATTGCTGTTTTCCCCTGAAGTCTGCTCATTGTGCATTCTCCCTTTCCCCTATGTTGGTGGTGTTTATTATTCTGCAATACCATCATAGTATTGATTGATTGATAAATCAATCAATAAAAACTGTTTTCACCCCCAATTTTCCCCTTTATCTTTGCCGAATTGGCAACCTTGGGCATTTTTGCCAAATGGAGGGTGCTTTCATTCAAATTTTCCGGCTATGGAATGCTATAATTAAAAAAGTATAAAGTGACGATGAACAAGTGAGGATGGAATAACGTTATGGCAAAAAGCGAGGAACAAAATAAGATCATTCGCGATCAGCGGTATGAAGAGATTGGCAGTGCCGCATTAAAAGTATTTGCGCGCAAAGGGTTCGCTGCCACTAAAATCAGTGATATTACGGCTTTAAGCAAAGTAAGCTACGGACTTTTTTACCACTATTTCGAGTCGAAGGAACATATTTATGAAGCACTCATTTTTAACGTGCTTGACATGTTTATCGAAACTGTCGAAAAAGCCGAAAAGAAAAGCGATTCGCCCTGGGAGCAGCTCTCCTGGTTTACGGAAATTACTTTTGCCGGATCTCTGGAGAAAGCGTCCGACCGGCATCTTCTCATCATCGGAGCTCTGAAATCCGACCCGGCGTCTGAAGACATTAAAGAAAAAATGATCGAGAAATATTTAACTGCCGTGAAGGGAATCGCCCGGATTATCGAAAATGGCCAGGCACAAGGCCAGTTCATGGACGGAGACCCGTTGGAACTCGCCGTCAACTATATATCCCTTTCCCAGGGGCTGACCCTGTGGAACGCCCGCGACCTTTACCCAATTGAGTTTTCCGTCGATAAAGTCATGCGGCATTTGAAGGCTTAAAGGATATCTGGGAAACTTGAGCAAACCTGTTCGCGTGAAAAGCTTTCTATCAAAAAAAACAGCCCCGTTCGCTTTTGCGGATGGGGCTGGTTGTTTTTAATGCTGTTAGCCACAGACGTTTGAAAGATAGATGCTATGGTTTAATCACAATAGTTATCATTTCTCTGCCATTTTCAATTCCTTTCATACGAATGTCTGCCTTATTTCCTTTTGATGTTTCCACTTCAAATCCTTTCCCGTTCTCAAGCTCGCCGTAGGAGTAATTTGCGATTTCGCCGCTCGTTTTCATTTTGGCTAGCTCGCTCTTGTAAAAGTCCGCGAAGTATCGCTCACTCACATAAGTCGAATAAAACGGCGAACATACATCCTGCTTTCCGTGAAACACCGTCCTTTTTGGAAGGGGGATAGTCAGCCCCACGGCCTCATAATCATAGTAGTCGCACACAAATTCCTTGCTTGGGAACAGAAAGCTCTTTGCAAAAGTATTAAACTCGTGATTCCAATAATAGACCTGGACAACAGCGAAAATCGGAAGTGCCACCGTCAAAAACAATTTGATCATTCGCATATCCTTTTTGACAATGATGATGCCTGTGACGACCACCAATCCTAACGCCATCAAGAACGTATAGGGTATATACATAAGACGGTACATCAGAGTTCAGCCCCCAACCCACATATGTAATAACAATCTAAATTTGGTTACCGTGAAAAACTTTTAAAATAAATTCCCGCTCCGGCACTATTAATCGGTGGTACGATTCCAGGAAAGCTTTGTTATCATACGGAGCCTCATCAACGGTAACTTCAACCTTCCCATCTTTAAAGGAAATAATCGCATACGGAGCCGCAGGTTTACTGCTGCAGCCAAGAGAACCCGGATTCAGGTAGATCCTGTTATCCGTTTTAAAATAGTGACGGGGATGATGATGGCCGAACAAGATGACATCCTCCTGCTTGTCATGAAATAGCGATTGAATGTTTTCAAGGGAAGGCTCAACGATTGAACTGAACGGATCCTCGCAGATTGGCACATTCATTCTTTCCATATCAATCTGGTAATGGATGAATAGCAATTGTGTACCTTCAATCTTCGTATTAATGAGGCGCGGTAATGCCGCCAATTTGGGAATAAATGACCGATCGATTCTATCAAGAATCCATTGATGGTGCTCCCTGACGTGTGAATGGCTTTGGGGATATGCCTGTCCGCTGGCCAGCGCCAATATTGCTTCATCGTGATTACCGGTAATCATCGAAAGATCGTTCCGGGAAAACAGCATATCCAGCACTTCATTTGAATCCGGACCGATGCCAATCATATCGCCTAAGCAATAAATATGTTCGACATCATGTTTATTTTCCAGCTCATCCAGAACGGATTTCAGTGCTGGTGCGTTGCCGTGGATATCTGCAATAATTCCGATTCGCATCAGTGAATGCCCCCTTTACCAATTCCATGTCTATTGGCGTTTCCAAACCCTCTGAACTTCTATCAGTTCATTTTTGGCAAAAGTACACTTGTAGACATCCGGCATATCAAGTCTTTTCCAGAAATTGAAGTCATATTTATTGTCAAAGAAGTTAATGATCAGCACCATGATATTTCCGTGCGTCCCTATCGCAATGTTATTTCCTTCATACATTTCAAGCACTTTTGACAATGCCGTAATCCCGCGTTTTTGGGCGGTAAGATTTGATTCGCCGCCTTCCCAGGAAAAGGCGGGGTCTTCCCACACTTTTGCAATTGCGGCAGAAAAGTCCTCTACCGGTTTCGCCGATAAGGTCCGTTCCTTGAAACCTTCCTCGATGAAGATCTCCTTCCCATTGAGCTTTGCGAGCCCCTCGACGGTTTGGTTTGCCCTTTTGTATGGGCTGGATATTATTACATCGATATTTTCATTTGCAAGAGTTTTGCAGATATGATCCGCATCAGTGAAACCCACCGCTGATAATGGCCTCCCCAGTTCATCAGGGGTATAGGTTGAATGGGCGTGCCGCACAAAGTATATATTCGTTTGCAAAATAGTTCTCTCCCAATCTATCGTTGTTCCTCTATAGATTCTCCTTTTGGAAAAGAAAATCCTTCCAATGGCGGCCCACGCCCTTTGGATGCATCCCGGCCTGTCCCCGCATACTATTTTTTTCATACAAAATAGCGTTGACTCTTTGAGAATCAACGCTTCTGTCTTCTATGCTTTTGCCCCGATATACAGCAAGTGCTGGCTTGTTCCCATCAGCCGTTCATCGGTGCTTAGATGATAACCAAGTTCTATCCACTTTCTGTACTCCGTTTCATCCAATGAATTAATTTCTGCTTCCTTAGAACCCAATATATTTTCAATCCCTGCAAAAACAAGCTCTCTTAACCCAAAGCTTGCCATAAAGTCTTTTGCAGCTGTGGGGTCGACGAAATAGGCAGTTGTGAAGCCGGTTCCCTCTTTATTTTCTCCATTTTGCAAATAGCCCAATAACCCCTGAACCGATTCAATTGAATATAAATGCGACAAAGTGTCCTGGATTGGCGCATAGCTTGAGATAAAGGAGGCTATGATGATTCCATTCGGCTTCAATAATTTTAACGCCTCTTCAACAGCCTTTCGCCGATCTGATTCTTCAATTAAATGGTATAGTGGCCCCATGAGGAGGATAACATCGAATTGTCGGTCAACTTCTTCCAATTCCAATGCATTCCCGTGAATATAGCCTTCTAAAGCGAGGCCTTTTTCTACGGACTTTCGCTTTGCCACTTCAATATTTTTTCTTGATAAGTCCAAAAGAGTCACTTTGTGCCCTTTTTCCGCCAAATACATCGCATACCTGCCTGGCCCGCCGCCAATATCAAAGATGCTTAGATTCGGCTCTTTAATATACTCATCGAGAAACCGTTTCGTCATATCGAACTCAATTTTATGGCGCCGCAGCCTTTCCCACTCATCGTACTCAACATCATACCAATACTCGATTTCGTTCATGTTCCGGCCCTCTTCTCAAGGTTTTACGATTGATGGATCCTAGCACCTCACATACTTACGCTTAAAGCCAATCCTTCCTTTATCAACCCCAGTTTGTATGGTTTCGTAAGCATTGAGAAAGCTGCTTTTTTTGTTGTCCCGTTTGACTTCTACTACCCCGACTGCCTGCGCGGTTTCAACTGCCTTCTCATGAAGCGGCACAAATGAAATCCCAACGGTGTAGAGAAAATTATTCATAGAAGATTTCGTTCGTTCTGGGACATCGTGAATCGTATTTTTCACCTGCTCGAGCATCCCGGAAATCTTCTCTTCTGAAAACTCGGTGTCTGGCCGATTGCCTAACAGCCAGCAGTAGCAGCTCCAGCCAGCCGACATTCTCAGCTCTTCACCGCTAGCGATCCATTTATCGGCAACTTCCTGCGCTATATCGGACTCTGACAGAGTAACGGCCACGACAAAGTCAGACAGCATATAAAAATACGCCCCATCCATCCAGCGGTTATAATCAGACTCCGTCATCGCTTTCGGGTCGGCAATAATGCCTGCAAAATACATGGCGTCATAGTTCCCGGTCGCATAAAGCTCCTCCGCCAGCGGTTGGTTAATCTTTATCTTCTTTGCAATCGGCTTCATCGCCCCAGTCGCCACGCCAAATAACGGCTCATGCGCGCCATTGGATATATAGATTTTCTTCATCCGTTCCTTCCCGAGAGCCTCAAGCTCCTGCATAACCATCTCAAAGTTCAACATCGAGCACATCCTTGTAATAAGAGTTTTCCCGCTTTTTTACATTGACTTTAGTTTTACAAAAAACAACCTTTAGCCAACTCATTTCCTGAAATTATTCTTGCAACGGCAATTTCTAAATCACTTTTCATTCCCCATCGAGGAACTCCATTCTTGGGAAGCCGTTCCGGTTGGCATCCATACGTATTCTCAGTTGCCCTTGCCAGTCGGTGAGCTGAACATTGACGTCTCGATTCTCAGTTTTTCCCTACTTCTTGAAGATTGCTGTCAACAATCCGTAAACGCCAAAAACCCCTTCAGCTTGATCGATTTGCCTCATTTTCCTTATTTCGACTACTTTAAAATCCTTGAAGATTCTTATCAATTTTTCTTCGGTGAAGCCCAGGCCACCTTTCAGGCTGCGCAATCGGTACACTTCCCAATCCGAAATATCGGCTCCGCCAAGCCCCCCACCCTCGACAAAACAAGTAAGCGTGAAGAATCCACCGGGCCTTAAAGCATTATTTACCAAATTAAGATAACTCATCCTGCGGTGGGGTGCGATATGGTGAAAGCAGCCAGAGTCGTATACAATGTCATACGCCTCTTCTTCAATATCCAGTTCAAAAATATTTTCTTCTAGGAAATTAACGGTTACATTCCTTTCACTTGCCCGTTCTTTCGCCCATTTAATCGACTCTTGGGAGGAATCAACCGCATCAACGCGGCAGCCTTTTTCAGCGAAAAAGAAGGCGTTTCTGCCTGGCCCGCAACCCAATTCCAGGACTTTCCCCGGCTTGAGAAGATTTTTCTCAAAGTACTCCACTAAATTCTCATCTGGCACATTGGCGAAAAACGGCACTTTTCTGTCCCGGTCGGAGTAAAAAGTATCCCAATTGAAACGGGACTCTTCCTTCAATAATTCGTCCAGCATCAAGAGTACATCTTCATAGCTATCAATAACTTCTTTCAAAATAATCCCCCATTACAATTACCATTTCATGTTACTTAACGGCCTTTCCCCATCAATTTAACAACCGCCGCCTTCATAGTGTTTGCCATCTGTTGATCGCATGTCTTCTTTCGGCGGAATCCAGCCTCCTTGGCAAATCTTTTTTTCATCCGCGACATGATAAAGATACGTCCAATCTGCTTCATTGGCGAAATTCACTTTGAAATACGAGCGGCTATTTTGTCTGCCTTCCTCCCTTGTAATGGTCCATGTTTCCCCAGGAAATTGGTGTTCTAGATATTGAATGAGGTACACTTTCTTTTTAGCAATCTGATTTTGAAAATAATAGGGCCTTATGGCAAAAAACAAAATAATCAGCGCGATGATCGATAGGGTAAAAATCGTCCCCTGTTTCCTGGTCCTTTTCGGCAAAAAAAGGACAGCTAACCCGAGTAAAACAACAATTATACCTGACACGGTTATTTCTATTACGGTTATTGGATGCATGTCATTCCCCCAACCCATATTTGATCAGTTGTTAGGCCTGCTATCTAAACGGCCGCCGCTTTCCGAGGAAAATCTCCCGCTATCCCCATCGGCCGCAAAACGAAAAACAAGAGATTTGCACCTGAACCAAATTGCCCCTAATTTTTGCAAAAACAAAAAGCCGCCGGTTGGGCAGCAAATTGGTATTCGGCATACTGTTCTTAAGCTCTCTCCATTACAGCGAAATAATTCTCTTCCCCATCAGCAAAATTAAACACACGTCCGCCTGGCATGGTGACAATCTCGCCGACCTTGATATTTTTCGATACTAAATCGCTGTACAGTTCGTCGAGATTCTCTGTGAAAAACATTAACGATGGTGTTCCTAGATTCAATTCGGGGGACATTTTTGCGATAAACTCCTTGTTGTGGAGGACGATGGTTGTTCCCATGCCATTTTTAGGTGCAACTTCAATCCATCTGAATCCCTGTCCGTTGTCTTCCTCCGCAATCACGTTAAAACCAAGCTTTTCCGTCCAAAAATTCACTGCCTCATCCTGATTGTTCACATACAGCATAACCTGGCCGAGTTTATTGATCATATGTGGTTCAGCTCCCCTCTACATACTCTATGTATTATTCTTTATTTTTCTTGAAATTCCTTCTTTTCTAATCATTTAATCCCTTTCCTTCAAGGATTTTCGGCGTGTTTTTCTCAATCCTGGAGACCCGGGTTTTAGACTGTTTCGGTTGGGAAAAATGAAGGATATAGGCTCTTTGCCTTCCTGGCGTCAGTGCTTCGAACGCAGTTTTCAAGGCGGAGTTTTCATTGAACTTTTCTTGAAGTTCTTCTGGGATCGCGTATTCTTCGGTCTTCTTTAACTCCACTTTCAGACCAGCCTTTTCCGCTGCAACAGCCTCCAGTATGTATTCCTTAATGATAGATTCCAACTCAATGATTTCCTGGACACCGGTAAATCGGATTTGCCGCGCCGCCTGCACATTCTCCGTTTGCTGGATCAGGACTCCATGCGGGTCCTTCAACAAAGCACCCTTCGGAAACAAAAGCGCACAGTATTCCTTGAACCCATGGATTAAAACGACATTCTTATCCTCATACGTATAACACGGATGCATCCACTTGAACTCCTCCGCCAACTCACAATCAAGCGCGATCGCCCGTAACCTCCCGTACTCTTCCTTCCACTTCGTGGCCTTACTTAAAAACTCTTCCACCTTTGGATTCAACCTATGCATCATCATACTCCCCCCGTTCTTACGCTCCTAAGAATGAGGCAGGGGACGGTTCCAGTGCCTCTTTCCTCGGATTATACTTTAGTAATTTCAATAAATTATCTGCATTTCCTTTAAAATTGAACGCCAGGAGCCGATTTTTTTCATCGAAAAGGAGTAAGTACGGGTTTTCCTGACCGGAAAATACGATAATGGTCTGGCTGACTGGCCCTTCGTACAATGGGGTTTTTACCGTTACACTTGGTTCCAAAGGGACTTTGATCATAAACCCTTCTTTTGGAACAGGATTTATTTTTGGAAAAACGCTTGTGATTCCGTTCAGGTATTTCCTGACCTCCCACTGCACTCTCGGTGTGGATTCTATGGTCTTGACGACTTTTTCCTTTCGGATATCAAAAATTTCTATTTGTTGAGTCGGTTGCGCAGCCGCGTTTGTGGTTATAAATAACAGGATTATCAAGCTTGCGATTAGTTTCTTTATCATGGACTCCACCTCGAAAGTAGTATTCCCAAAACGATATGTTGCTCACCCAGCCTTTTTAAAAATTCTCAGGAGGTGAAATAACTATGAGCGGTTGCAGTGGGACTTATAATTGTTTAGGAAGCTGGTGGAGGCTTTGGAAGTGGTTCACTGTCCCGAGGGTAAGTGGCTGCGGACAAGATGCAGCTATTTTAGCGAATAACTGTCCGAAGGTTGAGCGGCTTCGGACAGGCGGGCGGACATTTCCTCTTTTGCTGTCCGAACATGGAGTGGCTTCGGTCAGCCGCTGGCTTTTTTGGCGAATCACTGTCCAAAGAATGAGCGGCTTCGGACAGGCGGGCGGCTTCATTCGTTCAAATCACTGCAAGTTTTTGGTCATGATAAAGTCAAATTGCTCTTCATCGCCCATAAAAAACGAGTGGACTCCCGTTTGAACAAACCCCATTTTTTGATAGAAGGCAATTGCGTTTTCGTTCTTTTCCCATACGCCTAGCCAGACTTTCTTTTTATCGTGTTCCCGCGCCATTTCGATTGCTCGATTAAGTAAATTTTTGCCGAGGCCGTGTTTTTGATATTTGCTCCTGATGTAAATCCGCTCGATTTCAAGTGCGTTTCCGCCCATTTCTTCTGTTTGGGCATCATTTATGTTCACCTTTAGATAACCGACGAGTTCTTCATTATAATAGGCAAAAAAGAATTCCGAGGAACTGTTGTTTAGCTCTTTTTCTAATTGTTCGAGGTTGAATGCACGTTCCAAGTAGGCCTTCATATTTTCGAGTGAATTCTGGTGCCCAAATGTCTCCTCGAATGTTTCATAACTAATATCCTGGAGGCTTTGCAAATTTTTAAGAGTGCATTTTTTAATCTGTAAAGTCATATTTGTCTCCTTTGAACTGTGGATACTAACTCCTGATCATCTATTTCAATATTAATACAACGCTCCTAAATTAGAAAATTCAATTCAGTTTCATTAAAGTTTATTGGGTAGTCGAAGCCCGGCCTCCACAAAAAAATGCATCCCCACATTTGCAGGAACACATTTGTTCATCAGGTTTTTCTTTTGCAAAGAACATTACAGTATAAATAACTTTTACCTTCCGTCGATTAACGGTTATTGTCTTTGAACAAAATGCCCCGTGCCATTGGGCAGATTCTGCAGTTCTGTTCTTAAAAACCGCGGGTACAATTCTAGGTTTTCGAGGTCCTCTAAAGGTGTCCATTTGTAAATCAGCCGGTCACCTTCCGTCCCATGAAACGGAGTTGTATTTATTTCCCTAGATGACCTAATTGGGGTAACCAAAAAATACAATCTCATTTCATGAAAATCCCTGCCGCGATATTCGAAAAAGTTTTCGATAATCAAAACCAATCTATGTACGTTCATGTCGATACCTAATTCTTCAAGGAATTCCCTTTTTATACTCGCCTGGGCCTCCTCGCCAATTTCGACTCTCCCGCCAGGCAGGGACCAACTGCTATCATTTTTATCTCTATGTAGCAACACATGCCCATCTTCAATCCAAACACCCGCAACGCGATAATTAAACACTGCTTTTTCAGTAGCGAACACTACATCCACCGAGGAGCCCCCTTTTCCAAAATTTAACCACTCATCATCCCCGACCAAATAATTGAAAAGATGATAAAGCCAAACATAATCGCGCCAAGAACCGTTTCATGAAAGACATCTTCACCCTTTTTTATTTTCTTGGCAATTGTTACGCATTTAATAAAAAATATAATTGCAATAATTGGCGTTAGAAAAGCAAAGATATACTCCATGATCATGATATCTCCCCCCGCGGAATGAAAATAGCGTTAACCTCCCCGGATCAACGCTTAGCTCGTTTCCTTAACGGTTATTATCCAAATCACTGTCGAGAAATGATTTCTTCATTTCTTTGACCTCAACTTTCCCCTCAAAATACTGCCCCACGACAGACTTGTTAATGCCATCCCTGACTGCTTTTGAGATAACAAGGTATAGAACAAATAGTACGCCAGCCCAGAAAAGAAGAAAAATAAATTTTGATATTCCGATAGACATCATGTCACCCCCATTCTCATATTAACTTATTTTTACATTCAACAGATATAATGAATTGAAAAATTTTACAAGTTTGTTTGCTGTTTTAGGACGACTTAGAACCCGAACAACAACGTGCAGCCGGGCCTTCGCGTTCTAAAGGACGATTTAGAACCCGAACTGCTGCTGGCAACCAGGGCTTCGCGTTCTAAAGGACGACTTAGTGCCCGAACAGCTTTGAGCAACCCGGCCTTCGGGCTCTAAAAGCCAACTTAGTGCCCGAACAGCTTTGAGTAACCAGGCCTTCGGGATCTAAATGCCAACTTAGTGCCCGAACAGCTTTGAGTAACCAGGCCTTCGGGATCTAAATGCCAACTTAGTGCCCGAACAGCTTTGAGCAACCCGGCCTTCGGGCTCTAAATGCCAACTTAGTGCCCGAACAGCTTTGAGCAACCCGGCCTTCGGGCTCTAAATGCCAACTTAGTGCCCGAACAGCTTTGAGCAACCCGGCCTTCGGCTCTAAAAGACAACTTAGTGCCCGAACAGCTTTGAGTAACCAGGCCTTCGGGCTCTAAATGCCGACTTAGTGCCCGGACAGCTTTGAGCAACCCGGCCTCCGGGCCCGACTTAGTGCCCGAACAGCTTTGAGTAGCCGGGCCTTCGGGCTCTAAAAGCCAACTTAGTGCCCGAACAGCTTTGAGCAACCCGGCCTTCGGGCTCTAAAAGACAACTTAGTGCCCGAACAGCAAAGGACAACCAATCCTTCGCGTTCTAAAAGCAATTTTTATACAGTTCAAGGATTAAGGTCGTTCTTTTGGACGAAAAAATGCGCTCCCGCATAATTGCGGAAACGCATTAGAATGAAACAGTATTTTTTGCAAAAAGATCTCGAAAATCTAGTTCGACTTAATCAAATCAATGAACAATTCCATCTTGTTGTCGAGGAATTCGAGGGTGGTTTCGTCAATGAACCGGCCGGTTTGGGCGTCGAATTTCTGGTTGGCGAAGCCGATGAGCACTTCGTTGCCTGCCGGCGGAAGCTGTTTTGCCTGCTGCGCTGTCAAGATCTCACGCAGGTGCAGCTGGGCGCGGATTGTTCCAAGCGTTCCCATCGTGACGCCCATAGGGAAGACTGGTTTGCCGATGAATACCTTTTCGACGCGGGATGACCAGTCAAGCGCGTTTTTCAATACGCCAGGGATGGACCAGTTGTATTCCGGAGTAAGGATGATGACGCCGTCCGCATTGGCGATTTGCTGTTTAAATTCCCTGACGGACTGCGGCGGATTATTTTCTTCGTCCTGGTCATAATGCGGCAGGGAGCGGATGTCGGCGATTTCAATGTCGAGCTTGTCCTGGTAGCGTTCCTGCATTGTTTTTGCGAGGTACATGTTTAGTGATTCTTTCCTGATGCTGCCTACGATTGCTACGATTTTCAATTTCATGAAGTCTTGCCTCCTGATAGGTTATCTATAATTTTTGTCAACATTTCTTGGAGTTGCGATACTTGTTCCGGACTGAGCCCGTTTGTAACAGTGCGGGTCGCCTCTTGTAAAATTGGCTCAACCGAGCATTCCAGCCGCCGGCCTTCTTCGGTCAGATGAATTTTAAACGTGCGTTTGTCGCCAGGGTCAGCCACCCGCTTGATGTAGCCCTTCTTCTCCAGGCTCGCGACCATGCGGGCGATATTGCCTTTATCCTTTTTCAGGCACGAGACTAGTTCATTCGGCGAAACCCCATCTTTCTCCCAAAGCATCATCATGATGAGATTCTGCTCAGGCGCGAGGTTGAACGGTTCCAATTGCTTCTTAATATAATTCGCTAGCGACAAATCGGCATTCCGGATCAAGAGTCCTACATGTCTATTTTCATTCAGGACCTCCGCCTCCTCGAAAACGTTGTATAAATAACGTTGATATATCAACAATAATATTTTAAGTATCTCACATTGTCAAAAGAATAAACCTGGATGTAAAAAACACGCTTTCCAATCAAAAAAAAACAGGAAAAGGTAGCAAGCCTCTTCCCGCCCACAGTCATTAATTTTCAAAAGGCAAATCCAGCTGCCACGAAACGCCGAACTTATCATTGATCCAGCCAAATTTTCTGCTGAATCCGTAGTCGCCAATCGGCATCAGCGCCTGGCCGCCTTCAAGGAGCTTTTCATAAAGGGTTTCAAGTTCTTCTTCACTGTCACAAACCACATAGATCGAAAAGGATGGCGTGAATGAAAACTGATGCTTGACGTTACTGTCGATGCACATGAATTCCTGCCCTTTCAGTGAAAAGACGGCCTGCATGACAGTTCCTTCGTCCCCGGGTTGATTCGCTCCGTATCGGGTGATTCGTTTAATTTCGGAGTCACCTAACAATGATGTGTAAAAATTCATCGCTTCTTCTGCTTTTCCATCCTGGAACATTAAAAACGGCAATACTTTTCCCATCTAAACCGCTCCTTTGAATGCTAATTAAATCGTCTTAACACATTGTTAATCATACTTTGGAAGCGACAATGAAACAACTGTATCTATGTTTTTCAACAGCCATTCTCGATCGGTTTTCTTTTCAACCTTCTCTGCCGCCTGTCTAGCGAGCGCCAGATTTTCGTCACGATGCAGCTCATCCCCCTCGACAGCATACCCTCGTGCCAACGCTTCATAAGCAAAACCCAAATCAAATTGGCCAAGATCGTTTGTCAGGCAAAGCCCTAGTGATTTTTTTGCATGGTAAAGAGCTGGTTCGGATCTGCCCAATAGTGAGTACACACGTGATATTTGCCATTCTCCCCTGGCAAAATGCAAGGGTGTGCCGACTCTTCCCCAATGAAATCGGGAAGCATGTGCGGCGTTCACCATGGCATCGTCCTCCGCTTCACTTCGGTCCGCCTTTTCAATCAAATCCCATGCATAGTTGAACAGATCAATCGCTAGCTTTCGGTTTATCCCCTCGTCTTCAAAGGTTTTCAATTCGGCCATGTCCTCTCATCCTTTCGCAAAATCTTATTCCTGAACGCCCTCGTCAGGTTTATATTCCAGAATATCTCCGGGCTGGCAGTCCAACGCCTTGCAAATCGCCTCCAATGTAGAAAGCCGGATTGCTTTTGCCTTGCCGTTCTTAAGTATTGAAAGGTTCGCCATCGTAATTCCGACCTTCTCAGAAAGTTCGGTTACACTCATTTTCCTTTTTGCCAACATCACATCAATGTTTATGATAATCGCCATTGTTTTCACCTCAGACCGTTAAATCATTTTCTGATTTTATATCAATCGCTTCTTTCAATAGCCTCTGGAGGACAGCAGCGAAGACGGCGATCACCAGGGAGGCGAAAACAGGAACCATTCCCATGATAATAAGGCCGGGGGCATCATCCAGCTCTGCTACGAAATAGACAAATGGCAGAATTGCTGCATACAACCCACTGATCGTCAGCGCGCAGTATTTAATTTTTTTCAAGGCCATTACAGAGAGTTCCGAGAACGCCTCGTTTTTGTCAATAAAGCCTAAAAGCATAAAAGCCTGGTACAATGCCATATAATACGGAATTGTCGACCCATAAACCCCAAAGACAATCGGATACAATATATGGGCATATTCAGGATTTGCCGGATTTTTTGCCAGCCAGAACACCCCAACTACACACAAGGCAAGAACAGGAATACCCATTATAAAAACAGCCATCTTTAAAAAAAGCGTTGAACCCCGTTTCATAAAAAGCACCTCACACAATTAGTATAAATTGATTATAAGTAAACATTTATCGATTTACAATAAATAATTATTGATTTTTATTATCTTTTACAAAAATAAAAAGCATTCCTTCATGACGGAGAAATGCTTATTTGAATCAAATATCCTATCATTTTCCAGGCTATCTTTCGTCCCTGCCCCAAAAATCAAGCCTCTTTCTTTAAGGTAAATGCTACCTGCATCTCTGTTTCTAGATTAAAACAATTGAAAAATCTTATTTATCTAAATTACCCACTTTAATATTTAATGATTGGATATGCCATTTCACTTCCTGAAGCTCTGAGGAAATTAAAAATAACTGGTAAGAACCAAACGCTAATACGATAAGGAAGCAGATTGCCAATATGTAGTTCAGTATCTCCTTCATGATGAACACCTCACAGAAATTTTGAGCACACACAAGATAAAGGTTAATCAATGACAAAAATGATGGGTGGCTGGAAAATTCATTAGCTCACTTATTCTTTTCATTCAATTTCTGAATGACTTGAACAGCTTCCTCGACGGTTGATACATAAAAGATCTCAAAATTTGTTTGCAATTTATTTTGCACGGCTGCTGCTTCTTTGGCGTTTTTATCAGGGACAATCATGTACGGTATGTTGGCTTTCTTAGTGATTTGCATTTTTTCGTAAATATTCCTGACAGGCAATACGTCACCGTTCTTATTGATTGCCCCCGTTACAGCAAACTTTAAATGATTTCGAAAATCGCTTTGCTTCAACCGCCCTGATAATGCAAGGCTAAGGCCAGCGCTATCGCCTGCAATGTCCGGCTGTTTAAAAAAGCTAGTAAGCCATTGGTCTTCTCGCCCTAAATAACGGGTAACGATTCCCTCCATTTGCTGTAAAGGATCAGTTTGCAGATGCAGCCATTTTAATAGTTGCCGGTTTTTACTGCCATAGATGATTTTGTTGCTAACCTCAATCACGGACAAAACATCTACTTGCTGCTTGGTTAGAAGTTTTTCAATTTCCTTTTTGCTTGTGCCATCTGTAATTGCTAATTCATTGACTCCAAGCAAAAAAATTCCGGAGCCTTTCAATGCCTCAGTTGGCTCCTTATATGAGTAGACCAGGTGTGAAGGGGAGATGTAGTACAGAGTTAGCGGGAGCTCATAGAAAAATAGAAGCGAAAGAATGAGCGTTGAAATTGCGATTGTCCTACTCGCTGATTTATTTTTTCGCCGAAGGATAAATGTAATGAACAAGCCCAGTAGGCCTAGCAACAAGCTGCCTGCGAAAATAAACTCATTAATCTTGTCCTGGAGATACAAAATGAGAAATATTAAATAAAAAAGAAGAGTTACTAGACTAGTGATAACTCTCATTTTCAGCATAAATCCGGTTACCCCCGATCACCATTCAGCTTTAACTACCTGAATCTCCTTGTTAATCGAGTCAAGGATACGGATGACTCTGTCCACCTCACGTTTTGTACCGACAGCTTCCTGGCCAATTTGTTCCTTATAAAACATATCTGTCAGTTTTTCGTTATGTTCCTTGATCGCTTCCCCGACAAAATGGATGTCCGTTTCTTTATGGATCTTTCCTGCGCTAATATCCTTTAAGAACTTTTCCATATTCCAAATATGTTGCTCATATATCGTGCGTTCCGTATTTTCCGGGTTCAAAAGAACTCCAAGATTGATGCCGACCTGGTTCAGGCTCCGAATCTCGTTATCAATCGATTTTTTATATAAGGTTTTTTCACGTGCTGTGAAATCCTCATCATAAGCATTCAAAGTTTCGGCGATATCATTTAAATCCTTGGTCAATTGTGTGAAATGAGAAAATATCATTCTTTCTTTTACACTGCTTAAGACAGCCACTTGCTTTTTTTCCTGATTCCATAAGACAAAAAAGCAGGCACCCAATACAAATAACAGGACAACTAAAATAGGCCCCTTCGACATTTTCATGCCTTCTCCCCCTTGCTTCACTGCTTATTCTTTCGTGGTCCTGCCCTCCGTCACATCATCAAAAGGAGTGTAGTGGTTATCTGGGACATTTCTTTTTCTCATCATTTTAAAAAGCGTTATTCCAACAGCCCCAACGACAATCGCCAAAAATAGATATGCCATGTCAGCGCCTCTTTTTTCCAATATTATACACCACGAGAAACCTATTCAGCACGAATATCCTTTTAGAAAAATCCGTGTTTTATCTTTTAAAAATCTTCGCAAAAAAAGAACCCGGCGATTTTCCGGGTTCTCGTTCAGCCTACTCATAAAGGTCCATATAATTATCAGTAACCGTAACATTTTGTTCAGTTAATTTATCGAGCAGCCGGTATTCATTTTGGCTCATCGCGCCTTCATATGGGATAACGATTTCCAAGTCGTCATTCATGACAAAGATGTATTCCTTTAGATACGCAATGTTTTCCCGTTTAGCATAATGCTTCTTTACTTCTTTAAAGCTGTCCCAGTCATATGTGGTGACTTGGTTGAACGTTTCGAGGCGATTGTAGTGGAGGCCGGTATCATCAAAGTAAAAGTAGGTTGTTGCCGCAAATAGGAAAATAGGAATACTGAAGGAAGCGAGCAGCACGGAAAAAAGTCCGAGGTACTTGAAGTCAAATTTCAATTTCATAATTAAATACCCGACCATTACGATTGGAATCCAGGCCATACCGATGGCGAAAGTAATAAAGGCGGACTGGGGTGCAATGAAAAACCAATGTGATTTTGAGAAGAAAAAAAGGTCCTGGATCCAGGAAATGAAAACGATTGGCATGAAGAGGCTGCAGACGAAAAGGATGAGTGCCCAGACAAAGACGACTGGCCCTCGTTCAGTTTGAACTGCAAGATTGCTCATGAAATCCCCCCATTCTCTTTTTGGCAAAAAAGTTCGAAGATAGATTTTGCCATCAACCTTATTTTACCATAAAAGAAAATATTTTACTCGTAAACCCAACTTGCTTTTCTGGCTTACTATGTTCGCTTTTCAGACTGGCCCTTCATGAAATCATAAGCGTTATAGATTTGGAATACACATTTAGAGGGCAATGGAGTTTTCCAGGGAGGGGTTAGGATGGCTGTTGATTTTCAAAAAAGCGCAAGGGATGAGCATTTGTTTTGGCTGCAGATATTGGGGGATCACGCGCGATTCATTCACGAGGCGCTGGCTCCAGTGCAAAAAAGGGAGATTGATAAGGCTTTAGAATTTATCCGGGCATTCGATACCTTACTCGCGCAGGCAAGAACTGCGGATCCAAGGCAACTGGCAATCAGAGCCGAGGATGAGGTGCTTAGGCTGAGGGAATTCAAGCTGAACTTATTGCGCGAACATCTTGTCGGCAAAATTAAGATCCACCTGCCACCGACGTTCATCAACCATATGGTGAATGAACTTGATGAGTACGTACGGATTTTGAAACACGTAAAAGCCGGACAGGTTCCTCCCGTGTACCATGAGGTGCACCATCATCTCCTATGGCTGCTAGACGCCGCAGGACACTCGGGCGCCATTTCCTCTAATTTGGATGAGGTGGAGAAGAATTTAAAGAAGAAAAGCGATTCTTTCATGAAGCAATTTGAGGCCTTTTATCTAAAGGCGGTTGAGATGGCGGGCTATTTAAGGACGAACATAACGGAATTTCCCGCGCTCGCAAAATTCAATTCTGACGCAAAACTGGAAATCATTCTATTTCAGCAATTTCTGGTGGAAATTGAGGAGCTACGGTTGAGCAAGGAAGCTCTCGGCACATTCGCCCCGCTCATGGCAGACCACATGTTCCGTGAAGAGTGCTACTACTTAATGAAGCTCAGCGAAGCCGCAAATCTTGAAAAGCCAAACTGCGATCCGGCAAAACCGAGATTGAAAGAATAAAAGATTTTCATATTTCTTCGGACGATTCGGATTGAGGGTTAGATCTCAATCCTTTTTTTGCGCTCGGTACTCCTGCTGTAACCTTGGGCAGCTTCGGACAGCTCGCCGCTTCAAAAGTGAATCGTTGTCCGAAGGGTACCGGGCTTCGGACAACTTAGCGGCGATTTCCTTGTTTCCTGTCCGAACATCGGCCAACTTCGGACAAATCAGCGGCCTTTTCCTTTATCCTGTCCGAATCCGAATCCGAGTCCTCACAATAAGGATAAGCCAATATCCCACCTAGAAACATAAAAAATGCGTCGAGCTTTTCCGCCCAACGCATTTTTTATTGGAGATAGGAGCCTTTCGTCCCCAGGTTTATCTCCTTGAAAACGCAGCAGCCTAGCGCGACTCCTTCGGCGGCTGGCACACGTCACATTTCCGCTGATGGTTGTTCTTGAATTTCTTGAATGTTCTCTCGAAGTTGTTGCCGCATGCGCATGTAAAAAGCAGCTTTTGCGAAAATCCCTGGTATTCAGTTGTTACAAGTTTGCTTTCCGAGTTTTTTTCAACGAAATTCTGGATTTCGCCAATTGTCCATCGTTTATTCATTTTTCAACACCTCTAAATGGTTCTGTCAGCTAGCCTAATATGTTTACTCTTTGTTAAACCAGAGCTCTTCTTTATCATCGACATCGCCGTTGTAATTAATCAGAATTTCTTCGCCTGGTTTAATATCTTTGTAAGCATAAAAGTCAAACGTATGATTGTCAAAGTTAATTTCATACGTGGCATTCGGTTCGTAGGAATGATTAAATAACATGCCGTAGCCGAGCAGGATTGCGGTATGATTGATCCCGTATTCGAAAGCGTAATCGGCAAGGAGCGTCTGCTCGATATGATGGTGCTGGTCGTTCGGATAAGCAATGACAGGCGCTTCATGCAAAAGCTGACCTTTTTTAATATCACACACTGCAAATACGCCTCGATTGAACTCGCCATTACTCAGTGAAGATGATTTTATTTGGATCATGTTGTTCTCCTAACACGTTTAGAATTTTCTTATTAACTGTAACATTATTTCCCGGTTGGGGCTTGGTTTATTTTTGAAAAAGTATTTCCAAATTATAGCGATTGGTTGTTTTTGCCCAATAAACGATTGATCATGCTTGGAGTAATGGTACCCTTTAGGTCAATCAAATCTGACATTTTCTCCCGGATTATGTAGATGGTTAAACGCCATTTCGACTTGCGATTCAGTCGTCCGCGCGACTGATAACGCGGGCAGTTCGTTTTCGGCAAAAAAACCGACACCGCTTGTTTCAATGCCTTCCTTCGCCTGCCCGCCAATGATTTCACATTGGATAAATATTTTATATGTATAGTAGGGCGAAGGGGGGTGGGGATGGCACTTTTTATCAAGCACTGCGATCAGCTTTACCGGTTTGACGTCGAAGCCCGATTCTTCCTTTACTTCCTTTACCGCCACTTCACTTGGCGTCAGTCCGATATCGCCCCAACCGCCCGGCAGCGACCAGCCGCCATCTGTATTTTCCCTTACAAGCAAAATTTTATTTTCACGGAATACGACGGCCCTGATATCAACCTTCGGAGTCGCATAACCGGTTTCATTGGCAAACAAATCCGCAATCACTATATGATTCATATTTGTATACTGAGCCATGATTTCCACGCTTAATTGCCTTATCTCTTCAAATCTTTCCAGGTCATAAACATCCTTGGAATACGTCAATCCTGCCTGCGCGATAGACTGCAACTGTTTTGCCCATTCAAGCCATTTCGGTTCCATTTGCGCACACCACCTATCCATGATACCTAGATAGTACCATATTTATCTGCAAAACTTGTCGGCATCCCCTTTTTGCAAAAACGGCGGTTATGTAATTAACTCTTTCCCCTCAACAAGGCAAAGCACCCACATGCGCGGGTGCCGCTTAAGCATTATAATCTGAAGAGCCAATTGTTCCCTCTCGGTCCCCGAACGTTTCCGGCAACTGCGTTCGCGTTCTGAACCGGCCTGCAGCGTGGGTTATTGATATCCGGACCGCAATTAAAGGTTTCCTCCACTGTTTCGTTGACTGTCCGCTCTGTTACTGGGTAGAAGTTTTCGTTTCGGACAATGGTCCTGTTCACATTAATGATTTCTGTCGGGAATACACGTTTCACAACGCGGGTGTTGGTTCTTGTATTGACGATTGTTTTTGTAGGATAGACAATGACTTCTTCCACTGGCCCGCGGTGGCAGCCACATTGATTATGACGTTCCATAAAAACACCTCCTCCCTTCCATCCTTGTTGTTACATAGTATTTTATGTACAAACAGTGGCCTTGTCCTAGACAAAAATCACGCTTCTTCCAAAACAAACGTTTGTCCTATAGGGTATACGCCTGGTTAAATTCACTGATTTGTAACTTTTCCAAAAAACCGCTCTTTTTCATGAGCAACATCCATTATATTTTTTTCCCAGGGTGGTACTATTAAAAAAAACAGCGAGGAGTATTCAGCATGAACTATTTATTGCAGGTCGATTTTAAATCGGATGGTCCATTCGGTGAGGAGAAGTTCAAAGAGAAAGAGGAGTTGGCCAATAGCATCAACAATGAGCCAGGCGTCATCTGGAAGATTTGGACGGAGAATGCCGAAACGAAAGAATCTGGCGGAGTGTATTTATTCGAATCCAAAGAGACCGCGGAAAAATATCTAGAAATGCATACAGCCAGGTTAAAGAGCTTCGGCTTTGATAATATCCGCTCGAGAATTTTCGAGGTACACGAAGCGTTATCGCTGATCAATAACGCGCCGATAAAAGGCTAAACGGCAACTTCCCTCATAACCATCAGTGGGGACAGGACAATCCCCACTGATGGATTGTTTACTTTATAAAAAACGGTACTTTGTCCAGCTCATTCCCCTCAGAATCATGGACCATCAAGAAATATTCCCCACTCTTCAAAGATTCATTAAAGCGTGTATAGGATATATCCCCGGTGTCAGTTGATTGAAAGGATGATCCATGCTCAGCTACAGCCCCTTTCTGGGAATGGATGCTGACGCGGATATCTTCACGGCTGCTACGGGTAAGATCATAATAAACGGTTGTGGACATTGGCGTCGTAACGACTTTTTGCAGCATGATGGTTTCATCGTTACTGAGTGTGAGCTGCTTATTCAACTCGATTACTTTTCGCTCTTTCAGCATTTGCGACTGGTTCACTTTCACTTTAAAAGCCCAAGGCTGGTCAATGGCTGTACGATTCCATCGTTCGTACCGAATTTCAATTTCGACATCCTCTGTTGCGATTTCCTTGCCAAGCTCGATATCATTAAAGACGGTGAACATTTCATTATTTAATTCAATTGTTTGGCCGCCTGTTATTTCAGTGGCATCCTGCCCGTTTACCTTTACTGTTGGCGTGATGGCCGTCTGGTAATCGGCGTCGACATTGCTGGCAGGCTCGAATGTGGAACTTAAGATTATCCGTTGGTCATCCACTATCACTTCATTTAACGTCAGCTTTCCAAGCCCGTTTTCGGCCGTGCTTCCGATTTCGGTTTTATAGGAAGAATAATCAAGCTGCTTATTTTCGTTCATATGTTTTTCGATTTTTTCCCCAATGAATGGCATGTTGGCCACTGTTCCTTTATCGACTGTCAAAATGATGCCAAGCATGGCAACCGCAGCGCAAGCGCTAATCGTTCTCCATTTCCTGCCCGGCCTTTTTGGAGAGATGTCCCTTTTCACCCGCTTCAGAACCTTTTTCTTCTCCAATTTTGAAAGTTGAGTTTCCTCAAATTCGCTTAAATCTATTTTTACATCGTTCAGTTCATTGTAAATCGCCATCCGCTCATCCCTCACTTCGCAATAGTATACTTCTCAATTTCCTTCTGCCCCTGGAAAGCTTGTTATGCACCCATGTTTCACGCTCCTGAAGCTCGGAAGCTATCTCCTTCGAAGGTACGCCATGCAAATAATATTTCTCGAATATCGCCCGTTCTACCGCGGGCAGTTCATCGAGCAGGCTTTGCAGGTCAACTCTATCGTGATAGGAATCGTGTGAAGTTGGCATGTCCTCCTCGTATTGGAAGCCGCTAACATATTGCTTTTCCCGCGTGGATTTCCTTACATAGTCAATCGCTTTATATTTGGCAACAGCGGCAATCCAATTTCGAAATTCGTTCTTCTTTGGGTCGAAAGAGTCGATATTGTACCAAATCGCCACAAGCACATCTGCCATGCATTCCTCCGCGTCCCGGCGGTTTCCCTGGAGATATTTTTGGATAATCGCCTTCAGAAGCCCGCCATACTCATCAAGAAGCTGTGACAGGCCGCGCTCATTCTTCAGCTTTATCTGTTCAACCATCTCTTGTTCTTCAACGCTCAACATTCTCCCCCCTTTATCCGTCTTCACCAAGTAATACGGCGCCCGACCGTAAAACCTATCAACTTGGCAAAAATAAAACTTTAATCTTGGCAAATTAAAGCATGAAGAAACCGCCAATTTTTGATCTGCGCTCCTAATTTTTAGATACTATCTAAAATTGGGATGCGCATTTCTTTTGGCGGTTTATTTTGCAAAAAAGATATAATTATTTTCTTTCCTCACAAATCATTAGTACATTCCCATCCAGGTCTTTAAACACAAAGTAAAAATTGTCCTGAATGTCTGTCACGAGTTCAACTTGATTGTTTTTCATAAATTGATAGGAAGCTTGGATATCTTGCGTTACAAACTGAATGGCTGGGGTTTGGTAGGTTGGAATGTTCCCGTTTTCATCTTTCCAATTCGGCATCGTATCCAATAACAGCCCTGCCGTCCCTTCCATTTCCGCAACGAAAATATGATCAAAAAATAGATCTCCGCCTTGCAGGCCAAGTATTCTGCTATACCATTCCTGTGCTTTCTCAAGATTCCTGACAGGGATGAACACGCCTCCGATTCTGTTCTTAATGGGCGATTGAGTTTGAGGATTCTTCACAGTTTACCACCTTTGAAATATAGATTTCTCACTTTTAGTAATTCTCTATTTTGCCATAAATACCTTCTTGCCGTACTTAACTTCATTTACCATTATTTATTCTCGGTCGGATCAGCCTCATGCTCTATTATTTTTCTCTTTATTTATGTGTCCGTTCTCTTCCTCTGTTTCGATCCATTCAACCCAGCTAGCCCGCTCTGCTTTACTCGGCCTTCGCCTTGGCCTTGACCCTGGTTTCACCAGTTGGGCTTCCATTTCCTTTAACCGCAGAAGAACCTCAATCAGCAACCCGCCCAGAATCCCAAAACCAGCCACAAACCCAAATACCCCTAATGCTAACAAAACAACCCCCAAAACCCCCATCAACACCATCAACCTAACCATGCGCATCCGCTCACTCCCCCTTCACCCTAACTATATTAGATAACCATCCACAATTTTCCTGCAAAAAAAGTGTTACCGAAGTAAAGAGACGGTACTAATGTTTCATTCTGTTATCAAAGGACGCTCCGAACTGCCAACATTATTCTTTATATTTTCACTACTCTTATGTGTTTTATGGTGTGGTATACTTAGTTATCTTTTTTGTCGTTTTCAACGGCAGGCCCGTACTCGCTATTGACCCCGCACGGGTAATGTACTGATCAAACCTTAAAGACTCTTATGGGTCTTTTTTTAATTCCATCCCTTAACTATTCCCCTAAAATATATGTATTTTATTTAGAATTCACTAATTATTTGTCAAGTTTTGCCGATATTAAAAAAGAGAACTCCATCTTTCCTCCCATTTAGGATAGATAAGGCACATGTTATACTAAAAACTTACAATATTTGTTTTGGAATTATTTATTTGGATAGGAATTGAGCATATTATGAAAATAATAAAAGAAGCTCCACTTGAAAAAGTGTTGTTAAAAAACATGGAAATTTCACTTCTTGCATCCGGAGACGGTACAGAAGTCATTTTATATAAGCTTTATGAAAATGCATCCTTAGAAATTTCTCCGGCAGAAAATCCGACTAATCTTCTTCATTTGACCATACTATCCGGAAGTCTTGTTATGAAAAATTCTAATGGTGAAGTAGTACTCGAACCCGGTAATTCAGTCCATGCCTGCCCGGTGGGAGAGCATACAGTCTTTACAGCTGTTACAGAAGTTGAACTTTTATATGTAACTTCCCAGCCACATTTCCATATTTACAGGACTATTGTTAAGGATATGATGGATATTGCCGTTTCGGTTGAGAAGAATGATGGATATCCAGGAAACCATTGTGACAAAATTAAAGACTTATCCATTATGCTTGGAAAAGTAGTGGGATTAGATGAGGAAAAACTCTATATTTTAAGTTTGGCAAGCTTTTTGCATGATATTGGGAAATTGAAGGTTCCAAACGAAATTTTAAATAAACCATCATCTTTAACGGATGAAGAATATAACATTATAAAGATGCATACTGTGTGGGGAAGAGAGATTTTAGCAGACACCCATTGTCCAGACCTAATCAAAGCAGGAGAAATTATTGAGCAACATCATGAACGATATGACGGCCTTGGCTACCCTCATCACCTGAAAGGCGATGAGATTAGGATTGAAGCTTCTATTATCGCCGTTGTCGATGCTTATGATGCAATGAGGACAAATCGCGCTTACAGGAAAGGCTTGAGCGTGGATAAAGCGTTCAAAGAATTGTTAATAAATAAAGGTAAAATGTACCATCCAGACGTAGTCGATGCCTTTCTCTTTATAAAAAACAAATTAATCTAGTTAATCCTTAGAAAGAGGCTAGCCAAGATCGGTCAGTCCTTTTAGCATGAGATCTGATTTTCTTACAGAAGGCCCTTTGGGTCTTTTTTTGTTTGGTGAAGTACTAGGACGGTTCCACTGATTCTTCCGGGGTTTGACGGGAGCGCTGGAACCGTCCCCTGCTTCATTTAAACCAGTAATCCTCCTCGAGTTCTTCGCTGCTGTTGAGGAAGTTTGTTTTGCCGTTTGTGGGGTCGTCGTGGATTTTCAGTTGTCCTTTTTGAAGGAGGCTGTGTATTTTTGCTTTGAGCTGCTGCCTTGGCATGATGATGCAATGGTGGAGCAGGAAATTTTCGACATGGACGATGGTCCCTTCTTCGTAGGCGAATGCTTTTAAAATTAGTTGTTCAATTTTCATTTACGTCTATTCCTTTAATTGATCAGCAGAAGCATGGCTTCATTTTTGCCGGCCGCGGTTTCATAGTAGCGGAGCAGGAAGTCGTAGTTTTCAACGAGGTACTCTTTGTCCTCTTCGCTCCAGCGCTTGTTCATTGGGTAAATTTCATGGCGGTTCAGTTCATTCAGGTCAAAGCGTCCCGCCAGCTCCTCGGGTGCCGTCTGCTTTAATTCCTGATAGATTTCCCGGACCTCGTTTGGTTCGAAATACCTGAGCGGCCCGTAGCCCATATCCTCGCCAAGCTCATGGCCGCCAAGAATCGCCCTGCCTATATGTCCGTCGGCCGGCGCGTCAAGGTCGGCTACACCGCTCAGCAGAAAATGAATTCCATGCCATGACTTATCAATATCAAGCTCTTGCTCCTCGATTTCCTCCATTTCGTAAACGAGATCCCCTGCTTCATCGGGATTTGCTTTCAGCACCTTCAGTGTGTCAGCGGAAACCCTGAAAAAACTCGCAATCATACCCATTTGAAACACTCCTTCATTTAATATAACCAGCATAAATCAGACATTTAAGATAATTATGGAAAAGTTCATTGCCAAGGTGGCAATCTTTCTCATCAATGCCATCTAAAACGCACATCTCGTAATAAAGCTTATCACCAATTCCCTGAAGGTGAAAATTGCTCATATGTATGTTGTCTTCACTCTCAAGGATAATGTTGATCCTTTTTCCCGCTTGAATGTCATGCCACATTTGTTGCACTGTGAATTCGAATTCCTCAGGTTCGTTTTGCAAATCTAAAACCATACTGAACAAATCTAATTTTTCCGCCGGTGAATACAGTTCTTGAAGTACATCATGATCGGTTATGACATAATATCTCTTGGCACTTGGCAAACTCTCCTCATCCAAATCCACGAGGCTCACCTGTTCCTCAACCGCCTTATATTTCTTTTTCAAAACAGCCCCAATCTCATCCAACGTATAGCGGCGAGGAAAACCCAACTCCTCATACCTCCGAACAACATCCTTCACAAAATCATCCAAATACACATCAAAACCCATCAAAAACCCTCCTCATAGAAGTGAAGAACGATCCCCCGAGTGAAGCAGGGGAACGGTTCTACTGCTTCTTTCGGGTGTCGAATGAAGCGCTGGAACCGTCCTCATCCCTCCTTATATAGCCAGGGCAGGAGGGGAGGCGTTCCCGCTTCAGGCAGGAAAAAGATAAAAACAAAAAGAGCAATGAGCGGGATGATTAAAAATAAGACAAAGACTACTAACATCCCTGCATTAATTACTTTATCTAATGATTTATTAATCCTGCACTCCCTCCTTTGGGAAACTCGATTATCTCAAGAAATCTTTACACACCAGAACCGAAACTTAACTTAATCAAACCACAAAGAGGGAAAGTATACTATTTTTTATCTTAACATGCCGCAGTGATTCAGCGGGATGTTCCGGCTGCTATTTTCGAGGGAAGTACGGGGACGGTTCCTTTGTAAGATTTTTATTGAAGTTGGAGAAAGTAGTTGTAGGGTTTTTGTTGGATGGAGGATGTTTATGGATTTGCATTCTGGGAGTTTTTTTTGGCGGGCTACGTTTCCCGAGGCACCTGTTTACAAACCGATGGATGAGGATGTTATGTGTGATGTGTTGATTGTTGGCGGGGGCAGTTCGGGGGCACAGTGTGCGTATTATTTTGCCGATAGCGGCCTTGATGTCGTTGTGATTGAGAAAAGCACGGTTGGCAGCGGGACAACGAGTGCAACATCCGCCCTCCTCCAGTATTCGGGCGGAAAGATGTTCAGCAGGCTGGTCAACTCGTTCGGCATCGTTTACGTCACGCGGCATATGCAACATTTGAAAGGTGCCATTGATGAAATCGAGGCTGCCGCGGGCAAGGTTGCGATTGATTTTGACTTTACCCGGCGGGACACGCTTTATTTTGCGAGCAGCCCGGAAGATGTCCGCCCATTGATGGATGAGTATTCGTTCCTGAAGCAGCACGGCTTTCAGGTGGACTTTTTTGCAAAAAGAGACATTGAGGACAGATATCCTTTTAGCAAAGACGCGGCGATTTATTGCCATGAAGACGGCGAGATGAACCCGTTTAAGTTCGCCCACGCGCTGTTGGATTACGTGAGCAGGAAGGGGATCCGCGTTTTTGAGAACACGGAAATGAACGGCCATTATTATGATGATGTCGAAGAGCGGATGGTGATAAGGACGAAGACGGGCCACTTGATCCGTGCACGGCGGGTTATTTTTGCCGCCGGTTATGAAAGCATGGAGATCCGGAAGGAAAAACGCGCTTCATTCGTCAGTACGTTTACGGTCACGACGAAGCCGGTCGCGGACCTTTCATCTTGGTACCGAAGGACGCTCATTTGGGAGACAGCCCGGCCGTATTTGTATCTGCGCACGACTCCAGACGACCGAATCATTATTGGCGGGCTTGATGAAAACACGTTTTTTCCCGAAGAGCGGGACAGCATGATGATTGGCAAAAGGGATAAACTCCTGGAAGAATGCCGAAGGCTGTTTCCGGATATCCAGGTTGAGCCAGACTATTTTCTCGCTGCATTCTATGGACGGACTGTCGACAGCCTGCCGATTATTGGTGTTTACAACGAATTGCCCAGGTGCTACTTCCTATTCGGCTTTGGCGACAGCGGCCTCGTCTACAGCCAAACCCTCGCAAAATTCATCGCCAGCCACATCCTGCACGGCAGCGTTAGCGACCCGGAATTTGAGATGTATCTGCCGAATAGGATGAAATAAGACAGGGGACAGTTTTACTGCTTCATTCGTCACCCTAAAGAAGCGATGGAGCCGCCCCCTGCTTCATTAGGGAGATGCCAACTTTTGGTTATTTATGTTAATATCAGAAAAGCGGAATGTAAATTATTTAGGAGAGTTGGTGGTTTATGGGGCGAATGAAGAGAATTTTAGTTTGGGGAATTGTGGTTGGGTTGTTGCTAGTTAGTTATTATCCGTTGAAGCTTCGCGGGGCGTTAGCGCAGGAGGAAAACCCGATGAGGCACTTGCTTGCAATTATGAAGGTGGATTTCACGACTAGTCAGTATGAGAAGGTTTCGAAGGACGAGTTTGGGAATATTTATATTTCCAACTCCTCGCATCGTCCGTTAAAAGATTACATGCGTCAGCACGGTTGGAAATTTACTGAGCAGTATGGTTCAGGGCTTGAGTTTGAGAAGGATGGGAATAAAACCGTTGTGGTATTGAGGCATTATTCAGGGTTTTATAATCTCTGGCACGTTCCTTTTGAGGTATTAGAATAGACGAGAACCTATTTCCGGCAAAATTGGCAGGCTGCTAGATGGGCAAGCATTTGACCTTTTCAGGGGTGGATGACGTGAGAAAATTAACGACTTTTGTACTTTACCTTTGTTTGAGTTTCATAGTTTTGATGGCGGCTCCGAATGTAAGCTATGCCTGTAAATGTATTGATAAACCTCCTGTAGAGCAGGAGCTGAAGACTTCCAGTGCTGTTTTTTCAGGTAAAGTGATTGAAATCAGGGAAGAAAAGCGGAATGAAGGTGTTGTTGAAAAGGTATTGTTCGAGGTGAATCAGACCTGGAAAGGTCCAGCCGAATCACAGATCATTCTTGAATCCATCCAGTCTTCATGCAGCTTTACCTTTAGGAAAGGAATGGAGTATATTGTATACGCCGTCCCAAATTCGGAGACAAATGACAAAACGGCGTTGACCACAGGGGTTTGCGACCGGACGGCCCTGCTGGAAAATGCGGAAGAAGATTTGAAACTTCTTGGCGATAGCCGCCAACCGACTAAGGAAGTCAATCGTGAGGATGAAATGGACTCCCCCGGGCTTGCGCGGTTATTGTGGATTCCAGGTGCAGGCATTGCTGGCATTGCGGGATTAGGCTATTGGATTTGGCGGAGGAAGAAGTAAAGCGTCACACCCGGTGAAGCCTGGATGGAGCTTGGATGATATGCATGCACGAAGTATAGATGCGGAACAGATGAAAGCAAAACCCCGCATCCCCGAAATTCAAACGAGACACATCATGCATAGCAGAAAATCCGTTCTTTTTAAAAAACGAAAAAAGCCAATCCGCGCTGGTTGGGCGGGATGGCTTTTGACTGGTTTTATGATGGATGGACGGGAAGATAAATTTCGACTTCCTCGGCTCCGTTTTCGGTTGGATGGTAGGTTTCGATTATGTATGCCTCGGTGGCACGGGTGTGGTTGTGGCGCTCTGTCCACTCGAGCAGGGTCTGATGCAGCTGGCCAAGGTCGTTGATGCTTCCTCTTATGGTTGCATACTGGCCCTTGTCTTCGATATATTCCATGCCATCGGGAACATCACTGGGTGCTTCGCTGACATGCAGCCCAACGTAGTAGTGGCCGTTCAGGTGATCATGACCCTTTTTCTGCTCAAAAAATCCAACTTCTATATTAATGTGGTCCTGTATTTCTTTTGCACGGCTCATAACCTGCCCTGCGAGTGAGGGGACTTCTGTTGCAAAATCGGCGAAAGCGCCGCTGCCTTTCAGGCCAACCGCCTTGAATTGTTTCTCGATTATTTTACAGTCCATTTCGTTTCTCCCTCTTCTATATCTCTATTTCACATTCTTTTCGGACGCTTGTCTGCCATTCTTCCTTCTTTTTTCAAAATAAACTAGACCGTAATAGGCTGCCCAGAAGGCCAAAGCCACGAGGATGGCATTGTGCTTTTGGCCGGGAGGCAGCATTTTTAAGAGGAAGAAGCCGAGAATGACGAAAGGCGGCAGCAGCAAAAAGTATTTTTTCCAATCCATCGTCTTACCCCTTCCGGTTCGTCGGCAAGTCAGTTTTTCTGCCGGAACGTTTCCATTGTTACCTAACTATTCTGCAAATAGTAGAAAATACCTTTTTTCTCGTCCTATGCCTCGCAAAAAAAAAGAAGCAGCTGCCGCCGCTTCATTTCAAGTTTACTTTTATCTCTTTGTTGATGTATTGGGTTTTTGAATAGCCGTGAATTTGGATTGCATCGGGGATAAACTTTTGATTTTGCCCGGAAGCAGCTAATTCGATTTGATGCTCTGTCGAGTAAAAGATTGGTTCTTCAAGTTCATCTATCCGGGGCATGTAGTCGGCCGCATTATATTTCATTCCATATTTATCGACAAAATAACCGTCAATCATTACGCCGGTTGAGAAATCTCCCTCTTTTGAAAGGAACTCATAATCGAGCATTTCGTATTCTCTGTTTGCCTGCAGATCTTCCTTCATGACCATTTTTGTGTGCGGGCCGAATTCCAACTTTTTTATCGTAATTTTGTTGCCTTGATATTCAAAAGAGAACGGCAACTGTATATCTTCCCCAAGAGCAATCTTCTTCTCGTCCTCAATCTGATATTGAATTGACCCAATCTTTATTTTGACAGAGGTCGGGTTTTCAAGATACAAGGAATCAAACGATGCCTGCTCCGTCCCCCAACCGTTATCCTCGCTTTGAGAAAAAGTGACTCCTCCAAACAAATCACTCTTCGCTACTTTCCCATTCGCTTCAACGCTGGCAATTTTAATATATCCGAGGTTTTTGCCGGAATTACCGTCCTGGTAACGGTATGTCAGCAGCGTTGCCGTTGGTGCAATCGTCAGCTTTTCAAAAACAATCGAAATTCCATCGACATTTGCCTTCACATTCAGCTTGTGCTCAATCGCGCGATGCTTTTTCACCGGAATTTTAAAATCCCAGCTGCCTTCAAGCTGGTCTGCCTTGTTTGATGCATCTGGACCGTTTTCGGCATCGGCACCATTTTCTGTTTCAGACGGATCCTTTACTTCCTCAAGAAGGCCGATGTTCACATCAAGCAGGGCCTGCTTGTTTTTTATTGGGGCCAGTTGAAGCTTCCCTTTATATACTCCTTCCCGGTCCGAATAAAGGTTCATCTGGCTTCTTACCGGTGAATAATCCGGATCGTCTTCTATTTTCCAGTGCTTCTCCTGGTCCTCGAAGGTAATGCCATCACTGTATTTTATCTGATACTTTTTGCCGCCAACCTTATTCTCCACCTCGTAATAAATGATGGTTTGAAGGTCGTCCGCCGCAACGCTTTTAATTTTTATTTTGACATTATTCTGTTCCGCGGTTAAATTCAATTCCTCACCGAGGCCTTTATCGATGATTCCTTTCATTTGCTCGTCTTCCTGATGGCTGAAATTTTTCCACCAGTCCGTTAGCGACGCAAAACCGCCATTCGCAACAGCCGTTCCAACAAAGAATGTGAGGAAAAGAGCGGCAGCTCCCGCAAGCAGTGCGTTGGCTTTGAAGAATTTTCTCTTTTTGGCTTCGGACACCCTAACTTTTTTCCTGACATTTTTCATGAAATTAGCTGGTACTGTAATCGTTTCGGCTTCATTCTTGAGAGTTGAAATCATCGCTTTAAGTTCGGACATTTCATCCTGGCAGCCAGGGCATCCCGCAAAATGGTTTTCCAACTCGGTTCGCATCTTCTCATCCAGATTCCCGTCCATATAATCGAGGAATAAATCCTTTACGTCATGACAAAGCATGGTCTTCGCCACCTCCGATTTCTTTTCTAAGGATAATAAGGCCACGGTAAAGCCTTGATTTTACCGTCCCAACCGGCAGGTTCAGCGCGGCCGCGATTTCTTCCTGGGCATATCCTTTCAAGTATTTGAGGATGACGACTTCCCGGTATTTTTCCTCGAGCTGATGCAATGCATCAAGCATGTCTATGTTGGCCTCACGGTCTATGTAGCCGCCCGCCGATGTTGCTGATATTTGGTGGTCTGCTGCCATTTGGTGCTCTTGGGCTTCCTGCTGTATCCGGCTATTTTTGCGATAAAAATCCCGGCATTCATTAATAAAAATAGAAGTAACCCACGTCTCAAAATAGTTATCCTCGCGGAGCTGGTGAATTTTATCGTGCACCTTGATGACCGTATTATGAAAAACATCCTCGATATCATGATGATTCTTTAAATACGCCCACCCGATCCGATAATACTTCTCCTTCCGGGCATCAAACCAATCCAGCACAGCCGCCATATCTCTCTTCTTAATCTTCTTTACAATAATGGCATCCTTTATCGCCGCAATCACAACCGCCAACTCCCCCTTCTCCGAACGGTTACGTAAATTAGAGCGAACCGACTGGGAAAAAGTTCCCGCCAATTGGCCAATTATTTTTTTTTTGCTTTTGGACAAGACTTTGTTATCCTAGATTGTTGATTTCCACTCCGGGGACATGCTTTCCGCGGGGCGGACCGTGGAGCCTCCTCGGCGTCATAGACGCCTGTGGGGTCTCCACGTGCCGCTTCATCCCGCCGGAGTCAGTCCCCTCCGTTACAATCAACTTCTTGAAAATCAACACTCAACTTTAAATGAGCATTGGACAAAGAAAAAGTGAGCACGGGGACAGTTCCGCTGCTTCGTTCTGTAGAATGAATCGGAAACCGCCCTCTGTCTCATTATTATGATATCAGTTTGAGGCCGATCGCGGAGCCGAGGATGAGGGTGATAAAGAGGATTCTTTTCCAATCCTTTGATTCTCCGTAGAGGAGCATGCCAAGGACGGCTCCACCGGATGCGCCGATGCCGGTCCAGATGGCGTAGGCGGTGCCCATCGGGAGGGATTTCATGGCGTGAGCGAGGAAAAGGAAGCTCGCTGTAAAACCGATGACCAGCAGGGAGGCCGACTGCCAGTTCCTCCTTTGATTTAGCCGGTTGATCATAGTCACGCCAAACATTTCGCATAGTCCCGCAATTACTAATGAAATCCATGCCATTACGTTTCAGCTCCTTCCCCATCATTTTCGATTGTGACCAGCTTCAAGCCCATCACACCTATAAGCAATACCAAAATCAGCATGATTTTAGCGATTTTAAACGGCTCCCCGAAGAAAACAATGTCCGTGAAAACAGTTCCCGCTGTACCAAGCCCAACAAAAACCGCGTAAACCGTCCCGACCGGCAGCTTGCGGCTCGCATCGATTAGTAAATAAAAGCTGGCGATAATTGCAAAAGCGGTTCCCGCCCATTCCAATACGCTGTCCGCGTGCTTCAAACCGATGACCCAGAATACCTCAAAAAAAGCAGCAATTAAAACTTTTACCCAGTTTGCATTCATCTTGTTGCAACCTCCATAATATGTTTTTTGCATAAAAAACAAAAAAGCCTGAAAGATGACTGAAAACAGTCTCTCCCAGGCTTTTATCCCTCCGTGGCACAGCCTTAGCTGTGAGTTTTCTCTCGGACCAGACCAGCCACCATGCTGCGGAACCCTAGAAAACGTTTATATGCAATTCATAACATTCATTATACACAAAACTGCGTCCCCTTCAAGTCGGGAGCATCGGTATCTCTTTCCAAATGAAAAGGTGAAGTTACACGTGGGCGGTCCCCCTGCTTCCACCGAATGAAACGCCGAAACCGCTCCGCTTTACTTTTCCAGTACTTTTTGGAGGGTTGACTGGAATTGGGCGGGCCAGGACTGGCCGTGTTGGTGGAGTTGTTTGGCTTGGGTAGGGTTGATACCGATGATGGTGATGGTTGGGCTGGTCATGTAGGTTAGAGTTTGGAACAGGTTATGGAGCTTTTGGGTGCCGCTGTCGGTGATGAGGCCGGTGGCGTTGAAATCGAATAGAATATTGTCGTAGCTGCCTTTGTAGGCGCTATGAATAACGTTGGCCGTGATGGCTTCCATTTTTTCCGCTGTCAGGTCGCCGAAAAGCGGAACGAGTGCGAGCTTTTCCGAAATGGGGATGAACGGTCCGGACAGTTGGTTCAGTCTGTTCATGGCGCCTTCAAGTTGTTCCTTTTTCTCGAAAAGTTCGAAATCTGTGTTTCTGAGTCTCGACTGAAGCGAGGTCAGTCTGGAGACTAGTTCTTCATTTGCCTTATCCGCAGGAAGTGCGACAACGTGGCCTGTACCATTGCCATCCCACTTCGAGCGCAGGCTGAACAAGGCGAGCGGCTGCTCGACCGTTTTCATATTCACTTCTACAACCGCGTCAGCTTTTGCAAAAATGAATTCGTTCAGCTTTCCATGGCTTTCCTCATCGACAAGCTGGCTGATTGTTAATCCATCCAGGAGGCCGAAAATACCCCCTGCTTCACGTGACCAGCCAATAATATCGCCATCCGGGTTGATCCGTACATAAGGGACCGGCAAAAAATCATGATTGATAGGCATTCCATCGTTCTCCCGTCCCAATTGTTTTTACCCAATTCTCAAGGCTTGAAAGGTCTTCCACTATATAAACTTCCCCGGCGTCCTCCATACTGTTGTATTTCCCGGCCATCCTTCCGCCCAGTATGATAGCAGGCCGGTTTGAAAGTTTGGAGAGCTCATTTATATACGATTTCACCATCGGCAAGTTGTAAACAATCGAAACCGACAGACCAATCACGTCCGGTTTCCAGTCGGCTGCTTTTTTTGCGGCATACTCAAGCGGCAGGTTGGGCCCAAAGTAAAGTGTATCCCAGCCGTGTTCCTCGAAAAGCAGGTGAGCCATTTTCAGGCCAAGGTAATGCGCCTCGCCTTCGACACAGAGGAACATTGCTTTTTTGACTTGCATTGAATCTGCCGGCCCTGCCGGCGGATAAAGCCGCGATATCAGGAAATCGCAGACTCCGGTCGCGATATGCTCGTCAGCCACGGTGATTTCATTGTTTTCCCACATTTCGCCAACGTGGCGCATCGATGGGGTGATGATTTCCTCGAAAACTTCCTTCCTGGAGCGGAAACGGTTCCGGTCAAGGAAGGCCCAGGCCAGCCGCTCGTTTCCCTCAAGCAGATACCCTGTGAATTCCCGGATGCTTTCGTCTGTCAATATGATGCACCTCGTTTCGATTATTTGGGCGAACTCTTTTGCAAATCCCAGCTGTGGCTTTGAATAGCTATAATAGCTTTCCGGGTGTATTTTGAGAATTGAAAGCTCCGGTTCCCCTCTGCCTTTTTTGCAAAACAAAGGTCCTTTAATGTTGGCCGGCCAAAAGCTCGTTCCCCGCCTGGAGCGCAGTTACGTAGAAGCAGACAAGCGCCGGATTATTGGATGAATAGTTGTGTAGAACTTCTTCGATAATGGCAAAATTATCGATTAAATGCTGCGTTGACATGCCGTGCTTTGTCAGGATGCCATTCAGCCAAAGGGCATAATCGGTGAACACAGCTTTGTCGTTCAGTTCATAGGCGGTTTTTAAATGGTTGAAATGATGTAAATTATCTTCCTTACATTTCAATTTTCCTTTTTCGCCGTAGCGTTCAAGAAGGCCCGGCTCGCGTTCGTATATTTTCGCCGTGACGGTGTCAATGATTTGCTCGATCGGCAGATTATTTATCATTTTGCCACTACCTTGTACTGCCTGACGGTCGGGATGATCGCGGCGAGTTCCTGGTCCGGATAGTTTTTTTCCAAGTCGTGAATTTTTTTGAACTGGGTGCTCGTCACCCAATCGAGATAATGCTGTTTTGTTTCAAAAAGTAGCTGCACGGTAAGCTCGCCGGGCCTTTTGTCATTTTGCAAAAGAAGAAAGTCCACAAACCCTGGCGCTGTATCGACCAGCCGGGATCGGCTTTTGTAAATATTAATTACTTCATCAGCCTTTTCATCAGGCACATCGAACGTCGAAAAAACAGAGTACATCCCTTCTCCCCCTTGCAAAGCTTGTCTAACTGCCAAAAATTAGTTAGTCCTATTATAACGAACATTGTCGCCGATGGATATTGATAAGGGTTTTAGCAAAATTTTTGAGGGTGCGCAGAATTGTAATGAGGACTAGATGGCAATACCGAAATAGCCGGGTTTTCCGGACGGATACAGGAAATTTTGGCAAACTAAAAAGAACAGATATGGGGGGAAATCGCCTAAAACAAGTAAATATTACGCCCCTGTAAAAAAAATTCCCACAAACTTTAATTCTATAGTAATAAAACCTTCATAATTGGGAAGTATTATATATGTGTGGAAGAGAACCAACTTTTTCATACCCCCCTTTAATATTCCCTTTTTGTCCGGCCCCGTGCCGGACCTTTTTTTGTTTAGACGGAGGAACCGCCCTTGCTTCAAAAAAGTGTTGGGAAAAAGAATATAATCTGTTAAAATTAGGAAAAATATCTTTTTTAAATGCCGGGGCGCCTATGGGGATGGGTCTGGACAGGAGAGAGGATATGTCAGCGGGGGTTTTTAGTAGATGATAAAGAGGATTGCCTTTTGGGGAGCGGTTGTAGCTTTTGTTTTTGGCCTGAATTTTGCGTTAAATGCTGGTGTGAATAAGGCCTTAACAATGGTTAAGCCTGTAAGTTATTTTAAGGTGCTTGTGGATGAGGAAAAGGGCGATAAGAAAATAGTTGGGAACATCACTTTCAAATACGCAGAGGGCAGTAAGAATCCTCATATAAATGTGGCCATCGATGCGGCCATCAATTCTATAAAAACAAACAAGAAACTGTTTGAAGAACTTTTTGGAAACGAGTTTCTTGATGAGCCTGTTTCGATTGTCTTGGTAGAAGACCCTGCCAAGTTAAATGAATTATTCGGCCCAACCCTGGATGGCCATATAGACGGTTCTTACGTTTTTGAAAAAAGGTCCATCTATATCGGGATTCCTGATGATGATCGTAAAATCAACCAATACAAGCAAACCATTGTACATGAATATACTCACCATTTGATTCATATGTCGCTCGTCAAATCGGGGCAACATTTTTCCGATTTGCCTGTCTGGTTTCATGAAGGGATAGCTTCGTATGTGGAGAAGAAAAGGACCGGGACTCTTTCCGATGAAATCGAAAATATGGAGAAGGTAAGTTTCAAAGAGTTAGAAACGCACGAGCAATGGGCTTCTCATCTGAAGGTACCTTATCATCCATACCTCCAAAGCAGTGTCATGGCAGGGCTCTTGGTCAAAAATAAAGTTCCGGGTGTGGTAAACCAGATTATTGAAGGCTCCAAGAAAAATAGTTTTAATGAATCCGTTTCAAAAATAACCGGCATGTCGGTAGCTTCTTATGAATCGGAAACTTTTAAAACCCTGAAGGAATTTCCTTCGATGATCATTAAGGCGAGAGGCGAGCTTAATTTCGATCATAATCCTGAAAAAGCGTTGCAATCCGCGCTTCAGCTCAACGATTTGGTCCCAAATGTCAATGAGGTCCTCAAGTTAATCGCAGATATATATGCCGCGGAGGGCGATTACGAAAACTCAATTGCTTATCTTGAGCGAACCGTGCATTTATTTCCACTTAGCGGTAATTTTCTCCTAGTGGCTAGTTATTATTTATTCACAGACTTGGATAAAGCGCTTGAAGCTTCCAAAATGGCCGTCAAGGTCGCCAATAGCGAAGACAAACCATTTTACGACAAAAAACTGAATGATTTTAACGAATTATATAAAAGCGTTCAAAATGGCAATCCTTTCAACGGATATTTATCCTTTTTGCATACTGACCCATATTTTACAGATAAAGCCAAAGTTGATCTCATTAACAGCATACTAGAAAAATACCCCGAAGCAACAAAGGGAAAAGAAGCACTACTCACACTAAAACAAAACCTGCAATAAGCTGAAATACCGCCAAAAAAACTCGGTGCCCAACTAGGCACCGAGCTTTCCACTGATGAAGGGGGACGATTCTACTGCTTTTATCGGCTTTAGAATGAAGCACTGGAGCCGCCCCTCACTATTTTGTAGCTAGAAAATGTTGTTTAAAACTTCGGCTTAGCTCGCTCCAGACATCGAATTTGTTGCCGTCGGGATCTGTGAAGACGAAGTTTCGGCCAGCGTGGCCCCTGCTTTCAATTTCGCCCACTTTAATTCCTTTATTAATAAATTCCTTATGTACTTTTTCCAGGGCCTCTTCCCCATCCACCTCGAAAGTAAGGGAGAACCGCTCCGCACCATAGTGATCGATGAAATTGGCAGTTTGATTTTCTTTCGATTTCACGAGGAAAAAAGCTTGATTGGCAAAGTCGAGAATCGCCTTGTCAGCGTCTTGATAGTTTAGCTTGGCACCAAGAATGTTCACATACCATGTGGCAGCTTTCTCCACATCTGAAACTGGCAAATATGTTGTCCCTACTCTCAATAGTTTTCCGATTGCTATCATCCCCTTCGCAATACTCTCACAGAGTATTCTTCATTTTAAGTAAAAAATCCTGCATGTCCGCACAATGCTTCAACGGGCAAAATACCCCTTCAATTACCGATAAACGAAAATCTATATAGTTGAATTTAACAATTACACCTTTTAGTATGAATAGCTGGTTGATTGGAGCTCAGGCATGTAGACTCCTCGAAAATGCTATCGCATTTCCTTCGTGCAAAGCCCATTCGAGGAAGTCGGTTGTCCTGCGGGATTGAGCGGCAAGGGGAGACCCCGCAGGAGCAACGCGACGAGGAGGCTCCACTGACGCCCCGCGGAAAGCGAAATGCCCGGAGCGGAAATCAACCACCCCATTCCCATTGGAATATTTTTTTCAACATCTATAAATTGAATAGCTGGTTGATTGGAGCTCAGGCATGTAGACTCCTCGAAAATGCTATCGCATTTCCTTCGTGCAAAGCCCATTCGAGGAAGTCGGTTGTCCTGCGGGATTGAGCGGCAAGGGGAGACCCCGCAGGAGCAACGCGACGAGGAGGCTCCACTGACGCCCCGCGGAAAGCGAAATGCCCGGAGCGGAAATCAACCACCCCATTCCCATTGGAATATTTTTTTCAACATCTATAAATTGAAATGAAACTCAAAAAACAGGGGAACTCAATAAGCTCCCCCTGCTTCGGCACCGCTTTACCCTTTAAACGCCGCGATTTTTTCCTCCAACGTTTTAGTTAAAGTATGGTAGTTGACGGGTTGTTTGTCGGGTGTAGTGAAATACCCTTCCATATCGCCCACTGCTTTTTGCAATTCAGTTCGGGCTGTTTGTTTTGCCGGGTCTTCCGGCTGTGCCAAAAGTTGCTTGGCTTCGGCTAGCCGCTCGGATGCTTTTTTGGCGCTGTACACCTCGAGCTCGTAGATACTGTAGCCGTAGCTGGTTGCTCTTTTAGACATCGCGACCTTCACGAATTTCGCGTTAAGATCCTTCACATGAATGACATCCGCAAGCCGCTTGCTGCCGTCATGAGTATAGGAATGGACCTTTTCAAAATTGACCCCGTCATTCGAGACGAGCAAGTCATACTTCGCCGCGCGTGCCGACTCCCATTGGATAACTACCGTGTCAAAATCGACTGCCTCCCCAAGTTCGACCATGAGCCACTGATTTTCTATTTGCTCCGCAGGGATCCCTTTGTACACGGAACCCCAGCGTGTCGTAATATTCCCGTCTGTCGCCAGCCTCGCTGCCTGGGCAGAGCTGTATTCCGTTGAGGCGGTTGCTGTTTTGCCTGCGGCGACATTTACAGGAGCGCTGATTGTCACTTTAAAGGCATCCAGTTTTTGCAGAAGCTTCCCAACCAGGACATCAAACGTAAAGTAGTCACGCTCTTCCCCGGCCAGATACTTTTTCAGTTCATCCTTCGCGGCCAATAGCCCGTCTCGTTCTGCGGCCCCGCTTGCATCTTCAGGAACCACATTCAAAAGATGCTCAGCTTCATCAATCCACTTTTGCCCAAATTCAAAGCCTGTGTTCCCGTAGATTTCGACTTCAAAAATGCTGTAGCCATACGTGGTGTTGCGTTTATCCATGTCGACTTTCAAATATTTCGCCTCGACGCCCTTTAGGTTGATTGTGTCAATGCTTCCGTCCGAGGAGCTGAGTTTAAACTGATGGACCTCTTCAAAGTTCACGCCGTCATTTGAGGCAAGCAGCTTGTATTCCTTGGCCCTCGCCGTTTCCCAGAATATCTTGACCATATTCAGGTCATACGAATCATCCAGTTCGATCATGATCCACTCGTCGTCCTTCTGAGCTTCGGTTTTACCCCGGTAATTCGATGACCAACGTGTTCCCGAGTTTCCATCGACCATGAACGACGCTCTTTGCGAGGAATCGTATTCGGATGACGCCGTTGCCTTTTGCCCAATGGCAAGATTTTTTTGCAGGCTATTTTCGAGCCCTTTATTCATGATTTCCAAGTTATCAATCGTGCCCTTAACGCCAAACCCGATTTTTTCGACTGGCAAAACAAACGTACTAGAATCATTGCTGCGTCCCTCGAGTTTATTGTACTGCCGTGAAGTGGAAACCTTCTTCCCATCGACGAACAAATTCGTTTCCCGGTTGTCGCCAACGAGGATCACATGGTGCCACTCCTCTTCCGGCAGTGCATAATCGTGAGTGAAGGCGTAATTCTCAAATTTTGTTTTGCTGCCATCAGACGTTTTCTCGTTCCGCTCGTAGCCAATTTTGCCTGTATCGTTAAAATTCAGGTAAAGGCTGCCATCTTCCCCGGTGAACAGAGTGGCATCAGTGAGTGAACCCTTATCCAGCTTAATATCGAACTGGACGCTGTAAGGGAATCCGACCGACTGGAACGGCAGCTCCAAATAGCTCTTTCCGTCCAGCTTCAGCGCCTTTCCAGACTTGCCATCTACAACCGCGCCTCCGTGGATCACAGCGTCATAGCCATTCCCGGACAGGTCGACCGCCCTCTTGCCTTTCACTTTTTCAAAATCATATTTCACAACCATATGGGAAGCCGACTCGACAAACCTTGCCGGATTCGCAAGTGGGCTGCTATGCTGGACGGCCTTTACCCTCTCCATGAACTCATCGGAATTCTGACCCTCAGTCTTTTCCCCATACCACGTCTTTTCCGCGATCAGCATGACCGCATCCTTATAGCGGTCAAAAATATCAAAGCTTGAAAGCCCGCCGGTATAGGCAGTCAGGTCATTCCAAAGTGCGACAGCGGCACCTTTTGTCTGTGGGTGGGCGAGCGGCATTTCCGCGCTTCCCAATCCGCTCGATTTTGTGTTCAGGAATTTATTGACTTCAAATGTTTCGTATTTAGCCTTAATATTCAGGTAATCAGGAAAACCAGCGTTTCCGAGCGGAACAATGTACAAATCCGTTCCATTCGTGTTGATAATGTCATAGCCCAGATCGTACATTTCCTTGACATCGGACCAGTAAGGCGCCCAAATATTCATCGTCGCTTCACTACTGACCGGCGTCACTCCATTGAAACCATTCTTGCCAATCGAGCCCCAAAGCCTTGAGCGATAGCCTTTATCGTTCACATAATTGATGAAATGGTCGGTATAATCGCGCATTTCCTCGGAGTACTTCTTGTCGTACTCATCGGTCCCGATATGGAACTGGTCGCTCAGGAAAACACGGTTCGGATCATTGATATCCTTGCCCAAAAACTCATCAAGCAGCGATTCGATAAACGGGTAGACGATCGCCCTCTTTTCCGGAGTAGTGATGTCCAAGTATCCCCTCGGGCTCGAGCGCATCAAATCGGGATTCACAGCCCGGAAGCTCTCCGCATGATACGGCGTATCAATTTCCGTCACGATATCGATCCCGTACTTCTTCATGTTTTTCTGGTAGGCAATATACTCTTCTTGCGTATAGTAGCCATCCTTCGCATTGATTTCCGGATACTTTTTGCTCTCGACCCGGAATGCTTCATAATTGGCACCGGCGCGGAAATCATTGATATGCATGTGCATTTCGCTAAGCTTGAACCAGGCCATGTATTTCGTCATTTCCTCGACATACTCAAGCGGAATGTACATCCGGCCGACATCGATCATTCCAGAGCGGATTTCATACTTCGGATAATCACGCGCGACGCCCTTCGGGATGGTGTCCTTTGTGGGAGATTGATAGAGTATTTGCGTAATCGACGTCCCGCCGTACAAAACCCCCTTTGGCTCGGACGCGGTAATCGTAATCGTGTTGCCGATTTCAAGCAAATATCCTTCCTTGCCGAATGACGTATTCGCCTCATCCAGCGTCAGGAAAATGTCCCCGTTCGTCGGCTTCGTATCAACCTTGATGCGGACATCCTTGCCGAGCATATTTTTGAAATAATCCTGGATGACCTCAGCCGGCTCCCTCAGTTTCGCCTCATTTTTCTTATCGATTATCAGTTTCGTAGAATTTTTGAAAAGATAATCCCCTTGCGAACCCTTCCACTCTCTTAAACCTGGAATCACATTCGGAACCGGATTATCCCCTTTTTCCACACTGTACTTCCCTTTGACACTGATCGGAATGTCCTTTTCGGAAACCGCCGCATCCGCCGCGTCATCCTTATTCGTTACTTTATATAAAACATTCACCTGCATGTCCGTCAGCGGCTCGTAGAAATTGAGATCCATCCCGATGATTTGCTTGTTGTCAGACCCGTAAAGCGAAACCTCGTATTTTGGATCAGGTGATTCTGGCAAAACTACCGCCTTTCCATTGCTGGAAATGTTCGGCTTGAGATGGCTGATCGCTTTCAGCACCTCTTTCGCACTGTTGAAACTAGCCTGCGTCTTTGGGGCTTGGCTTTCCTCCGCAAAAACAGCCTGGCCACCCAGCAGGTTCACCAATAATAAACATACACAAAAAATACTCGTCAACAGCTTGTCCTTCTTAAATTGCCTCATTCTCTTCCTCCTTGAATTTTTAATATTCCGACTCTTTGACGCGAAATGGCTTGCTTTCCAGATTGATGGATAGTTTGTCAGTTTGGTTGAACGTTGAAGTGGTTATCCGGGGGCCTCTCAAATATATATCCAATTCATTCTACGTGCTCTTATTGAAACCTATGTATGACATAAAATAAAAACAGGCAGAAAGCCGAAGGACTTTACTCTCATAGGGTCATCCTTCGTTCCGCCCGCGAACCTTTCCATTCAACCAGTAAAAAGCAAACCATATACATTTATGGTAACACCTCCATTTTTGAAAAACAAAGGATTTTATGGTTAATGCTGGAATTGGGTATAAACTACTATATTTTATGATCACTAGTTTTCAACCGAAACATCATATGCTTCGTCTAATAATTACAAAGGAAAAATCGAGGGTGGTGCAGGTGGACAAAGAAAAGTTTTTGAACGATATGATGGGTCGTTATGGTACCGCTATCCTTCATCTGGCTTACACTTTTTGCCAGGAATAGGCAGACCGCCGAGGATCTCTCCCAGGAGATTTTCATTAAATGCTATGAAAAGCTGGATGGATTCCGGGGGGAAGCGGGCATTCAGACGTGGCTGTACCGGATTGCCGTGAACCATTGCAAGGATTATGTGAAGAGCTGGCATTACCGGAAAGTCCATGCCAGTGAAATGATTGCCTCTTTGATGCCAGGCAAGCAGGATGGCGCGGAATCTGAGTACTTTGTTAGAGCGGAACAGGATGAACTGATTGAAGCAGTCTTCCGGCTCCCGTTGAAATACAAGGAAGTGATTGTCCTCGCCTATTTCCATGACCTGACGATGAAGGAAATCAGTGAGGTGTGCGACGTGAATATCAATACTGTCAAATCGAGGGCCGCCAAAGCAAAGGATTTGTTAAAGCAACAACTTTCGGAAAGGGGTGGAATGAATGGAGGAAAAATTACGGGAGGCAAAGACGAAAATGCTCAAGGGAGAATTGGCTGACCTTACTTTTACCGACGAGATGAAACAGCGAGTACTGGCTTCATCCTATGGGAAAAGGCAAAAACTTTATTTTGGCAAAAAAATAATCCCTTCACTCATCAGTGCTGCCCTCGTCATGCTTTTCTTCGCGGGGATGTACGAATTCGTCATCATCCCGAACCTTGGAGGGAGCCAGCATGGACCAACTGGGGATGTCGGCAGCGAGGAAGGAGTTCCTGATGGACAGGAACAGCCTGATCCACAACCGGATGGACAGGAGGCCATTTTGCCGGACGACACTGAACATGAAGCCGATCTGCCAGATACGAACGATGGACTGCCAGCCAGCGAGGATGGAGGAAGCGTTGAAACAGATGACATCGGCACAGTGATTGAGGAACCAGAGACAGATACTGTCCAGCCAGAGCCCGAAAAGCCTGACGTGATGGCGATGACTAAAAAATTCAGAGATGAAATAAAGTCCCTTTTCCATTTGGATCGCTTTACACCAGAGCCGGAATATAAGGCAAAACACGCGGCTACTAAAGAGGAGTTTTTCCGCCCACTTGAAAAAATGGCCGATCCAAAGTTCTTTGATTACTTGCTTTATCGATTCCTTAAAGAAACCAGTGACGGGGTCTACCTCCAGCCGCAGGATGGGCCGTTATACTTTGAAGAGGATCAACCATACGAAACGCAAAAACTGGCCGACACAAAATACCAGATGATCCAACGGCTTGACACGGATATGTACGGGCCAAATTATACCATCACTGTCACAGTCAACTATATTGGCGGCAAGTGGATCATAACCGATATCCATATGGATTATTGATGAACTGCATTCAGTCTCGCCCCGTAAAGGACCTTTTTATCTATGGCTCCTCTACGGGGGTTTCTAATTTTATGAGCTTATATGTTTTTGGAAAAAAATTATTCTGGTATGACATACCTAAACATCTATCTTATTACTGTTTTCGCATATTGGAATCAAAGCATTTGATATGCCGCATAAAAAAGACCGGCGGCCGCAGCAAGGCAAAGTAGTTTGGTTACCCAGAAAGGCAATAAATCGAGTACAAAAAGAAAGGCCGTAGCAACCAGTTCAAATAGGATTGAATCGCCAGAAAAACCCGAATCCGACGCCAACTGTCCATGATGCCTTTTCCGATAAAAAACGCCAACAAGCAAAAACACCACACCAAAAACTCCCGGTATCGCCCACATCCCCAGCAACTCTCCCCTTAAATAATTCCTAAATCAAATTTTAGTATAAATAACAAGCAACCAATAAAACCAAATATGAACTCTATCCAACACTCTTGAAGCAGGGACGGTTCTACTGCTTCATTCGATTCACGCGAGAAGTTGTGATGTTGACTTCTTTCTCGTTTTTTTGAATTTTACGAAATCTGGATATTCAATAGGTGAAATATGGTTTATACTTTTTTCAAACAGGCTTTTTACGGGGGGTGGAGAATGAAGAATTTAATTGGGTTTTTCTATGAAAAGAGAGAACCGTGGAATAAGTTTCAATCGCTAATTATGGTCTGGGTTTATTTAACACTCGCCGTTGTCCTATTTCGCTGGCTGGGTTTCCTCCCGGATTTTGTTGCCGATATCGCGATGGGAATCATGGTTGCCTTGGTTCTTTGCACCGCAGCCGCGCAATCTTTCGCCCGCAAAAGAAGACGCTAACTGTATTGAATTTGCTACATACTTCTGACGAAATGAGAAGTAAAGTCGCGATATTCCATAAAACTTTTCAAGAATGTTAAAGGTTTGTTCATAGTTTGTTAATATTTTCACAGTATTATAAATGAGTATGAAGGAAACCTCGACCCTTCATACGTACTCCCCCTTTAATCCATAGATCCTTAAAGTCCGGCCTCGTGCCGGATATTTTTTTGCCCAGATGCCTCACATCTTGATTTGCTTTCTATTTTTAAGAAATCTCTCCAAAATTTGCGTGAATTTTACATAAAGTTCATATAGCGTTCATATTCGCGCTGTAGGCTAGAGGTATGAAAAGAACCCCACTTTTCATACCCCCCAAAGATAAAGCTATTCACCTCTTGTTTGTTCCGGCCAAAGTGCCGGGCTTTTTTTATATCGGAGGTACTATCTGTCTCCAACACTTATCCGCACTGAAATATCTACTGTCCCCCTCCTATTATCAAATTCATTCACCTCGATGAAATATATTTCGATATCCGTTAGAAGCAACGGAACCGTCCCCTTGCTTCACTAATTTCCCTTTCCGCCGGGCATGATAAGTCAAGGGGTGATCAGATGGCAAGGTTGAAGAAGGATCCTTCGGAGGCTGGTGTGAGTGCGGCTAGTGTGAAGGGGAATGCTGGCCCGCATAATATCCGGCACCAGAAGAATAAGGTCAATAGCCAGAATAACCAGTTTAAGAAGCAGTAATCGAAGGGCGCCCGTCGTGGGTGCCTTTCTGTTTTCATGGCCTATGGAACAGGACAAATTTTAGCTGTAACATCCCCTACAACAGAGTTACAATGAAGGAAAGTCTATTTTTACGAAAGAAAAAGTTGGAGGGGTTGAAATGGCTGCGAAAATTTGTCCGCTTTGCAGGGAGGAAAATGGCTGCATGTCCGGCAAAAACGAAAATTGCTGGTGCACCGCCGAAGAATTTCCGCGCGGAATTTTCGAACTGGTCCCCGAGGAAAGCCTCCACAGGGATTGTATTTGCAAAAAATGCCTGGAAAAATATAAAGAGGAATCCGGCGGAGTCAGCGTTTAAAAACGAACAAGGAACCGCCTATCTTGAGGAGGTTCCTTTTAGTGTGGACGTCTATTTTACAAAATGGAGGATTGAAGATAATACGGCTCACCTTTTTGCAAAATGAATAACCCAGGGTGTAGCTTGTGCATTAATTTGTCTTCAGCACTGTTCCTTTTTGCAAAAATCACCTTCAAACGTTCCAAGGATTAGGCATTACTCCCCCTTTACCAAGCTTTCAATCGTTTTTAAGTGGTTTCTTTTGCCGAGAACCCTATAGCTATTAATATGATTTTCATCTAAATCGATATAAACCTTCTCTGTACTAAAATGTTTCTCCCCTATTTGGTTCCGTACAATCATCTCAAGATAATAATCCATATCAAAGGGTTTTACCTTCGGGTCTTTTTTCAGATTCACATCCGATAAATCCGCCAAAATCAGGTCAATTTCATTCTTATTCTCAACAGTGATGCTTTCCCTGTCCCCCACGTGAATCACAACACTTTGCACATCCGTCTTTTCATTCAGCTGCTTGGAATAAAGCTCCGCAAATGAAGTATATTGCGTCAAACTGAGGAGAATGGCGACCACAATCGCCAGGCACCCTACCGTATTAATTAAGGCGACCCTCTTTTTGACAAAAATACTCGCCACCAATGTTACAAGGCCAATCAACACACAAAGCAGGATGATCATAAAATACCGCAACGCAAAATCGATTAGTAATTCCATCCCCCGACCCCTTTGTAAAATTTTCTCATCTACGTTAACAATACAACTTCAGCTAATATTCTGTAAACTAAACATTTCCACATTTTCCCTTACACTTTGTGATTAAGTTGCATAAATCGCGCTGATTGGTGGGATGTTATGGGTGCAGGAATATTTTGCACAGGAGGTTTGAACGATGCAACAGCAGCAGAATCAAGGTATGCAGAACCAGCAGTATATGCAGCAGCCGCCGAATGTATTGTCGGGCAAGGATGAATTGTATTTGACAGACATGCTGACGTGGAATCTTATGGCGGCAAAAAAGGCGCATTTTTACGCGCAGCATTGCCAAATTGAATCAATGCGTGCAGAAGCCGAGAAGGTTGGCCAAATGCACCAGCGCCACTACGAGAAAATCCTTGGCCACCTGAGCGCCCACGAGAACCAAAATGCGCAGCAGTACATGCAGCAGTAGGAGGAACGAACGATGAACAACAATTCCATTTCGAACCCGGCGACGCAGGTTGAAAAGAACCCGTCGATGAACGACCGCGATTTCATCAATGATTTGCTTGCGACTGAAAAGTATATGACGCACGGATATGATGTGTTTTTGAACGAGGCGAGCCACATGGGCTTGTACAATGATGTACTTGAAATGTACACTGAAACGCAGAACCTGCAGCGCCACTTGTACAACGTGATGTTCCAGGAAGGCTGGTACAAAGTCGAGCCGGCCCAGGCGCAATCCTTGCAAAAGAAAGCCCAGCAGTTCTCCGGCTATCGCGAGCAGCTGCCGTATGGCGGAGGGCAAGTGCAATAAGCATCAGGCCATCAAAAGTCAGCCTCCCGGCAGCGGGAGGCTTAATTTATGTATGGATTCCGGCGTTCAACTGTCCGCCCGCCTCCGTTACTCAATTCCAAACGTTTTCAGCTGGATTAAAATATTCTGGTTCGTAAGCTTATTCGCCAGCAGCTGCTTGAATCGAACCGTGCGCGTTTTATCGTCGGCGCGGAGTTTCTCCAATTCCTTTTCCAGCTCAAGCTGCTGGGAAAGCAAAGCCTCATGGAAGTTTTCGAATTGTGCCAGCCTGTCGATTACATCCTGATCAAAGTTGCCCGCATTGGTGAGATGAAATTTTTTGCCGTCTGAACTAGTTAATCTCTTCATTTACTTTTGCTCCTTCTTTTCAAAATCTACTTTTGTCGCAGAAAATGGAGGATCAACAGGACACCCTTCTTATTGGCGACCGTAACCTTGAATACTGACACGTTGCGGGCGACAACAAGCTCCATTGACGACCCTAACTCCTAATACCGATATGCTACGGGCGACAACAAATCCCATTGGCGACCCTAACCTTGAAACCGATACGCTACGGGCGACAACAAGCTCCATTGACGACCGTAACCTTGAAAACCGATACGCTACGGGCGACAATAAGCTCCATTGACGACCCTAACTCCTAATACCGATATGCTACGGGCGACATCAAATCCCATTGGCGACCGTAACCTTGAAAAACGATACGCTACGGGCGACAATAAGCCCCATTGATGACCGAATGCTCCTCTCCCTACCCAACTTGGGCTTAGAGAACCTGCCTCTGTGACCGAATGCTCTTCTCCCCACCCCACTTGGGCTTAGAGAACCTCCCTCTGTGACCGAAGATTCTTCTCCCAACAAATTCGGTATAGAGAACCTCTACTTTTCCACAATCTCTTCCTTCTCCTGCTTCAGCCTTTTCCACCCAACATACGAAAACGCGCAAGTGATCAAAAAAAACACTCCTCCGCCCAGCCTCATCTTGATGTCGGAAGGAATTTTTGCAACAGGAGATTTGATGCTGAGTTTTTCAGAAAAATAACTTTTCAACAATGAGTAAACTACAACGAAAGCCACCATCGAAAGCAGCTCTTTCAAAAGTTCCTTCGGCCGGATTCGCCCTTTATTTAAATGAATGAACAGCATACAAGCAGCCATGACGAATAACAGCATCCAGTCCATCTGCAGAAACCTCCTGTAAAATTCCTTGACTCTATTTTGAGGGGATTTACCTATTTTTGCAAAAAATAAACCGCCTCCCTCCGGAAACGGCAATTGCTTCTATCATAGTGAATCTTTTAAAAAATTATATAAAAAACCGGCTAATCCCATAATAAGTTGATAAATAACAAATTTAATGGACTTAAAGTGGTATTCATCTTTACTGACATTGTCTCTTCCCCAAAAAGTACGGATCAATTTAATTAGCTCTTTTAAAGCCAGTGCAAAAAAGATTATGAAAAAGATAAAAAATACATTCTTTAGAATGATGATTAGCTGCATGGATTAACCTCCCACCCTAACTTTATCACGGAGGAAAAATTTAGTTTGTGAGCATTTATTGAATTTTTCAGCCTCTTCTTTTGCAAAAAAACAAGCCGTTCCCTTAAGGGCGCGGCTTGGCGTTTCGATGTGCTTCGTTGAGTTGTTTGATTTCAGCCATGAGGGCTATGAGTTCGCCTTTCGCCTCGGGGTACATGGAGTTCCAGTGCTGGGCGAGCGCAGGCATCGTTTTCGCGATGTGGGTGTAAAGCGCGTACGTTTTCACTTTACCGGTGATATCTTCATCACCCGAGCCGGTCAGTAGCTCGGCGTATTTTTCAAGTAAGGCTTCGAACTGCATCGCAAACGTTTTCTGGTCCATTTGAGCATTTGCCCTCCATTTCAAGCTTCCGGCACGGGCACGTCTTGCAGCGCGCGGCCTTTTCGCCGGTGAGATAGGAAAAACAGCATGTCTGGCGGATCCGCACCATTTCGTCCAGGTCATCGACATACGTTTTCCCAGTGTAAAACTTTTTCATCGGGTTGCGGTGATAGCTGCCGAACAGCTCCCCGCCCGCCTCGTTAAAAATGAAATCAAGTTCACGGTCGTTTTCGAGTACCGTTTCATACAGCCACATAATGTAAACGCCGATATTTTCCCAAAGAATCAGTTTGGAAACCCCGCTCACCTTGGCGAGCCGGTTCACCAGCGGATTGATGTGGCCCGCGAACAACCCGGAAAGGACTTCCTCACGAAATACCTTTTCGTTTGGCAAAAATGCCTTTCGGCGGACAACGCTCCCTGGATTCCCCTGTTGTTCGATTAAGCCTACGCCACGAAAGCCGGCTTGCGGCTCGGAACCAGGTTCTGAATTATTAACGGGGGTTTCCGTCCTCAAACCAAGTTTCGTAACGGGCTTTCCGGATTCCGGTTGCATTCCATTTTCTAGTCCTCGATTGCCGGATGTGCCGGCACTTTGCCCTTCTTCCGTTTCAGTACTGGCAAAATAAAACTTCGGCAGCCATTTCGCGTCACCGTTCGGAGGTTCAATGAAAATATTTTCCGGATCAAGGTCGAGTTTTTTGTTCCATGCCGACATGCTGTACAGGGCAATCACCGCGAGAAAAGCGTACCTCTTAATGAAAACCGACGCGACGACCTTATCAAACTCCGTCTGGAACGTTGTCTTCAGTTCGCCAATGAATGTTTCCAGCCGCACAGGGTCGAGCAACGATGCAGCGGAAATCATCCCTTCCATCGGCTGGTTGGAAAAACGATACTGGCTGAGAATATTCTTTTCCTGTTCAGTTAACGCGCTCGTTTTAATTTTCAATGAATCTCACCGTCCTTCCTTGATGCGAAATGCTCTTTAGCTGAATCCATTGATTAAATCCGGACAAAAAAATTAATCAAATAATTAGGAGAATTAATCAAATCCCGCTGATAATTAATCGAATTCTTTAGAAAATTAATCAAATCCCCACATGTGTCCCCGCTTAGTTACTGGCGGCGACTTCGTTTTTCAGGAGGCAGCGCCCTTTTCCGTAAGGGATGCAGAGCGGCGTTCCGAAGAGAGGGTCCATCGTGACTTCGCAGTCCATTCCGAAGACGTTTTTGACAAGTGAGCAATTGACGACGACTTCAGGCCGCCCTTGGGCATAGATTTGTTTATCCTTGATGGCGACGATGTTGTGTGCATAGCGGCAAGCAAGGTTCAAATCATGCAGGACCATGACAATCGTCCGGCCTTCACGTTCGTTCAAATCGTATAGCAAATCGAGAATTTCGATTTGATGCGTCATGTCGAGGTACGTCGTTGGCTCGTCGAGGAGCAGGATGTCTGTATCCTGTGCGAGCGTCATCGCAATCCAAGCGCGCTGGCGCTGACCGCCGGACAGGGAATCGACAGGGCGGTCCTTCAGTTCCTCAAGCCCGGTTGCTTTCAATGCGTCGTCCACTTTGCGCTCGTCTTCCTCGGACCACTGCTTCAGCCACGACTGATACGGATAACGCCCCTGCTTGACGAGCTGCAGGACAGTCAACCCTTCCGGCGCGACCGGGGTCTGCGGCAGAATCGCCATGTTGCGGGCGACTTCGCGCGTCGACAGCTTGGAAATCACTTTTCCTTCCAGCAAAACTGTTCCGGATTTCGGCTTCAACAAGCGCGCGATTGAACGGAGAAGCGTCGATTTCCCGCAGCCGTTCCCACCGATGAACACAGTGATTTCACCTTTAGGGATTTTCAGGTCGAGTTCTTTGATGATTAATGTATCTCCGTAGGAAAGGGACAGCTCTTTCGTTTCAATCGCTTGCGTCAATTCAGACAGCTCCTTTACTCGTTTTGCTTTCGTGTCCAGTGGCGATCCGCCTTAGAGGCCTTTGTTACATTGTGTACTAGTTATTTCATAATCTTATTGAGGACAGGAGGTGCACTAGTGAAATTTAGCTAGTGATTTCACAGTAAACGGGCTAATTTTTATTAAAACTATATAGGTTGGTATAAAAATCGGTGTCCAATGTAAACGGGGTAGTTGATTTCCGCTCGGGGCACTTCGCTTTCCATGGGGCGCCAGTGGAGCCTCCTCGGCGCTCTTAGCGCCTGTGGGGTCTCCACTTGCCGCTACATCCCATAGGAGTCTACGTGCCTGAGCTCCAATCAACCAGCTATTCAATTTAATCGGTGTAATTTACAAGTACAACCTATATAGTTAATTAACTAGTCCTTTTTTGCAAAAAGTACTATATGAACTGGTAGGGGCCTGACCCCTACTATATGCATATAGTCATCGAATCACACTTATTCACTATAAGGGTGATTTCAGGATAGTTACTATTCACTACCCTCATCTGCAAAAATACTACCTGAATTCACTAGTCCTCCTCCTCCACCCATCAGAAGGACAACTCAACATTTTAAAACCTTTATTTTATGAAAGGCCAACCGCGGTCTTCCGAACTTGGTTCCAGCTTATTTTCGATGTCTCCGCCCAAATTCGATGCCTCCGCCCCTACTGATTCCGTGTCTTGAACAACAGATAAATAAAATAAGGCGCTCCAATAGTGGCGGTGAAGACGCCGGCCGGAATTTCGAGTGGCGAGAACATCGTCCGGCCAATCAAATCGGCGGCCATGACGAGGATACCTCCAAGAATTGCGGCGGTCGGTAGCAGCGCACCAAACGATGAGCCAACAAGTCTCCTTGCCATGTGCGGCGCCATCAGGCCGACGAAACCAATACCTCCCGCGAAGGCGACGGCGGTGCCGATGAGCCCGGTTGAGATGGCTAGCAAGGCAAAGCGCTGCTTTTGCACATGGGATCCAAGACCGGTAGCGACGTCATCGCCGAGTTCCTGAATGTTCAGGTTCCGCGATGCCACGAGGGCGAGCGCGATGAGTACGAGTGTTGCCGGGAGGGCGATTGAAACGTTCGCCCAAGTCGAGCCGTAGACGGTTCCGGTAATCCAGATGTTCGCCTGGCTGGCCTGAAAGATTGGGCCGAGTATCATCATTAACGTAGTCAATGCTTTCATCAGCGCCATCAGGCCGATGCCGATTAGGACGAGCCGGATCGGTGAAACGCCGTTTTTCCAAGCAAGCATGTACACAAGGATAGCGGCAACAGCAGCTCCGATGAAGGCGGCGACCGGAAGCCATGCGATGCTAACGGTCAGGGCGTTGCTTCTGTCAGAGAAAATCGCCAGGAAGCCGACGACCGCGACCGAGGCGCCGCCGGTAATCCCGAGGATATCCGGTGATGCGAGTGGGTTGCGAATCATTCCCTGCAAAATCCCCCCTGCGACAGCGAGCCCCATTCCGACTGTGAGCGCGATGAGGATACGTGGCAGCCGGAATGACTTGATGATGAGCTGGTCCATTTCTGTTCCTCCGCCGAAAAATACTTTCACGACGGTGAGCGGGCTGATTTTCATTTCCCCCATTCCGGTACTGATAACGAATACCGCAGAAGCGGCCAGAACTAATCCCATCAAAATAAAAAATGCCTTTTTATCGAGCAGGAAGGAAACCTTCCCTTTAAATAATCGTAAATTCCTGAATTGGCTCATCGGCTATTGAACCCCCTTCTGGCGATGTAGATGAAAAACGGGGTGCCGATGATGGCGGTTGTTACGCCGACCGGGACTTCCTGCGGCATGAGCAGATACCGTGAACCGATATCCGCGGCCAATAATAGCATCGCGCCTAATAAAGCGGCGTACGGGATAACCCAGCGGTGGTCAATGCCGACTATCGACCGGGTCACATGCGGGATGACGATGCCGATGAACCCAATCGGGCCGGCAACCGCGACTGCCCCGCCAGCGAGCAGGATGACAAGGATCCCGATGCCTATTTTGACAAGAGCGGTGTTCAAACCGAGTCCTTTCGCCACGTCCTCGCCCATGGACAGGACATTCATTTTCGATGAAATCAATAGTGACCCAATCCATCCGACTGCGAGGTAAGGCAGGACGGCAATCAAATTATCGAGTTCCCTTCCTGCGACAGAGCCGGCGAGCCAGAACAGCACCTGCTCGAGCGCGGCTTCGTTCAGGACGAGCAGGCCCTGCGTGAAGCTCGCGAACATCGCGCCTAGAGCCGCGCCGGCGAGGGTCAGCTTCATCGGTGTGAGACCTTCGCGGCCGAATGAGCCGATTGCGTAAACGCCGATCGCCGCGGCAGCCGCTCCGAGGAACGACAGCCAGGTGAAGGCTTGGATGCTGTCGACCTTCAGGATGGTGACCGCTATGACGACCATCATCCCGGCGCCCGCGTTCACGCCGAAAATGTCAGGCGAGGCGAGCGGGTTTTTCGTCAGTGTCTGGAGAAGGACCCCTGACACGCCAAGGCTCGCCCCAACAGCTGCTGCGATAAGTGCGCGCGGCAGGCGGACCGATTCGATGATGATATGTTCATTGGAGCCGTTAAAATTCGTAAATGTTTCGATGGCCATTTTAATCGTTGTGTCGGTATAGCCAAAGACCACGCTCGCCCCCATCAGGACGAGCAGCAATATGAAGGCGGCAATCAGGCCGAGCCATTTATAACCCGTATGCTTGAGAATCATCGCGAAAACCTTTCCTGCGTATCATTTTTGCAAAAGAAACCTCTTTCTTCGTTGAGGTTTCTACTATTCCAATATCTATATTGTTCTACTTTAAGTCTAAAGCTGGTCTTATGGAGTGTCAATGACTTTGAGAATCATTTTCAGTTGGATATGGATGTTGGTCATTGTTTCGCCTTATTCAGCGCTTTGTTACATCATGTCCCTTACTACTTAATGCTTTTTCTTTTGCAAAAGCCGACCGCCATTGTTCCGCCTTTTATTGAGAATTATTTTCAATTAAACAGTTGACAGGTTGATTTTATCATTTTATGATGAGATTGTCATTGAAAATGATTATCAATACCAATTATCAGGAGGCAAGACAATCATGAAGAACACGAAGTACATACTCTCGCTAATGGCGATTTTCGCGGTGCTTATGCTGGCGGCCTGCGGCGGAAATGAAAAAGATAATTCCAACAGCAAGGATAAACCGAAGGCTGACGAAGAACAAAGCTATACAGTTGAGCATGCAATGGGCAAAACAACCCTTGATAAAACCCCTGAACGCGTCGTCATTTTGACGAACGAAGGCACTGAAGCTTTGCTGGCGCTTGGCGTAAAGCCAGTTGGCGCGGTCCAATCATGGACAGGCAAGCCGTGGTACGACCATATTAAGGATGACATGAAGGACGCCAAGGTTGTCGGCGTTGAAAGCCTAGTCAATGTTGAAGCGGTCGCGGCACTGAAGCCGGACTTGATCATCGGCAACAAGATGCGCCAGGAAGAAATTTATGAGCAGCTGAATGCAATCGCGCCGACTGTTTTCGCGGAAACGCTTCGCGGCGATTGGAAGGAAAATTTCGAGCTTTATTCCAAAGCGGTCAATAAAGAAGAAAAAGGCAAAGAAGTTCTTTCCGATTACGATAAGCGCATTAATGGTTTGAAAGAAAAGCTTGGCGACAAGCTTGATATGAAGGTTTCGATGGTCCGCTTCATGGCTGGCGATGTCCGGATTTACCATAAGGACACTTTCTCCGGTGTCATTCTGGATGAGCTCGGCTTTGCCCGTCCGGAAAGCCAGGACGTTGATGATTTTGCCGAGAAGAACGTCACGAAGGAACGCATCCCGGCGATGGATGGCGACATCCTTTTCTACTTCACGTATGAAGAAGGCGACGGCAAAGCTTCCCAGGTTGAAAAGCAGTGGATTGAAGACCCTCTTTTCAAAAACCTTGAGGTTTCCAAGAAAGGCAACGTCCATAAAGTTTCAGATACAATTTGGAATACTGCCGGTGGCGTGCTCGCTGCGAACTTGATGCTTGATGATGTTGAAAAGATTTTTGCAAAATAAATCTCTTGGAACAAAATTGAAAAACTCTCTCCCTTCCCTTATATAAATCTTTTAGCACCTGCTGATGCGGGTGCTTTTTTTCTGTGCTTTGGGTTCCAAATTCGGTTGTTTTCCAAACAGCCTCGCTGACACTCCTCCCTCCCCACTTAGATTCCCATTTTTTCATATTCTGCTTTTTTGTGGGGAAGGCTATATTTGCTGGTTTTACAGTTGTATTTATTGAAAGAGCTTTTAATGAGTTTTTCTAATTAAAAAATAGGATATTTTCGTAAAAATTTTGGTCAGTTCTGAAGGTCCGCTCGATTCCGAAGATCACTTTCGCGTTATGCAGTTTGGAGGTGTTTTGATGGGACGCAATGCTTCCCAGGTTGAGGTGCCGCTTCCGGAGATTATCTTGCGGTCGAATGACTTCGTGCAACAGGAATATTCGAACCGGAAGACGGGTGTTAAGTTCCATCTCTCATATTTTTCGACGCTTGTGGATGAGAAGGTTATCCAACAGGACATCCTTCCTTCCTTGCTGGAGAGGCATTTTGAATTTATTGATGATGTGACGGCTGTTGTGCCGATGACCGGGATCGAGTTTCTTAATGACCCCGACAAACTAGAGGAAAAGGTGCTGAGGGGCTACCTTCTTTTAACTGTTAGCTCTGATCCCGGGAAGTTCGCCCTTTTTGAAACAAAAGGGGCGAATGCCCGCGCGATTGCCCAGCCAGAGGTTGAATTCAGTGTAATCGGGCCAAAAGAAGCATTCGTTGAATCGCTCGCCACGAATACTAATCTTATTCGTAAAAGGCTGCCGATTAAGGAACTTGTCGCCGAGGAAATCATCATTGGCAGGCTTACGAAAACAAAAGTTTCAGTTTTCCATATTGAAGGAATTACTGATGCGGACAACGTGAAAACAATTACTGAACGAATCAAGGCAATCGATTTCGACGCTGTCATCGACAGTTCCTATATTGTTCAGCTCATATCAGACAACAGATACTCCCCTTTCCCACAGCTGCTTGATACGGAACGCCCCGACAGGGTTGCTGCGATTCTTGCCGAGGGAAAAGTCGCTGTTCTTGTGGACGGTTCGCCGCACGCACTTATTGGCCCGACAACACTTAGCGAGTTCTTCAGTTCGTTTGATGATTATTTCCTTAACTGGGTCGTTGCGTCTTTTTTCAGGGTGATCCGCCTTTTATCCATTATATTTTCTGTCCTGATTACGCCAATTTACGTGGCTGTGCTGACGTTTCATTATGAATTAATTCCGAAAGACCTTTTGACCACCCTTGTCAGCTCAAGACGTTTAATTCCGCTTCCGCCGATTCTTGAAGCACTTTTCCTCGAATTGACGATTGAACTTTTGCGGGAAGCGGGTGCGAGGCTGCCGACTAAGGTTGGCCAAACGATTGGTATCGTTGGCGGTATCGTTATTGGAACCGCATCAGTGGATGCTGGGTTGACGAGTAATGTCCTTCTTATATTTGTGGCGCTCGCCGGGCTTGCTTCATTTACGACGCCTGTTTACAAAATGGGTAACACAATCCGGCTGCTGCGCTTTCCGTTCTTGCTGTTTGCTTCCGTGTGGGGATTGCTTGGAATCGCATTCTGCCTTTGCATCCTGCTGACCCATTTAATAAGACTGACATCCATGAATCGGCCATTCCTTGAGCCATTTTATCCACCGCGGATGAAAGACAATAAAGATACACTCATCCGGCTGCCATTTTCAGCCCAGAAAACCCGTCCGCTGTTTTTAAGAACGAAGAATCCGATTCGTTTCAATCCGAAGAAAATGAAGCAGCTGGAGGATATGGACGATGATATAGATGACTAAAAAGGGGGTCCAACACATGTCCGAATTGGTTCCAGATAAAGCCAAGGTCTCCCCTTTCCTCGTTTTTTTCCTAATCCATTCTGCGCAATTCGGCGTTGGCGTCCTCGGTTTTCAACGGATTATCGCAAAAAATGCCGGTTATGACGCGTGGATTGCTGTCCTGATCGGTGGACTTGCCATCCACCCTGTTATGTGGATGATTTACAAAATGGCGGGGATTGCCGGCGGGGACCTGATCTCCATTCATCAATTTGTATATGGGAAAACATTTGGAAGGCTCATCAGCCTGCCGTTCATCATTTATTTCACTATATATAGCACAGTGACATTGAGGACGTTTGTCCAGATTGTCCAGGTGTGGATGTTCCCTGATATAAGCACATTCTGGCTCGGGCTGGCATTTCTCCTGCTGGTGATTTACGTCATCGGTGGCGGTTTCAGGACGATTACAGGAATCGTCTTTTTCGGCATCGTGCTAACCATTTACTTATTATTCATTTTTATTTACACGATTCCAAATTCTGATTATGCCGATCTGCTGCCAATATTGACACATTCTTATAAGGAGCTAGGGCTGGCCGCATTTAATATGTCACTCACCTTTATTGGCTGGGAGATTGTTCTTGTATTTTATCCGTTTATCAAAAATGCCCCTTCGTCGCTTAAATGGGCACAGCGAGCAGTTTTATTCACAACGCTGGATTATGTGTTCATCACAATTATTTCATTTGGCTACTTTTCCGAAGGGCAGCTTCAGAGAAATATATGGGCGACCCTGTCGATGTTTAAAATTGTTCAAATGCCATTTGTAGAACGGTTCGAATATATCGGAATCGCGACCTGGACGCTGATTATCCTCCCAAATGTATGTCTCGGGCTCTGGGCTGCCTCACGTATTTTGAAACGGACATACCGGATCAAACAGAAATATAGTATTTATTTACTCGCCGCCCTATCTCTTGCCATAATGCTTCTCCTTGAAACCAGGGAGCAGGAAGCGGTACTAAACACAGCCTTTGGCAGGACTGGCTTTTTTCTCAATTTTGGTTATTTACCTTTACTTTTTTTCGCTGTATTAATTGCAAGGAAGGTGAAAGGCAATGGCAAAACCTAGATCAATCATTCTTCAATCTTTTTGTGCCGCGATTCTTTTAGCGGGATGCGTGCAGACGGAAATTATCGATGATGTCCGGCTAGTCACCGGGATAAGCTTTGATGCAGGAGAGGGAGATGAGGTTGTTGGTACTGTTCTGATTCCTTACTATATGCCAGATCAAAAAATTGAAAATAACACACTGACAACGACTGGCACACCTAGCCGCGAACTGTTCACAAAATACCAGGAAATGTCTTCAGATCCGGTTGTCGGCGGTTCCCTGGAGGTAGTGTTGTTTGGAACGGATTTTGCCAAAAGGGGAGTTTATCAAGTATTGGACTCACTCCAACGCGATCCGGGGATTGGAACTAACATTTATTTAGCAGTTGTCGACGGCAACGCCCAGGAAACCCTCGAAGGCAAGTATGGGAAACGTGGAAATTCCTCTTTTATTTCCGAGCTATTGGACCACAATATTAAATCACGTGATCTGCCAAAGACAAACCTGCATCTCTTTATTTCTGATTATTATCAAACAGGAAAAACGGCCTTTCTCCCCATCATCAAGAAGAAGGATCCTACTACTGTTCAATTGAGCGGCATTGCGTTAATGAAGGATGGGAGACTTGTTGACAAAATATCACGGCAGGATATGTTTTATTTTAAATTAATGATTGATAAATACCGGGGAGGAACGGTCACGGTTGATTTGCAAAAAAACAAAGCCCTTATTGAAAGCTTAAAGACCAAGTCCAAAAAAAAGCTAATTAGCAGAAATCCTTATGAAATTGACGTAAACATAGAAATCAAAGGTTATCTTCACCAATATACTGGCCATCACCTTAGCAAAAAAGTTCTCAAGGAAATCGAACGCGTCGCGGAAAAGCAAATCCGAATGAACTGCACCCGGCTCGCCCAACAATTTCAGCAAGAAGGCATCGACCCAGTCGGCTTTGGCCATTTTGTAAAATCACGAACTCGCGGTTTCAGCTACACAAACTGGAAAGAAAACCAATATAAAAACCTCAAAATTAATATCAAACCAAACGTAACCATCACCGAAAGCGGCGTCATCGAGTGAGGCAAAGGAAAATACCATTGCCTCACTTTTTGTTCATACAGGCTAGTCCGTTATTCGGGTATGTATTTTCCAATCCCGTAAATATTAACTATATATCATGATTGGGCAGGAGGAACTGGTTATGAGCTTCTTTAAAAACAATCGCCAAAGTCCAAAACCCATAAAACACAAAAATGATGATCAGAAAGGGCAAAAGAGTGAAGATAAGCGTGAAGCTTTCTACAGGGACTTAACTAGCAATAGAAACCGAATGGAAGAATTGTTTTTTTATCCAACCAACGATGCTTTGAAATTCAGGGAGCTGGATGCTCAGCCAATTAATCGAAAAGTAATGATTTTATTTTTGGCCGGTGCTGCAAACACCGAAACGATAAATGAGAATATTATTAAACCGTTGCTCCAATCGCCGCCTTATACAGGGAATCGAAGTAATCTAAAAGACATAATGAAAAATATCTTGACTCTTTCCAGCGGCCAGCCGATTACCACTTTCGACAAGGCTGTACATGCGTTGTTGAATGGCAGCACGGTCATTTTTGTTGATGGCGAGAAGGAAGCTATCGCAGTTGATACGATAGGATTTTCGAAACGGTCCATCTCTCAACCTACATCAGAACTGGTCATTAAAGGTCCAAAAACTGCTTTTGTTGAATCTGTTGATGTGAACCGCTCCTTAATCCGCAGGCAGTTGAAAGACCATCGGCTTATTTCGGAGGTTGTTAGCATCGGAAAGGAGTCTCCACAAGAAGTTACCGTCCTATACCTTGAAAACATAGCGGATAAGAAACTCGTAAAAAACATAAAAGAACGGTTGGAACAGGTTGAAAAGGATGCCGTTCTGACTCTTTCTATTCTAGAAGAATTGATTGAGGAAAGGCCCTATTCCTTATTTCCAACCTGTCTTACGACTGAACGTCCGGACAGGACTGCTTCATTTTTATTGGAAGGGCATGTAGCCTTGCTAGTTGATAATTCTCCTGATGCGCTTATAGCCCCGGTTACGTTCTGGTCCCTTTTCCATACCGCTGAAGATCATTTTCTCCGCTGGGCATATGGGAATTTCGCAAGATTTATCAGACTTGTTGCAATTTTTTTAGCTTTATTGATGCCTTCTATTTATCTGTCTGTCACGACTTTTCATCCTGAATTGATTCCGACTGACCTTCTGCTCGCCATTGCAGGGACAAGGGAACGGGTTCCGTTTCCAGCCTTTTGGGAAGTTTTATTGATGAGTCTTACTTTTGAAATTTTAAGGGAAGCGGGGATACGCGTGCCAACCCCTCTCGGGCCGACAATCGGAATCGTCGGAGCCCTGATTCTTGGGCAGGCGGCCGTCCAGGCAAACCTTGTCAGTCCCATGTTAGTCGTAGTAATTGCGATTACCGGACTGTCCACCTTCTCCATTCCTGATATTGGACTTAGTACAATGGTGCGTATGTTAAGTTTCATGTTTGTCATAGCAGCCCATTTTTTAGGGTTTATCGGGATTGCTTTAGGAATGGCGATTCTTCTAGCTTATGGCGTATCGATCCATTCATTCGGGGTTCCTTTTTTTTCTCCGCTCGCCCCCCATTGGCCTTCCTCCAAGGATAAATTATTCCGAACTATCATTGGAAAGGAATGGCTGCGCCCATTATCATTGAGTCCGCGGAAAAGCAGAAGAATTGAACCTGAAAGTGGGGAGCAGTAATGATACGCTTGTCAGACGGCAAGTTGGGAGCAAGAGAAATATTCGGCATCCTATATATCATGTTAGCCATCAGAGTAACAGATACAACCCCGAATCTGTTGCTTGAACATGGAATAAATGCAGCCTGGATCATGCCGATCCTTTCCGGCCTGTATCTTTTCTTTTCGCTGCTGTTTCTCTTCTCTCTTTTGAAAACTTATAACATGGGGCTGCTAGATATTATTATTGATCTGACAGGTCCATATATCGGGCGCTTGATTATTTTAGTTATGTTTGCAATTGTCTTTTCATCGTTAACCATTAATAGCAGAACATATGCCGATATTACCATTGCTGTGTATTACCCGCATACTCCTGTTCTTTTAATCCTGGTGGTATTGATTCTCGTTTCTGGTTGTTTTATTGCCCGGCTGGGACTGCTGACGATTGGTTCCGCCTCATGGCTCGCGGCTGTTAGTATTTTTTTTACTTCGATCATGTTACTTATCTTGGTTCGCGACAACATTCATTTATCTTTTATTTTTCCGATAGCCGGACCCGGTTCTCTGGAATTGCTGAAGGATAGTTTCCAATATAGTTCGTTTCTGGGAGATATCATTCTTGTGGGTGCCGTTTTCTCCAAGGTACGATCCTACTCTGCTTTCAGGACCGGAGCCTTATGGGGATTTGTGCTTTCAAGCTTAAAAATGACCAGTTTTTTAGCTGCCTATATTATGGTTTTTGATTACCCAGCTGTCAGAAACATCGTTTTCCCTTACCACCAATTGGCAAGAATGGCAATGGTCGGATCGCTGACGATCCATGTTGAAGCTGTATTCTTATATCTGTGGATGTTCGGGGCAGCACTCCATTTCTCTGCATACTTATATATTTCAGCATTTCTTCTGCAAAAAATTATAAACACCAAAAAGCTCGGACCTTTAATCTTTCTTTTGGCTGTTTTGGCCGTCTCCCTTGGCCTTATCCCAGATAATTTTTTTCAGGGATTTAAAGCAAGAGAACTGCTGCTGAAATTTTCCTCTGTATATATTTTTGCTCTTCCTGTTCTTTTATGGAGTATTTCTCGTGTGAAATGGAGGCTAAAAAGATGAAAAGACGTTGGATTCTTTTTATATTGCTCTCCTCCATCTTTCTACTGCCAGGATGTGATGACAGGCAGGAACTGGAGCGCCAGGCATTTATTGTCGCCATCGGACTTGATAATGGAGGAAAAGATAATTTGGTGAATGTAACTTTCCAGATCTCCAACCCTCAGGTAAATACATCCCAGGTCGCGGATGCCTCGAAAGAGCCGCCATCAGACATTGTGACAGTCACCGCGCCAGATCTTTTTTCAGCAAAGGAACTCGTTCAAAGCTCTCACTCACGCAAAATTAACTTTTCTCATTTACAGGTGGTGATCACTGGAGAGGACTTTGCCAAAACGGATCGATTTTCCCATATAATTGGTTCAGCAATTATTGATCCTGAAATTAGAAGGCTGTCTTATTTGATTGTTTCAAAGGAAGAGGCAAAAGACTTTATTCACGCCAATAAATCGAAATTGGAAACACGCCCCCATAAATATTATGACTTTATGGAGCAGAGATGGATATCTACCGGTTATGTCGCTCCATCGCATTTGAATAATGTGTTACAGCGCTCGAGAGACGAGCTTGTTTTAGCTATTTATGCAACGACCGAGCGAGATGAACACGTCGAGATGAATGAGGATTCTTATTTGTCGGGCATGGTTCCCCAGCAATCAGGAGACCCAGCCCAAATGATCGGATCCGCCGTTCTGAAGAACCGTAAAATGATAGGCACCTTAAATGGAACAGAAACTAGAATGTCACTGCTGCTCAGGAGCCATTCCGAGACGAAATCAATGATTGCCTCTTTTACTGATCCAATTAACAATGATTTCCGGATTTCAGCACGCCTATTAAGGAAGCGGCACACAAAAATCCGCATCAATACAAATACGGATCCAGCCATAATATCTGTAGAAGTGCCTTTAAAGATCCAAGTCTCTTCCAATCCTGCCCTCATTGATTATACTTCTACGAAAGAAAAGCAAAATAAGCTAACACAATCAATCGAGCGGCAATTACAGAATGAAGCCATGGATCTGATTAAAAAACTACAGGAGAAATATAAGAGTGAGCCCTTCATTTGGCATGCCGAAGCAAGAAAAAATTTCTGGACGATGGACCAATTTCAAAAATACGACTGGGACAAACAATTTCAAAAAGCCAAAGTCGATATAAAGTTTGACATAACTATCGAAAACTTTGGTGAACAGTTAAAGCCACCATCCATACGATAACTAGATGTGTTCTATTCGACCGCGGGGATGAAAAACCAAGCCGGTGGGCGTTTAGAAGTCTTCTGCAGGATCGAAACCACCTCCCTGCGGGAAAGCCTCTCACCCGAGCTTAGTGGTTGGCATGATGGCCTGTTAGATGCTGGGCCACGGTTGAAAACACTTCTCGTGGAGCCAATAGGAATTCAATGAGGTATCCGCCATGTTTTTGGATTTTACTGCAACCTCCTGCAAGTCAAAAAAAGGTGCCCGGCATATAGCCAGGGCACCTTACTCTTTGGTTGAGAACATGTATTTTTTATAGTGGTAGCGGATGGAAAAGATGAGCGCGATGGCGAGCATGTTGCCCATTAAGGAACTACCGCCATATGAGACGAAGGGCAGCGGAATTCCCGTAATGGGAAGAAGCCCGATAGTCATGCCAATGTTCTGGAAAACGTGGAACGTGATCATCGAAATGACGCCTACGCAAAGATAGGTGTAATAGTTGTTTTTTGTCTCCATTCCGACTTTTGTAATGTGATAAATGAGCAAAAAGAACAACGATATCAAAATACTTGCCCCTACGAAGCCGAATTGCTCGCCGACGACAGCAAAGATGAAGTCGGTGTGGCTTTCGGGAAGATACACTTGCAGCTTGCCGAACCCTTTCCCTTGCGTCTGGCCCGATCCGATTGCGAGCAGCGAACGTGTCAACTGGAATCCGGTTGAACTCTGGAAATTATACGGGTCAATCCACGAGTAAACCCGCCCGAATTGGTATTGATGAAAGCCGAAATACTTCTCGAGCCATTCCGGTTTCCAAATGACAAGATACAGGACGCTCGCTGCGATTGCGGAGCCACCAGCGAAGAGGGGAACGAGAAGTTTCCAGGTGATTCCGGCAATGAAAACCATCCCCATTAAAATTGCCAGCAGGACAAGTGACGTACCAAGGTCAGGTTGCTGCATCACAAGTATGAATGGCGCCAGCGTCACAGCCCCCAATTTTGCCAAAAGGAGGAAATCGGTTCCAATCGACTTGATCGGATACTTCTCATGATGGCCCCATGTCACTTTTGAAAGTGCCATTACGACGAAAACCTTAACAAACTCTGATGGCTGGAGCGATCCTAGGCCTGGCACTTTGAACCATGACTTCGCGCCATTGATGCGAGGGGCGATCGACTCGGGAGCGATGACAACCAGAATCAACAGGAACAGTCCAAAGCCGTACGCATACCAGGTGACTTTTTTCAGCTGGTCGGAATCAAGCGTAATGACGCCGGCGATTATCCCGCAGCCGACCCCATACCAAAGAATTTGTTTAAAAAGAAAATTGCCCGTATACTGCCCCGAACTCTGGGCGCTATATATAGATATGCAGCTCGCCAAAAACAGCAGCAGCACAATAAAAGCTAAATTATAATCAAACTTCAACTGATTCTTCATTGTAATAAACTACTCCTTTACCTAATTCCGCTTGGGAACGGGGTGAGGCGTGGGACGGTTCCAGTGCTTCATTCGGTGTTGAAAGAAGCAGCAGACCCGTCCCTCTGCTTCTTTCTCGGAAAGGATTTTTCTTAAAAGTTTTGTGGTGTTACAATAGTCCATTATATTTTTTTTGGAGTGAAATCTCAACTTGCAGTCTGCTGTTGGGTAAAATTGGCTAGGTAGCAGTGATATTTCCTGCTGGTTCCCTCTTTGACGACTGCTAAGGCCCGGTTGAACATCTTTTTGTTTACTTTCGTTCTTGACGGGCGGGAAACCAAGAAATTACAATGAAAATGCGATTGCTGGAAATTCATGTATGCTTGCTCGCGCCCGGACTCTTGCACTCATTTCTATTGTTTACAACAATTGCATACATATTAGGGACTAGCATCCTGGTGCGACTGTTTAACACTATTGTAGCTCCTTCATCCACACGTCCCACCTGCTGGCGCGCCATTTATTTTATTCCCATTCGAACTCATTTTGGAGGTAAGCAATGTTAACGAAAATTGAAGCGTTTATACTCGGGGTAATCCAGGGACTGACGGAGTTTTTGCCAATCAGCTCAACAGGGCACCTGTATCTTGGAAGAAATTTATTCGGCCTGCAGGAAGCCGGGCTGCTGCTCGATACGATGCTCCACGTTGGTACCCTTGTAGCGGTCTTCGTTTTTTACCGTCATGAATTTCTCAAAATCCTCCGCAACCCTTTTGGAAAGCTGACATGGCTCCTCGTCGTCGGAACAATTCCGGCGGTTGCCGTCGGCCTTTTGCTGAAGGATTATATTGATGAAATTTCGAGGACAGGCTCAACGATCGGCTGGGAATTCCTCGTGACCGGCTTGTTTTTATGGATGGCGGATAAGATTAAAAATGGCCGAAAAAAGATGGACGATATTTCGTATAAAGACTCATTCATCATTGGACTTTTCCAGGCGGCGGCAATCATGCCCGCGATTTCCCGCTCTGGATTCACCATCGTAGCGGCGCTTTGGAGGAAGCTCGACCGCGAGACTGCGGCATACTTTTCATTCCTCCTGTCTACTCCGGCAATCGTCGGAGCCGTCGTCCTCCAGTCCTTCGATCTGATGGAGGGCGGAGGCGAAACCATCTCGCTTTCCGCGCTTGCAGTGGGAATTATCTCTTCGGCGATTTTCGGTTATATCGCCGTCAGGTGGATGATTGGATATCTGCGAAATCATTCCTTAAAACCCTTCGCTATTTATGTCTGGGTTTTGGGCGTCATAGTCCTGTTCTTTCAGTTTACAGGCCAGTTTTAGAAGTTTAATACCGTTAGTTTGAATTGTACCCGCCTTGGATTTTCCAGGCGGGTGTTTTTGCAGAAGAAAGGTCTGGGGAGATTATTTGAAGGGACAGCGAAAAAAGTGTAGTTCTTAATAAAGAACAAAAAGGACTGGCGAGGCCCAGTCCTTTTCATTTTACTTTCTATTTACTGTTTCAATACACGCTTGGCACCAACATAACGGTCCTTCCAATATTTCAAATCCATTGACTGGATGGAGACGCCTTTAGAAGTAGTGACCGCGATGAATTTATTTTTGCCAAGGTAGATGCCTACGAAGGAAACTCCTTTACCGCTTGTATTAAAGAAAACGAGATCTCCTTCTTTCAGATCTTTCTTCGCTACCGCTTTTCCTACTTTGTACAGATCATTGGAAGTGCGCGGAAGATTGATCTTTGCAGCTGACTTTTTGTAAACGAATTGAGTGTAACCGGAAGCATCGAAACCTTTCGTAGTTGTTCCGCTCCATTTGTACGGAGTGCCGACATACTTCTTCGCAAATTCAGTTACTTCCTGGCCCCACGAAACGGAAGCCTCCGCCTTTTTGGCAAAAGGAGCAAAAAACATTGAAATTGCCAGCGCGAGAACTGCTCCTCACATGATAAAACTTTTTGTTAATTGATACCGTACTGCCATTTTGATGACCCCCATTTTTATTATTTTGTTTGTTACATCACAATAGTCGATGAGAAGGCAGGCTCCGTTTCAGTTTTTTCACCTGAAGTGTCCGACATTAAATTTGCCGGGGAACGACAAATTTCCCAGGAAATAAGCACGGAGTCTCCTTCCGCTCGCAAAAAAGAAGCAGGATCTGAAATCCTGCTTCTTAGCCGTTAGTCTATTGAATTTCTTCTTATTCACAAGCTTCAAAAAGATTCCGTCGCATTTTTTAATCTACCGTTACTTTTCCTCTTGCCATCTCACGGGCTGAGGCTGCCGCTTTTTCCTTCGCTGCTGCCATGATTGCCGGAACTTCTTTCGGGAAATGGTCAACGCCTTCCGCATAAACCGTATCAAGAACATCCATGCCAAGGAAACGGAGGGCGGTAGTCAGATACTGGTCACCGAAGTTGAAATCCTTCAGCGGGCCTTCGGAATAGATGCCGCCTCGTGTCTGCAAATGAATCGCTTTTCGGCCTGTCAGAAGGCCACGGCGGTTGCCTGGATCAGGATCGAAGGTTTTCCCGGCAATGAACAGATTATCCATGAACGACTTCAGGATGGCTGGCGAACCAAGGTTCCAGATTGGGGACACGAAAACATAATAGTCATTGTCAATAAAGCGGTCGGCAAGCGCGTGCATCGCCTTGATCTGCATCCTCTCCCCTTCGCTCAGCTCCTCCATTGTTTTCCCCATGAAGCTTAGTTTCGCGCGGGCATACAGCATATCCATATCAATTGTTGGAATTTCCATATCATAAAGGTGCATATGTGTGATTTCCACATCAGGCTGCTCCTGCTTGAACGCATCGATAAACGCCTCGCCAAGCTGCATCCCCTTTGAAAATTTGCTGTCCGGCTTTGGAGTAGCCGTAACATAAAGAAGCTTCGCCATCAACATCCCGTCCTTTACATATATTTCAACCTATCCTAATAGTACAGTAAAACCCATCTGTGATTCGTTGAACAATCGGTGAAGTTCTTGAACATTATGTGAACGCATCCGCCCATATCCAATTTTACAATCCGTGCGCGGAATTCTTGAGGGTTGCAAATGATATTCTAACATCTTCATCTAACTGCATGGAGCAGTGCGATTGCCTGTTTTACTCCACCAAACCAAATGAAACTTAACGAAACTCAACAAAGTTTAACGTTTTGTCACATTTCCCACTTCCACTTGTTGCTAATTTGGATTACTATTAAGCTATCATATAAATTGGCCCAATCGTATGACTAAAAATTTTATCGGAGGAGGCTTCATTTGTGGACATGAAAGCGTATACGCCAGATGAAGTAGCCAAGATATTTCAGATTTCAAAGCACACTGTGTATGAGCTTATTAAGCGCGGCGAGCTTCAGGCGTTCAAAGTTGGCAATAAAATGCGCATTGAGCATGAAGAAATCGAGCGCTATAAGGAAAGCATGATCGCTCCGGCCCGCAAGCCAGCGGCCCAAAACGCCCAGCCTATCGAACCGCGGCAGCTTCATGCCCGCCTTGCCGGCAGCCATGATTTCCTAGTCGAACATCTTGTCAAGGAAACATCCGCAACGCTCGGCATGCAAATCCAGCCTACATACATCGGCAGCCTTGAAGGACTGATGATGCTGTACCGGAATCAGGCCGATATCGCCGCGATGCATCTGCTCGATCCGGCTTCTCAGGAGTACAACCTGCCGTTCATTAACCAACTGTTCGTGTATGAAACGATCAGCGTGATGCGTCTCGCTTCGCGGGAGCAGGGCTTCATCGTGGCAAAAGGAAATCCGAAAGGGATTAGCGGATTCGACGACCTTGTCCGCAAAGATATCCGGTTCATCAACCGGCAAAAAGGATCTGGCACGAGGTTCCTGCTTGATTCAAAGCTTCTCGCCGGCGGAATCAGCCCGGCGGATGTCAATGGCTATGAAAACGAAGAATGGACCCATCTTTCGACCGCCTCGCATATCAGCAGGGGCAGCGCCGATGTCGCGTTCGGGATCCGGTCGGCCGCGAGCCATCTCGGCCTTGATTTCATCCCTGTGGCAAAAGAACAATTTGACCTCGTCTTCAGGTGGACCGATGATAACCGCGAAATGCTGGGCAAGCTGGTGGCATTTTTGCAAACAAAAGAATTTAAAGACAGCCTTTCAAACCTCGAAGGATATGACATCAATGAACTCGGCACAATGATTTACGAATCCAACCAACCACAACTGGAGGAATCTGCCAATGTTTAAAAAACGCTTTTTATCTGTATTTATGATCGCCATGCTGCTTCTTTTGGCCGCATGCTCGTCAGGTTCGACAAATGCGTCGAAGCCGGCTGACAAAGAAAAGGAAAAGCCTGCGGACCCGCAGCAGGAAGTCATTCTGGCAACAACAACTAGCACCCAGGACAGCGGTCTCCTTGATGTCCTCATTCCTGAATTCGAGAAAAAGTATAACGCCGATGTAAAAACAATCGCAGTCGGCACCGGACAGGCGCTGGAAATGGGCACGAAAGGCGAAGCCGATGTCCTCCTCGTCCACGCTCCTGAAGCGGAACAGGCTGTCGTCGATGCGGGTGACGCCATCAACCGTAAGCGCGTTATGTACAATGACTTCATCATCGTCGGTCCGAAGAACGACCCAGCCGGCATCAAAGGCCTGCCAACAAAAGATGCTTTCAAAAAGCTCGCTGAAGCAAAGGGCATCTTCGTTTCCCGCGGGGATGATTCTGGCACACATAAAAAAGAACTCGGTATCTGGAAGTCCATTTCTGTAGAACCATCCGGCGACAACTATGTTGAAAGCGGCCAGGGCATGGGCCCAACGCTGCAAATCGCATCTGAAAAAGCAAGCTACACCTTGACAGACCGCGCGACTTACCTTGCACAGGAGAAAAACCTGAAGGATTTCGAAATTGTCGTTGAAGGTGACCCTGACCTGCAAAACATCTATCACGTCATGCAGGTCAACCCTGAAAAACACGATAAAGTCAACGCCAAAGGCGGCGAACAATTCGTCGAATTCATGGTTGCCGATGATACCCAGAACATGATCGAAGAATTTGGCAAAAAAGAATATGGCCAATCGCTGTTCTTCAAATATACCGAGTAATTTTGCGAGAATGGGCCTTTTACCCGTGCTAGTAACTATGCGAGAATTGGCTCGGCTCATATAGGATACTTTCTCAACATTGGATTGAATTTTGCAAAATGTGCCTGGCTCTCGCTTAGTAATTTTGCAAAAATAGTCCTTTGGCTTCCATCTATGAAAATTAGTAAACAGGAATCCCTTATCCTGATACTATAGTGTTCCCTTACATTTGCCCCCGTTTTCGCCAAGGACGGGGGCATCCCTATTTAATCCTTTATCGTTTTGTAGTTTAATTGAAGTAGAGCCTAAGCCAGCTTTGGATGGCTCCAAACGGGTTTTATTTAGAAAAACACTTACTTTTACATACAGAAAGGCCTGGCTGCGATGGATTTGATCATAGATGGATTTCAAAAAGCGATAGAAATGATCCTGTCCGGCGACAGGGAAATTCTCGGAATTACCTTGCTGACATTACGGGTGTGCTTCCTTTCCATTCTCGTCAGTACACTGATTGGCATTCCGTTCGGGATGCTCGTTGGCCTCACCCGCTTTCCGGGCAGGAGTCTTTTAATGGTGTTCATCAACATCGGCATGGGCCTCCCCCCTGTTGTCGCAGGCTTGACGATTACGCTCATGCTCTGGCGCTCGGGACCGCTCGGCGACCTGTCGCTTCTCTATACGCCGACCGCGATTGTCCTGGCACAGATCCTTGTGTCTCTTCCCATTGTCACCGGCCTGACAGCATCTGCATTCCAAGGCCTCGATCCGAAGCTATTTTTGCAAATTAAAGCACTCGGCGCAACAAAGCTGCAATCTCTCTTTCTCTTGCTGAAAGAGGCGAAAATTGCGATACTGGCGGCGGTCATGGCAGGCTTCGGGCGTGTAATCGCTGAAGTCGGCGCCGCGATGATGGTCGGCGGCAACATCAAAGGCGACACACGCATTTTAACGACAACCATTGTCATGGAAGTTTCGAAAGGCAACTTCGACGTCGCCATTGCCCTGTCCTTCATCCTGATGACCCTGGCGTTCATGATCACCTTTTTCCTGACCACCCTTCAGCAAAGGAAGCGACCGCTATGAAACCGTATCTGCACTTTCGCGATATTAAACAATATTTTGGCAAAAGAAAAGTGTTGGATATCCCCGAGTTTTCCATCTCCGGGGGTGAGTTTCTCGGTGTGATGGGCCCAAACGGCGCTGGAAAGAGCACTTTTCTCAAAATCGCGTCCTTTTTGGAAACCCCATCGGAAGGCACCATATCCTATCAAGGTGTGGAGGTTCCGACTGGAGGCGCGCCGCTTGAACTGAGAAGAAAATTCTCCATTGCCCTCCAGCAGCCACTCCTGCTCGACACCACCGTCATGCAAAACATCGCGGTCGGACTGAAGCTGAGGAAAGTTCCGCGCGCGGAAATCTGGCAGCGAGTCGAGATGTGGATGGACCGATTCCAAATCAGCCACCTTGCCCGGAAAAACGCCCGCTTCCTGTCTGGAGGCGAAGCCCAGCGTGTCTCTCTTGCACGGGCGATGATCATCGAACCGGAAATACTCTTTTTGGACGAGCCGTTCTCCGCGCTCGACTTCCCGACAAAAATCAAGTTGATGGAGGATTTCAAGGGAATTTTTGCAGATGCGGGCACGACCGCCATGTTTGTCAGCCACGACCTGGCCGAAGTCAAATTCCTTACCTCGCGCCTCGCCATCATGGTCGGCGGCGAAATCAAACAAGCCGGCCCCACACGCGAAGTGCTGGCCGACCCAAACGACGAAGCCGCCGGGTTTCTGGAGGTATGGAAGAGGTATAGCGTTTAATCTATCACACTTAAACTACGAATTCTCCCGCCCCGCTTATAGAGTGGGGCTTTGTGTTTCTTAAGGGTCTGGTTTCTTAACTGAAGAGGGAATTCCCTACGTTGAGAACGATCCTATTCGACCGCATGCCCAATTTTTCCTCGCCCTGGTCGTTGAGAACGCTCCTATTCGACCGCACTTCTGATTTATCGGAGCCCCGGTCGTTGAGAACGCCCCTATTCGACCGCACTTCTGATTTTTCTGCGCTACTGTCGATGAGAACGATCCTATTCGACCGCACGTCTGATTTTTCCGGGCTACGGTCGTTGAGAACGAGTCTATTCGACCGCACGTCTGATTTTTCCGCGCTACGGTCGTTGAGAACGCTCCTATTCGACCGCACGTCTGATTTTTCTGCGCTACGGTCGTTGAGAACGTTCCTATTCGACAGCATGACTGATTTCTTCGAGCTGCGGTCGTTGAGAACGTTCCTATTCGACCGCACCTCCGATTTTTCCGCGTCTCGGTCGTTGAGAACGCTCCTATTCCACCGCTCGACTGATTTTTCTGTGCTACGGTCGTTGAGAACGATTCTATTCGGCCGTACACTCAATTTTTACTCCCCCGCAGTCTTTGAATAGCCCTACTAATCTTAGAAACACAAACTTCTCCCTCTGCCGTAAATGTAAAGTACCTTTATTTTGCCAAAAGGCGTTTGACCTATTTCAGTTGAGGGTAGGTGTAAGGTTTAGTACATAATAGATTGTGAAAAAGGAGCGAATCATGAGGAAAGCAACACAAGTTTTTTGGTATGCATTAGTTATTTCATTAATTGTGGTGGTTTGGGGCGTTTTGGCGCCCAAAAATTTAAGTTCATTTACTTCTGTTTTAACGGGGTTTATTTATAGGGATTTTGGATGGTTTTATTTGCTGCTCGTCCTGGCGATTCTTATTTTCTGCGTTTACTTGATGTTTTCCCGTTTTGGCAGCATTAAGCTCGGGAAGCCGGAAGATGTTCCCGAGTTCAGCCGGTCGTCCTGGTTTGCGATGCTTTTCAGCGCCGGGATGGGGATGGGACTTGTATTCTGGACGACGGCCGAACCGATTTCACATGCGTTTATCAGCAGTCCGATCGCCGCTGTCGGCTCAGATGAGGCAATCAAGGATTCTTTAAAATACTCGTTTTTCCATTGGGGCATCCACGCGTGGGCGGTTTACGGGATTGTTGGGCTCGTTCTAGCCTATTTCAAATTCAACCGCGGGGCGCCGGGTCTGATTAGCGCGACCCTTGTACCGCTTTTCGGAGAAGAACGGATGCGTGGCCCGCTCGGAAAATGGATTGATGTTCTCGCTGTTTTCGCAACAGTCATCGGCGTGGCGGCGACACTCGGTTTCGGATCCGCCCAGATTACCGGCGGTCTCCACTTCCTATTCGGGACGCCAAACGCCTTTTCGGTCCAGTTGGTCGTCCTTGCCGTTACAACCGTCCTGTTTATTTGGTCAACTTGGTCCGGGATAGGCAAGGGGATCAAGATGCTGAGCAACCTCAATATGGGGCTCGCGGCGATTCTGGTCGCGCTTCTCTTTTTTGCAGGTCCGACGATGTATATTTTAAATATATTTACTACGACACTTGGCAGCTACATTTCGGACTTTTTCGAAATGAGCCTGCGCCTTGCGCCGTTTAACGAAGACAGGCAAAACTGGATTAACAGCTGGACGATTTTTTATTGGGCTTGGTGGATTTCCTGGGCACCGTTTGTCGGCATCTTTATTGCCCGTATTTCAAAAGGCCGCACAATCAAAGAGTTTCTATTTGGCGTCCTGTTTCTGCCTTCGCTCGTCTGCTTCATTTTCTTCGCGGTCTTCGGAGTTTCAGCACTGCGTTTGGAGCAGCTCGGACTTGCAAAAATTTCGGAGTTTTCGCTGGAAACCTCAACGTTTGGCGTGCTGGCCGAATATCCGCTCGGAACAATTATGTCGTTTCTGACCGTGTTCGTCATCGCAATCTTCTTCATTACTTCAGCGGATTCAGCGACATTTGTCCTCGGTATGCTCAGCACAGACGGACTTCTTAACCCATCCAATTCTGTCAAAATCGCCTGGGGGCTCATCCAGTCGGCAATGGCGGCGGTCGTCGTTTACTTCGGCGGCACCCAGGGCCTGCAAAATATGCTGATCATCGCAGCGTTCCCTTTTGCAATCGTGATGATTCTAATGGGAACTTCCTTTGCGAAAGCCATAAACACTGAAGTGCCCTCACGCGCGAAAAAAGAATCGCTAAGAAAAAGGGCGGCTTCGCAATAGCTCATTTTCCATGGCTGTGGATATATCGAAAAATAGTATAACCTTTTTGTGGATACCACTCTGAATAACCAGGGTGGTTTTTCTTTTTGTGCAAAATCCTTGGGAATAACACCATTATTTTGTGGATACCTTTCGTTATTCGGCGGTTTCTTTGTGCACAATTTGGCTTTTGTGGATATCCCTTGTTAAATCAGTGCCGTTTCCCCTTTTGCGCAAAAATAATTGGGGATAACCTTTATTTCTTGTGGGTTTGTGGATAAAAACCGGGTTTTAGTGGGGATAAAACTGGTGAAGCCATCCGCTTTTGGATGGCTTCCGTGTGGATATCTTTATGCGCAAACACAGTTCCTGCCTTGGTTTTTTGCCCTGTACAGGGAGTCGTCGGCTTTTTTTATCAGCTGGTCAATATCGGTTGTGGTTTCCGGATAGGAGGCAACTCCGACGGAAACTGTAATTTTAATACTGGCCCCTGTGGAAATAGTGAAAAGATGGTTTTCGACTGCTTTCCTGACTTCCTCGGCTGTTTCTTTTGCTAGAAGGGCTTTGGTGTTTGGCAGGATGATGGAGAATTCCTCCCCGCCATTCCGGGCTGCGATTCCGCGATTCCCGGCAACCGCCGCGAGGATTCTGCCAAGCTGCTTCAGGATTTGGTCGCCGATTGGGTGGCCGTATTTGTCGTTGATGTGCTTGAAATGGTCGATATCGATGATTAGCAGTGACAGCGGCGTGTCTGTCTGCTTGGCGGCGAGCACTTTCCGGTTCCATATATCATCGAATTGCCTGACGTTGTTGAGCCCGGTCAAAAAGTCGGTGGACGCATTCTGCTGAAGCTGCTGGTAGTTTTGGTTCGAACGAACAATAAAATCGGCTAGCCAGGCGGCCGGGAACCCGCCAAGCAGACAAAAAGTACCGTAGCTGACAAAGAGCGTCTTCCAGGTTTCCGTATCCTTGATTAAGAAGGCAATTGCTATAGAAAACAACGCGATATTCAGGATGTTGGCGAAGAAAAATTTTGCAAAAGCTGAATAGTTCCTGGTTTTTAAGAATGACGCACTGAAGGTCAGGGCAAGCAGAATGAACCCCGCGGCCATGGCCGATGGGTTTACACCGAAAAAGATGAACCGGTTCATGATAATGATGGCGGATGCAGCCAGACCGCTCGTCAGCCCTCCATAAAGTGAAACAATGATAATGGCAAAATTGCGGAAATCAATTAGGATGTTGTCCGGCATTTTTACAGAAAACATCATTAAAAGTGACCCGAGCAGACCCGCAACCAGGCCCCCCACCAGTTTCGATTTCAGATTGGCGTCCATTGGCTTCATCCGGAACAACTGCCCCGAAATCGCCAGGCACGAAATCATAATGGCAATATTGGAAATTAAATCTTTATACATAGTAACCCCTCTCCTACCACTCTATTTTACAATATTGTTTTTCCAAAATATAGCGGTAATTCGACAACTTCCTGCTTATTTCGATTTGGACGGTTTCGGGGATTTGAACGTTTTGTGGCGAATGGATTTGCCCCCTCTTCCACCGAATTTGGGTGAGGTTTACTGAATGGGTAAGGATTTTATTTTGCGAAAAGGAGGGGGGTGATTGTGGTCGTTTCGGAGGAAGGTTATGCTGCTAAAAAGGACAAGCACTAGTCTAGTAGTTGTTTTGCTAAAACATAGAAAGGTTGTGGCTTATGATTTATAAACAGCGAACTGAGAGTGATGAGCTGCTCAAGCTGAGGTCGTTGAATGCCCGGATGGAGTTGGAGGTCGGGAAGAAGCAGTACTATTCGAATATTAAGAAAGGCTATGAAGGAGAGGTGATGTTCGATACGCACACGGAGAAGCTCCAATGCGAGTGCCTTGTGCTGAATGATTTGCTGCTGAAGCATAGAAATACGACGTTTCAGATCGATTCTTTGATTATTACAGAGCGGCTTTACTTGTTCGATGTGAAGAATTTTACTGGCGATTATTTATTTGATGATAATCAGCTGTTCCACCTCCCCAAGACCGAGGTTGAGAATCCAGTGGTCCAACTGCAAAGGTGCCATTCGCTGCTGCGCCAGCTGCTTTCCGGATTAGGCTACAATATGCCGATTGAAAGCTGGGTCGTTTTCATCAACCCCGATTTCTACTTATACCAAGCTCCCCTTACTCTTCCTGTTATTTTTCCAACCCAGGTCAACCGCCATCTGCAAAAGCTTGACGCGACTCCTTCGAGAATGAATGGCAGGCAAAATTCGCTCGTGGAAAAATTGGTCGCGCAAAGCACCCAAAACTATTTGGACTCCCCCTATACCCAGGTACCGAAGTATCGTTATGAAGACTTACGGCAAGGGATGATGTGTATGAAGTGCCACTCAATCTCTTTAGTAATTTCGGGGAAGAAGTTATGCTGCACAGGCTGCGGCAGCGAGGAGAAAGTGGAGGCAGCGGTTATTCGCAGTGAATTTGAGTTTAAGCTGCTTTTTCCCGGTGAGAAAATTACGACTAGCGGGATTTTTCGATGGTGTGGCGGGGTGGTGTCGGATAAATGGGTGCATGGGATATTGGAGAGGAATTTTAAAAAGCACTGGAATAGTCGCTGGACGTATTATGAATAAATAAAAAGGTGAAGATTAAAGAGCCTAATCCTCTAATTATCCAAAGTTCACCTTTAAGAGTGACATTTAGCGATGATAGCCATTTTTAGTACAACGATTGGCGACCGCGCGGCTGGTTTTCTCTTCCTGCGGGCGACAACAACTTCGATTGGCGACCGGGCGGCTGGTTTTCTTTTCCTGCGGGCGACAACAACTTCGATTGGCAACCGGGCGACCGGTTTTTCCTTCCTGCGGGCGACAACAACTTTGATTGGCGACTGTGCGGCTGGTTTTCTTTTCCTGCGGGCGACAACAACTTCGATTGGCGACCGGGCGACAGCGTTTTCCTTCCTGCGGGCGACAACAACTTCGATTGGCGACCGGGCGACCGCGTTTTCCTTCCTGCGGGCGACAACAACTTCGATTGGCGACCGGGCGACCGCGTTTTCCTTCCTGCGGGCGACAACAACTTCGATTGGCAACCGGGCGACCGCGTTTTCCTTCCTGCGGGCGACAACAACTTCGATTGGCGACTGTGCGACCGCTTTTTCTTTCCTGCGGGCGACAATAATCATTAATAGCGCGATAACACAGGCTATCTCCCCTCCCAAATCTCTCAAACTCAAGTGAACCAAAAGCCGCATACAAAAAACCGCTCCAAAAACCTGGAGCGGCATACCTTAATATTCAGCAGCACGCCCCTTCACCCCTCCTCCCGTGGAAACCAGAGGGTGATGGCGGTGCCTTTGTTCAATTTGCTGGTGACTTGGATGCTGCCTTTGTGAGCTTCCATTAGCGCTTTGACGATCGACAGGCCGATTCCGGCGCCGCCTGTTTTGCGGTCGCGCGATTTGTCGCCGCGGTAGAAACGCTCGAAGATGTGCGGAATGTCATCTTCGGCCATTCCGGCACCTTCGTCGCGGATGATGAAGCCGACCGAGTATTCATTCACACCGGTGACGGAGATGGTGACCTGTTTCCCTTCCGGGGTGTATTTCAATGCGTTATTGATGACGTTGGACAAAATTTGCATCACTTTGTCCCTGTCACCGATGAACCATTCTTCCTTGTCTGGCAGGCTGTGATTCAGCTTGACGCCTTTTCGGGTAAAGGCCGGCACGAACATTTCCCATAGAGTGGATAAAATTGCGCCGGCTTCGAGCCGGGTCATCTCCAGGTGGATTTGAGGATTTTCCGCGTCGAGCAGCTTTTCGAGTTCGTTGACGAGGCGGACGAGCCGCATCAATTCGGCATGGCTCGCTTCAAGGCGCTGCGGGGTCGGTTCCCAAATGCCGTCCTGGAACGCTTCGATTTGACTGCGTAGCGTGGCGAGCGGCGTCCGTAGCTCGTGTGCGAGGTCGCCAGTGAACTGCTTGCGGAGCATCTCTTCTTTTGAAAGCGATTCAGCCAGGCTGTTAAATGAAATAGCCAGCTGCTTGACCTCACCGGGAAGGCCCCTTAACGGGATTCGGATCCCGAGATTGTGGTTCTGGAGCTGGTTGGCCGCAAATTGCAGCTTCTTCAGCCCGGACGTCAGTGTTTTTGAAAAAATCATTGAAATCAAGATTGCTATAATTGCTGTCAGCGCAACCGCTCCATAAATATACACCTGGATGGTCTGTAAAAATGTCGACTCTTCCTTAATGAATCCATGCGGATAGATGGCTGTGATCGTGCCGGCGCTCCGTCCGCCCACGACCAAATCAAACGACTCGGTCTGCCAATCATCCTCATTTTCCGGAACGATAATCATCGCCTGGTTCATGACGTTGCGAATCTGAGCCGTGTTCAGGCGCGTCCGTCCCGTTTCATCGACGATATGGAAATAAAGCTGTTCCGACAGCGCGTATTCATGCATCAAGCTTAAAATATTGTAATCTGTATAAATACCTTCTTGTTCATACTTTGCTTTGACCTGGCTGACGACCCGCTCAATTTTATGCTCGCGGTTCAGTTCGAGGTATTTATTGAAGCTCTTGTCGAATCCCCATTGGATGAACAAGCTGACGAGCACAATTCCGATCATGGAAACGAGGAGAAGGTAGAATAGGAGTTTAGCTCTTAGCGTTTGAAGCATGCGGCGTACCCCCGAATTTGTACCCCATCCCAAAGACCGTTACGACGAATTGAGGCTGCCTCGAATCAGCTTCGATTTTTTTGCGCAGATTTTTAATATGGGTGTCAACGCTGCGCTCGTACCCTTCATAAAACATGCCTTCATCCTGAATTTTCTCGAGCAGATCCATCCTGCTGTAAACACGTCCCGGATTTTCGGCCATATTCGTCAGGAGCTTATATTCAATCGGGGTCAAAGTCACCAGTTCCCCGTTCATTGTCACTTCTTTTTTCTCCGTATCAATCGCGAGCCCGCCCTTGAATTCGAGCCTGTCCGGCTTATCGTCGGCTTTTTTTGCCCGACGCAAAATTGCCTGGACCCGGACGACGACTTCGCGCGGCGAAAAAGGCTTTGTGACATAATCGTCCGCACCCATGACGATTCCGTTAATCTTATCGTCCTCACCCGACTTTGCCGTCAGCATCAGGATCGGCACCTCCGATTCTTTCCGGACTAGCCGGCACACTTCTTCACCGGAGATGTCCGGCAGCATTAAATCCAATATAATTAAATCGGGATTCTCGGCGCGCGCTTTCTTCAGCGCATCGATCCCGTTGTCAGCTGTTTCAATTTTATAGCCTTCACGCACCAGGTACGCTTCAAGCACTTCTATAATCATTTTTTCATCATCGACTAACAAAATTTTTGCCATCGTCCGAACACTCCTTCCGCACCTCAATCATACCATTTTACCCGCCGGCCAATTTTGAACAATTTTCGTCTTCACAAAAACCACATAACTTCTTCATAGCTTCTACATGACGATTTTTTATGATAAGGATGTAGCAAGGGACCACAAAATCCCACCCGCTACACAAATTCAGGAAACAATCCTGAATTGTCGAAAGGAACCTGAACTGACTGCGCATGGTGGGGCCGTGCCGCATGAAGCATCCGGACCTGAAAGGCAAATCAGATTTATCTCATACGCTTATTGAATGCAAATGTTACACCCAGTTTAACATGTTTGATCTATCTAGCTTTACCCTTAATTAACCTCCCTTTAATAATACGGGCGCCTGCGACGCAGGGCCCACTTTTTTTTGCCCAAAAACCCCCCTTTTGTTGTATTCTTAAGATATCTTCATGTTTTTTCCGTCAGTGCATTTCCATTTTGCAGCCGTCAGTGCTCACCCCATTTTCCGCCTGTATCGGAGGCTTGGTTTCTCATGATGAACAAACTTTCCTTTAAAATCGGCTTCGTTTTTTTCGCCGCTATTTTCCTGCTTGAAATTATCCTGATGGTTTTTCTCCACAGCAATATCATTCATTCCCGCGTCCACGATGAACTCTCCGCCCTAATGACGCGTGGCAACAATCATCGCGAAATCCTCGAGGCAAGCTTTCATGAGGAGACGATCCGCCATATCGCCCTGATGGAATCGCGCACCGACACGATGGTCATCCTTGCCGATTCATACGGGACAATTCTTATGTCTTCCAATACCGTCACTCCTTCGATAAAAACCTTAATTAGCATGCGCCCGGACGACGTGCCCCGGCAGGGAATGATTCTTGAAGACGATTGGAAAAATCAGCCCTTTATCGCCTCGGTCTCCCCTGTCAAAATGGAAGGCGGCCAGGGTTATATTTACATGTTCCAGGAAACCGGCAAACTGAAGGCGCTCATCTCCGGAATGAATCGCCATTTCCTGATTGCCGGCCTGCTGTCGCTCCTGTTCATGATCGGCGTTGTCGCCTTCCTGTCGCGCTACCTCACCCTTCCGCTTGTCAAAATGAACCAAGCGACAAAAAAGATCAGCACGGGAGATTTTTCGGTTACGCTGCCTAAACTTGGCCAAGATGAAATCGGCGAGCTCGGCCAATCAATCGAAGTTCTCGCGCGCGACCTCGAACTCATGAAAACTGAGCGGAACGAGTTCCTGGCGAGCATTTCGCACGAGCTCCGCACCCCGCTCACCTACATCAAAGGCTACGCCGAAATCGCGAAGCGGCCCGGTCTTGACAAAGCCGAGCGCGATCAATATTTGACCATCATTCACGAGGAAGCGATGAAGCTCGCCCAACTGATCAAGGAACTATTCAATCTCGCCAAGCTGGATGAAAATACTTTTACAGTCGATAAAACCGAAGTTGAGCTCAATCCTTTTCTCGAAGCCCTTTTTGGCAAAATTGCCCCCGTATTCAGGGAAAAGGAAATGGATCTGAGCCTTGATTGTCCGGCCGGCCTCACCGCCCATATCGACCCCATACGCTTCGAGCAAGTCATCCTCAACCTGCTCGACAACGCCAGAAAATACTCAAACGAAGGCAGTTCCGTTTCCGTAAAAGCAGAAAACATCGGCAGTGGACACGTCCGAATCCTAATATCCGACACCGGCTGGGGCATACCTGAAGAAGATCTTCACCGCATCTTCGAACGATTCTACCGCGTTGATAAGTCGCGCACCCGCGCACTCGGCGGCAGCGGCCTCGGGCTCGCCATCGCCAAACAACTCGTCGAAGCCCACGGCGGAACCATCACTGTCACCAGTCAACCCAACCACGGTACAGAATTTGAAATCATCGTGTGAAGCTGGGGGCGGATCCATTGCTTCATTCGGAATGAGAAAAACCTCGGCGCTTAACCTAAATACGGGTAAATGGAAAAAAGTAAGGATATATCAAAAAAAGTACGGATATGTTCACAAATCTCACGGATAAATCCAAAAATCCACGGAAAAAGATAGCAAACTGCTAGCAGCAAAGTGGATAAATTCTAAAACCAATGCCCGGTAACTATTCAAGATATTTTTCCTAACAGTACCTCCGGATTGGGTTTGCCTAAAAGCACTAGCCCACCTCAAAAATTAAACAAGCAAAAGCCCATCCAAATCCACAATCTCTATTTTTCGGCGAGGCTTTTGCTTAATGAAACCTGCGTCTTCGAGGTCAGCGAGTTTTCGGGAGACGGTTTCGGGGGTGGTTCCAAGGTAGGAAGCCAGGTCTTTTTTGCTCATCGGCAACGCAACTTCAAAAGACGCAGCCTCTGCATCAAGGCACTCTGCCAAAAACAGAGCAATCCGTGTTTCTACTTTTTCGGTTGCAAACCGGGCACTTTGCTTTTCCGATTGCGCGAGGCGGCTTGAAAACTCCTCAAGAATTTTTAATGAAATCGATGGATATTTCAGCAAAAGCGCCTGCAAATCCTGGCGTCTGATAGAACAAACCTGCGTATCTTCCATCGCCTCAGCGAACGACTCGTGAACCTCCTCGCTGAACAGCGCAAGCTCCCCCATAAATTCGCCAACTGAAAGTATCCGCAAAAGCTGTTCCTTTCCCGACTCGGATAAACGGTAAATTCTTATTTTCCCCTTGCTGACGATGTAAAGTGAATCCGAACGGTCTCCCGCCTGGTAGACCAACTCACCCTTTTTAAACGAAACTGAGCCTGCTGCAGCCATGATTTCATTCATCTGTGCCTCTTCCAAGTGGTTGAAGATCGGCACAAGCGAAACACATGCTTGATTAGAAAGATGCTTGCAGCTTGCTGAATGTCCGGAGTCCATGCAAATTCCTCCTTACAAAATTCCTACACTTAAACTAGTCTTTCCCTTATTTTCCATCAAGGCCCCTCCAACGTCCATCCTTTTCATAAAACCATTCTCCAAAGATTATTTATTACGACGGAAACTTCTCAGCGAATCTACCGAAGAACCCTTTTATTCCTCCTATTGAAACCTCCACTTCCGCTCCCGACCGCGCACAACCCATCAATTATTCAGAAATCACCACTCCAGCCCTTACCGCGTACCTACAACAAAAATCCTTCCACTCCACTACCCGAAATCTTCATTAACCGTTACCGCGAAACAATCTCCGCACCGCCAGCCCGGGTCTTGCCCTTTTTTTTGCCAAAATCAGAACCAACCCGTGGCCCAAACCTGGTCAACCTCATCGCATTCAGGATGACAAGCACTACGCTCGCTTCGTGGATGAACATGCCGGAAGCAAGATGCACAGCGCCATACAGGACGCCAATCAACAGCACCGCCGCCGTCCCAATCGCAAACCACGTGTTTTGCTTCATATTGCGGATGGTCGCTTTTGCCAGGGAGTAGGCGTGTGACAGTTGGCCGAGTCTATCAGCCATCAGCACGACGCCGGCCGTTTCCATCGAAATGTCCGTACCGCCCTCGCCCATCGCCAGTCCGATATCGGCAGTCGCAATCGCCGGCGCGTCATTAATCCCATCGCCCGCCATTGCCACTACCCGTCCCTCGGCCTTCAGCCGCTTCACAAAAGCCGCCTTTTCCTCCGGCAGCATTTCCGCAACAAACTCATCAACCCCAAGCCGGGCGGCCACCAACTGAGCAGTATGGCGATTATCCCCTGTCAGCATGATGATTTGCCTAATGCCATTTCTCCGCAGCTCCACCAGTGCCTCTGGAGCATCATCGCGTATCTGGTCGGCAATGGAGATGATGCCCGCAATTTCCCCTTCGACCGCAGCAAAAACGGCTGTGTTCCCTGCTCTTTCCCTTCCCACTGCATAATCATCGGCCGCTCGGGTAAGCGAAACGCCCTCCAGCTCCATCAAAGCGCGGTTCCCAACTACAATTCGGGCTCCATCGACAACTGCCCTAATGCCATGCCCCTTCACCACTTCCCCGTCTTCAATCGGCAACACGAAATCAAGCCCTCTTGCCTCCGCATCACTGACAATCGCCCGGCCAAGGTGATGTTCGGACATCATTTCCACCGCAGCCACCAGTCGCAAAAGCCCTTCTGTATCCATTTTGGCAAAAATCTTCACATCGGTTACTTCCGGCTTTCCCTTCGTCAACGTCCCGGTTTTATCAAAAACAATTGTGTCCACCTTGGACAACATCTCCATGATTTCCCCGCCCTTAATAAGAACCCCATGCTTAGCGCCATTCCCAATTCCGGCGACGCTTGAAACCGGCGCTCCAATTACGAGCGCGCCCGGGCAGGCAATGACAAGAAACGTAATCGCTAGCTTCAAATCAGTTGTAACCACATAGACGAGCACCGCCAGCACCAGTACCGCTGGTGTATAAAAAGCCGAGAACGAATCAAGGAACTTCTCTGCCTTGGACTTCGACTCCTGGGCCTCCTCCACCAACTCGATGATTTTCGCAAACGTTGTATCGTCCCCGACCTTTTCCGCGACAATCTCGATGTACCCGTTATCGACAATCGTCCCGCTGAAAACCTTGTCGCCAGACGTTTTCCCGACTGGCACCGCTTCACCGGTCACAACCGCCTCGTTCAAGTGCGCCCGCCCGGACACGACTGTCCCGTCAACCGGAATCTTTCCGCCAGGCCGGATGATTACCCGGTCGCCAATCACTACTTCCTCGACCGGCACCGTCTGCTCTCCTCCATCGCGAATCACAGTCGCTTCCTGCGGCGTCATGTCAACCAGCTTCTTGATCGATGAGCGCGTCTTTTCAAGCGTCCGCGCCTCAAGAAAGTCGCCGAACAGGAACAGGAACGTCACGACCGACGACTCCGTAAACTCGCCCAAATAAACAGCCCCAGCCACCGCAATCGTCACGAGCACATCAATACTGAACACTCTCATTCGCACCGACTGGACCGCCTTAGCGAAAATCGGCGCCCCTGCCAGCACCGTCGCAACCGCCAGCGCAGCCGTTTTCACCCCCGAAACCCCCAGCCACCCCGCCGAAAATCCCGCCACAATCAACACAAATGCTACCGCCATCAACCTAGTTTTATATCTCGCCACCATCCCAAACCAACTCCTCCATTTTTCCTATATCATAATCGAGAAGCCCCCCGCCGTAATTGACGCCAATCAAGTTTCTCCTCGAAAAATAAAAATCTCTAGAAAACCATCCTCGATTTCATTTGTAACAGATCAACCCCATTCAACCCCCTTTTGCAAAAGAAAAACCTTCAGCGGCCGCTATCGGACAACTTTTGCAACGTAATCACACTTAACCAGGAAGCCACGAAAAATGGCCCTCTTCCATGCTGTTCGCGGAGCGGGCCATGATAAATAATGCGCAAGAGATTAAATTACTGGTTCTTGTCATTTTTAGAGAAAGTTCCTTGCACTTGGATTCTTGCCATTCTTAGAGAAAGTTCCCTACACTTGGATTCTTGCGTTATTGAATATTGTTCTTTAATTTGCTCCGGATCAAATGTCGGCTCCTTTTGGATTGGGACTCTTTGGCATGGGACCTTGTCGCTTCGCTCCTTTTGGATAGGACTCCTTTTGAATTGGCTTCTTTTGGTTGGGCTCTTTCACGATACTTTCGCTGATAAAACCGGGTATCCAAGCTTTTTCAGCGTTTCTCCGACTCGGTCTGCACTGATTTGCTCTTCATTAAATTCTGCCTTTACCTTGCTTAAGTTGAATAACACCTTTACCGAGATAATTCCCGCCGTCTTGATGAGTGCTGTTTCAATTCTCTTAACACAAGATGGGCATGTTAGCGTATCCAGTTGGTAGACTGCTTTTTTCATCGTAGATCCCCCCGTTTAATTATTTTTTGCGCCCCATAAAACTGTTTGTAACTAAACTACTATTCTTTTTGGACAAGGCGGTACTGAGGCATTTCGAAATCGGCTAGCCATACATAAAGCTAGCTTGACATAATACCGGCTCCAGTTTTATGAACTCAATGCACCTCCGCCAGTCCGCAGGCATGTGCGACTTTTTTGCCAAAAGACCTGGACATCTCTTTCAACTCCTCCTCCGGCTCCCCATCGGCTTTCACACCGTCAATGAGGAGTACGCATCCCTGTGCTTTCAATGTTTCTTCCAGAATATCAACCGCCATCGCAAAGTGTTCGTAGGAAGAGTCTCCCGCCCCGAATACGGCGGCGCGCTTCCCGGCAAGATCCACTTCCAGAAGCTCGCTGTAAAAATCGGCCATCTCATCCGGCAACTCACCATCACCCCATGTGTAACTTCCAAGTAAAATCAAATCAAAATCGACAATCTCCCCGCCATGCGCCTCAAACACATCCTTCTGCACAACCTCAACTCCAAATTGCGCCAACTCCGCCCCGATCACATCCGCCATCAACTCCGTCGTCCCCGTCATACTCGCAAACACAACAACCGCCTTCATCTCCATCCCTCCATGTAATAACCTCATCCCAACCATACATCACCTCACAAATAAAAAACTTGACCGTAATCAAGTTTGGGGGAATACTCATCATGCGTAGTTCAGAGGAACCGTTGCGGCGCTTCTTTCAAGAGGGAAGAAAATCTCATGTGGCACCCAATTACGGGTAAACTGAAAAAAGTACGGATATATCAAAAAAAGTACGGATATCTTCACAAATCTCACGGATAAAACAAAAAATGTACGGATAAATCCAAAAATCCACGGATAAAGCTAGCAATCTGCTAACAAAATAACCAACAAAATCCTAAACCCATTATCATATCGGAAAAAGAGCCCAAAAAGAAAAGCCACTCCCGTTTAACAGGAATGGCTCTTCGATTTATTAGTATATGATTCGGGATCTCGAATGGTTACTGAAAACCCTGTGCGGCCGTATCATCTGCAGACTAATCCCGGTCCGCAAAGCCTGCATAACATCAAACCCATGCCGATAGCCAGCAAGATTCAGCGGCTTTTCAATTACATTTTAACCGGTTCTTTTGGCCCCTCATCTTTCACAGCCGCCTCAATGATTCCCTGGCGAAGGGTATTTTTGCCGGCATAGCTTTCAATCAGTTCTTTCAAGTCGATGCCGCTGGAAGCTTTAAGGGTTTCCTGCAGGCCGGCCATAAGATTCGTGGCATAGCCTGTCACGCGGTTAGCGCCACTGTTGGCACCGCCGCTACCCGTATCGACGATGGAAATCTTGTCGATGTTGGCAAGCGGGGCCGCAACTTGCTTCGCATATTCAGGAAGCATCTTCATAATCATGTCCATAACGGCTGCCTGGCCGAACTGTTCGAACGCTTCAGCAATCTTCTGCTTCGCTTCTGCTTCGGCAAGACCTTTCAGGCGGATGATTTCAGCATCGGATTCACCCTGCGCGCGGACAGCGTCCGCTTTTGCAAGACCGTCTAGGCGGATGCGCTCGGCTTCCGCTTTTGCCATCGCTTCAATCCGGTATTTGTTCGCTTCGGCTTCAGCCATTTGCTTCGCCTTTTCAGCTGCTGCCGCTTGCTCAACCGAGTAACGGTCTGCATCGGCCTTTTTCTTGACTTCTGAATCGTATTGGCGCTCACGACGCAGGATTTCTTTCTCTTCAAGCTCAATTTGCTTCTGGCGCTCGATGATCTTGATTTGCATTTCCTGCTCGGTTACCTGCTGCTTCGAGCGGGCTGTTTCAAGGTCGTATGCTTGGTCGGCGCGGGCTTTCGCGGCGTCCTGCTCGGCGCGGAATTCCGCAACCTTCAGTTGGTTAATCTTTTCGGCTTCAGCGATTTCAGTTGAGCGCTCAAGCTCGGCACGCTTCGCTGACTTCGCGGCTTCCGCCCTTTTGACGCGGGTTTCCATTTCTGCCTCGGCCGTTGCGATATCGGCATCGCGCTTAACCTGGGCGATTCGCGGCTTACCAAGCGAATCAAGGTATCCATTTTTGTCACGGACATCTTTAATGGTGAATGAAACGATGACAAGACCCATTTTTGCAAGGTCCTGGGAAGCGACACGCTGGACTTCCTGGGAAAATTTATCCCGGTTTTTATAAATCTCTTCAACTGTCATTGACCCGAGGATGGAACGAAGATGGCCTTCAAGGACTTCCTTCGCTTCGTTCTCACGGTCTGCTGTCGCTTTACCGAGGAACTGCTCGGCTGCTGTGGCGATTTCCGAAATGGATCCGCCAATTTTAATGATCGCGACGCCGTCTGCCATAACCGGAACGCCTTGCTCTGTGTAAACTTCCGGAGTCGTTACCTCAAGCTTGCTCGATAATAGGCTAAGCGGCTGGGACTGCTGGAACACTGGCAAAATGAATGTACCGCCGCCGCGGATAATTTTAATTTTATTGCCGGACTCATCAATATGGACGTTTTTGCTCCCAAGCATGCTGCCTGTAACAATCAGCGCCTCGTCAGGGCCGGCTGTTTTATACTTCGTGACGAATACAGCCAGAAGCGCTATAACGATAAATACCGCTACACCTATTGCAATCAATGTCAAATCAATCATTCAATCTCCTCCTAAATCCACTCGTTTTCGATTTTCTCTTTTACTGCGACTTGAAGCACTCCGTTGGCTGTATCAACGACCAACACATCTTTGCCAAAACCGATTTCCCCGCCGTCAAAACTTGCTGCCGGCTTTGCGATCCGCCCGCTGATGCTGTCAATCATCACTTCGCCGAACCCATCCGCCGGAATCGAAGTGATCACCTTCCCAATCCGTCCGCGCAGGTCGGATTCGTTGTAGGAAAGCGACGCCTCCGCCTGAGAAAGCGGCACGAGGACGAACACATTCAGCAGCGTGACCAGAATGGCCGAGATACCCGCGGAAATCCCGAAGATCAGCAACGACGAAAGGCTAGTCGTTTTTTCAAAAATAAACCCGCCGGCCGACAAAAATGTAATGAATGAAAATAAAAGGACGGGATTCATAAAATCCAGGCTGTCCAACAAGCCTGACAACAAATCGCTGAACAGCACATAAATCAATGTAAATGCGCCGGCAATAATCAGGCTGTACAAATAAATCGTCTCAATAGGTACACCATTAATCGTTTCCATTTGCCATCACCCCCGATTGTCGTCTTCCCTTTTATTTTACAGTAAGTTATACGGGAAAGAATACAAAAAGTTTCGATAAAAGAAATATTTGTAACATTTTTTGCAAAAATTTCAAAATACTTATGGGAAGATCCGTAACGAAGTGCCTAGGAAGCCACGTTTTATCTCGTTAAAAAGAGGGTAAAGGAGAAACAATGAGAAAATACAATTAAGGGGGAGACCACCATCATGGAACCAATCGATCATTTGGCATGGGTTGTCCCAACCATACTGGGCATTTCATTCGTAACCTCACTCGTCGTGATCTCAAAAAAACCACGTTACCTGACCGCCAAACTAAAAAGGCGAAATTATACTAAGTAATCCAGACGAACGCGCCGGCCGAAAAGCCAGCGCTTTTTTTTGCAAAAAAACCTATTCGGGTTGTGCTGGTTTCTATAATTCTCCTATTCGACCGCAGATTCTTTTTTCCAATGCTGCGGGCGTTTAGAACACTCCTATTCGACCGAAGCTTCTATTTTCTGATGCTGCGGGCGTTTAGAACCTTCCTATTCGACCGCAACTTCTTTTTTCTACTGCTGCGGGCGTTTAGAACACTCCTATTCGACCGCAACTTCTTTTTTCCATTGCTGCGGGCGTTTAGAACCTTCCTATTCGACCGCAACTTCTTTTTTCCGTTGCTGCGGGCGTTTAGAACACTCCTATTCGACCGAAGATGCATTTTTCAAAACCTTCGGGCGTTTAGAAAGGAAATGTTCCGCCCCCCACATAGCAAAGACGCCCATTCTTCCTTCCGCAAAGCTTCCCCGGCTCCATTTTTGCCAAAAGAAAAAACGCCAGCCATCAAGGCTAGCGCATTCCACATCCAAATTCTATTCCGCTTGGATCAAATTCAAAAATTGACGTGTCCGTTCGTGCTTCGGATTTGTGAAGATGTTTTCAGGCAAATCGCGTTCAACGACAACGCCCCCGTCCATGAAAATCACTTCATTCGCGACATCGCGGGCGAACCGCATTTCGTGGGTGACGACGACCATCGTCATTCCCTCCGCCGCCAAATCCTTCATCACCTTCAGCACCTCGCCGACGAGCTCTGGGTCAAGCGCGGACGTCGGCTCATCGAACAGCATCACTTCAGGCTCCATCGCAAGTGCCCGGGCGATGCCGACCCGCTGTTGCTGCCCGCCTGAAAGCTGATGCGGATAGAAATCCAATTTATCCCCAAGGCCGACCTTCTGCAAAAGCAACGCCGCCTTCTGCCGTGCCTGCTCCTTTTTCTCGCCTTTGACAATAACCGGCCCTTCCATCACATTCTCGATCGCAGTCTTATGCGGAAACAGATTGTAGCTCTGGAATACCATCCCCGTCAGCCTCCGGAACGAAGCGATGCCTTTCTTCGGCACTTCGCAAGAGAAATCGAGTGTATGGCCTGAAATCGTCACACGTCCCTTCGTCGGCGTCTCGAGAATATTGAGGCAGCGGAGGAGGGTTGTTTTGCCGGAACCGGACGGGCCGATCACGACGACCACATTCCCTTTCCCGACATCCAAATCGATCCCCTTCAGCACCCCAAGATCACCGAACTGTTTATATAACCCTCTAATCGAAATCATCGGTGCATTCCCGCCCGTTCCATTCACAATACTCATCCTTCCATCCCCCTCAACGTGGCGCTAACTGCCCGAGCAGACAGATTTCCGTTCGATAAAGCGCGTTCTCTGCCACAAAGCCACGACTTACTATTTAACATACCGGTCCAGCTTCGCTTCCAGTTTGCCCTGGCCAATCGACAGCGCAAAGCAGATAATCCAGTAAAGCAGCGCCGCTTCGGTGTAAAGCAACAGGAACTCATAGTTTGTCGCCGCGATTTCCTGGGCGCGCCGGAACATTTCCGTCACGAGAATCATCGCCGCAAGCGACGTGTCCTTCACAAGGCTGATAAACGTATTCGACAACGGCGGCACCGAAACCCTTGCAGCCTGTGGCAAAATGATCCTTTTCAGCAGCTGCGGATACGTCATGCCTATGGAATAGCCTGCTTCCCACTGCCCTTTTGGGATCGACAATATCGCCGCGCGGATGACTTCAGACGCATAGGCGCCGACATTGAGCGAGAAGCCGATCACCGCCGCCGGGAACGGATCAATCACAATACCGACAGTCGGCAGACCGTAAAAGAGGATGAAAAGCTGCACCAGCAGAGGCGTGCCCCGAATTGCCGACACATAAAAGCGCGCGATTCCATTCAGCACCTTCAAACTCGAAATCCTCGCCAGCGCGGTCAAAATCGCCAGCACAAGCCCGACAACGAAAGAAATGAGCGTCAGCGGGATTGTATAATAAATAGCCCCCTCCACCAGCGGCAGGAGGGAACTTTTTGCAATCGTGACGAGCCGGTCAATCCGGGCCGGGTCGGCGAAAATACTATTCAAGTACATTTTCGCCAAACCATTTCTCGGAAATTTTATTGTACGTACCGTCTTTGATCATCTCTTCAAGCGCCTTGTTGACTTCCTTCACAAGCGACTCGCTGTCTTTGCGGAACATCAGGCCGCTCTTTGAAGCATCCTTGGAAGTCGCGACAATTTTCACCTTCGCTTCAGGACGCTTATTTTTAAAGTCGAGGAAGGACAGATTGTCATTGACTGTCACATCGGCGCGCTTTGAACTGATCAGCTCGATCGCCTGGTTGAAACCTTCTACGCTGACAATTTCAGCACCGTATTCCTTGGCCGTTTTTGCATAGTTGCTCGTCATCGACTGCGCCGACTTCAAGCCCTTCATATCCTCGAACGATTTCACTTTATCATTGTCGGAATGCGCAACAAGGACTGCGGTCGAAGTGATATACGGAATTGAGAACAAATACTTCTCTTCGCGGTCCGGACGGATGCCCACCTGGTTCGCAATCATATCAAAACGCTTTGCATCAAGCCCGCCGAAAATCGCGTCCCACTGCGTCTCAAGGAACTGAGCCTTCACGCCAAGGCGCTTCGCAACCTCCTCGGCAACCTCAACATCAAAGCCAGTCAGCTTGCCCTTGTCATCATGGAACGTAAATGGAGGATATGTACCCTCAGTCCCAACAACGAGCTTGCCTTCCTTCTTCACCTTCGCCAGCACATCATTCCCGGCGCCACTCTTCGTTTCTTCTTTATTATCATTGTTTTTCGCATTGTCACCGCCACTCGTCCCGCACGCAGCAACCACTAAAACAAGACTCAGCATAAGTGCAAACAGCAAGGAAAACCTCTTCACATTCAATACCCCCTAATTCTGATTGGTTTGGTCAACATTAAACATCATATTACACAGAAAGCCCGTCTGTCAAAGAATAATTATCAGTATTTTACCCTGACTGTTTAAGATTAATCGTGTTATAGAAAATACTGGGATTTAAGGGGTTATTTTTGGCAAAAGCGGACAACGCGCACGGTTCGCCTACGGGAAAATGTCCCAGCACGCCGGACGTTTTGCATAGTGCCTGCCCTGTCCAGGTCAGCCGCTCCGCAACGAGACAATAAAAACAGCCTGCCAGGGCAGGCCTGGCAGGCTTAATTGTTTGGGTGGTTCTTTTTTATACTCTGCATGTTTATTTACGCAGTAGCTTTCTTTTTGCCGGCAAGAGTGGTGTTCCTTCCCTTCCGAAGCGGACCATAGAAGAAGATTCCGCTCACGAGGAGGGACATGCCTAATGCAAAGGTCTTCAGGTCGGCGGTGCCGCCGATGATGACCAAGGTGGAATATATCGTTGAAATCGCGGCGATGATGCCGTCAGTCAGGCGAGAGCGGTCGCCAAGATACGTTTCACCGGTGATGACAAGCTTCAGCTGGTACAGCGACGCGATGAAATACGGGACGAGGTACGACAGCGTTGCGATGATGATGACAAATTCAAACGCCTGCGAAATCGAGTTCGAGATGGTCGAGAAAATGAACAGCTGTCCGAGCGCGTTGGTGATGACCATCGAATATACTGGGATGCCCTTTTTGTTTTCTTTCTGGAATGAAGGCAGGAACAGACCTTGTTTTGCGGCCTGGAACGGAATTTCCGCACTCAGCATCACCCAGCCGAGCGTTGAGCCGATCAGGCTGATGAGCCCGAGCGCCGCGAGCGCCTGCCCGCCGGCCGGGCCAAGGACCTTGATAATCGCATCGATCAACGGCTTGTCCGAAGCAATCAGCTCATCCTGGCCGAGCATGCCCATGACCAGGGCCGAGATGCCGATATAAATCGCGAGCGCGATCAGCAAGCCAAGGATGGATGCCCTCTTGACGTCGATCGGCTTTTTCGCCCTTGAAGCGAAGACAACGGCGGATTCAACGCCGACGAACGCCCAAAGGGTTGTCAATGCAGCGGAGTTCACCTGTCCAAGCAGGCCGATTGTCTGGCCGCTTGCATCCACTCGTGGCGCTGTGAGCGGCAGGATATTTGTTTTGCTGAAGGCGAATAAACCAACGATGATGAACAGCACGAAACCGACGACCTTCGCTGCAGTCGCGGCAAAATTAAGCCGGCCGGCATTTTCGATTCCGCGCAGGATGATTAAATGGGTTGCCCAAAGCAGCATCGTACAAACAATGAATGTCAGCCCGTTGCCGACCTTGACCGTAAGGCCGCCAATTGTAAACCACTCCGCCTGGCTAGTCAAAATCGGGAAGAATGTTGACAGATAGCCTGCGAACGTAGTAATGATGGCAATATTGCCTGCCAGGTTGCCGATCCAGTAGCCCCATGTTGCCATGAAGCCTGACAGCGTTGAAGCCTGTGTGCCCGGCTTGAAAAGTTCTTTTGCATAAATTTGCGGTCCGCCCTGCATCTCCGGCTTGCGGATGGCGAGGTTGCCGAACACGAGAACCGTCATCAGGACGCCGAACCCGGTCAGCCCCCATGCCATCAGGACGCCGGCAGGACTCGCAGCCTCCGAAAGCGAACGCGGAATCATGAAAATGCCCGAACCGACCATATTGCCAACGACAAGTGCCGTTAAAATCCATAAACCAAGTTTACCTTGCTTCTCCATTAAGATTGACCCCTTCCTGTTCCTCTGGATGCTCAAGTTGTTGGGAATCATTGTATTTGCAATAAGTTTTACGCAAAAAAGTGCCATCTAGTTTGGCAAGTCTTGAAAATCATTTAGAACCTATCGTTTAAGTTCGCAAATAAGATCGATTTTGCAAAAAGGCACAAAAAAACACACCCTGATACGGAGTGTGTGCGTGCCGCATCAGACAAAACGGATAGTTCATCATGGCTCTCCCATGACAGTCCTGCACCTGTTCGGATACAGTCCCAGCTGCCGCAAACAGAGACATGCGGCGCTTCGGCGGCTGATCCTTTCATCCGGCATCGGCGGGGTCCCTGCCCCTCTTCCGGATTACTCATAAAAACCGCGACCTCTACCTCATCTTGAGCTGATGAGGATATATGAATTCAATTTTCAATAATCGGATTAAAATGTCCTTATACAGGATAAGGGCTTGCGTACCTTTTGTCAACGGAACAATTTGGATACTTGGAGTAAATTGGCAGAGCGGATCGGGATGTAAAAAAGCCTGGCACCGTAGCTGGACGTCTTTTGTCCCGCCATCGTACCAGGCAAATTTTTAAAGAGTTCTCAGAAGCTTTTCCTTTTTATCATTGGCGGGCTTCTTCCTTTTATCCATGTGCCTGCTGTTCTTTTCAACAAACGCCGAAACATCGGTTGCGGAACCGCATATTTCAATCACTACGCCTTCCTGCATGACCGGGGAGAGTGAGATGATGAGGTGCCGCTCTTTCAAAAAGGCAGCAAAGGTATGTTTATCGCCGGAGTCCCAGCAATCATTGCAATGGTCGACAACTGCGCCGGCCGAGGACGGAAGGAGATCTTCAACTTGTGTGCCGGCCATTCGGCCAGGCTTCATGCCTAGCTCGCGAAGCAGGCCGCCTTCAAGATAGGAAAAAACAAATTGGCCGTCCATTTTTGCAAAAGAAAAAACGGCTCCGGGGCTTTTCTTCACGATTGATTCCGCGCTGGTTTTCTTGCCTGGCTTAAGCAAATAGTAGATCCCTTTCAGGATAAAGTAGTAGCCAAGCACTTTGAAGATGTGGCCGGAAAAATTATCGAGATCAAACACACTTTGATAGACGGTGAAAATCATTTCTGAAAAAAACAGGAACGTAAACGCGAGCGCCAAATTCAGATAGACGTTGCTCTTTTCGAGATAATAGTGATACAGGCAGACGATGAGCGAAAGAAAATGGAGGAAGCTGATGAAATATTCGAGCCCGTTTTTCAAGGAGGTTGTTCCCTGCCCCTCGACGACAAGGACGGGCAAGCTTTTTTCAAAAATAAAAACAATTGCCATGATGGATGATGTCAGCAGGATAGATGCCCAAAGGACTGGTTTTCGCCAATCTTTCCTTATCCTTCTGTCAGGCATGACAAGTACTGCCAGCATTAGAATGGCTTCAACCATCCGCGCAAAAACCCAAAAACAAGTGGCCTTCGCAACCGAGCTTTCAGTCAGGAAATGCGGCATTCCCTTAAAGCTCAAGGTATGCAGCAAATCGACCATTCCCACCGTTAAAAAAGCGAATAAAAGAATAAGCAGCTTGGCCGAGTTATTCTGCTTGAGTGCCCGCCAGGAAAATAGCACAATCATAAAGGAGATGAAGATGCTGGAAAACTCGAGAATCGCATGAAACGAAACGTAATTCACCGGATCGTATATTTTCACAAGCTGGGGATGAAATACATGAACCCCCATCAGCGCCATAATCGCCGCCAGCACATACCCAAGAAACCGCCGCTCCGACATCCGGTCCTCCACCACATCCAACCTCCCCATTACTTAGTCCGATTCCGATTTCCTCCATTATAAAAGCCAAAGCCTCCCCAAAACGAAACACAATCCAACAGAATTATGAAAATTCCTAAAACATTCTGTGGCAGACACCACCACATGGCCAACAAAAATACAGCCAAATTAGATTGGCTGCGCTATTTACAGTTCAATTGTCTAATAACATCTTAATCTCATTTATTAGCTCATATTTCTGTTCTTCTGTATGGATTTCCTCTGCTCCGTATTTCGGCATTGACCAATATATGCCTTCCTTGTCTTGAAAAACAGTAAAAAGATACATCTGTCCTTTTTTCAGGAACGGATTGTCTTCGTACTTAAGAAGAAACAATTGTCCTTCTTTCTTATAATAGCCCCCATCCCGAATGACAGTAATCCCACCCAGAAGGGCTCCTTTTATATTTTGGGTCACACGAACTTCATAAAGGATTGCAGGCTGGCCATTGTGTGTGCTGCGTTCTTTTTCTTCAAGAACTTCCCCAATAAAAATCCGATCAGCGGCTGAGACCAGCGTATTTTTATTGGAAAAATCCTGATCATATTCGTACGTGCGGGTAATCACCTCCGCGGAATTCTTTGAGTCAAGCAGCATTGTGAAATACTTAATTGAAAATACACCTGCCACAAAAATAATCGCAGCAGCTAGCCAAGCTATTCTCTTCACTGGCACCCTCTCCTGAATAATAGAATTTACTTTTCAATTATAAGGGCATAAAATTCATCACTTCCTTCGTACATGTGAAAATTCAGCGAATCCTTTAAGTTCCTTTCGTTTCCCGAAAGAATCATATGGTCATTCCCACTGCTTCATTTGTTATTCGAAAAAAGTTCAGGAGCCGGCCCAGTGCCTCACAACAAAAAGCGGCATCCCTCGTTTTAAGAGTGGATGCCGCTATACTTCTGTTGAGTTGTCTGCCTTATTACTGCTTCCACCATTCGCTGAAAATGTTGGCGGGAGTGTGGCGTTTGTGTTCGGAGATGGTGAAGCGCTTGGCGATTTTGGCAGCGTCTTCTTCCGAAACCTCCTTGCCTTCAAGGTAGTCATCGATGACCTCATAAGAAATGCCGAGTTCGGTTTCGTCTGCCTGAAGCGGTACATGGTCGAGCAGATCCGCGGTCGGCTCTTTCAAGTAAAGCCGCTCCACAGCACCAAGTTCTTTCATCAATTCACGGCCCTGGCGTTTGTTCAGCCCTGTCAGCGGGAATACATCCGCCGCTCCGTCGCCATGCTTTGTGAAAAATCCGGTCACTGCTTCCGCAGCATGGTCCGTTCCTACCACAAGCAATCCGTGCATGCCGGCATAAGCGTACTGGGCAATCATCCGCATCCGTGCCTTGACGTTCCCTTTTTGGAAATCGGCAAGAACCTGGCCAGTCCCGGCCCGCTCATACTCCACCTTAACCGCATCAACGGCATCCTTGATATTAAACGAATACTCCTCATCCGCCTTGATAAAATCTAGTGCGAGCAGAGCATCGTCTTCATCCTTCTGCAAGCCGTACGGCAGGCGGACCGCGATGAATTTTGCTTCATACCCTTCTTCCCGAAGTTCCTCAGCTGCAATCTGTGAAAGCCTGCCTGCAAGCGTTGAATCCTGGCCACCGCTAATTCCGAGCACAAACCCTTTCGCCTTCGCCTTCTTGCAATAATCCTTCAAAAACCCGATCCGATCCCTAATCTCCTCTTTCGGATCAATCACCGGCTTCACATGCAACTCTTTAATAATACGCTCCTGCATAACATCCACTTCCAATCCCTCCTGCAACAAAATCCAAATTTATTTTACCGCTAACCCAACATATAAGAAAGCACGGGGGCGGTTCTGCTTCCTATTTTTGTCTTATCCTTGATTGTTGATTTCCACTCCGGGGACATGCTTTCCGCGAGGAGGACCGTGGAGCCTCCTCGGCGTCTAGACGCCTATGGGGTCTCCACGTGCCGCTTCATCCCGCCGGAGTCAGTCCCCTCCGTTCCAATCAACTTCATTGAAAATCAACACTCATCTTTAATTGAGCCTATAAATAAGAGAAATATCTTCCGTCTCCCTAAATGAAACACTGGAACTTCCCACTGCCTCACAGCACTCCCGAGAAGAGTCGGGAGAATGATTCTTTGAGGCGGTTCCATAGGCCACGTTTGTAGAATTCGACGGCGCCAATTTTTTCGCTTTCTTCCATGTCTTGTTCGTAATGGGCGACGAGGTCGCGGATCGAGCTTGTGCCGTAAAGGAAGACGTTGACCTCAAAGTTGAGGTGGAAGCTGCGCATGTCCATGTTGGCTGTGCCGATGGAAGCAAGGTTGCCGTCGATGATGATGACTTTCTGGTGCAAAAAGCCTTTTTTATATGAGTAAATTTCGGCGCCTGATCGGAGCAGCTCAGGGAAATAGGACCTCGTCGCATACTGGGTCAGGAAGCCATCGTTTATTTCCGGCACCATAATCCGAACTTCAAGCCCTTTGGCAGCCGCAATCCTAAGCGCTGTCCGGATCGACTCATCTGGAACGAAATACGGTGTTGCAATCCAAATCGACTGGGTCGCGGCCGCCATCATCGCATAGTAAAAATCACTCATGATTCCCTGCTGTGTATCCGGTCCGCTCGCCACGACCTGTAACGCGCCATCGAGCACCTCATTTTCAATCGGATGCTTTTCAAGCAAGTCGGAATCTAGCATCTTTTCGCCGCTCACATATTCCCAATCCAAGAGGAAAACCGTATGAAGCGTGTAAACCGCTTCCCCTTCGAGCATCATATGCGTATCGCGCCAATAGCCGAAATTTTCATCCTCGCCAAGATACTCCACGCCGACATTCAGTCCGCCCACAAAGCCAATTTTGCCATCAATAATGATGATTTTCCGATGGTTGCGGAAATTGAATTTCTGGTTGAAAAAGCCGAATTTCAGCGGTGAAAACGGAATCGCGTTAATACCCGCTTTCTTCATCGCCCTAAGATCAGCCGCAACGAGCGAACGGCTGCCAGCCGCATCAAAGATAAACCGCACCTCGACTCCGGCCTCCGCCTTTTCAATCAGGATATCAATGATTTCCTTGCCAAGCCGGTCAGACCGGAAAATATAATATTCAATATGGATGAATCTTTTAGCTTCCCGCAGTCGGTCGATAATCTGCCCAAACGTTTCCTGGCCATTTTTCAAGACGACCGACCTTGAAGCCGTACTAATTGGGGTCATCGCCATTTTTCGTGCGAATAGCGCGAAATTCTCCTGGCTTTCCACGAGGAAAGATAAATCAGGCGATGATTCCGACCTCATCATCCGTTCCCACTGGCTCCGGTTCAACTGGCGCTTTGTTTTGAATAAATAGCCTTTCAAATAAAGCTGCCCTGAATACAAATAAAAAATATAGCCGAGAAGCGGAATGAACAGCAGCACATAAATCCAGAGCAAGGTGTGCTGCGCCGACCGATTCTCGAGTATAAGCGAAAAAACGCTGACCAGAATAATGCCCGCATATAGGAGGGCAAACCCCAGCTTCCAAAGCGGCTGCACATTCGTGTATACAATCATATACAGGCACACCGTCAGCGCAATCACAAATAAAAATTCAATTCTCCGTTTCAGCATAATTACTCCCCATGTCAGCCGCAGCGAAATACGTTCTCTATACCTATACCCTTACCCTTTTGCAAAAAAAACATCCCGCCAAGGCAGGATGAGTAGAATGGAGTGGTACTTGGAGTGAGTTTGCAGCTATGAGAGTTTTTTATGCAAAAGTTGTTGTCCACCTCTATTGGCGACCGGACGATACGTTTTTCCACGCTGCGGGCGCCAACCACCTCTATTGGCGACCGGGCGATACGTTTTTCTACGCTGCGGGCGCCAACCACTGTTATTGGCGACCGGACGATACGTTTTTTCACGCTGCGGGCGCCAACCACTGTTATTGGCGACCGGACGATACGTTTTTTCACACTGCGGGTGCCAACCACTGTTATTGGCGACCGGACGATACGTTTTTCCACGCTGCGGGCGCCAACCACTTTTATTGGCGACCGGACAATACGTTTTCCCACGCTGCGGGCGCCAACCACCTCTATTGGCGACCGGACGATACGTTTTCCCACGCTGCGGGCGCCAACCACCCTTCAATAAATGAAGACTAAACAAACTTCATTCAGAATTCCCCTATCTACGACCAAATCCTCAAAATTTCTTCCGGAAGGGCTTAGAGACCCTTTCGCTCATCCCCCCGCATATCTCGCAAAATACGATTTCGCCTCTGCTAAATCATTTGTGCCGTGGACGAGGACGCGGCCATCTTTGAAGAAAACCATGCTGACTCGCTCGTCCGGCTCGAATTTGAGCAGGAACGGGTTGGCAGCAGTGACGGTGCCCGCCTCTCGCAGAATGCCAGCCAATTTCTTAAGATCCACCGGGTTCTTTTTGCGCGGATTGATTTGGACGGTGTCCCGGCCGCACAGAGCGGTGAAGGCGACCTGTTTATCAGATGAACGGTCGAGAAAATCAAACTGCCCTTGGCCACAGGCCGGGCAGTCGGGATTGCGTCCCTTTGAGATGTCCATCTGCATTGTCGAGTTGTACCAGATGTCGACTTGCTCAAGGTTCGGGTTGTGTTCTGCGCCGACGAGTATTTTTATCGCCTCCATCGCTTCGAAGGAACCGATAATTTCGGTAATCGGCGACAGGACGCCAATTGTGTCGCATGTTTCGCCGAGTCCGGCTTGGGCGTCGGGGAACAGGCAGCGGTAGCACGGCGTTTTGCCAGGAATGATAACGGCGAACATGCCGCGCGAGCTGACCGCCCCCCCGTAAACCCAGGGAATATTGAATTTTATTGAAATATCGTTCATCAAATAGCGGATTGAAAAATTATCAGTTCCGTCCACTATGACATCGAAGCCGGCGAGGAGCTCCTCGGCATTATCGAGGTTCACATCGGCAATGACCGGGTCAATCTCTATTTCCGAGTTCACTGCTCGAAGCCTGTCGGCAGCAGCGACAGCCTTGGGAAGATTTTTGCGCGCGTCCTCCTCCGTGTACAGGGTTTGGCGCTGAAGATTCGACAGCTCGACCAAATCGCGGTCGATGAGCCGCACATAGCCGACCCCTGAACGAACAAGATGGTTGGCGATGACGGTGCCAAGCGCCCCCATCCCGACGATGGCAGCACGGCTTGCAAGCAGCTTTCTCTGGCCTTCTTCCCCTATCGGTTTAAACAGCATCTGGCGCGAATATCTCTCCATTTCGCCCGCTCCTTTCAAAATTTACCCACAACAATACTTTCATTATAAAAGCTTTTCAGAAAAATTTACAAAAAATTTAAAATTGTTCTCAAATTAAGAAGGAATTTATACCCAAAATGAAGAATAGTGATTAGGTACAGCTTTTTTTGCAACGGGAGGGGTGTGTCCTTTTTCCGGCGCAAAAGAAAAATGGGAACGCCCGTCTAAAGGGAGGCGCGGCACCTGGTTTTTCTCAAAAAGCCAGGCGATCCGCTCTTAAGGGAGAGTGGATACCCGGTTTTCTTAATCCTACAAAATTTTAGTAAGGGGGCAGCAAATCGATGAATCTTGGCGGCTTCAAGAACAATGAAGTAGTAGTTGATTTGACTAGTGGCACAGTTGAGTACAGAAGCATCAATGAAGATAACGTACGGAAGTATATCGGCGGGCGCGGCTTGGGCGTAAAATATGTCCTTGATAACGGGCCTGAAGTGGAACCGCTCTCGGAGGACAATATCCTATGCATCATGACCGGTCCGGTAACCGGATCGCGTTCTTCAATGAGCGGACGGCTAGCTGTTGTAACGAAATCCCCGCTGACCGGGACCGTGACCGACTCCCATATGGGTGGATGGACTGCGGCGCGCCTGAAGTGGGCTGGCGTTGACAACGTGATCATCAAAGGAAAGAGCGACAGGCCTGTTTACCTCTACATAGAGGATGGCAAAGCAGAACTTCGCGACGCATCCGCCGAGTGGGGAACTAGCACACGGGCAACCGTAAAAGCGATGAAGGACCGCTATGGCGCGGAGGACCTTAGCGTCATGGCAATCGGCCAAGCCGGGGAAAACCTTGTCCGCTATGCCTCTTTCATCAACGAGCACGACCGTTCAGCAGGACGCGGAGGTACTGCTGCGGTAGCAGGATATAAGAAATTAAAAGCAATCGTCATCAAAGCCGCGCAAAAAGGCAACATGCCGCAGCCGGCATTGGCAGACGAGTATAAAGAAGCCAACAAAAAAGCAGTTAAAGCTATCCTTGAAGGCGGGCTGACCGCGCCGAACAAAGGCGGCCTTTCCGTATACGGAACGAACGTCCTGACCAACCTGATCAACGAGGTCGGCGCACTGCCAACAAAAAACGCCCAATTCACGAACTGGGATCAGGCCGAGCTGCATAGCGGTGAGTATGTAAACGAGCATCTGCTCGTCGCGAATAATACTTGCCACGCCTGTCCGGTCGCCTGCAAAATTGAGGTCGAAGTCAAGGACGGTAAATATAAAACGCGGGTTGAAAGCTTCGAATTCGAATCCGCCTGGGCGCTTGGCGCAAACAGCGGGCTGAGCAATTCAGAAGCAATCGCCTACCTGATCGATTCGTGCAATGAGTACGGCATCGATACAATCGAACTCGGGAATGCCTTCTCCGTGACGATGGAAGCGTATGAAAAAGGAATTGTTGATGAAAAGCTTGACTGGGGCGACGCGGACAAGATGATTGAAATGACAAGGAAGATCGCCCACCGAGAAGGCTTCGGTGGCGTCCTGGCTGAAGGCCCGGCCCGCGCGACCACCATGTGGGGAGCGCCTGAGCTGTCCATGTCGGTCAAAGGCCAGTCCATTCCTGCCTATGACCCGAGGGGCATCCAGGGAATCGGCCTCGGCTACGCGACAAGCAACCGCGGTGCCTGCCACCTGCGCGGCTACACCGTCGCATCCGAGATTGCAGGCATCCCGGAACCAACCGACCGTCTGCAGCCGGAAGGAAAAGGCGAGCTCCTGAAAATATTCCAGGACCTGCTTTCCTTCTCCGACTCGATGAATATTTGTAAATTCTCATCCTTCTCCGAAAATGCCGAGAACTATGCCGAGCAATATAGCGCAATGACCGGCATCCCAATGACAGCCGACGACGTCATGCTCGCTGGAGAACGGATCTACAACCTGGAGCGTTACTACAACAACCTCGCAGGCTTCAACAAACGCGAAGACGACTTCCTGCCAAAGAGGTTCACCGAAGAACCCGCCACCGGCAACAGCGCAGGGTCCGTCAGCCGCATGGACATCATGCTGGACGAATACTACAACGTCCGCGGCTGGAAAGACGGCGTTGTCCCAGAAGAAAAACTCAGGGAACTCGGCATTCTCCCTGAAACAGCAGAACCAGGCAGCCAGCTAGTTTAAGAGTGAAGCACGGGGACGATTCCCCTGCCTCATCCGGGAACCGAAATACCAGGCGGCGACAATTTTGAAGCAGCCATTCAGGTCTGAAAAGAAATATCGAGTAATCAATGCAAGGCTTCTGCGCAATTCGGGCAGAAGCCTTTTTATTCTTTTGCAGAGATTAGGAGTGTATAAGTTGCAATCAATCTTATTATGAAACTTACACGAGGTGAACAATGAAGGATAGAATCATAGAGGTTTTCAACAAGCTTTCCGGTGCTTATGAAAAGTCCGTTGACATAGATAATCTCTATAACGGCGAATACGAACGGCCTGCCATGCTCGCAGAGCTGCCGGAGGATTTAGCAGGAACAAAGATACTGGATGCCGGCTGTGCTGCTGGATGGTATGCGGTGGAGCTTGCCAACCGCGGCGCGAAGGTTGCCGGGATCGATATTAGCCCCGAGATGGTGAGCGCGGCAAAAAGGCGTGCCGGTGATAAGGCTAATATTTTTTGTCATGACTTAACTGAAGCTCTTCCATTTGACGATCAGTCTTTCGATTATGTGGTCAGCTCGCTCGCCCTCCATTACTTGAAAGATTGGTCCTTTACTTTTAGCGAATTTAAACGGATTCTCAAACCTGATGGTATGTTCTTGTTTTCCATCCACCATCCGTTCACTGACATTCAGCTATCTGAGAATCCAAACTACTTTTCAATGGAGCTGATCATAGACCAGTGGCGAAAGGATGGGAAATTGTTCGACGTGCCGTTTTACCGGAGGCCGCTGCAAAACATTTTAAACGAAACGATCGCCTATTTTGCAATCGAAAAAGTAATTGAACCAATTCCCACGGCAAAATTTAAAGAACTGAAGCCAGAATCCTTTGAGAAACTGATGAAGTCGCCGAACTTTTTAATTATCAAAGCAACTTCGAATGTAAAAGGAGCCTAACTAATGAAGAATATTTTCAAAGAAATTGTCTACATCATGCAAAATGACTATGCCGGCTGCGAGGATAAGAAAGGATGGGATAACCCCGAGTTTTTCCTCACAAAAATAGAATCACTCGAAAAAGAGAGCAAGCTGACTGATGAGACGTTTACTGAAGTGGTCGAGGACTATTTAATCGATTTCAACGACCAGCACATCTTTTTTACGAATCTTCGCGCGCAAAAGAGAGGCCAGACGGATGTTGGCTTCCGAGTCCGCCGCTACGAGGACAAGCTATATGTAACTGAAGTTTCCGAGGAAACTAGACTGGAAACCGGGATCGCTTTCAGCAGCCTTGGCGGTCTAAGCATTGCTGAATTATCCAAAAAGCACTCACGCTACCTGAAAGAGTCCCATCCGGAGCGGGAAAACTGGAACAAGATTCTCCAGCGCTATTCCAACGGAGAACTGGAAGACAAGGATGGAACTGCTTCGACTTTTTCATTCAGCCAATTTGAAAAGAAGCCTTATCAGCCCGAATATTCGGTCAAAAACTGGCGGGGGACGCTATGGATGACGCTGACCGATTTCGCGGACCCGGATGCCATCTTGGCGATGGTTGAGGCAAACAAAACGGAGCTTGAAAACGCAGAATCGTGGATTATCGACGTACGCTCGAACCGCGGCGGCAGCGATATGAGCTTTTATCCTCTTCTACCCTACCTCATGCCGGAGGAAGGTGTCGACCTGGCTGCTGATACTGGTGCGGATATGATTTTTAACACGACGGAGGCAAATGCTGAGCGGGTTCAAAAAATGCTGGCCGCGCAGTTGGATGTGACTGAAGCCGAAGAGTCGCGCATTTTTCTCCAAATCTTTCAGCGGGAGTGGGAAAAGAATAAAGGAAAAGGCTTTGTCACCTTTGATTTTTCCGAACTGCTAGGTGATCTGTTCGTAAAGGGAATGCCTAGTCCGCGCAAAATAATCGTTCTCACCGATGATTATTGCGGAAGTTCCGGCGAGTCGTTCGTCGAGGTATGCAAAAAATCCAGCAAGGTTACTGTCATCGGGCGGCCCACCATGGGACTGACCGACTACGGCAATCTTACCTGTGAAACCTGGGGAGAAAGTTTTAAACTTTGGTATCCTACTTCACGTCTGGCCAGGACCGACGAGAACTACCTGCCAGGCAGCGGGATTAAGCCCCACGTCTATATCCCTTGGACGCCCGAGCATCTAGTTCGGGACGTCGATGCCGAAAAAGCGCTTGAACTCCTGGAGTCTGGCCACCTGCTCGGAAATTAAGACTATATTTGCAAAAGAAATTTTCATTTCCGCCACTTTTAAAGGCCCCATCAACTCTGATGGGGCCTTCTTACTTATTATAGGGCAACACTGAAACACGTCATCCAACTAAAACAAGGTTCGCGAGTTCTACCCTTCCCGCTGCCTCATCTGCGACACGACAATCCCCGCAAGAATTAACAGCATCCCGATCCACTGCACTAGAACGACCTTCTCGCCCAAAATTAGATTGGAAGCGATAATGCCGACGGGCAATTCCACCGAGCTTAAAATTGACGTAAGCGTCCCGCCAATTTTCGGCGCGCCATAAGTGAACAGGACCGGCGGCAGAAGCTGGGCCAATATTCCAAGCATCAGACCCCATTTCAGTACGCTGCCAAACGGGTTAATCCCGCTCATCGGCGTGGTAACCGAGAAGCCAATCAACAGCAGCACAAGCGTTCCGGAAACCATCAATCCGTTTTTATAAAACTGCGGGATGGTTTGCGGCAGAACCGAGGCTCCAATTAAAAAGACCGAATAGAAGATTGCCGCGAGAAACCCATACAAAACGCCTGGCGCATTGATGACCCCGGAATCCACGCTGGTAATCTGAAGGACGAGAAGCGTTCCGGCAAGCACGATTACCACGGCCAACCATTCGTTGCGGCGGATTTTTCTTTTGAAAACAAACTTTTCGATCAACAGGCCAATCCAGGTGAACTGGAACAGCATGACGAGCGAGACGGACGTCGGTACGTGAGCAAGGCTCGTGTACAGAGCGAGGCTCGTTCCGCCGAGGCCTATTCCCCCGACGGCCAAAAGCTTCGCATAGTCGCGAAAGCTTATTTTGCCAAAAGACCTTGTGGCCACAATGAGCACCAGCAGGCCAAGCGTACCGTAAACGTACTGGCTGATGGTCAGCTCGGCAAACGTGAAACCGTCCGCGTATGCGAGCTTAACAATCGTATTGACGAATCCATATAAAGAGGCGGCTGTTAAAACCGATAGAATTCCAAGTGTCCTGTTCAACTGATCAACCCTTCCATCTTGCAAAAACAAAAGCTGTTCAAGCAAAGAGACGTCCCTTTCCGAAAATCGGACTTCTCCACTGTTTACAACGCACTAATGGCGGTCACACGACCACACTTAAAAAGTGCTCAAGGAACGCGTCAGCATCGACTTCCAGTGCGACATCGACGTTCGGCGGGTTGGCCGGGATGTTCCGCAAATCAGGAACCGTCCTGCCGATAGAGTGGATCCCTTCGCAATCGACCTGGATGTGCATCGGCTTTGTTTTGATAAAAGCGGGATTAATCACGGCGCCAATCGCCAGCGGATCGTGGAGCGCGCAGCCTTGGATGCCCGGATAAAAGTTCAAATAAGAGTCCATATAAAAGCCGACAATGTGGGCCATGAAATCGCCAAGCGGCGTTTGCTTAGCCTTCCACATGTCTAGCTGTTCCCGCGGAAGCAGCGTCTGCATCGTGACATCAAGTCCGACCATCGTGATCGGCAGGCCGGAGCGGAACACGATTTCGGCACTTTCCGGGTCTGCATATATATTTGCCTCGGCTGCCGGCGTGACGTTGCCGGGAACAGTCGCGGCGCCGCCCATGATGACAATGCGCCCGACCTTTTCAACAATCGAAGGCTCTTTCATGACAGCGAGGGCCAGATTGGCCATGCTGCCAACACAGACAAGCGTAATTTCGTTTGGATGCTTTAATATCATTTCAACCATATATTCGGCCGCATGCTTTCCTGAGGCTTGCGCCTTTGGCAGTGGCAATGAATGGTTGCCCATCGCGTCCTCGCCATGGACAAATGTCGCCTTCTTTTTCAATGGCGGCCTAAAAAGCGGAGCTGCGGCACCGGGATAAACGGGGATATCCTCGCGGCCAAGCAACTCGAGCAGCTGTAGGGTGTTCCTGGTTGCTTCCTCGACAGACGTATTCCCGAAGCAGGTCGTAATTCCGATCAGGTCGATGTCCACGGAATGCGCCGCATACGCGATTGCCATCGCATCATCGATACCAGTATCTACATCAAGGATGACTTTCTTCATTTATAAAACCTCCCTCTTCTTGCCGGATACAACTTCGACAAATTCACGGATGAACCGCTCCGCGTCTACTTCTAGGCAGACGTTCACATTCGGATGCGTGAGATCCCGTCCGCGCAGGTCGGCGATCGTCGCGCCGGAAGAGAGGGCGCCTTTTGTTTCAATGGCGACTTGCATCGGCTCCGTTTTTACGATATCGGGATGGAGGGTGACTGCGACCGCTAATGGATCGTGAATCGGGCTGCCGTCGATGCCGTCCATCTTTTTGTAGGCAGCTAGCCTGAAGCGCATCATCTCATCAAGCGCTTCGATGAGTTCCTCATTCGTTTCGTCCTTCTGGCTGACCATCCACGCCATGTCTTCCGCGGTGATTTGCGTTTGCATCGTGACATCGAGCCCGACCAAGGTGAGCGGGAAACCTGCTTCGAAAACCATGTGGGCCGCCTCCGGGTCTCCAGCAATGTTCGCTTCGGATACAGGAGTGACATTTCCCGGTACCGTGACCGCGCCGCCCATGACGACGACTTCTTTCACTTTTTGCGGAAGAGTTGGGTCTTTTGCCAGTGCTTCGGCGAGATTGGTGAGCCGCGCAACCGTAATGATCGAGATTTCGCCTGGTTCTTCGTTCACCGCCCTGACGATGAAGTCGGATGCCCGTTCTTCCCCGGCTTTTTCTTTTGGCAAAGGAAGCGAAACATCCCCAATCCCGTTCTCACCGTGAACGTGGACGACAGGGCCTTTCCATTCCCCGAGTAGAGGTTTGGCCGCGCCGGCGTAGACGGGTACATCCGCTGCTCCCGCAAGCTCAGCGATTTGGAGGGTGTTCAGTGTTGCCTGGGCGACGTCAACATTCCCGAAACCGGTCGTCAGCCCTTTCACTTCAACGTTCGGATGCTTTAACAGATAAAGGATGGCGAGAGCGTCATCAATGCCTGTATCGATATCGAGGATTACTTTTTTTGCCATAAACGTACCTTCCTTAATTAAGTATGAATGCACTTTCTAGCATACCCAAGATTTTCGCAAAATTCGAGCCCCTAAACTTCCCGGCGGCCAGGTTTTTTCTTCCGCGAGGAAAATAAAAACCGGAACAGCAGGAAGCCGTCCGGGTATCGAAGGGTATTCAACCGCCGATCCGTGTTGTTTTATAGCGGTATTTTTTGAGAAGGTCACCTAGCGCCTCTTCCGTTTCAGCTCTGAATCGGATATGTACAGCATTAACTTTAAATGTTTTTGTAAACGATAGTTCCTCTTCTGACAGGATTTCCGCGCTCCAATTGGCGCCTTTATAGCTGATGGGCAGATCATCCGTCACTTTGGCGCCGCCCAGTTCTTCGAAATACATACAGAGGTGGCTGAGGTTGATGCCGCGGAACTCAAGCAGTTTCTCGCCCATTGGTCAGCCTCCCGCGACAGGCGGGAACAGCGCAAACTGATCGGTTTCATTGACTTCTGTTTCGAGGTCGTTCAAATGGACAATATTTTTCCCGTTAATGTATACATGAACAAAATCCTTCAGCGTCCGTTCCGGTGTGAAAATTTCATCTTCTATATCCGGGAACATCTCGACCATCTTTTCAAGTACATCAATGACCCGGCTTCCATCCGGCTTCACCTCGACCGTGACGCCGCCGCAAATTACGCGGAGATTGGCAAATACCTTTACCTGCATGGAAAACTCCCCCTTTATCCCACTCCAGGCGGCTTTAGTGCTTCCCGCCTTTAAGGTTCCCTTTACCTTCCATCTTAAGGGAAACCAGGCTCATTGTCATCTGTAAAAAGGATATCTGGACCAGTCCGGCTTCCTAGTAAAGCAGGGTGGGGCAGGAAGAACTATGTGAAAAGTTTAAAGTTTTGTCTCTTTGTAAGTTGGGAAATTTATGGTTGTATTGAAATAAAAGGAAAACGAGTGGTATGTTAAAAAGGAAGTGTCAGTTTCATTGATTTTTTCAGAGGGGTGGAACTGTTTGAAAACCTTTATCCGGTTAAATATTCTGTCCGCTTTTTATGGATTGCTGTTTTGCCTTTTTCATATTGTTTATGTTTATTGGAATTGGCTTATTGCAATCAGTCCATTGAGTGAAACGAGATCGGCCGGCCTATTGTTCTCGGTGGTTGTTCTTTCAATGCTTCTCTCGTCATTCTCTTTTTGCCAATTTACAGGAAAATGGCTGCATGGAACCATCCGTTATTTATCGATTGTGCTATGGCTTCCGTATTATTTATTGAGCATTTATGTGCTTTTCATCACCATCATGCCGCAAATTCCGCCCCAATACGAACCTGCTCCTGGCGGCGGCTTCGTCATTTTGATTTATATGACCATTTATCCAGTTTTCATCGGCATGATCAGCGGCCTGGCGCATGACAGCAAAGCAAGCATCCAGTGAAACCTCCCGCGATGCGGTCTCTAAGCCCGTATTGATTTCAAATTCTGATTTTGGGAACAGAGGAGCCTTCTCTAAGCCCGAACACTTGGCCAAAAGCAGAATTCAGGCACAGACAAGCGCCCTCTAAGCCCGTTTTGATTTCAAATTCGAATTTCGGGAACAAGAAGCCGTCTCTAAGCCCAAACACTGGCCAAAAGTAGAATCCGGGCACAGACAAGCGCCCTCTAAGCCCGTTTTGATTTCAAATTCGAATTTCGGGAACAGAGAAGCCGTCTCTAAGCCCAAACACTTGGCCAAAAGTAGAATCCGGGCACAGACAAGCGCTCTCTAAGCCCGTTTTGATTTCAAATTCGAATTTCGGGAACAGAGAAGCCTTCTCTAAGCCCTAACCCAATATAAAAAGCCGCATCCGGGCACAGAGAAACTTCCTCTAGCCCGAACACGGCCCTACATCGATTTTCAGTCACACATCAGCATCCCTGATTGAAACCGCAAGCTCGGGATAATCTGTCATGATTGTATCTACCCCGGCCTCCATTAGCTTCCGCATATCCTTTTCCTTATTCACAGTAAAGACCCTAACCGGGAACCCGTGCGCGGGTGCCTCCTTCACCATGTCCATATAGGCGACTGGAAGGTAAACATGCAGCGCAGATGCGCCGACAGTTTTTGCATATACCCAAGGCTCATAAAGAGGTTCCATGTATAGAATCGCGGTTTTTACCTTTGGATTCAGCTCCTGTATCCTTTTTACGCTGTAATGGTTGAACGATGAAATGATTGTTTTATCCAGATAATCATACCGTGCCAAGGCATCTAGCACTTTTTCCTCGATGCCTTTGTACGGAATGATGTCGCTTTTAATTTCCACATTCAACGTAATCCCTGTACCCCTCATCAATTCAAGCACTTCATCAAGCGTGGGAATGGTCGTGTTAACGAATTCCCAAGAAAGCCATGAACCCGCATCCAGGCTTTTCAGTTCCTGAAGCGTCATACTACCGACGCGGCCCGAACCGTTCGTTGTCCGGTCAACCTTTTCGTCATGGATGACGACCAACTCGCCATCCTTTGATAAATGGACGTCCAGTTCAATTCCGTCGATTCTATGGCGGAGCGCCTCCCGGAACGCTGGAATCGTATTTTCCGGATGGGTACCTTTGCTGCCACGATGGGCGAATATTTTCGTTTTCCCCTTTTCCATGCTACTCACCTACTTTTCAAAAAGAGCCAGGAATTCCCCGTACCCTTCTTCCTCAAGCTTATCCTTCGGCACGAATCGGAGAGCAGCCGAGTTGATGCAGTAGCGGGCGCGGTCAGGGCCTGGGCCGTCATCAAATACGTGCCCAAGGTGCGAGTCGGCCGTTTTCGAACGCACCTCGATCCGCCTCATCCCGTACGTGGTATCAAGCCTTTCCTCAATCTCGTTCCTTCTGATCGGCCTCGTAAAGCTCGGCCAGCCACAGCCGGCATCATATTTATCAGTCGAGCTGAACAGGGGTTCACCAGAAACGATGTCAACATAGATGCCTTCATCCTCATGGTTCCAAAACTCATTTTGGAACGGCGGCTCAGTCGCGCTGTTCTGGGTCACCTCGTACTGCATCGGCGTCAGTTCGCTGCGCAGCTCTTCTTCGCTCTTCTTCTTTTTCCAATTCTCGCGGATAAAACCCGCTCTGCCCGAGCCTTCCTTGTACATGTTATAATGCCAGGCGTTCTTTTTGTAATAATGCTGATGGTTCTCTTCGGCGCGGTAAAACGATTTTGCCGGGAGAATTTCCGTGGCGATTGGCTTGCTGAAACGGCCGCTTTCAGTGAGTTCCCGCTTCGATTCCTCCGCAAGCCTGTGCTGCTCCTCGTTATGGTAGAAAATTGCCGTCCGGTACGATGAGCCGCGGTCACCGAACTGGCCGCCGGGATCGGTCGGGTCGATCTGCTGCCAAAAGAGCTCCAGCAGCTTCTTGTATGGAAATACGGACGGATCAAACGTAATCTGGACAGCTTCATAATGGCCAGTCGTATCCGTGCAGACCTCCTCATAGGTAGGATTTTCGGTATGGCCTCCCGTGTAGCCGGAAACAACCTCCTTGATGCCCGGCTGTTCATCAAACGGTTGTACCATGCACCAGAAACAGCCTCCCGCGAAAGTAGCGAGTTCCAATTGTTCAGACATATAAGCCCCTCCTTCGTATCACTCGGCGGAAACCCTGTTGGGCTCCGCAGTTTATTCAAATCATTTTTACTGAAGCCTTTTGGAAAAATGGCCTTTGACAATTCCGTTGCTACAACATAAAGAAAAAATGCGTGAGCTCATTTTGCCTGTTTAAAGCTGTTTCTGCAAAACTTACTTCCGGTTTTTCTTGAATCCAAGATAAATAACGATTATTGAAAATACAATCAGGAATAGTTTGCCCTGAACCGTCCATTCTGTAACCTGATAGACGGAATATGCCTCGATGAGCAGGGCAGGAATTTTGCCAATTGTACTTGCGGCAATAAAGGTGATTGCACCGACAGAGCCAATCGCCGCGGCAAAGGTGACGAGTCCGGACGGAACGAATGGCAGGACCCTCAAACCAATAATCAAAAGGAACGCCTCCTTCCCCCGGGCCGTGAGCAATGTTTCAGCCCAGCGTGAATCTGGCAGCTTCGTTTGCACCCAACGCTTGAAGCCTTTTCGGTAAAGGAAAAACGAAACCGCAGCACCAGCCGCTTCGCCGAGAGCGGAAATCGCCGTCCCGCCGACCGGTCCAAACACGACGATATTCGCCGCTGTCAAAAACACACTCGGCACCACGCCAAGAATACTGATCGCTACATTCAGCAAGACGATGACCAGCACAGCCGCTTCCCGGTATTGTTCAAAAATTCCAACAACCCACTCCTGCATCACTTTACCCCATTAAATATATTCGAATGCATTCTGTGTATGAAATCCCGATAATCAGAAATGCAGCGTTTGCCTGAAATTCCGACTATCCACGGCTCCATTGATTGAAACCTGAATGCTCTTTGGCAGAGGAAAAAACTCCTCCGCTGTAAGCCAAGTATACCGGAAAATGGCGATTGAATGAAAAGATTTGGATTCCCCTCGTCTGGCTTCAATCTGGCGGCCGGGCCAGTATTTTCAACAGAGTATTCACACCAAAAGGCACCGCCACTTCAACCGGACGGTGCCTTCGCATGCTATTTACTTTCCATCAAATTTAATCTTCATCGCTTTGGCAATTAGAACAGGCAAATCTGTATTCTGATGCAGCCCGTTGAAAAGATCGGAACCTGGGCCGAACGCATAGAGTGGAACGTCTACTCCGGTATGGGCGGTGCTCGTCCAGCCGACCCGGGCACGCTCGGAAACGATCTCGTTAATTGCCATGTCCGGTTTGGAAGCTGTCCGCACTCTTTCCGCTTCAGCATCGGTCAGATCCAGTCCGGTATACTCCTTCACGACCGCCTTCACATTGCTGCGGCCGGAATCCAGCTTGGTGACCATATAATCCCCGGTTGCGGTTACGTTGCGGAGAATTTCAACGTTGGCATCATAGACGCCATATCCGCCGACGGACATGCCGCCAGTGTCATGGTCGCCTGCCACAACGACAAGCGTCTGCCCGTCTTTTTTTGCAAAAGCAAGTGCCTTGGCGAGTGCCTCTTCAAACGCGGCGACATCGCTCATGGCCCAGGCTGCGTCATGATCGTGCCCGGCCCAGTCGATTTGGCTGCCTTCGACCATTAGGAAGAATCCATCTTTACCTTTCTTTAGAACATTTATAGCGGTTTCCGTCATTTCCCCTAACGTCGGCTCATTCGTTTCATCCCTGTCCAATGAAGGTGCGAGGGCGTCTTCGGCAAAAAGACCGATCAGCTTGTTGGACTTTGCGGCACCAGCGAGTTCATCCCTGCTCGTGATGTATTGGTAGCCGTCCTTTTTCGCATTGGCAATCAATGAATCAGGGAAATATTTTTTCCCGCCGCCAAGCAGAACATCGACGCCGTTTTCAAGCAGCTGCGGAGCGATTGACGCTTCGTCAGCGCGCGATGCAACGTGGGATGCAAATACAGCCGGGGTCGCGTGCGTAATGGTTGAAGTGGCGACAAGGCCGGTTGCTTTCCCCTTTTCTTCAACTGTTTCCAGAATTGTTTTTAGTTTTTTGCCGTCAGGAGAAGTGCTGATCATTCCGTTGTTCGTTTTAACGCCGGTGGCCATCGCTGTCCCTGCCGCGGCTGAATCGGTCACTTCAGAATCGGCCGAGTATGTACGGTGCATCCCGACTAGGATTTGGTCCATCTGGCTTTCCTTTCCTTTAAACCAGCGATAGTTCGTTGCGTAGGATGCGGAAAATCCGTCCGGTATCAGGAAAATCACATTTTTCACTTTGCCATGGTTATGGTTGTAGGTAGAATCTGCCTCAGCACTCGGGCCAGTAAAATAAGAACCCGCCAACGTTCCAAGTGCCATCGCCGTTACGGCCGTCATCGCCAAAACCTTTTTCTTCAACATCTTCATTGCCATAAAATCCCCTCCCGTGTATAAAATACAATCTCAGTATAAGAGGTTCGTATTAAGCTTCTGTTAATAGAGGGTAAACATTCCGTTAATAGTAAAAACAGGAATTAACTCCCGCCTCTTTTCGACAACCCGCATCCTAAGCCCCACGGAAATTATCACAAAACGCCAAACAAAAGCAGCCCTTACTCCTATCATCCTCCAACCTAAACAAAATAATCCAAACTAAAAACCACCCTAAAACTGACACGTCATTTTTTCGGGACGATCTCATTACCTCATTTTCCAACAAAGTACATAGTGCCAGTTTTTTTGGGGTATAGGGGAAGGAATATTTTTGGAGGAGGTTGTGTATGAGGGCTGTTACGTTTCAGGGTGCGAAGGATATTCAGGTGAAGCAGGTGGAGGCTCCGCGGATTGAGAAGGATGATGATTTGATTGTGCGGATTACGTCGACGGCGATTTGCGGTTCGGATTTGCACATTTATCTTGGGGCGATGCCAACGCATCCCGGATATGTGATTGGACACGAACCGATGGGAATTGTTGAGGAAGTCGGTCCGGCGGTGACGAAAGTGAAGAAGGGTGACCGGGTTGTCATTCCTTTCAATATTTCATGTGGTGAGTGTTTCTTTTGCAAACACGACATGGAAAGCCAGTGCGACAATTCGAATCCGAATCCGCTCCTGGATTCTGGCGCGTACTTTGGGTTTACTGAGCGGTTCGGGAATTATCCGGGCGGCCAGTCGGAGTATCTCCGCGTGCCATACCGGAATTTCATGCCATTTGTCATCCCGGAATCATGTGAGCTGGAGGACGAAGCCCTGCTCTTCCTATCGGACGTTTTGCCGACGGCTTATTGGAGTGTGGAGAATGCCGGGGTGAAGGCCGGAGATACTGTCATCGTGCTTGGCTGCGGACCGGTCGGGCTGATGACGCAGAAGTTCGCCTGGATGAAAGGGGCTGAGCGCGTCATTGCGGTCGACCATGTCCCATACCGACTGATGAAAGCAAAGCAGATGAACAATGCGGAAATTTGCAATTTCGAAGACCATGACGATACCGGCAAGTTCCTGCGCGAGCTGACGGGCGGAGGAGCAGAAGTCGTTATTGACTGCGTGGGGATTGACGGCAAAAAATCAGCGATGGAGAAAATCGGCCAGAAGCTTCACCTTCAAGGCGGTACTCTTAGCGCGATTGAGATTGCGATGAATGCAGCCAGGAAATTCGGGACTATTCAATTGACCGGTGCTTATGCCGCCCTCTTCAACGCCTTCCCGCTTGGGCATATTTGGGAGCGGAATCTTACCTTGAAGATGGGCCAGGCGCCGGTCATCCATTATATGCCTCTTCTTTTTGACAAAATCACAAATGGCGAGTTTGATCCGACGGAAATCGTCACGCATAAAGTTCCGCTCGATGATGCTGCAAAAGCATATCAGATTTTCAATGATTTCGAAGACGATGTGGTAAAGGTTGTCCTAAAGCCTTAATTATTTGTGTTCATCACTTTCTATCCACTTCCCCTCATAAAGCATTTGAGGGGATGTTCTATTTGAGTAAGCACCGCCAAAAGCAACCGGCTTCGGCTGCCGTTTTATAAAGATTCACACGTGGGATTTTTCGTTTCACGATGACTCAGACTGCTTTGATTTACCGGCATCTGGACGAAGCGCTGGGTCCGGCTCCCACACTTCTGATTCATTAGTCCTATTAGAGCCGAATTTCGGATTATTTAGGCTGTTATTTTGTTTGTTTTTTACTTGAATTTTTGTGTTTTATGGTAAAATGGTAGGAGAATGGAATAAAGGACGATGCGAATGAGACCGCTTACTGGGCTTTTTACCTCTTTTTTTAGTTTAGGTTTTAAGGATAAGAAAGCCAGCCGTGAATTCCGCAACTATGCGGACAGCCTTATTTTTGAGAGGATTAAATTGGTCTCAATGATGCTGGTTCTTTCTTATCCATTGTTTTTTTTCGTTGATTTGTTTCTTCTCAGGGAATTGGGCCGCATAGAGTACAGGGTCAACCTGTTCATGATCCACACGTCGAGTTTCCTGATTTCCGCTGTCTTTTTATACATGTATAAAAGAGCCGGTAGTCTTCCAAAAAAAATTATCAATTATACATATATATCTTATTACCTGCTGATCGGGGCAATTTCTTCCCTAAACAGCCAGCACATGACCGGTACGATAGCTGCCTATTTAATCATCCTGATTACAGTTGCGGCTGCCTTTCCGATGAGGCCTCTCCATTTTTTCATTATAGCTGCCTGCGTCCAGGTTTTTTTCGTTCTCAGGCTTCCTTTTAATGTAGATAATTATTATGCCCTTTTGACGAAGCAGATCAATTCAAGCGGAGCCGCGGTAGTATCCCTTTTAATCTGCTATAGTTTCTATTCTTTTCAAAAGCAGAACTTCATTAACGAAACCCGGTTCAGGAATAAGGAAGAGAGCTTCCGGAGGCTGTTCAACATGAACCCCTCTCCGCTGATCCTGGCTAATTTTGAAAGCAATAAAGTCATCCTTATGAACAAGCAGGCAACAGACTATTTCCAGACGGGCAGCCAACCGATTTCTGCCATTGACCCGGGTATCATTTTCCCTGGGGCTGAAGAGCGGGAATCCGTATTGGAGCAGCTGCGCAGCCATGCAAGTGTCCAGAATTTCATGATGGCCTACGGAGATTCCCGCTGGGCAGTGCTCAATTTTGAACAAGTGGAGTACATGGAAGATCCTTGCATGCTGATTGGCATATCCGACATTACTCCTTTTAAGAAGAAGGAAGAGGAACTACACAGGCACGCCTCCCTCGATACACTGACAGGAATTATGAACAGGCGGCGCGGGATTGAGATGCTCGAGGAGCTGGTGGAATCTCCTGCTGGACAGGATTTCACTCTTTGTTTCGTTGATATTAATGATTTGAAAACAGTTAATGACAAATACGGGCATACAATCGGCGATGAAATGATTAAGCTCATTTGTACTGCGATTTCAGAGAATATTGAAGCGGCGGACATCTTCTTCCGGCTTGGAGGGGACGAGTTTGTCATCGTCTTTATGCAAAAAAATGCCGCGGAAGCGAGGAGCGTCCTCAATACGATTGCGATTGAACTTGAGCTTCTCAACGTCGGAATGCAAAATAGCTTCCAGCTTTCAGCGAGCTACGGCCTTTATGAATACGAGCCAGGCTCCAGGATTTCCGCAGAGGAATTGATTGAATTGGCCGATAAGGAAATGTACAAAGAGAAGGCCGCCAAAGCCATCACCAGCTGAAATTTGTTTAACACAAGAAAGCCCTGTGCACAAACAGCACAGGGTTTCATTTTTTTCGTTCGAATTTCTTTAGGGCGGCTGCATAGCGGAACGGAGACTCGCAAATCTTCAAATAATTCTTCTGGCTAAGGGCTTTGAACCCGTTGAAGGACGGTCTCGTATTCGCTTCAATGAACCATAGCTTCCCTGTTGCATCGAGACATAAATCAAGGCCGAATTCGGCGAAACCCTGTTCTCTCTCGTCCATTGTCCGACAGAACTTCTTGCAAAAATTCATAATCTCCATCTTGAATTTCTTAATGCTGTATTTATTCCCATGTGCGAGCTTTAGCGCTGTATTGATCCGCAGCGCCCTTCCCCCTGTTGAAATGTTCGTGACGATATGTTCCGGTGCCGCAAGCCTGACTTCCATGCCGTGACAATGCCACTTTCTGTCGGCGCCCTTTTGCATGACGACACGGATATCCCAAGAACTGCCGTTTATTTTTTTCATCTCAAGATATTGCTGGACAATATACTTTTTTGCAAAAATATAATCCTTTTCAAGAAATTCCTTCAGCAAATATATCGGGATTTCCATTGTAAGGGGAAGACGGCCTTTCCTATCCTGATTTAGTGCAATTCGGCATACTCCCCGGTTAACCTCCTCGATGACGATGATTCCGCGTCCGCGCGACAGTCCCGCCGGCTTGAGAATCACTTTGCGGTGTTTCTGCAGAAACGAAAGAAGGCTTTCCATTGTCAGGAGTGCCGTCTCCGGCAAGTATTCCGCAAGCTCAGGATCCTTTTGCAAAAGAAGATACATTTCATATTTATCGATTTTTTTCGGGTTGAATACAACAGTGCCATGCTGTTCTATGAATCTATTTGTCTCTTCATCCCCGTTCAGGAAGCTCCTCCTATAAATGACCTCCGGGAACGGAAACATCCCGTATTCCCACTTATTTTGCAAAAAGTTGAAAGCGAGTCCGTAAATCTGCTCCTTTTCCCAATCGATTGATGAGCATTTAAATCCATAGATGAGCCCGCCGATTTCCGGATAGGCGCCCATAGCGTCAGTGCATTCAGCCATCAGCTGATCATTGTAAAGATAATGCTGTTCCCCAAGCAGCATACCGATGACTGGGCCGAGCCGATATTGGTCCGCACCGGCCGGTCTAAGCTTAAAGACCATTCCTTCCGGCAAAAGCAGCCCTTCCATCAAAGATGGTGAGCAGTACAAGGGGGCGGGATATTTGAAATCCGTACCCGCCCCTGCCCCCGGCTGTCCGGCAGCGTAACTCACTCCCATCGTTCTACCGCCAAACTCAATCCTCACTCTGCTGCCATCGGCTTGTGGTTGGAGTACAGGAGGGAGAAGGACGGCTGGTTCTTGGTTCGGGAAAGCCTTTATTTCAATCCACATGACTGACAGCTTCCTGGTTCAGCATTCCGCTCATATATAGAAGAACATTGGATAAATAGCTCTGTCCCCGCCCGCCTCTTGCAAGCGGGTGAATGAGCGAACTGCTTTGTTCGGCGCCACCAAAAAAGTACAGATATGGCGACCCATCCCGGTCCAGATAGAAATCAAGATAGGCTGTACCGAGGTGCGGAATGAAGTGGCCGAGATACGTGATGCAGGTCAAGGCGCACTCCATCAATTTCCGGCCTGTATCCCCTTCATCATTTCCGGTCGCCCGATCGTAATGGCTGCCCGTATTGTAAAAGGCAAAGCTGGCCGATGTTTTTGCCACCATGTTTACAATATCCCAGTGCTGCCGGTCATTTTTCTGGGCATAGACCCGGATTGTGACCGGCTCGTTTTCAAAATGGATACAGTGTCTGCCATCGATAAGGTAGGCTGTTTTCGTCCCAATTTTCTTTTGCAAATCAGCAAAAAGGTTTTCGCCATCCGAAAGGACTTTCCGGTTTTCCTCACTGATGACCCAATCGTTGTCCCTCCGCTTCTCCGCTGTGATTAACTTGAAGTCTGACGCAGCCCGGTCAGGCAGCAAAAATATATATTTGGAGTCAGAAGCAATTTTTTGCAGATTTTTTCGGTTAAACAAAGCAAAGCGCGGCAAAAAACTTCCCCCGCTTGGGAGCGAGGAAACCATTTCCAATACATGCAGCTGCCTGAACCTGTTTACCGGATTAACGATCTGGACTGTTGCCGATTTTTGCAGCAGCTTGATTTTCCGGATGCTGGCAGGCTTCGTATGGGCAGCCAGGTTGTAGATAATCTTCGGAATGTGCGTAAGCGCCTCTGTCTGGACTTCCCCATTTTCGACGAGGATGCCCTTAATCATATTATTTTCCACATCCATTTCGCTGATTGGAAAGATGATAATCTTCACCTTTTCAACAACGGAAAGAGCAGAAACTTCTTCCAGCAGCGCCGGCAAAACGCCCGCATGCCTTTTGGAGTGATAGATGATTCCAATCGTGGCTGGCTTAAGCTCTTTATAATGGCTATAGAAGGCTTCAAGCTTCTCCAATACCTGTTTATGTTCCTCAAGGATCGGCAAAAAGTGGTTCAGCTGCCCTTTAAACTGCTCTGGCAAATTCTCCATCTCGAGCAGTCTGGCAAAAAGAAGATCCTCCTCAAGGGAAAGCTTTAGCTTTTTTTCATTATTTATATAAAGCAGATGGACAATATGGAAAAGATTATGATCAATCACCAAACTCCTCCTCCTCAGGCCTCGCTTACGCATAGTTATCCTTACAGTATATGCAGGAAGTCCAAGGTTTCATGACATGCCCGGGAGGGAAACGGGATAATACGATTTTGTCGGGGAAGGATAATTTTTGAGGCGTAATCTCTCTTTAAAGGCGGGGAAACGAAACTTTTGTCAAGATGAGGAGGAATGCAGCATGAACCAGCGGCGTATCATCGCATTAGTCCTTTGCTTCTTTTTGGGCGCTCTTGGGGCGCACCGATTTTATGTCGGCAAGGTTGGGACCGGCATCCTGCAACTGGTTACCTTCGGCGGGTTCGGCATCTGGGTTTTGATTGATTTCATCACGATTTTGACCGGAAGCTTTAAGGACAAAAACGGCATCAGGATCAGCGAGGAAGTCTAATGCGGCGGATAACAAAAATATGCACCTGGCGGACGTATACCGGCAGGTGCATGTTTTTTTACTATTTATAGGATTTTATTTCACTCAGCATGCCCACAACTGCGATCCTAGCCGGCATGAGTTTGGTCAAGCTGTACTTTTCCCGCATCCCGATTAAAGAAAATTTTCATCATCGGCGGTGTGACGATCGTTGTAATTAAAATGACAACGACAAGCGAGGCGAATAAATCCTGGGTCAGAAGCTTGGTGTTAAGTCCAATCGCGGCAATAATCAGCGCGACTTCCCCGCGCGAAACCATGGCAGAGCCGATTCCTAACGAGCTGTTCCAGCCAAAGCCGGCCAACTTCGCTCCAAGACCGGCGCCGACAAGCTTTGTCACTACGGCCAGGATGGTCAGGACGGTGACCATGACGATGTTTTCCTTAAGGCCGCCGAAGTGGGCGGAAACCCCGATCGAGGTAAAAAAGACCGGGACGAAAATCGAATAGCTGATCGTTTCAACCTTTTCAAAAACCTCATCCTTATAGCTTGTCACACTGATGGCAATCCCGGCGATGTACGCGCCGATGATGGCAGCCACCCCTGTATATTCGGCGAGATATGCAAATACAAAGCAAACGATGAGTGCCGATGAAATGACTGTTTCCGAAACTTTAAGCGCGTCGAACTTCCGCATGAAGACCGGGACAATCTTCCAGCCAACAAGGATGGCCCCCGCGAAGAACAGGACTTTTTTCAGGAACATCGTCGTAAGGTTGACATCTCCTCCGGCAAAGCTCATCAAGAAGGCAAGGGCGATAATGACAACGACATCATCAATGACCGCCGCTCCCATGATCGTCATCCCCTCACGCGTCTGGAGCTGATTCAGTTCCTTCAATGCCTGGACGGAGATGCTTACACTTGTCGCCGACAGCAGGAGGCCAAGGAACCATGATTCGAATGATGACAGGCCGAACAGCCCTCCAATAAAATAGCCGCCGACGAGCGGAAAAATGATTCCCCCAAACCCGACAAATGAAGCCGCCAGGCCGGATTTTTTGAAATCTTCAAGGTCTGTCTCAAGCCCTGCGATAAACATGAGCAGGATGACCCCAATCTGGGCTATTTGAGACAAAGTGTCTGTTTCAGTGACCAGTCCGAGAACAGACGGGCCGAGGATAATCCCAATCAGCAGCTTTCCAAGGACGGAAGGCTGCCCGAGCCTAACACTGAGGCTCCCGGCTGCTTTAGAGGCAATTAAAATGATTGCCAGCTGCAAAATTAACATGCTATTCCACCCTTTCCCCAAATTCGTCTTCATTCTCTAAAACCGGAACCCACCAAAATGGGCTCCGCCACGCCTTTTTCTGCAGTCGGGAGGACCCTGCTTTCCAAGGCCTTCCACGCATGCAAAAAGAGCCTGCCAACCAAAGGGCATACTACTCCCTACGGTGACAGGCTCCTCCAAAAAACGAGTTATTTTTTTCTCCCAATACTTTTATACCATATCTATCAGACAATTTCACTACTTTTGGCATAAATTTTTTCATTTATCAGAATTAGCAATAAATTCTAGATTGGTTTCGAATTAATAATGACGCCTTTCAATGACTTTTCTTCCGCGGCTTTTTCAGCTACTAAACCTGTATCGGCAATCGTCGCAACCATTCGCTTCGGATGAAACAGGCTGTACAGGACAGGGACAATAAAGAGTGTCAGCAACGTGGAAGTTGCCAGCCCGCCGATGACGACAACCGCCATTGAGGAGGAAACAATCCCGGCATGGCTGGAAACCGCCATTGGAATGAGGGCTCCGACCGTGGCAATGGCTGTCATCAAAATTGGCCTGATCCGAATGACGCCTGCTTCGAGCAATGCCTCCCGGGCAGCCAGTCCTTGCTTCTCAAACTGCTTCACTTTATCGACAAGGACGATTGCGTTCGTGACGACAATCCCGTTCAGCATGAGCAGGCCAATCATGGCCGGCATCCCAATCGGTTCGTTGACAATCCACAGGCCAAGCAGTGCGCCGATCAGCGAAAACGGAATTGAGAACAAAATGACGAACGGTGCTCTTCCCTCGCCAAAAGCAATGACCATAACGAGGTAGACAAGAAGAATACTGACGGCAATCGCCATCGCCATATTCCTGAAGCCCTCTTCCATTGCCGCCGAAGCGCCTTCCTTGTAGTAATGGACATTGTCCGGCAAATTAAGAGCCGCGATTTTCTGATCCGCTTTTTTGGCAATATCGCCGGTTTTACTGTCGGTAATCTGGGCAAAAACCATCACATACTCATTCTGATTTAAATGAGTGATTACCATCCGGCTGCTGGCACGCTTTAAAGTCCCAATGTCCTTTAGCTTGACCGGCACCCCCATCATATTGGTGATTTGCTGCTCTCCAAGTTCATCAAGTGAAGATACATCCTCCATTTTCAACCCGAGTTTCACATCTGTTTTATTATTATCCATCGTCATGGTAGTGACAGCATCCCCGTTAATCAGTTCGCGCAAGCTTTTTCCGACCATCGCCGGCATCAGGCCGTGTTCAGCGAGCTTCTTTTCATTCAAATCGATCTGAATTTCCGGCTCATCCCCTTCAAGCGAAGATTGGACATCTGCCATGCCGTCAATTCCTTTCAGCTCTTTCACAATCTCCTTGCTGGCTGCTTTAATGTCTTCAAAGTCCGAACCATTCACAACGAGCACATATTGGGACTGTCCCCCGCCGGCAAGGCCGCCGACCCCGGTAACGGAAATTTCTTTTGCAACCTTCAATTTCGCGAATTGCCCTCGCAGATGTTCAATGAACCCATCTGCATCCTTTACTGAATCATTGATCTCAAAGGTAATGGAAGCGCGCCCGAATTGCCCATTAACACTCGTGCTGACGAGCTTCACTTCTTTTTTTGCCAGCAAAATGTCCTCAACCACACTGGCCGCGTCTCTTGTCCTTTCAGGCGAAGCTCCTTTATCCATTGTTAAACTCACGTCAAAACTGCTGGCCCGCTCCTGCGGCAGGAATGTCGTCCCAAGCTTTGGCGCAATCAACGCGATGGACCCGGCGAGGACAACAATCGATACTAGCAGCGTCAATACCCGACGCCCTAGTACCCATGCAAGGGAAGAACGGTATGCTCTTTGAATAGGCCCTTCTTTATGCTCCTTCGGCGTCAGCTTGAGGAGGAATAATTTTGACATGAGCGGAACGACAGTAACCGCGACAATAAGCGAAAACAGCAGCGAGATGACAATCGTCCAGGCGAGGGGCGCGAAGAATTTCCCGATGATTCCCGGGACAAATGCCATTGGCAAAAAGACGGCGACCGTTGTAATCGTCGAGGACGTAATCGCCTTGGCGACCTCCCTAGTCGCTTCTTCCACAAGCGATTCGTTCCGCTCCTTGGAAGCACGGATCCTTCTGAATACATTCTCGATGACAACAATCGAATCATCGACGACCCGGCCGACCGCAACCGCGATTCCGGCAAGTGTCATGATATTAAGGGTATAGCCAAGCATGTTCAGCACCGTAAACGAAGCGAAAATAGACAGCGGGATCGAAATAATCGCAATGATGGTCGAGCGGATATTTCTCAAGAACAGGAAGGTAACAATGACTGCCATCAGTGAACCGAGCAACGCTTCCCGCAGCATAGCATAAACTGAATCCTTTATTTCAACAGACTGGTCCCGGAGCACCTCGATTTTCAAGCCGTCCGGCAACCCCGCGCCTTTTATTTCCTCCCTTGCTTTTTCGACGATCGACACCACATTGGCGCCGCCTTCCGCGACAATTCCAATCCGGACTCCTTCCTTCCCGTTAATCCTCGTAAAATCACTTTTATGCTCACTTTCATAGCTGACCTCAGCAATCTCGCTCAGCTTCACCCGTCCCAGATTCTCCGCGCCAGGCAAGAAGAGGGTGACGCCTTTTAAATCTTCGAGCGATTTCAGTTCCTTCCCGACCCGGACAGGCAGCGTCTGCCCGTCAAGCTCTATATCTCCTGTCGGGATGGACATATTGTTGGCAGTAATCGCTCCCTTCACCTGGTCGAGCGTGATGCCGCGCTTCTTCATCTCATCCGGCAAAAGGCGGATGTTGACACTTTTGCCGTCAATCCCCCCGGTATCAACTTTACTGATACCGTCAATTGTCTCCAGCCTCGGGACCAGCTTCCCCTTTACGAAGTTCTGGACATCGGCACTTCCTTCACTCGCATACACGCCAACCGCAAAGATCGTTGGATCAGGTTCAGGCCCCTGCAAAATGAACTCTGGCTTGCTCGCCGTTTCCGGGAGCGTAATTTTGTCAATGGCCGCTTTTGCCAGCTGTTCCGCATCCTTCATATCGACAGCCATATCGATCTCCATTGTGGAATAAAGGGCGTTGGCCGCCGCATCTGTATAAATATTCTTAACCCCTTCCACGTTCATCAGTTCCCGTTCGACCGGCTCGCCGATCTCCTGCATCACCTGTTCCGGCGACGCGCCCGGATACGGGATGACAACCGTTAAATACGGGATATCCACATTCGGATACTTTTCAATATTGATTTCTTTCAGGGAATAAAGCCCCCCTGCCAAAATCAGCATCATCATCAGAAACAGCGCAACTGCATTTCTCATACTGAATTGAATCACTTTTTTCATCCCGTTAATCTCCCATTCCTTTTATTGGCCAGAGGAATACTCTGGTATTTACTCCTCTTTATGGTAAATGGTTTGCCGTTTAAGGGTATGAAGCTATGGAATGATTTTCCTCTAGGACTTGAGGCTGAGGGGGGATGGGCAAAATGGGAAGGTGCTGTCCGGGGCCGGGTAAGTAATTAACATAAAAGAAAAACAGCCCCCGACTGCACGCAGGGCTGATTTCGTCTTCTATATTCTCTTAGGTTTCGGGCCATTTTTTAGTTGACCTGTCCTTATTTCGCTCTTGGGATGCTGAGTGTTTTCCAGCTGTCATTTTTGATCATTTTTGCAATATAAATGATTTGGCCGACATGGCCCATGGAATGGACGACACTTCTTTGAATGGCGCTCATCACTGAATAAGGTTCCTGCCGGATGAACACCGTCCTGTCCAGGTCACTGTCCGTTAAATCGCCCAATGTCCCGAACAGCACATTCCAGCCAGATTCCCAGTCCTCGAGAAGCGCGTTTCTGGACTCGTACTCACCAATGAATTCCCCATCGCGGTTCCGGTCCGGCTTTTCCCCGTCAGTTGTCAGAAAGGAACTGAATCTCGACCGCAAGTTCCCGCTCATATGTTTCACAATAATCGCGATGCTGTTCGATTCTTCGTTTGGCGCGAAGTGAAGTTCCTCCACCGACAATTGGTCCATCGCCTTTTCAGCCTGGCTTTTCATTTCTTCAAAGTTCTTGCGGGTTAGTTTCAAAAAGTTCGTTTCGGTACTCATTGAGTGGATCCCTCCTATATGAAAATTTCAAGCTCAAATAGTTTTTGTTTCAGCGGCAGCCTTTGACCTGATTTCATAATTCAGATCGAGAACGCGGATCCCAAATAGGTATGAAGCGTGATAGGCTTTGATGATTCCGTGTTCCATCCACACATCAATCGTTTCATTGATCGGAATGCGGAAGCTTTTTTGCCAAAGGGTGAGGTAAACGCCGTTATGGTCGTCCTTCTTTTTCTCCGAGAAGGAGGTGAGGGTGACACCGTCTTTCCCATAATGCCCGATTCGAAGGATGCTGGTCATGCCGCCAGACGGAAGCGGGAAGAAAACGTTATAGAAGCGCTCACCGCTAGCATTTAGATGCGTCGAATAGGCGGCGACATAGATGGCTTTACTTGTCATTTTATCGCTTCTCACCCAGGCGCGTACATTTTCACGGCTGTCCTTTCGGTCGATCAGCTTAAACATCCGGCTGTCCACCTCTGTCAGCGCTTCTTCCTTCAAGGTCGGGAAATTCATTTGTTCAATTATGATCGACAGCTTTTTATATAGGCGCGCCACCGGGTAGAAAAGCGGGTTCCAGCGCGGCTGGACGTCCATATCATATCCAATTGTGTTTGTATAAAAGTCAGCAATCAGAGGGCTGATTTTGCCAGGGAAAAATTCATTCCTTGTAAAATCTGCCATCGAATCGACCATCCCGGCCGGATGCCTGGCCGTGTTTGCGATAAGGGCATTCCGGCTAAAAAAATCGGTGCCAATCCGCCCCTGTCCCATAATGGATGAGAAGGGAATTTCCTTTAACGGGAAATGGGACTGCGGCTTAAGTTGGAGCCATCCAGCAAGGCCGAAACCAGTGAATAACAGAGCGTTTGTGATGCCGTGAAAGGCCGCCATAAACGGAATGTCAACCAGCCTGAGGGCATACAGGGCGGACAGCAGCATTGTAAACATCAGCGAGCCGGATGAAACCATCAGCGGGACGTGCTTTGTTTTGAATGAGTACCAGCAATATGTATAGAGTGCCGCGGCAAAAGCGAGCACCGTTGCAATTTCAATTACCCGTGAATAAGTAATGCCAATCGCAACGGCCAGCGGCGATAGAAGCAAGACGACCATAGTAAGATGATATTGTTTTGAGATGCCGCCGTTATCCTTCAGCCATCTGCCAAGCAGCCCGGCGAAGAGCAGAGCGAAGAGGCTCGAATAATGGAAATGGATTGCCGTCAGCAGTGCAAGCGTACCGGAAAAGCCGAACAACGCCCAGCCTTGTTGGGCAACGACGAACCATACTCCGCCAATAGGTAAATAGATCATCGAAAAGTCGATCAGCGTCTCTTCAAGATAAAACCCGCCTCTTTCAAAAAAACGCAGCGCGCCATACACGCCGATCAGCGCGCAGTAAAGGAGCCATGCGAAAGATAGCGATGGGACTAAAAATGAAATGATTGCGGCAGCCGCAAACACGGGGTGGGCTTTCTTCAGAAAAAGAAAGAAACGGCTCCGCCCCCCTGCCAGCCGGAAATAAACGGGTATATATAAGGTGATTGATAGAATTAAGATGAGTTGCAGGATGTGATATGAGTCCAAAGTGCTGTGGCCCCTTTCTGAAATATGAGCTCCTTAATATATATTTCTCTTGTGAGTGGCGGATTTCCTTTTTAGCCATAGTGCAAATATAAAATTAGGCGTTTAACCTTTTAGTGAACGAAGGGCCGGTTGACTGGCGAGGGAGAATCAAAATCTTTGGTGAATGAAGGGCCAGTTGGCTCTGGCGCCTGTTCAGGCGCTACTGTGAACAAAGGGCCGGTTGGCTGGAGCCCGTTCGTTCACTAGGGCTTTTTAGAATTGGCCAACTCTGTTCGCGTTCTAAATGGCTTTTAGAGCCCGGAGGACACAATCACACCAGCGGTTCGGGCTCTAAGTCTTCCTTTAGAGCCCCGAGAATCCGGTCACCTCAGCGCTTCGGGCTCTAAGTCGGTCTTTAGTGACCGAAGGACCTGATCATCCCAGCATTTCGGGCTCTAAATCGGTCTTTAGTGCCCGAAGGACTTGATCAACCCAGCAGTTCGGGCTCTAAGTCGGTCTTTAGTGCCCGAAGGACTTGATCACCTCGGCGGTTCGGGCTCTAAGTCGGTCTTTAGTGCCCGAAGGACTTGATCATCCCTGCGGTTCGGGCTCTAAGTCGGTCTTTACAACGCGAAGAATCCCTCGGCCGACTCTGTTCGCGTTCTATATTGGCCTTTACAACGCGGAGGGACCTTTGGCCGACCCTGTTCGCGTTCTAAATCGACCTTTACCACGCGAAGGGGCCTTTGGCCAACTCAGTCCGCGTTCTAAATCGACCTTTACAACGCGGAAGAGCATTAGGCCAACTCTGTTCGCGTTCTAAACCGACCTTTACCACGCGAAGAATCCCTTAGCCAACTCTGTCCGCGTTCTATATCGACTTACCAAAGCAAAGCATTGTTATATTGCCAAATTGTTTAACGTGGATGAAGCGCTTCATCCACGTCTCAATTTCCGGTTGTATTTTCGAATAGCATTGATTTTTTTCAGCATGGCGGGGTTTTTTAGGTCGTGGAATGGGACGTCGCCGGGGTTGGAGTTAATTTCGATGATTTTGACCTGGAGGTATTGGTTGATTCCAAGATCTAGGCCCCAGATTGTTTTTTCGGGGAAGAGCGGGTGGAGTTTTTCTGCGACGGTGAGGCATACCTGTTCCATTTCTTTGACGAGTTCTGCTTTCTTCCTGTCCGGCAGCCCAAGAGACGTGAATGCTTCTTCCAAAGTCAGCAACCCGGCCCGGTTATGCTTTAGATTTGTAATGAAATATCCTTCCTTCGCCATTTTTGCATAGCTCCCCGTCACCTGCCACTTCTCCGAGTCCAGCTTCCTCTGGACGACCATCCTGATATCAAGGGGTTTGCCTCCAATTCTCACCAAATCCACAAGCTCCTGGATGATATAAGGCTTCAGCCTCCAATCCAATACGCTCTGTAGATAAGCGTATGCGTCCTGCCGGTTATGAAAGATTCTTTTTTGATCACGGTGATAGACTTCTACTTTGCTTGAATGGTCTGCCACTTTATAAACTTCCTTCCCGCCCCCTTGGGAAACAGCAGGTTTGATAATGGCGGTTGCGTAGTAATTGAGCATGGCATTGAATGATTCTTCTGTCAGTTGGACTGTATAAGGCATGCGGCCGGCCATATGTTCATCTTTTTGAAAAAATAAAAATTGATGCAATTTATTCCCCTTATCCATTTTCAAATCTATCTGCTCCTTTTAACCAGTTGAATTGTTATGACAGAATATGCGAAAGTTCATGGTTTGCTTGTTCAAAAGCCTGATTTTCGGGTAATTGATAAATAGCCAGCTTAGTTGCGTAAAATTTAACAGTTTGAATTTCGCTTCAGGCGGGAACCAAACTTTCACATGATACTTTCAATATGAGAGGGGTACGTTCATTCATGGAAATTACACCATTTTTGACATTAAAAGAAATATACGGGCCGCAGCTCGTCTTTAATCCAAGGGTTTCCTATTCCGGTCTAGGCTGGATTCCAAAGGATTCTGTCTTCGATGATTTCCGTACTGGCGCCTTGCTTTCCATTGCAGGCGATATGCCTTTTGTCTGTAATGAACGGACAATTACCGGTGAAGCGCTCGAACTGATAGAAAAGGCCGGAATCACACCAGCGGAAAACCTGCTGACGTATGAATGCAAGGAAAGCTATTACAGCCTGCTTGATTCACTCAAAAACAGCTCTAAAAAACAAGTTATCAATCACGCTTTTCCGGATTCGGAAATCCCCGAAGACCACTATTGGATAGACCAGTCGGTATTTTCATATTTAAACAACAAGGCGAACCTCCAGGAGATTGTACCGAAGGAAAACCTTCCAAGAAGGACCGTCATCCGCCCTGATGAGACGGCTGACATCAGGAAGGAATGGGATTTGCCATTCGTTATGAAAGCCGCGACCGATTTACCGAACGGCGGCGGGCACGATGTCGTCCTCTGCCGCGAAGAAAACGACTTTGAGGAGGCATGCAAGCTATTAAAGGACTGCGAAAGCATTGTCATCGAAGAACTTGTGGATGACCGAAAAAACTTCTGCCTCCAGTTCGCAAAAACGCTGGATGGACAAATTCATTATCTTGGAGCGGGAGAACAGATCGTCTCGTCCGAAGGGAATTATGAAGGAAACTGGATTACCGCGGATGGCGGACCACCTGAGAAGGCAATCGAGGCTGGCCGCGCGATCATGGAAAAGGCGTGCCAGCTTGGGTATAAGGGCGTGGCCGGATTTGATATGCTCGTCACAAATGATGGCAGGATTGTCTGCATTGACTTGAATTTCCGCCTGAACGGTTCAACTCCGGCATTGCTTTTGAAAGACAGCATTTTCGACCGCCGCGGCAGCCGGCATCTGATGTTCCGCAGCTGGAGAGTCAATAATTCCTGGGATCAATTCCAGGCTGATTGCCAAAGCATGGTTGAAAACGGAACCCTTGTCCCAATATCCGTTTACCATCCGGAAGACCCTTCCGGCAAAAAAACGAATCCATTCATCAGCGGCATCATTCTCGGCGACTCAAAAGAGGAAATTGAGGAAAAAGAACAATTTCTTGGTAAGCGTGGCTGGAACTAGCCGGCTCCGCCCACCTTCTGCAAAAATTTCTATGTAGTTGCCAGCACAGGGCCGATTTTCAACTTTTCAAAAAGATAAGTTGACTAATCGGCCTTCTATTTTGGCAAACTAAAGGATAGTTTACAGGGGGTGGAGGAATTGGGTCTTTTAGATTTTCACCAGAGCCAGGAGGCCCTTTCGGTTCTGGAGTGGATTCTTCGCGCGATTATCGCTTTCGTCTTTTTAGTGGTCGTTGCCAAAGTATTGGGCCAGCGAACCATCTCAAAGTTAAGGCTCCTCGATTTCGTCATCGCGCTTGTCATCGGAAACATTATTGCCCACCCATTATCCGACCAGCATACCGGCATGAAAGGCTCCATGATTACCACTTCGGTCCTCGTAGTTTTATATTGCGCCGGGATAGCCTTAAATCTGAAATGGCCATGGTTCCGGAGACTGGTCAGCCATCCTCCCATCACAATCATCGAGAATGGCAAAATCATGTATGATGGTCTAATTAAAGCGAAAATCTCACTAGATGATGTTTTGGAGGAAATGCGCGAAAAAAAGATTGTAGATTTTCAAAAGGTGGCGCTTGCAGTCTGGGAAGCCGATGGGCGGATTTCCTTCTTCCTCGATCCGCAATATGAACCTCTAACCCCTGCGGCCCTTGGGGTGAAAACCGAGCCCTTCGATCTGCCCAGAGTCATTATAAAAGAAGGAACCATTAATCATGAGGAGCTTCAGCAAACAGGGAAGAACGTGCAATGGGTTGTTTCGGAGCTGGAAAACTCCTATCATGCAGAAGTAAAAGATGTCCTCCTTACCACACTGGATAAGCAGGATAATCTCAGGGTCTTCTTCTATAAAAATGAAAAAACATAACCCCCGTGCTCCGGAAGGGTTATGTTTTTCTATATAGCCCCGTTTGTACTAACCAGCTTAAATCAGCCCCCGCTCTTTCAAAAAGCCGATGACCTGCCTGGCGGATTCCGCTACCGTGGCCGACGAAGTATCGACGACCAGTTCCGGCTCAAGCGGGATTTCGTATGGGGAATCAATACCGGTAAATTCCCGAATTTCCCCTCTCCTCGCCTTTTGGTATAAGCCCTTAACATCCCTCTTTTCACAAACCTCAAGCGGGCTGCTCGTGAAAACCTCTATAAATTCCCCGCCATCAAACAGCTTTCTGACTCCGTCCCTATCCTCCCGGAACGGAGAAATAAACGCAGCCAGCACAACCTGGCCGCTGTCGACGAATAGCTTGGAAACCTCGCCAATCCTGCGGATGTTTTCAACCCGGTCCTCCTTGCTGAAGCCGAGTCCGCGATTCAGGCCATGGCGGATGTTATCGCCATCAAGGACATAACTCCTGACCCCGAGGCTGTAAAGCTGCCGGTCCACTTCATTTGCCAGTGTCGATTTCCCAGAACCTGAAAGGCCGGTAAACCAAAGGACAAAGCTTTGATGGCCGTTTAGATGCTGCCGGTCCTTTTTGCCCAACACTGAAGGATGCCAGGTAATATGCTCAGTCATGTTTCTCCACCCTTTCCCGCAGGATGGAAACCTGCTTTTTCATGCCTTCAATCAGAATCTCCGCCACCTCGGGCCTGCTGAATTCCGGCGGGGGCAGCTCCCCATTTTGCAGCATCGCCCTGACCTTTGTTCCCGATAGTGAGACATGGTGTCTTTTATCGTGAGGGCAGGTTTTCACTGATGCCATATTTCCGCATACTTCGCAGTAAAAGCTATTTTCGAAAAAAATCGTCTGGATGCCGATTTCTTCTTTTGCAAAAAGGGAGAATATCTTCTGGGCGTCATAGGTGCCATAATAATTCCCTACTCCCGCGTGGTCCCTGCCGACAATAAAGTGGGTACAGCCGTAATTTTTCCGGATCAGCGCGTGAAAGACGGCTTCACGGGGACCCGCATAGCGCATCGCCGCTGGGAAGACTGACAATAAAACTCTGTTCTTTGGATAGTACTTTTCCAAGAGGGCCTTATAGCTTTTCATCCGGATATCGCCAGGAACATCATCAGCCTTCGTTTCGCCGACGAGCGGATGGAGGAACAGGCCGTCAACTTGTTCAAGGGCGCACTTCTGGATATATTCATGGGCTCTGTGGACTGGATTGCGCGTCTGAAACCCAACGACGGTTTTCCAGCCAAGGTCGCGGAACAATTCCCTTGTCACAGCGGGATCCCGCTTTTCAGCTTTGTATGGGCCATCCGGTCTGTTGAGCATCAGGACAGGTCCACCTAGATAAACCTCTCCCCGCTCAGACAACTTTTTTACGCCCGGATGTGCCATATCTTCTGTCCTGTAGACAAGCCTCGCCTCCTTTTCCTTATTCGGAATGAAAATATCGGTGACCTCCATGGTCCCATAAACTTTTCCTTCCCGCACAAGGTTGATCGTATCCCCAGCGGCAATTTGGCTGGCCACTTCTTTTGAAACAGGAAGGCACACAGGTATCGTCCAGACAACGCCATTGCCAAGGCGCATTTTTTCTACGACAGACTCATAATCCTTTTTGCTTAAAAAGCCGCCGAGCGGGCTATAGGCCCCAATCGCAAGCAATTCCAGATCGCTCAGGGCCATTGCATCGAGTTCTACCCCGAAATTGCGATCATCAATCTGCGCACCCTCCTTCAGCCGGTTGATCAGTGTTCCACCATGAGGATGAATCATGTAATCTTCCTCCTAACGTTTTCTATGGATGCTTTTTTATAAACGAGGATGTTTTTCCTGCCTGCCGGTTTTGCAAGGCTGATTAAGCCTGCCGTTGCTATGAATACGCTTATGACAAGCGTGATTGAATAGTAATCGAACTCCATGAAAAGCTTGATCAGATTGTAGGAAAGGACGAGCGAGACAAAGGGGGATATGAGCCAGATCTTCAGGAGGCGGCTGATGACTTCCTTCCCCAGGACCGACCACCCTTTATCGGACAGCCCGATTCCCAGGATGCTGCAGGTCGTGATTTGCGTTTGGGGTACCGGGATACCAAATAATGAGGCGATAATCACTAAGGAAGCACCAAGTCCGGAAACTGCGCTGCCCTGCAGGAGGGACAATTCCGTGATTTTCTTTCCATTTGTTTCAATCACCCGGCCGCCCAAAAGGAATGCTCCGAACGCCACGAACAGCCCTCCAATCACAATCCCTTTATTTACTGTAAGAATGCCCGCGGCAACGAGTGGGCCGACCGAATTGGCGACATTATTCATCCCAGCCGAGAACGCTTCAGCAAAGCCTGTAAAAATAACGAGTCCGGTAAAGAGCGTGCCCCACTTCCCTCTTTGCAAAAATTCCAGGCTATGCTTATGCTTTTTCAGGACAGCATTGGCCAAAAAGGCGAGGAGGAGGGCAATAAGCGGAAAAAGCAGCCAGTAAGAAACGATTTTTAAAAGCGTCGTCACATAGACCTTTTTAAAGGCAATCCCTACCCCGACAATCGAACCGACCGTCACTTCGCTTGTCGACAAGGGAATGCCAAGCAAATTCGCGGCGAACAGTGTAAGGGTCGCGGAGGCAAGGAGAATGATCGAGATTTTAACGGTAATCATATCCTGTGGAATGATTTTCGATCCAAGTGTTTTAACAACTTCCCCTCCACCGAGTGAAGCGCCAAGCATCACCCCGGCCGCACAAATGAGGAGGGCAAATCTCCTTCTCTTTATCGCTCCGGATCCATAAGCAATCCCCATGGAGGCTGCCGCCCCGCTAGCCCCGATATTCATCGCGAAAAAAAATCCAATCGCACACGCAAGAATGATCAGCATCATCTTCAGCTGCTCCCTCTCGCCTGATGGAGGCCGCACTCCGTTTTGCCAGTGCCCTCCCATCTTCCCGTGCGGAAATCAGCCCCTTCCGCTACAGGACGGGTGCACGGTGCGCAGCCGATGCTCGGATAATTCCGTTCATGCAGAGGATTAAAGGGAAGATTATTTAACTTGATATAATTCCAGATATCCTCCCACTTCCAATGAATGAGCGGACAGATTTTAATATTTTTGAAGTTTTCATCCTTATTAATGTACTGAACATGTTTTCTCGTCTCCGACTGTTCCCTCCGCAAGCCGGAAATCCATGCTTTGACGTGGCCGAGCTCTTTTGCGAGTGGTTCAACCTTGCGGATTTTGCAGCATTCGTTCGGGCTGCGCAACCAAAGCTCCTTTCCGTAAAGGGCCTCCTGCTCATCCAGCGAGAATTCCGGCTTTACGAGGGTCAGCGTTAATTGCGGAAACTTTTCCTTTACCTTGTCGATCAACTCATATGTCTCGGCAAAATGAAGGCCGGTATCGAGAAACAGAACCGCCGCTTCCTTCTTTATCTTTGAAATCAAATCAAGCATCACCATGCCCTCAGCACCAAAGCTGCATGCATACACGACCTCATCCCCATATTCTTCGTAAGCCCATTTAAGGACATCCACTGAGTCCCAACGCTTCTCCAGCAAAAATTCGGCCTTTCCTTCTTCCCACGTCTCATAGGTTAAGATCTTTTCCATCCTCTTCCCCTCGCTTCTCACGGATTTGGGCTGGGGCATTTCTTGCAACCATTCACCCTTTGAACTGTCTAAATAGGTTAAAACCTATGTACAAAATATTCAGGCGTCCTCCTAAAAGTTCGCAGGATAAACGCCTATTTCCGGAAGGGCATGCGCCCAATTCTCAAAATTGAGGAAAAATTGGAGGATAAGGTACAGCTTCCGCCCACTGGGCATATACTTTCCTTGCAGGCAATAAGGATTGAATCATTAGGAGCTGAACAATGAAAATAACCATCCACCAGGGCCACACCCCCGATTTGGAAAGATCGGATGTAACGATTGTTATTGACGTCATTCGCGCTTTTACGGTTGCCCATTACGCTTTTCTGCGCGGCGCCAGGGAAATCTTCCTTGCAGCAACAGTTGAAGAGGCGTTTCTTTTGCAAAAAAAACATCCCGGCTATTTGCTCGCAGGGGAAATAAATGGGCTTCCCATTCATGGCTTCGAATTTGATAACTCCCCGGCCAAAATGGCGAAAGCAAATGTCCGCGGGAGGACCCTCGTGAAAAAGACAACAAATGGCGTCCGGGCAACCTTACATGCCTTGAATGCCGGCGCTGTCTTCGTCACCGGCTTTTCGAATGCAAAAATGACCGCCGAATGCATCCGAAAACTTTACAGTCACGATTCTATTGTCAATCTGGTTGCTTCTCATCCAGATGGCGACGATGACTTGGCCTGCGCGGAATATATAAAGGAAATCCTGCTCGGAAAAGAAGCACTATCGAAAGAGGCAGCAGTCAAAAGGATTAAAGGGAGCGGGGTAGCCCGGAAGTTTTACGATGAGAATCAACCGGAATTTAATGTGGAAGATATTGAGTTTTGCACAAAGGAAATTTCAGGGGATTTTATTATGTTTGTGGATAGCTCTGAGAAAATCCCGAGGATCGTGAGGGTGAATCAACATGAATTACACAGGATTGAACCTGCCGGATCGAACAGGCAAGCCTAGGACCAAAGGATTGACTGTCCTTATTGACAATGGCGTTCCTGAAGGCTTGTTTCGGGATACGATTCAAAGCAGCTCGGCACATATCGACTTAGTCAAATTCGGCTGGGGGACTTCGATTGTTTCAGCAGGACTTGAGAACAAGATTTCCGTTCTAAGAGAAAATGATGTTGGCTTCTTCTTTGGCGGAACCCTTTTTGAAAAATTCCTCAGCCAAAACAAGGTAGATGACTATTTTGATTACTGCAGACGTTTCGGCTGTGAGTATGTCGAAATCTCCAATGGAACCCTCCCCCTTACCAATAAGGAAAAGGCAAGATATATCGCTGCTTTTGCGAAGGAATTTATGGTTTTCAGCGAGGTGGGGAGCAAGGATAGCGGAGTATCGGCGACTTCTTCCGAATGGCTGGAATACATTGAAGAGGATCTGGAGGCGGGCGCGGCTAAGGTGATAACCGAAGCGAGGGAAAGCGGCACGAGCGGAATTTGCCAGGCAAACGGGGAAATGCGCTTTGATATTGTCGATGTGATCCTTTCATCTGGCATCCCGCTTGAGAAGATTCTTTTCGAAGCGCCAACGAAGAAAATGCAAACGGCTTTCATTAAGCTTGCCGGCCCGGATGTTAATTTAGCCAACATTCCTTTCAGCGATGCGATTGCTCTTGAAACACTCCGGCTGGGGTTGCGTTCGGATACATTTTATATTTAAGTCTGGTTCAGGCCCATGGCGACTCTCAACTAAAAATAGTAATCTCGTGTGAAGCTTATTTGAGGAGGCTGTTTTATGCGTAAAACAAACAAAGTGTTCCACCTTGCGATTCCGTGCAAGGATCTTGATGAAACGGTTGATTTTTATGAAAAGCTGGGCTGCACCCTTGCCAGAAGGTATCATGACCGGGTGACATTCGACTTTTTCGGCGACCAGGTCGTCTGCCATTTGAATCCTGATCAAATCGATCCTGCTCCCAAAATGTACCCCCGCCACTTCGGGATTACGTTTTTGGAAAGGGGGGAATTTGACGAGGCACTTCGGCATGCTACCAGAAACGAGCTTCCTTTCTTTCAGGAGCTGATGGTGAGGTTTCCGGGCAAACGCGAGGAGCATGTCACCTTCTTCCTGATCGATCCGGCCAATAATCTGCTCGAGTTTAAGTATTACCATGATGAGGGGATGGTCTATTAGTTATCTGCGATAATGGCGATATCCTCGATGAGGTTTTATATAATCCATGTTAAATAATATTGTTGATAAATGATGTTAAACAAGGACTCGAAATGGAGTCCTTTTTTTAAATACTTATTGAGAATTAGCACCCCGTGAGTTGAAGAAAAAGGACTATAAACCTTCTTATTTTTCTATTATCTTTTATGAAATTAACAATTGTTCTACAAAGGGTGCATTAAAGCTCACTCTTTAACTCAATATTCTCCGCTTTAGAGATAATAGAGATTCTCTTTTTACTTTGAGTAAAGTTCACGCTCAAACTCCTGTATCCCTTTATAATCCAAAGGAGCATTCACTACTTTGTAAATTCGTCGTGTTGAGACAACTACGTCATGCTCGAAGGTATAAATCTCGAAATCTCCGTTTTTGTAAACGAGGCGGAGGGTAAACTGTTCGCTTGGATAATCAGAAGTCCAACCTTCTCTCATCGTTAATCGTACTTTATACTGATTTAAAAAATCAGCCAGCTGATTAATTTGTTCTTGGTCTACCTTTGGAATCTCAACGCCATTAAGTTCTTTTTCTTCTGTTGTCAAAAGAATCTTATCAACTTGGTCAATTTTAAGTACATCTCCTAAATCTTGCTCACGGTATCTATAGAAAGTAAAAATTACAACAACGAGAATGATTAGTGCGGCAATTAGTACATATTTCTTCAACATCATACCTCCTTGCTCTATAAGTTTCTTCAACATTACTGCTCCGTTATCATAATAAGGAATTCAACAAAAAAGGCGGTTAATCCTGCTGGATCAACGCACCTTAAAATTAACCTGAATCGTTTACTAAACCTTATAAAAATTGAATACACATGATAAGTTACCTTTTTACTCCAATAGCTCTTTTTGCTTAAAGATTTGTATGGATGTAATGAGAACGACGATGATAATAGCAATAGTTGTAATAAAAGCTAGCCAGAAACTAGAATCTAGTTCTCCTGACAACAAGACCTTTCCTGTGTGCTCAGTCATTGTAGCCGGGCTCCATTTCATATACTTTCCTACAATGGATGTAACCGTCGAAATAGCAAAGACTACAAAAATTGTAACAAAAGCGACACCGCCATTTCCTTTCATTAGCGTACTAAAAAAGAGCGTCAATGTAACAACAAAAACTAACCATATGCTGTAGATTACTACACTTTGAAAAATGCGCTCAAAAGCGACTGTTTCAATGAGTAAACTTGTATAATACCACGAAGCTGCATATCCGATAAACAATGAAATGAGTGTAATGGTAAGTAATCCAGCCCATTTCGATAATATATACGAGGAATAAGGAACTGGTTTAATCATGACCATACCTGCTGTTCCACTCTGTCTTTCTGCGGATACGACCCCCATTGCGCTCAAAACAAGAATGAGTACACCAAGCATCCCATAATTAGATAAAACCGTCATTAATACCTCTGCCCCAGTTGGAGTAGGCATTTCAAGAATTGTACCTTCTGGAAGATTGCCAAAGTTCTCTAAAATTTCCGGCATATAATACGAACTAACCGGCTGCATGACACCTAGCAAAATAAAGACAATTGGAATCCAAAGAATTTTATAATTTCGCACCATTTCCGTCATTTCTTTTCGATAAAGAACCATCCACTGTGTCATGCCTTCACCACCTTCATAAATAAATCTTCTAATGTTGTTTGAGAAATCTCGAACTTACGAATCGGGAGTTTTTTATCCACGATTTCTTGTAATAAGGCTTGCTTCCCATTTACCATATCTGTTAATACGATGTTCGTTTTATTGCCTTGAGTGTTTACTTCAGATACAAAGCTATAAGTTGCTACGCTCTTTAGCCAATCGGGAACCTGTGATTCGAATTCAATTTGTACAATAGGTTGCCGAGTCTCTTCCATTACACTTTCCAGGCTGCCTGATATCGCAATTTCCCCGGCATGCATGATAAGAATGTCGTCACTTATTTCTTCTGCATCGTGAAGGACATGAGTGGAGAATAGAATGGTTGTTTCCTCTTTAATTTCTCTCATCATGTCCAATACTTCCCTTCTTCCAAGTGGATCAAGTGCTGAAACAGGCTCATCTAAAATAAGTAATTTCGGACGATGAATTAGTGCCTGTGCCAATCCAAGGCGCTGCTTCATTCCGCCAGAATAACCCCCTATTTTTCTTTTCTTCGCATTCGTTAGGCCCACTCGTTCAAGTAATTCTTCACTTCTTTTTTCTGCTTCTTTACGATTCAGCTTTGCTAATTGTCCTGCGAAAACAAGAAACTCTTTTCCGCTCATCCAATTATAGAAAGCAGGATATTGAGGTAAATATCCAATAAACTCCCTTAAATCCTTTGCTTTTTCTCCTTTAAAATCAATCCTGCCTGAAGTCGGTTCCAACAATCCGGATAGCATTTTTAATGTCGTTGTTTTTCCTGCTCCATTTGGCCCAAGTAATGAAACGCACCTGCCTTCTTCAATATGAAAATTGATTCCTTTAACAGCATTCGTATTTCCAAATCTTTTTACTAAATCGCTTGCCTTTAATAACTCCATTAATCATTTCTCCTTCCAACAACGAAATACAGCACTGGTCCAATTAAGTTGATAAAGAGAATAATAAGGATCCACAACCATTTTGGTCCGTTCGTTTTTTCTTCTCTTATACAAGAAACTAATGCGGTAATCATAAGAATTAAATGTAAGACAAGAATTGGCACAATCGCTCCCCAGGGGACTCCATTTAACAGTTCATTCATTTTTACTCCTCCAAATCGATTATTTACACTTAATACGGTTACGTTCGTCTAATCGTTCACTCACAAAAAAATAAATAAAAAAAATCTCAGGAATTTGATCCTGAGACCTTTCTTTTAAAAATTCTTCTTGCAAAAATAAGATAAATAATTAGATACATCGGAAATTGAATAAGGCCTAGAAAGCCCCATAACCAAGCATTGTGTCCCCTCTTCCGTGCATCCCAAAACATCCATGAGCTCTGGCAAATCAGAATGAATGCAATCACGACCCATATCCAAAGCGGTATGCTACTTAGTTCGTTTGAATTCATTCATTACTGACCTTCTTTCTAGTTTTGTTAAGAGCTAAGGGCAATAAGATAATCCCCACAACCTGAAAATACACAAAAAGAATCGGCTGACGATAAACGACAGCAATTACAACCGAGAGCACTAATACAGCGACAGAGATGAATGCGAGGAGGTCCTTCCATTGTTTCTTTCGTATTCTTCTTTTCTCTAATTCAACATTCTGTTGAAACCATTGTAAGTTTGGAGTAGATACTGGATTCCATTGATCCAGTTTTTCTAAACCATCTATTACTTGCTTAACCGTTAATTCATCTTCATCGTCCAACATAGAATGACTATTTTTAGAATCATACTCCTTCATGTTCAGCCAACTCCTTTCGCACACTTTTTAGACCATTAGAAACTCGGGATTTTACTGTTCCTTCTGCAATACCCATCATTTTCCCAATTTCTTCATATGAATATCCGTAATAATGCTTTAACACGATTGGCATACGTATTTCTTCATTAATCTGGGCAAGTGCATCAAGTACATCAGTCCATTCTTCGTTCCTATTGGCTGCTTTCCATTTCATTTTTCGGAGCGCTTGTTCCTGCTCTAGCCAGTTTTTCTCCCGCTTCTTTCTCCGCTGTTGATCAATAAAAAGATTCGTTGCGATTGTGATGAGCCATGAGGAAAACTTGGATTCACCATTATACAGGTGGATTTTTTCAATACACTTCATCATCGTCTCTTGAGTTAAATCTTCTGCGATTTGTGGATGAAGGGTAACTTTCATTAAATACTTTACGAGGAACGAATAATTCTGTTGTAGCAGTTGCGAAAGGGCCAATGTATCTCCTTTTTTCGCCTTTCGGATTAAATCCTTTTCATCCATGAAATCTACCCTACCCCATACAATAATGTTCTATATGTAATACGGCTAACTGGGACAAATCGTTCATTTTCAAAATACGGAATCACCACAAAACATTTAGCCACCTATTAGTATTTATTGAGTTTGCTTAAAAGTTGGCTCTGTTATCTTTGATTGTTGATTTCCACTCCGGGGACATGCTTTCCGCGGGGCGGACCGTGGAGCCTCCTCGGCGTCTTAGACGCCTGTGGGGTCTCCACGTGCCGCTACATCCCGCTGGAGTCAGCCCCCTCCGTTCCAATCAACCTCATTGAAAATAAACACTCACCTTTAACAGAGCCTAAAAGTTAAATATTTTACCAAAACCCACAGTATTGTTGCTTATTCAACGTGTTCAGAATACTTGTTTAAGTATGATAGTATTATCAAACTACTGACATGATTTGTTTAAGTATGTCTTCGTTAACTAATCTCCGGTAAGATAACAAGACTTATGAAACTTTGAATGTAGATAACCTTAATTTATCATGGATGTCACTTGTTAGGAATAATCAGCTATCAACATTTTGATATAAAAAAAGGAGCCCCACGGCTCCTTTTTGGTTTTTACATATGTCTTTGACGGTTCATAAATTCGTTGAAATCGGCGATGCTTGGATTTGCGATGTAGTGTCCGCCTTCAACTTGGATGGTTTGGCCTGTGATGAATTTTGATTCATCGGAAGCGAGGAATACGACAGTATGGCCAATATCATCGGCTTCTCCATGGTAAGGAAGCGCATTGTATTTTTCGAAAATCCCTAAAACCGGTGCAGGGATATTGCCTTTTGCGGCTGGGGTTAAAATCAAACCAGGCGCAACCCCGTTGCAGCGGATTTTATTTTTGCCATATTGCGCGGCAATATAGCGGGTTAAATTGACAACCCCTGCTTTGGATGCCCCATAGGCAGATCGGATGGAATCTCCCGTAAAGCCTGCCATCGAAGCAGTATTGATGATGGAGCCGCCGCCGGCTTCGATCATATGTGGAATCGCGAATCTGCAGCCTAGTAGTACGCTTTTCAGATTGACATTCATGAGGCGGTCCCATTCATCCAAGTCGATATTGACAACATCCAAATCTTTATGGATGTTCGTTAAGCCGACATTATTAAAAAGGACGTTAATGGTTCCAAACTCTTTTACAGTCGCGTCAACAGCAGCTTTAATCGATTCTTCTTTGGAAGCATCGAGGAAAATACCAATCGCTTCGCCGTTTTGGCTTTTGATTGCTTCAGCTGCCCCCTTCGCACCTTCTTCATTGAAATCGGCAATGACTACTTTTGCCCCTTCTTTTGCCAATAATGTTGCCGCTGACAAGCCAATGCCGGAGGCACCGCCTGTGACCAGCGCCACTTTTCCTTTAACACGATCCATTCTTATCTCTCCCAGCTGTTTGTTCTGAATATTTATAATGTGTGTTTGTGCATTAATTCTATTCTTAATCCGGTTACTTCGCGGTTACGCCGCCATCGACTGGAAGTTCGATTCCTGTGATATGGCTCGCATCGTCAGAAGCAAGGAACAAAATCGCCGCAGCAACTTCTTCCGCATGTCCAAGGTTCGGCAAGGCAATTTGATTCAGGAAGTGTTCCTTGTATTTTTCCATCGAAGGAGCACTCATTGGTGTGATAATATATCCCGGGTGAACTGAGTTAACGCGGATATTCTTCTTCCCGAAATCAACCGCTGCCGCCTTCGTAATCGAACGGACCGCACCCTTTGAAGCAGTATAGGCGCCAGCTCCGGACATGCCGATCAATGCTGCAATCGAAGAGATATTTACGATTGACCCGCCGTTTTTCTCCATGAGCGGAGCACCCAACTGCATGCCGAGCATAGTGCCATTAATATTTATAGAAAATGTACGCGACCAATCCGCTTCCGTCTGTTCCATGAATGGTTTTGGCAGCGGGATTCCCGCGTTGTTTATAAGAATATCAAGCTTTCCGTACTGTTCGATGGTTTCTTCATAAACCGCTTCCCAATCTTCCTTGGAAGCGACATTGTGTTTTACAGCAATGGCTTCTCCGCCAGCTTCCTTAATCGCTGAAACTACTTTTCCGACAGCTTCGAGGTTAATGTCGGTAGCGATAACTTTAGCGCCTTCTTTTGCAAAAAGAAGCGCACTTGCTTCGCCCATGCCGCTTCCAGCTCCTGTTATAACTGCAACTTTATTTTGTAATCTCATTTGTTCCACCCCATGCTCGTATATTATGATAGTCTAACTATCATTATTTTTTATTTTACTCCTCATTTTCCAACATTGCAAACTTAGAAAAGGTATAATACTTATGTAAAGGGGGGAATAAAGTGGCAAAAGGGATACGAGAAAAAAATAAAAATCTCCGCTACCAATCCATTGTTTCAACAGCGGAACGGCTTTTCCTGGATCAAGGGCTCGACAGCGTCCAAATGCAGGATATCGCTGATGCTGCCGGAATAGGCATCGCTACACTTTTTCGCTACTTCCCTAAGAAAGACAAGCTGATTGTGGCGGTCGCCATCCAAAACCTTGAGCGTACCATGGAAGGAATTGAAAAAATAACCGGACAGACCAAAAGCGCATACAATCGTATCGAGGATTTGCTTGGTTTTTTGCTGAGAAGCCAGCATAGTGACAAGAATGAATCCTATAAATTCAGGGAGGCTTTCGAAAGCTACGCGTCTTTTACGAACGAACCGCTTCCCGGCATCGAGGACTACATTGACATGCAAAAGCAAGTAACGGAGCTTCTCCTTCCGCTCATAGAAGACGGGAAATCAGACGGCTCCATCCGCACAGATATTCCGGTTGATAAGGTTCTGATGACGATCATCAACGCCTATGGCATATTCGGCAATAATGTCATATTCAAGCAGCCGATTACTTACACGGTCAAAGGGCTTGAACCCAAAATCCAGCAGGAACTGCTGAAAGAAATGCTATTAAGTTATATCCGTCCCTTAAACTGAGTCCGCTCCCTAAAAGGGAAGCGGGCTTTTTTCTGACGGCCTCCCTTTTCCTTTCGTATAAAACCTTCCTGGCAAAAGAACCATAAAAGAAAGGTTAGATGGAGGGAAGGGGCAATATGAGCAAAAGAAAAAAAGACTTTGTCAACAAAACACTCCTCGTCTGGAAAATGGCGATTGCTTCAGCGATTGCTTGGGAACTCGCAAAATTGGCCGGTTCCAGCCACCCGTACCTTGCCCCTTTATCGGTCATTTTATGTTTGCAAACCACTATCGACCGGTCGATTCGCTTCTCGCTTCACCGCATTGGCGGAACGATTGTAGGCGTTATTCTGATTACATGGCTTGTCTCCTATTTTCCCCTTAATGGATGGGCTCTCGGCTTGCTTCTTTTAGCCGGTTGTTATGCGGCGAAATGGCTGAAGATGGACGAAACCGCGATTCACCAAGTCGCTTTGACGATTCTGCTTCTCTTCACTTTTGAGAGAAAATCGGGCGACTATGGGTTTGACCGGATTGTCGATACCGCCATCGGCGCCGCTGTTGCCATTGTCCTGCAGCTTATCCTTTTCCCGCCTAATTTTACAAAGGAAGCGGCCAATTCCTTTCAAAAATCCGCCCGGCAGCTATCCGGACTTTTAAGCGAAATGGCGAACTGGATTCAGTCAGACTGGGGCAGAAGCCAAAAATATGAACTGGAGGAGCGGCTGAAGAACTCGCTGAAAGACCTCCATACAGCAAAAGAAACGCTACAGATCGCGACCAACAGTCTGAAGTTCAATCCACTCGCAAAGAAACATAAAGCCACCCTGAAAAAATACAGGGGCCAGCTACGCCTTCTCGAAAATGGGTACGAATATTGTTCATCTGTTCTAAAGACTTTGCGGGTCTGGCAGAAGTCGGGGCGTATGTCCACACAAGACCGGAGGGATTTGGAAAACGATTTATTCATGCTCGGGGGCTTTTTTGCAAAAGCGGGCAAGTCGGGAGCTGCCAATCCATTACACATTGCTGAATATGAGCTGCTGTATTCGAAAAAGACTAACAAGCCAGTGCCTGGGGCCGATGTTTATAAAAGTTCGATCGATCTTGAAACCTATAAACTGCTGAAGAGCCTTCGGTAGCCGCTGTTTGTACCAAACATGATTCTCCCTGTATTTAAAGTGGGATAAATTTTTGTTCCCGGGAATATCCATATAGAGATGTACAATGGCATACAAGCGGGAGAAACAAATGGATACTTTCATTAAGCTGATTGAGATTGCAGCCCGTCACTTCCCCCGGCCGATGGCATTGGCAACGATCGTTGACGTTGTAGGCTCTGCCTACCGAAAAGAAGGTGCTATGATGCTTCTCCTTGAAGACAGCTCCAGATACGGATTGCTGTCAGCAGGCTGCCTTGAGGAGGATGTAGCAGAACGGGCAAAAGAGGTCCGGGCTTCCGGCGTGGCGCAGATCGTCCACTATGACACCTCAGATGAAGATGACTTATCCTGGGGCCGTGGTGCAGGTTGCAACGGAAAAATCTCCATCCTGATTGAGCCTGTCAATGAAGTTTTGTTCTCACGGCTCATTGAAGCAAAAAGACGGCTTGATGAGCGAAAGCCGATTACAAGGCTCATCAATTTCAGCCCTCACTTCGACGTGGAAGATGACTTCTTTATAGAAGAAAACGGGGAAGTACCCGGAACCAAATCTCGGCTGCTAACCGGCTTGCATGTTGACAAACAGACTAACTGTCCATTTTTTATACACCACCTCCTTCCCCAGCCGCATTTAATTATCTTCGGGGCCGGCAAGGATGCAAGACCTGTAGTTTCATTGGCGGCCCAAACAGGATTTAAGGTGACAGTCGCGGATGGGCGGCCCGGGTTATGTACGGAGGAACACTTTCCTGATGCAGTGAAACTTATCCCAGAATCTCAGGATAGCACTTTGAGCGGAATCTCTTTTGCAAAAGAGGATTTCATCCTCATCATGACGCACGAGTTCGAAACGGACCAGGCCATTCTGATTGAACTTTTGACAAAGGGCCCCTTCGCTTATCTTGGTGTTCTTGGACCGTCTGACAGGACATCGCGCTTGCTTAATGGCCGGAGGAAACCGGAATGGCTTCATTCCCCAGCCGGGCTTTCATTAGGCGCCAAGGGACCCGTGGAAATCGCCGTCAGCATCGTTGCCCAGCTAATCAGCATCCTTCGAGGCAAGGAGGCGAGCGAATGAGGTTCACTGGGATTTATCTTGCCGCGGGAAAAAGCAGGCGCATGGGGACTGACAAGCGGAAGCTGCCTATTGGCGGAAAACCGCTTGGGAGCATCGGACTCGAACATGCCCTCCAATCCAGATTGGATCATATATTCGTTGTGACAGGAAAGGGAGATCAGCTGGATTGGCTAAGGACTTCCTTTTTTTTGTATCCAGAAAGGGGAAAATGGTCTCAGGTTGATTGTGCTGATTCCGCTAAAGGGTTAGGCTTTTCACTTCAGAAAGGAGTGAAAAAAGCCGCGGAGGCGGGTGCGGAGGCAGTGATGGTCCTCCTGGCCGACCAGCCTTTCGTTCACAGTGAAGACATTGATAGTTTAATAGATTGCTATCAGGGCATGCAGGATTTATTTGTCGGAGCTAAGGGAGCTGATGGAATTGCCCGCCCACCAATCCTGTTCTCGAGCGAAGCTTATAGATTTTTTGAAAATCCAAGTGGTGACGAAGGGCTGCGATCGTTATTACGTGGTGAATTTGCCCCTAAAGGAAGAGCAGTAGAATTCCAACATCCCCTATTCTTTTATGATGTAGACACGAAGGAAGATTATCAGGTTTTGCTGGAAAAATTCCGCTAGTTAGAGGTGGTGGTTTCATTGGAAGTGATCGGCAAGAGCGTCATACGCAAGGAAGCATGGGATAAAGTCACCGGGAAGGCCAGGTATACGAATGATATTCATGAGACAGGCACTCTCCATGCCCGCATGGCCATCAGCCCTTATGCGCATGCCAATATCATCAGCATGGATTTTACGGAAGCATGGAAGGTGCCTGGCGTGAAGGCGATTTTAGGGAATGAACCTTTTCCGCTCGTCGGCGAGGAAATCAAGGACCGCTCGCCGATTGCTTATAAAAGGGTCCGGTACCATGGCGAGCCGGTCGCTGTCGTCGTGGCCGAAACGCCCGTCCAAGCACAACACGCGGCGGACCTTATCAAAACCGTCTATGAGCCCCTTCCCGTTGTCAACTCACCGAGCGACGCTTTTCAAAAGGATGCCCTTCTTGTCCATGAACAACTCGGTGAGTACCAAAAGCTTGAGGGTGTCTATCCAATCCCTGGAACAAATGTGGCCAACCTCGACAAAATCAGAAAAGGCGATATCCAAAAAGGGTTTGGCGAAAGCGAGGTGGTAGTCGACTTCAAGATTTCCTTCAGGCCATCCGACCATGTCGCCATGGAAACGAGGGCGTCGATGGCTGAAATTCTTCCAGACGGGTATGTCCGCATCACCACTTCCTCCCAGGCCCCTTTTGCCATCAAAAAGCTGTTTAAATGGTATTTCGAAATCGATCCAGGCAGGGTGATTGTTTATACTCCACTTGTCGGCGGTGCTTATGGAGGGAAGGCGGCCGTCCAGCTTGAGGTCATTGCCTACCTTGCATCGAAAGCTGTCGGTGGCAGGCCCGTCAAACTTGTCAATTCGCGCGAGGAGGATATGATCACCTCCCCGTGCCATATCGGCCTTGATGCTACCGTAAAACTTGGCGCTACGAGCGACGGAATGCTGAAGGCAGCGGAAATCCAGTATCTCTGGGATGGCGGCGCCTATTCCGATAAATCCGTTGACATCAGCCGAGCCGGTGCCGTTGACTGTACCGGTCCTTATGATATTGAACATATTTACTGCGATTCCTATTGCATGTACACGAACCATCCGTATGCGAGCGCCTTCCGGGGCTACAGCCATTCGGAGGTCCATTTCGCGTTTGAGCGGACAATGGATGTACTCGCCGAGAAGCTGGCGATGGATCCCCTTGAGCTTCGGCGCAAAAATTCCATCCTGCCCGGTGATATGACCCCAACACAAGTGCTGCTGAACAGGAGCACCGTTGGCAACCTCCCCCGCTGCATCGACAGGCTGAAGGAACTGATGAACTGGGACGGGGAGCCGAAAGTACAGCGGGACGGCCAACTGATCAGGGCAAAAGGGGCTTGCTGCATCTGGAAGACTTCCACCTTTGATACGAATGCCACATCCGGCGCGATCCTTACCTTTAACTCCGATGGCAGCATCAATCTTATGTCGGGAGTCGTTGAGCTTGGCACAGGTACGAAAACAGTCCTGGCGCAAATTTTGGCCGAGCGGCTGAAAATGGATGTTAACAAAATCCATGTCAAAATGACGATTGATACCCAGACAACCCCCGAGCATTGGAAAACAGTCGGCAGCCGGGGTACGTTAATGGGCGGAAGGGCCGTATTGGCGGCAGCCGAGGATGCGATCCGCCAGCTGAAGTCCATTGGCTCCTGCGTTCTTAAAGTCAATCCGGATGATCTGGAGGTTGCACATGAAAAAGTATTTTTCATTGATGACCCAACCATTAGTATCGATGTAAAGGATCTTGCCTATGGATATACGTTCCCGAATGGCGAAACCATCGGCGGTCAAATCATTGCAAGCGGGCATTACACACAAAACTGGATCACCAAGCTCGACCCTAAAACGGGGAAAGGAAGGCCGGGGCCGGAATGGACGGTCGGCGCCGAAGGCATCGAGCTCGAACTCGATACGAGGGACTTTACGTACCGGATTTTGAAAGCCTATGCGGTCATTGATATTGGGAAGGTATTGAACGAAAAAGCCCTCCTCGGGCAAGTGATGGGGGCAATGAGTATGGGAATTGCTTTTGCCGGAAGGGAATCATTTATCTTCGATTCGAACGGGAGGGTGCTGAATCCACAGCTCAGAACCTATAGGCCGCTTCATTTCGGAGAACAGCCCGAGTATGTCATTGATTTCGTGGAAACCCCCCACCTGGCCGGCCCGTATGGCTCAAGGGGAGCGGGCGAGCACGGTCTGATTGGGATGCCGGCCGCACTCGGGAACTGCCTGTCCACGGCCATTGGCGCCCAATTGAAGCACCTCCCTTTGCTTCCTGAATTATTATGGCGGGCTTCAGGAGGAACAAGCGATGCTTCCGTTTAATTTCAGGTATTTCAAGCCAAATTCTGCACAGGAAGCGATTGGGATTTTTGAAAGCGTTAGAAAAGAAGGTGAAGTCCCCTATTACTTTTCAGGAGGGACCGAACTAATCACCCTCGGCCGGATTGATCTTGATTATGCAGATGCGGTAATTGATTTAAAAGGACTCCCGGGTTATGAGGAGATTTTTGCCCATGATAAATATCTCGTCATTGGCGGCGGAACAACATTGACTACGATCAGTGATCATCCCTCTTTCCCTCTCTTGAGCAAAACCGTCAGCGAAATCGCCGACCGGACGTCACGCAATAAAATTACCCTCGCCGGCAATATTTGCGCGAAGATTTTTTACCGTGAAGCCGTCCTGCCTTTACTGCTATCGGATTGCATCGTTGGCATCATTGGTCCTGAGGGGCTGTCTTATAAACCAATCGAAACAGTTTTCAACCGAAATATCCTCCTGGCTGACGGGCAATATGTGTTTACTATTTTGATAGAAAAGGAATATGCCTCCCTGCCATACTATACCCGCAAAAGACGGAAGCAATGGGATGTTGGCTACCCGCTTATAACCGTGGCCGCCCTGAAAAAGGATGAAAAAATCAGGCTGGCCGTCAGCGGACTTTGTCCCTTTCCTTTCCGTTCAGCGGAAATGGAGAGTTTGCTGAATGAACAGGCCGGCTCCGCGGAGGAAAAGGCTGAAAAAGCAATGAGTGCTCTCCCCTCACCGATTCTTGACGATGTCGAGGGCTCATCCCAGTTTCGTCTGTATGTATTGAAGAATATGATGGCGGATGCCATCCGTGAATTGGAGGGCAATGAAGTTGGCCACGAATCCCAGAGTTAACATCCAGCTTTCCATCAATGCAAAACCGGAATCCATCTCGGTCCGCCCCGCCGATACATTGCTATATGTAATCCGCGGGCCGCTTGGCCTTACCGGCTCGAAGCCCGGGTGCCTGAACGGCGATTGCGGCGCCTGCACAGTGCATGTGAACGGAATTCCGCAAAAATCATGCCTGATGCTGGCGGTTGAAGGAACAGGAAAAGAGATTACAACGATTGAAGGGTTAAAGGATACTCCGATCCAAAGGGCGTTCGTCGAAAAGTTCGCCTTCCAATGCGGCTACTGCACATCAGGTTTCCTGATGAACTGCCATGCCCTTGTAGAAACTGAGCGGGTCGCGGATGAAGAAGTACTGAAGGATTGGCTTGAATCCAATATTTGCAGGTGTACCGGCTATAAGGAAATCAAGGAAGCGGTTCTTTCGGCTTTGGAAGCGGTCCAGGGAGAAAAGGAATCCTAAGACGGGATTTAGAACGCGAAGGCTTAGTTGCCTGGAGCTGTTCGCGTTCTATGTCGTCGTTTAGAACGCGAAAGCACGATTGCCTGTTGCTGTTCGCGTTCTATGTCGGCATTTAGAACGTGGAAGGCCTGTTGACTGTTGCTGTTCACGTTCTAAGTCGGCATTTAGAACGCGGAGACCCGATTGCCTGGAGCTGTTCGCGTTCTGAGTTGGCATTTAGAACGCAGAAGACCGATTTTCTGGAGCTGTTCACGTTCTAAGTCGGCATTTAGAACGCGGAAGACCGATTGTCTGGAGCTGTTCACGTTCTAAGTCGGCATTTAGAACGCGGAGACCCGATTGCCTGGAGCTGTTCGCGTTCTGAGTTGGCCTTTAGGACGCGGAGGACCGATTGCCTGGAGCCGTTCGCGTTCTATGTCTCCCTTTAGGACGCGAAGGCACGATTGCCTGTTGCTGTTCGCGTTCTAAATCGTCCTTTATAACGCGAAAGCCCGATTGCACTTACGCAGATAGAAATGCCACTGGCCCAATGCTCCCCTCTAGTCCTCATCCAAATTAAAGGGTATACTGGTTCTGTACTACATGATATGATTCCTAACAGGAGATGAGACAATGCTATCAAATATCGGTGTACCTGGGATGATATTAATCCTTGTCGTGGCGCTAATCGTGTTCGGCCCTCAAAAAATGCCGGAAATCGGCCGCGCATTGGGGAGGTCCATCCGTGAATTCAAACGGGCTTCCGAAGGGCTGACGGATGAGATAAAAAAAGAGATTGCTAAAGATGATAAAGAGCAAAATACCAAATAATAGATTTTGACATAATCTTCTAATATTAAATCCAACTTTTTATTAGGGCGGCCAAAGAAAGGTGTTGAATGATCCATTCAATACCCATTTCAAAAAATGAAGGACGAAGAGATAATCTCTTGGTCCTTTTTCTTTTTATAACGCTACAATGGTATAACATTCCCTCGAAAACCGTGATTATATATCGGCTAAGATTTGTGTCAAAACGTCTGCCGTACTTGCCAAATGGCTGACGGCACGATTAATTTCCTCGAAATATGTAGCAAAGTACACTAACTCTTTTTCCATCTGTCCAGTCTGTTCTTTGGTCATTTGTATCTCGGATAAGATCCGCGTGAAAAATTCGGTAATTTCACTCATTTGCCGCATGCCATTATGCACTAATTTGCTTACTTCAATATTCATGTTAGCGACAGTTGATATTTGAGCATGCGTTTCTGTAACTAGTATACTGACATCTGCCACATTTTTCTGAGTTTGAGCAGCAAGCTTCTTAACCTCATTGGCAATTACAGAAAAACCGGCTCCGGATTTTCCTGCATGAGCAGCTTCGATGGTCGCATTCATCCCTAAGATATGAGTGGTATCAGCGATTTTTTTAACAATATTTGCAACTTCATCAATTTTATTCGATATATTCTTTAATTTATCCATTTCACAATTAATCGAATTAGTATGCTCCGAAATATTATTTATTTGTGAAAGGTGTTCTTGAATTTTATCTAGCCCGAGAAGGGATCGGGATTCCACTTCCTTTGCAGATTTTACACCTGCTACGGACATATCGACCATGTTATCAGTTTTCTCCGCCAGTGAGTTGACGGAAGCGCTAGTTTGCTCTGTAACTGCTGAAAGTTCTTCTGCTGTTTGGGCAATCCTTTCATGAATCTTTTTCTTTCTTTGTTCCTCTTGCTTAATTCGTTCATTTTCTTGTTCATAGGCTTCCAATACAAGCTGCTGTTCAAGGTTAAGTAGTTTTGCAACCACATTAATCGCTATAATTAGTTCATTCTTATTTACTATTTTCTGTTCTAAAATAGTGATTATTGTAGTAAAAAGGCTTTGAAAAGCGGCCATATACCATTTGGTCTTTAATCCTATACGTACATGGACATGGGCAATTCTGTTTCTTTGCAAAATAAAACCCTCATCAATTTTCCCATCAAAAAGTTCATAAATATGTTTTTTTAATGTTTCCCTCAATCTATCCACTGTACTATGATCTTTGATAATTTTTAATAAAGAGGCTTCCTTTTGAATTTCAGCATAGTAGTTGATTGCAATGGCCTCCAAATGTTCTTTTACAAATGGTTGAATAAGCTTTGCATGAGCTAAGTCCCTTTTATTTAGCTGAATCATAGCCAATTGATTGGATAAGTCAGAAAAATCTTCTGTTTTAAGAATCACGTTTATTTCTGCTTCCTCTACTGCATGAGTGGAGAATACCGCTGATTGAAGATGAGCCGGTAATGATTCGTTTGCTTTCATAACCATAACTGAATACCTCTCTTTGTCTCTATAAAAAGTTTAAGAACGAACTTACTGAAGCCAAAAGCTTTTTTCGTTTTCACTACTTGTGATTATAGAGAATTTTGTGAAGGCAAACAGTTTTAAAAAAGGGATTTACAAAATTATTAAAATTCGTTTGGTAATTTGTACATAATTTGGACAAATGTAATAGATTTAATGAGCGGCATTCCGAGTATTCCTTTCCGCTTTCTGAATCGCGTTAACTCCCATTACAACAGCGATAAATTCATAAATATCAAGCCCTTCGTCGAAACTCGTCAGCTGAAAAGCGGGTGATGAGAAGAAACCGCTTATTTTTTCAAACCGACCGGCTTCGTTCCGGTTTTCATCATACATAATATAAAGATTCGAAAATGCCTCTGACTCAATTTCAAAAATGCGCCCGTCAGCCGTGCTGTACTCGTACTTCTTCGAGAAGAATGCCAACCGCGCCTTGAGCTCCCCGATTTCCTCCCCTCGTGAACCTGCAACAATCCACCTCCGGCTCAGGAACGGAAACCTGCCGTTTACAATCGTCTCTCCATCCATATTCAGCACATCCAATTCAGCTGAAAATATGCTCTTTAAATTGATTTCCCCTACCTTCTCCTGTGCATCATTAAAAATATCCGTCCTGCCAGCGGAAAAAAAGTTATCAGACACAAATAACGTTTGTTTAACCATTGGGCTCACTCCTTTTGTTCTATTTCGAAAAAAAAGAGTGCGAAAGTTGCGAGGGTTTTGTTCATTTTTCAAAAAATTTAGCTAAATAGCGGGGTGGTTCAAAAACATTTTTTGCAAAAAAAAAAGGAACCCTCTCACGAAAAGGGTAGTCCCATTTTGTAAATAGAAACATTGTTTATCTGGGCCGCATGAAATGGACAAACACCAGCATGATGAATGAAATGGCGATGATGCTTCCGACCCAGAGCCAGGCCATTTCCATGTTTCCCGAATCGAGCGCTGCATATATGGCAGTTGGGAGGGTTTGGGTTTTGCCCGGAATATTCCCCGCGAACATGAGTGTCGCCCCGAATTCGCCCAGAGCTCTCGCAAAGCTCAGAATTGCACCTGTAATTATCGACTTATAGGCGAGTGGAATCGTAATAAACAAGAATAAACTCACCGTATTGGCACCGTCCACCCTGGCAGCATTCTCGATATCCTCTTCAATTGCCTCAAATCCTGTTCTGGCCGTTTGATACATGAGCGGGAAGGCAACGACCGTAGAGGCGATAGCTGCCGCCCACCATGTAAACATGATCGGCTGATGAAAAAGCCATTCGATAAACTGCCCCACCGGGCTATTCCGGCCAAATATCATAATCAGCAGGAATCCGACAACCGTCGGAGGCAAAACTAACGGCAAAAGGAAAATCGTATCGACAAGGACTTTTCCTTTAAACTTCCTCTTGGCCATTATCTGGCCAAAAAACACCCCTATAATCAGTACAATGATTGTAGAGAAAGAAGCAACCTCGAGTGATAGTTTTACTGGTGCCCAGAAACTGTTTCCCATAATAATTTTAATTCAGTCCTTTAAACCCATACTCTTCAAAAATCTTCATCGCATCGCTGTTTTGCAGATATTCAAAGATAAGCTTCGCTTCTTTTGGGTGTGGAGTGTTTTTAATAATACCGACGGGATAAATGATTGGTGCATGCGTCTCATCCCCCGCGGTGGCGGCTATTTCCACTTTTTCGGAAGCCTTGGCATCTGTCTTATAGACGATTCCAGCGTCCACATTTCCTGTCTCAACATAGGTAAGGACCTGGCGGACATCCTTCGCGAATACAATCTTGTCTTCAATACTATTCCAAACCTTCAAATTTTCCAATGTTTCTTTTCCGTATTTTCCGGCAGGTACGGATTCGGGAGTACCAAGGGCAATTTTGCCAGCTTTCAGCAGGTCTTCAAAGGCTTTAATCCCTTTTTCCGAGTCCTTCGGCACGACGAGGACAAGGTCATTGCCAAGCAGATTCCTCCCGCTTTCTTTTTCAATCAATCCATCCTTGACCAACGTCTGGAATTTATCTTCAGCGGCCGAGAAGAAGAGATCGACCGGTGCTCCCTGGGTGATTTGCTGCTGGAGTGCGCCAGAACCTCCAAAGTTAAAGTTCAAAGTAATTGTTGGGTGCTCTTTTTCGAATCCTGCTTTAATTTCTGCTAAAGCATCCTGTAAGCTGGCTGCGGCAGAAACTGTCAGTTCCACTTTTTCGATGGCCGGTTTCTGTTTATTCTGAGTCTGTCCATTGGCCGAGCATCCGGCTGCCGCAATCAACAGAACTATGAGTGAAAAAAATAAAAGGTAAACTTTATTCATAACCATTTCCCTCTCCCTTGGTTTACCTCATTATATCGAATTAACGTTTTTATACATGTAAAGAATATCACATTGTTTAGTATCTCATTAAAAGAGCCTCTTTTTCAAAATCGTAGTTTACCCAGCTCTGGAAAGATGGATATCCATTTAGTTTCGAATCCAATTTTAACGGACAAAAAGGAACAACCCCGCACATCTATCAGCGGGGTTACCTATTTTTGATTCTGTTGGCCTTCTTACAATTTATCTTTCTTCAAGACCTGTTCATTATATTCCTTCAAATCATCTCTGACGCTCCGGTCCCACAGTTTTATGCCTGAGTTGTAAGCGGCTCGGTTGATTAAATGGCCGGAAACGGGCGATGTCATAAAAATGAATACAAAGCCGAGGATCAGCCTTGAATTGAAATGGTCAAGGAAGGCATAAAAGTACAAAAAGGTTCCAAGCAGAATGGACATAACACCCAGTGTCGTAGCTTTGGATGCCGCATGGTTCCGTGTATAGACGTCAGGGAGCCTGATGACCCCGAATGTCGCGATCAAGCAAAGGAAAGCACCGGCCAGGACGAAAAAACCAATGAGAAAATTAACGATTACGCTCATTTTCGATTATTTCTCCCCTTTCCAAATATTTTGCAAAGGCGACTGTCCCGATAAAAGCAAGGATCCCGATCAGCAGGATGACTTCAAGAAAGGTGCTGCTTTTCCTAATCATCGAAAATAATGCGGTGATTGCAACAAGGTTGACGCCGATGGCATCGAGGGCGATGACACGGTCTGCTGTCGAAGGCCCTTTAATGACCCGGTAGATGAGCCCGAGCATCGCGAGTGAGCAGCATAAAAGCGCGATTCGAATGACAATATCCAGCATCAGCGGCTCACCTCCAAAATCGCCCGTTCGAACGTATTTTTAATATTACTTATTTCCGTTTCTATTTCGCCAATATCCATGGCGTGGACGAATAATATCTTGTTGTCATCTGAAACGGAAATGACGAGCGTCCCCGGCGTCAGTGTAATCAAACTCGATAGAAGGGTGATTTGCCAGTCCTCCGTCAAATCGGTCTCTAGCGCAAAGATGCCTGGGCTCATGTCCAGTTTTGGCTTAAGCACAATTTTGACAATGGCAATATTTGATAAGATGAGCTCCCTGAAAAAGATCAGGGTCAGCTTTACAAAAGACCAAATCCTGAACAAATAGAATCGGCTTTTGAAAAAACGCCTCAGGACAAATATGATCAGCAGACCAAATAAGTATCCTTTAATAAAACTGATCGGGTCGGCAGAAACCTTGATGAACATCCATAAAAACGCTAGGAAGATATTTAATAATATTTGAAAGGCCAAGCTCAATCACTCCTTTAAGACAGCGTTAATGTAAATGTCAGGATTCATTAACGTGTCGGCTGCCTGTGAAATATACGGCAAAACAGTTTCCGTCCCTATCCCGTACAGGGCGGATAGCGCCACTAATGCCGCTGGGAAGATGAGAAGCCATTTTACAGGAGCTTTTTCTTCACCCTCAAATGTACGGGGCTGCCCCCAAAATCCATTGATGAATATTTTCATGACCGAAAAAAGGACGAGCAGGCTCGACATTAGGACAAGCCCCGCGCCTAAATAGCTTTTCCCTTCAACGCCCCCTTGGACGATGAGGAGTTTCCCGATAAAGCCGCTTAACGGCGGAATGCCGGCCAGTGCCAGCGCGGCAATGAAGAAGGTCCAGCCAAGACCGGGGTACTTGGCGATCAAGCCGCTGATTTTCTTCAGATTGCTCGTTCCAGTAATCGCAATCATGATGCCAACGAGCAAAAAGAGCGCCGCTTTGATGATCATGTCATGAATGAGATACGAAACAGCCCCCATTAAAGCAGATTCGTTCATCAGCGATACCCCGTACAAAATCACTCCGACGGCAACGATAATGTTGTAAATAATAATCTTCTTCAAATCCCAATAAGCAATCGCCCCGATGACTCCCGCCACGACTGAAAAAAGGGCCAGGCCGGCCAGCAGCTGCGACAGGAAGCCGCTGTCCTGATAAAAGAACAGGGTGAACGTCCTCGTAATCGCATACACGCCTACTTTTGTCAGCAGCGCCCCGAAAAGAGCGAGAACCGGTGCAGGCGGAGCGTAATAGGAGCCAGGCATCCAGAAGTAAAGCGGAAAGATCGCCCCTTTCAGCCCAAAGACGATGAAAAACAATACTCCGATCACTGTCAAAATACCGGGCATTCCGCCAGAACTGATTTCACTGATCCTTGAGGAAATATGGGCCATATTGAGCGTCCCAACGACCGAGTATAAATAAGCGACCGCTATAACAAACAAAGCTGATGAAATAATATTCACGAGCAGATATTTGATTGATTCGCGCAGCTGGATTTTCGTCCCTCCAAGCGAAAGCAGGACATAAGATGACATGAGCATGACCTCGAAAAAGACGAACATGTTAAAGATGTCACCGGTTGTGAACGCCCCATTCACCCCTACTAGCAAAAAGTTGAAAACCGGATAATAGTAATACTTCTCCCTTTCCTCCCCGATTGATTTAAACGAATAAACGAGGCAGAGGAAGGCGATGATGCTTGTGGTGAGCACGAGCATTGCCGCCAGCATATCAGAAACAAGCGTAATTCCGAAGGGGGCTTCCCAGCTGCTTATATTCAGCGATTGCACTCCGTCATTGCGGACTTTTTGCACGATGATGAAGGAAACCGCCATCATGGCAATCGAAGAAAGGGCGGCGACGATACGCTGCGCGGGTATACTTTTGCTAAGAAAAATTAAGATGACCCCCGTAAGCAAGGGGATAACAATTGGTAAAATGATTAAGTTAGTCATTATGGTTAGAGCCTCTCATTTCTTCCACATTATCCGTCCCCAATTCCTGATATGACCGATAGGCCAAAACGAGGAAAAAGGCCGTCACCCCAAAGCTGATGACAATTGCCGTCAAAATCAGCGCCTGGGGCAGAGGATCTGTATACTGTTCCACATTGTCACGCAAAATCGGAGCGGCTCCCCTTTTCAGCCCTCCCATCGTCAGGATGAGCAAATGCGCGCCATGGCTCAGCAGCCCCGTTCCGACGATGATGCGCAACAGGCTTCTGGAGAGCATTAAATATGTAGCAGTCATAAATAAAATGCCAATGACAACCGCCATTAAAATTTCCATTATTCATCCTCTCCAATCGTTTGAATAATGGTCATCGTCACGCCGACAACAACAAAATACACGCCCAGGTCGAAAATCGTCGCGGTATGCAGCGAAATCTCACCCAAAAGCGGCAGCTCGATGTCTGTGAAAACATGCGTTAAAAACGGAACGTTAAACAGCATCGCACCAACGCTCGTCCCTGCAGCAAGCAGCAACCCGATTGCCGTCAGAATCCGGTAATTTACCGGCAAAATGGCGGACACCGTTTTGATATCATAGGTAATGAGCAGGAGCACAATCGCTCCGGCGGTCATCAGTCCCCCGATAAAGCCGCCTCCAGGATAATAATGCCCAGCGGTGAAAATATAGACGGAAAAGAGGGTGATAATGAACAGCAGCACTTTAATGGATGTTTCCAGGATGATGTTATTTACCTTCACTCTTCTCCCCCCTATTCGACCTCAATTTAATCAATCCGTAAATTCCCAAAGACGCAATCGCAAGCACGGTTATTTCAAAAAGGGTGTCAAAGCCGCGGAAATCAACGAGGATGACGTTGACCATGTTTTTGCCTGCGGCTTTTTCATACGTATTCTCCACGTAATACTGGGAGATGGACTGGAATTGTTTGGAGCTGTGCGCCGAAAGCGCGATTGCGGCCACGATTGCACCGACACCGATGGAGATCATCGCGTTCGTTAGCCTGAACCTCATCCTTGTCTCATGCTTGCGCAGTTTTGGCAGATGATAAAAACAAACAAGGAAGAGCGCGACAGAAATCGTTTCAATGACAAGCTGAGTCAGCGCCAGATCCGGTGCCCTGAAAAGCACATAGAATAAGGAAACCGTATAGCCAACCGAACCGAGCAGAATAATCGAGGTCATTCTTGATTTTGCAAAAAGAATGCTGATTGAGCCCACGACGATAAACAAGACAAGGACGATTTCGTATATGCCGATTGGAGACCGGTTGATTGTATCGACTGTGAAAGCATTTTTCCAGATGAGAGTCACAGATAAAATGACGATGAAAAATGCAAAAATATAAACAAGATATGATCGGATGGCACCGGTCATATACGTATTTGTGAGTTTGCCAGCGCCTGTCTGCGCCCGCTCCACAAGCTGATCGTAGAAACGGTTCAGCGTCAGCTTTTCCGGAAGGCTTCCATATAGCTTTGTCCACTTCCGGGTTGTTTTGAAAAGGAGAAAGCCAAGCGCGACGACTCCAATCGTCATGAACAGCTCGGTGTTGAAGCCATGCCAGAAGGAGATATGGACATCAAATCCTTCCCCGCTGCCCAAAATGGCTGACATAGCCGGTGAAATCAAGCTTTGTGACAGCAGATTCGGGAAAAGCCCGAAAACAATGACAAGCGCTACGAGAATAATTGGCGAAATCAGCATGCCGATCGGTGCTTCATGCGGTTTCTGCTCCAATTTTTCTGGCTGGTACTTGCCTGTGAATGTCCTAAAGACAAGAACCATGCTGTAGACAAACGTGAACACACTGGCAACCCAGGCAATAATCGGGAATAAGATCCCCACAGTTTCTAGATTGAAAAGGTCTGATTTTGTCACCTGCACCATAGCCTTAAAGAACATCTCTTTGCTCAAAAAACCATTAAACGGCGGAATCCCGGCCATCGAGAAGGCGCCAATGATCGAAATCGTAAAGGTGACCGGCATGATGTGCATTAGCCCCCCAAGCCTGCGGATGTCCCGCGTCCCTGTTTCATGGTCAATGATCCCGGCAGCCATGAACAGGCTCCCCTTGAAGGTAGCATGGTTGATCAAATGGAAGATTGCAGCCGTAACCGCAACCGTAAAGATATTGTCGTCAAGCGACTCGAAGTGAAGCGCGGCTGCCCCTACGCCAAGCAGGGACATGATGAGGCCAAGCTGGCTGACCGTCGAGAAGGCCAGAATCCCCTTCAAGTCTGTTTGTTTTACGGCAAAAACAGAGCCCCATATTAACGTGAGCAGCCCCACTCCGCCAACGAGCCAAAACCATAGGCCGCTTTCCCCGAACACGGGGGTAAACCGGGCGACGAGATAAATTCCCGCTTTCACCATTGTTGCCGAATGCAAATACGCACTGACTGGTGTAGGCGCTTCCATCGCGTCAGGAAGCCAGATATAAAATGGGAATTGCGCCGATTTCGTGAACGCCCCGAGCAAAATGCACAGCAAGGCAGGAATGAATAAAGGATTTTCGAATATGCCTGCCGATTTTGAAATGATTTCAGTAATACTGAATGTGCCTGTCATTATGTATAAAAGGATGATGCCGCCCAGCATGGCAAGCCCGCCGAAGACGGTGATCAGCATCGATTTTTGCGCCCCATACCGTGATTTGTCACGGCCATACCAGTAGCCAATCAATAAAAACGAAGAAAAACTTGTGAGCTCCCAGAACGCGTACAGGACAATCAGGTTATCCGAACAGACGACTCCAAGCATCGCACCCATAAAAAGCAGCAAATACACATAGAACGTATTTAGCTTTTCTTTGTCTTTTGCTAGATAGAAGATTGAGTAAAGGACGACCAGCCCGCCGATTCCCGTGATTAACAGGGCGAACAATAAGCCAAGCCCGTCCACTTTCGCGGTGAAGTTGATCCCTAAGGATGGGATCCAGCTCAAGGTTTCCATTATGGTTTTTTGGTTAGCTGTTTTTGGCAAGAAGGAAAGGAAATAGCCAAATAATAATATTGGCAAAGGCAAAACGAACCAGCCCGTATGCACCCGGTTGATGTATTTATAAAAAAATGGGATGAAAATAGCCAAAAGCAGCGGCGAAACAATCGCCAAATGCAATAAAGACAAAAGCAAAACCTCCTTGTTGGTTATGAGTTAGTATGTACAATTTTATGCAGCGGTTGTATAGGGAGCCTATTCGACCGCAGCGGCGATTTTTTTGTATTGCGGGCATTGAGAATGATTCTATTCGACCGCGCGGACGTTTTTTTGATGCTGCGGGCGTTTAGAACGTGTCTATTCGACCGCGCGGACGTTTTTTTGATGCTGTGGGCGTTTAGAACGTGTCTATTCGACCGCGCGGGCGACTTTTTCAACCTGCGGGCGTTTAGAACGTGTCTATTCGACCGCGGCGCCGACTTTTTAATGCTGCGGGCGTTTAGAACATGCCTATTCGACCGGGCGGGTGACTTTTTCAACCTGCGGGCGTTTAGAACGAGTCTATTCGACCGGGCGGGCGACTTTTTCAACCTGCGGGCGTTTAGAACATGCCTATTCGACCGAACTGGATATTTTTTAGCCCTAAGGTCGTATAGAGAAAGGTCAAAGCAGGATCGTATACAGGCAATTTGATTCATCCGCAAAAAGGAGCCTGCCTCCAAAGGGCACACTTATCCCTATGGTGACAGACTCCTCCATTAAAACGTTATTCATTTCTAAGCTGCAAATTGGGTTGGGCCCTGTTCACTATAATTTTTTCAACTTTAACATTTTTTCTTGCTAATGTTCAAGTAAGTTGCATTATTTGCGGAGAAATTCCAAAAACTTCAAAGAAAATTTATAAAAAAATCGCTATTAATACTTACATCCTAATCCCCCGGTTACTATAACAGAGCATGAAACTATCAGAAAAGCCAAGCCCATTATCGGAGCTTGGCTTCTACTTAAGATTCTTATTATACAGCCACTGCAGAAAGGTTTTTTGCAGCTTCTCTCACTTTCTCCAAGCCTTCAGCTATAATGGCCCCAGCTTGATCTGGCGCCGCGGCATGGCCTTCGATGACAACTTCATCGATAATTTGCATACCGAACACACCGCCAACTACATTCTTAATGTAGTTAACAGACATTTCCATTGCCGCCGCCGGACCTTCCGAATAGATGCCGCCGCGTGCGCTTAGGATGATCATCTTTTTGTCAGTCAAAAGTGGGACTAATTGGCCGTTTTCATCATATTTGAAAGAATAACCCGCCTGATACACATAATCAATGAAGGTTTGAAGCGTTGCAGGGATAGTTAGGTTCCATAACGGGAATGCAAACACAACCACATCTGCAGCTGTTAAAGCATCCATTGCTTTTTGCTTTGCCGCCAAAATACGCTGTTCAATATCTGTAAGCTCTTCGCCAGATTGAAGCTTCGCAAATGCATTAAATAGATCCTGGCCAAAGTAGGGCATATCTTCCGCGAAAACATCAAAAGTTGTTACATTAACTCCTTCCAGGTTTTTCATGAAAGCTTCATACATCTTGCTTGATACAGCATCAGAAGCCGGTCTGTTATTTGCTTTTACAACAAGAACGTTCATTTATCTATTAACTCCTTTTTGATAAGAAATAGAGATATCTCTGTTTTATATATCTCGAATTAAAGATATATGAAAATAACGTAAAAGTCAACTGTTTGGGCTTCCCAACAATTCCTTAGACAAATATTTTGAATATGGTATTCTTTTGGTAGATTGAAAGATTGAAAGGTTGAATAGGATGTACACGAAACATGATTTATTAAATCATCTTAAAGAATTGGGGATTGACGAAAATGGAACATTACTTGTTCATTCGTCAATGAAAAGTATCGGGCAGGTAGAGGGTGGAGCGGATACTGTACTTGATGCGCTTTCAGAATATATGAAAAATGGCCTTTTGGTTTTTCCTACCCATACATGGTCGTATATTAATGCGGAAAATCCTCGGTTTTATGTCAAAGACTCACCATCTTGTGTTGGGGTACTAACAGAACAGTTTCGAAAACGTCCAGGGGTTGTTCGCTCATGGCATCCAACACATTCGGTAGCTGCCTTGGGAAAAGGGGCACAAGAAGTTATTGCGGGTAATGAACAATTTGACACACCTTGTGCACGAGAATCAAGTTGGGGGAAATTACTCGACCAGAAGGCAACCATCTTGTTAATCGGAGTCGATTTACGAAGATGTACATACATTCATGGAGTCGAGGAATGGCTTGATATACCAGGTCGATTGACCGATGCTCACGAAATGCTTTACACAATATTACCGGACAAAACGGAAATTTCCACACCGCAAAGAAGACATATTGGTCATACCTCCGAAAAATACGATCGGGTTGAAGATATTTTTCTAACTAATCAAGTTATGTACAAAGGGAAATTCGGTGATGCAACAGTAAGAGTATGTGACACAGTAAAAATGACAGACTTGCTATATCAATTGCTAAAAGAAAAACCAGAATTGTTTTCTTGATTTATGAAGACGGATTTCGTGCATCATTTGCATTTTTAAATGATACATGAGAACCTTCTCTTTGTTCTTAAACATGACATTGTATACTACCCATCCATTGCTTTTCGCTTACAGCGCTTCAGTAAAGCATAAATTTTCTAGTAGTTTTTTGAAGCATAAGGCTGCCCTATCCGGCAATATTATGCTACCAGTCACAAAAAAGAAAAAACCACCAATTATGTATTGGTGGAGACGGTGGGAGTTGAACCCACGTCCAAAGATATCGGCACTTAGGCTTCTACGAGTGTAGTTGGCATATTCGCGATTCGCTGAGCCATTTGCCTGCCAACAGGCGTTTGGTCAGCTAGCCTGGTTGTTCTCTTCCTTCTCCCTCAGACGGTGGGATCCGGCGTAGCCTACTAAGAGTGAGTCCGCTACCCTACCACATAGGCAATGGAGGGGCGAACAGCTATGCAGTTATTAAGCTGCGAAAGCTAGGTTGTTGTTAGTTTTGCCAGTTATTGGCGTTGACGTTTTAACGAGGCCGATCCCCTCGACTCGCAACCTAAGCTCGAACTACCCCTGTCGAATCCGTAGCGTCCCCATTATAAAATGTGCGGCAATTTTATCTCTTGCCGGACGTCGGAAATGCTCAGAGTCTGAGCTTAGATGTTGCGCCGCAGTAACCCTGCGACAGTTCTCATTATAGCATATAGAGCCGATTTTTCAATAGGAAGGTCTTGGTTTCCCTGCCGTTCCTTACATTTTCTGGCGTTCACGGAAGGCGCGTTCGATGTCGCGTTTTGCTTCCTTCTGCTTCAAATCTTCACGCTTATCGTACTTCTTCTTCCCTTTTGCGAGGCCAATTAGTACTTTCGCATAACCGTTTTTCAAGTACATCTTCAGCGGGATGAGCGCAAAGCCAGCTTCCTTCGTTTCACCGAGCAGCTTTATTATTTCCCTTTTGTGCAAAAGCAGCTTCCGTGTCCGGAGCGGATCATGGTTGTAGCGGTTCCCTTGTTCATACGGGGAAATATGGACGCTGTAGAGGAACATTTCGCCGTTATGGATCCTCGCATAAGAGTCCTTCAGCTGAACCTTGCCGGCGCGGATCGATTTTATCTCGGTTCCCTGCAGTACAATACCAGCCTCATACGTTTCTTCTATAAAATAATCATGGTACGCTTTTTTATTTTGCGCGACTGTTTTTCCTACTCCTTTAGGCATGCTCACTCCCCCTAACATTCCTTTATTTTAGCAAAAAAACTTTCTTCCCACAATGAATGGGTCATTGAACAGTCAAGTGATTCCCCAAAAACAGGGCTGTGCGCTTACAATTCACCATAATGAACTGTTGCAGCCTGTTTTTGCTTTTTTAACCTGCTTTTCATTCACTTGTGAATGAGGTTCCGGTTCTTTTTGCGAAATTAATTTGTTTATTATCCTAATTTCGTGTTCTATTATCCAATTCACACTGTTTATTATCGAATTTCCACGGTTTATTATCCTAATTTCCACGTTTATTATCCAATTCGGCCGGTCTATTATCCAATTCCAAACGTTTATTATCCAATTAGGCGCCGTTTTTGCAAGAAGAGAACGAAAGAGAGCCTCCATGAGGCCCTCTATCTTTTCAGTGAAATCCCAACAGGGTCTTAACGCTTCTTTCGCTTGGCACTCTTGTTTCTCGGGGCGTTTTCGTAGAATTTGCGTTTCTTTTTCGCCTTTGGCGCGCCGCCTTCACCTGAGGAAGAGCCGCGTCCGCCTTCAGTCTTTCCGCCTCCACCAGTTGAGGAACCGCGGCTTCCGCCGGTTTTGCCACGGGTCGGCTTTTTATCAGAACCGCCCGTCCGGAAGATGCGGCCTTCCCCGCTCCGCTCGCGCCTTGTCCCTTTCATGCCGACGATTTCAAAATCAATCGACCGCTCGTCTTTATTGACGTTGATGACGCGGACGGTGATTTCGTCGCCGATTCGGAAGACGTTGCCGGTTCGCTCGCCGATCATCGCAAACTGGCGCTCATCATAGCGATAATAATCGTCTGTCATGTAACTGACATGGACAAGTCCCTCAATAGTATTCGGCAGCTCGACAAACATACCGAAGTTTGTCACCGAGGAAATGATACCATCGTATTCTTCGCCGATTTTGTCCTCCATGTATTCCGCTTTTTTCAGCTCGTCGGTTTCACGCTCGGCGTCGACGGCGCGACGTTCCATTTTGGACGTATGCTCTGCAATCTCCGGCAGCCTTGCGTTCCATTTTTCACGGGTTGCCTCATCAAGCTTGCCATTTATCAAGTACGTCCTGATCAACCGATGGACAATCAAGTCCGGATAGCGGCGGATCGGGGAAGTGAAATGCGTATAAAATTCGGTTGAAAGCCCGAAGTGCCCGAGGCTTTCAGGATAATATTTTGCCTGCTGCATCGAGCGCAGCATGACGGTTGAAACGACCATTTCCTCCGGCTTGCCCTGGACTTCTTCAATAATGCTTTGGAGCGCACGCGGATGGACATCGTTGGCAGTTCCCCTGACAAAATAGCCGAAGTTCGTAATGAACTCGAAGAACCGGCGCAGCTTTTCCTCCTTCGGGTCTTCGTGAATCCGGTAGATGAACGGCACCTCCATCCAGTGGAAATGCTCTGCGACCGTTTCGTTGGCAGCAAGCATGAATTCCTCGATTAGCCGCTCGGCGACAGAGCGCTCACGGATAACAACGTCAGTCGGCTTGCCATCTTCCTCGACCAGCACCTTTGATTCCTTAAAGTCGAAATCAATCGCGCCGCGGTCCATTCTTTTTTTGCGCAAAATGGAAGCAAGCTCCTCCATCTGCTCGAACATCGGAACAAGCGCTTCGTAGTTACTGCGGGTTTCCTCGTCCTTGTCGACGAGAATCTTGTTTACGTCAAAGTACGTCATCCGTTCCGTCGTCTTAATGACGCTTTGAAAAATCTCATGATTGACGACATGTCCTACGGAATCGATTTCCATTTCACAGGACAGCGTCAGGCGATTCACCTTCGGATTAAGGGAACAGATGCCATTTGACAGCCTGTGCGGAATCATCGGGATGACCCGATCGACGAGGTACACACTTGTCCCGCGCTCTTCCGCTTCCCGATCAATCGGTGAGCCTTCTGTCACATAATGGCTGACGTCGGCGATATGGACGCCAAGTTTGTAGTTGCCATTGTCAAGCTTAGTGACCGTAACTGCATCGTCCAGGTCCTTCGCATCGGCTCCGTCGATTGTCACAATGACTTGATCACGCAAATCACGGCGGCCAGTCATGTCACGCTCATCAATTTCATCCGGCACTGAATTTGCCTGCGCAATGACTTCTTCAGGAAACGCGAGCGGCAGGCCATGCTTATAGATGACCGAGAGAATATCGACGCCCGGGTCGTTCTTATGGCCGAGAATTTGAATGACCTCGCCCTCGGCGCTCGTCCGGCCTTCCGGATAGTTGACGATTTTCACGACAACTTTGTGGCCCTCGACCGCGCCGCCGTTCGCTGCCTTCGGAATGAAAATGTCGCCAGCGAACTTTTTCTCGTCGGGAATGACGAAGCCGAAGCTCTTGCTTTCGACATACGTTCCGACCATCTGGGTAATGCCGCGCTCAAGAATCCGGACAATCGTCCCTTCCCTTCGCTCGCCCGATGTTTCCGACGATACACGGACTAGCACCGTATCGCCGTGCATCGCATTGTTTGTTTCATTTGGCGGAATGAAAATATCATCCATGCCCGGTTCCTCTGGCATGACGAACGCGAATCCTTTCGCGTGGCCGGCAACCTTGCCGCGGATGAGGTTCATTTTTTGCGGCAGGCCGTAGCGGTTCGAGCGTGTCCTGACGACCAGCCCCTTCTCCTCCATCTGGACGAGTGCTTTGACGAACTCCTTGAAGTCGGCTGAATCCTCGATTCCGAATGCTTCCTCCAGCTCCTGGACCGTCAGCGGCTTGTACGCTTCATCCCTCATATATTGCAAAAGCTTGTCTATGTGTGCTTGAATATTCTCTTCCAAGCAAATCCCTCCCTTACAGGGTCTTTCTCATTATTCTTTCCAATCCAGGCTTTCCAAAAACGTATATACGTCTTCATGAAGCTGATCTTTTTCCTTATCGAGCGTAATAACGTGGCCGGATTCCTCGTACCAATTGAGCTTTTTGTCGGTGGATTCTGCCTGACTGTAAATAATATTGGCACTATCTATGTCCACCATATGGTCAAGCCGGCCCTGGACAACGAGAAGTGGCGCGTAAATCAAATCGACATGATCCCTGACATCCAGGATCAACTGCTGAAGTGACTTAAGCGTCTTCATCGGCGTTTTTCGGAACTCAGCCATCTCCTGATTGATTTCAAATTCAGTTTTGCCCTCATGCTGCTTATACTCGCGGGCATAGGCAAGAACGCCCTGATAAAGCCTTTCCTCACTCTTGAAATCCATCGGCGCGCACATCGGAATAATACCCTTTACAGGTACAGTGTAACCAAGCTTCAAGGAGAATACCCCTCCCAGCGACAGACCGGCGACAGCAATCTCGTCATAGCCCTTTTCTTTCAAAAATTGATAGCCTTCAAGAACGTCCTGCCACCAGTCATCGGGACCGGTTTTCACCAGTTCCTCCGGCGGAACGCCATGCCCTTTATAGTGCGGCGCGTGGCTTGTATACCCCTTCTTCTCCAGGAATCGGCCCAGCATGCGGACGTCCGCCGAGTTTCCTGTGAACCCGTGAAGCAGAAGCACCGCCCGCGGCCCGGCTTCGAATGTAAACGGCTTTGGTGGTTGTACTTTCATTATCCGTAACTCCTTCTTTGCATATCTTTCTTTAGTTTAAGCAAAGCAGGGCCATACATTCCACCCATAAGGCTTGCGGCGTGGCTATTGTCCGTTTTGAGTCAAAACCATTAGCGTGCGGCTAACCATTTGGTCCCTATTTAGGCAAAAAATAAAGCCCGGCACGAAGCCGGGCTCAATTTTTTAGGTTGATTAAAGCTTAAAATACGTTACGGCAATTGTCAGGATGAAGAACAGAACCGCAAGAACAACCGTAATCCGATGAAGGACCAAGTCGATTCCACGCGCTTTTTGCTTGCCAAAAAGCTGTTCCGCTCCGCCTGAAATCGCGCCGGAAAGTCCCGCGCTGCGGCCTGATTGCAGTAAGACCACTACGATAAGTCCAATGGATACGATAACTAAAAGCGTTACGAGCAATGCATGCATGAAGGCTACCTCCTGTTAAACGTTCATTCACAGTATTTCTAATTTAACATATAATCCCGGTTTTCACAATAGCAGGATTTATGGAGTTTGGGCTTGGAGCGGTTGGCTCTGTTACCGTTTCCCTGATTCAATTCACGGTTTGGGTTTAGAGAAGCTGGCTCTGTTACCATTCCTCTAATTCATAACCGAGTTTGGGCTTAGAGAACCTGGCTATGTTACCGTTTCCCTGATCCGCTACCCGGTTTGGGCTTAGAGGACCCAGCTCTGTGACCGTTTCCCTGATTTACTACTCGGTTTGGGCTTAGAGAAACCGTCTCTGTGACCGTTTCTCCGATCCACTACCCGGTTTGGGCGTAGAGAACCTGCCTCTGTGACTGTTTTCCTGAATCATAACCAAGTTTGGGCTTAGAGAAGACGGCTCAAACTCAAAGTGTATGAAAAACCAGCCATGGTCTTGGCGACCGTAGCGTTAAAAAATCATTCGTCCGGTCGACAATAATCGGTCTTGGCGACTGTAGCGTTAAAAAATCACTCGTCCGGTCGCCTATAATGGTTCTTGGCGACTGTAGCGTTAAAAAATCACTCGTCCGGTCGACAATAATGAGGCTTGGCGACTGTAGCGTTAAAAAGTCATTGGTCCGGTCGACAATAATCGGGCTTGGCGACCGTAGCGTTAAAGAATCATTCGTCCGGTCGCCTATAATGGTTCTTGGCGACTGTAACGTAAAAAAGTTGGTCGACCGGTCGCCAATAACGGTCTTGTTCCCCGTAAAAAACTATCTCCTTACCGAAGCAGCCATTCTGATATAGGTGTGGCGTTTGCCGCGGACGACGATGGAGTAGGCCATGATATTTTCCGGGAGGGCGATGCCGTTCGCGCCGGCATCCCCGATATGGTAAAGGTCCGCGCCGGCCATTTTGCTGTTGAGGGCAATTTGGCGGACTGTCGCTTCGTCGGATCCTTCCTGGCTTGTCCCGGTAGTAAGGATGGCCAGGGCTCCTTTTTCATGGACGATATCAACGAGCTTGGCCGTTTTTTCGACCGAGAAACCAGGGACGGTTCCAGGTGACGGAATCAGGATGATATCTGCTCCCGCCTCGATGAAGCCGTGCAGAGTATCTTCGTTCATAATCGTGCTGCCGGTTTCGCCTGCAACGCCGGCGCCATGCATTTTCCCGGCGATGATCAGACCTTCAGGACCGAAAACTTCCCGGGTAACTGCGATCGCCTTCTGGATTTCGGGGTTGGAAACCCCTGTCTTCGGATTTCCTGTCAGGCAGACGAAGTCGAAGCCAAGCTCTTTCGCGCGCTTTAAAGAGCGCTCTGTTGCTATCCGGCCCTCCGGCAGCTCATTTAATGTCTCGAGCTTCTCTGCAGACAGGTCCACGGGTTCAAGGTTCAAACCAACAGGACGGCCGACGAGTTTCTTTAATTCGCGGACGATTTCTTCTGGTTCATCATTGCTCATCCCCAGCATTTCCGGGTTAAAGACATCGAAAAAGTTGACGAGGATCAGGTCGGCGCCAAAGGCCGCGGCCATTTCTGCATTTGTTACAGCCGGATAATATGGGGAAAATGATCCGATAACTTCAGATACGAGTGTCCTTCCTTCAGACGCAATAATTGACTTTTTAATATCCTGACCGGTCATTTTCGCAAAATCAGATGCTGTACAATCAAGGATTCTTTTCAAATCTATCAGCCACCTTATAATTGGATTTATTCCTGTTGCTTCCTATTTTTTCATGAAATGCGCCGATATTCAAATTTACTCATTTTCCGAAGATTAGAGGCTGCGTTTCCGGCAGGTTCATCATCCATAAGTGAAACTCTTTGCGACCCCCCATCAAGGTTCATTTTGCCCATAAAAGCTCTTTGCTGCTCAAAAAAAAGGGCACGCTTCAGCAGCGCGCCCTTTCTAATAGCCTTTCCCGGAACAGCGTCCCATTCCTTCTGGCAAAATTATTTTTTCAAGTTGTAGAAGCTCTTCAGGCCGAGGTACTGGGCAGTTTCGCCAAGCTGGTCCTCGATGCGAAGGAGCTGGTTGTATTTCGCGACGCGGTCTGTGCGGGACGGAGCGCCTGTCTTGATTTGGCCAGCGTTTGTCGCAACGGCGATATCAGCGATAGTCGAATCTTCTGTTTCACCGGAACGGTGGGAGATGACTGCTGTGTAGCCAGCACGCTTCGCCATTTCGATTGCGTCGAAAGTTTCAGTGAGTGTACCGATTTGGTTCACTTTGATCAGGATGGAGTTACCAACGCCCTGCTCGATTCCTTGGGACAGCTTCTTCGTATTTGTTACGAATAGGTCATCACCGACAAGCTGGACTTTGCCGCCAAGGCGCTCGGTCAATAGCTTGTGGCCTTCCCAGTCGTTTTCGTCAAGACCGTCTTCGATCGAAATGATTGGGTACTTGGAAGACATTTCTTCGTACCAATCAACCATTTCTTCAGAAGTTTTCACAACGCCTTCGCCGGAAAGATGGTATTTACCATCTTCTTTGTTATAGAACTCGGAGGAAGCCGCATCCATTGCAAGCATGACTTCTTCGCCTGGCTTGTAGCCGGCTTTTTCGATTGCCGCAACGATTGTTTGCAGCGCTTCTTCGTTCGAACCAAGATTCGGAGCGAAACCGCCTTCGTCACCAACAGCTGTGTTCAAGCCTTTTTCTTTCAAAACTGATTTCAGGCTATGGAAAATTTCCGCACCCATGCGAAGTGCTTCACGGAAGTTTGGCGCTCCTACAGGCATGACCATGAATTCCTGGATGTCGACGTTGTTGTCAGCATGCTCGCCACCGTTGACGATGTTCATCATCGGAACTGGAAGCTGCTTGGAGTTAAAGCCGCCAAGGTATTGGTAAAGCGGGATGTCAAGGTAGTCCGCCGCTGCGTGCGCGACTGCCATGGAAACGCCAAGAATCGCGTTCGCGCCTAGCTTTCCTTTGTTTTCGGTACCGTCAAGATCGATCAGCGCTTGGTCAACGCCAACCTGGTCAAGGACGCTGTATTCGCCGATTAGTTCAGGGGCGATAAGGTCGTTGACGTTCTCGACTGCTTTCAGGACGCCTTTTCCAAGGTAGCGGCCTTTGTCGCCGTCACGAAGCTCGACAGCCTCGTATTCACCAGTGGACGCACCGCTTGGAACAAGTGCGCGGCCGAATGCGCCGGATTCAGTGAAAACTTCTACTTCAACAGTTGGGTTACCGCGGGAATCAAGGACTTCGCGCGCATATACATCAGTAATAAATGGCATGCAATATCTCTCCTTTTGGTTGGGTTTGCTTTTTGTTGCATGTTTCGTTTTCAAGTGAATCATCGATTTTTCGCAATTGGATAATAAGACTCGCGAATTGGATAATAAACTGCCGGATTTGGATAATAAACGGCTGAATTTGGATAATAGAACTCCGAATTTGGTTAATAGAACTCCGAATTTGGATAATAAAGCCCGTTAGTTGGCGCATTAACTGCCGGAACTGACGCATTAACCGCCGTAAATGACGCATAAACGACGTTAGTTGGAGCATAAAAACATGGTATGCTGCCCATGTTTTCACGACCAACCCAGAAATCAGTGTCCAAACGAGTCAAATTCCCCCATGAGTTTTACTTCTTCAGCAGTGTCTTCCCGGTCATTTCCTTCGGCTGCCCGACTCCGAGCAGGTCGAGGATCGTCGGTGCCAAATCGCCAAGAATGCCGTCTTCACGGAGTTCCACGCCATTCTTTGTAACGATGACGGGAACCGGATTTGTCGTATGCGCGGTCATCGGGTTGCCTTCGAGGGTGACGACTTCGTCGGCATTTCCGTGATCCGCTGTGATGATGGCCGTTCCGCCTTTTTGCAAAAGCAGGTCGACAATCTTGCCGAGGCATTCGTCAACGGTTTCAATCGCCTTGACGGTCGGCTCGAGCATGCCTGAGTGGCCGACCATATCCGGATTCGCGAAATTCAGCAGGATGCAGTCGAACTTGTCCGCTTCAATTTCTTTCAAAAGCGCATCGGTCACTTCGTAAGCGCTCATCTCCGGCTGCAAGTCGTAGGTTGCGACTTTCGGCGAGTTAATGAGAATCCGCTCCTCACCAGGGAATTTTTCTTCCCGGCCACCACTCATGAAGAACGTGACGTGCGGATATTTTTCCGTTTCGGCGATCCGAAGCTGCTTCATTTTGTTTTGCGCAAGCACTTCACCAAGCGTGTTGTCCAGATTCGTAGGCTTGAATGCCACGTAGCCGTCAACCGTCTCGCTGAAGTGGGTCATGCAGACAAAATAAAGATTTTTCGGTTGGTCCGGGCCGCGGTCAAAGGCGCGGAAATCTTCATTCGTAAATGTATTTGAAATCTGGATGGCCCGGTCCGGCCTGAAATTATAGAAAATGACCGCGTCATTGTCCTTAATTTTGCCAACCGGCTCTCCCTTATCATCAGTAATGACGGATGGAAGGACGAACTCATCGAAAATCCCGTGCTGGTAGGAGTCTTCGACTACTTCCATCGGATTGGAATACTTCGGTCCGTCTCCGTAAACCATTGCTCGGTACGCTTTTTCAACACGGTCCCAGCGCTTGTCACGGTCCATTGAGTAATAGCGGCCCGAGATGGTCGCGAATTGACCGACGCCGTATTCTTTGATTTTCTCAAGTGCTTCTTCAATATACTTCCCGGCTGTCTGTGGGCCGACATCGCGGCCGTCAAGGAAGGCGTGAAGAAAGACTTTCTTGACGCCTTTATCGGCAGCCAGCTTCAGAAGCGCGAACATATGGTCAATATGGCTGTGGACTCCGCCGTCTGACAAAAGGCCGAACAAATGCAGCGCACCGCCAGTTTTATTGACATGCTCCATCGCGCCGTTAAAGGTTTCGTTTTCAGCAAATTCACCTTCACGGATCGCGATATTCACCCTAGTCAGGCTTTGGTAGACGATTCTGCCAGCACCAATGTTCAAGTGTCCGACTTCAGAGTTGCCCATCTGCCCTTCAGGAAGGCCGACAGCTTCCCCGCAAGCCTTGAGCTGGGCATGTGGATACTCATTCCAAAATCGTTCGAAGTTCGGTTTTTTTGCCTGTGCCACCGCATTTCCGTAACGTTCGCCGCGAAGGCCGAAACCGTCAAGGATAATTAATGCTACTGGTGATTTCTTCATTATTTACCTGCCTCCAAAAGCTGAAGGAACGACTGAGTTTCAAGGCTGGCGCCGCCGACGAGCGCTCCGTCGATATCCGGCTGCCCCATGTATTCGCCAATATTTTCGGGCTTTACGCTGCCGCCATATTGGATACGGACTGCTTCCGCGGCTTCCTGCGAAAACTTGTCGGCAACAACTTTACGGATATGGGCACACACTTCGTTCGCGTCTTCAGCTGTTGATGATTTTCCAGTGCCGATTGCCCAAATCGGTTCATATGCAATGACTGTCTGTTTCACTTGTTCTTCTGATAATCCTTCTAGCGCCTTTTCAATCTGGCTGCCAACGAAATCGTTTGTTTCACCGTTTTCGCGCTGTTCCAGCGTTTCGCCACAGCACACAATCGGAACGAGATTGTGCTTGAAAGCAGCAAGGGTCTTTTTGTTGACGCCTTCGTCTGTTTCATTGAACATTTCGCGGCGCTCAGAATGGCCGAGGATGACATAATTTACGCCAAGGTCGGCAAGGGCAACGGGGCTGACTTCCCCTGTGAAAGCGCCTTTCTCTTCAAAATGCATATTTTGCGCGCCGATTTTAAGATTGGAGCCTTCTGTTTCCTCAACCAATGTTTGTAAAAACAATGCTGTGGCGCAAATAACTGATTCCATTTCATCACTTTCCGGAACCAGGCCTTTTACTTCCTCAATAAAGCTTTTCGCTTCCGATACTGTCTTATGCATTTTCCAGTTTCCCGCAATAATCGGTTTCCGCATCGTTGGCACTTCCTTTCCTTACAATTTCAGGTGATCCATTTTTGCAAAAGTTTCCTTCGCTCTTAGGACTGTTTTTACCAGTACTTTCGCCGGTTTACTTATCATTCAAAGCGACTACGCCTGGAAGTTCCTTACCTTCCATGAACTCAAGGGAGGCACCGCCACCTGTTGAGATGTGGCTCATCTTGTCAGCAAGGCCAAATTTTTCGACCGCTGCCGCAGAATCGCCACCGCCGATGACCGAATATGTACCTTCGGAATCAGCAAGAGCTTCGGCAACTGCTTTCGTTCCCTGTGCGAATTTATCAAATTCGAAAACGCCCATCGGCCCGTTCCAGATGACAAGCTTGGAGCTTTTAATGACATCCGCATACAGCTCGGCTGTTTTCGGCCCAATGTCAAGAGCTTCCCAGTCTGACGGGATTTCTTCGATAGAGACGACTTTGGAGTTTGCATCCGGTGAGAAATCATCCGCAATAACGGCATCAACCGGCATGTGGAACGAAACGCCTTTTTCCTTCGCTTTTTCCATAAATGATTTTGCAAGATCGATTTTATCTTCCTCAAGCAGCGATTTGCCAATTTCATGGCCCTGTGCTTTTACGAACGTATAAGCCAAGCCGCCGCCGATGATTAGGTGGTCCACTTTTTCAAGAAGGTTTTCGATGACGCCAATCTTGTCCTTTACTTTGGCGCCACCGATAATAGCGGTGAACGGACGCTCCGGATTCGAAAGGGCTTTGCCAAGCACCTCGATTTCCTTTTCCATCAGGAAGCCTGCGACTGCCGGCAGATAATGGGCAATTCCTTCTGTTGAAGCGTGCGCCCGGTGCGCTGCGCCAAATGCGTCATTTACATAGATGTCCGCAAGCGATGCAAATTCCTTTGCCAGCTCCGGGTCATTCTTTTCTTCGCCTGGATAGAAACGGACGTTTTCGAGAAGAAGGACATCTCCTTCATTCATGCCGTCGATTTGCTTTTTGACTGAATCTCCGTAAGCTTCATCAGCTGTGAGGACATTTTTGCCCAAAAGCTTGCCAAGCCTTTCGCCGACAGGAGCGAGCCGCATTTCCTCAACGACTTTGCCTTTCGGGCGGCCGAAGTGGCTGGCAAGGACGACCTTTGCGCCTTGCTCCATCAAATACTGGATGGTCGGCAGTGCCGCGCGGATCCTTGTTTCGTCTGTGATTTGGCCGTCCTGCATCGGAACGTTGAAGTCGACCCGGCAAAATACGCGTTTGCCTTTTACATCCACATCTTTTAACGTCTTCTTGTTCATGGGATCCCTCCTGGAACGTTGATTTTTTCAATCGGACAAGCAATAAAAAAGGAGAGGGGGAATCATCCCCGCTCCCCGTTCGTAGCCAACTTCATTATAGATGTTTTTTTAAAGGATATCCAATTTTACCCGTTGTGCGGATTAGAGGCCTTTTTCGGCGATGTATTCGCACAGGTCAACAACGCGGCAGGAATAGCCGAACTCATTGTCGTACCAGGAAAGAATCTTCACCATGTTTCCATCAAGAACCATAGTGGACAGACCGTCAACAGTTGAAGAAACCCTGCTTCCGTTATAGTCAGTGGAAACAAGCGGTAGTTCATTGTAAGCAAGGATTCCCTTAAGTGGACCTTCAGCCGCTTCTTTCATTGCCTGGTTGACTTCATCTGCTGTTACGTCTTTCTCAAGCTCGGCAACAAGGTCGACAACGGATACGTTCGGAGTCGGAACACGCATTGCCATACCGTTCAGCTTGCCTTTCAGTTCAGGAAGGACAAGGGCAACCGCTTTAGCCGCACCAGTTGTAGTTGGAATGATGTTTTCTGCAGCTGCACGCGCGCGACGGTAGTCTTTATGCGGTAAATCAAGGATTTGCTGGTCATTTGTATAAGAGTGTACAGTTGTCATCATGCCGCGCTTGATGCCGAATTTATCGTTAAGTACTTTTGCAAAAGGCGCTAGGCAGTTTGTTGTACAAGAAGCATTTGAAATAACATGGTGGTTGGCAGGATCGTACTTCTCATCATTAACACCCATAACGATAGTGATATCTTCGTTGGAAGCTGGAGCGGAAATGATGACTTTCTTAGCGCCTGCTTCCAGGTGCTTCGCAGCGTCATCGCGCTTTGTGAAACGGCCTGTTGATTCAACAACCACTTCAACGCCAAGGTCTCCCCAGCCAAGCTGTGCAGGGTCGCGCTCAGCAAGAACTTTTACATTTTTGCCTCCGACCACAAGGTTGGAACCGTCAACGGTTACGTCTTCGGAAAGTGTTCCGTGTACTGAGTCATATTTCAAAAGGTGCGCAAGCATGTTTGCATCCGTGAGGTCATTTACAGCAACGATTTCAATGTTTGGGTTGTTAAGGGCGGCGCGGAATACATTTCGTCCAATACGTCCAAATCCGTTAATACCTACTTTTAATGCCATGTTTTAGTTCCTCCTTTTATTGGGTAAGGCTTTATTTTTTCGGCTGGTTAAAGTTAGATGTTGATTTCCACTTCAGGGGCACGCTTTCCGCGGGGCGCCAGTGGAGCCTCCTCGGCGCTTGAGCGCCTGTGGGGTCTCCACTTGCCGCTGCATCCCGCCGGAGTCGGCCCCTTTCGTTCCAATCAACTACTTTAACAAGGCCTAATTTATATATCAAAGGGTATATACCCTTTAATTAACAGTTATTATCCATTTTTCAATAAAAGCTTTGCGGCGCCTTCGTCGGTGATTAAGATCGTTTGCGGCGGTGCCTGTTTTAGATAGGAGCGGATTGCTTTTGCTTTCGAGCTTCCGCCGGCAACCGCGAGGACATTAGGGATTTCATTAAGGTCATCGAGCTGCAGGCCGATGGTGAGCACTTTGTGGACGATTTCGCCCTGCTCATTGAAGTAGTAGCCGAACGCTTCAGCAACCGCATGATGGGCAATGATTTTTTCCATATCGGCACGGTCGGTTTTCCGCCGTTCCGCCATTGTGATAGCATCCCCAATACCGTGGAGAACCATGCCGGCTGACTTGATCAGCGCGAGCACTTCGTGGACTACCGGCTCCCTGATGAAAGATTCGTAAATATCCTGGCTGACCTGGTCGGGCACGTAAAAAACGCGATGCCTTGATTTGGTATTCGCGGCCATGATGGCGCAAACGGTGTTCGCCTGATTTTGGACATCTTCGCCAATCCCGCCACGCGCGGGTACAAACATCAGCTCTTCTTTCGAGATGCCGGGTTTCATTTCTTCCGCGACGGCAGCCATGGTCGAACCGCCAGTTACCGCAATAATATTTTTATCCTTAAGCAGCTTTCTCATGCCCTTAACTGCGGCCCGGCCCATTTCCTTTTTCGCCATTGGTGAAAGATCGCTGTCACCAGGGACGATAATCGCCTTGCGGATCCCAAGCCTGTGCTTCAGTTCCATTTCCATTACATCTATACCCTTCAGCTCCCGCATTAAGCTTTCGAGATCTTCGAGTAAATTCTTCCCTTCTTCCGATAGAGACATTCCGCCGGAGTGGGAAATTATCAGGTTTTGATCCTTCAGGAAATCGACTTCACCCCTCAGCACCCGTTCAGAATATCCCAGGGTCGCGGCCAACGTCCTTCTCCCTACAGGCTGAAGGAAGTTAATCGTTTTTAGGAGCGTATATCTTTCCTGCATAACAGCAAGCAGGTCAGGCAATAATCTTTTTTGTATATCCAGTATTGAATGCATCTTGGCAGCTCCTTTGCAAAAGTGGTATAAATCTCTCGGCCAAGTTACTCGGGACGATTTTTGTCCCACCTAGACAAATTATGTCCCACTTGCTGCAAAAAAAATCACTCCTGCTCGAACTCATTGTAACAGGAGTGATTTTTATATTCAACTATTAAGGTTTACTTTTTTTCACAGATGAGGCTGCGCAAATAATCTTTGTCGATGATCCCGTATCCAGCTTCACTTTCGTTAATATAGACGACCGGAATCATCAGCCCGAATCGCTCGGTCAGCTCATCGCTCGTGTCAATGTCGATTTCTTCAAGGTTAAACGACAGCTCTTCGCGAAGCTCCAACAGGTCGGCCTTTGCTTTGTCGCAAAGCGGACAGCGTGAACGTGTATAGAAGGTAATGTTGACTGCCAATATGATCATCCTTTTTTGGCGGGATTTTTAATTGATTAGTCTCGAGGCCATAATAAGACGTCCTAACTTAAGGCCCAAATTTATCAAAAGCAGTCGGCACTTGTTGCGCTTGGCTAATACCTTCTTCTCTTCGAGGAGGATGGGATGCCCAATTGCTCCCTGTACTTGGCCACTGTCCTGCGTGAAACTGAAATCCCTTCACGTTCCTTCAGTTGTCCGGCAATGTCCTGGTCCGAGACCGGCCGCATTTTATCTTCTTCCTCAATGATGCCAGCAATCAGCTTTTTCACATGATCAGAGGAAGCAGATTGCTCATCTCCTCCCTGAACGGCTGATGTGAAAAATGATTTCAATTCAAAAGTCCCGAACGGAGTTCCGATATATTTATCACGGACGGCGCGGCTGACAGTCGATTCATGGATATCCAGAGCTTCGGCAATGTCCTTCATCGTCATCGGCAAAAGCCCGCCTTTCCCACAGGCGAAAAACATTGGCTGCTTCTCGATAATTTTTGCAGCAACCTTCAAGATTGTTTCATTCCGCTGCTTGATGCTTTTAGCCAGCCATTGAAAGTCCTGATAGTTTTCCTGAATGAACTTTTTTGCCTGGTCATCTCCCTTGTTCATAACAGACTGATAGATTTCCTGATTAAGGCTAATTGCGGGTACGGTCCCTTGAAGGAGCTGGACATGCCATGTGCCATTTATATGGGCGGCAAGGACATCCGGTACAACGTAAGCTGCCTTTTCGTGATGGAAAGCTGCACCCGGTCTAGGGTTCAACTTTTGCAAAAGGTCATGGATTTCCTGAATGTCCGCAAGGCTTACCTTTAAATCCCTGGCCAGCTGCTTCCATTTTTTCTCGGCAAATTCAACAAAATATCCTGAAACGATTGTATTGGCAAGCGGTACTTTTTCCCCTATGCTGTCCAGTTGTAGAAGCAGACATTCCTGGAGGCTCCTTGCACCGATACCAGGCGGGTCAAGCTGCTGGATTTCGCTGAGGCACGCCTCGGCATCCTCTAGGGCTACATTTGTAATGGTAGCGATTTCATTTAAGTCTCCACGAAAATAGCCATTTTCATCAATATTGAGGATCACCTGGCGAACGAGTTTCAGTTCATCATTCCGGAATCTCCCCGGCTCCAACTGCGAAAGAAGGTACTCCTCTAGTGTCGTTCCCGGTTCAGAAGGGATTCCATTTATATCTGGTGCGTTGCTTTTTATATTTGTTTTCCTCGTTCGGCCTTTCGACTGTCCGGAAGGCACGATTTCCAGCAGGGGATTTTCAAGCGCCCTTGCTTCTAGAAAACTGGCCAGTTCCTGGGCATTGTATTGAAGCAGAGCGATCGCCTGGGACAATTCCTGCGTCATGGACAATCTCATCTGCTGCTGTTGCAATAGTCCGGTCCTCATATCCATCTGCTTCCCCTCCGCTTCCTATTTTACATGAAAACAGGGGAGTTGGGTTAGTGGAAAAAATGGGGGAGCATCTTTATCTTGCAAAAACAATTCGTGTACTCGACTTTTCAGCGAGGCAGATATTGCAAATAGAGCCTAAAAACAAAAAGTTCCTATGCCGGCAGCAATTTCACTGCGAACATAGGAACTCATTAATTAGCGCCCTCGTCAGGACTCGAACCCGAATTTCAAGAACCGGAATCTTGCGTGCTATCCGTTGCACCAAGGTCAGGTCAAAAGGGCTTCAAATGTTGCTATTTCAATGGTTTAAAGATGTTTGAGTGTTTTTCATTGCGTGTTATTCCTATAAATAATGATACTGGAACATGTTTTTATTTCTATTCTATTATTAAATCAGAACTTTCTCTTCATGGGTATGTTTTTGTCCTATGGTTCATCGGCATACATTCTCTTCTATACATAAGTCATCATTTATTTTAATGACTATTATGACAAACAGTTTAAGAATCAGGTAGTAATCTCTCTCATATTGTTGCTCATCATTAGTGTTTGTGCCATGTAAGTATTTATTTCGAATATCGTGTCCATTGGTGAATTTCGCTTTATTCAGATAATAATCAAGATAATCTTGCTCATTTCTTGAAAATAAGCTAGCTTCAAAACAAATAACATTCCGTGTACATAAATTTTCAATCATTTGTTTTATTTCATTAGGGTAATGCCAAAAACTTATTACTTCGTTATAGTACAGTTCCTTAAGAACAATTATCAATCTTTGATCAACAAATTCTAAGTGTCCCATGTTACTTTCACAAATTAAATTGTTATCGAATAACCATTGCATTCTTTTCAGTTGATGATCTTTAAAATGACTCTTAGTTAATTTTTCAGAAATCATCAAGTTAAAAAAATTCTTATATTTCTTTTCATTATTTGGTAGATAAAATATGCCACTCTGGTCAGAAAACAGTAAAAATGAAGCACTTTCATACCAGTCACTAGAAGAGTAAACATACTTCTTTTTATTGAACGAATTAATATCTTTAATTTTTACACTTGAGGAGGACATTTGAATTAATTCCTGGTCTATCACCCCATCTTCAATTAGAACCTTATACTGTTTTAGAATTCTATCTATCTCGGGGAGTATAGTTCTACACTTCTCGAAATATGTTGCTTCACTCGACGGCATTTTAACAATGAAATCAGAAATTTTAAATTCCTCTTTAAGATAGACATCAAAAAACCATTCAATCATTTCTTCTATTCTTACACCAAGAACATTTAAGACATTAACATAACTATATATTTCAGCATCCGACACCATTTCTTTGTAATTAAATGAGTTAGATTGGTAATACAAGTGTGCTGCCTGTGTTCTAAATGCTGACTCTAAAGCGCTACTTTCACTTTTTTTAGAATCAAGTTCTAATCGCATAGTTTCATCAAAAAATCCAAATAGATAAATAAAATTGTTCCAAAGCGTGGGATAATCCAAATTTTCTTCAATCCAATTTCGACTTACCTTAATGTCTGCCGTTCTACCATCCATAGTAACTAATACCACTTCTTCTTGGTCTTTCGGATAGGAAATCATTACTCCAGTTTCAATACCTATTCCGTTATTGAAAATTTTTTCTTCCTCTTCTTTAGCTTTCCTTTTGGCATGTAATTTGATTTTATCAGGTATGCTTAACCCTTTATTTGTTGGGAAGTTTATGATTTTTCTCAGTTCGTTTAAACTAACAAGAGGTGAATCAATATATTCATCAATCAACCTTAATGTATCTGTTTCAGTTAAAGATGGTGGCAAATTTAGCTCAACTTCTTTTAAATACTTCGACAGAATAGTCTCTGCATTTCTGGAGTCCGATAACAATACATCTTTAACTGCTTCATCGAAATAATCAGTCAGTCTCTTAAACTTAAGAAGTGTATAAATATGTACATTTTCTTTTTCAAGAAATCGTTTAAAAGTATTAATTTCAATTTTTTGATACAACTTATATCTTTCGAAAATTTCAAAGAAGTCATCTGTATGATTAAAGTCAATTTCATCATATAGATTGATGAAGTCATCCTTGTGAAAAGCAACGAAAGTCCCAATTTTTCGTTTTATTTTCTTTTCATACGCTTTTAAATCAATACTTGTCTCTTGAACGATATGGTCACTAAACCTTTCAATGTTTATATACTTTAAAACATTATAAAAGTCTATTAAATCACTGATACCCCATTCGGATTCAAGTGCTTCAGTATTAACTTTTTCTATTATTTTTGCTAGTTCCCAATCGCAAGCCATATCATACTCAGAATAGAATTTAATTCCTGACATAAGTGCTCCTTTTCTAATCATCCTCTTTATTAACTTTCCCATTACCAAAATTATACTTTATTTCCGAACTAATTTTGAAACAATATTAAGGCATTAATCAACTTTTAAATATTCCTGGTGTGTGGATAAACCTACTGTGGTTTTTACTGTTAATACACCCATATAAAAAATGTGGAAAATGCGCTCCAAAATACCCATGCTGCTTGTATTCTTTAAGGTTTTGTATGTGGCGTTTCTCAGCCTTCTTCATGATTTACTTTACGCTTAAGGACATAGTCAGCTTCTTTTTCATTGATAAATAGGTCTTTTATTGCCCTGTTCTGTTCTTTTCTTGCATATAAACATCCAATTCTCTATATACGTAACTCCAGTGTTTTACAACCATCAAAGAAACTTCAAGATCAGCTAAGGCTCTCGAAAAACCCTTTAATTCCATCTCATAAAAATGAATGGTATCTGGTGAAAGATCTTTAATTTACATTTGTTGTCCCTTTTCTTCTCGACATCATTTATGCCCTCCATTGCGTGGTATTCGTTGCGCGGTATCCACGAATAAAAAGCACCCAAACAAAAAAGTTCCTATGCCTGTAGAAAACTCACTACAAACATAGGAACTCATTGATTTCTTATTACGCCCTCGTCAGGACTCGAACCCGAATTTCAAGAACCGGAATCTTGCGTGCTATCCGTTGCACCACGAGGGCATTTTTTGCATCACAATTTCATATTATAGTGGAAAACTATCATCTTTGCAAGTGCAGAATATGTTTAAAATGGGGAACGTTGGGTAAGATGGATGACATGGAAATGTTAGGCCGAATCTGCTCGGCAGCAGAATAATTTGCTTTGTTGTCGAGCGATTTGTTTGACCTTCATTGACCATCATTGTATGATAATTACATAAGGAATCTATAAAAATGTTCCTAAGGAGGCAATTTCATGAATTTAATCCCTACAGTCATTGAACAGACAAACCGGGGCGAAAGAGCATACGATATATATTCCCGCCTGTTGAAGGACCGGATCATCATGCTCGGAAGCGGGATTGACGACCATGTCGCCAACTCAATCGTAGCTCAGCTCCTGTTCCTTGAGGCGGAAAACCCTGAAAAGGATATTTCCATCTACATCAACTCACCGGGCGGAAGCATTACGGCCGGTATGGCTATTTATGACACAATGCAATTCATCAAGCCGGACGTACAGACAATTTGTATCGGTATGGCTGCTTCAATGGGTGCCTTCCTTCTGGCAGCCGGCACTAAAGGCAAGCGTTATGCCCTTCCAAACGCGGAAGTGATGATCCATCAGCCGCTTGGAGGCGCGCAAGGCCAGGCAACCGAAATCGAAATTGCCGCCAAGCGCATCCTGTTCCTCCGCGACAAGCTGAACACAATCCTGGCAGAACGCACTGGCCAGCCGCTTGAAGTCATTGCCAAGGACACAGACCGCGACAACTTCATGACTGCAGAGCGCGCGAAAGAGTACGGCCTAGTCGACCAAATCATTACGCGCAACGAAGTCGAAAAGAAAAAAGACTAACATTTTGCAACGTCGGCCCGCTTCCTAATGGAGGCGGGTTTTGTTATTTTACAAAGACTGCACACTAATTTCCTTCTATGCACCTCAAAAAAGGACCCTTTTCCCTCTTTGATCGATGGCAATAAACTGTAGTCTTAACAATAGCTTTTCTCGCAAACCACTTGTATAATTTGTAAAAAGTGGCCCCTAAAAAAAGTTAACGAGTACATATATATAGGCCGAGTTAATGAATGTGACATTAGTTGATTGTAGCGGAAGGCACGAAGACTCCTCGAAAATGCTATCGCATTTCCTTCGTGCAAAGCCCATTCGAAGAAGCTGGTTGTCCTGTGGGAGCAGTGGGACAGGTGAGACCCCACAGTCGCAGAATGCGACGAGGAGGCTCACCGCCCGCCCCACGGAAAGCGAAGTGCCTCGTGACAGGCAAAAACCGCTGTCCCTGCGATGATTATTCTGGAAGCTTTCCTTTGTGAAGCACAAATCAACATTCCTTTTGAGTATCAACTTTTAATTTAACCTACAGAAGATGCATTAAGAAGGAGGAAATATGACTAAAAGATACTATTATTTAATCGCTTTCCTTACTTCTTTTACCACTTTTATTGTATTTTCTTTTATCAATTGGTATCAAGGGAGCGCTCTTGCTGTTTCATTCCATGAATGGAAGTACACGGCTAAGTTCTCTTATCTATTTGGAAACCCAATGGAACCTAAAGATATTTCACAATTGGACTACTTTGTGTATTCGGCCAAGCATTATCCTATACTAACCTTGATCATGCTCATAAGTTTGTTTTTTGTGGCATTCAGTCTAATAAAATTGCGTAAATCTTCACCTGCAAAATAAGAAAGCGGATTCAACCCAGACGAGGGGGAATCCGCTTTTTTTATTCTTCGTTTTGGACGTATTGGGCGAGGGCTTCAACTGCGGCTTGCTCGTCGTGGCCATCGGCTTCGATGGTGATGGTGGTGCCGGTGCTGACAGCGAGGCTCATGAGGCCCATGATGCTTTTGGCGTTCACCTTTTTACCTTCTTTGAGTAAGTATATTTCTGATGAAAAACGGTTCGCCTCTTGCACAAAGAGGGCAGCCGGCCGCGCTTGGAGGCCGGTCTTTAACTTCACTTCCACTTCTTTTTCTACCATTTCGTTTCTTCCTCCTCTATTTCTCTATTGCGGCAGCTGCTGCCTCATTCAAATTGATACTAAATGGCTCCCCTGGTGCCTGCCATGGCGCAGAAACAGTGGTCCATTGCGCGATGTTTTGGACCCACGGAGCTCCTTTAGTAAGTACCTCCATATTTATGTCGCCACAGGCTGATTTATCCCTGCGGCAGTTCGGCGGCTCTAAGCTTTTCAGCGATTTCGTCGATTTTCCGCAGACGGTGGTTGATGCCAGATTTGCTAATCGTGCCGCCTGAGACCATTTCACCTAATTCTTTCAGGGTGACATCCTGATAGGCGACCCGGAGTTCAGCGATTTCCCTAAGTCTTTCCGGCAAAATCTGCAGGCCGACGGTTCTGTCAATGAAGCGGATATTTTCCACCTGTCTCAACGAGGCGCCGATTGTTTTATTCAAGTTTGCTGTTTCACAATTGACCAGACGGTTAACCGAGTTCCGCATGTCCCTGACAATCCGGACATCCTCGAACCTGAGTAAAGCATTATGTGCACCGATGACATTCAGGAATTCGGTGATTTTTTCTGCTTCTTTTAAGTAGGTGATATAGCCTTTTTTGCGTTCAAGCGTTTTGCTGTTTAAGCCGAACGTATTCATCAGCTCGCACAACGAGTCATTATGCTGCTTGTACAATGAGGCGATTTCCAAGTGGTAGGAAGAAGTTTCCGGATTGTTGACCGATCCCCCCGCCAGGAACGCCCCGCGTAAATAGGACCGCCGGCAGCATTTCTTTTTAACTAGCTCAGGCGAAATATCATGGATAATTGTAAAGCCTTCGCCCACAATCATTAAATCCTCGAGAATCTCTTTTGTCTCCTGTGCGAGCCGGACAATATAGACGTTATTTTTTTTCAGCCGCATCTTTTTCCGGACGAGCAATTCAACCTGGATGGGATAATGCTTTTTAATCAGCGTATAAATCCTTCTCGCGATGGCAGCATTCTCTGTCTGGATATCCACCGTCAGCTTCCGGTTGGAAAAGGAAAGCGAACCATTCATCCTAATCAGGGCGGAAAGTTCCGCTTTGCCGCAGCAAGGCTTTACTTCCAGATTCGTCAATTCTTTTTTCGTTTCTGAAGCAAAAGACAATTCCTCACCTCCAGGCCAAGCAAACGGTTGCATGGCAGCTACTATTTTTTACGGGCCAGCCCGCTTATTAGTTTCACTTTTTTGCAAAATAAGTAACGTTAAATCTGTGGCAACCCGCTTAACCGGCTTTTTCTTTTGCAAAAAAATGCATTTTCAAAGTCAGGCTAAACGGTCGTTCTCTTTATGCTAATAGTTTTTACTTTTGCAATAGGGCAGTCCAGATTAAGCTAACCCGTTCTTTTCCGATTCTTCGACAATCATGTCATAAAGAATGGCGGATACCTTCTTTGTGTCATGGCGGAGGGCGGTGCCATCCTGGACGGCAATCTCGGCGTAGACAACCTCAATGCCTAGCTCAAGCAGGCGCTCTGTGTCATATTTGACCGGATGTGCTTTTTCCTCTTTATAAAGAAGCTGGATATGCTCATCAATCTCTTCATTGTTGACGAGGATTGTATCGATGAACGAGCAGCCCATATGCCGGTAAATGGCTGTAACATGGTCGCTCGCTGTATAGCCGAACGTTTCTCCAGCCTGGGTCATCAGATTGCAAATATATACTTTCCGGGCCTTGGCGCGGCACACTTCATCACCGAGCTGTTGGACGAGCAGGTTAGGCAAAATGCTTGTGTACAAGCTTCCCGGGCCAATAATGATCATATCCGCCTGCCTGATTGCCTGGAGTGTTTCCGGAAGCGGCTGGATATCAGCGGGTGTCAGGTAGACCCGTTTAATTTTTTTGCCCGAATAAGGGATTTTCGATTCCCCGGATACAACAGTGCCGTCTTCCATTTCAGCATGCAGGACAACACTGTTCACTGCCGCTGGAAGCACTTTGCCCCTTACGTTCAGGACTTTGCTCATTTCCTGGATGGCATGTGTGAAATTGCCGGTAATCGAAGCCATCGCCGCCAAAATCAAATTGCCGAGCGAATGGCCGGATAATTCATTGGAAGTCGAAAAACGGTGCTGGAACATTTCCTCCACAAGCGGCTCAACGTCCGACAGCGCAGCCAGCACATTCCGGACATCACCAGGGGGTGGAATATTCAAGTCTTCGCGGAGCCTTCCTGAGCTCCCGCCATCATCGGCAACGGTTACAATCGCCGTAATATCAACCGGATAACGTTTCAGCCCTCTTAAAAGGACTGGCAACCCGGTGCCGCCTCCGATGATGACAACTTTAGGTATCGGTTTAGTCATGTTGTCGGTTCCTTTCGCTTTGCAATATCCCGATGCGAAACGATTGTCTTATATTCATTTTCAAAATAGTGGCCAATATATTCGGCTAAGGTCACCGAACGGTGCTGGCCGCCTGTGCAGCCAATCGCAATCACAAGCTGCGACTTCCCTTCCCTTTTGTAATGAGGAAGCATGAATGTCAGCAAATCGGTCACTTTTGCAAGAAATTTCTGTGTTTCGTTCCATTTCAGCACATACTCCGACACTTCCGACTCAAGCCCCGTTTTCGGCCTCATATGCTCGATATAATGGGGATTCGGAAGAAAACGGACATCAAAGACGAGATCCGCGTCAATCGGAAGTCCATGCTTAAATCCGAATGATACCACATTGACAGTGAAAACGGGCTGATTATCCTTTGAAAATTCACTGAGAATTTTTTCCCGCAGCTCCCTTGGCTTCAGGTCACTAGTATTGTAAATAACCTGGGCCCTGCCCTTCATCTCCTCTAGCAGCTCGCGCTCAAGCCTGATCCCTTCAAGCGGAAGCCCGGATTTCGCAAGCGGATGGGATCTGCGCGTTTCTTTATATCTTCTGACAAGCGCCGAGTCATCCGCATTCAGGAACAGGATTTTCGGGGTGACCCAATCCGTTTCCGCCAGTTCATCAAGTGCTTTGAACAGGTGGTCGAAAAACTCCCTGCCCCGCAAGTCCATGACAAGCGCGACCTTGTTCATCTTGTTTCCGGATTCCTTCATTAGTTCAAGAAATTTCGGCAAAAGGGTCGGCGGCAGATTATCGACGCAAAAAAAGCCAAGATCTTCAAAACTTTGGATTGCGACGGTCTTGCCCGCTCCCGACATGCCTGTAATAATCACCATTTGTGTTTCATTTACCGAGCCGGTGCTCATATTTATCCCCCTTATTAAAACTGATCTCCGCTTGTTGTTCGGCCCCGCGGAACGGCAGGGCATTTAGGAACGCATGGTACAATTCCGAACACTGCCGATACAGGCTCCATTTTTTGCAGAATAAATCAGCCTGGATCGAGCCTGTAACCGATTAATTCGAACTCAGGCGTATATGTGAATGTTCCAAATATCATATCGCTTCCATGAATCATATAATCAAGAATATGATAATCGCCAGGTGCCATCGGCAGTTCGGCCAGTTTGTCGGCTGGCTGCCACTTCAAAATCCCTTCCTGGCAGCTTTCGAGTGGTTTACCTTCGAAATCCTTCGAGAAAAAGGTGAACATCATCCATTCATTCACGGTTTTCCCGCCTTCCTGAATGACGATGGTGAACACGCCTTTCAGCTTCGGATGCTTCAAATAAATCCCGGTTTCTTCCCGGTATTCACGGATACAGGCGTCACGGACGGATTCACCGGTTTCCATTTTCCCTCCCGGTGCCGACCACCAGCCCCGCCGCGGTTTCTGCAGCAGGAATATATCATTGTCTTTCATTAGCACACAATTTGCGACTCTTTGCACTGCTTCCACCTCAATCATCGCCAAGACTGACTGGCTCATTGGCCAACCAACTGTTCATTCCATACATTATACTATTTTTTACATGCACTCACAATGAACGGAAATCAAGATTTCCCATCTGCAAAAAGGCAAAAAAAAGGGCACGGGCCGAGGCCCGTGCTGAAGGGTATATAAAAAAGGGGGTCAATTTCTATTCTAATAATACCCCACCATTATTTCACTGTTGTTACAATTTAATTAAAAGAAAATTAATTTTTTCGGACACGCTCTATATTTTTTCGACATTTTTCCACATTATGGATTTTCTGTGCGACTAAAATCTTAGCGGCCTTTTTTTAAGCCTGTTTTTCCTTCAAGCTTTCCTTCAATTCTTCAACAAAATGCTGCGCCGACTGGGCGGCGATGCTTCCGTCACCTGTTGCGGTAACAATTTGGCGGAGTGTCTTTTCACGGATATCGCCGGCTGCGAAAATACCAGGAACCCGGGTTTCCATCCGCTCATTTGTTTCAATATAACCATTCGCATTCGTGATTCCCAAGCCTTCAAACGGCTTAGAAAGAGGCACCATGCCAATGTAGATGAATACACCATCAGCCGGGAATTCCATTTCCGTTCCATCAACCGTCGATACAAGTGTGACACTGCCAACCTTGCCATCCTTATCATTGATTTCCTTGACAGTATGGTTCCAGATGAAATCAACCTTTTCGTTTGCAAAAGCGCGGTCCTGAAGAATCTTTTGCGCGCGAAGCTCATCGCGGCGATGGACGATTGTCACTTTGTTCGCGAACCTCGTAAGATAGACCCCTTCCTCAACAGCCGAGTCTCCGCCGCCAATAACGACCAACTCCCTGTTTTTGAAAAACGCGCCATCGCAAACGGCACAATAGGATACGCCGCGTCCGCCAAGTTCCTTCTCGCCGGGAACGCCGATTTTCTTATATTCAGCACCGGCGGTAACAATGACTGAATAAGCCTTGTATTCCTTCGTCCCTGCTTTTACTACTTTGTAATCACCGTGATCGATGACTTCCTTTATATCACCATACGCATATTCCGCACCGAACTTCTTCGCATGGTCGAACATTTTCGTCGACAAATCCGGCCCTAGGATATGGTCAAAACCAGGATAGTTTTCAATCTCTTCCGTATTGGCCATCTGTCCGCCCGGAATCCCGCGCTCAATCATCAGCGTGGACAAATTGGCTCTTGATGTATAAACAGCTGCTGTCATACCGGCTGGTCCGGCACCCGCGATAATCACATCATAAATTTTTTCTTCCGACATGCCTGTCACTCCTTATGCAGAACAATAATTGCACTCCAATTAGTCTTACCTTTTCACACCTATCCTATTAAACAACGGTCATCCGCGTCCAAACATCTGCTCAAAAAACACCGCTGCCTGCCTTAATTGTGACAATTTGGGCCGAAATTGTGACAATCCGTGACAGAGATACCTCTCCGGCGGCGAGTTCGGATTGAGGTGACTGGATCTCTGTTACCTTTTGAGTGGCTCGGAAGTCGATTCAGGCTTAGAGGAAGCTGCTCTGTTACCGTTTGACCAGCTCGGAAGCGGATTCGGGCATTAGAGAAGGCTGCTCTGTTACCTTTTGACCCGCTCGGAAGCGGATTCGGGCTTAGAGGAGCCTTCTCTGTTACCTTTTGAACCGCTCGGAATTGGATTCGGGTTTAGAGAAGCTTTCTCTGTTACCTTTTGAGTGGCTCGGAAGTTGATTTGGGCTTAGATACCCCGTCTCTGTTACCTTTCGAATCCCTCAGAAGCGATTCGGGTTTAGAGCCCCCGTCTCTGTTACCTTTTGAACCGCTCGGAATTGGATTCGGGTTTAGAGAAGCTTTCTCTGTTACCTTTCGAATCCCTCAGAAGCGATTCGGGCTTAGAGAAGCCTTCTCTGTTACCGTTTGATAAGCTCGGAATCGATTTAGGGCTTTGAGATTCAGTATAGCTTCGACAATTCTTTCATCAAGCATATAAAAAAACCATCCCGCCCCGGCGGAATGGCTTTGATTTTGCAAAAATATTAGCGCGGAAGCTGCGGCAATCCTTCTATAGGACTAACACTCTACACAATCCGCAACGAGTTTTACGTATTTCCCGACTGTTGCCGAGGAAACATCATATTGTCCCGCCAGTTCCTGCATCGAAACTTTCTCGTTCTGTGATTTCAGCCAAATGTACTCGACGGCCGCGGCCCACGCATTGTGGTTTTTCAAGCTGAGCCCGCGCTCCTTGGCTTTTCCATAAACCGAAAACCACAGGAGATAAAGGCCCGCTTCCTCTTCCTCAATCGGAGAGTACGTTTCATAAAGCAGCTGTGCCGTTTGATGGGCGTCCGTTATGCCGGCGCGCGCCCCACTCTTCAAATATGCTGTATATTCACGTTCAATTACGGCCAGATCGCTGTTTCGTGCATCTTCTACCGATGCCAGCAGTTCTTCCCTGTCTGGCGAAACCGAGATTAGGAAAATAGCAAAAAGCCTTTCTTCCGGAAGGGTACTGTCCAGCTTTTGCAAAATCGCCTGCGGCTGGCCTTCCAATCCATTCTCCTCAGAAGCTTTTTTCCAAGGTTCGGCACCTTCCTTGTCCGGCGAGATCGCCAGCAACTTTTGCCAAAGTGACTGCGCGAGTTCTTCCTTACCGACCTTGTAGGCCGCATACGAGAACCAGTAAAAAAACGGGCCGTCTCCCTCATAGCCGGATTTATGCAGCTTCTTCAGCCATTCGAAAGCGAGCCTGTATTCGCCTGCGAGGGCAAAAGACGCGCCCAGCTTGAACTGATGTTCGGCCAGAAGCGGCTTGATTTTGCCGAGAATGCCAACCAGCCTGTCAATTTCCGCTTGATCCTTGCGATAATGCGCGAACACTAGCAGGTTGCATAAAGCATGGAGGTTGCCGGGATTGCGCTCCAGGACGTCTGCCAGGACACGGTCGGCCCGCTCCGCCTTGCCAAGATAGAAATGGGCAAGGGCCAGATTGTTATAGGCGGACCAGTACTCAGGATATTCCTTCACAATCCCTTCCAGCATCTCGATCGCCTCAAGGAAATGGCCTGCTTCAAGAAGGCTTCGCGCCTCCTCCTGCTTGAGCATCAAATCGTCTTCCTCAAAAAGGCCATCCTCGTCGGCGATGCCCTCAAGAAAAAGAATCTCGAGCAAATCCTCCGCGTCCTCCGCGAATTCACCATCCTCCTCAAGTTCGAGGTATTTCTTCGAATGGCGGGCGGCCTCTTTAAAAATGCCCAAATGAGCATAATTATTCGCCAAGAAATAATGGCACTCCGTCATATCCGGGTCCATTTCATCAAGGATGAGGTGCAGAAGCCTGATGGAAGTCTCGTATTCTCCTATTTCTGTATTCACTAAAGCAAGCTGGCAAGCTATCATCGGTTCTGCCGGTTCAAGCTGAAATGCCCGCTGCAAGTATTTTTTCGCTTTCGTAAAATCCCGTCGGTGGTAGGCCTTCAGCCCTTTTGCAAAATAATGCTCACCAGTCGGGAAAAATGAAAGTAGTTTACCTTTTGTTTTAAATGCTTTCGAATCTTTCCCCATGAAGTCCTCCACGAATGTAGTAACTTATGTAGTATAACATAAATTCATGGGCGCGGGGGCTTGAGTTTGTTGGCTGGAAAATCTTCTTGGAGCTTCTTATTGAAAGCATGCGTTGACTCATTTACGGATAAAAGGCAAAACTTCACGGGCAAATAGAAAAAAGTAAGGATATATCAAAAAAAGTACGGATAAAGTCCAAAACTTTACGGATAAATCGCAAAAAGTGCGGATAAAGCCAGCAATCTGCTAGCACCATACTCCATGGACAGCCATCCCCTCTTTAGTCCTGCTTACTCCCGTAAACTGGGTCGTCCGCCCAGCGCACGGCAAGCTGTTCTGGCGTATAAATGACTCGCATTGGATTGCCGCCGACAAAGCTTCCGGCGGGTACGTCTTTATGGACGAGAGTGCCGGCCGAGATGATGGCCCCGTCGCCGATAACGACGCCGGGCAGAATGGTCGAATTGGCGCCAATCATGACTTCGCTGCCGATCCGGACCTCGCCGAGCCGGTATTCCTTGATTAAATACTCATGCGCAAGAATCGTTGTGTTATACCCGATGACCGTGTTGCGGCCGACCGAGATTTTTTCCGGGAACATGACATCAAGCATGACCATGAGAGCGAACGAAGTCTGTTCGCCGACCTCCATGCCAAGATATCTCCGGTAGAGCCTGTTTTTCATCCCCAATATCGGCGTGTAGCGCGCGATCTGGATGACGATAAAGTTTTTGACGACTTTCCAGAACGGGACGGTTTTGTAAACATGCCAAAGGGAATTGGCGCCTTCGACCGGGAAGCGCTGCGTCCGTCTCATTGACCGCCAGCCCCGACAATATCGAGGATGTCAGCCATGCTTTCCAGCATGAAATCCGGTTCGAATTTTTCTAGGTAGTCGCGTCCTTTGGCGGTCCAGGCGACACCGGCTGTCTTCGTGCCGGCGTTTTGACCGGCCAGGATGTCATGGTAGTTATCACCGACCATGATAGCTGTTTCGGGTTTAGAGCCAAGCTGCTCGAGCGCTAGCAAAATCGGTTCAGGATCCGGCTTTGCGTTCGAGACATGGTCAAGAGCGACGACAACGTCAAAAAACTGGTCCAGTTTTGCGAGCTTCATACCTTTCAGGACGACATCATGCATTTTTGTTGTCACGATGCCGATTTTATAGCCGCCTTCCTTCAACCTGCGGACGGTTTCGAACACGCCGGTGAATTCCTTGACGAGCAAGTCATGGTTTGCAAGGTTGAACGTCCTATAGGTACGAATCATTTCATCCATATTTTCCGGGCTGATTGAGCCGAACGTTTCCACCAGCGTCGGCCCCATGAACGGGAGCACATCATCGCGGGTGTATTTGTTAGGATAATACCGGTCTAATGTATGCAAAAATGAATTGATGATCAGGTCGTTCGTATCGATCAGGGTTCCATCAAGATCGAACAAGATAGTATCGATTGCCTTTGTATTTACGCTCATAAATTAACTTCCTTTCTATGGGTTGAAGCAGGGTGTGGTCAAGGGTGATTTCCGATGATTTTTTTCAAAAAGGCGCCAAGGTCCACATTGGCGACCTTGGACGGCATTTTTTGACTCGTAAAGGCGCCAAGACGCCTCATTGGCGACCCTGAACGGAATTTTCACACCGTAAAGGCGCCAAGACTTCCGATTGGCAACTCTAAACAGAATTTTCACTCCGCAAAGGCGCCAAGCCCCCCATTGGCGACCCTAAACAGAATTTCCCCTCCACTAAGTCGCCAACACTACTGAATGTTATTCGCTTGTTCTTTCCGCCGCACGAGTCCGGATTTTCTCCAGAGCGTTCCAACAATCAGAGTCAAGATAACGGCGACGCCGATCCGGATGAGCAGCAGCGGCCAAACTGGGATGCCGAGCGGGATGAAGATGAGTGTGTCTTCAACGACTGCATGGCAGGCGACGAGGAAGATGAACGCGAGTGTGACATCCTTTTTGCTGACGCCGTCTTCTTCGACTGCTTGAATCATGACGCCCGCCCCATAGGCGAGTCCGAACAGGAGCCCGGCCGCCATTGTCGTCGATGTGTTTTCTTTCATCCCAAGCGTTCTGGTCATTGGCGCCATCGTTTTCGAAAATTTGCCGAGCCATTGCAGGTCTTTAAGGATTTGAATCGCGGCCATGAGCGGAATGACGATGATGGCCAGCTGAATGATGCCAAGGCCAGCTTTTTCGATCGCTTCAAGAATGATGTTCAAAAGTCCGGAAGCGGGCTCTGCTTTTGCCTGGATGAGCCCGTAAACTGCCTGTTCCGCTCCGCCGTGCCAGACAAGGTTGATGACAGCTGCCGAAACAACAGCCAGGCCGAGCCTGACCGTGAGGACAACCCATAGCTTGACGCCCGCTTTCAGGGCAACGGTCGACTCAACGAGCAGATTATGCGAAAAGCTCAGCATGACCGCGAGGATAAATACCTCTTTGACGCTGAAATCGAGTGTCAGGATGGCGCCGATTGCAGCATAGAGATTAAGGAAATTGCCGAGCACGAGCGGGATTGCCGCATCCCCCGGCAGGCCAATCAATTTCATCATCGGGCCGATTGCATTGATGAGCCATGGCAGGATGGGCGTGTATTGCAAAATGGAAACGGCCAGTGTAACAGGAAAAATGACCTTTCCAAGCGACCAGGTTGTCTTAATGCCAACTAATAAGCCCTTTTTGATTGAATTGATGAGCATTGCCTCTGTTTTCCCCTTTGTTTATGTGGTTTATTCCTATCGTTTGATTAATTTAATTTTGCATAAAAAACTATCGGATTTTCACGTACACTAAGCAAAATACTTTGTCCCGCCCCTATAATCCTTTTCCGTCATCATCAAGGTAGTGCGCATTGGCGAGGCCTTTTTTACGCCGGTAAATAATCAATCCCGCGGCAAGCACAATGAGGCCAATTGCGAGCATCTGCGAGACTCTGATCTCACCGAGCATCAGGCTGTCCGTGCGCATCCCTTCAATGAAGAAACGGCCGATTGAATACCAAATGACGTAAGCCAGAAAACTTTCTCCACGGCGCAGGTTGACGCGGCGGAGGAAAAGCAGCAGCGCGACGCCGGCAAAATTCCAGAGCGATTCGTACAGGAAGGTTGGGTGATAATAATGTCCGTCAATGTACATTTGATTAATGATCCAATCCGGCAGGTGCAAGCCTTCAAGAAATGAACGGGAAACCTCTTCCCCATGGGCTTCCTGGTTCATGAAATTCCCCCAGCGGCCGATTGCCTGGCCGAGGATAATACTCGGTGCAGCGATGTCGGCAAGCTTCCAAAAAGAAATGCCGCGCGCCTTCGTAAAGAAATACGCTGTTAAAACGGAGCCGATCAGCGCTCCGTAAATGGCGATGCCGCCGTTCCAGATTTTTATGATGTCGCCGGGATGGGCGGCGTAATAGTCCCATTGAAAAATAACATAATAAATGCGCGCGGAAATGATCGCGATCGGGATAGCCCAGATGAGTAGGTCGGAAAAGGTTTCTTTCGGCAGCCCTCTTTTGTCCCCTTCCCGCATCGCCAGGTATAAGGCAAGCGCAAGCCCGGTCCCGATGATGAGCCCATACCAATGGACCGCGAACGGGCCGAGCTGGAACGCGATTGGATTGAGTGGTGTAATCGTTGCTTCCATTCTCATTCTCCTTTAATCTCTCTGTCTTTTGGCAAAACTATCTTTCTCAGCATGATGTGAGTTTCCCATTACCATGGCGGCTATTTAACAAAGTTTTACCGTTTTACTGCGCACCCTCATCATGGATGACATCGGAGAGGCGGTCAGTGAATTGCTGGGCGGCGTTAACACCCATCCGTTTCAACCGGAAATTCATCGCGGCGACTTCAATAATGACGGCCAGGTTTCGGCCTGGGCGGACTGGGACCGTCAGCTTTGTAATTTCCGAATCAATGATTTTCATTTTTTCCTCGTCAAGCCCGAGCCGGTCATATTGTTTATGCTGATCCCAAATTTCAAGATCGATATTCAGAGTGATTTGCTTACTGCTGCGGACAGCTCCCGCTCCGAACAAAGTCATGACGTTGATGATGCCGAGTCCGCGGATTTCGAGGAGATGCTCGATCAGCTCGGGAGATGTGCCAATCAAGGTGTCCTGGTCTTCCTGGCGGATTTCGACACAGTCGTCGGCAACAAGGCGGTGGCCGCGTTTCACGAGTTCAAGCGCGGTTTCACTTTTACCGACTCCACTTTTGCCGGTAATCAGGACCCCGACCCCGTAAATATCAACGAGGACCCCATGGACTGCAGTTGTCGGCGCGAGTTTGCTTTCAAGGAAATTTGTCAGGTTCCCGGAAAAGCGTGTTGTCTTGAATTTAGTTCGGAGGACCGGCACCGATTCGCGTTCGGCCGCGTCGATTAATTCCTGCGGTACCTCTAGTCCGCGGGTAATAATGATGGCCGGGGTAATGTCGGTGCAAAGCTCCTCCATCCTGGCAACCCGGTCTTCCTCATCCAGTTTTTCAAAAAATGATAATTCCGTCATGCCGAGCAGCTGGATGCGCTCAGCCGGATAATAATTGAAATAGCCTGCAAGCTCAATTCCAGGCCTGGACAGGTCACTTGTCGTAATCGGCCTGTCGATGCCTTCTCCGCCTGCCACAAGCTCCAGATTGAACTTTTCATAAATATCTCTTGCGCGAACTTTTAGCAAAATGGTTCCTCCTCTTTTCCTTGCACAGGCAAAATGGATACGATAGATTCTATCTATTTTATCATTTTTTTTGCCAGAACCAAACGAACTGACGCAATTTTATAACAGCCTAGCTGTGGTATGGACATTCATAAAGGTAAATTTTATACTTATCGGTGGTAAAGACTGTATACTAAAGACAGACTGAAGATCGAAGACAGCAGATAGGAGCTGATGATGTTGGGCATGTTAGTAGTCATTAAGGGTAAGGCCGTGTTTGAAAATGAGGTAAAGACAAATCAGTATGTGTATTTGGAAGGTGGAAAGATTACAGCGGCAGGGCATTTGTCCGAGCTTCCAAGCAAATATGAGGATGCCGAAGTGATTGAAATTCCCGAATCCCATACGGTCGTGCCAGGGTTTGTCGACCTCCATATCCATGGCGCTGCCGGCGCGGATACGATGGATGCCACTCCTGACGCGCTACGGACAATGGCGGAAGCACTGCCTGCCGAAGGAACAACAGCGTTCCTCGCAACGACCATCACCCAGGAGCATGGAAATATTGAACGGGCACTTGAAAATGCCGCCAGCTATTGCGAGACCGGAAATGGACCCGGCAAGGCAGAAATCGTCGGTGTCCACCTTGAAGGTCCTTTCATTAACGCAAAAAGAAAAGGCGCCCAACCGGAGGAATACATCCTCAATCCAGATATTGAACTGTTCAGCAAATGGCAAAATAAAGCGAAAGGCTTGATCAAGCTCGTAACAATGGCGCCCGAGCTTGAAAACGGACTTGAGTTTGTTGAGTATCTTGACAAAAATGGCGTTATCGCTTCCATCGGGCATACCGATGCGGTTTATGAGGAAGTAGAAAAAGCGGTCAAAGCGGGCGCGAAGCATGTGACCCACCTTTATAACGGCATGCGGGGCATGCACCACCGCGAACCGGGTACTGCGGGTGCGGCGCTGCTGTTCAAAGAACTGATGGTCGAAATGATTGTCGACGGCATCCATATCGCGCCGGAAATGGTCAAGCTGTCAGTAGCAGCAAAAGGAACGGATCGCTTGCTGCTTGTCACTGATTCAATGCGGGCGAAATGCCTGAATGCCGGGATATATGATCTGGGTGGACAGGATGTCACTGTGGGCAATGGCAAAGCGGTATTGGCGGACGGGACTTTGGCGGGAAGCATTTTGAAAATGAATGAAGCGGTCCGGAACGTTGCCACGTTCTCCGACCTCTCCCTCCTGGACGCTGTCAAAATGGCAAGCATTAACCCAGCAAAGCAAATTGGCATTTTTGACAAAAAGGGGAGCATCGCCGCCGGTAAGGATGCCGATCTCGTCATTCTTGATGAGGCGATGAACGTCGAGAAAACCTATTGCCGGGGGGAACTGGCATTTCAAAAGGGTAATTGATTCGTACAAATAGGACCGGAGCACGGCATTGAGGAAATACCAGCCGCATCCCGGACTGGTTTAAATATTAAGGGAAAGAGGGATACGTATTGAAGATTATTAAGGTTGCGAATGAAGCTGAGCTGAGCAAGGCGGCAGGAGAACTGATTGCCGGAAAGGTGCGCAGCAACCCGGAGATTGTCCTCGGGCTTGCCACTGGAGGAACACCGGTCGGGACATACAAGTACCTGATTGAGGATCATAAAAAGAATGGCACTTCCTACAGCAGGGCATCAGCGGTGAACCTCGACGAATATATCGGCCTGCCGCAATCAAACCCGAACAGCTACCATTCGTTTATGAAGAAAACGCTATTCGACCATATTGATATCAACCAGGAAAACACCTTCATTCCGGACGGCAAAGCCCCGGATCTTGAAGCTGAGTGCGCCGATTATGAAAAAAGAATCGCTGCCCTTGGCGGTGTCGGCCTACAGCTGCTCGGCATCGGCCGAAACGGCCATATCGCCTTTAATGAGCCGGGTACTTCTTTTGCCAGTCGGACACATGTTGTCCCGCTGACAAAGGAAACCATCGAGGACAACGCGCGCTTCTTTTCTTCAAGGGAGGAAGTTCCTACTAAGGCGATCACGATGGGGATCGAGACGATTCTTGAAAGTAAGGAGATCATCCTTCTGGCATTTGGCAAATCAAAAGCCGAAGCGATGCGGAGCCTGATTCAAGGCGAAGTGACCGAGGACTTCCCGGCATCAGCGCTGCAAAAGCATGGAAATGTGACCATCATCGCCGATGAAGAGGCACTTAGCCTGGTCGGAGAATAAGGTGAATATTAAATCAAGGAGAGCCGGATTTCGGCTCTCCTTTTTTCAATAGATTTCCAAGTGCGGGCTAACCGATTTTTCTCCCAATAACGGCTGGTCTATCAGCCAGTTTCTTTGTTTTTTCCACCAATTCTATTAGTCTATCGTCCGGTTTTTTTGTCTTCCAGCCTTCAACTGGTCAATATCGTCTGGTTTCCCTGCCTGTTTGAATGCAAAATTTGGAACCGCAGCTAATTTCGCATTACAATAAAAGAAAACTTTAAAGAAACTCACTTGGAGGAAAATCATGTTTTTAGCTATTTTACTATTCATTGCAGCGGGCCTTGCGGAAATCGGGGGAGGCTATTTGGTCTGGCTCTGGCTTCGGGAAAGCCGGCCGCTTTGGTACGGGATTGCCGGGAGCTTGATCCTCGTTTTTTACGGTGTTATCCCTACCTTGCAGAAGTTCCCGACATTCGGACGTGTTTATGCGGCTTACGGAGGGATTTTTATTATTCTCGCCGTCCTATGGGGCTGGGGAATCGACAAGAAAACGCCTGATTTATACGACTGGGTCGGAGCGGCTATCTGCCTGGTTGGGGTTTCAGTGATTCTTTGGGCTCCAAGGCATTAACGGAATTGAAGTTTTGCTAGAGAAAAATACTTGTTTGTCCATGTCTCCCGCCACTTCTTTTCCATATGTTAATAGTGTGAAATCAATGTGGAAAGGAGATGTTCAGAATGAAAATTATGCTTGATGCTGGCCATGGCTATTCCACTGCTGGCAAAAGGAGCCCTTCCGGAATGAGGGAGTACGAGTTTAACCGGGCCGTTGCCAATTATGCCAAAAAGGAACTTGAAACCTATCAAAACGTGACTGTATATTTCGCCCATTCCGATGACCGGGACGTTCCACTCAGGGAAAGGACGGATAAGGCCAATAGCCTGGGCGTGAATGTGTATGTGGCCATTCATGCGAATGCCTACCAGGATACGTGGAATAGCGCGAATGGGGTCGATACGTTTGTTTATGTCACAAAACCGCGCGAAGCGGTTGAATTGGCGCAAAAGGTTCAGCGACATCTTGTCGCAAAAACCGGACTGCGTGACCGGGGAGTAAAAACCGCCAATTTCCATGTCCTTCGAGAGACGAAAATGACCGCCATCCTCAGCGAATGCGGCTTCATGACGAATCGCGAGGAAGAGGCTTTGCTCCGTTCCGACACGTACCGGATGACATGCGCCAAAGCCATTGTTGCAGGAATTGCCGAGCAATACAGCTTGAAGAAAAAACCCGCTCCACCCAAACCGGCAAAAACCCTCTATAAAGTACAGGCTGGAGCGTTTCGAGAGAAAACCCGCGCCGATGAACTGGTCAAAAAATTAACTGCAAAAGGCTATCAGGCATTTGCCGTGAAGGATAAAGACAGCTTATACAAAGTACAGGCAGGCGCATTCACGAAAAAAGATAATGCCGATGCGCTCGTAAAGAAGCTGAAGGCCGATGGGTTTGATGCTTACGTTTATGCTAAATAACAAAAAGAACCTGTGGACTATTCCACAGGCCCTTTTTTCGAAAAAGAACACTTCCTCACTTCTCCTCAAAGACGAACTTCTGCATAATCACGTTCACAACGGAAATGATCACAGCGGCAAGAAATGCCATGCCAAATCCGGAAATTTCAAAAGCCGAGCCCATCAGGGAGTCTGTCATCAGCAGTGTCAGCGCGTTGATGACGAACAGGAACAGGCCGAGAGTCAGGATCGTTGCCGGAAGAGTAAGCAGAATGAGCACCGGCCTAACGAGCACATTTAGGATTGAAAGCACGAAGCTGGCAACAATCGCAGCACCGACTCCTGTCACCTGAAAATCGTCTTGGAAGTACCCCGCCAATGCCATGAATAAAACTGCATTAATCCCTATCCCGATAAGCCATCTCATCTCGCAACATCCTTTCCCGCCTGAAAAAACCTTTTATTTATATCTTTTATTATTCGCAAAATTTTTCTGGAAGCTGAATCAAATTTCAGTTTCCTGATTCATCGGCAAAATTGATTTCTTGATCGAAATCGAGCCTGTTTTCGTTTCTACTGCAATTCTTGTCTGCTGGCCATTCTCCTGAATTGTTTTAAAACGGAGCAGCTTCTGGATCACTTCACTCTTTTCCTCCAAAAGCTGGATACGGTCAAGATCGACCTGGAAACCACCGAGATTGGACCGTAGTTCGCCATCAACAGCCATGCCTTCCGGTACGAAAATGTCGATAGCGCCAGTTGTCGCTTTTGCCGTGATATATTCCGCGCTTCCTTTCAGCTCACAATGGATATTGCCATTAAAGGTTCTCAAGTCAGCTGTCCGTATCGAACCGCCGACATTTACAGCGCCATTGATCGTTTCCGCCTCAAGCTTCTCAAGGTCGCAGCCCTCCACTTTAATATGCCCATTCGCCGTCTCAGCTTCGAGCTTTCGGCCATTAATATTTTTAAAGGACACTTTACCGTTCCCGGTCTTCGCTTTTAAATCAGCTGCAGTCAGGTTTTCACCGGAAACCGGCCCATTGAATAATTTCGCGCGGACTTTCTCATACGCTGCATCCGGAACATAAAGGACAGCATCGACTTTCATCCATTTCTGCTGGGCGATAAACCGCAGGCGGCCATCTTCCACATCAAAAACAACCGATTCAAGCAGCTCCTTCCTCGCCTCATCCTGGTTGTCGACCCTATATACCCTTGCCTGGACATCGGCGCGGACATTCTCTTGCTCCCACGGGACAAGCTTCAACGACCCATTGGCAATGCTGACATCAATGTCTTTCAGGCTGACCGCATTTTGGTGGAAAATATGCGAGACTTCCGCTGACTGGCCAAAATTGAAATCAAGATCAAGCTCCCTGATTTTCTTGATGGCGGTCTCAAGCAAGTCAAACAGTTTATCCTTTGGCGAACTGCTCTTGTAGGGGCCTTCATCCTGTGATTGCTTGCTTTGGTCGTCATGGACGACAACCGCCAGTTCATTGATGATTTCCTGCTCCTTCTCCCCGGCAGACTTAGTAGACTTTTCCAGCTCCTCAAGCAGCGTAATCGCTTCAGACGCCGACAGATTCCCGCGCTCGACCATTTCCAAAATCCGTTTCCGTTCTTCCTTCATAAAAAACTCCCCTTTCATTTCAAAAATTCCTAAATAACGATGTTGCTAAGATATAACTAAAAATCAACTGGTTTTCATGGAGCTTCGATGTGCAAGTGAGACACTGGAACCGCCCCCTGCTTCATTCGAATTTTATGGCTCTTGAAGTACTTTGATTCCTTTTATGATATTCCAGATGATGACGGCCAATGTAAGGAGGCCATATACGGCGAATCCTAGAAATGGTATAGCCACAAACCCGGCTCCGGGATCGCCTGAGACGCTGAAAAAGAATGCAGCCAGCGCGATTGGGATTGCCGCAAATGGAAGCAGGTGTGATAATAAGGCTTTTTTAGCATGATGTTTCGTGCCCGCGTCCTCCGCGACAAAGAAAACAACGATGGGAAGCAGGAATGGGGCGAATAAAACACTGAAATAACATAACCCGGATAAAACTTTCTTTGTATCCATACTTTTTACCCTCCTATCACTGTTTTACGTATAGGCGCAACAAAAAGTTTCACAGAATTTCACTCCACAAGATAAATCCTGCCTAGCCACTCGTTCATCCTGCCTGGCCACTCGTTCATCCAACTGGCCTACAGGTCATTTCTGACCATCCGGTGCTTCGTTTCAAAATAGCGCTGTACGCCTCCGGCAAACAGATTCAGGAACAGAAGCGTCAGTCCGATTGCCCCAATAGCCGACAGCGGAACCCATTTGTAGATTCGGACATCATCGAGAATCGTCATGAACAGAATTGGCCAAGATGGGGAGGTATTCACTACTTCATACCCAGTTCCCCATTCATTCATCATGAATTTCATGCTGATGAAAATGCGAACGATTCCAAGTTGGGACAATAGAAAAAGGATCCTGCCGAAATCATTGATGATCAGTACAATAATATTTGGTATGACAACAGGCAGATAATAATTCCTGAACAATCGGTACGGTGAGCAGCCGGAAACGATCCCGGCTTCAATATAGGGCCGTTTTTCTGTATCTCCCAAATGGGTGTGGATGATCTCGGCTACCCGCCCGGTTTCAAGCAGGGCGAGGACGAGAATCATCCACACCGGGCGCCAGTCAGAGAAATAGATGAATGGCAGGCCGGAGAAAAACGCAACGAAAAAGATCGGCGGCATGAATGAAAAAAGCTGCTGCCAGCCATGCATGATTCCCTCCATGACTTTTGAATAAAAGCCTGCAACTGCCAAAGGAATCGCAAAGACATAACGGAGCACGACTACACTCAGAACGATTTTCAACGTTTCCCCCGCCCCCATAATCAGCAGGCTGAGAATGTCGACACCCTTATAGTTGCTCCCAAGCGGATAGCCTTCCATTGGAGGAAAAGGTGGAAGGACAAATTTTCCTTCCTCGGTTTTAAAAGCCCCCAGTTCCTTTAATTCCGTATCGACGAAAGGCAAATTCGGCCCGAAAACAGCTACCAGCACCAAAAGGATCAAAAAGAACGCACCTGTCCACAGTCTCCAGTTTCTTTTCATTACATTTCATTCCTTTCAAGCGGATAGAGCATGTTCTTTCCGATTTGGCTGGCTATTTTTGATAAAAAAATGACCGCTGTGAAGAGAAAAATATAGCCCGCCGCACTAAATAAATTGATTGGAAACTGGTTTTGGCCGACAGCAAATGCATACGGTGATTCGACAGACTGATAGAAAAAGTATGCCGCCCCGCGAAAGTTCGTCAGCTTCTCAACAATGAACAAATTCGAAAGTGTATAAAGCGTGATTGTATTCGTGTGGCTGAGGATTTTCGGATAGCAGTTCTTTAAAACGTGGCGGTACAAAACCTTAAGGGAAGAAGTCCCTTTTGAAAAAGCCGTCTTAATATAATCCATTGCCTGCTCATCCCGAATGCTCGAATAGGTGATGTTTGCGATATAAAAAACCGGATAGATTGAAAGATAAATAATCCCGAGAATCGTTGTACTGAGAGTATCGCTTCCGTAAACCTTCATGTACGGCAAAAGGCCCCATCCATATGCGGTCATGATGGCGATTTGTATGAAAATGATTAAGAACAAATCCGGGATCGACATAAAAAACCTTGTGAGTGTTTCCCCGAAAATCCTTGTTTTCCTATTCCGGATCCGATAATCGAACACACCCTTTGCCACTCCGCCAAACAGGCCGATAAAAAGAGCTGGTATGGCGATTTTCATGCTTTTCAGAAACGTATTCCAAATGCTGTCGACCCGGCTCTGCCCTTCCCGAATATCGCCAAGTCCCTTATTTTCCTTAATATATGTAAAAAAATTCTTGAATTGCTCAATATGTTTTTCAATCGAATAATCGTATTTTGACTCTAACGAGAATTTCGAAGCCGGATCAAGAAAAACAATATCCCTCGGCAAAAATAATAGCGCCAAAAAGATGGCCATGACGATCACCCATAAAATCCCCTGTTTTAAAATATACTTAATAATCAATGCTGTTCCCCCTTTGGCCTGAATTCTCTCTCTAACTGTCCAGGCTCCGTTTGAAATCTATTACCTATATTTTACATAAATTTCAGAATTGTTACAATTATAGAAATCCCTCCCCTTTTACAGACGAAACTTTTGCAAAAAAGTTCTTCGCTAGCCGAAGGAAAATAAAAACGGGATTGCATCCCTTTAAGAGAGCAATCCCGTTATTTTTTATTTTGCTTTGGCCACTTCTTTTTCTTCCGCTTCTATTAGCTTGAGCATACGGTCGCGGTCCCGTTCAAGGACTGGTTTCAGGTACCGGCCTGTATGGGATTCCGGCGTATTGGCAATCTGCTCCGGCGTCCCAGTCGCGACGATTGTGCCGCCTTTATCCCCGCCCTCCGGACCAAGGTCGACAATGTAATCCGCCGCCTTGATGACGTCAAGGTTATGCTCGATGACAAGGACGGTATCGCCATTGTCGACAAGCCGCTGGAGGACGTTCAACAGCCGCGAGATATCATCGACATGAAGCCCGGTAGTCGGCTCGTCAAGTATATAGAACGATTTCCCGTTTGATCGCCTGTGCAGCTCGGAGGCAAGCTTAACCCTTTGCGCTTCCCCGCCCGATAGCGTCGTCGCCGGTTGGCCGAGCGTGATGTAGCCAAGCCCGACATCGGCAATCGTTTGGAGCTTACGGCTGATTTTAGGGATATTGGCAAAAAACTCAAGTGCATTTTCTACTGTCATATCAAGAATATCGGAAATATTTTTGCCTTTGTATTTGACTTCAAGCGTTTCACGGTTGTAGCGCTTGCCGTGGCATACTTCACATGGAACGTATACGTCCGGCAGGAAGTGCATCTCGATCTTAATGATCCCGTCGCCTCGGCAAGCTTCACAGCGGCCGCCTTTGACGTTGAAGGAGAAACGGCCTTTTTTATAGCCGCGCACCTTCGCTTCATTGGTTGACGCAAAAACATCACGGATGTCATCGAACACGCCGGTGTAGGTAGCCGGGTTGGAGCGTGGTGTCCTTCCGATAGGCGATTGGTCGATATCGATTACTTTTTCGAGATTCTCAACACCCTTGATGCTCTTGAACTTTCCCGGTTTTGCTTTTGCGCGGTGAAGCTTCTGGGCAAGTGATTTATGCAAAATCTCATTGATAAGCGTACTTTTGCCGGAGCCGGAAACGCCCGTGACAGCCATGAACACGCCAAGCGGGAACTTGACCGAAACATTTTTAAGGTTGTTTTCATTGGCTCCCTTTATTTCAATGAAACGGCCATCCGGTTTCCGTCGCTCAAGCGGGAGCGGGATGAATTTTTTGCCGGATAGATATTGGCCCGTCAGTGACGCGGGATCATCCATGACTTCCTGCGGTGTTCCCGCAGAAACGATTTCCCCGCCATGGACGCCAGCACCCGGACCGACATCGATCAAATAATCGGCGGCAAGCATCGTGTCCTCGTCATGCTCAACGACAATCAGCGTATTGCCGATGTCGCGCATATTCTTCAGCGTGCCGATCAGCCGGTCATTATCGCGCTGGTGGAGACCGATCGACGGCTCATCCAGAATGTAGAGTACGCCGGTCAGGCGCGAACCAATCTGGGTTGCCAGCCTGATTCGCTGCGCCTCCCCCCCGGAAAGCGTCCCGGCCGCCCTGCTCAAGGTCAGGTAATCCAGGCCGACATTAATTAAAAAGCCGAGCCGCTCGCCGATTTCCCGGAGGACTAGCCTAGCAATTTTCATTTCCTTCTCAGTCAGATCGAGCGATTCAAAAAAGGCAAACGCATCCTCAACCGACAATTCGGTCACTTCACCGACATGCCTCCCGGAAACAAGCACAGCAAGGCTTTCACGCTTCAGCCTATAGCCTTTGCAAGTCGGGCAAGGATGCTGGGACATATATTTCTCCATCTGTTCCCTGATCCAATCCGAACTTGTGTCCTTAAAGCGGCGCTCCACATTCCGGAGCACGCCTTCAAACACAATATAGCCCTCTTTTACCTGGCCAAAATCATTGCGGTATTTGAAGTAAATCTTCTTCCCTTCTGAACCGTACAAAATCCGGTCCAGCTGGTTTTTTGGGAGATTTTTGACCGGCACATCCATGTCGATCCCGTAATGGTTGCAGACCGCCTTGAGTAGCTGCGGATAATATTGGGAGGATACGGATTCCCATGCAACAATCGCATTCTCATTCAAGCTCAGTTCTTTATCCGGAATGACGAGATCCGGGTCGACCTCCAAAGTTGCGCCAAGACCGTCACAGTCAGGGCAGGCGCCGAACGGGCTGTTGAACGAAAACATCCGCGGTTCGAGCTCGCCAATCGAGAAGCCGCAAATCGGGCAGGCATGGTGCTCGCTGAACAGCAGCTCCTCTTCACCGATGACGTCAATGACAACTTTTCCATCGCCGAGGCCGAGTGCGGTTTCAAGCGAGTCAGCCAGCCTTGCCGCGACTCCTTCCTTGACAACGACACGGTCGACAACGACGTCGATGGAATGTTTCTTATTTTTTTCAAGAGTGATTTCATCGCCAAGGTCAAGCATTTCCCCATCCACCCTGACGCGGACAAACCCCTGCTTCTTAATATCCTCAAGAACCTGGACATGGGTTCCCTTCCTTCCCGATACAACCGGGGCGAGAACCTGGAGCTTGGTTTTTTCAGGATATTCAAGGATTCGGTCAACCATTTGTTCAATCGTCTGAGAGGTGATTTCAATTCCGTGGTTCGGGCAGACAGGCCGGCCCACCCTGGCAAAAAGAAGCCTCAGATAATCATAGATTTCCGTCACCGTCCCGACGGTCGAACGCGGGTTGCGACTCGTCGTTTTCTGGTCTATCGATATCGCCGGCGAAAGGCCCTCGATTGCGTCGACATCCGGCTTGTCCATCTGCCCGAGGAACTGGCGGGCGTAGGCGGACAGAGACTCGACGTAGCGGCGCTGCCCTTCGGCATAGATGGTGTCGAAGGCAAGCGAGGACTTTCCGGATCCGGAAAGCCCTGTCAGGACGACAAGTTTATCTCTCGGAATGGTGACATCGATATTTTTCAAATTATGGGCTCTGGCGCCTTTTACAATCAGTTTATCCATCGCCATGTTGCAGTCATCCTTCCGCTTTCAGCTCTAATATCAGGTCACGAAGCTCGGCGGCGCGCTCGAAGTCCAGCGCCCTCGCGGCTTCCTTCATTTCTTTTTCCATATTGGCTATGACACGCTCGCGGTCTTTTTTTGCCAGCTTGCCAAGTGATTGTGCCGGTGAATAAGTTTCCGTTTCTTCAGCCGTCTGAGTTGCGCGGATTGAATCGCGGATACCCTTCTGAATCGTCGTCGGTGTGATGCCGTGCTTTTCATTATACTCTTCCTGGATGGCACGGCGACGCTTCGTTTCCTCGATTGCAATCTGCATCGAGTTGGTCATCTTATCCGCATACATAATGACTTTCCCTTCCGAATTCCTCGCCGCCCGGCCAATCGTCTGGATCAGCGAACGTTCGGAACGGAGGAAGCCTTCTTTGTCGGCATCGAGAATCGTGACGAGAGATACTTCCGGAATATCAAGCCCTTCACGGAGAAGGTTGATCCCGACAAGAACATCGTATTTTCCAAGCCGGAGTTCGCGGATAATCTCAATCCGCTCGAGAGTCTTTACTTCCGAATGAAGATAATTGACCTTAATGCCGATTTCCTTCAGATAATCGGTCAGGTCCTCGGACATTTTCTTCGTCAGTGTCGTCACAAGGACGCGCTCGTTCCGCTTGACCCGTTCGTTGATTTCCCCGATCAGGTCGTCAATCTGGCCTTCGATTGGCCGGACCTCGATTGTCGGATCTAGAAGGCCGGTCGGACGGATGATCTGCTCGACCATTTCCGGTGTATGCTCTATCTCATACGGCCCCGGTGTCGCCGAAACCGCAATCAGCTGGTGAATGTGCTGCTCGAATTCCTCAAAGGTGAGCGGCCGGTTATCGAGCGCGGACGGCAGCCTGAATCCATGGTCAACCAACACCTGCTTGCGCGCCTTGTCTCCATTAAACATACCCCTGATTTGCGGCAGCGTAACATGCGACTCATCGACGACAATCATGAAGTCATCCGGAAAGTAATCAAGAAGCGTATACGGCGTCGAACCTGGCGGCCTTAATGTCAGATGGCGGGAATAGTTTTCGATTCCCGAGCAAAAGCCCATTTCCCTCATCATTTCGAGGTCATAGCGGGTCCGCTGCTCGAGCCGCTGAGCTTCGAGCAATTTATCTTCCGCCCGGAGCTCTTCAAGCCGCTCTTCAAGTTCCTTTTCAATATTTTCAATCGCGAGCCTCAGTTTCGCTTCCCTCGTGACGAAGTGGGATGCCGGGAAAATCGCGACATGGTTCCGCTCGCCGATAATTTCGCCTGTCAGCGCGTCCACTTCGCGAATCCGTTCAACCTCATCACCGAAAAACTCGACCCTGATGCAATGCTCATCTTTTGACACAGGGAAGATTTCGACTACATCTCCGCGCACCCTGAACGTCCCGCGCTTGAAATCGATGTCATTACGGGCGTATTGGATGTCGACGAGCTTATGAAGCAGCTTGTTGCGCTCGATTTCCATCCCGGTCCTGAGGCTCAGCACCATTTCCTTATATTCTTCCGGCGAACCTAAGCCGTAAATGCACGAAACAGACGCGATGATGATCACATCCCGCCTTTCAAAAAGGGACGACGTTGCCGAGTGGCGCAGCTTGTCGATTTCATCATTGATGCTCGCGTCTTTTTCAATGAATGTGTCCGTCTGAGGCACATAGGCTTCCGGCTGATAGTAATCATAGTACGAAACGAAATACTCAACCGCATTGTTCGGGAAGAATTCCTTAAACTCACTGTAAAGCTGGCCGGCCAGCGTCTTATTGTGGGCGATGACAAGCGTCGGTTTGTTCACTTCCTTGATCACATTGGAAACAGTGAACGTCTTTCCGGTACCTGTCGCCCCAAGAAGCGTTTGGATCCGCTTTTTCTTGTAGATTCCGTCCACGAGTTTCGTTATCGCAGCTGGCTGGTCCCCCTGCGGCGTATATTTTGATACTAATTCAAATTGGTTCTTCACTGTCCGAACCTCCAATCCGGGAAACTAAAATGATGCCGGAATGGCTGTCCCGGCACTGTCCGAAAATCTCATATGAACATTCTACCACAAAGGCTATATTACAAACCAATATTATACGAACAAATATTCGATAAATTTTTCGGAGTTTACTCCCTTTTCTCTCTATTTTATCCAACAGAGCGAGCCGGAAACCCGTTCTATGACTGTTTTTGCCAAAAGAAAAGCCCGCCGGCAGATTACCGGAGGGCAAATTAGGTATACGATTCAAGCCTGTTTCTTCGTGCGCTTTGGGATGAAAAGTGTCGCCGCCCAAAAGCCTGCTGTGAGCGAGAAGGCGTCAACGATGATCAGGCCCCAGCTGTCGGTGTAGCCTTTATAAACAGATGCGGCGATCAAGGCGACAGTCAAGGCGAGTCCAATGACCCGGTTATAGGTGACCCGGGCAAAGAGCATGACGGCCAGCCCCGGCAGGAAGAATGCCGATAAATATTGAATCACCTTTTTTCCCCTCTTTCCTTCAGAACTCTTTAAGGTTTACCAATTGATTTTTTCCAGGGCCGCAGCAAGATCCGTTTCGTACTGCGCATTGTTGAAGTTAATGCCAAGCGAGGTAGCTGCCTGCGCAACCTCAGGCCTGATTCCTGACAATGTCACGCGGATCCCGATCAGATTCAATCCTTTGAACATCTTTGAGAGCTGGCAGGCGACAGCGGAATCCACCGTCGGGACTCCCGACATATCAATTACAATCCTGCTGATCCGCATCGAAGCGCTTTGGTTCAGGACCGACTCCATGATGGCCGTCGCCCTGTCGAGATCGATTTCGCCAATAAGCGGCAGTACGCCGGTGCCTTTGGTGACCGGGATAACCGGCGCACTCAGTTCGGAAATGATTTTCTCCTTTTCCGAAATGATTTTATTGTTCACTTCATAATAATGCTTTGAGAACAGGTCAATCACCTGGTCAAAAGCGACATTTAGTTTCTTGGTCCATCTGAAAACATCGTCGATTTCCACAGAGCGATTGGCTTCATGTGCAAACTTTTCTACGAAATTCAAAATAACGCTCTTGAAAACTCCGAATTGTTCCAGGACATAGTAAAGCGGGACATTGGAATTCGCCCGATCTTCAGAAACGGCCTGCGTCCAGGGAGCGATGTCCTTCTTGAAAACATCTTCATCCTCTATGAAAACTTTCGTAATTTTTTCATTGAACTGCCCGTTTTGTTCGCGCAGCTTCCTGACAAGTTCGGGGGAGGCGTCGCTGGAGTAGGGAGAACCTGCCTTTGTGGCGCGGCGGCTTAGCCATTCCTCCGTCAAATCTTGTGAGTGGGAACGTAAATATTGATATAAAACCTCGTCTAGTTCTCTCATATTTCCTCCCGTATGTATACGTGATTTTCCTTCTCTATCATAACCGAAAACGGTTAAAAAAGCATATCTCCCGTTTTTTGCAAAATTAGCGGCCGGACTGGGATGTCCAGCGTAATAGCGGGGTAAGGTTACAAATAGTGTGGCTTTTAAACAAAAGTGCTGGGAACGGAGGCATTCATAATGGTTAAGTTGTTGAAGGAGACGCGTCACAGGCCATATCCTCTGCCGAATTTGCCCTGGCTCATGACCCAGACGTGGGAGAATCTGCTGTTTCTTCATTGGCGCGTTGACGCAGGACAAGTCAGGCAGCACCTCCCGGCTGAATTGGAGCTGGATACGTGGGACGGCTCGGCCTGGATTTCAATTTCCCCTTTTCAGGTGAAACATCAGCGCTTTCGGATTTTACCGGAAATCCCGATGCTGAACGAATATTTGGAGCTGAATGTCAGGACATACGTGAAACGGAACGGCCGGCAGGGTGTATGGTTCTTTTCTTTGGACGCCAATCTTGCCCCGGCTGTGATGGCGGCAAATGGATTTCTGGCGCTGCCGTATAAAAATGCGGAGATGGATTTTGAGGAAGTTGACTTCAAGGGTTCCTTATCTCCCAGTGACAAAGTTACCGTTGAACCCTCTGAGCAACGGGAAGTTTTTGCAAAAGGAAAGAAGGGTTTCAGGTTTACGAATGAGCGAATTAATGCCGAGGATGGATTCGGACGGTTCAACGTGACTTATCGGCCTGTTTCAAGGGGGAGTGTAACCCGGTCTGGTACGCTTGAACACTGGCTGATTGAGCGTTACTGCCTGTTTACAGAAAAGGACGGGAAAATTCTGCGCGGCGATATCCACCACCTTCCATGGGATGTGGCCGATGCCGAGGCGGAAGTGGCTGTCAATATGATGAGCCCAATTCCATTGGCAGGCGAACCGCTGCTTCAATACTGTGAATCAAAAAAGGTGTTGATGTTCCCATTTGTAGAGAATTAACATGCTTCATTTATCCAGGAAAAATCGACTATCTCGGTTCTAAAGGTTAAGCCTTTTTATACAATCGCAATATTTGACGAAAGATATAGTATTTACAGGCTTCTTCAGATGCCATAAATTATAAATAATCATTTATATAGTGTAAGGAAGTGGATAATGACTGCTTTCATTAAAAATCAATGGCAGGCCAATGGATACTTGATTCTAATCGCAGCATTATTTCTGTTATTAATGGCTGGCTGCCAGCAAAAAGCGGCCCAGACAGCGGAAAAACGATTCATTGCACCGACTGCACCAGAATGGCTTTACACGAATGGACAATGGAAAGAGGTTACGAAGGCCGACAGTGATAAAGCGATGCAGGGCTGGCTTGACGGCAAGAACGGACGGCATTATGGACGGCGGGCCAGGATTGAGACAGACAGCAGTTTTGCCACATTGAAACAACGCGGCATCGGCGGTACAGTCTTTATTTTTGTTGATGGTAAACAGGTTGTAGAACAAAAGTTAAAGGCGGATGGCAAGTATTTGGACATCCCGATTTATAAGCATAAAAAAGGATGGCATCAGATTGAAATTGGCTTTTCAAACATTAGCGAGATAAATGGCCTCTACATAAGTGAAGGGGCGAAAGCAAAAAAGCCGAAGGAAAAGAGAAAGCGGCTTGTTGTCATTGGCCATAGCCATGCCGACGGGACTGGCACTCCAAATATGGGGATGGAAGCAATGGCCACTGTCATTGGCGACATCATGGGAGTAGAGAGCATCAATCAGGGAATTGGCCGAACAGACATTGATATATCTTCCCCGCCGTCCGATAAAAACAGCGCCCTTGGACGGGTCAAGCCAGATGTGATTGATTTGAAACCGGATTATGTCCTCGCTATTTACGGATTCAACTCCATCTCTCCAATCAACAGAGGAGAAATGACCCATGGGCAATATCAGGAAAAGTACGCGGAATTTATCAAAACGATCCATGACGCCCTGCCGGATACAAAAGTCTTTGCAAGCTCCATTATGGCCACTCCTTCATACTCGGATGAAGAACTGAAGCCATACAACGAAGATATAAAAATGGCCTGTTCCAAGGTGCCTAACTGTATGTACATTGATATGGCAGGAAAGTTGAATGAGGGCAATTTCGATAAGTACATGGCACCCGACCGGCTTCATCCAAGTACGGAGGGCCAAAGATATCTGGCCGAAGTTTACGCCAAAGCGATGAAATCTGCAATCGATAAATAAACAAGGCCGTTTATGGCGCCTTCTAATAGCATCATAACGGCCTATTTCTTTTGAATGTCACATACGAAACTGAAATATACTTTCCCATTTGGCGACTTGCCTTTCTTGCAAAAGCTCGTACTTTTTCTGAATAAACGATTTTTTACCGATCAGGATCCTTCGGCTGCAGAATCTTTGGCCGCCTGTTCTTGTGGGGAATCGGCGTCCGGATCAGCACATGCTTGAAGGCTTTCGCGTCAAAAGGGATGAATGGCCATAAGTATGGGACGCCGAAGCTTTTCATCCGGGAGAGATACAAGACAACGAGTGCGAAACCGACGACGAGGCCGAGTGTATGGAACAGCGAAGTCGTAATCAGCAGAAACAGGCGGATCAGCCGGTTCGCCAGGCTCAGTTCATAGCTGGGCGTCGAAAAAGTGCCAATCGCGGCGAGCGCCAAATAAAGGATAACTTCATTTGTCAGCAGCCCGACCTCAACAGCAACCTGCCCAATCATTAACGCAGCAACGAGTCCCAGCGCAGTCGCGAGCGAGGTCGGCGTATGGATGGCCGCCATCCGCAGCATATCAATCCCAATTTCCACAATGAAAAACTGGAGGAACAGAGGGATTTTGCCTGGATCATTCGGCCCGATAAATTTCATATTCTCCGGGACAAGGCTCGGATCAATGACAAGCAGATACCAAAGCGGCAACAGGAAAAGGGACGCCCATACCGCGACAAACCTCACCATCCGCAAATAGGCGCCGACCAGTGGCTTGTTCCGGTACTCCTCGGCATGCTGAAGATGATCCCAGTACGTTGTTGGCGTAATGATGACACTCGGCGATCCATCGACGATGACGCACACATGACCTTCATATAAATGGACCGCCGCGGTGTCGGGCCGCTCTGTATAGCGGACAGCGGGAAACGGGTTCCAGTGCTTGCCGGTTATGAATTCTTCGACTGTTTTCTCAGCCATCGGCAGGCCATCGGTATCAATCGAGGACAGCTTATCCTTTATTGAGATAACCAAATCATTGTCAGCGATGTCGTCTATATAACAAAGAATCATATCGGTCTTGGAACGCCGCCCTGCCTGGATATACTCCATTCTGAGCGTCCTATCGCGGACACGGCGCCTGATCAGGGCCGTATTAAAGACAATCGTTTCAACAAAGCCATCCCGGGAACCTCGGACAACCCGCTCCGTATCCGGTTCTTCCGGCCCCCTGACCGGGTATGTCCGGGCATCTATCAGAATGATTTCCTCTTCCCCATCCACGACGAGCGCAGTCGGACCAGCCAGAACGGTATCGACTGCCTTGTCAAGGTCAGCAGTCGAATCCAGTTCGATGTACGGTATATACGTTTTCATCATTTCTTTAATTGTTACATCCTTGAGCTGCTCCTGCTTCAAGTTAGCCATGAATTTCAAAAGCAGATGGAGCATATCATCCTTTACAAGCCCGTCAATCATGAACAATGCCATTTTGCGGCCGGCGTACTCCACTTCCAAATGAATGACATCGAAACTCTTCCCCACCCCGAGCTCATTTTTCAAAAATGCCGCATTCGCTTCAAGGCTTGCACTTACTTTATTTTTCACTTCCGTTTGCATCTTCCCCTCAGCTCCATTTGGCAAAAGTATTTTCCAAAAACTACATATCATCTTAGCCATGACGGAGCATATTCATACTTTCGCTAAAAAGGGATAATTAATTTGAAATTTCAAAAAACGAGGCATGAACGTTGGATTTTTGTGGTAAAATTAAGAGAGTTCTTTTTTGCAGGAGGGATGAACATAAGCAAAAAATCTGCCAGGAAGCCGATGTTGATTATTACCGTTGCCACGGTCCTCCTTTATTCGTTTCTATTCCTGCCTTACAAAAAGCCTGATAAATTCGAGGGTTTCCCGGTCCCAAGGTTCGCAAAGGTGGCCAATGAAAAAAGCAAGGTCACAACCTATGATTGGTCCCATGCTTCAGAGGAAAACGGCCTGCCTATCACCTACCTCCTTAGAATCAAGCTGGCCGGCTGGAAACAGGTAACGCAGGAGGGCGCCATGACGGTTTACAGCAAAGACGGCCGTGAAATTGAAGTGACGTCACTGACCGATTACCTTGGAGTGGCTGAAAGGGATTCCGAATAGGCCAACGCGGCACGGAACCCATTCGCCAAACGTATAACTGCCTCTTTCCAAAGAAGAAAAAGACCGGTCCGGAACCTTTATTCAGGCTCCGAATCGGTCTTTTTCTTTTGCACTTCAGATTCAAGGTTATCACGAAACGCTTTCGCCGCATTTTTATCAAAACTGCCTTGGTACATATTTTTGCCATAAAAAATTTCGTCCATTTCCCATTTGATGCTTTCCTCAATCTCCTGGCGTTGATCCTCGGTCAGTTTTTCCTTTGTGTAACCAAACAAGTAATTGTTCAAATCAAAATCGCGGAGCTTACATTTCGTATGGAAAATATGTTCCTGGTACACGTTCACGTCAATCATCTGATAGCGGTCAATGACTTCATCTGGGATGTAATTCTGGATTGAAGAAATTTCATGGTCGATGAACAGTTTGTAGCCTTCCTTGTCACGCGTGAATCCGCGGACCCGGTAATCCATCGTCATCACGTCCGTCTCAAATGAATGGATTAAATAGTTGAGCGCCTTCAGCGGCGAAATTTCCCCGCAAGTTGAAACATCAATATCGGCGCGGAATGTGCTGATCCCTTCGTCAGGGTGATACTCCGGATACGTGTGAACGGTGATATGGCTTTTGTCGAGCGCAATCGTCACATTGCTTGGCAGCGGTCCTGGCGATTCCTCGAAAACTTCGGTCGGCACCTCAACAACCGGCCCTTCCGACACTAGCATTGTGACACTCGCTCCTTGTGGCACATAATCCTGCTTCGCCACATTCAGGACATTTGCGCCAATGATATCGGCAACTTGTTTCAGAATCCTCGTCAGCCGATCCGCATTATACCGCTCATCAATATACTCAATATAGGCCTCCCGCTCTTCCTTCGTCTGCGTATAACAAATATCGTACATATTGAAACTCAGCGACTTCGTCAAATTATTGAAACCATGCAGTTCTACCCGTTGTTGCGGCGTAAAATCCATGATGCAATCCCCCTCTGCATTCCGTAAATATTGTTATAATACCCAACCTCTTGTCAAAAAAAACAGCCTCGTGGCTGGCACCCTTGCAGGACGCTTTCTTCCAGGCCTATTGGCACGGATTCATATTCTTTACACCCAATTGCTGTCACAAAACGTTTGAAATAAGGAAGGTTTCCACCATCGATTCCTTGTTAAAATAAGGTTATAAATAAGCCTTCCGTCAACGAGGGCGAACCGCTCTTGATTGGCGGGATTAATGTGAGAGGGAGAAGGCTATGAAGTATACTAAACTTTTGCTGCTCATGCTGGCGATTTTGGCCATCGGCATCATTTCGGCCTGCAGCTCAAACTCGGCAAAGACCGATGAGCTCAAGCTTGATCCAAAGCATGCCGCATTGCCTGATTATGTCCTGGCAACCCCGGAAAAGGTGCAGGAAACATATGTAATGGCTTCGGAATATCCTGAAGTCCTTGCATCAGTACCATGCTATTGCAGCTGCGGCGTCGGCGCGGGCCATAAAAGCAACCTTGATTGTTTCGTAAAAGGCATCGGAGATAAAAACGCTATAACCGAGTGGGATGACCACGGCACCGCTTGAGACATTTGTGTCAATATCGCCCGGGAGGCGGTACAAATGAAGCAAGACGGTAAAGGCCTGAAGGAAATCCACGAAGCAATTGTTGATGAATACTCCTCCTACGGAGAAGGAACTCCAACACCTGTACCATCCAAATAAGCTAAATGCAGCCTCTCCACCATGGAGGGGCTTTTGTTTTGCAAACGAAACGGCGGACGGCAAAGCGTAGCTCAGTTAATGTTGTGATGATTATTTAAGATTCTATTCGACCGGACAGGTGATTTTTATTGGTTGCGGGCGTTGAGCCCGGATTCTATTCGACCGCACCAGCGATTTTTCCTCGCTACGGGCGTTTAGACTCGTTCTATTCGACCGGACGAACGATTTTTCCACGCTGCGGGTGTTTAGACTCGTTCTATTCGACCGGCCGAACGATTTTTCCACGCTGCGGGTGTTTAGACTCGTTCTATTCGACCGCACCAGCGATTTTTACTCGCTACGGGCGTTTAGACTCGTTCTATTCGACCGCGCCAGCGATTTTTACTTGCTACGGGCGTTTAGACTCGTTCTATTCGACCGGACGAGCAATTTTTCACCGCTACGGGCGTTTAGACTGCTTCTATTCGACCGGGCAGACAACTTTTCTCGTTTACGGGCGTTTAGCCTAGGCTCCTCCAGCACATAAAAGAACAAACCCGGATTGTTCGAAATTCGTTAACTGTTTCTCGATACTTTCTGCACATTTCTCCTTCAATATATAGTCATACGGCTAGTACCGTGCTTAGTTATAGCAAAAAAACGCACGTTGCCCCCATCACTACTACTTACAAAAGGAGAAGCGTATGAAACGATCAAGATTCTTGCTCCTGATTATTGCAATTCTTGCCATCGGGGTCATTTCAGCCTGCAACTCTTTGGATACCGAAAGCGTGAAGCTCGATCCGAAGCACGCGGCATTGCCCGATTTTGTCACTCAGTCCTCAAAGAAGGTCCAGGAAACCTATGTGCTGGCCGGGGAATATCCGGAAGTGCTTGAATCCGTTCCGTGTTATTGCGGCTGCGGGGCCGAATCCGGGCATGAAAGCAACCTTGACTGCTTTGTTGCCGGCATGGACGGCAGCACTGTAACTGAATGGGATCAACATGGAATATCGTGAGACATCTGTGTGAATATCGCCCGGGAGGCGGTAATGATGAAACAAAACGGCAAAGATCTCAAAGAAATCCACGAAAAAATCGTTGACCACTATTCATCTTATGGCGAAGGGACTCCAACCCCTGTCCCATCCAAGTAATCTTGAAACCACACCAAAAAGCATTCGCAACGATTCGGCCGCGAATGCTTTTTTATTTATCAAGCTGCCATCTTCCTGCAAACTTCAGCGCAGCGGAAGCAAGCCTCGGCGCATTTTTGACAATGGTCATGGCTATGCTTCTGGCACTCCTCGCCGCAAGCCTCGCAAATTTCGGCGCACAAGGCGCAAACTTGTTTTGCAAAAGGCGAATTGGACTGCATGGCCTTCACCGCGAAAGCACAAATATCCGCGCACTCCCTGTCTGTCCGGATACAATCAGCCATCATCTTGACATCCTCCTCGCGCAGGCAGGCGTCGTAACACGTATTGCATGCTTCCATGCACGCAATACACGCTTCAATACACTCTTGATACATCTGGTTCTTCATTCTTCCACCTCCTTTTTTTCCTGCTTTTTTCTGTTACCCCTGACGGTTTTGTTTAAACGGATAATTTTTTTAACTAAGAGTTGTGGCTAATTTGGGATTAGGTCCCTTCCGCCAATGACTCCAAGGCCGATTTTGCCCACAAAAAGAGCCAATCCAGAGGGGAAAGGGCTCCCCACTGAATTAGCTTTATTATTACAGTTTTACCTTCTGCAGCCTTAACGCATTCAGCACAACTGAAACCGAGCTGAACGCCATTGCCGCTCCCGCGAGCCACGGTGCGAGAAAGCCAAGCGCCGCGACCGGGATGCCCAGCGTATTGTAACCGAATGCCCAGAACAGGTTTTGTTTGATGTTTCGGATCGTCAGCTTGCTCATGAAAATGGCATCCGCAATGCTGTTCAAGTCGCCGCGGATTAGTGTAATGTCCGCCGCTTCCATCGCGACATCTGTCCCGGTGCCGATGGCCATGCCGATATCGGCAATGGCAAGCGCAGGCGCGTCATTGATTCCATCTCCGACCATGGCGACTTTTTTGCCGGCAGCCTGAAGCTTCTTCACTTCTTCCGCTTTGCCCTCAGGCAGGACTTCAGCGATGACATTGTCGATGCCTGCTTCGGCCGCAATCGCCAAGGCGGTCTGCTTGTTATCACCGGTAATCATGATGACTTCAAGCCCGAGATCCTTCAGCCTCCTGACAGCTGCTTTCGATGTATCCTTAATCGTATCGGCAACCGCGACAATGCCAGCATATTGCCCATCGACAGCAATCAGCATCGCTGTTTTGCCTTCCCGTTCAAGCTCTTCCATTTTTGCAAAAGCGGCCTCCACACTGACGTTGAATTTCGCCATCAGCTTTCGGGTTCCCGCGAGCAGCTCGCGTCCGCCAACTGCAGCCTTAATTCCATATCCCGGTATGGCTTCAAACGATTCTACCGGCTGCAACCCGATCCCTTTTTCCTGGATGCCCCGGACGATCGCCTGGGCCAGCGGATGTTCGGACTGTTTTTCAGCAGAGCCTACAAGCGTAAGCAGTTCCGATTCTTCCACCACCCCGGCCCCAATGACATCTGTCAAAACCGGTTCCCCGTTCGTCACCGTCCCGGTTTTGTCTAAAACCACGGTTGTAATCCGATGGGTCTGTTCCAGATGTTCGCCGCCTTTAAAAAGGATTCCATATTCCGCCGCCCGGCCAGAACCAGCCATAATCGAAGTCGGCGTCGCGAGGCCAAGGGCGCATGGGCAGGCGATAACCAGGACGGCAATCATATTTTCAAGCGCCTCGGCAAAATTGCCTGGCGAAGCCCAGAAGTACCAGATCAGAAACGTCAAAACCGCGATCCCGACAACAACCGGCACGAAAATCCCGGAAATTTTGTCGGCGAGCCGCTGAATTGGCGCCTTCGAACCTTGCGCCTCTTCCACCACTTTAATAATCTGCGCAAGCGCGGTGTCCTTACCAACCTTTGTTGCTTCTATTTTGATAAAGCCGTTTTTGTTAATTGTCGCGCCAATGACTCCGTCGCCAACCGTTTTGTCGACAGGGACGCTTTCCCCGGTCAGCATCGATTCGTCGATTGCCGACTGGCCCTCAACAATTTTGCCATCAACAGGGATTTTCTCACCTGGCTTCACGTGGATAATGTCACCGACGAGCACATCCTCAAGCGGCACCACTACTTCCGCGCCATTCCGCTCAACAATCGCTGTCTTTGCCTGGAGGCCCATCAGCTTTTTAATCGCTTCTGAGGACCTTCCTTTTGCTTTGGCCTCGAACAGCTTGCCGAGGAGGATAAGCGTAATCAGGACCGCACTCGTCTCAAAATAAAGCTCTGGCATGTGCGTGCTGTTTCCGAGTGACGCGATTGACTGATAAAGACTGTAAAAATAGGCGGCCGATGTACCGAGCGCGACGAGTACATCCATGTTCGCGCTGCCGTTTTTTAAAGCTTTATAGGCCCCCACGTAAAATTGGCCCCCGATGTAAAATTGGACAGGCGTTGCCAACAAAAACTGCACCCACGGATTCATGAACGCATCCGGCACATATATGAACGAAGTAAACGAGAAATGGCCCACCATCGACCAAAGGAGCGGCAATGAGAGAATCAGCGAGAAGATGAACTTATTCGTCTGCCTCTTGATTTCCCGCTGGCGGTGATCCGCTGTTTCTTCACTGCTTTTTTCTTCTTTCAAAATAGCCCCGTAACCGAGTGCTTCGACCTTTTTAATGATATCCCGTTCGGACAGGACAGATGGATTGTATTCAACGGACGCTTTTTCAAGCGCCAGATTGACGGACGCTTTCGCCACGCCTTCCATCCTGTTCAGGCCTTTTTCTATCCTTGTTGAACAGGCAGCACACGTCATGCCGGTAATATCGAATTCCTTTTTCTCAGCGATAACATCATATCCGAGGTCACGGACCTTCTTTTCGAGGGCTTCAACATTCGTGACAGCCGGGTCGAATTTTACTGCTGCGCGCTCAAGGGCGAGATTGACATTCGCCTCTCCGACTCCGTCCATCCTTTTCAGCCCTTTTTCAATCCGAACAGCGCAGGCCGCGCATGTCATCCCTGTAATTTGCATCGTCGTTTCTTTTTGCGCTTTTGATGCTGCTGTCGCCTGACTCATTTCTGCTCAACTCCTTTATACCCATACGGGGTATATTTTGTTTAAAAAAGGAACGTGCCAGTTCAGTCCGGGCACGCGCCTTCCACTGGTAAACTCCGCACGAGGTTCCCCCAGTCTTATCCTTACACTACGTCATATCCCTGGTCTTCGATTGTTTCCTTAATTTTATCAAGGGATACCGCATCATTTTTATATTCAACTGCGACTGTTTTCTCCTTCAAGTCAACCAGGACGCGCTCGACGCCATCCAGCTTACCGACGCTTCCTTCAACCGCTTTTACGCAATGGCCGCAAGACATGCCTTCAACATTCAATAGAGCTTTTTCCATTAGAAAGTTCCCCTTTCGGATTTAAAATAAATTTACTTCCCGCCGGCAATTACCTGGCGTTATTTTTTCATCATTCTTTGAATGGTCACCAGCAGTTCGTCAATCACTTCATCATCGCCTTCCTGAATCCGTTCAACGATACAGCTTTTCATATGGCCTTCAAAAAGAAGTTTTGCGACGGAATTAAGTGCGGCCTGGGTTGCGGAAATCTGCGTAATGACATCATCGCAATACGTATCCTTTTCAATCAGGCCCTTGATCCCGCGAATTTGTCCCTCAATCCGGTTCAGCCGCGAAACCAACTTGCGTTTCGTTTCCTCCGAATGATGGCTTTTCCGGGCAGAACCTTCATGACAACATTGATCTTCGCAATTTCCAAGTTCAGCCACGCGTTTCTCCTCAAGATCGGCTTCGCTGGGTGCTTTAGCAGACACCTGCTCTTCAGGATTTAAAAGATTCATTCCATCGCCTCCTGATTTCAATTTAACATACCCCCATATGGTATATCAAGTATCTTATATTATTAATTGTGTACAAAATTTGACAATTATCCCCTTAATATTTTTCCCATATAAAGTAATTGTCTATTTCCAATCTTATAAAAAAATGTGCATAAACCGCGCACAAATTAATGCTCTGTTATCTTTGATTGTTGATTTCCACTCCGGGGACATGCTTTCCGCGGGGCGAAGCATATACCTCCACCAACTTCATGAGAAACATCCATGAATTGGCTTCGTGCAGCTTTGCGACGAGCTGAAGATTCGCTCCTTTGAATAGTCTGTGGCGCAGGAGCATCCGTTGTGGAGCCTCCTCTTCGTCCTGGACGCCTGTGGGGTCTCCACGTGCCGCTTCATCCCGCCGGAGTCAGTCCCCTCCGTTCCAATCAACTTATTGATAATTAACAATTACCTTTAACTGAACCAACCTTAAAAAGGAGTTTCCAAAATTAAAAGAAGAATAAATCACTTGGGGAAGGGAATGTAAAAAAGGCAGAATTCCTATGCAAGAAAAGTTTTGGAAGAAGATTACATAGAAAGGAAAGGATGAAGTATAATGTTTGAAGGAAAAAGGTTTCTAAAAGGAATTGTCTCACTTTTTCTCATGCTGGCCCTGTCGGCATGCGGAGGACAGAATGATCAATCGGCCAAGGATAAAACAAAACAACCGCCCACTTCGGAGAAAACCTCCGGAAGCCATGAGGGGATGGAGCATTCAGGATCCGGCGAAGTCCCGGCTGGTTTGAAGGAAGCGGCCAACCCAAAATACAAGGTTGGAAGCAAAGCGGTTATCAACACAGACCATATGCCAGGGATGAATGGAGCGGTAGCAACCATTTCCGGTGCTTTTGACACAACAGCTTATGTAGTTTCCTATACTCCGACTACTGGCGGCAAAAAGGTGACAGGCCATAAATGGGTCATCCATGAAGAACTTGAAAATCCCGGTAATGAACCTCTGAAACCGGGGGACGAAGCAAAAATGACCGCGGACCACATGAAGGGGATGAAAGGAGCAACCGCAACGATCGAATCAGCTGAAAAAACGACGGTGTATATGGTTGATTACACTCCGACGACGGGCGGGGAAAAAGTGACCAACCATAAATGGGTAACGGAAAGCGAGCTCTCCCCCACTAAATAACTTCAGTTAAAAACCCGGCTTTTGGCCGGGTTTTCATTCTTATAGACAATCAGGAGGTCTTTTCCTGTACTAGGCGGGAAAGCTCCTCTATTCCGATTCGCTTCAGGAACTTAGGGAATGCCTCCCTTTTTTTGCCGAGCGATCCATAGATATTAAGCAGATTTTCGACCGCATCAAATAGTTCATCCGGATCCAATCGTTCCTTGAACAATGTTCCCGCTTCGGCATCCGCTCCCTTCGATTTACCGCCAATATAAAGGTTGTAATGGTCATTAACCTTCATGACGCCAATATCATTAACCAGCGGCTCCCCGCAGCCAACCGGACAGCCGGTATAGGCGGGTTTCAGGGTGAAAGGGACTGGCATTCCCGCAATCCGCTTATTTAGCTCAATCGCAACCGGCATCCCTTCCTCTAGTTCCCCCTTGCAAAAATTACACGTCCTCAGGCTTTTCACATAGTTCCCTACCGGATAACAGCTTAGGCCGACAGCCTCAAATTCCTTTATTATCTCTTCCTTCCCATCCTCCGGGATTTCAATATACAGCTGCTGGAAGGTGGTCAGTTCCAGTTCCTCGTTTTCCCCAAGATATTTCGCAAGTGTAACAAGCTGCCTGGCTGTAAGCTTCGCACCAAAGCCTATCCCGCCATTCACGGCTAGTTTTATTTTTTTATCCATGAGTTCTCCCTCAATCAACTTTTTTATAAAATTATGAGAATACCTGCCAAACCATTCTTTCTTTCATTATATCTAAAGAGAAACCGGCAATGTGTGGAAGGTCCCATTTCCGGTCCTTTTTTTCTGATTATGATAATCTTACTGTAAGTACACTCACTCATTGTTCCAAACCAAATATCCTGATGATGAGGTGGAGATGATGTGTGTTTCCAATAATGTGCTTGAGATACAAACGAATAAGCTCAGTGATGAAATCCGGCTTAATACCATCTTTACTCCGGTAGCTTTTGTTTACCATAACGGGCAACGGGTGAACCTTGGAGCTAGCTTCCTCCATCAGGCCGGCTTTATCAAAAGAGTCGTCCTCCAAGATACTGAAGGAAACGTTTATGAGGTTGATCCCACGGAGAATGGATTGAGATTTGCGAAGGGTGAAATTAGTTATAGGGATTATCAGCTGTTGGAAAAGAAGGAAAATCGTAAAGCCATTACACTATTCACAGGAGCTATCGGCTTCCTTTTCCTCATAGGCTGGGCGTTTTTACAATTAGTAGGTTAGTTCGTTTATACCAGACATTACATTATTTAAGATGGCCCCCGGTTTTCCGGAGGCCATCTGTTTTAAGAAAATAGACGATAAATCATGTAAACGACTCCTGCCAGGAGCCAGACGAATGTGCCAGGTCATATTGGAATGGCCCATTTGCTTTTTTTAACATCCGAACCGGATGCTTTCCCAGGAGAAATGCCTCAGGAGCCGGTTGTCGCGCAATCATTTTGTTTTTCCAGGTCTTTTTGCAAAAAAGTTCCCTCCTCTTGCCCCGATATATGTTTAACTTAAAACCAGGAGCACGATTCCTGCACGCCAAAGTCTGTACTTTTTGCTTTCCAGTCTTTTATATTTTACCATCATATACCCCGTAGGGTAAACTAAGAGTAACTTATTTCTTTTGGAGGAATTTATGGATTTTATTACACTTGGTAAAGTGTCGCTGTCTGTTGATGTCGCGGCAACAGTCGCAGCCGCTGTCCTGGCACCGCTTTTACATAAGGCCGTCTCAGGAAAAAAGACCGGCGACTGGTTCTGGAATGCGCTTTTCTATTTCTTTCTGACGGCAAAAATAAGCTACTTCCTTTTCAATTGGGGAACGTTCATAAAATCCCCGTTCTCACTCATTTATTTTGACGGCGGCAGCAAGGGAATGGTTTTAGCCCTTGGTGCGGTTCTTGTTTACCTTTACCGCCAGACCACAACGGGAGCGTTCCATCCAAGAACAGAAGGACTGGCACTATTCCATCAGTTTTTTCTTACATGGCTAACAGCTGGCACACTCATGGCAAAAGCCTGGCCGGCGTCCATCGTGTATTTTTTACTGCTGGCGGGCACACTAGTCATGGTAAATCGGCAGAAAAAATTGGATATACAGGTATTTATTTTGCTGGCGATGGCGGAGGTTTTAGGATTGAGTCTGTTCGGCGGCCTCTTTGGCCAGGGAAGCCTCGCGATTCTCTCCGTGGGACTTTTCATCGTGATGATGGCATACTTAAAGAAGGAGGGAGTATCTCGTGAATAAGAAATTTTTTGCAGGAGCAGTCCTGGTTCTCGCCCTGGCGGTTATCATTGTAAACGTCTGGAAGCCAGGCATTTCCTTTGGAGACAAAAAAGATAAAAAAGCCGCTCCAGCCGCGGCAGTGATCGGGATTGCCGAAGGAAACATGGCTCCTGATTTCGAGCTCGGGCTGGCATCTGGCGAAACAGTCAAGCTATCCGATTACCGCGGCCAAAAGGTCATCCTGAATTTCTGGGCGACATGGTGTCCGCCGTGCAAGGCAGAAATGCCCCATATGCAAAAATATTATGAGAAAAACAAAGACAAAGACATGACCATCCTCGCTGTCAATCTGACCGCTCTTGATAAAGGCCGGGATGCCATTGACCAGTTTGTAAAGGACTACGGGCTGACGTTCCCGATTGCGCTCGATGAGAAAAACAAAGTTGGCACGGAATATCAGGCGCTGACGATTCCGACAAGCTATATTATCAGCCCTGACGGAATCATTACCAAGAAGTACGTTGGGCCGATGGACGAGGATATAATGGATAAGCTATTAAAAGAGGCGAAATGAGTTTTCGGCTTCTTTTGATTAAAAAACAGCCTGGACACGAATGAAAAAAATTCGGTCCAGGCTGTTTCTTTTGCCCTTTATGAGTAGCCCTTTTCAGCCCTCGCCGAGACAAGGCGCTTCTTATCAGCGGGCCTGTTTTGGCAGGGTGAAGCCGGTAAAGCCGTAAAAAATGGTGATGAACGGAGAAAGCAGACAGAAAAAGGCGAATAAGAAGTAATCCGCTACCGGCACGCCAAGGACTGAGGCGATAAAAACACCGCAGACGCTCCATGGCACAAGCGGGTTGACGACTGTCCCGGCGTCCTCAAGCACACGTGAGAGATGCTTCGGTTCGAGGCCTGCTTTTTGGAAATGCTCCTTGAATGCGTTCCCCGGCAAGAGGATCGACAAGTATTGCTCGCCAAGCATAAAATTCACGGCGATCGCCATTCCGGCCGTCGCGCTAATGAGTAAGGATACGCGGACAAGGAATTTCTGGACGGCGGATAAAAGCGCCGGGATGATGCCAAGCCTGAAAAGGAGCCCGCCCATGCTGAGCGCCAGCAGGATGACCGAGATGCTGAACATCATGCTTTCAATTCCTCCGCGTGAGAGCATTGACTCCACTTCCTCTACCTTGCTGCCTGACTTATAGCCGGAATATAGGAGGGCCAACGCTGCCTTGCCGCCAAAGCCATCCTGGATGACGAAGGAAATGGCCAGCGCTGATATCGTTCCGGCTGACAAGGTTGCAATCGCGGAGACTTTTTTTGCCGCGAGAATAGCCAGGACGAAAAACGGAATGAGCGAGTACCAATGAACGAGATTCAATTCCAGCAATTCGTTTTTAATCATGGCCATCTGGCTGATACCCTCTCCGGTGTCGGCCGGTGAAATGATCATGTAGCCGATAAATGACAGAATGAAAGCTGGAATCGTTGTCCAGGCCATATTTTTAATATGTTCGAATAAGTCCGCCCCGGCCACACTTGCAGCGAGATTGGTCGTATCGGATAACGGCGACATTTTATCACCGAAAAACGCTCCGGACACAACCGCGCCTGCTGTGATGGCGGGTGAAATGCCGAGTGCCGTGCTTGCTCCGACAAAGGCGACACCGAGTGTTGCCGCTGTTGTCAGCGAGCTGCCGATGCTCATGCCGATAATTGAGGTGACCGCGAAAACAATCGCATAGTAAAACTTGCCTGAAACAAGATCGGTCGCAAGATAAATGAATGTCGGAATCGTCCCGCCCGCCATCCAGCTGCTGATGAGCATTCCGATAAAAAAGAAAATCATCACCGCACCAATGCCCGACTTGGCTCCTTCCGCCATCGCACTTTCAAGCTCCTTGAAACTAACTCTTTTCACAGCCCCATATCCGAGCAAAAGGGCGATCCCGGAAATGATGGCAATTTGCGGGACAACCTCCATCCCAATGATCATATAGCCAATCAAGCCCATTAAAACGAGAGTGACAATCGCTGCTTCCGCCGGCTTAATGGCAAGCTTCTCTTGATTCTGTAACATGAAAACTCCTCCAAATAATCGTTGAATATAGTAAACCTTCCTTTGCGGGGCTCATTCCCCGACAAGAAAAGGGTGAACCACAAAAAGCCCTTTCGCCATTAGGGACGAAAAAGCTCCGCGGTACCACCCTAGTTGACAGGATCGTTCCTGCCCTCTTTGCAAAAATTGCCCTCTTAAAGCAGGTGTATTTCGGAGTTTCATTGCCCGGACTTTCACCAGCCGTCCGGTCTCTTCTTGCTGCCCATGACACTCCTACTAAAACTGCAGGCAAAAAATATTCAAGTATAACATTATTACTTTTTTACTTAGACGCTTTTAAGCAATAAAGCGACAACTACGAATCAACTATACACTGCATATTCCTTGCTGTCAAAAAGAAAAAAGTACCATAATAGGATAAGGATGGACTCTCTCCAGGAAATCTAGCGCCAGCACTGAACTATTTGTATCGCGCTTGAATTCCAGGCACCCCCTATTCTATATAGGTTGAACTCAATAATTGCACTTTTATAATTTGAATAGCTGGTTGATTGGAGCTCAGGCATGGAGACTCCTGCGGGATAGTGCGGCAAGTGGAGACCCCACAGGAGCAACGCGACGAGGAGGCTCTACTGGCGCCCCGCGGAAAGCGAAATGCCCGGAGTGGAAATCAACCACAGCGCTACCACTTGAGTACCAATCTTTATTTCAACCTATATAGTTAAACTTTCTTCTAAAATAAGAAGGGGTTAAGGTTTTTCTTTTGCAAAAAAGGGTAATGTTTAAGGATGTGAGTAAATACAGAAAGAGTATTTTAGTGGTGGAGAAGCCGAAGGGGTAGGATTATGGCAATATTGATTGTTGATGATAATCAAGTGAATCTATTTTTGATAGAAAAGATCTTAAAGCGGGCAGGATACGATAATTACCTGTCCTTTTTGTCGGCGCGCGAAATGTTCGATTATTTGCAAATTGATAGCCCGCATCCCGTTGAGCGTCCCGCTGATTTAATTCTGATGGATATAATGATGCCGGAAATCGATGGAATTGTAGCCTGCCGGAAGTTACAGGAGACTCCTCATACACGGGACATCCCTGTCATTTTCGTCACGGCGCTTGAGGATTCGAATAAGGTGGCCGAAGCGCTTGATGTCGGCGGCATGGACTATGTGATGAAACCAATCAACAAGACGGAGCTGTTGGCCCGGATTCGCGTCGTGCTGCGGCTGAAATATGAAAAAGACTGGCATAAGAAACAGGATGAAAAAATCCGCAATGAGCTGGATCTATCCATGCAGGTGCAGAAGAGCCTGCTGAGTGAGCCGGTAAATGACCCGCGGCTCACAATCAAGGCCTCCTATTTGCCGGCAAACACACTGGCCGGCGACTTGTATTACTGGCACAAGATTGATGAAAACCGCTATGCGGTTATTTTGCTTGATATGATGGGCCACGGGATATCTGCCTCGCTCGTCTGCATGTTCATCTCGTCGGTGCTCCGGGATCTGATCAGGGCGAATCCCGACCCCGAGCATGTGATCCGCGAGTTGAACCGCTGGATGAGTTCGCTTAACAACAGAAAACAGCCTATACCTTATTATTTTACTGCCGTTTATTCAGTCATTGACGCCGGCAAAAAAACGATCGAATACGTGAATGCCGGCCACCCGTCAGGCTATGCGTTTATCGACGGCCGGCAGCTTGCCGAAATCGGGTCGACGACATGCGCGGTCGGTTTTTTCGACTCCATTAAAGTCGAGAAAAAAGTGATTACATATGAAGAATCCGCCCAGCTGCTCCTGTTTACAGATGGAGTGCCGGAAACTGCGGAAAAGACCGGCCTTGCCGGCATGGATGATTTAAAGAGTGCCGCGGCGGCGGATTGGGCCGATATGCTCGAACGCGAACCAATCGACTTGCTGCTTTCCGACGAACAGCAAACAGCGGCGGATGATGACATGTGTGTTGTACTCATTCGGGCGACGTAGTTGATTGAATGGCTTTTATAAAATGAAGGGCCTGGATACTGGAATCCAGGCTTTTTTTTGCATGTTGAAGATTTCTATTCGACCGCATGCCGGCTTTTTGGGCGGTACGGTCGAATAGAACGTCCATCATCGACCGCAAATCTACTTTTCTACGGCTACGGTCGAATAGAACGACCGTCATCGACCGCAACTCTACTTTACTACGGCTACGGTCGAATAGAACGACCGTCATCGACCGCAACTCTACTTTTCCTCGGCTGCGGTCGAATAGAACGCTTATCAACGACCGCAGCTCTACTTTTTCACGGCTACGGTCGAATAGAACGCTTATCAACGACCACAGCCCTACTTTTCTACCAGTACGGTCGAATAGAACGCTTATCATCGACCGCAACTCTACTTTTCCTCGGCTACGGTCGAATAGAACAACTGTCATCGACCGCTGCTCTACTTTTTCACGGCTACGGTCGAATAGAACGATTATCAACGACCGCAGCCCTACTTTTCTACCAGTACGGTCGAATAGAACGCCCATCATCGACCGCTGCTCTACTTTTCCTCTGCTACGGTCGAATAGAACGCTTATCAGCGACTGCAACTCTACTTTTTCTCGGCTACGGTCGAATAGAACACCCATCATCGACCGCAGTCCTACTTTTCCTCGGACCGAGACCGAATCCGTCCCCCTTCCTCCTCCAATCAAAAAAAAGCGCACCGCCAGTTCAAGCGGTGCGTACATCACAACTATTTCAGCATCTTCCGATAAATTTTCTCTGAAGCATCGAATTCCACAAAGTGCGGGTGGGATTCGGTCCGGATTGCTTCCTTGCTGCCGAGGCCGAGAAACCCTCCCTGGCTCAGGCTCCCATCAATCAACCTCAGCACATGCTGCTGCAGTTCCTGATTGAAATAAATGAGGACGTTCCGGCAAATCACAACGTGGAATTCGTTAAAGGATCCGTCTGTTACCAAGTTGTGCTGGGCAAAAATAATCTTCTCCCTCAGCGACGGGTCAAGAGTCGCGAAGTGGCTGTCAGCTGTATAGTATTCAGAAAAGGAGCGGACCCCGCCCGCCTGCAGATAATTCTTAGTGTAGTCCTGCATTTTTGACAGCGGGATGATGCCTTTTTCAGCGGCCTGAAGGACTTTCTCGCTCATATCGGTCGCATAGATTTTCACCTTGTCCGCAAGGCCTTCCTCCTTAAGCAAAATCGCCATCGAATAGGCTTCCTCGCCCGTCGAGCAGCCGGCATGCCAGATGCGGATTTGCGGGAGCCCCTTTAGATGAGGGATGACATTTTTGCGGAAAGAGGCGAAAAAGCCGGGGTCGCGGAACATTTCCGTAACGTTAATGGAAAAATCGTCGAGCAATTTCTTTAAAAGCGTTTCGTCTTCAATAACCCTCTCTGTCAGTCGCGAAATGCCCGGCAGCTGTTCAAGCCGGAGCCTGTTTTGGACGCGGCGCATGATTGAAGAATTCATATATTGCCGAAAATCGAAGCCTGACAGCCTATACACGGCCAGCAGCAATAATTCCAGTTCAAGTTCTTCCTTTTGCAAAAATGCTCCTCCTCTATCTGGCGGGCGCCTTTCTTCACACGAAAAGCCGGCCGTTAGCCTGATACAACAGGCATAGACCGGCTTTTATTAATCATTACAAACATTTATCTCGCAAGCCAAACCCTCATTGCTGAAAACAGCTGGTCCATTTTCAACGGCTTGCTTATATAATCCGATGCCCCTGCTTCAAGGCATTTCTCTTTATCGCCTTTCATTGCTTTCGCGGTCAGGGCAATAATCGGGATGTCACCGTAACGGTCCATTTCCCTGATGTGTTTCATCGTCTCATAGCCATCCATGACCGGCATCATAATATCCATCAAAACGATGTCGACATGATCGGTCGTCTGCAGGATTTCAAGGCATTCCATCCCGTTTTCAGCGGAAATGACCGTCATGCCTTCCTTCTGGAGAGCTTTTTCAAGTGCGTAAATATTGCGGTGGTCGTCGTCTGTAATCACAACGGTTTTGCCGCGCAGGTTGCTGAATGGCACATCATCCAATATGCCTTCCCCGCCAACACGGGCGGCAGCTGTAAATCCGCCGCTTCTGGAAATGGCTGTCCCGGTATCTTCCACCGCTGTCGATGTCCCGGCGGCCACTTCCACACTTGCCACATCAATCGGGTTTCCTCTGCCGGCAGTGCCAAGCTTCGCTCCTTCACGCTCATGGGCGGTCACTTGTTCCGAAGCACGCAAGCCATTCGGCAAGCTTGGAACGAGGAGCGTAAAGGTGCTTCCCTCGCCTTCCTTGCTTTCAACCATGACTTTTCCGCCAAGCAGGCGCGCGAATTCACTCGAAATTGACAGGCCGAGCCCGGTGCCGCCGTACTTTCTCATCGTTGCACCATCAACCTGCTGAAACGCTTCAAAGATCAATTCCTGTTGGTTTTCGGCGATACCGATGCCTGTGTCGCTGACAGAAATTTTAACCCATGTATCCGAGATTGGATCGGCAGGTATTTCGTCCGGCTCCGCCCGTGTGATGCTTGCGATGACAGCCCCGTTTTCTGTGAATTTAAACGCGTTCGACAGCAGGTTTTTCACAATCTGCTGAAGGCGCTGTTCGTCAGTATAGAACAGATCCGGAAGATCATCCTCGATTTCCACCATAAAACCAAGCCCTTTGCGGACGGCATGGTGGGTGAATAAATGCTCGAGCCTTCCACCGAAATCTGCGATGTTCACTCCGTCGAAAACGACTTCGAGTTTCCCGACCTCAACTTTGGAAAGGTCAAGTATATCGTTAATTAGATTTAGCAAATCCTGTCCGGACGTATGGATGACTTTTGCAAAATCCTTCTGCTCGTCCGTCAGGTTCTCATCCGGATCCTCGCCCATCATTTCGGAAAGGAGCAAGATGCTGTTAAGCGGAGTCCGTAGTTCATGGGACATATTCGCCAGGAATTCAGATTTATATTTTGAGCTGAGCTGTAGCTGTTTCGCCTTTTCCTCAAGCTGTTCCTTGGCGCCTAGTAATTCAGAGGACTTCATTTCCGCATCCTTCGTGCGCTCTTCAAGCTGCTCGTTAATCATCCGCAATTCCTCAGCCTGGGTCTGCAGCTCTTCCGATTGCGCCTGGAGCTCCTCAGACTGGGATTGAAGTTCCTCTGCCTGAGCCTGGGATTCAAGGAGAAGGCGTTCAATCTCCATCCGCCCGAGAGTGTTCATGATTGCGATGCCAAGTGTTTCAAAAACCTTTTTGGCTAGCTGCTTTTGAGCGGAAGTGAACGGCTCCAATGAAGCAAGCTCAATGACAGCTACCGTTTCATCCTTCACGGTGACCGGCGCAATGAGGATGCTTCTTGGCCTCATCATTCCGAGCCCTGTTGAGATGACAGTGTAATCTTCAGGTACATTTTCAATGTAGATTGGTTCCTTTTTCACGGCGCACTGGCCGGCAAGTCCTTCACGGAGGGCAATATCGTCCTTGCCCGGACTGCCGCCTCCATCCGCATAGGAGGCAACCTTTTTCAGAGATTGGTTCTCCATCACATAAAACGCGCCAAGGCTGGCACCGACTGCGGGGGCCAATTTTGACATTAGCTGCTCGCCAAGCGATTCAACTTCCGTGCTTTTATGATAAAGATTAATAAGTTCAGCTGATTGGGTCTGGACCCAGTTTTGCTCGGAAATTTCCGCAGTGTAATCTTTTTCTTTCTTATAAAAGGTTTCAAGGGATGCAGCCATCGAGTTGAAAGCGGCGGCAATTTGGCCGATTTCGTCCTTCGCTTCGACGTTCACCCGCGGAATCTCGGCTAGATTATTATAATCGACTTTATTAATGCCATCGGCTACCGCCTCAAGGTTCCTGCTTGTACTTCTGATGAGCCAGAGCGTCACTCCGGTAATCAGGGCGATGGCAAGGGCAACCGAGATGAACAGAGCCACGAACAATTGGTCATATGCATTGTTGGCCGCCTTCAGCGACTGGTTCATGAGGCTTTCCTGGTAGGCTTTAAATTCATTTACTTTTTGCAAAAGCAAATCCTTCTCGGTTTCCGCCCCATAGTAAATATCCCGGAGTTTCATTGGCTCCAAATTCCTGTCCATGCCTGCAATCAGCTGTGCTTCCATTTCGGAATAATCCTCATAGGCGGAATCGATTTCCTTCAGGAGCACCTTCGATTTAGGCTGGTTTAGAATGCCCTCCAACTCAAGAATATCCCCGCGGATTAATTTCTCGTTTTCCTGAAGGGTGGCAATCACTTCTTTTGGATCCATCCGTTTTTTATCCTGGATAAGATGGACAATCTCCCTGTCTGTAATAAGCACAGACTGGCGGATTTCCATTGCTTTATTCACCTTATAATATCGATCCTCGACTATTTCGAGCATGTTCGTCTTGATTTTCCCTGTCAGGGATAATATAGCAAATAACATGACCACGAGGAAAAAGAGCGTCAAACCAAGCCCGAGGAATTGTTTCTTTTTAAATGTCACAGCCAACCCTACTTTCTGTCAATCTCCCGTTCTGTTTTCTATATATTACTATATCAGTAGTACTTACATTTATCGAGAATTAAGGCGCATTTGGCAATCATTACTTCCATTGGTATCAAGGGATGAAATTGAGTATATTTGCTTCCCTAACCATAAAAAAAGCCGGCCTGCCGCCAGCGTACATTGCAGTTTATCCTCATTCCTTAATCCAGGCCCATGCTGCTGCTTCTTCTTCGCTGGAAAAATGCCTCGCTTCCAGTCCAGGCAGGAATTTGCCAAGATCGGTCACAGCCTCAAGCCATTTCAGGTCCGTTACGACCGCGAACTTCCGGAACTGGCTCCAACGCTGCGCATCAAACTTCATCCCATAAGCAAGCCCCATCAGCGTCGTCCCATCCACCTCATGCATTCTCGCAAAAATGTTAAACTCGCGCTCTTCGCCAAAAGTACTCCTCACATACTGCTCCAGCCGTACGGCATCCTCCCTCGTCGCCGCCCCGCTAAACTCCACCGCGATCGTCCGCTCATCCCGGCTCGGAATAAACGTCAGCATACACAACCCTCCCAAAATACGTCTACCCTATATCATTCCCGCGATGAGAACAGCTGAAACAATAAGAAAAGGACGGTTCCAGCGCTTCATTCGGAACATGAATGAACAGCACGGAACCGTCCCCTTGCCTCACTTTTTCAAATGATATGGGACGGTAGTGACGATGACGTCACGCCTGTAGAGCAGGAAGGCTCTAATAAGAAAGCTGGATTGGTTGTGAAGGATGTTGTGCCAGCCTACTTTTGGAATGAATTGCGGGATGACGACAGTGACGCGATAGTTATTTTCTTTTGCCTTGTGTTCGACGATGTCGACGAATTTGGTGAGCGGCTGAATGATGCTCCGGTATTGTGAATGGAGCGTGACTAGCCGGACACCGGGCTGCCACTTTTCCCACTTCTCAACAAATCGTTTCTCTTCCTCCCGGTCGAATGCAACGTAAACCGCGATAATTTGTTGGGCTTTCAAAGATTTCGCGTAGTTCAGCGAGTTCTCGACGACATGCGTAATGCCAGCGACAGGGATAATCATCACATTCCCTTCAATCGGCGGAGCCGCCTCACAGGACGAAATCCGCAGTTGGTCCGCAACGCCTTCGTAGTGTTTTCTAATCCGGTGAAAGATAAAGATAATCATAGGCAGAAAGACTAGAACAGACCAGACCTGGGTGAATTTTGTCAAAAAGAACATCAAGGATACGATACAGGAAATGGCCGCGCCAGTCGCATTGATGGCAAGCTTCCATCTCCAGCCCGCCGGCTTCTCCTTCATCCACTTTAAAATCATCCCGGTCTGCGAAAGGGTGAATGGAATGAAGACGCCAACCGCATAAAGCGGGATTAAATTTTCCGTGTGCCCGCCAAAAATAATGATCAGCAATATGGAGGCAACGCCAAGAGTGATAATGCCGTTGGAATAGCCGAGCCTATCTCCGCGAATCGTGAACATACGCGGAATGAATTTATCTTTTGCAAGGTTCACAGCCAGCAGCGGAAAGGCAGAATATCCTGTATTGGCCGCCAATACTAAAATCAAAGCTGTTGTAAACTGGATAAAGTAATAAAACACATTGCGTCCAAACACGGTCTCAGCGATTTGCGAAACAACCGTTTCCTTTTCATTTGGTGATATACCGTTGAAATAAGCAAGCAGGACAATGCCTGCAAATAAGATTGCAAGCAGGGTTCCCATCGCGGCAAGTGTTTTCGCCGCGTTTTTAGGAGCCGGATCCTTGAAGTTCGGGATTGCATTCGAGATGGCTTCAACGCCTGTCAAAGCCGAGCTCCCCGACGCGAAGGCCCGGAGCAGCAGAAACAGGGAAATACCGGCGACCGGCGTTCCAATCGATGGATGCAAGTCAGCCGGAACCTGTCCGGTGACGATTTTCACCATTCCCGTCCCGATCAGGATAAACAGCGCAAACACGAACAGGTATACAGGATAAGCAAGGAGCGACGCCGATTCCGTTACCCCCCTCAGATTCAAAGTTGTAATGAATAGAACAAACACTACAGCAATCAAAACATTGTAAGAATGCAGGCTCGGAAATGCCGAAGTAATCGCATCCGTTCCAGCGGACACACTTACAGCAACGGTCAAAATATAGTCTACGAGGAGTGATCCGCCCGCAACCAAGCCGTAATTTACGCCGAGATTCTCTTTTGAAACAACATAAGCCCCGCCGCCATGCGGATAGGCATAGATGATTTGCCGATACGAAAGGATCAGCGCAAGCAAAAGAATCAGGACGCCAATGGCAATCGGGAGCGAATACCAATAGGCCGCGGCTCCGACCGTCGCAAGGACGAGCAGGATTTGTTCCGGGCCGTATGCCACGGAAGACAGGGCATCCGAAGAAAGAATCGCGAGCGCTTTGGTTTTATTCAGCTTTTGCTCGCCAAGTTCATTAGACTTCAAGGGCCTGCCTATCAAAAAACGTTTTATGGAAGACTTCATCTATCGTCACCGCCGGTATAGTAGTATGAAAGAATTGTTTTTTGCTCAAGGCAAAAAACACCACAAAAAAATGCCCGCAAGCCATCTAAAAACAGGCCTGCCGACACCTATCGGACAAGCTTCATCTTCCTTCCCAATAACGCTTGCGAGGTTAGCTGACGGATTCGGGCCATGAGTAGCCCTACCTAAAAAGGATTCACCCCAAAAAACGGGTCCCCCGCACCATACGGTTTTCAGCGATACAGAAATTTGAAACTGTTCCCTACTATACTCCTGCTGCATACAAATGTAAAGATGTCAAATGCAACATTTCACAAAAAAAATTCGCCTCTATAAAAAGAAAGAAAAGGGACGGTTCCAGCGCTTCCTTCAGATCCCCGAAGGAAGCAGCGGAACCGTCCCCCAGGGTTCAAAGAAAACTTGCCGCGCCGGCCAGTAATCCGAGAAGAATGGCCAAAGGGGTAATGATGATTTTCCTGAATCGGGGCCAGACATTGTATTTGATGTCCTGGTCGTAGGGGACGGCTTGAAAGAATGGGCTTTCGGTTAATCGTTTGAATGAGCTTTCGAGCCAGATGTTCAGGAATAGGAGAAATGCTAGGTAAATGCCCCATTTGAACAGGAGCGGCATTGCCACGATAGCGAAACAAGTAATCGAGGTCATTTGCAGAACGGAGCCCACTTCATTCCAGTTGCGGAAAAATGATTTTAGCACTATTTCTAAGAGGCCATTCTCTAGCGAGCGTTTGTTGAAAATCCGTTCGGAGTAAGGAAACAGGATAGGACGTTTCTTTTGCCTGGATGGAAGGTTTTCTACCTCTGGGGAAAAGTGCAGAATCATGCCTGTCCACTTTCTCCGTTCAGCCGCCTCAATCTCGATGTCCCTGAAAAAAGAATGGTTCGACCCGGTACCGGACCAATTGTATAGAAGCAAAAGCACAGCCAGGATAGTCCCAAAGATTCCATTCACACCGAATGGAAGTCTTAGCAAAAATGCTGCCGCCGCCAAGAGGGCGACCAGAATAACGGCAATCCTAAAATACCTGTTAACCATTCGCTTTTTAATAGTAAGAACGGATATCTTTACCGCAAATATGGAAATGAATAACGCCCCGATTTCGAATGGCGCCATCATGTACTTTTGGGACAGCAGCGGGAGGGCCAGGACGATAAAGAGCGCGGTCGCACATAATGCCTGGATAATCGAATGAATGTACGCATGCCGCTTCATCTGGCGAAGAATTCCTTTTTGCTGAAGGAGGAATAACAAATCAGGTTCCTCCAGCATCGTCCTTATATTCCCGCCAATTGACGTGAGGAGCAGTGCCGCTATCACAAGCCCCAACGGAATGCCACCGGGGGGTTCCTGCCAAGCCTCGGCATACATAAAACCTCCGATGACAAGTCCCGGAATAACCATGTAAACCCAAATCGTCCAATCCAGTACCGAGCGAATTACGCCCGCCTGGTACTTAAGTTCAGTTTTATATCTTTTGAAAAACAGCTTCCTCCCGGTGAACGGCCTTCTTTCCTCCGTGGAAACAGGAAGCCTGTCCGGTCCCCCTATCGGCATGTTCACTTTCCTATTCATTTTGCTCATCTCCGCTCGTCAGCACATCAAAGCAATCGAGGAGCGAGCCGTCAGGAAGGCTGCTTGCCTCACGAATTTCCGTTAGAGTTCCCATCGCGATGAGCCGCCCGCCATGGATAAGCAGGAATCGGTCACAAATTTTTTCTGCAGTATCAAGGACATGGGTCGACATAAGGATACCCGCGCCATGTTCCTTTTCATTTTGCAAATAGCTCAACAAATCCTTAGTCGCACGCGGATCGAGGCCAATGAACGGTTCGTCCAATATGTAAAGATTCGGCTTTCGGAGAAAGGCAAGAATGAGCATAACCTTCTGCTGCATTCCCTTTGAAAAGCTTTCCGGGTAATGGTAACGAACGTCCGAAAGCTTGAACACTTTCATTAGGTTTTCAGCTCTTTGGGTAAATTCAACATCATCCGCTCCAATTGTTGCAGCGAGAAATTCAATATGTTCCCATAAAGTCAGCCGATCATAAAACAACGGGCGCTCCGGGATATAAGCATACTCTTTCATCTCAATGTCACCCTTCACGTGTTTCATCACGCCAAGCAGCGACTTAATCGCCGTACTCTTCCCGGCCCCGTTTGGACCGATCAACCCCACAAGCTCTCCTGCGCCAACAGAAAACCCAACATTCCTCAAAACAGCAGAACTCTCCGAATACCCCGCCTCTTCTATCTTTACCTTTAGCAAAACAAGAATCCCCCCATGGAAAACCTTACCTTTTTATTCTCTATTATACACAATAAAGAAAAGGGACGGTTCCAGCGCTTCCTTCAGATCCCCGAAGGAAGCAGCGGATCCGTCCCCCTGCACCACTTATTCTGCTTTTTCGACGGCATGGCCGCCGAATTCGTTTCGGAGCGCGGCGACGACTTTGCCGGCGAATGTGTCTGTTTCGAGGGAGCGATAGCGCATCATGAGCGACATGGCGATAACCGGCGCGGCTGCCTGGAGGTCGAGTGCTGTTTCGACGGTCCATTTGCCTTCGCCTGATGAATGCATGACGCCTTTGATGCCTTCGAGCTTCGCTTCCTTGGAGAAGGCATTTTCCATAAGTTCCATCAGCCAGGAACGGATGACCGATCCGTTGTTCCATACTTTTGAAACAGCCTGGTAGTCATACTCGAACGGACTCTTTTCGAGGATATCGAACCCTTCAGCAATTGCCTGCATCATCCCATACTCGATGCCGTTGTGGACCATCTTCAGGAAGTGGCCGCTTCCACCCTTGCCTGTATAAAGATAGCCATTTTCAACCGAAATGTCCTTAAAGAGCGGCTCAATCACTTTGAACGCTTCCGCGTCTCCGCCAACCATCGTGCAGACCCCGTTCCGAGCGCCTTCCATGCCGCCGCTCGTTCCGCAGTCAAAGAAGAAGATGCCTTTTTCGGCAAGCTCATCGTGGCGGCGCATCGTATCCTTGTAATGTGAATTCCCGCCTTCAATCACGATGTCTCCCTCTTCCAAAAGGCATGACAATTCACGAACAACATTTTCCGTAATGTCACCTGCGGGTACCATAACCCAGACCACTCTAGGCTTTTCGAGGCCATTCACCAATTCTGCAATCGAACCGGCACCTTTTGCCCCTTCGCCAGCTATTCTTTCAACATTTTCGCTATTCACATCATAGGCAACGACTGAATGTTCCTTACTGAGCATATTCATCCCAAGATTGTAACCCATTTTGCCTAAACCGATTAAACCAATTTCCACTTTTCCCCTCGTCCTCTCTCAGATGCTATCTGTCAATGTCAGTCAATTATTATAGCAATCTGCTAGGACGGATACAAGGAAACCAATTCAAAAGACCCTTTAATAAAGAAGATGTCTGTTATCCTAGATTGTTGTTCTCCACTCCGGGGAGATGCTTTCCAATCAACTTCTTAAACAATCAACTGTCATCTTTAATGGGGCAAATAAAAAAACAGCCTGTTCAGGTAGAACAAGCTGCTTCTATACTTATTTATTCCCCGGCGCCGGGTGATCGACGCCTCTGACTCTGTGGCGGTGGCCATCGTTCTCGGTTGTATAAAAATCATAATAATGGACGTGCATCCCGTTGCCGACTGGAATCGCCGGCCCCGAGTAGGCCTGGTAGTGATGCGTATGCCCATCCTCATAGACGACGTAACCCTCTGTATAGTGGACATGCGATCCATCCTGCGTCTGGATTGGAGGCGATGTCACATCAAGGCATTGATGGACGTGCCCCGAACTGACTGAAGTATAATCAACCGACCCGTGATTATGGTTCGGAACAAACCCTTGTACAAAATCATCTTTCCCCGCCATTAACCGAACTCCCCCTTTAGAAACATATTTATTTATACATATTTCATAAATGCGGGGAGTATGACCAGGCGGTAAATGAAAGATGCCTCTTGCAAAAACTTTCTCAACATGGAAAACAATCTGCAAATATCCTTTACTATATAAGTTTTTTTGCACGCACATAACATATGAGGCGAAATAAAGACCCTTTCATCGGCTCAGCCGAATCGAGGGTCTCGTAATTACATTAATTGCATTGTCGTAATGCAAGTATTATCTCCTTGAAAGGTAGAAATCTCTGCCTCTGTTTTTTTGCCATCGTGCTCAATTTTCACATTGTAAGTTTGTTCCCGCGGCAGCCATAGGTCAATAAATCCATTTTCCCCAGCCTTAACGGTTTCGTCCAGAATCACTTTGCCACTTTCATCCGTAATCACCATGGCAAATTCCTTATTAGCCAACTCTCCTTGACAACCTGTCAAGTTATGGTTTCCTCAAGGATGGGTTGTATTGACGTAAGGAGCGATGGACACAAAAAACTCCTCATCAGCGAGGCTGTAGACTTCCTCTTTTCCATTCTCGGCTGTCACGATCAACTCATCAGAAGTAATGGACGCTGACTTTGCTGTAAGTGCTCTAGTGCTGTACCCGTTGACCATTTCCTTGATATTAACATCGCCATTCTGTTTCGCTACGTTCTCTCCTTGCCCATTTTCCTGTTTGGCCGTTTCCCCGCTGCATGCCGCAAGGCCAACCACAGCCAGTAAAGCAATCAAAAGCAATCTTAACTTCATTGGAAATCACCACCTATTTTCCTAAGCTAAAATCATTATAACATCATCAAAGAACTCTGTTCACCTTTTCACAATTTTTACATTTTTTTGCTTCGCTCCATCCTCCCAACTTATCCCTAAGTGTTGCTTTCATGTTACTATGAAACTGATTCATTTTGGTATGAAAAGGAGGAGTTCATTTGAAGTTTTTCGTTGAAAAGGAATACCTTCTCAAGCATTTGAACGAAGAAGATGTCAGGATTGTTGATTGTCGGTTTTCACTTGCTGACCCTGGAAAAGGGCAAACGGAATACGAGAACAACCATATCCCAGGAGCCATTCATTTTGACCTTGAGAAGGACTTATCCGGTCCAGTCTGCACACACGGCGGGCGCCACCCCCTGCCCGATCTCGGCGGACTCATCGCAAAACTGGAACATTCAGGAATAGACAGGAATACAACCATCATTGCCTACGACAACGGCGAAGGTGCTTTTGCCGCGAGATTCTGGTGGCTCTTAACCTACCTTGGCCACGAAAAAATCTTTATCCTCAATGGCGGATTCAAGGAGTGGACAGCAGCAACTTACCCAACAACCGCGGAGGTTCCTACTTTTGCAAAAACGGACTTCCATGCCGAAATTGACTCTGCCATTCTTGCAGATATGAAAGAAGTGAAAGAAATTTCCCTTGGCAAAAAGAAAAATGCTATCCTGATTGATTCCCGCGAATCGAAAAGATACTTGGGCATTGAGGAGCCGATAGATAAAAAGAAAGGGCATATTCCTGGTGCCATCAACAAGCCATGGATGGAGGGTCTCCAGGATGGGAAATTCAAATCTCCTGATGAACAAGCACGGAGATTTTCCGAAATCTCCCTCGACAAAGAGGTTATAGTGTACTGCGGTTCCGGCGTCACCGCTGTCCCGAACTTCCTGGCGTTAAAGGAAGCGGGCTTCGAGAACGTCAAGCTATATCTCGGCAGCTTCAGCGACTGGATATCATACGAGGACAATGACATTCAATAATTTTGCAAAATAAACACCCTAGATTCATAAGGGAGGAAGTTTTATGCCAAATAACGGGAGACCGAGAAGAATCCTTTTAGATCTAGCAGTCACTCTAGATGGTTTCATTGAGGGAAAAAACGGAGAAGTTGACTGGTGCATCATGGACCCTGAAATGGATTTCATTCAATTTCTAAACGACATTGATACGATTTTATATGGCAGGAAAAGCTATGATTTATGGGGGCAATACACTCCTGAAACTGCTGATGAGGGTGAAAAAGAATTTTGGGAAATCATCCATGGCAAGAAAAAATATGTATTTTCCAAAACGCAAACAGGGACTGACGAAAAAGCAGTTTTCATCAATGACGATCTTTCCGAGCATGTCTTAGCACTAAAGAATAAGCCAGGCAAAGACATTTGGCTGTATGGCGGAGCAAGCCTTATTACAACGTTTATCCAGTTGGGGCTCATTGATGAATTCAGATTATCTGTCCACCCTGTAGTTTTGGGAGAAGGAAAACCGTTATTTGTCGATATCAAACAGCGACTGAATTTAAAATTGGCCGAGACTAAGACATTCTCTTCCGGCGTCGTGCAGCTTATTTATCATTGGGATGGCCATTCATGAAAGGACAGAAAAACCTCGATTTTTAATTATGGTTTTTGCACAAAAAGGAAAGTCCACTTTAATAGCGAATAAATATAGATGAGGTGATGAGAATGTTAGTTGTTACGACTGAAAAAATTGAAGGTTACCAGGTGAAGGAAATCAAAGGTCCTGTTTTCGGCCTGATTGTCCGGAGCAGAGGGCTCGGCGGCGATATTATGGCCGGGCTGAAGGGACTTGTCGGCGGAGAAATTAAGCAATACACATCCATGCTCGAGGATTCCCGAAAGGAAGCGATGGACCGGATGATCAAAAACGCCAACCAAATGGGCGCCAATGCGATCATCATGATGCGATTCGATTCAGGGGAAATTGGTCAAAACATGAGTGAAATTGTCGCTTATGGCACTGCCGCTGTGGTGGAGAAGCTTTAATGGCCTGGTTGTTAGTCGGCGGGTTTTACCTGTTGCAAATCATCGGCGTAATCGTCGTCATTTTGCTTGGCTACTTCATTTATGACAAACGGTACAAAAAGAACCAGGACGGAGCCGTCCCGCCGGGCTTCGTTGCAACAAGCGAAGTGAATATCGATCCGGTTACCGGCGAGAAAACAAGGGTGTATTATAACGCTGAAACCGGCGAGCGGTTTTACCGGAAGGAACGATAAAGAGGCGTCCGATTGACGGAATCACTCCGTCATAAAACTGGAATGCCTAGCAAAAACAACGGCCCGGAAATCCGGACCGTTGTTCCTTTTTCAGTTAACCTCTATAAATCCTGCGTGAATCGGATCATATCCCTGCACTGGATCCCATTCTCAAAAATTTCTTCCCGATAATGTCGGATAAAATAATCCCGGTCAACTCCATTCATTCTAAAGCCGCATTTTTGATATAATGCGATTTGCCCTATACTTGAATTGCCGGTACCAACCTCAATCGTCCTATAACCGCTATGTTTCGCTATTTGAATCGCGTCTTTCACTAGCTGTTGTCCTATCCCTATCCCCTGGTGCGTTTCCGCGACCGCGACATTTACCAGTTCTGCTGTTTCAGGCCTGGTTGGCAGCAGCACATATACTCCGACGATTCGTTGCCCTTTTTCAGCTACATAACAATCTCCCCTTAGTAAATAATCGTCCACGCTCTCCGTGGAGGGGTCAGCTGTTAACAACAAATTCATCGGGGGCCTTTCATCTTGGGCAATTTTTCTAATAATCATATTTTCCCCTTTACTCAAAACAACAGTTCACCAATAGTTTCAAAAAGCTAATTGGTTTCCAAGGCGGGGAATACCCCTCAATTATTTACTAACGTCAAAGCTGGGCGCTGTTTCTCGGTCTTCATTGCCGAGCTCTTCACTTTCCCGTTTTCGATATAGACGATACGGTCAGCCATCGCATTTGCATCTTCCTTGTCATGTGTGACGAAAATGGAAGTGATGCCAGTCTTTTTAATAATTTCCCTAAGCTCGCGCCTGATTTTTTTCTGCAAGTCGGCATCAAGGTTGCTGAATGGTTCATCGAGAATCAATAACGACGGTTCAGGAGCCAATGCCCTTGCCAGAGCCACGCGCTGCTGTTGGCCGCCGCTTAACTCATGAGGATAACGGTTTGCATAATCAGCCAGGTTTACGAGTTCCAGCATTTCTTCCACACGCTGGTGCTTTTCTTTCCTGCTTTTCTTTTTCAAGCCAAACATAATGTTTTTTGCAACGGTCATATGCGGGAAAAGGGCATAATCCTGAAAAACAAATCCAATTCCCCTTTTTTCGGGCTGTACGAAACAGGCACGGTTGCACACTGTCTCGCCGCAAATATTAATTGAGCCGTTTTGCGGACATTCAAGCCCCGCAATCAACCTAAGAATCGTACTCTTTCCACTTCCGCTTTCGCCTAAAATTGAAACAATCTCGCCCTTTTCTATCTCCAGGCAAAAGTCCTTGATGACAGCTTCTTTTGCATTTTTATATTTATATTGTAAATCTTGTATTTGTATAAACATCAGCTGTTCTCCTTTTCTGCGAGTTTATGGAAAATGAAAATAAAGATTCCGCTTAATAGGATGATTAATAACGAGGCCAATGACGCTTCCTGGACTCTTTCATCATTTGCATATTTAAACGCCTGGGTGGCCAGGGTTGAAAAATTAAATGGCTGTAAAAATAATGTCAACGGAAGTTCTTTGAGAATATCGACAAATACGAGAATAAATCCGCTGAACACAGCTCCTTTTACCATCGGCAGGTCTACTTTGAAAAAAGTCTTTACAGTCGATGCGCCAAGTGTGCGGGAGGCTTCGGTAAAGCTGTTGCCGACCTTTTCAAACCCCGTTTCAATAGAGTTGTAGCCAATCGCCAAAAAGCGGATGATATAGGCGGAAATCAGCATGACCAGGGTCGTCCGCCAAACTATTGTCGGCTCCATGTTTATTTTTGCCAAAAGTTCTTTATTTGTCGTATCCATCCATAGAAAAATTGTTATAAATGCAATTGCGATCGCCGCTCCCGGGATGGAATAACCAAGCGTTGTCACCCTGGAAGCCATTTTTGCAGCAAGTCCTTGTTGGAGCCTCGTAAAGTTGGAAATGACAAGGGCGATGACCACAATGATGATCGCAGCGATGGCGGCTACATAGATGGAGTTAAAGGCAAGAGTCAAGAAATTCTTATTCAGCACTTTTTCATACGTCATGAACGCCCACTGGATCAGCTGCAGAAAGGGAATAATAAAAGCAATGGCAAAAATTCCGAATGTATAGGCGAATACGAGCCATGCCTTCATGCCTTTCAGCTTTTTTGGCTGGACAGGACGAACTTTCGTAGTGGAAAAGCTATATCTCTTTCTTCCCCGCAAAACCTTTTCGAGTACAAGAACAATGATTACCAAAAGCATTAGGGATCCGGCAAGTTTAAGCGCGGAGTCGAGATCCTTCATCCCATACCATGTTCGGAAGATCGCCGTGCTGAACGTCTGGATTCCAAAGTAACCGACAACCCCATAATCATTGAGCACTTCCAGAATGACGAGCGTCACACTTCCTACAATGGAAGCTTTTGAAATCGGCAGGGCCACCCGGAAAAATATTTTAATAGGGCCTCCTCCGAGGAGTCTCGCATTCTCAATCATCGAGGAAGACTGATTTTGAAAAAAGCTTTTCGTAATCGTATATACATAGGGGAACAGGCACATCGTAAAGATGAAGACAGCCCCCTGAATGTTCATGATCGTGAAGTATTTTTGGTTAACCGTAATCTCAAATGTATTTCTCAAGGTCGTTTGGATGACCCCTGTGTAGTTAACGATTCCATGATACGTATAAGCTGCGATATATGGCGGAATCGCCAGTGGCAAAATCAACGCCCACTTCAGGAAATTCTTTAGCGGAAAATCATACATGGCAACAAGCCAGGCCAGGCTCGTTCCGATTGCTGTCGTCGCAATCGCCGTGAAAAACATAATGACAAGGGTATTTCGGATATAATCTTTTAATAAATATTCCTGAATATGCTGCCAGTTTTCATTTGGTTCAGTAAATAACTGAACACCGATGATGAAATTCGGTATGAGGATGATAATAATCAAGGCCAGACTGAGCAGGGACCAAATATTAAGTTGTTGTTTGACAAGTCTCCGCAAGCCCAACGCTGACACTTCCTTAAAACTATTCATATGGTGTTTACGTTATTTTTCATTCATCTAAATTATAACGAAAATCATTCTCAATTGAAACCGAAAGTTCTGTGAACGGTTTTGCCGAAGCACCATAGAGCGGCGCTTCGGCATTTGATTGTATTAATTACTTCCAGCCTACTTCGTTGAAAATTTTAATGGCCTGCTGCTGATTTTTGCCGAGAACGGATAGGTTAATATCCTGCTCTTTGAAATCACCCCATGATTTCAGGAACTCAGAAGGCTCAACATTAGGGTTTGCCGGATACTCAAAGTTTACTTCAGCAAATTTTCCCTGTGCTTCTTCACTTGATAGGAATTCCATGAACTTGATGGCGTTTTCCTTGTTTTTCGCATACTTTGTTACCGCAATCGCGCTTACGTTAATGTGTGTTCCTGTTGTTTCCTGGTTCGGGAAGAACACGCCCACTTGTTCAGCTACTTTCTTCTCTTCAGGATCTTCGGAAACTGACATCAGCCCAACATAGTACGTATTCATAAGGGCGACATCCGCTTCACCAGCTACAACGGCTTTCGCCTGATCCCTGTCATTCCCTTGTGGTTCCCTTGCCATATTTGCGACAAACCCTTTTGCCCAGTCTTTCGCTTCCTTTTCACCCATAACTTCAATGAAAGATGACAGGAGTGAAATGTTGTACATATTATCAGCCGGGCGGGCAACTACTCTTCCTTTCCATTCAGGTGTCGCCATCGCTTCATAAGTTGATAGCTCTTCAGGCTTTACACGGTCTTTCGCGTAAACAAGGACACGGGCCCTTTTTGCCATCGCGAACCAGTAATTTTCATCATCACGGAGTTTTTCAGGAATGTTTTTTTCAAGGACTTCACTTTCGACAGGCTGGAGCAGATCAGCTTCTTTCGCAACGTGCAAATTGCCTGCGTCAGCGGTGAAATAAAGGTCTGCCTCGGTTGCATCTCCTTCAACATTCAGTCGCTCCATCAGCTCGTCGCCTTTTCCCTCAACGACGTTTACTTTAATGCCCGTCTTTTCTTCAAAAATCTTATATAATTCGTTATCAGACTCATAGTGCCTGCTTGTATAAAGATTAACGACACCAGGTTCTTTCTTTTCTTCTGATTCTTTCGCAGGTTCCTTTTTTGAAGCGGTGTTCGATTTTGCACAGCCAGCCAACGCACCGAAAACTAGCAAAAAGATCATACTGAAAGCAAATACTTTTTTCCTCATGATTGCACCTCTTGTTTGGTTTTTAATTGAGAATCATTTTCAATTTATTCACTATGCCTAATATATAATGATAATCATTATCAGTCAATCATTATTAGATATTTATTTACTCAGTTTGATAGATTTGACATATTTTTGCCATAAAGATGTCTTTAATTCGTTGGTTTAGTTCATCTACCATTGAGGTTTTTTCCTGTACTACCGCAGGTTTAGTGCATAGCAGGACTATTATGTGGACATAAAAAGACCCTGTAGAGTAGGCATTTTCCGTCTACTCTACAGGGTCTATATTTTATTAAATTTGTAACACGCAGTGTCATTTTTGATGTTAATTTCCACTCCGGGGACATGCTTTCCGCGGGGTGCCAGTGGAGCCTCCTCGGCGCTGCGAGCGCCTGTGGGGTCTCCACTTGCCGCTGCATCCCGCCGGAGTCAGTCCCCTTCGTTCCAATTAACTCATTAAAAATCGATACTCACTATTAACATAGCCGCAAAGCAAAGAACATTTGAATTTTTTTAGGTTCCTTCGACGGTTATACTCGCCCTTCTTCTTGCTTTTAATAATTTGACGAGGTTTAATACGATTGTTTTTGTAACGGCATAGGTTGGGACTGCCAAGACCATCCCCAGGACTCCAGCCAGATTGCCGGCAGCCAATAAAATAATAATGATCGTTGCAGGATGGGTATCCAATGATTTGCCTAAGATCATCGGTGACAGGAGGTTGCCTTCAATTTGTTGTGCAATCAGGATTACAACGACCACTAATAAAGCCTTCGTTGGGGAATCAAAAAATCCAACCAATACCGCCGGAGCACCGCCAATAATCGGGCCAACATACGGAATGATGTTAGTGAAAGCTACAATTAACGCCATGACTAACGCATAACGCAAATCTATAATGAAATATCCAATAAAAGCCAAGATTCCCACCACTGAAGCTACGATGACCTGCCCCTGAATATACGCCGATAAGGTTGCACCTGTTTCCTTAAGGATTGTCAAGCTTTCATCCCTGTATTCTGATGGAATGAACTTCGAAACAGAGAGCGGGAACTTATGCCCGTCCTTAAACATATAAAACAATAAAAAGGGGACTGTCACAAGAATGACCGCAATATTGGCTATGATGCCAAAGAAACCCTTTATTCCATTCGTAAGGGTGTTTGGCAGGTTATTAGCATACTCCATTGTTTTATCTTGAATCGTATCAATGATCTCTCGCTGCTCATTTCTGAAACTTTTGAATTCGGAAGACTTGACGACATCATTAATAAAATCAATGCCTTTATCCGCAAAGACAGGAAGGTCGTGAGCAAGCTCTGTCGCTTGCTTCGTCACCGCCGGAACTAAATTTCCGATTGCAAAAACCATAAGACCGGCGAACACCAAATAAATAATTAAAATAGCCGCTGGCCTTGGTAGCTTCTTACGCTGTAAAAAATCAACGATTGGGTTCAAAAGGAAATACAGAAAGCCGGTTATCAAAATCGGAAAGAAAACAGTTGTAAAAAATACGCCGATCGGTTTAAACATAAAAGAAATCTTTGTCGAAATGAAAATAATAGACACTATAAGCAAAATTTGAATCAGCCAGAATTGCAATTTGGATTTAGTCAAAACAAATACCTCGTACCTATTTTATTTTGGTAAAAGTATATCAGATTTTTGGGCCATAACCTAATACTTCCTGTAATTTTTCAAAATTTATTGGGAGGAACTTGGATAAAGGATTCTTGGAGAACTTTTCGAAAAATCCAGCCGGCAGATTCGGTCAGCTTGCCCAATCGCTACTGCAATAGGAAACTTTGGACGGTTACAAAAAAAATAAATATAAAGACACCTATACTTAGCCAGCCGGTACCTTTATTTCCCTTTTGCAATTCCTTTACGCCCGTTACCAACATCATTAAACTTAAACACAACATCATATAGGGTTGAAACGTAAAATCCTCAGTAATTAATCCATATGCTGCAAGTGAAATGCCCGCTATAGATAAAATAATTTGCAAAAACAGTAGCATTAACATCCCCCTTCACCCAATTTGATTGTTAAACTATATAGGTTGAAATAACGATTGGTATCAAACTGGAACATGGTGGTTGATTTCCGCTCTGGGCATTTCGCTTTCCGCGGGGCATCAAAGCGGCTGCCTGAAATAGCTTCCCGTGGATTTGCGACGAGCTGAACAAAGCTTCCCCGAATATTCTTTGGCGCAGGAGCAGTTAGGAGCCTCCTCGGCGCCCGTGGGGTCTCCACTTGCCGCTCTATCCCGCAGGACAAACAGCTTCTTTGAATTGGCTTTGCACGAAGGAAATGCGTTAGCATTAAGGAAAGCTTCCAAGAATAATCCTCGCACGAAATTATGCGTTAGCATAATTTCGTGCGAGGATTTTCGAGGAGTCTACATGCCTGAGCTCCAATCAACCAGCTCCTTCAACTTTTAATGAAGTAATTATTATTAAATTCAACCTATATAGTCGCTGGTGTTGAGTCGTTTCACAAAAAAGCCTTTGAGATTATTATCTCAAAGGACTAGTGGAGTTTGAAGTGTCTTCCATAATTATTTCCAACTAATTCCGAAGAATCACAACACTTTCTAAACGACACTTCAAGAATAAATTCATTTTCATGGACATTAGCAACCGCTTTTCCACCTTGTTTGGTAATAAGCTGCTGAACAATATGAAGCCCTAATCCTAGATGAGTACCTTTTCGGCTAGTATCCAACCTGAATGTCCTATTAAAAACACTTTGTAGTTTCGAAGCATTAATGTTCTCAACATCATTTACTGCCCTTAACCAAATATAGTCTTCTTCCTCTATAAAACTAATCTTCAAATAGCTTTTGGCATACGTTAAAGCATTTTGAATAATGTTGGTTACGATTCGAACGGTCGCTTTGTTATCTGCAAGAACAGCCGGTACAGGATCTTCAGCCATTTGTACCTCTAACTGCTCTTTCTCAAAATCTTCATAGAACATTAGCATCGTATCCACAACAATTTGATCTAGGAACTGCTTTTCAATGGTCAATTTCTTGTCCGAGGAATCGAGCTGTGAGAGTTCATAAAATAACTCTACAATCATAGTGAGATTATCGATCTTCTTCTGAATAATATCTAAAAACTCTTTCCTTTCTGCTTCAGATATAGACGGATCTTTTAATAGATCAGAAAATCCTTTGATCGATGTTAAAGGCGTTCGTAAATCATGGGATATATTTGTGATCTCTTGTTTTAATTCCATTTCTCTTCTTTCGACGGACTGTTGGTTCTGTTTGAATAAGTGAATCAGCTGGTTGATTTTTGCAGCAAATCGGACCAAGCTTTTATTATGGGTATTTGTACGAACTAATTCATTTGTCCCGAAATTGTTATTGATTTCTTCTAATTGTTTTGTCATCTTTTTGACATCCCAATGGAAAAGCAGAAGCATGCAGACGGCAATAATCAGTAGGGAAATCAATAATATGATAATCTGCCAGCTGATCACCTACATTCATCCCTTCTCCATCAATCGATGTTTTTAGTTACGAACTTCTTTGATCCAATTAGTAAAGAAATCACGGAAATTACGATGCCTACAACCCAATATTTGAAATCGAATTGGACTGCGTCATCCAAAAAGCCCATTAAGTTATCCGTTAACAATGTATCTGGAGTATATTTATACAACTCGTTTAAGCCTGAAATTCGACTAAAAATCCGCAGCAGGTTCCCTGAAAATCCATAAATGAATAGCAACACAATAATACTGTAAACTTCTCCAACCCTCAGCATCCTCAACGTATGTGTTAGGAAAAATCCACTCAGGACAATTGGCGCCATATTGGCACATGCTAGTAGAAAATCTCCTGCCGACTGATTTTCATCTGTAAATAAGTTCTCACCTAATGCAATCATGTAAATTATACCGACGACACAGATGAGCAGAAAATAACTTAACGTGAGGATTAACTTTGACCAGAAGATACTATTTCGAGAAATACCGAAAGAAATGGATTGCTTCATCAGTGTCAAATCTTTTCCAGTGAGAAAGGAATTATAAATTAACCCTACGATTATAATCATTAATCCAGCGCTAATCACATTTGAATAGAAAAATTTACTGGTCGCATAAGGAAATCTAGGATCAGACTTTCCAACAAAATAAAGGACGGCGGCAGCGGCGGCAATTAGAGATAAACATACTATCCCTGTTAGATGCGGACCTTTTTTACGCAGCAGACGATAACTTTCGCTTTTCAGATAATTAATCATTCTTCTTACCCTCCACTAATCCTAAGAAGTATTCCTCAAGATTCAGAGCTTCGATGCGAAACTCCTTCACCATCACCCCATTATCAACTAAAATGCGATTGATATTTCCACCGCTTTCTACATGATTTTGGATTGTGATAACTTGATTAGGAAGGACCTTAAACTGTATATCCACATATGCCCGTTCTAATAATTGTGCCGCTTTTGCTGAATCATCAACCGTTAAGAGTATTTGTTTTCTACTCTTCTCATCCAGGGCTTCCTTGCTTAAATCATCGATGATTACGCCATCTTTGATAAATACAAAACGTGTCGCCAACAATTTCAGCTCCGTTAAAATATGGCTCGAAATTAATATGGTTATATGTTTTTCCTGATTGAGCTTCATCAATAATCTGCGGATTTCCATAATCCCCTCGACATCCAGACCATTGATTGGCTCATCAAGAACTAAACAATCGGGGCTGCTTAAGAGACAAAGGGCTATGCCTAATCGCTGCTTCATCCCCATGGAATAATCTTTAAATCGTTTTTTCTTTTCATTTGCCAGTCCGACAATTTCCAGGACTTCATAAATACGTTTCTTTTCAACGACGCCCCGTTGAATCCGGAAATATTCCAGATTTTGAACCGCAGTAAAATCCGGGAAAAATGCAGGTGTTTCTATCATAAAACCCATTCTTTTTTTCTCATGCTCGATTTCTTTACCAGATTTCCCAAAAAGCTGAATCTCCCCGGTTGTCAGGAATAGTTGGCCAGCAATAATTTTGAATAACGTTGATTTGCCCGCGCCATTTTTTCCAATCAATGCACAGATTTCTCCTTTTTTCACTGAGAAATCAAGCGGTTTAAGGACCTCTTCTTCCTTAAACTTTTTCGTCAATTGAAACGTCTGAATAATGGTATCCAATCTTTTCGACTCCTTCACTAAACAACTTGTTATGTCCACTTTAGCTTAGAAGTCTTTAAAATCCTTTAAGCAAAACATAAAGAATTCATAAAGAAGTCAGACAAGCATAAATCCTACTCCCCAAATGGTTTTAATATATTCTTCAGCAGTCAGTTCCGAGATTTTCCTGCGGAGGTTAGAGACGTGCACGCTGATCGTATTATCATCACCATAATAGGTCCCATTCCAGATGCTTTCATATATCTCCTTTTTGGAAAGCGCACGCTCGGGATTGTTTATGAAAAATGTTAATATATCAAACTCCGCATTCGTCAGCTGTAACTCTTTCTCTTTTAATATCATAGACCGTTTTTCCATATTCATTTTAAGATCACGCCATCTTATTTCCGCTGACTGCTCCGGGTGAGAACTTGCTTTTCGTAATTGGACTTCGACTCGGGCCACCACTTCCTCCTGATGAAACGGTTTGGTAATATAATCATCCGCACCCAGTTTCAATACATGCACTTTATTCTCAAGATCGACTTTGGCTGAAATGACAATAATCGGAATAGAACTCTTTTCTCTGATTTCTTTTAGTAGTTCCTCCCCACTTTTGCCCGGCAGCATCAAATCCAATAAAATTAAATCAAACGTATTATTTTGCAGCTGCAACAAACCTTCTGTACCCGAATAAGCTGCGACCGATTCCAAATGCGATTTTGCTAAAATTACCCTCAGTAACCTACTAATCTCTTGATCGTCTTCAATAATTAAAATGCGCTTATCTTCATACATAACTATCACCCATTTTAGAGTTTTTACTATTAATATTAATTATATCTAATTATAGCCTAGTAACTACTTAGGTATAGCTGTTGTTTATCTTACATTAATAGAGTACTTATCCCTAGTTGGAAAGCGGTTGGGACAAATGAAACATAGTCCAAAACAATCAAGAAAATTAGCCATGGAAAACCTGGACCGTTTTTTTATAAAAATACTAAAAATGGCAGTCTATCCTTAACACTCATCAGCTAATTTTTCAAAATCTAAAACTAAATAATTTGATTCATCTATTACTTGTTGTGAAATAATATAGCTTCTGACATAAAAAAAGGCACAAGCAAATCAATGCTCGGCCTGTCTTTATTCTAATCAATTGCGAAAAACACATTCTAACTATTTATGCAACCATTCAAATCATTTATGAAAAATCACACCATTTACACCGCACGGTCATCCCATTTCCGGTCGTCATGGACGAAGAGGATGCCGAGTTCGTGGTGGTCGCCTTCGTAGAGGGCGCGCTGGACGAAGCGGATCTGGCCGTTTGTATCGAGTACTTCAAGTCGGCAATGGGCGCGGTTATGCTGGAGCGCTTCGTATAATTCGCTTTCGTCCTGGGTCGGCTGGCCGTTCACCTTGCTGATTAGTTCGCCGACTTTCAGCCCCATTTTTTCCGCAGGCGAATTCGGGATGATGCCAAGGATCATCAGGCCCTCGTTTTTGCGAGAGAAGTAGAATGGACGGTTTTCTTCTTTTAGCTTTTGCAAAAAAGCAATCGCTTCGCGTCCGAGAATTGCGATGGCAGCGGCGACGATGGCGGCGATCGGAAACCAGTAGCCCGCGACCGAAACAAGCAGGACAGCCACGCCGAGCGTTGCAACCTTTTTGCCATAAGCCTTAATCGCTTCGGCCGGGAGCATCCCCTGGATTTGCCGGTGCATGCCGATAAGGAATGGAACAAGGAATAGGGAGAAAGTTTGTTCACCGATAGTGAATACGGGCCACCAATCGAACGGCAGCGTCAAGGTGCTGCCCGGAACGACTAGCAGGACCGGAACGAGCCAGAGCTTTCTGGATTCATGAACGCCGACACGCTGGCCGCGCTTCGAGGTGATGAGTTTGGGTGATGTTGCGAAGTGGCCTTTTTTCAAAATCAGGACACCCTCTGCGATGATAAGAAGACCGAGCAGAACGGCGACGGAGGGGTAAATCCGGTCCGCGGCTGCCTCGAAGGCCTCCCTGACAAAAAAGAAGTCGATGGTCCGGCCGCCAAGATAAATCAGCGCGAAAAACGCAGCTCCCACCGTGTAGGCAGGCCCGATGAAACGCATATTCCCGGTCAGGCTGAGCAGAAGCGTGAAGGCCGCAACAAGCAGGATAACCGCAAGCGGCACAACAATCCCAGCCGCCACAAGAACGAGTGAAAGTACAAGCCCGGCTATAAGCCCCGCCGGCACAAGCTGCCTCAGTTCAAAATACGCATCCTGCGCGCGGATCGTGAAATTCTTCCGCTCCCGCTTGACCCTGCTGACTCCAAGAACAGCCGCAAGAAAAAACGCATAATAGAAAATCGGATCCAGAAACATCTTCCCTATTCCTTTTAAAAGCTCAATACCCCATTGCTCAATCAAATCCCCGCACCCCTGTATGTAAAAGTAGTTTCGTTAAAATTGTTCAGCTTCTGGTTTGGACCAGAATCCTTTTCAGCCAAACGGCTTACTCCCATTCTATCAAAAACAGCCGGCAAAACATATTGCTAGATTTTTGTTCATGTTAAAATTCAATCTAGGTGTAACAAAACAGGCGGCCATTCGTTGTATGGATAGCGAGAGGAGGAAAGCATTGGAAGAGTCACGGATGGAAAAACTTGATGATTTGTACCGAAAGTATGCCAAAGGCTTGTATTTCTACCTGCATCGGCTCTCCGGCTCCCCCTCCATTGCCGAGGATCTGGTTCAGGAAACATTTTTGCGAGCAACGGTTTCGCTGTCCTTTTACCGCCATGAGGATGTCAAACCTTGGCTGTACCGGATCGCTCGCAACATTTATATCGATGAGTGGCGACGCAGGCAGCGTTGGAAATGGATCCCGTTTATTGAAAAGGAAGAGATGATCAGCCCGTACGGAGCTCCGGAACAGGAGACGATCGCTGGCGAAACGTCACGGAAACTGGAGGAGCTGCTCGGACTGCTTCCGGAAAATTACCGGACTATCATTTATTTGCGGGAATTTGAAGAGTTTACATATAGCGAGCTGGAAGAAGCGCTCGGTTTGTCGGGAGCCCAGGTGAAAGTGCAATTGCATCGGGCCAGGCAAAGATTGAAGCAGCTCGGGGCGAAGGAGGAATTTTTTCATGACTGAATGGACGAAGGATAAGGAAAAGAAAATATTGTGGAAATACCGGTTTACATTGACGTTGAGGATTGTGCGTGTTTTGGCTGCGATTGCACTCATTTATGCTGTTTACATGATGATTCTGTCAATCGGTTATCATAAATCAGAAATTGGTGAGAAGAATAAATTCATTGTCAGCCAGGCATTCAACTGGACCCAGCCCGGTCTTTTGGCAAAAAGCGAATCCTCTATAGGAGCCAACATCAATGCGTTCTTCAGCCAGGAAATGTCATTGCCCATTGTTCGCACGGTCGGAAAGGAAGAAATGCAGGTCGGTACGCTCGAGGTGACAAAAAGGGTCTTTTCCCCATTTTCATCGATGAGGATTACCTTCGATAACCCATCAGATGAAAGATTCTCCTTTTTCTTGCCTGAGGATCCGCGAACCGGGAAAAAGGTAACTTTAAAGGTAGATCCTGGAGTATGGACAACGCTGGAAAAAGTGCATGAGGGAACGGTTGCTGATCTCTCTTTTTCAACCGATCGTTATTACGAGCCGGCGGAACTGCTTAAGTTGCTCGCCCCATACGATGTTGATGTCACCTGGATGCCTTTGTATACAGGAGAACTGAAAGAAATTAAAGACGTTGGCTATTCCGTCGCCGGCGGAACCTATTTCATGGTTGATAGGATTGGGATGTCAAGAGCCCGCGAAACCGATAATTATCGATCCTACTCTGAAGTTTACCTTAGCGAAGGAACGATAAAGGAAAATGAAAAAATCATGCTCGCAAATATGGAAAAATTGCTTGAGAATGAGGGCAATAGCTATTTGGAGGATGTCCTGGGACTTAGACACCTGCAGGAAAGACATGATTATATAAAGAAAAATGGGTTCAAAGTATACGGTGCTGTCGTAACCGGACCGGTAAAGGAGCTGTTGAAGCTTCGTGAGCTGGATACAATCCAGTCCGCGAAGGTTGGTGAGTTTGCTTATTGGAACTGGACTGAGGAATGATTTTTCAGGAATGTATCTCGAAAAATATAGTAAAGGCCGCCCGCTGTATGTTAGCTGGACGGCCTTTTTATCGGGTATTATACCATCACGTTTAGCGAAGTGTCATTAGAAAAAAGCAGCCGGAAGCAGTGTTGGCGACCCCGCAAGTGGAAATCCTTCCGCACGGGCAACAATGCAGCCTATTGGCGACCCGCAAGTGGAAATCCTTCCGCACGGGCGACAATACAGCCTATTGGCGACCCTGCAAGTGGAAATCCTTCCGCACGGGCGACAATGCAACCTATTGGCGACCCTGCAAGTGGAAATCCTTCCGCACGGGCGACAATGCAACCTATTGGCGACCCTGCAAGTGGAAATCCTTCCGCACGGGCGACAATACAGCCTATTGGCGACCCCGCAAGTGGAAATCCTTCCGCACGGGCGACAATGAAACCTATTGGCGACCCTGCCAGTGGAAATCCTTCCGCACAGGCGACAATACAGCCTATTGGCGACCCTGCCAGTGGAAATCCTTCCGCACGGGCGACAATGCAACCTATTGGCGACCCTGCCAGTGGAAACCCTTCCGCACGGGCGACAATGCAACCTATTGGCGACCCTGCCAGTGGAAATCCTTCCGCACAGGCGACAATACAGCCTATTGGCGACCCTGCAAGTGGAAATCCTTCCGCACGGGCGACAATAGGAGCTGTTGGTGCTAGTCGAGCAAAAATCCAGCAAAATGGAGTGGTTGCCATGCCTTTTTAGCATGGCAACCACTCTTGGGTAGAAACAAATTTAAGACCGTTGGCTGTTTCCTTACACGCCTTACCTGCTCCGCCGCGCAAAGTCGACAAACCGGAATTTATCAAGGCGATGGCGTGATTCGGTGTACTCAATCACCGACGCATTGTCGAGGAAAACGTTGTTACGAACGACGACGATATGGTCGTAGCCATTCAAATCAAGGTACTTCCGATCCTCATCATTGCATTCCTCGACGGTAATTTCCTTCCTCGCAAAAGAAATATTCAAGCTCAGATCGTTTTCAAGATAGGCATAAATGCTGTCCTCACAGATTTCCTTCGTTAGTCCGGGAACAAGTTTTTTTACGAAAAATGATTTATCAAGGATGATTCGCTCGCCCTCTTTTTCACGGGTCCTGGCTACTTTCCAGACATCCTCGCGCGGGGAAATCTTCAGTTCATTTTGCACGCAGTCATCCGGTTTCATCGCATACAGTTCATGGACTGTTGTCGTAAACGGCTGCCCGACCTTTTCCGAGACCTCCTTAAAACTCGTCAGCCCGGAAACAGGGAAGTCGAAACGTCCGATATCAAGGACAACCGAACCCTTTGCCTTGATCTTTTGGATATAGCCATTTTGCGAAAGCAAATTCAATGCCTTCCGAATCGTCTCGCGGCTCGTCTCATACGTTTCAGCGAGCTCGTTTTCTGAAGGCAGTTTCGTATGCTTTTTCAATTTGCCAGTTTCTATCTGGCCGGCAAGATCCTGATATATACTGTCATATTTATTCCTAACCATGTCCCTCACCCGGTTCATGAATTCAGGAGGCAGCCACCCTGCCTCCCGTTTAATTAAAATTTCCATTCACTATTCATCTTAAAGGTTTTTAGACTGTTTTGCCATACCGTGTTCTTGATCGGCTAAAAGGAGTGCTGCTAAATGCCAGGTTGATTCTTCTGGAAATCCGTTTTTTTTGTCGCTATCCAAAGCCTGCAAAGTGGCACGGCCAATTGGCAGGACATACAAACTTTGCTGGAAACCCCATGGACAAGGCTTCCTCTATCGAAATCCTATTTCAAATGAAATACGACAGATTCATATGGCCTTAAGGTAAAGCGGCGGTAATCGTCCGGATGGTCACCATAGTTGGAGATGAGCACGTTTGCATCCCCGCCCCCAACGCGGATATCACGGTGCAGCTCAAATTGCGCGTTTTTGCCATAGAAATTATTGACGGCAAGCAGCATTTCACCATTCCAGGAACGGACATAGGCAAAAATACTCGGGTTGTCGGCGAGGATCAGCTTGTAGTCGCCATGGGTGATAATATCGTATTCCTTCCGCAGTGCGATCAGCTTCTGGTAATGGTAGAAAACGGAGTCTCGGTCAGCGAGAGCCTGTTCAACGTTGATGTCAGGATAGTTGGCGGCGACATTGATCCAAGGCATACCGGCCGTGAATCCGGCGTTCGGACTTGCATCCCACTGGACCGGTGTCCGGGAGTTGTCGCGCGATTTGCTTTTAAGAATTTCAAGAATCTTTTCTTCATCCACGTTGGCGGCTTTTTTGATCGCAAAAGTATTCAGCGATTCTACGTCGCGGTAGTCATCGATCGATTCGAACCCAGGGTTGGTCATGCCGATTTCTTCGCCCTGGTAAATGTACGGCGTTCCCTGCATCATATGGACAGTGGTCGCGAGCATTTTCGCTGACTCGACACGATAAAGACCGTCATCGCCATAGCGGGAGACTACCCGCGGCTGGTCGTGGTTGCACCAGAACAGCGCATTCCAGCCGCCGCCCTTGTTCATCTCTTCCTGCCAGGTGGACAAAATCCGTTTTAAGGCAAGGAAGTCAAAATCGGCGAGGGTCCATTTGTCGCCGCCTTCGTAATCGACCTTAAGATGATGGAAGTTAAAGGTCATGCTAAGCTCGCGATTTTCAGGATTGCTGTACAAGATGCAATGTTCAATCGTTGTCGAGGACATTTCGCCGACAGTCATGCTGTCGTACTTGGAGAATGCCTCGCGGTTCATTTCCTTCATAAATTCGTGGACACGTGGACCGTCCGTGTAGAATCGGCGGCCGTCGCCTTCCCCATCGTTCGGGAAGCTTTGGTCCTTGGAAATCAGGTTGATGACGTCAAGACGGAAGCCGTCAACGCCTTTGTCAAACCAGAATTTCATCATGTCATAAACATGCTTGCGGACCTTTTCGTTCTCCCAATTGAGATCGGCTTGGGTGACGTCGAATAGGTGCAAATAGTATTGTCCGGTCTGTTCGTCATATTCCCAGGCATTGCCCCCGAACTTCGATTCCCAATTCGTCGGCGGGCCGCCATCGACGCCGTCTTTCCAAATATAAAAGTCGCGGTACGGATTATCCTTCGATTTCCGCGCTTCCTGGAACCAGGGGTGTTCGGTCGACGTATGGTTGACGACGATATCCATGATCAGCTTGATGCAGCGGTTATGCGCCTCGTTCAGGAGAAGGTCGAAATCATCCATCGTGCCGTATTCCTCGTGAATGGCAAAATAGTCGCTGATGTCGTACCCATTGTCGCGTTGCGGAGATCGATAAATCGGCGTCAGCCAAATGACATCTATGCCAAGCTCCTTCAAGTAATCAAGCTTGTCAATAATACCTTGGAGGTCACCAACACCATTCCCTGTCGTATCCTTGAAGCTTTTCGGATAAATCTGATAAACAACCGATCTTTTCCACCATGGTTCTTGCATACGATCACCTTCTTTTCGAAGTTTTCTTAAATTCTAGTAAAGATACCATTGGCAATTTGGCCAATGGTATCCGATTTTTGGATTCAGTTTAATGGGAATCTCTCAGTTTATGCGAGTTCGCCTTTGCGGGCTTTTGTTTTGCCCCACAAAAAGGTCAAGGCAACTGGTACGACAATCGCTATTACCATTCCAATGAAGAACGGAGTCCATTTATGCGGAACGATTGATAGGAAGCCTGGCAGGCCGCCAACCCCTATAGAAGGTGCGATTACTTTATTAAGCGTAATAAACATCCCTGCAATGGCCGCGCCAATCATTGCTGAAATGAATGCAAAGCGGAAGCGGAGGTTCACCCCGAACATCGCCGGCTCGGTAATGCCAAGGTAGGCAGAAATCGCTGATGTAAACGACAGTCCTTTCAGCTTTTCGTCCCTTAAAAGGAATCCCATTGCGAGTGCCGCGGAACCTTGAGCGACGTTGGACATAACCAGGATTGGCCACAGGAATGTTCCGCCTGTGCTTGAAATCAACTGCAAGTCGACCGGGAGGAAAGTGTGATGCATCCCCGTTACAACTAACGGTGCGTACAACGCGCCGTACACAAGACCCCCGATTGCCGGGACAGTATCAAAAACGCCAGTGAACAAATTAGTGATCCATTGGCCGATTGTAAACGTGATTGGACCAATGACGATAAAAGAAAGGAATCCAGTAACTAATAGCGCAATCGGTGCAACGAGCAGAAGCTGGAATGCATCCGGAATTTTTGCGCGGAGGAACCGTTCTATTCGGGCTAAAACATACGAAGCGACCAGGACTGGCAAAACTTGTCCCTGATAGCCGACCTTCTGGATTATTAAGCCGAATAAATTCCATGCAGGTATGTCGCCTTCAGCCTTCGCTTCTCCCCATCCCCAAGCATTGAGAAGATCCGGGTGGACAAGCATAAGGCCGAGGACTATCCCGAGCAGCGGGCTGCCGCCAAACCGGGTGACCGCCGACCAGCCGATCAGGCCGGGCAGGAAGACGAATGCCGTGTTGGCAATCAGGTTGATAATGCTGGCAAAATCGCCGAATTGCGGATATACCTCGACCAATGACTTTCCGGCGTAAAAGATGTCCTTTCCAGTCAGTACGTTGTTAATCCCCATCAAAAGACCGGCAGTTACGATTGCAGGTAAAATTGGAATAAAGATATCAGCCAGTGTTTTGATTGCGCGCTGGAACGGATTCAGATTCTCCGCTGCCGCATCCTTGATTTCCTGCTTGCTCTGATGAGCAAGGCCCGCTTGTGCCGTGAGCTCATTGTAGACCTTGTCAACTGTTCCTTGGCCAATGACAACCTGGTACTGGCCGTTTGCCGAGAAGGAACCTTTGACAACATCTATATTTTCAAGTGTTTCCTTGTTGACTTTGCCTTCGTCCTTGAGCGCGAAACGGAGGCGTGTCACACAGTGTGTCGCTGCTGCAATGTTTTCCTTGCCGCCGACTGCTTCAAGTATTTCGGAAGCTGCCTTTTTTATATCCATCGTTTTTCCCTCCTGTTAATAATGGTTGATAGCGTTTTCTTACAGGGCCGATGTAGCTTTCGTGGAGGTACTCTCAAGATACTTTTCACGTTATCTTCGAAAAGCAAACCTGTTTGTCAGTTCTCCTTCGAGACCCTCTGCCACATGCAAAAGCTATTCGTTAGCTTCTGTTATAATTAGATGTGTTCTGACAACTTGTATATACATGTTTCGTTTTCAAGTATATCCTGTATATACAGGTTGGTCAATAGGCAAAATGAAATCGTTTTCTGTTTACATACATTTACCTTAATTGGAAGTGAGGGTTGCTCGGACAACGACTAGTCCTTTTGGCAATTTTCTGTCCGAAGAGGAGGTTACTTCGGACATCCATCGAGCATTTTTTATTTTATTGTCCGAAGATGTGACTACACTCCGTGAGAATCCACGCAAAAAAGGACAGGGAGCACTCCCCTGCCCTAAACGCTTAATATAAACTCGCCTCTTCCTTAATCCGATAAATCCTTGTCATCTATTTCCGAGAAATCCCTCTTTCAACTTTTATTATTTCGCCAAAAGCCTGAGTGCGGTCCGCAGCTGAAGGTCATTCTTTTCGTTTTTCCTTTCTTTTGCTGCGGCAGCTTCAAGTGCCGAGGCAGTTTCAGCGTCAATTTTGCCAGTCGGCTGCAAACGGACCTGTTGCTGGAAGGCTTTTACTGACCGGACGGTGCCCGAGCTGAAATACCCATCTGTCCTGCCCGGACTATAGCCGAGCCCTTCCAAAATGACTTGGGCATTCTTCACTTGTTCATTATTCATATCCATTTTCAATGCATCTTCGGCAGTGATTGGATGTGCCGAGAAAATGCTTGGCTGCTCGACGACCACGTCTGGCTTGATACCCTTCTTGTGAATCCAATTTCCATCAGGAGTAAGCCATTTAAAAAGCGTCAATTTAATATTGCTGCCATCTCCCATCGGCATCGCCTGCTGCACAGTTCCCTTCCCGAACGTTCTCTCGCCGACAAGCGGGTAGCCTTCCGCCTCCTGCAGTGCGCCCGCGAGAATTTCCGAAGCCGACGCGCTGCCTTTATCGACAAGTACGACAACCGGGTAAGGCTTTTCCTGCTTGAGCGTAGAAAAAAACTGATCCCTCTTGCCATTTCGCTTCTCAATTTGGACAAAAGGCTTTTCCCCGCTTACCAACTCGCGGAGAATTTCTTCCACACTAAGCAGAAGGCCGCCTGGATTGCCGCGCACATCAATGGCTAGACCCGAAATCTCATTCTTCTCAAGATCCTTTAGCTGCTTTTTGAAGTCATCAGCTGTCTCCTCAGCGAACGAAGTAATTTCTATATAGCCAATCTTTTTCCCATTTACCTTTTTCAGTTTTGAAAAAACAGTTTCAATCGGGATTTGATCCCGCTTTACTTTGACTAAGAAGGGGTCCTTTACCTTCCTGCGTTCAATCTCCAACTCGACAATGGTTCCTTTTTTGCCACGGATTAACACAGTCGTCTGATATAAATCCATTCCCTCGACGCTTTTCCCGTCAACCTTTAAAATCCGATCATGTGGTTTAAGCCCGGCTTTTTCAGCAGGTGAGTTTTTAAAAGGAGCCACAATGACAATTTTGCCCTCCTCCATGCCAACCTCAGCGCCAATTCCCTCAAATGATGACTCCAGCGACTCATTGAACTGCCGGGCCGTCTTCTTATCCATATAAACAGAATAAGGATCCTCGAGCTTGGCCAGCATTCCCTGAATGGCGCCTTCGATAAGGGCATCCTTTTCAACCTTCTCCACATAGGAACTGACTATGAGATCATATGCCTGGTTGACTTTTTCGAGCCGGACTGAATCCGTTGGCCCGCTGCTCTTTTTCTTCGGTATCCCCGCCACTTCCAACGCAAAACCTGTTTCATTCGACTCAGCCCACTTCATTCCCGCATACGTCCCCGCCGACCCCGCTGCCAGCGATACAGCCACCACCAACGCCAACCACTTCCGCCTCATACAAGCCACTCCCCACATCTCACACCTGATTTTTGCAAAAAACACCGCAACCCACACAGTGTCCATTACTCTACATATATGAACCAGGAGGACGAGTTATGATTAATGCCGCCGCACCTGCATCAGTGCTTTAGTCCATCACGAAACTCTAATTACTGAAGACGCCTTACACTCTTGCCAAAACGCTAATTAAAATATGCAAGTTTTCCCAGTTTCCTATGGCACACCCGGGGTATATAACAAATGTAGCCGGCCATCGCAGCACGACCCGACAGAAGCCGGCGCACCAAAAAGAGCGGAGAAGCTGTGCTTCATCCGCCCTTACATATTGCCAAATTAATCCTAAAACTTATAAATGTTATCTTGGAACTCCATATGCAAATGGATTTACTGCGTTTGATTTACTTTGGTTCCATCCACCCTTGTGCAGTTCGAAGTGCAAGTGTTTGCCTGTTGATTGTCCTGTGTTGCCCATGTAGCCAAGGAACTGGCCTTTGGAAACAACCGATCCTTCGCTTACAGCACGGCTGTCCATATGTGCATAAACTGTAGTAAATGTTTGCCCATTAATGGAGTGAGCAATGAAAACACAGTTTCCATAGCTGCTTGAATAATATGAACGGATGACAACTCCACTAGCCGCTGCAACGACAGGCACATTTGCGGAACGGTTCGCCCAGTCAACGCCATAGTGGAAGGTTCCCCAACGGGCACCGAAACCTGAAGTGTTGACTCCGTTTGTAGGTTTCATAAAGTTTCCAGCGGTCACAACCGGTTTTGCAACTGGCGTGGTCTGGGTTGGAGCTGAAGTATTGGAAGAAGAACTTCCTCCATTCGACCCAGCTGCAGCTGCTGCTTTTGCCGCTGCTTCCGCGGCAGCACGGGCTTCCGCCTCTTTACGTGCGCGTTCGGCTTCTTCAGCGATTCGGCCTTTTTCAAGTTCGATTGCCTTTGCCATCGCAGATTCCTGCGCCCTTAAAATTGCTGCTTCTTCGGCTAACTCCATCTTATGGTTATGCTCTTCCTGCTCCTGGTCGACAAGGTCTTTCATCAGTTTGTCCTTTTCAGTACGCTGGGAAGCGAGCTGTTTATTCATTCTTTCCAGATCAGCAAGCATATTCTTTAAGGCTGCCAGATCGCTTTCGACTTTCTTTTGTTTCTGTTCTAGCGCATCCTTATCAGCCTGGTGCTGTTCAAGGATATCTTTGTCAGCTTCCATAATCGTTGCGACCGCATTCGCCCGGTCAACAAAATCACCGAAGCTTGTCGCCCCAAGAAGTACATCGATATAGCTGACCATGCCGCCATTCTCCTGGTAGTTGCGGGCGCGATCCTTCAGCAACTCATTACGCTTGGCAATCCGCTCCTGCAAAACCTTGATTTCTTCCTGGAGTTTCTTAATCTCTGCCTGTGTTTCTTTTATATCCTCTTCTTTGCCGCGAATCTTTTCGTTCGTGTCGCTGATTGCAAAATCAAGGCGTTTAATTTCCGCATTTACCTTCTGCTGCTCACCTTGGAGCCTTTGAATCTCTTTATCCGCAGCCTCAATATTCGCGTTTACATCGTTGCGTTCTGAGCGGATTTCCTGCTTTTGATTTTGCAAGTTTGATAGCTTGGAGGCTTCTGTTTGTATTCCTCCGAATAAACTCCCTATGCCTACCGCCGCTGATACGGTAAGCGCCATGACTGATGATCTTCTCACTTCCCGATTTCTCCTTTCCAATGAACCCTTGTACAGGTAAATCGTGTCTATTTTTTTGTGGCAACTTTTTGCCGTTACTTATCGTCTAATCTATTGACTGGAAAGCCTCACGCATTTCCCGCGAAAACTAGCAGCCATCCAATTTTGCAAAAGGCCTTTTCTGCGGCCTTCCTTTCAATTAAATCCTAAGAAACTTCCTGACAGACATCATGCTTCCCCAAACTCCAATCAATGCGCCCATCAGGATAAGAACACCTGATACCTGGTACATGAACGGGTCAAACGGAAGGATTTGGATAAAGTGGCCTTCAAGCAATGGGGCCAAGTATGCATACGCATGATAATAAGCGATTGAAATCAGGATAATCGGGAGGATAGAACCAAGAACTCCAAGCCACAGGCCTTCAAGGAAGAACGGCCAGCGGATGAAAGAGTTTGTCGCCCCAACCAATCTCATAATCTGAATTTCTCTTCTTCTGGCAATAATCGTAATTTTAATTGTATTCGAGATAAGGAAGACTGCGGTGAACAGCAGCCCCGCTATCAGCGCCAGCCCGACATTCCGGCTTGCACCAATAAACTTGAACAGCTTTTCGACACTATCCTGCCCGTACTGGACTTTATAGGCAAAATCCATTTTTTCAATCTTTTCGGCAGCTTCCAATGTGTCTTCGGGATTTTTCGTCTTTACGATAAATACATCGTTCAAAGGATTGTCCTGTTCAAAAAGCTTATAGGACTCACCGAGATTTTTGATCAAAATCTGCAGTTCCTCTTCTTTGGAAGAAAAAGATATTGTATTGACTTCCGGCAGGTCGTCAATCTTTTTCCTTAACTCCTCCTGCTCTTTTTTATCAGCAGTCGTATCGATGTGCACGCGGATTTCCACGTCTTCTTCAATAGTTGTCGCAACCTTGTTGAGATTCATCATAATAACGAAAAAGACTCCGACAAGGATGAGCGTGACAGTAACTGCACCAACTGATGCAAACGTCATCCAGCCGTTTCTTCCAATGCTTTTCAGGCTTTCCCGTGTGTGGCGTCCCAGGGTTCTAACTTTCATAGCCGTAGTCACCCCGATCTTCATCACGGACGATCAAGCCTTCTTCAATGGCAATAACGCGGTGTTTGATAGTATTAACAATTTCCTTGTTGTGGGTCGCCATCACAATGGTGGTTCCCCTCGTGTTGATTTCCTCGAATATCTTCATGATTTCCCAAGAAGTATCAGGGTCAAGGTTTCCTGTAGGTTCATCGGCAATGACAACCTTCGGGGAATTGACGATTGAGCGGGCGATTGACACACGCTGCTGTTCGCCTCCTGAAAGTTCGGTTGGCAGCATTCTCGCTTTATGCTTAAGCCCGACGAGATCAAGGACCTCCATCACACGCTTTTTAATAATCTTCGGCTGCTCCTCAATGACCTCAAGGGCAAATGCGACATTTTCAAAAACATTCTTTGTCGGCAAAAGCTTAAAGTCCTGGAACACAACGCCAAGGTTCCGGCGGAAGATTGGAACTTTCTTATTCTTCAATTTTGCTATATTAATGCCATTGATGAGGATAGTGCCAGATGTCGGGATTTCTTCACGGTACATCATTTTAATGAATGTCGATTTCCCTGCCCCGCTCGGCCCGACCACATAGACGAATTCGCCCTTCGCGATCTTCACATCTATCCCATTCATAGCAGTAACGCCATTAGGATACTTCTTATATACACTTTGCATTTGTATCATTTGATAATCACCTTAATTGTATTTGTCACTGGGTTTACTCTGATGACTGGACTGTGTTAGACATAATTCTCGTAAGTACGACAAAATAACCATATGGATTTCAGCACAAACCCATTATACCATTCAAACCCTGTAAATAAAGGGGTTTAAATATTACAGTTTCTTTTCAAAACAGTCGAATCCTGGCAAAATTACCCTCACATGGCTAAATTATCATTGCCAGTTTCTCTATAAAGATAACAATCTGGCTATTTTTTGGCAGAAAACAATTAGCAGATAAAGGAATTAGAGAGCAAAAAAAGTTTTTTCGGATATTATTTCAATTTCGCATCTTTATGACAAAATCATAACAGGGCATTCGTGAACAGAAAGTGAAATTTGTAGGAAAAGCGCTTGAGCGGAGGGATGCAATATAAAAGGCGCCCCGCCAATCCGGCAGGACGCCCTCTCCTATACTATTATTTCTTTTCAGCCAGCCACTCGGCAACTTTCTCGGCATCCGCGCCTTTGTAAAGTCCTTTCGGCATGCCGCCTTTTCCGTTCTCAATGATGTCTTTGATTTCATCCTTGGAAAGTGCGCTTCCGACCTTTGTCAAATCAGGTCCAGCGCCGCCTTTCAGTTCAGCACCGTGGCATCCGGAACATTTTTGCTGATACATCTTCTCAGGATCCCCACCAGAAGCGGACTCTTTTCCGCCGCCATCGCTGCCGCCGCATGCCGCGAGGACCATCGATGTACCCATTAGCAAAGCAAGCAATTTTTTCTTCATTTAGATAACCCCTTTTGCAATGTTAGTAAACACTACATAATTATACCAATATTATTCCCTTTTGAAACCCTCACCTAATACCTCTGCCGCATCCATGACAATGACAAATGCTGATGGATCAATGGTTTTCACTAATTGTTTCAACTTTGTGAACTCCGTCTGATCAACGACGCACATGAGGACAGGCTTCTCGGAGTCAGTAAATCCGCCGTAAGCCGATAGGCGTGTCACACCTCTGTCGATCTTCCTCAAAATGCCTTCCCTTACTTCCTCCTGCTGATTGGTAATGATCATTGCCATCTTCGAGCGCCCAAACCCGACTTGGACGAGGTCAATCGTTTTACTCGTCACATATAGGCCGATCAACGCATAAAGACCACGCTCGATATCGAAAACAATCGCAGCAGAAAGGACAATCAGCCCATCAATCAATGCGACACAGCGTCCCAGCGTCATCCCGGTATACTTGTTCAATATCTGCGCCGCCAAGTCCGTGCCGCCTGTCGACGCCCTCCCCCGGAATACAATACCGAGGCCGAGTCCAACACCGATCCCTCCAAACAGCGCACCAAGCAGTGGATCCTTCGTCCACGGCTCAAAGTCAGCAGAGGCCAATACGACAAATGGCAAAAACACTGTTCCGACAAGAGTTTTTACGCCAAACTGCCGCCCCAGCAAAACAACCCCGGCAATAAACAAAGGAATATTCAGCGACCACTGCACAAACGCCGGCTCCCAGCCGAAAACCGTATCCAGAATCGTTGAAATCCCGCTCACTCCACCCGAAGCAATCTTATTCGGGAGCAAAAATAAATTAAACGACAGCGCCACAATCGCTGAACCAGCCAGGATATAAATATACTCCAGCACCTTTTCGGTCCGCGTCCCCGCCAGCGAGGCCTTTCTGCGTCTTTTCAAAGACGAGCCCTCCTTCTACCTATAACCTTTTTATTCGTAAGTTAATCAAATATTTTTCAATGCAATCGCAGGGGCTCGGGCAAACCGTTTCCCGGAATCACTTTGCCCCTTGTTCATCAAACGGTATCCTTGCCAATGCAAGACCACCTAATGCCGGATGCAGGGAACCCGCTTTCACTTTGTTCATTAAACGTTTTCCTAGCCAATGCTAGAGTATAGCATTATCAGGCCATCAGGCGCAAACATCGGTGGGAAAGATATTATTTTTGTTTTTTGCAAAATTTTTTTAACTCGCCAAGCGGAATGTTGTGGATAAGTTTTTAATTCCCCTGCAAAATTCCTGTTGATAACCTCGAAATTCACAAGTGCTTGTTAATAATCTCCAGAGCCGAAGGTGATTTTTGCAAAAAGACTTGTGGATAAACGGGTTATCCACCGGAAGATGTTAATAAACTCCCCTTTATTAAGCCCCATCCACACAGCTTTCAACAGCGAAAAGATGTGCTATACTTGCAAAAAAGAAGGTGAAAACATGGAGCAATTGATACGGGATTTAATGGAACAAATGAATCATCAATTCACCAAAGTCGGTGTCCGGTTTGATCAAATGGACGAGCGTTTCGAAGGTATCGAGAACAGGCTTGATGGCATGGACCAACGTTTCGAAGGCATTGAGAATAGGCTTGACGGCATGGATTCACGCTTTGAAGGCATTGAGAACAGGCTTGACGGCATGGATCAGCGCTTTGAGGGCATTGAAAACAGGATTGACGGCATGGACCAGCGTTTTGAAGGCATTGAGATACGGCTAAATGGTATCGATGTGCGACTCGACGGGATCGACTCTCGCTTAGAAACACTCACAGAAACAGTTAACAACCACGCAACTGAATTCAGAAGCCACTTTAAAAGGATTGAAACCAAACTCGACGAACAGGAAAAAGTCTTCACAGTTGTCGCAGACGAAATTAAAGGATTCAAATATGACATCAGCCATCTCAGCGCCAAGTCCGGCATCCACGAAACTGAAATCTCCAATCTAAAAAAACGAATTCAGCTATAACTCTCCGACAGTCTCCGTCGGCAAAATCCCATACAAACAAAACAAGCCTTTGCCGACTGATATCTCAAGCCGGCAAAGGCTCTAATTTTGCAAAAAACAACTTGATGAGTTCAGCTGCAACAAGCAATCCTAACAGCCAAACATTTTTCCGTACCGCCAACAGCTAAATCCTTACGACAGCTTCGACCGTAAATACGCATCAATGAACGGATCCAATTCCCCGTCCATCACAGCCTGCACATTCCCTGACTCCGTACCCGTCCGGTGATCCTTCACCATTGAATACGGATGGAACACATACGACCGGATCTGGCTGCCCCAGCCGATTTCCTTCTGCTCGCCGCGAATCTCCGCCAGCCGCTTTTCCTTCTCCTCAATCTCGCGCTGGTAAAGCTTTGCCTTCAGCATATTCATCGCCCGCTCGCGGTTCTTGATCTGCGACCGCTCCGTCTGGCACGTCACCACAACCCCAGTCGGAGTATGCGTGATCCTGACAGCCGAATCCGTCGTATTGATATGCTGGCCACCCGCGCCGCTTGCACGATACGTATCAATCTTCAAGTCCTCAGTCCGAATGTCAATCTCAATCTCATTATTGAACTCCGGCATTACCTCGCACGAAACGAACGACGTATGGCGGCGCCCCGACGAATCGAACGGCGAAATCCGCACAAGTCGGTGCACGCCCTTCTCCGCCTTCAAATACCCGTACGCATTATGGCCTTTAATCCCGAGCGTCACACTCTTGATTCCCGCCTCATCGCCCGGCAGATAATCAAGCGTCTCCACCTTGAAGCCCCGCTTCTCCGCCCAGCGCGTATACATCCGCAAGAGCATCGAACCCCAATCCTGGGACTCCGTGCCGCCCGCGCCCGGATGAAGTTCCAAAATCGCATTATTCTTATCATACGGCTCGCTCAACAGCATCTCCAGCTCATACTCATCAAGACGCGCCGTCAGATTGGCAAGCTGCTCCTCAAGCTCCGCCTGGAAATCCGCATCCGGCTCCTCCTTCAGCAACTCGAACGTCACTTCCAAATCCTCATACGCCTCATTCATCTCAAAAAACGCATGCACCTGATCCTTCAGCGCATTCGCCTCATTAATCACGCCCTGCGCCGCATCCTGGTCATTCCAAAAATCCGGATGCAGCATCTCATTATCCAGCTGCGCAATCCTGGCCTCCTTTTCCTCTAAGTCAAAGAGACCCCCTAAAGCCCGCTAATCGCTTAGCTGTTTTCTCCAACTCATGCCTAATATCTGAAATTTCCATATCAATCACCTCAAAAACCTTTCCATAAGAATTATCCTTATACAGTATATACCGTCCAGCCCCATTTGCCAAAACCCTTCCTGGCAAAATAAAAAGCCGCAGAAGCCCAGCTACGCAGCCAGGAAAACCAGGGAGGCGCTTTGTGCCCACGTTAACACCAGGCTCTGTCCCAATGGATTTCGGTTTGGGACAGCGCTTCACCTTTTTCACCTGGATCTGTCCCAATGGGCTTTGGTTTGGGACAGAGTTTCACCTTTTTGGCCTGACTCTGTCCCAATGGGCTTCAGTTTGGGACAGAGCTTCACCTTTTTGGGCTGACTCTGTCCCAATGGGTTTCGGGTTGGGACAGCGCTTCACCTTTTTGGGCTGACTCTGTCCCAATGGGCTTTGGTTTGGGACAGAGTTTCACCTTTTTGGACTGACTCTGTCCCAATGGGTTTCGGGTTGGGACAGCGCTTCACCTTTTTGGACTGACTCTGTCCCAATGGGTTTCGGTTTGGGACAGCGCTTCACCTTTTTCACCTGGAACTGTCCCAATGGGCTTCGGTTTGGGACAGCGCTTCACCTTTTTGGCCTGACTCTGTCCCAATGGGCTTCGGGTTGGGACAATGTTTCACCTTTTTGGACTGACTCTGTCCCAATGGGTTTCGGTTTGGGACAGCGCTTCACCTTTTTGGACTGACTCTGTCCCAATGTACTTCGGTTTGGGACAGAGCTTCACCTTTTTCACCTAGCCCTGTCCCAACGTGCTTCGATTATGGAAAATCCGAATAATAAACAATTCGTTCCTTGTAACATCGGTGGCGCGAATCAGTCGCATTTTACCATATAAAACATTTTATCCAGTTAAACCCTAAAAGAATAAAGGGAACCGATGCAATAATATCGGTTCCCTCTTTTATATAACAACTTGTCTCTTAAACCGCCCCGTGGCAGTTTTTGAATTTTTTGCCGCTGCCGCAGTGGCATGGATCGTTGCGGCCAATGTTCGTCTTCTTAAGAACAGGCTTTTTCTTCACTTTCTCGCCGTCTTCCTTCGGGTTGACAGCATGGCCTTTGGCAACTTCCTGGCGTTGTAGGTTGCTGCGGATTTCCGCCTTCATGATGTAACGAGAAACCTCTTCCTCAATGGAAAGAATCATATTTTCGAACATCGCGTACCCTTCAGCCTGATATTCGCGAAGCGGATCCGTCTGCGCGTACGCGCGAAGATGGATTCCCTGGCGAAGCTGATCCATCGCGTCGATGTGGTCCATCCACTTCGAGTCGACTGCGCGGAGGACGATAACTTTCTCGAACTCGCGCATCTGATCTGGCTCAAGGATTTCTTCTTTCTCATCGTAGCGCTGTTTTACTTTTGCAAATATGACCTCGGCCATCTCATCCGGCTCTTTGCCAGTCAGGTCTTCAAGAGTGATGTCGCCTTCACGGAGCAGATTGGCGGCTGTGTAGTCAACCAATCCCTGCAGGTTCCATTCCTCCTCATCCGCGCTTCTTGGCGCGAATATGTCAACCTCGCGTTCAATCGTATGTTTGATCATATTTTCAACGATGTCGCGAAGATTTTCCGCTTCAAGGACATCATTCCGCTGTGCGTAAATAATCTCACGCTGCTGGCGCAGGACGTCATCGTATTGGAGGAGCTGCTTACGGGCATCGAAGTTATTTCCTTCAACGCGCTTCTGTGCTGACTCGACAGCACGCGAAACCATTTTGCTTTGGATCGGCTGGGAATCGTCCATGCCGAGACGCTCCATCATCGTTTTCATATTATCCGAACCGAAACGGCGCATCAGTTCGTCTTCCATTGAAAGATAGAACTGAGTTACCCCCGGGTCTCCCTGACGGCCGGAACGTCCGCGCAGCTGGTTATCAATCCGGCGCGATTCGTGGCGCTCAGTACCGATTACCGCAAGACCGCCAACTTCAACGACACCTTCGCCAAGCTTGATGTCCGTACCACGTCCAGCCATGTTGGTGGCAATCGTAACGGAACCAGGCTGGCCTGCTTCGGCAATGATTTCAGCTTCACGGCCATGGTTTTTCGCATTCAGGACGTTATGCCTGATGCCTTTCTTTTGCAAATACTTCGAAATCAGCTCGGATGTCTCAATCGCGACTGTACCGACAAGCACCGGCTGGCCTTTATGGTGGCGCTCGGCGATGTCCTCCACAACCGCGCGGAATTTCCCGTCCATTGTCGCATAAATCAAATCTGGGCGGTCATCACGGATAATCGGACGGTTCGTCGGAATGACGATTACGTTCATATTATATATATTGCGGAATTCCTCTTCTTCCGTTTTGGCCGTACCGGTCATCCCGGCAAGCTTTTCGTACATGCGGAAGTAGTTCTGGAATGTAATCGTCGCGAGCGTCATGCTTTCGTTCTGGACCTCTTGCCCTTCTTTCGCCTCAATCGCCTGGTGCAGCCCTTCGGAATAGCGGCGGCCCTTCATCAAGCGGCCGGTGAACTGGTCAACGATGACAATTTCGCCATCCTGAACAACGTAATCGATATCAAGATGCATCGACACATTCGCCTTCAACGCCTGGTTGACGTGGTGGTTCAGGGTGACATGGTTGATGTCAAAAAGGTTCTCGATTCCGAAAGCGCGCTCTGCTTTCGAAATTCCCTGCTCTGTCAGCATGACACCTTTTGTCTTTTCATCATAAGTGTAATCCTGTTCCTTCGTCAGCGTCCGGACAAACGCGTTTGCCTGCATATAAAGCGAAGTCGATTTTTGCGCGGTGCCGGATATGATCAGCGGCGTTCTCGCTTCGTCAATCAGGATCGAGTCAACCTCGTCAATGACCGCATAATAAAGGGGGCGCTGAACTTTTTGTTCATTATATAACACCATGTTGTCACGGAGATAATCGAAACCGAATTCGTTATTTGTACCGTAAGTAATATCGGCAGCGTAGGCTTCCTGCTTTTCTTCCTTTGTCATGCAGTTAAGATTCAAGCCGACTGTCAGGCCAAGGAAATTGTATAACTGGCCCATCTCGGTCGCGTCACGGCTGGCGAGGTATTCGTTGACCGTCACGACATGGACGCCCTTGCCGGATAACGCATTCAGGTAAACCGGCATCGTCGCCGTCAACGTTTTACCTTCCCCCGTTTTCATCTCGGAAATATTCCCCTCATGCAGGGAAACACCGCCCATCAGCTGAACAGGATATGGGTAAAGGCCAAGCACACGGCGCGCCCCTTCACGGACGACAGCGAACGCTTCGACAAGCATGTCATCAAGCGACTCGCCATTTTGATAGCGCTGCTTGAACTCTTCCGTCTTCTCGCGAAGCTGATCATCAGACAGCTTTTCCATCTCATCCGCCAAATCCTCGACCTGCCCGGCCACCTTCGCCAGCTTCTTGATTTCGCGTTTATTCATATCAAAAAGTTTATTTAAAATACCCATCTCAAAACGCTCCTTCTTCTACTCAGCATTCAAACCCCATAAGGAGAAAGGATTCTCTTTTATACCACGAATTTCCTTTAAAAACAATTCGCCAATTTCTGTTACCATCTTACCACTTCCGCTATGCAGTGACAACAAATCCCCATCCCAGGCGTGTTGGCCATATTTTTTTTGCAAAATAGAATTGTTACAGATTTGGCAAAGTTTCCTGGTACTTATTTCAGTCTTCGAAAATATATAATAAGGAACGTTTTCGCAAAATCACTCAACAGCAGAATCACCATTGCTCATTTTTTCACAAATAGGTTCACCGCCCTATTTAGTTAGTATATAATGGAAATGAAGGGAGTTACATAAAAAAACAGGGAGGTTGAAAACTTTGTTTTTCCGGAGAAAAAGAAAAGCTCCAGAAACTGAAACAAATCCAGAGGAAAAGAAAAAGGGTCTTTGGAGAAGAATCAGGGGAATCGATTGGAAAAACCCGGTCAACCGCTGGAAACTGCTGTTTGCCTCACTTTTTGTCCTGATTGTCGGAGGGAGTGCATTCGGCGGGGTTCTTGCCTTTACAAACTCACCAACTTTCTGCGCAAGCTGCCATGAAATGCAGCCAGAATTCGCAACCTTCGAAGCAAGCGCCCACAGCCAGATCAGCTGCGTACAGTGCCATATCCAGCCAGGCACCGTCAATATGCTGACCCACAAAATGAAGTCGATGAAAGAAGTCTACTACCACGTCACCGGCATTCCCGAGCAAATTGTCCAGACTGCCGGGGAAGCCATACCCAACATCTCATGCCAGCAATGCCATACGACCAACAGACTTGTGACAGCCTCCGGCGACTTGATGGTCAACCATAAAAAGCATATTGATGAAGAAATCCCCTGCATCACCTGCCATGCCGGCGTCGCCCACGGGAAAATCGCCGATCGCAAACTCAACACTGAAAAAGACCGCCATCTCTGGACGGCCGAAAACACCAACCAACTAATGACCAAAAAAGATATGGACCCGAACATGGGAACCTGTATCGACTGCCATGACAAAGTGAACAAGGGCCAGAAGCCGTGGGAGGAAATTTCCTACAGTCTCCCTAGGCAAGTGGAACATGGCAATGAGAAGGAAGATATCCCTGCGGATAACGCCGTACACGAAGACATGGATACAACTGCCCAGGGGATCATTCTACAGGCAATCGGCCTTCAATTAAGTGACGTTAAGCTTTCTATGGAATGTAAAACATGCCACCTTGAAATCAATATACCGAAAAACCACCAGGTGAAAAAATGGGGAGAACGGCATGGAGACGATGCCGTTAACGAAGTAAACAAATGCGTCGGCTGCCATGAAGATGCCAAATGGATTAAGGAAGTCCCTGTCGACGACATCCATGATCTCCTTCAAGGCTCAGACGACAAAGAAACATACACCCCTGATCTGAACGTTGTTAAAACAAGCACCAGGACAAACAAATTCTGCAGCACCTGCCATAGCAACAGGCCGCCAGGGCACCTCGACAGCGACCAATGGCTCACTAAACACGCCGGCCAGGCAAAAGCAAAAGAAGAAAAAGAACGCTGCTACGTCTGCCACGACAAACAAAAACCACAACCAGAAACCACAACTGCCAAAGCCCCAACAGACGTATACTGCCAATACTGCCACCGTACCGGCTTTAAGGGAGAGTAATCCAAGCTACCGTTTTTGAATACGGCAGCGATTTAGGAGACTGTTCGAGCGCTTCTTTCGGGCGTTGACAAAACCAACAGAACCCTCCAGGAAAAAAATAGGTTATCCTGATGCTTCCCCATATTAAAAACCGGCTATCTTTCAATCAAGTCCTGAAAGATAGCCGGCTTTTTATTGAACTCCGTATGAAACTCCTAAACTTTCCCACTCCCAAGCTTCCACATTCAGAACGGTTCACCCTGAAAATCGCCTTTATGGCAGAATTCACAGTAAACATCGGATGGTGCAGGAGCCTGCAAGCCAGGCTCAGGTTTTTCATTATCATGACAGACAAAACAGCTCCGTCTTTCCTCTGGTGACCCGGAGTTACGACGATGGGCATCGAATAGCCACTTGTGCCGGTCAAGATGGTCGTCAGGACGTTCCGCATGACAGAGGCTGCAAAAATAGTTGTTCCTCGATTCCTTTGCAGCAGTTAAAGTATCCAGCCGATAAGCTTGTTTTTTCGGTGACTCCGCTAGTAAATTCCGTATATCCTGCTTTTCAAGCTTCTTTACCCAAAGGGAATCCTTATGGCAATTCAGGCATTTGTCGAGCTCTTTAGCTGCTGTCCCGCCATGTCCCTGCTTCCAATCAGGTTTTTCATGATTTTTCGGTGTGCTGATTTTTTGATGGCACGTGAAGCATTGCATGGAAAGCTTTACATCTGTTTTCTGCTGCCCGATTGCTTCAAGGATTGTTTTTTGAACATTCTCGGGAAGAGTCCGTTCAAGCACGCCAGCTTTCATCTCCGGCGTCCGTTCGTACCCTGACTCCCCCGCATTGCCCTCATTCGACTCACCACGATTGTCGGGAAGGATATAAGCAATGTCTTTCCATGGTTCTTTCCCCTGGTTCACTTGATTATGGCAATCGATGCAAGTACCCATATTAGGCTTCTCGTTTTTCTCACCCATCAGCTTATCTGCATTCTCCCTCGTCCATGCAGAGGAGGTTGCCAAATCGCTGATCCCCCGCTCGGCGACTTTTGCATGAACGACACCGCTATGGCACGTCATACAGGGGATCTCTTTTTCTATATGTCCTTTATGATTGGCAATAATATCACCGGTCGCGGTAACCAGCCTGTTTCTTGAGTGGCATTGTTCACAGTTTTTGCTTAGGACAGGCCTTTTTGCAAAAATTCTCTTTGTATCGCCTTTTATATGGGATAAAATCATTTTCGCTTCGTCAAGTTTGTGCTTAAGCGCATTCTTTTTGCCGGGTTCAATATGGCACTGGACACACTGAATTTGATTGTGCGCACTGGATTGGAAGGTTACATGCTGGGGGGCCATTTCATGGCACGAAGCGCAAAAAGAAGGTGTGGATGTATAACTGAACACTCCGTATCCCAATCCAAGGAAAACAACCATAGCAGTAAAAAATCCTACAAGGAACTTCCACCGCCGGACCGATGATTTACGGTGAATCAAACTGACACGCCCATCGACTTCGGCCTCACTGTCCAAGTCGTCAGGCACTTCATCCCGTCTTTTCCTTTTCCAAAACAACATCCCTATCCCCCCGTTTCAGTTGTATGTTAACAAAATAAAATCCTTTTCGAAAGGCACTTTGGTAAATTTTTCACAAACCACTCCCGCGTAATAAAAAACTCCCTCTGAAAATCAAAAAACGGATTTTTTCATGTCTGAGCAACCAGGGATTTTTCTTCTTTTTTGCAAAATTTCTATAATAAATGATTTGTTGACAATCAATTATACACTGAGAAACAACATAAATCTTCACAACTTCTTCACAACTTCCCCATAACAATCTCATAAGTCTGTAAATTATTTTACAATAACCCTTTAATAGCCCCCCTTTCTCATTTATGCAAAAAAGCTTTAAAATCTGTGCATTTATTCATTTTTTATACATTATATTGAATAAAAATTAACTCTAACAACCCATTTACACTACCCTCATATTAATAACCAAACGCTTGATATAACAATATTATCATGGTATTTTTGCTCATTAACTTCAACCGACAAGCTTCGCAACTTTATTCACAATTTGTACATTGGAAAATCACCTACCAATATTAGATACTACCCTTAGAGAGGTTAATAAAAATGTAGATAGAAAATCAAACAGAGAACAGAAAGGGTGAAACAGCGTGGCCTTTTGGAGAAAATCCAAACCTACAGAGATAAACCCTGAGACAGAGACAAGGGAAGGGAAAAAGAAAGTTGGCCTTATACGCAGATTATGGCGCAAATTTAGAAATATAGATTGGAAGAATCCGATCAACCGCTGGAAACTTGGCTTCGCACTCCTATTCGGACTGATCGCCATGAGCGGAACAGCATACGGAGCAATCGCGTTTACTTCTAATCCGATTTTCTGCTCATCCTGCCACGAAATGGCACCGGAATACCAGACATTCAAAGCAAGCGCGCACAGCGAGATCAAATGCACCCAGTGTCACATCGAGCCTGGTGCGAAAAATATGGTTCTCCACAAAATCGAATCAATGAAAGAAGTTTACTATCATATCGTCGGTCCGCCCGATCCCATCGTTCAGACCGTTCCGGTCATGAAAGTGAACTGCGGACAGTGCCACTCCGATAACCGCCTAGTCACCGCCACCGGGGACCTAAAGGTAAACCATAAAGGGCACGTCAAAGAAGGAGTACCTTGTATCACCTGCCACGCGGGAGTTGCGCACGCGAAAGTGGTTGACCGCGGAATCAACGGTTCCGAGACATATGACCACTGGACAAAGGAAAACATTAAAAAGCTGATGACAAAAGAATACACGAATCCAAATATGGGTACGTGCATCGATTGCCACGATAAAGTCAATAAAGGCGAAAAGCCTTGGGAAGACATCGCCTACAGCCTGCCGGTCAACACACACGGCGCTGAAAAATCAGAAGGCGGCGAGAAAACCGTAACTGCAACCGCCGAGCCCCACGAAGCGGGAGTAACGGGAGTCCAGGGCAGCCATGAAACTACTCAAAAAACGCAGGAGATCATCCTCCAGGCAATCGGCAAACAGAAAAAAGATGTAAAACTGTCAATGGAATGCTTCACTTGCCACAAAGAAGTCGCGATACCGAAGAGCCACGAAAAAGTTAAATGGAACGAAAGCCACGGCGGCACCGCTCTTAATGAACTAAATGAATGCATCAACTGCCACCAAGATACAAAGTGGATCCGCGACATACCTAAGCAAGACATCATGACACTGCTGAAGGATGACGGCAAAAAAGAAAAGTACATTCCGAATATCAAAACGGTCAAAGACCAGTCACGGGATGCAGCATTCTGCTCAACCTGCCACGGCAACCGTCCTCCAGGACACGTCGACAGCGACACATGGCTGACAGCCCACGCTTCTAAGGCCAAAACCAATGAAGCGAAAGCAACCTGCTATGTCTGCCATGACAAAGAAAAACCAGCTGAAGGCACAAAAGCAACCGCACCAACAGACGTTTACTGCCAATACTGCCACAGAACAGGCTTTAAAGGAGAAAAAGGCGCATAATCAGTAATTTGCTCCCACTGCCATAAAGCCATATCAATAACCACTAAACAGAAACTGGAGGGACAGTCTTATGGATGAAGAAAAAGTCACCCAGGAGCTTCCGGCCCCTCCCCGTTTTCGCTATATGTTTTTCAAAATCGCAACCTTAACACTGTTGTTTCTGGCCCTGTTCTTCACGATTGGTTATACAGGGCTGGAAGCAACATCAAGTTCCGGATTCTGCTCTTCATGCCATGAAATGAAACCGGAATTCTACACCTGGAAAGCTTCCTCCCATGGTGAAGTGGATTGCGTAAACTGTCATATCGAACCAGGGGTCAAGAATCTGGCAAAAGCAAAAGGAAACGGTATTGTAGAACTTGTTAAAAAACAGACTAATGCCTATACCGCACCAATTCAAATGCCAAAGGATATACCAGATAGTTCTTGTGAAAAATGTCACAATGTGTATAAACGTGAAGTAACACCTTCCGGGGACCTTATCATCCCTCATGACAAACATAAAAATAAAGGTATTGAGTGTGTTCAATGCCATAGCGGGGTTGCACACGGAAAGATTGCCGAAAGGAAAGTCACTTTTAAATCTGATTATCAAAAATGGGATATCACTCTTGGGAAAGCAATGATGAGTGACAAAAAGTTTACCAATCCTAAAATGGAAAAATGCATGGATTGCCATAAAGCCCGAAAAGTCACTACCGAATGCACTGCTTGTCATACAACCGGCATGTATCCAGAAAGTCACAAAAAGACTGATTTTGCACAAGAGATACATGGATCAATAGCAAATAAAAATGTTAAAGAGTGTAATGATTGCCATAAGTACATGTCAGATAAAGAATCATCATTATTTGATGAAACTCCTGCCCATACCCAATTTCTTAAAACCAATAAAGTGGAAGATAAAAAAGCAAATAGCCATGAATTCGCAAAAGAAAACACTTATTGCAAAAGTTGTCACACTCAACGGCCAGCAAGTCATACCAAGGGATTTACAAAGAGTCATGGAGTTTTGGCAAAGAATAACGAGTCAAAATGTATTGCCTGCCATGACTACCAAAAGACAGGTCTGAATAAAACTTCAAATGTCACTTGCAGCAGCTGCCACCCAAGCAGCCATGAAAAGAAGGAGTGGAGAAAAACTCATCCTATCAAAATAGCAAGCGGTACTAGAGTATCAAAAACCTGTTACCAATGTCACAATGAGCAAAAGTGCCAATCCTGTCACAAAGAGGATTAAAAGTAATGAATGTAGGAGGGGTTCGTATGCAAGCAGAAGAACAGCTTCAAGCCCAAAAACCTAAGAAAAAAAACAAAAGTGAAAAGTTTACATGGTGGCAAGCGACCCTATTATTGATTGGAACGTTGGTAATCTGTCTAGGGATTGGCTACTTTATTAGCGATAAGTACCTGTGGGAGGGAACTGATTCTGAAAAAATAGCAGAACAGGTAAAATTCTATAAAGAACAGGTAAAACAAAGTCCAAATGACCCGGAAAGCAGAGTCCAGCTCGGGTATGCCTACTTTCTAGGTAAAAATTACGACGAAGCAATCAAACAATATAAAACTGCCATTTCCCTGGACAAAAACTACTTTGATGGATACTTAAATTTAAGTATTGTTTACGATAAACAAGATAAAACAGATGAGGCACTACAACATGCCATTAAAGCGACGGAAATTTCTCCGAGAGATTATAAAGGACACTTGATGAAGGGTAAAAGTTACCGAAAACTGAAAATGTTTGATGAAGCTAACGAAGCGCTTGCTGAGGCAGATAAGCTGAACTTAGGAAATGTCGACACCATTTATGAAATAGGCTTGGTTGCCGAAAACCAAGGCAAGAAAAAAGAAGCAGAATCAATTTACAAAGAAGCCCTAGCTTATGACCCAACCTTCAAACCAGCAATTAAAGCACTTGATCGAGTTTCATCTAAAAAGTGAGGTAAGTTCGAAAAGGAGTTGAATCAAGTGAAAAGAAAAACAGTCTATAAATGGATGGGCGTTATAGTAGGTTTGTCTATTGTGCTATATGCAGCAATATATTTTCTAAACCTGGGCGATGAGGCAAATAAAATGGCAAATTCCGTTAAAAACGGTCCTCCAAGCTTCAGTTATTTTGTACAGGGCGATTTCAAGACCCCTTTGGATAAACCAATGGACGTAACAAAAGTCGGAGAGTTTATTTATGTAACTGATACAAATAACAAACAAGTTCAGGCTTTTGATGGATCAGGAACCCCTATCTTTAAATTCGGAAAGGAAGGAGAAGGGAAAGGGGAATTTAAATTCCCGTATGGAATTGCTGGGGATAAAGATGGAAATATATATGTAGCTGATTTATTTAATGGTAAAATTTCCATTTTTGATAATAAAGGCAAATTCCTGCGTTACTTTGAAGAGAAGGACAGTTCCACATCATCAATCAAAAGTCCTGCTGGACTAAGAATTTTTGGAAATAAATTATACATTACGGATATAGAAAACAAAAAAGTTTTGGTTTTTGACCTTGATGGCAAAAAGATTCTTGAAATAACGACCGCTACAAGCAAAGAGGATTTATTAAACGCCCCAAATGCTGTAACAATTGATAACCAAAATAATATTTATGTCGCAGATTCAGGTAATCAGAGAGTCGTAGTTTACGATAAAAATGGAAATTACAAGCTTTCTATTAATGGAAGTAAAGATGGTAAAGGAGACCCCAAGTTTGTTAATCCAAGAGGTTTAGCTGTGGGATCGGATGGTATCCTTTATTTGATAGACAACATGACCCACTTCGTATACGGATACGATAGTAAAGGTGAACAAGTCTACCAATTTGGCGGGCTGGGATCCGAAAATAACCAATTTTTCCTCCCTAACGGACTATTCATTGACGAAAAAAGCCAAATTTACATCACCGACACCTTTAACCAAAGGATAGCAGTTTACTTTTAAAAAACACAAGTCCACTTAAGGAGGTGATGAAAGTTTCACATAAAGGTTTTTAGTAACTGATTTTAAAAAGAGAAAACAGGGAGGTTTTTTTGAGATGAGTAAGGCAAAATTTAGTTTCTCGATGCTTTTTGCTCTTCTGCTAGTGGGAATGCTGGCCACTGGTGCTTTCGCGAAGAGCCCTTTTGGCTTTGAAGCAGTCCAGAATGGAAGTGTTTTTGATGTTGCATTTAATGGTTTAACTACTGATACAGCAGGAACAGAATTTACTGTAACATTAAGAGATGCAGCAAATGCAGTTGTTGAAACCAAAGATATTGCTACTGACATTGCCAAGAAGGGCTCTTATACAACACCTACATTGACAGAAGGAGCAAGATACACAGTTGAACTCGCTTATAAATCAGCCCCAACTGTCATAGTAGCCAGTACATCGGTTCTTGTTGGTAACTATAGTAATGCTATCATTGACACAAGCAGTGTTGACCATAGTACGAACCTGATGAATGCCAACGAAACTGGCTTTGAAGGCCTAAGCAAAAAAAGATCTGGTCAAAAAATGCACGGATCTTACCAGAACAACACCAACTCCTGTGCAAGTTGTCACCAGACACATACAGGCGAAGACCATTACCTGTTGTTCAGGGACGGCACATACAGCACTTGTGCTGCATGCCATGATGGTACAATGGGAGCAAAATCTGTATTTGGTGCCCCAACTAATGCAGGTACATTTGGCGGATCTCATGCAAACAACATGTCTGTCCACTTATCCGATGGTTCGGTAGATATCAAAGCAGCACCAGGCGGGAACCATGCTGATACCGGCAAATGGGCAGAAGAGTTCACTTGCGCAAGCTGCCATAATCCACACGGATCCGACAGCGCTCGCTTGTTAAAGTCTGACCCTGCAGGCTGGATTAAAACTGAAAATGACACCACTAGCGGTAAAACAAATGGTGGAATGAAATTTAGTAACAGAACTGTTTATGCAAAAGCATCTATTCCGGCAACTAATGTCGGAGATTATATCCTTGTAAAGGAAACTGGAGTAACTCAAGCAACTATTGATGGAAACGTCTTCTATAAAAGAGCTGCTGTTCCGGAAGGTTCTGACATAGTTTCTACCTACAAATGGGATTATAAAGCTAAGAAGTACATTGCCGACTCCTCGCTCTGGATTCGTTCTGACGGTGGCCGTCCAGCTGTTGAAACACAACTTAAAGCCGGTGCCGATGTGAAAAAACCAACTGCAGATTTTGTCTTTGTTTGGAAAGATGGTTTCGCATACAGCAAAAACAGTGATACGACTGCTGCAAGCATTGACGGTGCAACATTCCTCATTGGGTCAGCTATCGATAAAGTAACAAACAACTATGACTTCTTTGATAGCGCTGCTCCAACATATGTAAAAGACAGTGGCGTTCAAATGAGCAAATTCTGTGCGTCCTGCCACACTGACTATCTTTCTGCAACTTATGCAAACGAAACTGGAGTCTACACAACTGCACACCGTCACCAAACTGATACCGACAGACTTACTTGTGTACGCTGCCACTTTGCACACGGTACAGATGCAACAATTATGAAAGATTCCTTGGATCGAGGCCTACCTGAGTTGACAGCCGTTGGAGCACCATTTGATCCAGCAAAATATGCCGGTGATGCAAACGCCGCTAAAGTTGCTGCAACAGATTACCTGAAAGATCCAAACCCATCTTCAGCACTTAAGCGTTACACTGGAATGGCTGTATGTTTTGGATGTCATGATGGTTCAATCGCTAGCGATGAAACTACATGGAGCAATTACAGCCCGCTTCAACCAGGTGTAAAGCAGTAAAATAAACTAACAAATAGCCCCACTATTTGTTAAGTCTCAAAATTGGAGGGTGACAATAGAAATGTTGTCACCCTCTCCATTTTCCTCTTGTAATTTGTTCAATAAATCGTTCCAATTCCACCCTAATCTCATGAATTAAAGTTGATATAATATACATATAATCCCTATACATAAACGATAAACTATAAATTCCAAATAAATCTTAAGTGAAAAAGAGTTGAAGAGCGATGAAAAACAACAAGAAAATCACTAAAAATTGCATACTTCTTTTGTCAGCCTTCATTTTATCTCTTAATTTCGAGCTATGGTTTCCTACGTTGAAGGCATTTTCAGCTCTTGAAGATCCTACTACCTTCCCTGCGGAGAATCCTTTTCCAGAAAACAATGCTGCTGAAAATGATTTATCCATAGTGCAGGAAAACTTACCTCAGACCGAGCTAAATCCATCCATAACGTTTGCTGAACCGACCGAGGGCTCAGTTGTTACTACTCCTTTCACTCTTAGCGGAAGTTTTACGAATGGAACTACTGATATAAACCAACTTTCATTTACGGCATACAACTCTACGAATAAGGATATTCCTTTTCCCGGAATAAAGTTACTGGGTGAATGGGATATTAATCTAAACGAAAAAAAATGGCGGTTTACTCCAAACTTATCAAATGGCATATACACCTTTACGGTTGAAATTAAAGGCATTGATTCAAATAATAATGCTCTACTCGATCAAAAAACGATAAATGTTACATTAGATATTAAAAGGCCTTATATAGCAAAAACCAGTTTATTGGTCCCCTCTTTACCCGGAAAGGAACCAGATAAAGAGTTAACATCCGGAAATGTCGAAGACCAGACAGGGATAGACATAAAGACAGCCATTAAATTCAAAATTTTTTCCAACAATTCAATGGAAATAATAAAGGGTAAAATTGAAGCAACGGAAAAACCATTCATTCCTATTATTCTTTTACAAAATCCAACGAGTGAATTAGAACAGCCTGTTAATAAAACAGGAACTACCACCGTTACATCTTATAGCCAGATAGACGGAAAATATGTCATGGAAATCAAATTAGAGCCATCTACCCTGCTATTTAATACCACCTACCTGGCTTATTTGGATCCTAATCTAACTGATGATAGCGGAAATAAAGTATTCGCAAAGTTTTTTAAATTCACTACAAAAAGTGAATATGAAAAAAAAGACATACCACATGGCCATTACACAGCAAACACAAATATGTGTGCCGCCTGCCATAGTACTCATACTACGTCGAGCCTTTCTACAACAGGGGTTTCTTACCAAAGCACCTTTTCAAAAGAGTTAGAAAGAGACGGATCCCAAAACTACTGTATGGCATGCCATGATGGAACGATGAATGCCCCAGTAATTGATAAAATCCAAAGCAGCTATCAGCATAATAATCCAGTCAACAGAGATAAAACTGCTACGAATTCACTTAAACACACTGATTCTTGTACCAGTTGCCATAACCCGCATGCTGAAAGGACAAATGAAAATCCAAATTTACTTAAAAGCAATCTTGTCTATGAGCATAAGGCAACCACTAAAGTAGGGCCTAAAAAAGTAAATAGTTTGGATAATCCTTGCATCAATTGTCATGAAGATGGAAAAATTTACGATACCGATAATGACGGTAAGGCTGATTTGCTTGCAAGCGTACTTTCCTATCGAAAAGGCTTAACTTCAGAAGGCAAATTGACAGATTATGCTCTATGTCTCCGTTGCCACAACAGGGAAAGAGTAGAGGCCAATAAAGTTTCTACCGATATTGAGCAGTATTATAATATGCAAGATTCGAAACACAACTTTACTATTCCAACCGGAACACTACAGGAAGATGGCAGTAAGCTATCTGGACCTTTTCCCTGCGCTGAATGCCATGAGACACATGGTTCTAGAAATATTAAAATGTTACGTTCTCAGCTAGGAAACAGCATTGTTGAAGATTCAAATACATTTACTTCTTCAGGCAAAACGTGGACCCCAAAAGATGAAAGAGCATTTTGTATTAAGTGTCATAATGGAAAAACAGAGATATACGGAAAAATAGGTAATCCAATATTTGATGAACAAGGTTTGCCTTTAAATCCAAATAACAATGGACATAATAAATCTAATGAAAATGTAGCTTGTGCAACCTGTCATGCTACTCAAGGAAAGCCACTGGAAGAAGCAATGCTAGAAGCAGCACACGCACCTAAACCAGGAAAAGTACCTACAAAATAAACAAGCGAATCGAGTGAAGGTTGAATAACCACCCTTCGCTAGATTCGCTTTTTTCCTTACAGTAATTAGACATTGCCAAGCTTTAATTTTATGTTTCCCGGGAAATATTTGTGGAAGATTGTCGGAATTCCCTTTTTCACGCCAGCAATCATGATAGAATGAATCCCAAAGATTTGCTATTAAGGAGAAAAGCCTCCCAGCATCGACCTTAAACTTCTTAAAACGACTCGATTTTACCGTTCCCGTATCTTTAGCAGCATCCTTCTGGATGTACTTCCCCTCTTCCAATAAGAAGACCTGAATGTGGTTAATGATCGGGTTGACGATCCAATACTCATTCACACCGAATTTCTCATATAGGTTCAATTTATAGACAAGGTCGTGGGACTGGTTAGAAGGGCTGATGATTTCAATTATCAGATTCGGAACACCAACATACTTTGTTTCGGTGAACCCGTTTTTATCGCAAATGACTGAAAGATCAGGAATGACAATATGTGTTTCATTTCTATCTTCATTGTTAAGTTCAATATCAGTCGGAGCAGCAAATACTTCGCATTCACTTCCTTCTAGCACTCCGGCTAATTGGACATAAAGCTTCCCCGATATTCTTTGATGCTTGACGGCGATGGTGACATAAAAACTGTTCCATCAATATATTCCATAACTTGTGTACTTTTTTCACGTAAAGAAAAAAATTCCTTAAGGGAAATTTCTTTTCTAATTGGCAATTTCATGGTTATTGCCCCCTAGCATACAGTTTGGTTACATATAGTATAAACCAAAACAGTGCGTTACCGCACGGATCAATTGAACATGTTTTTTGGTCAGATGCCCATGCCCAACATGCTCTCCCATCCCCCACCTGCCCTCCAAAAAAACCGACACCGGTAACCTCTTCCCTAACTGCAATCTCCTCCCAAATCTCACTCCAAAAAACCGAAAGGCCACCCTTTCGGTTTTTGTTATCCGAGGAATATCGCTCCGTATATAAGGCTGCCTCCGATGACGTAAGCCGGATGGACGTTCATTTTTTCCATAAGGAGGAGGCTTGCGGCAGCGAGAATGACCGTGTGCAATAGGCCGGCTCCCTGGTATGACTCCGTGAAAAATTCGAAGGCCATGACACCGAGAAGGGCGGCGATGACGGGCCGGACGATGGCGGTCATCCTTTTAACCTTTGGCGATTCCCTATGTCTCATGATAAGGCCGACCAGCCCTATCATGAGTGCGAGTGACGGAGCGACGCTTGCGAAAACGCCGACTGCCGCGCCTAATGTTCCGGCGATTTCATAGCCAATGTAGCCAGCCATTTTCGTTGCGATCGGGCCGGGTAGCGCGTTTCCCATGGCGAGGACTTCGGAAAACTCGCTGTTCGTCATCCAGCCGTAATGGTCGACGACTTCGGCCTGAATGAGCGGAATCGATGAAGGCCCGCCGCCGTAGCCAAGGATGCCGGGGAGGAAAAAGGCCCAGAAAATCTGTAAGTAAATCATGCAGTGCCTCCCTCCTTTCGATCCTTTTTCAAAAGGGCCCCAAGGAGGAGTGCGAAAATGATAATGGCCGGATGGACTCCGAGCGCTTCAAGAAGGATAAAGCTGCCGATTAGAATGATGATCGTCCAGACTTTTCCGAGACTCGAATCCATGGATTTTCTAAAGAACTCCCACGTCATTGTCAGAAGCATGACCGCAACTACCGGTACGACCGCGCTAGCAGCTCCACGCACCCATGGTTTGTCCTTGAATGCATTCAGGCTGGTGAGGAGCAGAATCATCAGGAAAATTGTCGGTAGCACCGAAGCGGCGATCGCGTTCAGCATCCCGGTCAACCCGCCGACCCTGTAGCCGATATAGCCGGCGAGCTTTGTCGCAATCGGCCCCGGAAGCGCGTTTGCAAGCGCGAGGATATCGCCGAATTCTTCGCTGTCCATCCATTTGTATCGTGAAACGACTTCTTTTTGGACGAGGGGAATCGCTGAAGGACCCCCACCGTACCCAAGCATGCCGACCCGAAAAAAGGCCAGGAATATATCTTTTTGTTTCATCTTAATACTCATCTCGTTTCTGCTGTTGGCACTTGTTGTGACTTCACATGTCAGGTGTTTCTATCTTGCTTCATTCCTAGGCTGCTGGGTCTTCATGTAATCGAGGACATCGAGGTCGACGAATCCTTTCTCCTGCTCGCGCATTTCAAAGTTTTCGGTGTGCAGGTAGGCTGTGAGGGCCTTTAAGGTCTCTTCCTTTCCTGCAAAATTGGCCTTGAAATAGCCGAGGCGACCGAGATGCTCGACGAGTTCCGTCTCCACTTTGCCTGCTACCGGCACAACCCTTTCCTGCTTTGACGGCGCGAAATAAAGCTGCTGAAGCTCGTAGATACGAATCAGTTCCTTGATAGGCTGTGGATGATCATCGACCCGCAGATCAATATAGCGGTCATTGAAGTTTCCGTAGCCTCCGCGTTCCTTAACAACATAAATGGCCGCAGATTGCTGTCCGCGCGAATCCCCACCCGCTTCCTGTCCCGCATCAAGCGCGGCCAACAGGCGTTCCGCGAGTTTTCCTTTGGCAGCTGTAAAGGTCTCTGCCATCGCCTTGACAGTGTTCTCATCGACGAGAATATTCCCCTGGGCGGCAAAATAAGGACCAGTCAAACCGCCTGCCCAGCTATAGCACTGTGAACCGGTGAAGGTGGCTGCGTTTCCTTGGGCATCAATCAGGCCGACCTGGCGCATTTCCCGTTCCCTATCCTCTTCAAGGATGATTTTGAGCGTTTCCTCTGCCGTTTTTCCGGCTGCCATTAGTTCAAGCGCTTTCGGGCCATAGGTTGTATTGGCATAAGACTGCGTCGCCACGGCTCCCACTCCAGCTTTTGCCCATGGTACAACTGCGCCGACTCCGAGAAACTTCGATTCAACCGCGATTCCCCACTCTTTTTCGACAGGATCAAATCCGACAATGGAAAATGTCATGTTTATCGTTCCCCTTTTATATGTAGTTGTATATCCCTTACCCTTAATTTCGTGATTGAAAAGGAAAATCCTTTCCTAAACGAGGGACGCGGATCAAAAACTCATTTCAAGTCATTGGGTGCGCAAATTTACTGCTCGTGCGGCTCATTCTGTTATACTTTTAGACAATCAACGGTTTGGGCAAAAAATAGCCCCTATCACGGTGAAGCGGGGAGGTTTACCGATGTACGTCATTGGACTTGATATAGGAACAACAAGCACGAAAGCATCCATTTTTGCAAAAACAGGCCGCTTTATTGCCTCGGCGGCAGTCGGATACCCTATTATACATCCGCAGCCGGACTGGGCAGAGCAGGATCCCGATGCCATATATTCGGCTGTCCTTGAATCTGTCCGATCCGCGATCATTTCGGCAAAAATCGATGCAGGGGAGCTGCTGGGGATCGGCATTTCTTCGGCCATGCATAGTATCATGGCCGTTGACGAGAACGGTAAACCGCTGACCAACAGCATCATCTGGGCTGACAACCGCAGCTGGAAATACGCAGAGGAACTTAAAGCGCAGCCGCTTGGCACTGAAATTTATTTAAAGACGGGAACGCCGATCCATCCGATGTCCCCTTTGTCCAAGCTGCTTTGGATGAAAAACGAACAACCCGAGCTTTTTTCAAAAACACATAAATGGATTTCAATAAAAGAATATATCACATGGAAATGGTTCGGGGAATACTTCGTCGATTATTCCATCGCATCGGCAACCGGCCTTTTCAATTTGCGGTACCTTGACTGGGATGAGCAAGTTCTCGAACTGCTTGGTTTACATCGAGATAAGTTTTCCAAACCAGTACCCACTACCGCCATTAACCGTAACATGGACGGGGACGCTGCCACCGCGATGGGCATCCCTGCTGATTTGCCAGTTGTCGCCGGCGCAAGCGACGGTGTCCTTGCCAATCTTGGCGCCGGGGCGATTAGCGAAGGGGAATACTCGGTCACGATTGGAACAAGCGGCGCCATTCGGACAGTTGTATCGGGACCGACCCTTGACCCGCTCGGCCGGACGTTTTGCTATTATCTTGCTGACCGGAAGTGGGTCATCGGCGGGCCGGTCAATAACGGTGGAATCGCGCTCAGATGGTTCAAGGACCAATTTTGCCTGCAGGAGGATAGTTCCGCGGCTGAACCCACGTTTGATTTGATGATTGAAGAAGCTTCGAGGGTGCCTGCGGGGGCTGGCGGCCTCCTTTTCCTCCCCTACCTTTCAGGCGAGCGGGCGCCGCTTTGGAACGCCAATACAAGGGGTGCGTTTTTCGGGATTTCTCTCACCCACCGCCGCGAGCATTTCATCCGCGCTGTGCTTGAGGGTGTCATTTACGCCGTCTATAGTGTGGGAGTCATCCTCGAGGAAATCGCCGGTCCGGGGAAGGAGCTCCATGTTTCAGGAGGCTTCGCCCGGTCAGAGGTTTGGCGGCAAATTCTTGCTGATATTTTTGGCAAAACCGTTGAGGTTCCCGAAAGCCACGAAAGCTCCGGGTTCGGCGCCGCCGTGATGGCCCTGCATGCACTTGGGCACATCGGCTCGCTTGAGGAAGTGAAACAAATGATCAACATCCAGCTACGCCAGACGCCCTTTCAGGAGAATAAAGAAATTTACCGGACGATGCATAATGTCTATCAAAACCTTACCCGGGATATGCTCGGCCATTTCAATACGCTTTCCGAGATTCAACGGAAGGGATTCAAATGGATTAGAGCGTAAAAAATCCGGCTCCAATGACTGGAGCCCAGATTGCATAAAAAAATCCGGCACCCATAATCGGGAACCGGATTTTCTTTTTATCATTAATGGGCTTCGATGAGTCCATAGCGGCCATCGTGGCGCTTGTAGACGACATTAGTTTGGTTAGTTTCAGCGTTTGTAAAGACGTAGAAGTTGTGGCCGAGCATGTTCATCTGGAGGATCGCTTCCTCGCTATCCATTGGCTTCAATTCAAAGCGTTTGGTACGGACCACTTCGAGTTCCTCGTCATCAAATTCGTTCGTTTCGGATTGGCTCAGAGTCGCAAACATTGCCGCAAATTCGCCTTTTTCACGGAATTTACGGTTTACTTTTGTTTTGTGCTTGCGGATTTGACGTTCCAATTTATCAGTAATCAGGTCGATGGCGGCGTACATATCCTCGTGGCTTTCCTCGGCGCGAAGCACGAGGTGCGGCATTGGAATCGTCACTTCCACCTTTGATGTCTTATCCTGAAACACTTTTAGATTGACGTTTACATTGGATTCTGGGGTTTCGGTAAAGTACCTTTCCAATTTGGAAATCTTCTTTTCCACATACTCACGAATTGCTGGAGTTACTTCAATGTTTTCACCACGAATGTTGTAATTCATATGTGAAACTCCTCCTTTTGATAAGACTATGTAGATAACTTCTCTTTTACCCTATGAAACTCCTGCTAAAACAGTACAAAAAATTTGTCGAATTTTTGACAATGGCACTGGGAGAATAGTGGCAACTGCTTTTCCTTTCAAAAGTATATGGCATGCCTAAATAAATCTTTGTTTCTTTGCACCAGTGGCCTGTTTTTTATACGTCTCTCCATCCAATAGTTTTCCCTATTGGTTTGCCTTCATTCTAGGCGAAATCATCAAGGAAGTAAAATGATTTGCGGTTTGGATTGCCTGCTGTGTATGCAGTTAATATATCGATGGCAGCCGTCTGCTGGCGGCAAGAACTTTTTTTGGCGGCAGCATCGGCTTTGGTGAAATAAGGATAAATCAGAAAAAGTAAGGATATATCCAAAAATATAAGGATAAAATCAAAAATCCAAGGATATAGATAGCAACCTGCTAGCACCGCCAAGTCACAGTACCTAATCCTGCGGAGATTGCACGGGTGACTTTACATAAATAAGTTTGCGATTAACTCCATCATCCCCGCGCGAGCGTAAACGAAAGAATTTCAACGGCACCGGCTACTTTCAGCAGTTTCGCAGCATGCCTGAGGGTGGAGCCTGTTGTATAAATATCGTCAAAGAGCAAAATCCGCTTACCCTCCAGCCCGCTTGCATCGTCAAGGCTGAATACCTGCGTGACATGGATACGTTCGCTCCTCGATTTCTTCGACTGCTTTTCCCCATGAACGCGGCTTAGCAGCGCACTCCCTTTCAAGCCTGCATGATCAAGGAGCGCCTCCGCCTGGTTAAATCCCCGTTCATAAAGACGCTCAGGACTAAGCGGAATCGGGACGATGATGTCGGGCTTCAGCTTCCTGATGGCAGCGCGCACCTCATCCCCGAACGCTTTTGCCAGCACATAGTCGCCCCGATATTTAAAGCGGGCAATAACCTCTTTCAAAAATTCATTGTATGAATAGAGCGATACATTCCTTGAAATGAGCCCACCCCAAACCTCGTCCTGCTCCCAGTGATGGCAGTCCCCGCAATGATCGCCAACCCGGAACTTCTGTTCATGGTCGGTGAATGGGCGCCCGCAAATATTACAAACCTCCCCGCAAAGGGGGTCAAGCCGCCCAATACAAACCTGGCAGCAGACATAATCCTTTGCCTGTGAAAACAGATTCGCCCATGATTCTTCCTCCTCCGCTTCACCGCCGCACAGCAGGCAAAGCTGGGATTCAAAAAGCATCTCATCTCCTCCTACGTCAATAGATTCATTAATTCTCTTGCAAAATTATGATTCTTCCCGTTTCCAGCCGGTCACCTCCAAATATTAATGCCGTGCTTCTAGTACCTGCTCTGTAAAACAAACTAGTCTTCCCGTTCCTGTCTGGCTCTTCATAAACTCGCCATTTGCTATAAATCGACAGCAATGCAAAAACCTCATCCATCCAGCAATCCCCTTGCTCTTCCTTCTTTGTTCATCGTTTGAATTTGCTTCTGCGCCCGCTCCATGGCTATCGTTTTGCCATAGTGAAAGAAAGTGACGGTGCCAGTCGGATGTTTGGCGCTCCGGCCCGCGCGCCCGGCAATCTGAACAAGGGCGCTTTCGGTGAAGGTCCGGTCCTCGGCGCCGAGGATGGCAACATCGATGTTGGCGAGGGTGACGCCGCGCTCGAGGATCGTGGTGGTGAGTAAGATGGGCATCTCGCCGTTGCGCATCCGCATGACTTTTTCCTTCCGCTCGGGATCTTCCGCATGGACGGATTGGATGGCAGGATCGATTTTATGCAAAAGCGGCAGGGCCGCCAGCATTGATTCGATGTGAGGGAAAAAGACGAGCGCCTGCTTACGCGCAGAAATGCGTTCGTCGATCCAACGCAGGCATTCTTGAGGCAGCTGATTTTTTGCCAGCCGTTTCCGCCAATTGCCGCACCAGCGAAACTCGGGAACAGGGAGTGCATGCCGATGGAACCTGGCCGGAATCGTTACAAACGCCCGCTTGCCTGCCCGGCATTCGTTCTGCCATTTCCGGCTTGGCGTCGCGGTGAGGTAAATAATAGATGAAACCGACTTCCTCGCGCGCTCGGCGGCATGCTGGAGCGATTCGTCCATTGTGTACGGGAAAGCGTCCACTTCATCAAGAATCATTGTGTCAAATGCCTGGCAAAACCGGAGCAGCTGATGGGTTGTCGCAATGACTAGCTGGCCAAAAGTATGGCGGTCCTCGCTTCCTCCATACAGCGAGGCGATTTTCACTCCTGGAAACGCGGCCTTCATGCGGGGAGTGAGCTCGAGGACCACATCGGTCCGTGGCGTAGCCAGGCAAACCCGCTTCCCGGATGCGATCGCTGTTTCAATCGCCTTGAACAGCACCTCTGTCTTCCCTGCTCCGCAAACCGCCCAAACCAAGAGGCTCGTATTTTGCCGGACTGCTTCAACCGCGAGACTGGATGCATTCTGTTGTCCTTCAGAAAGTGTCCCCTCCCATTCAAGGACTCTCTCGGGAATTTCGTAAACAGGCGACTGCCCTGACCAGCCGATGAGCGGCGCGCATTCGCTCACCCGCCCCATCATAATGCACTTCCGGCAATACTTGCATGGCTCGCCGCAACGAGCGCATTGGAAACTGCCAAACAATTGCGGATTCCGGTTGCCGCAACGCTTGCATACCGCTTTATTGCCTTCCGCCTCGATTCCTTTGTTGTAGGTGATGCAGCCGTTTTGATAGTGCAGGTGGATTTCCTTCATCGACAAAGGCAGGTCTTCGAGAAGCAAATGTTTGCCGGCAAGCATCGATTGCAGTTCGGGATTTGGTTGAAAGTCTGAGTTGAGGGGCCAATGAGGGATGGTTTCAAGTTGGGAGATACGCTTTGTTCCGGGCGGATATGGGTTTGGTGGGAGGGCTTGGAAGGGGACGAGGCCTGCATCGGAAAGTTTAAATCTCATCCCTTGGTCACCTTCTTCTTTTTATCGATTAAATCTTTTATAAATTGCTCGTAATCTTCCATTGGGCAAGGTGCGAGATATATCTTCCCTTTGCCGGTTCCTTTTGAAGGCAAGTTCAATTTTTGCAAAAATTGATAGGATGCATTTCCGTTCGGAAGGCCTGTTAGTACGCGGAATGCCGCGTTCGAGATTTGCTGCTCCCGAAGAAGAAAATAATCAAATATTTTCCGGATGTAGGCGTCTTTGTTTGTCGTATTACATGAATTGCATTCCCATTTCCCCTGCCTATAAGCCAATTTTCTATTACAAATAGGACAGAAAATCCCTAGAACGTAATCCTTATATGTGAGGCTATAATTGGTGAGGATATTACCATTCCACGGAGTATGCAACTGAAGAAGCAGTCGGGCAATATCCATGACCTGATCCATTGTCAGAATATCTTTCCGATAATGTTTTTCAAGTTTGGTAAGTTTATGAACAGTATTATAGGAGTGGCAAACTCGGGGAATGTTGGAAGAGTCGGATTTCAGGAGGGTTTTCGGGCTGCCGATGGATGCGAGATAATCGAAGGGAACTTCCGGGAAATGAGGAGCTAGGAGGGCTTTTAATTGGATAATATGGTTCTTTGCCTGGGCAATCGGATCCTCGAACGCTTCTTCGTCCTCGCCCTGGGTACGGATCAATTGATCAAATTTACTATCAAAGAATAAGATTCCTTTTATTGTCTTCGATTCGATGACATAGAGAACTCTTCTCGTCAGGACGAGGCAATCGATCTGGAAAAAGGTAGTTTTAAATGGAAGCCGCAGGTCGTTGAGGATGACATACTCATCATCCGGCAGGAGTGTGAGTTGATAATCCAGTTGCTTTTCTCCCCAGTAGCCTGATCTCTGACGGGCAATATCGCTTTGAATTTCTTCTTTGGCAGGACTTTTGGGAGAAATATTTCTGAGAAGCGCCTCTCCTTTAAGAAGCCTAATTGGAGTTTTTCGTTCTTTCATTAGCAAAAAAACATGCCTCCTTCGATTGTTGTTCAGAAAATTTCATCGCTTTCATTTTATCATCTATACCTCTGTAAATTTAATTGCTTTTTTACAAAAATATGAATTATGTAGAGCGGCTGGGGAGGTGATATTGCTCAGAAGTGATGGGATGCTAGCAAACTGCTATCTTTATCCTTAGATTTTTTGTTTTATCCTTATATTTTTCGGTTTTATCCTTAGTTAATTTCGTTTATCCTTATATTTTTTTATTTATCCTTACTTTTTCCTCTATAACCCAATATAGTATACAAGCCATCCCGCCCGCGGGATGGCCTCTCATCCAATAAAACCGGCTTTTCATAAACTTTAACACTATTAATACGAAGAATAGCTTGCCCATCAAGCACCCAACCTGAAAGGAAAACCGGTTCTTCATAAACTTATCCCTATAATTACGAAGGCTAATTCACCCATCAGGCACCCAACCTAAATAAACTTCAACACAATGACGACTGGATTCCCTTCACCACACCACATACTCCCCTACAAAGTAACACTCTCCCTATCAATCTTTCCAAGTCGGCATTTGATATCTTTTGCAATCTCGGAACCTAGCAATTCGAGGCCGATCCAGCCGAGCGAGAAAAAATGGGCGTAGCGTTTTTTAACTTCCCATTTCAGTTCGTTTTTGCCGCAGATGCTGTGGCGGTTCACTTCGTCGACTTCGCGCCTGATGATGGAAAGGCCCGCTTTCCGGTCTTCTGGTGAAAGTTCCAGCAGCCGGTCAATCCGTTCCATAAACTCAATGGATTTTGTAATCTTGTATTCTATTTCGTCGTAGGCGGCCTGGCCAATCAGCCCGTATTTCAACTTGAAGCGGTTGAGCAGCAAAGCTGAATCATACGTCGCGCGGACGATTTCATCGCGGGTCATCGAATCGGTTTCATAGCTGAGCATGTATTTCCACGAAGGAGAAAGCATCGCCTGGCGGAAGTCCTCAAGCGTATGGCAAAACTTCTTGTAACCAAACACGTCCGGATTCTCAAATGCCGGGCTTCCTGGATCCAAAAATGGCGCGAGCGGAGCGATAAAATACGAAAGCCGCGGATCATTGCCACATTCGTTGTGGAGCGTTTCGCAGAAATCAACATTATCAATCGCGCTCTTATAGCTTTGCTTCGGAATACCGGTCATGAAGAACAGATCAATTTTCGCGCAGCCATGCTTCAGCGCGTACTGCAAAGTCTCGATTACTTTCAGATTAGAACAATTGAACTTTCCATTAAAGCGGCGAATCTCTTCATCCGACGATTCCAAAGTAATCTCAATACTATATTTAGGAACTGCCTTGTGGAGCCGCTCGAAAAACTCCTCATCCACGTACTGGAACAGCTCGAAAACCAATTCGTTCTTTAACTCCATTTTTGCCAGGCCATCGAAAAACTCATTTACATACTCTTTTCCGCCCTGGCGAATGTCGTTCAAAAGGAAAATCGGCGCACGGCTGAAGCGTTGGATGAAGGCAATATCTTCGAGCATCTTATGCGGCGAGCGCATCGCAATCCTCTTCCGGCTGCAATTTTGCAAATAAGCGTCCCTTGAACCGCCGCAAATGAGGCAATTATACGTGCAGCCTTTCGAGGTGAGCAGTGCGGTGTTCGGGTACTGGAACCAGCCTTTATACGGCAGCGGGTCGAGCAGATTGAAATACTTGAATACGGAGCGGATAATGTAGCGGTAGCCAGGAAAGTCGAATTCATCGAGGTCATTGGGAACATAGGTGTGCGGGTTGTGGAAGGGTGTTTCGCCCCGTCTCCAGCTGAGGTTCGGAATGTTGGAAAAATCCTTGGTGCCGGCAGCGAGCGCATTCAGGAGCATGAGGATTAGCTTTTCAGTCGTATCGCCCCTGACCACGAAATCAACGCACGGATACTCGAGAAGCTCTTTGTGAAAATAAGTGGACGACAACCCACCGAACAGGACGGGCACATCAGGATGCAGAAGCTTTAAAATCTTGGCAATTTCAATGCTGCCATGGGCATGCGGCAACCAGTGGAGATCAATTCCGAACGCCTTCGCCTTGATGCCGCGCAATTTCTTTTCGACATCGAAATCCGAGTTCAGCAGCATCCGGTTGGCAATATTGATGATTTTCACCTTCAGCCCAAACCGTTCCAGGTAATCACCAATGCTCGTCAGCCCAATCGGATACATCTCAAAAACCGGCGACGACGGCACCACATCACTGATCGGACCGGTAAACAGCATCTCCTTCCGGAAATCATACACCGTCGGCGGATGGATCAGGACCAAATCATAAACCATTTTCATCACCCTCACCTTTTGATTGGAATCAACTTATGCGGGGACTGGTTGTACGAGATAAATAACGTTTTGTCTCTCCACTCCATTCTCCCACTTTTTGGAGTCCTTTTGGTGGGTTTCGTGGAGGTTTAACAGAATGTTCACTATTTCACAAATATTCTTTTAGGCAAAAGTCACCCGGGTCATCTTCATGAGGAGGACAAAATGAACAGGTCTACTTTTCCCGTAAATTTTTCTATTTATCCGGAAACTTTGTGTCCATACCCGGAATTTTTTCCAGGTTTGCCGGAATTTTTTCCGTTTCCCCGGACTTTTTGAATTTTACCCGGAATTAACCATCGACATAACTAAAAACAACCCCAATTGAAAAAGCCATCCCGCCCGCGGGATGGCCTGCATACAGTTTTATAAGTTTACAAACATGTTAATAGTTCGCCAAGTCATGTCATGCCATCCCACGCCACGCGTCGCCGCACTTAACATCTATAACAAACCTAAGTTACTTCTTATACCATCCCAACCCCATCGCGCCTTCACCGAGGTGGGTGCCGATGACGGGGCCGAAGTAGCTGATCATGAACTCAACGTTTGGAAGTTCTGCTTCGAGCTCCTGTTTCCATTCAATCGCCTCTGCTTCGCGATTGGCATGGATGATGACCGCCCGGTAGTCACCGCCAGTTGAGGCGGCTTCACTTAGCAGTTCGACGATCCGGTTCATCGCGCGCTTACGGGTGCGGATTTTTTCAAAAGGAACTATTTTCTTGTCCACGAAGTGCAGGAGTGGCTTAACCTGGAGCAGTCCGCCAATCAACGCCTGCGCGCTTGACAGGCGGCCGCCTCGTTGAAGATGGGCGAGGTCATCGACCATGAAGTAAGCCCGGACGGACTGCTTCATTTCCTCCAGCCGTCGGTTAATTGCCTCCCCACCTTCTCCATTCAAGGCCATTTCAGCGGCTTCTAGGACGTAAAAGCCCTGGACCATGCAGCTGATTTCCGAATCGAACGGAAACAGTTTCACACCCTCAACCATCGTCCCTGCTGTTACGGCACCCTGGAATGTGCCGCTGATGCCGCTCGATAAGTGGATGCTGACTATCTCGTCAAAATCCTTTGCCAGTTTCTCATACAGCTCCACGTACTGTCCGATCGGCGGCTGTGAGGTTGTTGGCAGATCCTTTGTTTTTACTTCTTCATAAAACTCACTGGCGGTGATTTCCACTTCTTCCTGGTACGCCTCTTCGCCAAATATCACATTTAGGGGAATCATATGTATATTCAATTTTTCCCGCAGCTCGCGGGGTATATAAGCGGTACTATCCGTTACAACGGCCGTTTTCATATTATTTACCATCCTTATCCAGTCATCTTCTCCTATTGTATCGAAAAACCAGCCGGGATGCACCATCCGAACAGAAAAACCGCACCCATTGGAGGATGCGGTTCTTTATTTACTTGCAAAAGGCGATCCAATATATCTTTTGCAAAATAACGCATGTAGACTAATAGATTTACTTATTCAACTTCACAATCCGGCCTTCGACTGCCGGGGCGACTGTTCCTTTTGCCTTGATGTATTCTACAAGGGCGTCAAGGTCGGTTACGTGGACTTCACGATTCTTTCCTTCTCTAAGGACGTAATATTCATCGCCGCCGTCGGCCATGAAGTTGTTGACCGTCACGGTGTATACCTGGTCGGCAACGATTGGCGTGCCGTCCGTTTTCGTTAACGAAACAATCCGGCTGCCTTTTGCAAGGGAGTCGTTGTAGGTTACCTTCAAACCTGAGATTTTGAGAATTCTAGCTTTAGAGCCCCACTGCTGTTCAAACAATGTCTTGATTTGCGCCCCGGTCAGGGTCATGGTCACAAGGTCGTTGCCGAATGGCTGGACTGTGAATGCTTCCTTCCAGGTAATGTCGCCTGCGTCAATGTCCGCTCGCACGCCGCCCGCGTTCATGAAGGCGAAATCAGTACCGGTATGGGCACGCATGGAATCGGCAATCAGGTTACCCATCGGGGACTCGCCATCCGCATTTTCCGTGCGCGAAATAGCAGCCGGAGTTGTACCAATTACTACATTCAGGATTGGCGCGACATCGGCGGCATACTTGTCGACGATTGCTTTAATGCTGGCATCAGGAGTGATGGTCCTGACCGCATCAACGATAGCCGCTTTTTTGCTGACGATTTCACCATTCCTTGGATCTACAAGCAGGTCGACATCCGAGAAAGCCGTTCCTGAAGACCAGGACTGGACAATCAATTTTCCGTCCACAACCGTGTTGGCGTATTGGTGGTTGTGGCCGCCGAAGATGACATCCACTTCGTCATCAATGGAGTTGGCAATACCAACAAGTTCTTCAGTCGGATTGGAGCCGTCAACGGCGGAGAGAATTGGATTATGAGCAATGACGACAATCGCTTCAATGCCCTGCGCCTTCAGTTCCGCGGTGTATTTATTGATTGCTTCCGCTTCATCCGTAAATTCCACTCCTGCGACACCGCTCGCGGTGACGATGGATGGCGTATCGGAAAGCGTCACACCGATAAAGCCGATTTTCACGCCGCCTCTTTCCAAAATTTTATAAGGTTCGAGAATTGGCTGCTTTGTTTTTGCATCAATGACGTTAGCTGAAACATACGGGAAAGCCGCTCCTTCAAAGACGCCATATTTCTCGACGGTTTTCGGATGGCTTCCGCCGTTGATGAGGCGAAGCATTTCTGCGACGCCTTCATCGAATTCATGGTTGCCGAGTGTCCCGATATCAAAGCCGATTTCATTGAGGATTTCGATTGTCGGCTCATCCTGCAGCAAAGCAGAGACAGGGGCGCTCGCGCCAACCACATCACCAGCGTGCAGCATAATAGTATTGTCAGGGTTTGTTGCTTCACGCGCTTTCAGGTGGGCCGCCAGATACTCTGCACCGCCCGCGTTCTTTGACGCACTGAAGGTATCGAGCTGGCCATGAAAGTCATTGATGCCCAACAGCTGTACAGGAACAGCGACAGGCAATTTCAGGCCATATTTTGCAAAATTATTCGCCGCATCGCCGATATAGGAAATCGGGCTGTTGTCGCTGAGGACCTTGCGCGCATCTGGCGTAGATTCAAACGATACATTTACATCCTTTTCAACAGCAGCAAACTGCCAGTTTTGGTCAGCGGAAGGATTGATGGTTCCGGTTGCCAAAATGTAATCAATGATCGCCTGGCGGTTTTCGTCGGGGTACATCGTCACGCCAGTGTTATTGCGGACTCCAGGGAAAGTGCCGCTTGCACGGTAGTTGTTTGTCGCAACGATGAATTCCTGTTTCGGATCGATTGGCTGGCCGTTGTACTCCAGATTTTTGATTCGGTTTGCGGAGGCGTTTAACAAATTGCCTTTTAGGTCATATTTTGCAGGCTCAGTTACATCAATCTCATAGCTGACGCCGTCAATGACATCATAGTTATAGGTTGGGAAATCGTTATTCACAAGCGTCTGCTCGCCGGCTTTGTTCACATCGATTCGGTTGAACTGCCCGGCGGACATTTCAAGCCATTCCTTTACATCCGCACCGGTAACCTTCACGGTTGCGACTGTGTTCGGGTACAGGTACAAGTCGGCCACGTTCTTAATGGCGATTGTTCCGGCTGGAATGTACGTGTAGTAGCTCGCGCCATTTCGTCCGCCCGCTTTGAACGGAGCACCCGCAGACAGGACTGGCAGGCCTTCTTCCCTAGTTCCAGCAAGCTGCTTTTCAACATACCACTTTTGCGCGTTCGTAACGATTTGGATTGACGGGTCATCCTGGACGAGCGCGAAGTAGCTGTGAATGTCAGCAGTTGTATTGCCGACTGGCTGGCGAACATAATTCACCGTGCCTTCGTGGGCTTCTTTTACAGCTTTGAGGACAGCCGGATCAGCGTCAACAAGACTCTTTTTCGTAACTGTGTCGTAAATCGGCCTTAAAGTGTTTTTGGAATCAACCACTGTCCACTTGCCTTTTATTTTCTCTACGACTAGGTCCATGACACCGAGGTTATTGCCCCAGTTGCCAGGCATGACGAACGGAACGCCGTTCACGGTTCCTTTTGCCGAGTCAACACCTGGCAGGTCCTTGAAATCGCCAGGGAAAAGTTTGTGGTTATGGCCGGACAGAATCGCATCGACGCCTTCCACCTTCGTCAGGTCGTAAGCCGCATCTTCCTCCATCTCCTGATAAGCCGCATCCCCCATGCCGGAGTGGGCAAGGACGATGATCAGGTCAGCGCCATCCGCTTTCATTTTAGGGATATTGGCTTCAACCGATTTCACAATATCCTTTGTAATGACTTTCCCTTCAAGATTAGCCTTGTCCCAAAGCGTGATTTGCGGAGCAACTGCGCCGATGACACCGACCTTGATCACTTGGGTTTTGCCGGTCCGGTCAGTTACTTTCTTATTGAGAATCTGGTAAGGCTTGAAGTAATTCACATCATTGGATGGATCTTTATCGCCATCGTCCTTGAAGACATTCGCATTCACATACGGCATTGGCGCGTCATCAAGCACCTCATCAAGATAATCGAGCCCATAGTTGAACTCGTGGTTCCCGACAGTCGCCGCATCATAACCCAGCAGCCCGAGCGCCTCGAATACCGGGTGAACTTCGCCATCCTCAAGCACATCGACCTTCGCTTTGTAATCGCCAAGCGGATTGCCCTGGATCAGGTCGCCATTATCAAATAGCAGCGAGTTTTTCGATTCAGCTTTAGCCTTCTTAATCAAGGTAGCTGTTTTTGCAAAACCAAATTCGTCTGTTGGAGCGTCTTTATAATAATCGTAGTTGTACAGATGAGTATGAATATCCGTCGTGCCCAAAATCCTTAAATCTACTTTAAACTTGCCGGCGTCATCCGGCTTTGCCGCATTCGCGTGTCCCCATGACAGAGGCGATGAAAATACGGATAATGCAAGTGCGGCCGCAGTGACCGTTTTTCCGATCCTATTAAAAGACCCCTTCAAATTGCGCACTCCCCTATTAATCGATTAGGTGCTAGGCACCGCTACTATTTTACCTAGCAAAAGAATAACTTGTAAACACTTACAAAACGGGAGAATCCGTGTGTTTCCGCTTATTTTTTCTGAAAAAAGTCAATTTTCCCGATAATATACGAACGTTTTTAGGTATTTATACCCTTCCCGTACACCGTTCTTTTTATTTCGGCAAAAAAAGATTACGAAAAATGAGCGGTTGTACCCGGGGATTTCAGTTTATTAATAGAGACTAAAGTACCAGGGGTAAATGGAGTTTGGGTTTTATTGGATGGGAAGCCTACCCGCTGACGGGATGGCTTGTTCAATTTGTTAATTTAAATGCTGGCCGCAGAGAATTAAGAGTAAATTGGATTGAGTAACGTATACCGTGATTCCGGGTAAAATTAAAAGTTTACGCATATACCGAATTACGGATAAAAGTAAAAATCCACGGATAAAGCTAGCACACTGCTAGCACACAACCCATAAAAAAAGAAACACAGGCGCTCACCCGTGTTTCTTCATGTAAACCAACGCCGAATCATTTAGATTCAGTTCAAGCGCAGTCATGGTCTTCAATTTTACCTAACGAATACCAAGTAAGGGTTCATTAGAAGCCGCTCAACCCTACCGTACCTCTACCCAGCCGTTCTTAATCGCCACAACGACTGCCTGGGTGCGGTCGTTTACGTTCATTTTCTGCAAAATGTTGCTCACATGGTTTTTAACCGTCTTTTCACTGATATAAAGGGCTTCCCCGATGCCGCGGTTACTTTTGCCATCAGCCAGCATCTGAAGGACCTCGCATTCCCTGCGCGTCAGCAAATGGAATGGACGACGGACTTCAGGGCTCTGCAGGGCGGCTGCAGCGCTTTCTTCGCCCGCCCCAACCAGGCGGCGATATTCATTAACAAGGTTATGGGTCACTTTCGGGTGGAGATACGATCCGCCGGCCTCGACGACCTTAACCGCTTCAATAAGCGCATCCGCATCCATTTCCTTCAGCATATACCCTCGCGCTCCAGTTTGAAGCGCATGCATGACGTAATTTTCATCATCGTGAATCGACAGAATGATGATTTTCGCATCAGGATATTTTTCCATCGCCATCGCCGTAGCTTCGACACCGTTCAAGGTTGGCATATTTATATCCATAATGATAACGTCCGGATCATACTCACTAATTAAATCCAATACAGCCGTCCCGTCATCGCCCTCCGCCACGACTTCAAAGGACTTCTCAAATTCAAGAATCCTTTTCACGCCTTCGCGGAACAGCTGATGGTCATCAACAATCACTATTTTTGTCTTCATCACAATCGCCTCCTCCTTCACTGTTGCCTGCCGCTTTATTTTTCTGGCGGAACAGGGATCTGGATGATGACCGCCGCCCCTTGACCCGGTTTGGACGAAATCGCAAACCGGCCTCCCAAAAGATCGACTCTTTCCTTCATCCCCATAATGCCGAACGAATTGTACTTCCGCTTCTTCTGATCGAAGCCCTTCCCATCGTCCTTCACAATCGCTGTCACCGACGTTTCGGTGATTTCCAGCTGTACCTGAATTTCTTTTGCCTCCGCATGCTTCAGCGCATTTTGGACAGACTCCTGGACAAGCCGGAAAAGGGCCACTTCATAATTGGCCGGAAGCCTCGTTTCCTCTTTCAAAGGTTGGAACGTAATCTTGACAGTTTTGTAATAATCCTCAATCGTCTGCAAGTATTTTTTCAATGTTGGAATAAGGCCAAGGTCGTCAAGTGCCATCGGGCGCAAGTCATATATGATTCGGCGCACTTCATATAAAGACGTCCGTACCATTTGTTTAAAGCTTCTTATTTCTGCAAAAGCTGCCTCCTGCCCCTCTTCACGATACACACGTTCGATTAAATCGGAACGCATCATGACATTGGCGAGCATTTGGGCGGGCCCGTCATGGATTTCCCGCGACAGTCTCTTGCGCTCCTCTTCCTGCGCTTCGATAATCTTGATGCCAAATTCCTGTTTCAGCTTCGCATCCTCGAGGATTTCACCCATTTCTCTTAAATCACTCATTAAATAATTCATCACGACTGAAATTTGGGAAACTAAATGGTCCGCCCTTTCAATCGTATCGCGGATACCGCGCATCCTGCGCATCAAATCTTTTTTCCGCTCTACCAGCTGCCTTTCGAGCTGCCTGTTCAGGGTCAGTTCCATCTGCAGCTCATGTGCGCGCTCGTAGGCGGAGTGCACCTTTTCTTCTTCATAATTCTTAAAGTGTATGCTGATTTCAGAAAGCTCGTCCCTTGCGGTGCGAACCCGATTTTCGAGCCTTTCGCCTTCGCAAATAATCCTGGCAGTAAGATCTTCCACTTCCGCCAGTTCGGACTTCAGCCTTTCATAATCCAATCGGGACTGTTCCCCAATCGTATAAATTTCCTTCTTGCTACGCTCGACCGATTCGATCATCCTGTTCAGGATGGTGTCGAGTGTTTTCGTGTCAAAATCCTTAATTTTCATCGCTTTCTCCGCCTCGCCTAAACTCCGTTACGGATCGGCCAGAAACGGCAAATCCTTTTATCCCTAGTTTATCGTGAAAGGGTCAACGAGACTATACCCTAAATGGCAGAATTGCCGAATTTCACCAAAAACCGGCAAAACGATTCACGATTGCTTTCTCTATCTAAATCCTTTAGCCTATAGAAAGAGATGCTAAACATGGAATGAGTAGGTTTTTATGACTAAGCGGGAATCAAAATGCCTTAAGTTTTTTGTTTCTACTATGTAGGCAGTCATAATTATATCATGACAACTTTTCTCAATGTTGTAATAAACTCTAATTTTTGGCTAAAAGGGCCTATTTACAGGTTGGGAAATATTTAAATTTGGGTAGTTATATAGCTAAATAGGTTGAATTGGAAATTTCTATACAAACATTACTTGCTGTTGATTTCCGCTCCCGCCACTTCGCTTTCCGCGGGGCGCCAGTGGAGCCTCCTCGGCGCGAGCGCCTGTGGGGTCTCCACTTGCCGCTGCATCCCGCCGGAGTCTACGTGCCTTCCGCTCCAATCAACTGCCTTGCTTGCTAATCTTAGGAACTTTATTTCAACCTTTTTACAGGAAAGGAGTCAGGTTATGCTGGCTGTTTACCATACTGTGAAACAAACTGGATCGCATGAGATAAATATCGAAAGGTCACGTTTCATTGCCCATGTGGCGCGGGCCGAGACTGAAGAAGAAGCTCAGGCATTTATTGCGGATATTAAAAAGCAGCACTGGAATGCAACCCACAACTGCTCCGCCTATCTCATCGGCGAAAACGACCACATCCAGAAAGCTAATGATGACGGGGAACCGAGCGGAACAGCGGGAGTTCCGATGCTCGAGGTTTTGAAAAAGAAAAAGTTAAAGGATACGGTTGTCGTTGTGACAAGATACTTTGGCGGCATCAAGCTCGGTGCCGGCGGCCTTATCCGAGCTTACGGAAAAGCCACCTCGGAGGCCCTCACAGAAATAGGGATCGTCGAACGGAGACTGATGCGGGTTATTCACACGACAATTGACTACACCCTGCTTGGAAAAGTCGAAAATGAACTCCGCTCCTCGCCTTATCAAATAAAGGAGATCCATTATCTTGATAAGGTGGAGATTGAAACGTATGTAGAGGAAGAGAAACAAGAGGAGTTCATTGCGTCGATAGTCAATCTGACAAGTGGACAATGCCAGACTCGATCAGGTGTATTGGTTTACCTTGAAACCAGTATATCGTGACCAAGATTGGTACAAGATTGCATTTATTGTAATAAAAGCTTATTGCTGTCAATTCAATTGTAGTATTATAATAGGAAGTTGTAGCATGATTAATTTCTTAAAATCCAACTTTAGGAGATACTAAATTGAATACTCAAACTCGTATAACTAATAAATCAATAAGGAAGAAAAAACGAAAAAGACGTATTTTCTTTTTCATCACTCTTCCCCTCACGTTAATTTTGCTTAGCGGCATTACGTATGGAGCCTTCCTTTTTGCAAAAGCGGCCAATATTATGGAAGCGTCAAATCAGGAATTGAAGCGCGGCGATCAGTCCGCCAAGCGGGTGGAAAAGGTCAGCCCGAAGCATGATAACATATCTGTCCTGATTATGGGCGTGGACGACAGCGGCAAAAGACAGTTTGGCTCCGCTACCCGGACAGACTCTTTGATTCTCGCTACTTTTAACCGAAACGACAAGTCAGTCAAAATGGTCAGCATCCCCCGGGATTCCTATGTCTATGTCCCGGTTGAGGGCAAAAAGGATAAGATAACTCACGCCCATGCATTTGGCGGGGTGGACGGAACGATTGAAACCGTTGAAGAAACATTTGATATTCCTGTAGATTACTTTGTTAAGTTGAACTTCGATGCCTTTATCGATGTCGTCGAGGCATTAGGCGGCATCACGGTTGATGTGCCTGTTACGTTTACCGAGCAGGACAGCAAGGACCGGGGCGGGGCAATTACCCTTTACGAAGGAAAACAGCATCTTGATGGCGAGCAGGCGCTCGCACTCGCAAGGACAAGGAAAATCGATAATGATATAGAGCGCGGTAAACGGCAGCAGCTTGTTTTAAAGGCTATCATTGACAAAGCCATTTCCGCAGGATCAATCACCAAGTATGGAGAACTGATGCAGGCACTTGGCGACAATATCAGCACGAACTTCAAGTTTGGTGAAATTCTATCACTCTATGATTATGCTCTGACAGGATTGGATATAGAATCCCTTACCCTAGAAGGAGCGGATTCCTATATTGGAAGAGTCTATTACTATCAGTTGGATGAACATGCATTAGCTAACATGTCCAATGAATTAAAGGAACATCTCGGACTAAAAGCATCCGACGTAAAATCTACCACCGAATAATAAAAAAACGGGCTAAAAGAGATTCATTTCTCATTTAGCCCGTCTTTTATTAATAAAGACTGGATAAGCAGACCAGTCTTTTTATCGGTTTCTCGCAAATTTGATACTTCTCATCATATTCAGCAGCGGCTTATAGTTCTTATCTATTAATCCAACACTTTCCACAACCAATTCTATCGCCAGTAACATCAATGTCAGAATCAATAGAGACCCCCACATGGTTGTCATCGAAAATACGAACCCCGCAAGTCCGAACAACGCACTGACCGAGTAAATAAGGATGACAGTTTGTTTGTGGGTAAAACCAAGATTCAACAAACAATGGTGTACATGTGACTTATCCGGAGCTGCCAGCGGCGCTTTTTTAACAAGGCGTCTTACGATAGCAAAAATCGTGTCCGAAAGCGGTACGCCCAAAATGATGACCGGGATAATAAAGGAGATAAATGTAACGTTTTTAAATCCTAGCAGCGACAATACAGCAATCATGTAGCCAAGGAACAATGCTCCTGTATCACCAAGGAATATCTTAGCGGGATGGAAGTTAAACGGCAAGAAACCCAGCGTACATGCCAGGATGATAAATCCAATTGCCATAACATACGTATCCCCCATAATGATAGCCATGCTCGATATCGAAATAAGAGCGATTGATGAAACCCCAGCAGCCAAGCCGTCAAGGCCATCCAGTAAATTAATTGAATTTGTAACGCCAACGATCCATAAAATAGTGATAGGGACATTCAACATTCCAAAATCAAGCTGTCCGCCGAATGGAAGGTTGATGAAATCGACATCAATTCCGCCATAAAAAACAACGATTAACGCAGCTGCAATTTGAGCGACAAATTTTACTTTTGCCGAAAGTTGAAAAATATCATCCAATATGCCAATTGCCACTATAATCAAGCTTCCGATCATAATCGCTAAATGGTACTTGCTGTCCGGGCCAAGGATGAAAATCCCCAGCAAAAAGCTTATATAGATACCCAGGCCCCCAAGACGCGGCATCAGGGTTGCATGCACTTTCCTTTGATTGGGCCTGTCAATTGCTCCCAACCTGTACGCCAATTTAATCATCAACGGAGTAATCAGAACGGAGCATATAAAACATATAATTAAGGTCAAATAAAACATAGGGACCCTCCTTATGGTTATAATGCCCCTTTAAAGATAAATAATAGGCATTTCAAGCTAACATATTATAGCACAAAAGGAGTCTAATAGATATGCCTTCTTGCTATATTGCCAGAATCAGAGACAATCAAACAAGTTGTATACTTTTTTCTTTACACACTCTTAATAGACGACAGGTCGCAGGGAAAGGTTTCATTTCTCGGAAAGCATCCGATTTAACTGCGCTTCCTGTATTTTAACACCTCTGCCACAAACAGAGGAAGCGCCAGCATTCTCTTCCAGCGTGATGGCTGCTTAATCAGGCGGTAAAGCCACTCAAGATTTAATTTCCTCCAGAAATACGGGGCCCTTTTTGCCTCTCCCGCCAAAATATCGATGGTACCCCCCACTCCAATAAAAAGCCCCTTGGAGAATTCCCCTATATTTTTTGCTACCCAATCCTCTTGTTTTGGAAAGCCTAGCGCAGCAAATACGATGTCGGGAGCAGTTTCTCTTATCATCTTTACAATATTCTCATGGTCATTTTTAAAATAACCATGATGGCTACCAGCTATTATGAGGTTAGGGTATGTTCTTCTTAAATACTCTATCGCTTTTTTATTAGCTTCTTTCCTTCCCCCTAAAAGGAAGATTTTCCAGCCATTTTTTTCAGCCAGTTCCAATAAGCGTATCGAAATATCGAACCCGGCTACTCTTTCCTTCAAGGGAGTTCCTAGTAATTTCGAGGCAAGCACAATGCCCGCTCCGTCTGGAACGACCACGTCAGCTTTTAGGAGTTGTTCCTTATAATCAGGATTTCCTAAAGAATACATAACAATTTCCGGATTAGCAGTTACCAGAAAAGTTTTTTCTTCTTTTCTGATTCTTTTATCCAGCAATTCAATCGTTTCATCGAAGGTAAGATTTGCAAATGGAATTCCAAGTACATTGATTGCATCATTCATATAACTTTCCCCATAGTCCATATTTAACTTGCCAGGCCAATTACAACAACTTTAATTCGGGTCAAAATTTCCATACTTAATCAAAAATCTCTTTAACCACACGTGCTGAAGCATTTCCATCCTCAAGATGGCAAAATTTCATGTAAAATCGCAAATACTCATCAGGAAGAATATCCTCACTTCCCGCCATAACTTTTATTAGTTCTATTACTTCGGATGTGGTCTTTACGAGTGGGCCGGGTGCTTCCTTTTCAAAATCAAAATAAAAGCCACGCAGCTGGTCCCTGTAGTTTTCAAGATCATACACAAAGAAAATCATCGGCTTCTTAAGATTTGCAAAATCGAAAAAGACTGAAGAATAATCTGTAATTAGAAGGTCGGAGATAATATATAGTTCTCGGATATCCTCGTGTCCCGAGACATCCATTGCAAAATCAGAGTAGCCGGAAAGGTCTAAGTTTTCCGCAATTAGATAGTGCATTCTGAGAAGGACAATATACTCACTTCCTAATTCATTCCGCATTTTTTCCAAATCAAGTTCAAGGTTGAACTTATATTTCCCTTTATCATAAAATTGATTATCCCGCCATGTGGGTGCGTAAAGTATTACCTTTTTGTTTAATGGTATACTTAGTTTTTCTTTAATGGAATTAGCCTTTTCATCGATGTTTCTATTATATAGAAAGTCATTTCTAGGGTAACCGGACTCAATCATTTTCTTTTTAAAGTCAAATGCTCTTCTGAATATTTCTGTTGAATACTCATTTGGTGAGATTAAATAATCCCACCTGGAAGACTCCTCCAGGAAGTTCCTTTTATAACTATCTGTATCGGTCCCGGGCATATGGACTTCTTCCATATCAGCAGCAAGCCTTTTCAAAGGAGTGCCGTGCCAGGTTTGCAGATAAATCGTATGGCCCGGCTTAGGTATCCAGAGCGGCAATCTGCTATTGGATACCCAGAAGCGGGCCCTCGCCATAAGATACAACCATTTTAATGAGAAACGGTCAACAGTTTTGATCCCTTTATTTTCAAAAGATGCCCTATATCTGGGGTCAATACTCCAATACATGTCGTACTCAGGCTTATTATTCCTTAAGTATTCATAAATGGCCCTGGGATTACAACTGTACTGTTTCCCGAGATAACTTTCAAAAATAATCAATTTCCTTTTAGCAGGCAGAGTACCTGTCAGCCTAAACACTATTTTATACACGGATTTGAAAATCTCTAATTGTTTTATGGTTTTCAGCATTTTTTATTCCTTCTTCAGATTTAGTTTTCGTATTTTATACGAGCCAGTTTGTTCTAACCGCAATATTTATCTTGATGGGATTTCCTAATAAATATAGGGTACCATAAATAGAAAGTCATTAACCAATCTTTCACTTTTCCAACTTTTATTCGAATTTGTGTTAACAGTTCGTCAATTTGGGTAAGTACATTTTAGGAAGAACCCACCATCTGTCTTAGCTTGCAAATGACCTGTTTTTCCCTTAGAATTGAATAGTCAATAGGAGTTAAGGCAATATTTTTTTATCTTTTTTGATAAAATTCCTTATTTCCTTCTAAAAATATTTCAACGTAAATACCAGGAGGTTTATGATGAAAAAGGTAATTACGTATGGCACCTTTGATCTTTTGCATTGGGGCCATATTAATTTATTAAAGAGAGCCAGTGAACTTGGCGATCATTTAACTGTTGCAATTTCTACCGATGAGTTTAATGACCTTAAGAATAAAAAAGCATACCATTCATTTGAAAACCGGAAAATGATTTTGGAATCCATTCGCTATGTAGATAAAGTAATCCCTGAAAATAATTGGGAGCAAAAGATACAAGACGTTATAGATAACGATATTGATATTTTTGTTATGGGCGATGACTGGAAAGGCAAATTTGATTTTCTGAAAGAGTATTGTGAAGTTATTTATTTACCTCGGACTGTCGGGATTTCCACCTCCCAAATAAAAACAGACCTTTTTAAAGTAAAAAATGGTTAGGGAAATCGCCGTATATATCTATTTACGGCTTTTTTCTTTTTTGTTTTTCTTTTCCAGTTTTGTTCCACTTAAAAACAAAACTGTATTTGTTGTCTCGTTTCCGGAAAATAGCCTTGCTGTCTATAAGGAATTAAAAAAGCAGGAGATATACCCCAGAATTGTTTTTTTGGCAAACAATAAAAATTATAAGCTTCTAAGCGAAATGAATTTGGAGGTCCTGGTTTTCGATATTCGGCATATCAGCCATTTCATTCGCTCGGTTTTTCATCTTGCAACCGCAAAGGTTATCTTCGTTGATAACTATTACGGTTTCCTCGGCGCAGCCAAATTTAAGACGGACGTTACGTGTATTCAATTGTGGCACGCAAATGGAGCAATCAAAAAGTTTGGGATTAAGGATCAAGGAAATAAAAACAGGAGCCATAGAGCAATTGAACGTTTTGAAAAAGTCTATAATAACTTTACATTTGTAGTATCGGGATCAGAACCTATGTCTGAAATTTTCCAACACGCGTTCGGGCTTGCCCCGGAGCGGATTATAAAAACCGGAGTACCCAGGACAGATATTTTTTATGATGAACCATATAAAACAGCAATAACTAAAAGCTTGTTCTGCACATATCCCTTTTTGGAGAAAAAGAAAATTATCCTGTACGCTCCCACCTATAGGGAAAATGAACTTGAAGATTTCGAATTTATGCTTGATCTAAAGTTACTCCATAAAGAATTAGGGAACGACTATGTGGTTCTTTTAAAACTTCATCCAGCCATAAAAAACTGTCTGTCATTACCAGAAAGCACAAAAGGATTTGCATATGACTTTTCAGGTTACGGGGATGTCAATGATCTTCTATTTATAACGGATATCCTTATTACCGATTACTCTTCGATTCCATTCGAGTATTCGATTCTTTCAAGACCAATCATTTTTTATCCGTACGATTTGGCTGAATATGAAGTGACAAGGGGATTTTGGTTTAATTACATTGAATCTGTTCCCGGCCCCACAGTTTTTTCTAGCAAGGAAATTGCGTCTCTTATTAAAGAGGATCAATTCGATCTATGCCGTATCAACAAGTTTAATCAAGAATGGAATAAATACTCTACAGGCCAAGCTAGCAAGAATCTTGTTCGCTTCGTTAAACAGCAAATGGAATTGGAGAAAGCCGGTAGTGCTAAACTTAAATCCCGACTTCCCTGACTTTTCTCCAGGTTAGGGATGTTTTTATGTTTTTACTTAAAATCACTTGGATAAGGGGAAACTATATTTATTCATATGATTTCGTTATAATGAGGGTGGTCTTTAGCAACATGTTACCGAATGAGTTATTTATAAAAACGATTGTACAGGAGTTGGACTGAATGCCAAGAATTCTTGTTACTGGTGGTGCAGGCTATATCGGAAGCCATGCCGCGGTTGAATTATTAGAAAACGGATATGAAATTGTAGTTATAGACAACCTATCAAACAGCTCAGAAGAATCAATTAAAAGAGTGAAGGAATTGACAGGAAAGGACTTTCCTTTTTATACTTCAGATCTTCTTGATCGGGAAGCGCTAGATGCCATATTCACAGAACACCAATTTGATGCGGTAATGCATTTTGCCGGCTTAAAAGCGGTTGGCGAATCAGTGAGCATCCCATTAAAATACTACCATAATAATATTACAGGCACTATTTTCCTCTGTGAAGCGATGGAAAAACATAACGTTAAAAAAATGGTTTTCAGTTCATCGGCAACAGTTTACGGAAACCCTGACCATGTCCCTATTAATGAGACGTTTCCTTTATCAGCCACAAATCCTTATGGGCGGACGAAACTTATGATTGAGGAAATTCTCAGGGATTTACATGTTTCCGACCAAAGTTGGAGAATTGCGCTTCTACGCTACTTTAACCCCATCGGGGCCCACAAGAGCGGAAGAATTGGTGAAAATCCAAGCGGTATACCGAATAATCTAATGCCTTATATAACACAAGTTGCGATAGGGAAGAGAGAAAAACTTTCGATATTCGGGAATGATTATGATACTCATGATGGCACCGGTGTCAGAGACTACATCCATGTTGTTGACTTAGTTAAAGGGCATTTAAAAGCCCTCCAGTATTTGGATAGTCACGAAGGCATTGAGGCGTTCAATCTTGGAACGGGAACCGGGTATAGTGTTCTTGATCTTGTAAATGCCTTCAAAGAAGCCAGTTCTTGTGAAATACCATATGAAATAACAGACCGGCGCCCGGGAGATATAGGAACTTGCTATGCGAATCCGGACAAGGCAGAAAAGATTCTTGGATGGAAAGCCGAAAAAAACCTAACTCAAATGTGCGTGGATTCCTGGAAGTGGCAAAAAGAAAACCCAAATGGGTTTGAGTGAGTCAAGCTTTACTCAGGAAGCCTTAAGTCATGAAGTGAAAGCTTTTCGTTAAGCTTTCACAATAAAGGAGAACGTATATGTTTACCATTTATAGAGAAATGTGGATGCGGCGAAAAATGGTCCACACGCTTGCACTCCAAGAAATAAAACGGGAGTATGCAGGCACACTCCTCGGCTCACTTTGGGGCCTTGTCAATCCGTTAATGAGGATTGCGGTCTTTTGGTTTGTGTTTAATATTGGGGCCAGAGCAGGAAAGCCAATTGGAAATATATCTTATTTTGAATGGCTGTCTGTCGGGATGGTCGGCTGGTTTTTGCTTAATGATGGATTCCGTCTCGCAAAAAACTCATTTAGGAGCAAGAGGCATATTATCAAGAACACCCCCTTTCCTATCGCGATTTTGCCGGCGGTCCAGATTTTGTTTTCCTTTTATACCCATCTCATTCTTTTATTAGTCATTATGGTGGTATTGGCCATTTCTTTAAATGGAGCATCCGCCTATTGGCTTCAGCTTATTTATTATGACTTTGCCGCTCTCATGCTCTTAATGGGAATTGGAACGGTAACCGCACCATTGGTTGCGGTGAGCAAGGATTTCGGGCGGTTCCTGGATACTATATTAATTTTCCTTTTCTGGATGACCCCTGTCTTCTGGCAAATCAGCAACCTTGGAAAATGGGCCTATGTGGTCAAATTAAACCCGTTCCATTACATCGTTCAGGGGTATCGTGAGTCTCTTCTCTTCCATAAGGGATTCTGGGAACATCCTGCTTACTCACTTTATTTTTGGGTTGTTGTATTTATCCTGTTCATCGCAGGAAATTACCTTTATAAAAGATTGAAGCCTATTTTTCTTGATATTATGTAATTCCCGGCGCGAAAGGCGGATAAGCAATGGACTACGCGGTGAGCGTTAAAGATATTACCAAAAAGTATAAGTTATATGAAGATAAGTGGGGCCCGTTAAAAGAAATCATTACAAAAAAACGGCTCCATAAAGAATTCCTTGCCCTTAAGGATGTTTCTCTTGATTTTCCAAAAGGAGAAGCCATCGGGGTCCTTGGAAAAAATGGTTCCGGAAAATCCACCCTCTTAAAAATTATTACAGGAATAGCCGACCCAACAGCCGGCTCGATAGATGTAAACGGCTCTCTTGTCTTTCTTGATGTCAGCTCCGGTATTGACCCTGAATTGACGGGGTATGACAATATATTCATGAAGGGCATCCTGCTGGGCTATACAAAGGAAGATATGCTCAAGAAGGTGGATGATATTATTGAGTTTTCCGAACTCGGTGATTACATCCATCAGCCTGTCAAAAATTACTCCTCAGGGATGAGGGCTAAACTTGGCTTTGCTATCTCAGTAAATGTCGACCCTGATATACTTATCGTTGATGAAGCACTTGCTGTCGGAGATGCAATGTTCAGGGAAAAGTGCATGAGAAAAATGAACACCTTTAAGGATCAGGGGAAAACGATTATTTTTGTCAGCCATGATAAAAACTCAGTTGAATCATTTTGCTCAAAAGCTGCCTGGATCCATCAGGGGGAATTAATCACTTATGGAGATTCGAAGCAGGTTGGCTTTGTATATAATGAATTCATGAGCGGGCGGAAAAGCCTTGAAGCTATCAGATCCGAAATTAAATTTTCACACTCTATTGAAGATGTTCAATATAAAGTTGACGGTAATGGTTTGGCCGTTGATATTTCAGGCTATCTTTATAGTCAATCCGGAAGCAGTGAAACAAGTTTTGAACTTGCCATCAGAGATGAGCATTCAGGTGAAGAGATAACAGTCCCAATTATTCGGATTCCTTATAAAGGAACACCCGGAATACCTGAAGATGCCGGGTTTAAAGCATCAGTGACAGAAAAGGATTTTCCAGGTTTCTTCACCCCGGGAAAGTTCAGCTTTTCAGCCCGATACAAAAATGAACAAGGCGACTGGGAAGAATTCCGCTTTTGGGCCAATCAAGCGGATGTTACCTGTATCGATGATCTGTCTTCCAGCCAGCCGAGTCCATTTCTATATAAACTGGCAGCTGAATCCAACCAATTAAAATTGTCTATCGAGAACCATGATAAAGTCCAGCAGCAGGTAAACAATATTAAGATTTCCGGAAACACAGTCATTGTGGAAGGTGTCGCTTTTGTTCGAGGATATGAAACGGAAAAAGCCAGCGATGTGGAAATGATGTTTGAACTAATCCATAAGAATACTTTTACTAAAGTAATCATCCCAGCAGAAGTTGGATTTACAGAAGAAATCACTGAAAATATTTCCTTTAATCCACAAGGCAAGTTATATAATTATTCAAAATTTACAGTCGGTATAGATGTTGCCAGCCTCGACCCTGGTATCTATGAGTGCAAGATGATTTTCCGTATGAAAAAGTATCCGTTCCATACTATGAAAAATTTAGTTTGGGCTTCCAAACAGGAGGAATATCCATCTGCCCCCGAAACGATTGGCGGGCGTGAGGTGGAAATTCAAACTGCAACGAAGTATTTACAGATAAAAACTATTTGAGTAACTATAAGCCCGGAAAGTTAAAACATTTTCCGGCGGAAAACCGTGCAGTTTTCTCAGAGGACGAAGGGGAAGCCGAACGGCTTTCCCTTTAATGCTATTTACGAATCTGCATGATTAGCGAGGAGTATCGGCATGCAAAGAAAAAATATAGTATTTGTATTAAATGAATATAACGGTCACGGAGGCGCCCAGCGTGTAGCATCCATATTGGCACACGAGTTTATTCAAGACGGCCACCGTGTGGCTGTTTTGAGTATAAATGAGCAAAAGAATGCCCAAAGTTATTTTTCAAAAGAAATCCCAATACACGTCCTTCACAAAGACGGTTACCGGGCTCCGCTGCCCAAGCAGCTTTCGGCAAATTTAAAAGCGTTGAAATTCAGAACAATTGCCGGAGAGCTAAAAAGGCGGAACCAATTAATCAAACGACGCAAGGATGTACAATCTTTTTTTTCACAATATGGAGAAGAAGAAGTCTTTGTAATTGTCGTTCAGGTATGGGGCATGCAGTGGATTGAACCGATTCTTTCCAGGCCTAACATTAAAGTGATTGGCCAAAGCCACGAAAGCTATCTTGCCTCCAAAAATTCGCACCGATATAAGCGGCTGCTTCGTTATTACAGGCAAGTTTCAAAATTCCTTCTCCTTACCCAGAAGGATGCAGAGCATTTTATCAGCAAGGATTTTACAAATACAGGTGTCATGTATAACCCTTCCCCTTTCCGGGAAAGCAATGACCCTTCTATTCTGTATGGGAACAAAACAATTGTGTCAATGGGCAGGCTCGTTGAAGACAAAGGGTTTGATGTTTTAATCGAATCTTTCGCCAGGGTTGCGAAAGATTTGCCTGACTGGAAACTCCATATTTATGGAGATGGCCCGGCAAAAAGGTTTTTATCATCTTTGATTTCAATTCTGGGCATGGAGGGAAGAATTGAGTTAAAGGGACAAACAAGTAATGTCCAGGATGCCCTATCTTCCTCCAGCTTCTTTGTCCTTTCCTCAAAAGCCGAGGGGCTGCCGATGTCCCTGATCGAGGCACAGTCGTGTGGGCTTCCATGCATTTCAACAGACTGCGCACCCGGTATTAGGGAAATCATTACAGAATACTCGGATGGTTTCATTTCTCCTATCGGCGATGTTCCCTTGCTTTCGAGACAGATACGCAGACTGGCCCTGAACCCCGAATTATTCAGGTCATTCAGTACACACGCTTACGAAAGCAGTTTAAGATTTGAAAAAAAAGAAATTATTGCTCAATGGTATAAATTATTTAATGAACTGGGAGGCGAGGAAGAGTGATGACTGATAATAAATCCCCCATCCTCTCAGTCGTTGTAATCGCATATAACAACGAGCTTTATATCGAAGAGGCATTGGAATCATTAGAGGAGCAGACACTCTCCAATATGGAGGTGGTTGTCGTAAACGATGCTTCAACAGACCGGACCGGTGAGATTATTGACCGTTTTATCGAAGGCAAGCAGCAATTCAAGGCAATTCACCTCAGCAAGAATAGCGGAGGCTGCAGCACTCCAAGAAATACGGGTATTGCCAATTCAACAGGTAAATATCTCATGTTCCTGGATGGCGATGACTGGTATACAGTCAACGCTTGTGAAAAAATGGTTGCCGCGGCTGAACGGACAAACTCCGACTTTGTGGCGGGACAGGTCATCCGGACCAATAATTATGAAATCTGGTACCATAAACAAATATATTCACAAGAACGGACACACATTAATGTCCGGGAATTCAATGTTTTATTATTTGACAGTCTCTCTGTAAATAAAATCTATAAGCGGTCCTTTCTCGACCAACATGGATTAAGATTTCCCGAGGGCATCCACTATGAAGATATTGTGTTCACCGGGAAAGCCTATTTCCTTGCAAAATCTGTCAGCATCATTCCAGAGCCTGTATATTATTGGCGTGTTGTAGAGGATGCTGCAGTCAAATCAATTACAAACAGGCGCTTTGACTTTGATAACTTCAAAAACCGGATTACCGCTCACCGTATGTTTGACAAGTTTCTGAAAGAAAATGGTTTCGGCCTCTATCAGGGGGTAAAAAATAATAAATTCCTCCGCCATGACCTGAAGCTATACACAAATGACTATCTGCTTTACGATGAAGAATACAAAGAAAAGTTCCATCAACTGATTCATGAATATATGCATGAAGTCATGGATGAATATTCTTTTATTCAGTTACAGGAGAAAGACCGGATCCTCTATTTCCTTCTTTATATCAATGACCGGGAAGCGTTCGAGGATTACAAAAAATATATCAATGGCCTTCAAGTTGAAAACGACAGAATTTATACATTCGGCGGCCGATATTATTTCAAACCCTCTTTTCCGGACAGGTTACAGGAAAAATTTTTGGAGATCGAAAATCCGGAATTGCAATTTGAAATTAGAGACCTTCAATTATCAAAGGTTGCTTTTTCCTTCGAGGCTGAAGTGAAGATGCCTGCCCTTATAGGCGAGGAACCTCCCTCTTCATGGCTACTAAGAAACAGGCATACTCATCATGAAATTGCTTCCATTCCTGTAGGGAATCGGGTGTCTCTGGACCTTCGGGATGTTGAGCCTGGGAACTATTATCTCTTTTTACAAGTACACCATGAAGGTAACTTGATTGAAAGAGTCGTAAAAAAGCCTGCTATCCCGGAATTTGTTACGATTAAGACCGAAGATACCCGTTTTTCAAGGGTACTATTTGTAAACCATAAAAATTCATTCGCTATTAAAGTGCTTCCCTTGAAGAAATTCGACCAGATCAAATGGATATTTCAAAAAAGGAAAGCTGTCATTCCAATTTCGAAGCTAGGTAAAATAAAAGGAAGAATCACGAACTCAATTAAGCAAAGGTTTAGGAAATTGTCCCTGAAGGAAAACTGGGTTGTCTTTGAAAGCCATATGGGAAAGCAATATAGCGACAGTCCAAAATATTTATACGAAGAGCTACTTCGTACCGGAAGGAAATATACTTACATTTGGTCTCTCGAAGAACCGGATGCCGTTGACATTCCCGGACCTGCAATAAAGGTTCAGCGTAACAGCCTGAAGCATTTCTATTATCTGGCACGCGCTAAGTATTGGATTGATAATCAGGGCATCGCCCACCTGCTCAAAAAGAAAAAAGGCCAGGTGTACGTTCAGACTTGGCACGGGACCCCCCTTAAACGGATGGGGTATGATCAAAAAGCCCTTCCGAGCCCTACTGAGCTTTCAAGGCTCAGTCGTCAAACAAACGCTTGGAATTACTTTGTTTCACCAAATCCTTACAGTACTGCTATATTCAGAAGAGCGTTCAGGTATGGGGGAGAAATACTTGAAACAGGGTACCCAAGGAATGATATTCTAATCAGCAAGCCAGAACAGACTATCGAAAAAGTAAAGAGGCAGTTAGGGATTGACCAAGGAAAGAGGATACTTTTATTCGCTCCAACATTCCGCGACTGGGATTCTAATTCGTTCCAGAAAACGCTTAAGAATATACAGGAGCTAAGCAATACTGTTGGTGAAAATACAGTCATTCTGCTCCGGCTTCATTACCTTTTGTCTTCGATGGTCTCCCAGCATGAATTACCAGACAATATCCTGAATGCTTCAACGTATCAGGATATACAGGAGCTCTTTTTGATCTCTGATATGCTGATCACCGATTATTCTTCTGTCATGTTTGATTATGCGCTTTTGAAACGTCCAATCATTTTGTACTGTTACGACTTGGATGAGTATGTGTCAAGGCGGGGAACTTACTTTAACCTTGCCGAAAAGGCTCCTGGACCTCTTTGTACGTCCATTGATGAGGTCATTGCTTTTATAAATGAACCTGAGAAGCTAACCGCATACCATGAGGCCCTTGAACGATTCGCATCCGAATTTGGCAGCCTTGAAGATGGACATGCATCTTCCAAGGTCATAAAAAAAGTATTTGGCTAAAGGAAGAGCTGTGAATAACAGCTCTTCCACTTTATCAATCGAGGTGTCCAATATGACAAAACTCGTTTCAATCATTATTCCCGTATACAATTCAGCTCCCTTTTTGAAGGAATGTCTGGATTCCGTGGCAGCCCAGACATACAGGCCTCTGGAGGTCATTATTATTAATGACGGTTCAACCGATAACAGCGAGGAAATCATCCGTACGTACCTGGACACCTACTCCTTTTTTTCTTACGTCTCCCAGGAAAACCATGGTCTTGGCTATACAAGAAACAAAGGCATAAACTTAAGCCGCGGAGAATCGATCTTTTTTCTCGATTCTGATGATATCATTCCGGAACATGCCATTGAAATGCTGACTCGGGCAAAGGAAAAATGTGGAGCAGATTTTGCAGCTGGAAAAGTTCTCCGTTTTACAAATGAACGAAACTACATACCTGTCAGGCACCATGAATTCGGTCTATATGAGAAAGATACCTGTATTGCCCTGTCCTCCGAGCCACGGCTTGTACAGGATAGCATTGCCTGCAATAAGCTTTGGAGTGCATCTTTTCTTAAAGAACACAGCCTTTATTTCGAAGAAGGCAAGTATTATGAAGATATGCATTTGACTTTAAAGGCGGCTGTATTGGCTAGGAAAATCGCAATTGTAAAAGAGCCTGTTTATTTATGGCGTGTCCGGGAGGAAGCAAACAGCCCTTCGATTACCCAGCAGCGAATGAAATTGAGGAATACACTGGATCGGATTACCGCCCTAAACCTGAACAAGGAATGGCTGACTAAAACCGGAATAAATCAAAAAATAGCAACCGAGCATGACCTGAAAGCCCTTTTGGATGTGCTTAGGCTCCATGTGGAAAAATATGCTCTCGTAGACAAGACGGATCGGGAAGATTGGCAAAAGGCCATATGCTCCTTCCTTTCTGATTTTTCAGCAGCCGCAATCGCCCTGCTGCCGCATAAAGAAAAAACTCTATATGATTTAGCAGTCTCCGGACAATTAAGTGACCTTCTTCTTTTTTCACAGCTATATACCGGAACTGAAACAATGCCAATTGTCCATCAATCAGAAAATCGATTCTATCTAAAAGGGGCAGAAGCCACTTACGATATCACTGCAGATATTAAACCACATGCCTCCGTAGTAGATTTTGAAGAGCAGGAAGGAAAATGGAGTTTAAGAGGAAAGCTGAAGGTTCCCAAGGCTTCCCAATCCCCTTCTGGAAGGTTTTACGCAACAGGTAAAAAGTTTAAGAAAGAGGTTACTCTTTCTTCCGTTACATTTGAACCAATTCCAAATAAGTCCTTTTATCCATTTGAAAAACAAACCTTTACACTTCTTCTGCATTCAGATGAATTTAAAGATAAACAGCTTGAAAACGGGTACGATTTTTACTTTTGCCTGGATGGCGGAAAACCTGTCCGTATAAAAGCTTCTAAATCACTTGAGCTCAGGCTTGTTTCCTACCAAACGTCCAAAAGGAAGGTTTCTCTCTATAGGACTGAATATGGAAACCTGAGCCTGCAGGTTCATAAAGGATTTTTTTACAACCTTCTAAGAAAGATATATAGGTTAATAAAATAAAGGGAATGGCTAAATACCGCCATTCCCTTTATTTTTGTAACCGTTTCAGTGGTAGGACTGGTAACTGAAGTAGAGTCACATTTTTAATTATTTTCTCTTAGCTTTGTTCTTCTTATCTTAATATACCTATTTTTAAGTAAATTAAAAGATAAAATAAATATACTAAGAAATGAAATTAAGCCTCCAATTATAAACCCCTCGGGTTTATAATTCAGATAAATTTTATGCTCACCTTTTGGCGCAAATATCCCTGAATAAGTCGAGTGAACAGGAAAAATTTCTACATTATTACCATCAACCTGTGCTTTCCACCCCTTTGAATAAGGAATTGAAAGAAAAAGGATAGAGTTTTCTTCACTCTTATAATTTCCTTTAACAAAATTGTTTCCGTAAACCAAATCTTTTAAACTTTTATTTTGGTATTCCTTAACCTTTTTTTTATATAAAGAATAGTCTCCTGCTACCACATTTATATCTTTAATTAAAAATCTCCCAGGTTGAATGACTAATTTTACCCACTCAGTTTCACGATCCTTACCAAACCGAAACAAAACTTTATTTGTTGTATCTTCATGATGATACTGGTACAAATCATACTGATTGTAGCGCATGTTCTTTTCAAAAACTAAGTTCTTTCCACCGCTAGTGATAGCATTCATGGTTATACCATCATTTTTTGTATAAGGAATGATATTTGCGTAAAGTGTTAGTTCAGATTCTGGATGTTTTTGAACTGGTATTAAAATTTCAATCGGTTTATTAGAATCGACAAATAGTTTGCCATTATTCTTCTTCACCCTAGTAGCCTCGTTTATCTTTGCTTTAGACATACTCCCCAAGGTTTTTAAATTATATGTCCATTTTGTCTCCAAATTATATTTCTTAAAAACTGAATCAGAAACTGTCGCATTATTAAACATAACCTCATCTAAATCGGCATCATATTTTAATAACATGGAATCGGGCAAAGCAGAACTATACATAAACCCAAATGGTAAATAGAATGCATTTTTTTCAATGATTATTCCATTCTTTTCAAAAATAGGGGTGTACCCATATAGATTAGAATGTTTATCTTTAAATGAAATATGATACTTATTGTTTAGAATAGTATTTAGAAAGGTATTGTTTATGTGGCTTTTAAGTGTGCTTAGCCTCCTACTTCCCGGCTGTGCAAGAAAATCCATTTCAAATTCTTGTAATTTCCATTTCAGCATTGAATTATAAGCATAAAAACTTTTATAGTTGTAAGTCATTGAGGAATTATTAGCTAATATCTCAGAATCACTTGTATTAATCCTATAAAAATCACTGTCAGCCTTTAATTGCCCAAGTGCATACTTTACTTTTTCATTATTATAAAGGTTTTCATAATCAGACTTTTTCATTAACGGAAGTACACCCCATACCCCCTTATGATAGCTCCCCGGATCTTTCCCTTCAGTCCTTTCTAAAAGGTCATTCATTAAACTATAAGATAGCATTAGCGGGTAGAAAATAAGGACCATTGAGCTAATTAAAGAAAAATACTTTTTCTTGCTCGAGCCTACAAATTGGGATACGATAAAAGCTAGCGCGAAAACGATTGGTAAATACTTGATTATGTTCGCATAATGGGTAAATGGGTTTTTCTCCAACCAAAAACAAATAGTAGTTGATAATAAAACCAATACAAGCATGTTTCTTTTTTTTGTAAAATTAATTTCATCCAAAGCAATTGCAGCCAGTACTATCATGAGTGTATTAATGATAAAAAAGGACCTAAACTCATATGGTGAACTTAATCCGCCAACAATTCTATTAATTTCCTGAAAAGTTACAACTACAAATAAAAAAATACTGATTAGTGCATGAGGAATATATTTTTTACCGTTTATAAAAAAAAGCGGCAACATTAATAATGGCAAAAAGTTCATGCCACCTTGCCAAATTAATTTTTTTATCAGATCGTTTATTCCTAGCACATTATCAAAATTAATAACATCAGGTCTATGAAAAGCATTGGATTGAAACAAACTAATTACTGATGGCAGAAATATTATCATTGCACTTCCAAGTGCTAATAGATATATCCCGACAATCCTAAAATGAAATGCCCAGAAATCTTTAAAGCTTTTTTGAGCTCTATTAATTAAGAAGTATCTAAATAAAATATAGAATATTAGCCCAAGTGTATTAATGAACATAAAATAAAAATTACTTATGCCCGCCAAAAACAACATAAAGAATAGAAGCAAAAACTTTTTTTGACTTGCGTATCTTTCATAACCCAATAAGATAAATGGAAAATAAACCGCAGAGTTTAGAAAAAAGTAATGAGTATAAAAGTGATCAAAATTAAATAAAGCGAGACTCGAAATTATCCCAGCTGTTAAAGAAATTTTCTTATCTGTCCCTATCTTTCTTAATAATAAATAGGTCCCTAAAGAGATTAAATATATTTTTATTATCGTCATGGGTATAAAAGAATAAGGAAACCATTCTTGTGGAAGCAATAGGAGCGGCCATATAAAAACGTCACCTAGCATATAATACCCAAATTCATTCCAAAAGCTTCCACCGGGTCCATAGTTCCAAGTCCAAAATGGCAATTCTCCATTTCTTATTTGACTGTGAAATAAATTAAAAAAATGAATGTATTGTTCCCTCATGTCACCAACCAAAGATACAAAAAAATATCCTTTTTCAAAAATTCTATAGAAAATTATACTTGTCAAAAATATTACTATTAAAGCAAGTATTATTATAAAAGGATCAATTTTTTTCCTAAACACTATATTCACGTCATTCTTGAACATAACCTAGCCCCTTTTTGAATAATAGGATAAAATCAAAAAAATATTATATCATTAATTAGAGCATTTTTTACATTTAGGAATATTTCTCCATATAAAATGCAAAATAAATACTTTTAATTGAAATAAACTCAACTTTTATATTCAATTATTAGAAACCATCCTTAAACATCTTAATCACCTTGCCCTCTAAACATATTCCTAATATTTGTTGTCTTACCTTTTTATTTTTACCAAATTAATGTATAATAAAATGTCGCCAACAGGATGGAGGATATTTGCAAAATGAAATTAATAACTATTTTAGTTCCCGCCTATAATGAGGAAGAAGTTATTGAACAATTTTACACTAAAGTTATCTCCATTATAGATACTATTTCAAGTTATAATTTTGAAATACTATTTGTGAATGATGGAAGTAAAGATAATACCAATACTATAATTAAGAACTTAAGACTTATTGATCCACGTGTCTCATATATAGACTTATCACGTAACTACGGCAAAGAGACTGCTATGGCTGCGGGATTTGATTACGCGAGGGGTGACGCAGTCATTGTCATGGATGCCGACCTTCAACATCCTCCAGAAGTCATCCCTGAAATGATATATTTTTGGAATCAAGGCTATGATGATGTCTATGCAACACGTGTTAAAAGAGAAAGTGAACCTTGGCTAAAAAGAATTACATCAAAAACATACTACCGTTTGTTACAAAAGACAACTAATATCCCAATATTGCCAGATGCAGGAGACTTTCGACTTTTAGACCGTCGATGTATAGAGGCATTAAAAAAATTAAGAGAATCTCAAAGGTATACAAAAGGTATGTACAGTTGGATTGGTTTTAAAAAAAAGGAAATTGCTTTCGAGGCTGGACCCAGAGCAGGGGGAGAGACTAAGTGGAATTACAGTAAGTTAATCGAATTAGCTTTGGAAGGCCTTACTTCTTTCACTACCTTCCCTTTACGTTTATCGAGTATTTTAGGGTTTGTAATTTCAATACTCTCTTTTATATATCTATTTTTTATTATTGTTCAAACTATTGTTTTTGGCTCTAATGTAAGTGGATACCCCTCTCTAATGGTAGTAATCTTATTCTTAGGAGGTATACAACTTATATCTCTGGGAATAATCGGGGAATATTTAGGACGTATTTTTAATGAAACTAAAAATAGGCCTCTTTATTATGTCGACGAATATAACAATGAAAAAGAAATTAATGGGGAAGAAAAAGTATATGTCAAAAGAAATGTTTAAAATATTTATGTATATAATAATGGGTGGTTTTACTACCCTAGTAAACATTATTGTATATTGGATTGCAGCAGAACCTTTAGAAATGGATTATAGAGTCTCTACTACTATCGCTTGGATAGCTGCAGTTTTATTCGCTTATGTGGTTAATAAAAAATATGTGTTTGAAAGCAATACCCCAACCCTTCAAGATAAACTAAAGGAAATGACCGCTTTTTTTGGATTCCGTTTTCTTTCTTTTTTCATGGATTTATTTACAATGATTATTCTTGTCAGCGGCCTGCACATTGACGGCACATTATCTAAAATCGCAGCTAATGTTGTAGTTTTAATAGCAAACTATATATTTAGTAAACGTTTTATATTTGTTGATCGACAAAAGACTGAAAAAAACGAAAAACTCAAAGAAAAATAAATTTTTCATCTTAATTACTATATAAGGAGCCCGGCTGGGTTCCTTTTTTATTTCTCTTTACTTGATGACTGGTTTCACCCCTCCCCTTCTCCTTAAAATGCATGACAAAAACCGGGTTCATTCTATCATTTTTCTAAAATTGAAAAGAAATTCCTCCATTATATTTACTTTTATGACAAAGAATCCGATAATAAGAGTATTGATTTCTTTTTTGTCTATTGATGTAAGAACAAAAAAAGGAGGTATTCACTGCTCTATACTTACGATTTCTATTCAGATATTTTAAAAGACAAATAAAGAAATAGAAGATTAGAGCCAATGGGAAAATGATGAATGAGGAAGTGACTAAATGAAAAAAACTAGTAAAGCCCTGGTTTTATCAACAGGCCTTTTATTAGGAAGTTCGTTGCCTTTTGTTTTACCGGAAACGGTCCATGTTGAAGCTGCCACTGTAGTTAAAATCCCTAAAACCTACTATACAACCTCTGTTAATTTAATTATGCGCACTGGAGCTGGTAACGGCTATAAAGCGATTATGACTATCCCCAAAGGAAAAGTAGTTTATTCCCAAGAACGAATTGGAAATTGGTACAGAGTTTATTACACTTATCCATACCAGGGGAAAAATATTACAAAGAACGGTTGGGTATGGGGTAGTTACTTAAAGCAATATGATCAATTTATCAACATCAGCGGAATGGACTTATCAACTAATAAACAAGCCTATTTGTATCCTAACCCGGATACGCGAAGACCCGCTCTTTTTAAAACTGCATTGGGTGCAGAACTGCGGACAACTCAAAAAGTTATAAACAGATATGGGGAGCTTCTTTACACAGTACCTTACCAAGGGAAGACCGTTTATGTTAAGTCATGGGATGTCGGCCAGCTTGTAAAGCTGTCAAAAAGAACATACTTAACAAACGATAATATCCCGTTAAGGACATGGGCAGACTGGAACTATCAATCTATTACGACAATACCAAAGGATGCTAGGCTTGTTTCAGATGCCCGCATCGGAAATTGGTATAGAGTAACTAATACTAATGGGCAAACTGGCTGGGTTTGGGGAAGCTCCTTAAGAGCATACAATATCTTTACTACAATAAATGAAACTTCCCTTATTACAAATAAGACCGCCTATCTTTGGCCAACACCTGATACTGCCAGAGCTGCTTCTTATAAAGTAACAGCAAATGTTAAATTATCTTCAAAGCAAAAAGTAGTGAACCATTATGGCGATGTACTTTATACCACATTATATAATGGAAGTACTGTTTATGTTAAAGCTGTAGATGTGAATGTAGTTTCTACTTCTACTCCCCAACCGCCGACAACTGGTTTAACCGAAACGGCTATTAGCGGCAAACTTTTTGTTACAACTTCAAACCTAAATATGAGGCAGGCTGCTGACCCAGGTGCAAGTCTTATAGTTACGATTCCAAATGCTACTTTTCTTACACCGACCCACGTGGTTTCTAATGGCTGGTATAAGGTAGCTTTTAATGGTAAAACAGGATATGTGTCTGGCGATTATATAAAAGAGGTCGTTACAGGAGATCCATTCCACCGAAATGGTTATCAATTTGTAGACTTGAGAAAGCCGTCCAAGGTTACAGCAACACAAATTAATAACTATATTGCAGCTAATTTAAATAATAGGACAAGTGTGCTGGCCGGCAAAGGGCAAGTTTTTATTAATGCGGGACAAAAATATGGTGTTAACGCACTTTATCTTGCCGCTCACGCAATTCATGAAAGCGGCTTTGGCACGTCAAATATATCATTAGGAAAGTATAACTTATTCGGTTACGGTTCATATGATGCAACTCCATTTGTAGCTTCATATCGCTTTGCCCAGGTTGATAGTGGCATAGAATATATTGCTCAAAGGATTAAATCAACTTACCTTAATCCTTCATATGGATACTATAAAGGTGCCTATTTAGGATTCAGTACTAAAACAGTTGATAAAAACACCCGAGTGGATGCGAATAGTGAAGGCATGAATTTTTATTATGCGAGCGATCCAAAATGGGGCCAAAAGATAGCAGCCCATATGCAAAAGATTCTCCCATACAATAAGGCTGACTATGATAACGTTGCGGCAAATACGACAGTTCCAGTCAATCCTGGTATTCCGGCTGGATTAGATACATTCCCTGCAAATATAATAGCCTTTGCTAATAGCACCATAAACTTAAGCAGCCAAAAAGGCGGGGCAACTGTAATAACAATTCCAGCAGGCAAACAATTTACTTTGCTTGAAAAACATAATGACTATTGGGTAAAGGTTAATTATAATGGAATTATTTACTGGACAAAGCCAAGGTTTGATGTTTATAAAAACTATTTATCTGTTAAAAACTTAGGAAGAGTAACAGCGACTTCCCTTAATATTAGACCAACAGCTTCTACATCATTAGCTCCTATCGGAACCTTTACACTTAATCAATATGTTCAGCTTCAGGTTGATGCCACAAATAACCCTATCACGAAGATAAATGAAGGCATTACCTGGATTTTCGTAAAGACTGCTGATGGAAAAGATGGCTGGGTAAGCACCTCTTATATTGCCAAAGAACTTCAATAAGTTTAAAAAGGAAAGGCTGACGCCTTTCCTTTTTTACTGCGCAAATACGGAAAATAATGGATAATTTTAATGGTTGGAGGAATAATAGAGCAAGACTGTTACTTTATTATGGGAGTGAGAGATTTAACCATGAGCATAGAAAGGAAAAGAGAAAGACTACAAATAGTAATTGCTTTACTCTTTATAACCCTTTATTTATCTCCATTATTTTTTCTTAAGGAAAATGCCCATATACGAATCCATGATAATCTTGATTCCAATATTGCCTGGTATAAAGTCCTTGTAAATAGCGGAGAAACCTTCGGACCAGTTGATTCAACTATTCCACAAATTATAAATGGTAAACTTTCACGAAATGCATTCGGACCAGAACTTAGCGGTATAGTTCTCCTCCATGCATTACTGCCTACTATTACTGCATATGCTGTGAGCCAGGCGATTACAAGGTTTGTTGCATTTATCGGGATGTATCTATTTTTAAAAAGCTACATAATAAAAGATCCAAATCGGCATTGGGTTGTTACTGCTGTCGCTGCGGCTTTTGCGCTTACCCCTTTCTGGCCTTCAGGAATGCTTAGCACGCTAGGCATGCCGCTGGCCGCTTGGGCTTTATTAAATATTAGAGCCGGTGAGAAAAGGCTGATTAACTGGTTGATCTTGTTGCTTCTACCTCTTTATTCAAGTTTTGTTTTAGGCTTTTTTTTCTTTATCGTGGCAGCTGGATTCTATTGGTTAGTTGATTCAATAAGGAGAAAAACATGGAATATTCGATTTATACTAGCACTAGTATTTTTAACAGCTATGTTTATGCTTGTAGAATACAGGCTAGTGTATTCTTTTATTTTTGACCATGAACCAAATAGCCGGGATGAATACTTTCATGCCCGACTTACCTTTTTACAATCTGCCTGGCTTGCCGTGAGAAATTTCGGACTTGGCCATAACCATGTTATGACAGTTCACAGCCTATTTATCATGGGGGCTATCATTATTGCCCTTCTTATTATTTTTGAAAAAAAAAGCTGGCAAAAAGAAAAGCTATTTTTGGGGCTGCTCATTTTAAACGGAGCATTATCTATATGGTATGCCTTTTGGTTTTACAAGGGCTGGCTACCACTTACGGAAAGGTTCCACTTTCTAGATACCTTTAACTTTGCCCGGTTTCATTTTCTTCGCCCGTTTGTCATTTATACCAGCTTTGCACTTGCCCTAAGGATTATGGCAGAAGCCGATGTATCATGGAAAAAGACAGCAGTTGTCCTTGCTGCAGGCCAAATTGCTGTTTTATTTCTGGCAAATGATGAATATCTCCACCGAGATAAGCCAACGTACAAACAGTTTTATGCGGAGAAACAATTTAAAGAAATCGCCAAATACATAGGAAAGCCGAAAGAAGATTATCGAGTTGTTAGCATTGGTATTCATCCAGCCATCTCTCAATATAATGGTTTCTATACCCTTGATACGTACAATAATTTTTATCCTCTGACCTATAAATATGAGTTCCGGAAGATTATTGAAAAAGAGCTGGCAAAAAATAAAACGATTACCAAGTATTTTGATACGTGGGGCGGAAGATGTTATATTTTCACTGCTGAACTAGGAAAGCGGTATATGTTTAAGAAGGACTATGCAGGCTCCCTAAAGAATCTTGAACTGAATACAGACCATTTTAAAAAAATGGGCGGAGAATACATCTTTTCAGCATTGCCAATTAGAAATGCAGAACAAAATCGCCTTAAACTTGAACGAACATTCGAATCAAGTGAATCCGCCTGGAAAATTTACTTATATAGAACCTATTAATTGGCACCGCCCTCAAGATTCGCCACCATCAAAAGCTTCTCTAAATTGGTTTTGCAAAGGTGATTCAAAACAATATAAAAAGGGATTCCTTAAGAACTTTTTAAGGAATCCCTTTTTTAATCGTTAATTTTATACAATTCTTTCTTCTAATCAAAAACAGGATCAGACAATTAAATAAGAAAATATATAATAAATTTTGGCATGGAAATACGGGGTACTATATGACAGGACATTTTTATATTTCTAATTTAATGGAGCACTAAACAGTATTTTCTATAATAGCAACTATTTCAATTCTACAAAACTAAAAAATAAACTAGGTAATTTCTCTCATTTTATAGAATTTAGAAAGTTAATTTGTAATAAATGTTTACTTTATTTTGATTTCATCCGATAATTATATTATATTTTTTCATTTTTTGACAGCAAAAGACATTGCCAGGGGAAATACTGCTCTAATTAAAACACTATTAGACAGTTTTCGTATCACCGCTTGAAATAGAAACTTAGAGCCATAGGGAAAATGAAGAAGGAAGTGATTAGTTAAATGAAGGTCGGTAAAGCACTATTTTTGTCTACAGGGCTCTTACTGGGAAGCAGTGCACCTTTTTTAATAACGGAACCAACATCTGTTGAGGCCGCCACTATTGTTGCAATCCCAAAGACAACCTATCAAACCAAGGTGAACGTTGTGATGCGAACAGGAGCTGGTACGAGCTATAAGTCTGTAATGACTGTACCAAAAGGAAAGCTGGTATCAAGTCAATCACGGATTGGAAACTGGTATAATATTTCTTATACCTATTCCTATCTTGGTAAAAACGTCACAAAGAGCGGATATGTTTGGGGAAGCGATCTATTAGCTTATGATCAGTTTACATCTATAGCTACTATGAATCTTTTAACCAATAAGGCTGCTTATCTCTACCCTACCCCTGATACTCGTAGGCCTGCCTCGTTTAAAACTGTTATGAATTCCGAGTTGTCTACAAACCAAAAAGTAGTCAATCGATATGGTGAAACACTTTATACTGTCTATTACAGCGGACAAAAAGTTTACGTTAAATCTCCTGATGTTGGACAGCTTGTGAAACTGAAGCCTAGGAATTATGTTTCCACAACGGACAATAATCCCTTGCGTACATGGGCTGGCTCGGGTTACCCGTCTATTTACAGCGTTCAAAAAGGTGCTGTACTTGCATCAGATGCGCGCATTGGTAATTGGTACAGAGTTACTTATGCAGTCAATGGAAGTACAAATATGACAGGATGGATTTGGGGAAGCTCTTTAGCAGCTAACATTACCTATACACCAATCCCCCAAGCTGCACTATCTACTAATAAAACAGCCTATCTATGGCCGACACCAGACACTGGTGGCCCTGCCAGCTTTAAAGTTGCTATTGCGACCAACCTGGTTTCATCACAAAAATTGATCAATCAGTACGGCGAGCCGCTTTACACGGTTTCATATGGCGGTAAAACCGTTTATGCAAAAGAAGTAGATGTAAATATTAATACTGCCGTATTGACAGAAACTCCTATCAGCAATAAAACGTTTGTGACATCAGACAATCTCAACTTAAGAAGTTCAGCATCTACTAATGGCTCGATTCTAACAACTATCCCAACAGCTGCTTTCGTTTATCCATCAGCTGTCGTTTCTAACGGCTGGTACAAACTTTCTTCTAATGGTCAAACAGGATATGTTTCCGGGGATTATATTAAAGAAGTATCGACTGGATATTCTGTAAATAGGGATAGTTATCAGTTTGTGGACCTTCGCAAGCCATCATCTGTAACGGCAACCCAAATTAATGCCTATATTGGTCTGGGTGGAGTCCTTTCAGGAAAAGGGCAACTTATTATTGATATTGCCAACAAATATGGTCTTAACTCTCTCTACCTTGCAGCTCATGCCATCCATGAAAGTGGATTTGGAAAATCGGAAATTGCTTACGTAAAATATAATCTGTTTGGCTATGGCGCTTACGATGCAACTCCGTTTGTTGGAGCCCACCGGTTTGCCAGTATTGACCAGGGAATCGAATATATTGCAAAAAAAATGAAAGCAACATATCTGAATCCTAGTTACAAATATTATAAGGGTCCATATTTGGGATACAGCACAAAAACAGTTGTAACTAATACTCGTGTCGATGCAAATAGTGAAGGCATGAACTTCTACTATGCAAGCGATCCATATTGGGGCCAAAGAATTGCTAGCCATATGCAAAAAATCCTGCCTTATAATAAGGCGGAATATGATAAAGCCCAAGTTAGCACCTCTGTTCCTGCTGATCCAGGAATTCCTAGCGGGGCAGATTACTTCCCTCCCGGGGTACTTGCTGTAGCAAAACAGGTTCTAGCTGTATCTGCCAATAAGGGCGGTGCAACCTTGACGAATATATCTATTCCTGCCAACGGAACATTTGAAATTCTTGAAAAACATAATGATTACTGGGTTAAATTGAAATACAATGGGACAGAATATTGGACAAACAAAATATCATTCTCCCAGTATAAAAACTTTATTTCTGTGATAAATTTAGGCCGCGTTTATAACGTCAATGATTCACTAAATATCCGGAGCGGGGCTTCTACTGCCTACAGCATCATCGGCAGCTATAATAGAGGTGACTATGTATACCTGCAACTTGATGCAAATGGCAAAGTGATTACTCAACTTAACGGAACAACCCCCTGGTACAAAGTTAAAGTTGGTACTCTGGATGGCTGGATCAGTTCTGCATATATAATAAGAGAACTACAATAAATATTAGGAAAGGAACGCGAAAAAATGCGTTCCTTTTTCTTTACTGCCACTTCTCCTTTATATTTATTTTGTTATGTTAGATGACTCTATTACCAAAGCCACTCTCACTATTTCGTTTAAATAGTTTTATCTCATTTAGATAAAATACCCCCACAGAACTAAAAGTCCTCTGGGGGCAGCAAGTGAATTACGGATAGTAAATGATTTTCTGAACGGGGACGCCAATCCCTTTAACCTTCGCGACTCCGGCATCTGCTTCAGATTTAGTTAGGAATTTTCCCATATTAACTTTATAGCTGGATGCTGTATAGCCAAGGTCTTTATATAGTACCCATCCAGTCTTCACCTTTAACTTGTTGTAAACAGAATCGATTGTTGCTCTTCCAGTAATTTCATTGGAAAGAATATAATATTTCATAGTTCCTGATATTACTATAGGTTTAATTGTCCCTTTTGCACCTGTTATACTCTGAAATTTGGTTAATGAACCCTGTGCCGTTGTATAAGAATTGAATGTGCCTGTCCTTAGGTTATACACGGTATCTTTATAAACAACCCAACCAGTTTGGGATTTTAACTTGGTGTAAAGTTGATTCAGCTTTGTCTCGCCGGCAATATTGGAAGACAGAATATAGTACTTTGCCCCTGTCTTATAAACCGTGCCGTTTATTCCAGTGCTTTTTTTGAAGCGAGTTAAGGCACTTTTTGCTACTGCTGAGGAATTAAATGTACCTGTCCGCAATCGGTATAAATTTTGTTTTCCTAAAGGTTCAGTTTGTGTTGGATATTTCAGATTGGCAGCTACTTTTGTGCCAGCATTATTCGCCTCATCAAAAGTCTTATATGCGTTTTCAATTCGGTGGTATCCATAAATGGATTGCAGATTGATGACATACGAATTCTTATCTAATAAATTTGTGGAAGATATATTCAAAAATTGGTTGTTTAATACTTTTACTCCATTAATAGGGGCCCCAGTTCTGCCGCTCAGTTTTATAGCTTTTAAGCCAATATTGGTGAATTTGTTTTTCTCAATGACAATATTTTTTATTCCTTCCGAAACATTCATCTGTTGACCGAAGGCATTAACTGTATGATAGCCAACATATGGCACATAGATTTCAACCGCGTTACTTGCGATGTTTTGAAATTGATTCCCTTGAATTTTCACATTTGACCAGGCAAATCCGTAAATTGCTTCGCGGCTCATTCCATCAAACACATTATTAGTAACAGTAATATTGTCATATTGCCTTCCATAAACAGCTGTATGACTCCCGATCCCTCTCCCCCACGCAGTAAATCCCGGAGTGGATGAAGCCCCAAAATAATTATTCGTTACTGTAACATTCCTTGTCTGGGTACTGTCCCAGGAACCAAAGCTGGAAAAGGAATCTGCTGATCTGATTACGTCTACCTGTACTGCCTCAGAATAGGAACGGGTCGTTGAGTTATCTTTAAATCCAAGGAATTTATTATTTTGAATAAGGACTGAGCCAACACCTGCCAAATCAGCGGCATGGCTATTGATAACATTTAAGAACGTTCCATTCTGAATAACTACATTCTCTGCATGCGCAAATGAAAAGATATTTGCACTACAAGCCGTATTTTCTGAATTGGCAACCCAGATTCCACCATCAATAATAAAATTTGAATTACCGCCATATCCAGTAAAGCTGTCTACCCTTGTGCCATTCAGCATCATGGAACCCATATGGTTTCTTGTAAATACCGTGTTAGGGCTGGTTTTCAAGTAGGTATCTTTATAAATGAAAAGAGACTTATTAAGGATAAAATTACCCTCAGGTACAATTACTTTTATGGGTGTCCTACTTGTTTTTGCCTCATTTAATCCCTGTTGGATTTTCACTGCCGGGTCTTCTCCCGGTGAAATTTCAATATTAATATCCTTGTATCCCCTTCCTAATACATTTATCGAAGTATTGGCTTGGTACCTTTTTGCAGCCCCTGGCATTACTGCTAAGATCAAAATAATTGCAATTATTTGAACGAAAATCTTTTTCCCCACTTTTTATCACCTTGATGTCTTTATTTTTTGGCGAATAGACACAGCTTTTCTATTTCTCTACGTTTTTCTGATGAATAGGTAAAGCTTATTGTTTTCTACCCAAAGTCTAACGCTTTTTATATTTTACCATTTTATCCCACTTGGTATTAGTCTTTTTTTCTGAATTTGTTGGTAAGTACCCTGATAACGTTTTAGTTTCAAATAAATTTAATTAGTTTTTTTAATAGAACTAAAGAAGTTGCCAACTTAGATATATTCTCTAGTTGACAACTTCTTTTTTTATCTCTTCATTTATCTCCTAAGAAAGTAATTAAACAACCCATCATAAGCGCCTTGGACGGCATTATTTTGGAACGTAGCAGTGGAAACAATCTTCTCTTCATAGGGATTCGAGATGAAGCCGAGCTCAAGCAATGCGGCTGGACGTTTGTTTTCTCTCAATACATGGTAGTTGCCATATTTCGTACCGAGGTTCTTCATCTTTGTCTTGGCAATGATAGCATTTTGCATACTCGAAGCTAATGCATAGTCTTTTGCAGAGTTATAATAAAATGTCATTATACCCGAGCTTGTCCGGTTAAGAGCGTTATAGTGGATACTGACAAACGCATCAGCCAGATTCTGGTTACTGAGGGTCACTCGGTTGCCCAGTGTTAAATATACATCTGTACTACGGGTATAAATAACCCTTGCGCCGGCTTTTTGCAAAACTGAACCTAACTGCAGGGCGGTCCTCAATGTCAGCGTTTTTTCATAATACACAGCGCCAACTGCTCCGCTGTCATAGCCTCCATGCCCAGCGTCAAGCACAATCACTTTCCCCTTAAGGACAGCAGCCGGATCGACCAGCAGAGTCGCGGTAATCCAACCTGTAACACCATTTGCCTTTTTAACCTGGATCCAGCCGTCCTTCTGGCTAATCTTGTCATAATAGGTTCCGGCAGTTTCAGAAGATATTATGGCATAGGTTGTTCCCGGACCTTTCCGGAGACTTGTATTTGCTTTCAATACTACTTTAGGATAAACGACAGCAGGTGCTGTCTTAGCGATATAGGAAGAAGAAACCCATCCACTCAGGTTTTTTGAAGGGACAGTTACTTTCAGCCAGCTTCCATCTGCGCCTTGAACGGTTACAGAAGTGCCTTTAGGAATGGCGCCAACGACTGCACTTGTTGCGCTTGCGGATTGCCGAACATTTAAACTGCTGGCGGTGACATAACCTGTCCAGGTGACCGCAGCCAGGTATTGCGTTGATACCCATCCTTTCAAGGTTCCCGATGAAACCATTGACCAGCCATTTTTCTGTTCAAGAACAGTGACAACCTGGCCACTTTTTAAAGAACCAACAACCTGATAAGCTGTACTGCCTCCGGACCGGACATTCAATGAACTAGCTGTTACCTTGGCCTGAAAGGAATAAGCCGCCTCCGCATTGTTTTGTCCTAAGGTAAAAAAGAATGAAAACAGGACGACGAAACTCACCAATATTTTTGCTAAACGCGAAACTTTCACTCACTTTTCCCACCTTTTGTCTAATCTTGTATGTTTTTGAAAGTTCTCTTCCACTATAAACCAAAAAGTTGACAAAAAAGAGGGTAAAAAGTCCCGAAATATTACTGGTTAAGTTAGTAAATAAAGGAAAAAAGCATCCGCCTATTTATTTTGCGGATGCCCTTCTTGTTTGATTATGGAGAAGGCTGGACTGGAACAGCGATATCAGCCTTCTTAATATATCCTTTCCTACCTGCTACTTCTATCAAATAATGGTCAGCAGTTTCCCCGTAAATGAATATTTCAATTCCTTTAAAGAGGGTACCCAATTGCCCCCCTCCCCCTGGAGAGCTTTGAATGGCTGCATTCTGAGCGGTTGTCATAATTGAATTATTCTGCGGGATGGTTATAAACTGCTCACTTGGAACTCCAGGTGAAACCGCTGCTATAATCAATTTCCGTTCAATATAGGCAGTTCCCTTTCCGAAGCTGATGACGGCCCACTCTCCCTGAATGGATTTGACTTTAAAATCCATTTTCGCCATAAGGGCCCCGATAGCCTGTCCTTTTGCAGGTTTAAGATAAACTGGTGTATCCGCCTTTGTTCGGAAAATTATTGCCGCTTCTTTCGCTTTATGGTGTTTATGAACAATGGAAGCAATTCCAGCTATGACTCTTTGAGACTTCTCATAGGATATATTTTTGGTCATAACTGATAGAGTATAAGGCGTTTTATCATAAATAACGGCGACATCATTATAAATTTTAGAGTCGGGTATCATTCCAACCTTATGAGCAATCGGAATTCCTGGTATTCCCTTCGGGATGGTTGTGTTATAAACAGTTTTCCTTAAATACCCGTCCAGTTCTTTTCCAAGTGGATGTACTTTCGAGAAATTGTACAGCTTTTTCGCATATATAGCCAAATCATTCGGTGAAGTCAGATTTTGTCCATTCGGATAGGCATTCTTCGCGCCAAGGCTTTTCATATAGGTGATGAAATTAGCCTTCCCGACCCTTTCCCTGAGCATAATAAAGGCAATGTTATCACTGTGGACCATGGCTTTTTGCACAAGGTCGCGGATCGTATAAGACGTACCAACCTTCTGATAGCGGATGACCCCGCTGCCGCCATAATAGTGGTACTTTTTATAAACAAGCTTCTGATTCAGATTCAATTTCCCCTTGGAGGCAAGCTCCATCACATAGATGGCAAGCGGCAGCTTGATGGTGCTAGCTGCCCTCCCCGATAACGCACTGCCCACTGTGTAAGTATCTCCCGTGACGAGATCCTCATATTTGAGAGTGACTGTTCCTCCCGCTGACTTGATATACTTATTCAGTTCCGGAGCAAGTTTGGCCGAGAAGTTTTGCTGCGCTGTAACAAGCCCGGCCGCGGAGGCCTCGCCAGGCAAAAAAATAGAGACTACCAGGATGACTGACAAGATGATTTTGCCGATTCTCATTTTCTCCCCATTCCTTTTTCTGTGAAATATCTATCTAACTTTTATTCTAACAAGAAATCCCATTTACGAATACATATTTTTACATTATTAGTCAAAAAACTACTATTTTACCATCTTTATAATAGACGCTTCTGTTATAATGTTTACTAGATACATAGCAAATTACATACACCAGAGGGAAAAAACCTTTGCGGAAAGTAAAATTACTCATCATCGCCGTCTTTTTTCTGTTTTCAGGATTTTCATTTCTAAAAAACAGCACGGCAGCAGGCATTATTGTCAACCCAAATCAGGTCTATTCCTTTGCAAAAATGACAGCTGACATCAGCAGGCTGAAGAATGCCTATCCCGATTTAATTCAAGTAAGTATCATTGGAAAGTCAGAGTACGGCAGGAACCTCTATGCCATTGGGCTTGGGAAAGGGCCTGCCACAACATTCATCAACGGTGCCCACGATGCACGGGAATGGATGACGACCAATTTAAACATGTACATGATCAATCAATATGCTGAAGCGTACGCCAACGACAAAGCTATCGTCGGCTATAGTGCCCGCTCCGTTTTAACTTCGGCCACCATCTGGTTTGTCCCCATGGTCAATCCGGACGGTGTCACTCTCCAACAGGAAGAATTAAGAGCATTCCCGAAAAGCCTCCATCCTTCCCTTATAAAAATGAATCAAGGGAGCAAAAATTTTAAACGTTGGAAGGCAAATGCGACAGGGATAGATTTAAACAGACAGTACAATGCCGGCTGGAAAGACATTAAAAGCCCTAAGGTGCCTAAATACAAGGATTATAAAGGCAAGGCTCCGGAAAGCGCGGCTGAAGTAAAGGCGATCCTGAAATTCGTCAACCAGATCAATCCCGAAATGGCGGTCGCTTACCACAGCAGTGGAAAAATTCTTTACTGGAATTATAACTTGGCTGGAAGCAGATATACCCGCGACCTTGCCTACGCAAAAAAGATCGGGTCTATGACGGGCTACAGACTAATCTATCCGGAATGGAATCCATCCGGAGGAGGATTTACAGACTGGTTTATCAATTCAAAGAAAAAACCGGGCTTTACTCCTGAAATCTCAAAGTCCGTCTATGAAGCAAACGAGGAACAGGAACCCTCATCAGAGCCACCGAAATAATGACTACGGGCATCTGCAAAACTGCAGATGCCCGTAATTTAGCTATTTGGAAAGAAACTTTTTTATCAGCAAATAGATTCCTTTTAGTGCCAGGAAAATTGCAAAAAACAAAAGGAAACCCCACAGGCTGACAATTGCATCATTGAAATCCATCTCTCCGCGCCCGGTAATTTTCTGCTGGATTTCAATAGCAAAAACAATTACCAGAATCACAGTAAACGTGTAAATAAATGAAATGGCTGTTAAGCTATACTGTGCCAGCACCTTGAATACCAGGTGTACTGCGAAGAAAGTAAGGATGCCTATTATACCGAATACCCAAAGATGCAGGTCCTTATCAGACATATTCCAGCCAGCCTGCTGCGTAAAGGCATTAATAGCATCATGAAGGGTATTCACGATGTCTGCAAGTAATTTAATAAAATCTTTCATAAAATTTCCTCTCTCTTTTACTAATTTATCCTTTATAATAGTATAGCGGAACAGAAACCTTTTTTGTCGAAATCTCGTCTAATTATTGGGCTGCAGTTCAGCCTTCTTTATAATCCGGCTTTTTGGAATAACCTATCACTTAGGAGGACTAATAAATGAGTTCACGTCTTGAAGCAAAAAAGACAGTTAAAAAGAAAAGAAAATGGGTAAAAGTGCTGCTAATTTCCTTCCTCGTCTTATTTTTAGGAGTCGGCGCTTATGTGTATTCAATCTATCACTCTCTAAATAATGCGGTTGATACGATGCATCAGAAAATCGACAGAAAATCCGATAAAAGAAATACCGCACTATCAATAAAAGATGGCGATCCGTTTTCAGTTTTGCTACTCGGTGTCGACCAGCGCAAAAATGATCGTGGCCGTTCGGATTCAATAATTGTTCTTACTATTAATCCAAATAAAAACTCAGTTAAAATGTTAAGTATCCCCCGGGATACAAGAACTGAAATTATTGGCAGGGGCACACAGGATAAAATTAACCATGCTTACGCTTTTGGTGGAGTTGAAATGTCCATGGATACCGTTGAACATTTCCTCGATATTCCAATAGATTATTTTGTTCAGGTTAACATGGAGGGTTTTCAGGATATTGTTAATGCTGTAGGCGGTGTTAAAGTCCAAAACAATTCAGCTTTTACGTCTCAGGGTGTAAATTTTGCCCAGGGCGAACTTAATCTGAATGGTAAAGAAGCACTGGCTTATACACAGATGAGGAAGCAGGATCCTAGAGGGGACTTTGGGAGACAGGAACGGCAACGGCAAATAATTCAGGGGATTATTAGAGAAGGCGCTTCTTTAAAAAGCTTGGCAAACTATGGTGATATCTTTGAGGCCTTGGGGAATAATGTCAGAACAAATTTGACTTTTGATGAAATGATGACTATTCAAAGTAAATATAAATCAGCTGCGAAAGACATACAGCAAATCGAATTGAAAGGCCAGGGCGTCATGCTCGGACCGGAAGAAAAGAAAATCTATTACTATCAGGTGCCTGATGGAGAAAAAGAAAAAGTGCAATCTTTACTGAAAGAGCATTTAAAAGGAGCTTAATAGAGTCTTAGCTGTCGCGAGCGCCCTTCGCGGCAGCTTCTTTTTTGTGCCCTTTTCGTTATGTCGCAGAATAATAGGTTATAGAGTTTCATTCCCCGAAAGCCCTCGTTGAATAGCCCACACATCCATAAACACAATAATCCCTTTGATACAAAAGCCCTGCTCTTTCACGATCATCTTAACGACATAGTTCCCTGCCGTTAGACCATCTTTCTCGAAAATCCGACTTGAATATAGCAGTTTTAGAATATTTAAATTTCAATTGAATATGAGCAATTTGCGAAAAATGTCCAAAAATATCAAAATACGGCACAAATCCCTTTATTTATATGATAAAATATCCATAATACTAAAAATACCAGGGGTGATGATTAAAGTGAAAGGTAAAGTAGCCGCCGCAGTTGCCTCGGTTGCCATTCTGTCTGCCGCCTATTCCACACATACTTCCGCTTCAACTACTCAATACATAGTCAAAAAAGGCGATACACTGTCAAAAATCGCACTTACATACAAAACGAATGTGAAAGAGTTAAAGACAATTAATGGGTTAACATCGGATTTAATTTTTATTAATCAGAAGCTGGCGGTCCCTTCATCTGAAAAACAAACTATAACAATTAAGCCTGCCGCTGTGCCTAAGGCACCTCCTGCCAATCCAGCAGTGCAAACAACAGGAGCGGTCTATACGGTTGTAAAGGGCGACTCACTCAGCAAAATTTCCAGTTCCAAGAAAACAACTGTCGCCAACCTAAAAAAATGGAATAACCTGAAATCGGATTTGATTCGGATTGGGCAAACGCTTTATGTATCTGATCCTGCAGCAGCAAAGCCGGTCACACCAGCTAAGCCGCCAGCACCGGTGCCGCAACCAACAGCACCAAAGCAGCCTGTCACCCAGCCGCCTGTCCAGCCAGTACCAGCAGGACCACCAACAACACCTGCCGCTCAAACCTATACTGTGAAAAACGGGGATACATTAGGTAAAATCAGCCTTCAGTTCAAAACAACAGTATCCGAACTCAAAAAACTGAACAATTTAACTTCCGATTTCATACGTGTCGGCAAGGTTCTGAAGTTGCCTGCCAATGTTCAAGCGCCGGTTATTTCCTCTCCCGCACCTGCACCAGCAGAAGGAGATGCGGCAGCCCTCCTCGCCATCGCGAAGAGTCTAATGGGGGTCTCTTATGTTTGGGGAGGCTCCACGTCAAGCGGATTTGACTGCAGCGGCTTTATCTACTATGTTTTTAACCAGGCTGGAAAAAAAATGAACAGGTATTCCTCTGAAGGATATTACAACCGATCCTACTATGTAGATGTACCCAAACCTGGAGACCTTGTATTCTTTGAAAATACGTATAAAAAAGGAATCTCCCACGTCGGCATCTATGTCGGGGATAATCAGTTCATCCATGCATCCGAAAAAGGGGTTGTGATCACCAGCCTTAATCAGCCATACCATAAGGAACACTTTGAAAGTTTTAAACGATTCTACTAAAAAATGATGGTGAACGATTTGATACCATCATTGGCTTAACTGTAAACTAGAAAAAACTCTATAAAATTGTTGATAATTCCCAGGTTAATTTGAAGCGATTTTAGAATAATGTAAATAACGGTTGAAGTGGTTACTAACATTATCTCCTATTACTTATCTTTGAATGGTCCATTCTCAAAAGGAGAGCAAGAACCTAATGGAAAGGAAACTATCGTACTCCAAAATGAGGAAGGATATCCTAAGTTGAGATTTTGATAGATGGGAACTCCAGCGCCAAATCATTTAATGATTCATTCGTGGTTACTGTACAAAATAAATATAAGTCAGCAGCCAAAATATTAAACTGGTTGAACTTTAAGGTAAGACCTATTTTATAAATTAGATTATTTATTCAAAGATGCTGAATAGGAACAATCTAAAACAATATCAATTTAAAATAATATTTACGAGTTATTTTTACGATTAAAATTAAAAGCATTAAAAAATAGTTCCGGAGAGACCACCGGAACTATTTTTTCCTAATTTAGCATTTCACGATCAGTCAGAGTTTTCAGCAGGACGATATTGTTTAGTGAATATAATAGTTAGTAAATTGACTAATCCCTACTAAATAAGTCCCTTGTATAAACCTTCTCTTCTATATCGCTTAAATCCTCTGATAATCTATTTGCAACAATTACATCTGAAATCCTCTTAAATTCTTCGAAATCATTTATAACCTTTGAGTTAAAAAAACTGTTTTCTGTAAGCGCCGGTTCATATACCACGACTTCTATTCCTTTTGCTTTAATACGTTTCATTATTCCCTGTATTGCAGATTCTCTAAAGTTATCAGAATCCATTTTCATTGTAAGTCTATAAATCCCTACAACTTCGGGATTTCTTTTAATAATCATATCAGCTATATGATCTTTTCTCGTTCTGTTTGCATCAACAATTGCAGCCATTATATTGTTTGGAACATCTGCATAATTCGCAAGTAACTGCTTGGTATCTTTAGGTAAACAATAACCTCCGTATCCAAAAGAAGGATTGTTATAATGAGTACCAATTCGTGGGTCCAACCCAACTCCCTCTATAATTTGTTGTGTGTTTAATCCCCTTATCTCAGCATATGAATCCAACTCATTAAAGAAAGCAACACGCATTGCAAGGAAAGTGTTTGCAAACAATTTTATTGCTTCCGCTTCAGTTGAGTTAGTAAATAATATATCAATATTCTCTTTTAATGCCCCTCCTGCTAACAAATCAGCAAATACTTGAGCCCTTTCTGATTGTTCCCCTACCACTATTCTCGAAGGGTATAAATTATCATACAAGGCCTTGCCTTCTCTTAAGAACTCTGGTGAAAAAATGATATTATCTGTTTCAAACTTTTCTTTAATCTTGTTGGTGTACCCTACAGGAACCGTAGATTTAATAACCATTATAGCATCTGGATTTATTGACAATACATTAGCAATAACAGCTTCAACGGTTCTTGTATTAAAGTAATTTTTTTCCGGGTCATAATTTGTTGGTGTTGATATAATGACAAATTCTGCGTCTTTAAAGGCTTTATAATTATCTGTAGTTGCTGTTAAATTTAGTTCCTTTGTTGATAAAAATTCTTCAATTTCATTATCGACTATAGGAGACTTTCTATTATTTATCATATTCACTTTTTCTTCTAGTATGTCTAACGCAATTACTTGGTTATGTTGAGCTAAAAGGATGGCATTAGACAATCCTACATATCCGGTGCCAGCAATTGTTATGTTCATTTCAATCTCATATCCTTTCTTAATTACACCTGTATATCTTTTAATAAGCCCTAAATGTATATTATCAACTGGTCATCAGTTCATTATTCTTAAGTTGTTTTAAGGTTAATGTTATAACAAGTAGCATAATAAAGATTCTAAATACATTTGCTATGATGATAGCATAAATAAATCCATAAAGTTCATATTTAATCATACCAAAATAGCCAAATATTAAGTAGATAACAAAATAAATTACTTGAGTTATTAATTGCCACTTTGTTTCGCAAAATCTTAATAAAGAAGGTTGAATTATGTTACCTAAGATAAATAAAATGGCAGCTAGGTTTCCTATATAAAAATAAGGCAGCGCTTGATCAATAAGGGTTGGATAGAATATTCTGCAAATAGGAATACCAACTACTATAAGGATTATATATATGAAAAAAGATACTAGAGAGAAAATTATTGTTTGTTTATAAAATGATTTACTGTCTAACTGTTCCTGTTTAGTGTAATAAGTTAATAATACTCCTGCTATTGGAGTTAATATAATGCTTACTGTTTTCCCTAAAAAAGAGGCCACTGTGTATACAGCTACTTTTTCTGGCCCCATCAAAGGATAAATATAAAAACGATCCATGTACATCATTAAGTTTGATATAACGGCCGCAAACATGATTAAAGTAAATTTATTTAAACTTTTATTAAAAAGATTTGATATTCGAAATTTATCATGGATAATCTTTGAAGAATAAAAGACATATATACAGGCAAATAATTCACCACAAATAAAAAGAATAACCCAATATTGGAAAAAAAACATAATTATTACCCCGATAATATATCCAACAAATCCCCAAATACTTGTGTACATTATTTTTTTATAGTCAATTATGATACGGAAGCTTGCAGTATAATAAGACCTAAACATTACTAAAATAGTAATAAATATGCTACCTATAACAGTCCAATCTACAGATTGAATAGTTATTGTTGTTAGAATACCTGTTCCAATCGATCCTATCAGCAATATTGCGATAAATAAAATATTATAATCTCCGCTTAAGCCTTTTTTATCGTACTCAGACTGCAACAATATTCTGGTATTATTTAATGAATTTCCTAAAGAAATCCCTACCGAGTTAATAATTCCCAGTATGGTTAAAATTACTCCATATTCAGAAATAGTAAATTTAAAAGCTAAAAAGGGATAAGCTAATCCTTGAACAGCGATTGTAAGGATTAAGGAAGCAATAATATTTAAAAGTGAATCCTTATAAATATTTTTTTTAAAGTAAGCCAACATTCCTAAAACCTCATTCTTTATGCCTTATTATTTTTATATACAATGTTGGAATTAAATAAAAATAATAGTATTAGCATAAGTGAAATTCCACCTGTTAGAAGTGCATTGGTAAGAGAATTATCATTTAAAACAAACATCATATAACTTAACGATGCAACAACTAAAACAGGAGGTATTCTCTCTGTTAAAGAGTCAACAAGATACAGAATAAGTGCTAATATAATAGCAAATAAAATCATAGTGATAAACCCACCGTTTGAATATGCATCCGAAAATACTCCAGTGTTAGAATTTGAAACTGCACCTTGAAAATGCATGGCAATAACAAAAGGAACAGGAACATCAAACGGGCTCTCCACTGAAAATACTTTTCCAATAAGACCATCTGCAAAAAACATTTTTTCTCTTATCTTAAAAAAATCATAATACTGATATTGAATCTGAGAAGGAACAAAAATCATTCTAAATGGAATACTATTCAATAAAATTGTTGAAATTCTGGATAAAGCACTAGATAGCAAAATGATTAGTGTGAAACCTAAAGTAAAATCACGTTCAAATTTATTTTTCTTCATTAGAATGACAACCATGATAAGCATCCCAATAGAAAATAAATATGCTTTAAAACCAAAGCTTAAATATAATAAAAGTTGAAGACACAAGACAATAGTACAATTCCATTTCTTTTTTGAATATAAAAAATAGGCAAAAAAGAAAGGAAAGAAGACTTTTGCACTCCAATTAAGTAAATATCCAAGTATTCCCGAAAACCCTTTTTCAGATCTCAGCGAATATATTGTTTGAAAATTCAAAGCTCGAAAATCAATTCCGCCTCTTTCAATAATCAAATATAATGTAACTAGCACATAAAATATAAAAATTATTTTCAATATTAAATTAGCAGATTTTATTCCCTTATTAATATTTATCTCTATAGGTCTTTTCCTCAAAAAATAAGCTATTATTAAACAAGATAATACTAAAAAGATTGTATACACTATACTTTGATTATTCAGCCAAAAATAAGAAAGAGTTGGTATTGTTAAGAATAAATTTAATATCAAATATAAATATGTTGATGGTTTACTTTTATTTTTTGGAAACATAAATATTATTAATGAGAAACACAAGAAAGATATTACAAAATTCCAAATGTTCATGTTTAGAGTAAGTCCTGTATAACTATAAATCGGAGAAATTTGGAATATATATACAAGTTCAATAACTATTTTGTAAATTAATATATATATGAATAGTTTTTTTCTACTTAACGTATTTTCCATTTTAAATCTATCCTCTATATTTTTGAATATATTTATTTTATCTAGTTGTTTTAGAGAAACGCGGGATAGTAAATTTATATTCAAAAATCTATAATTTTTTTGTTATTTCTTCAATGCTTCTCTGAGCAATTTTTTGGTATGAAAATTGCTCCATGCCATGTTTTTCAGCGATTAATTTCATATTTTTATACATCGATTTATCGATTAATATATTATTTATTTTTTCCTTTATTTCACCGACCGAGTCTTCGTATAAGAATTGACAATTTCCTCCCACATCTATATGCGTGGTGCCATCCCAATATTTAACAATCATTGGGATACCTTGACCAGCTACCTGCTCCCAAAAAACTGAATGCCTTCCTGGAAACACAACTAAATCTGCAACTGCAAAATATTTATAACTCTCTTCAGCTTGAATCCAACCAATGTATTGAATTTTCTTTCCGTCTACAAATTTCATTACTTCTTCTTTCATTTCATTTATTATTGAACCAAAGACAATAAGTTTTAAATTCTCTTTTTTTATCTTATTAACTGCTTCCATAAGGTATAGAGTTTGTGTTTTTGCTTTATCAATTTTGCCACCAGTCACTATCAAAAAGTCATCATCTTTAATGTTAAATTCTTGTCTAATACCTTGTTTATATCTCTGATTTTGAGCTTCCTCTACTTTTTCGTCGTCCGCCCCCATGACTAACAATTCAATTTGATCTCTTGGAATCCCATAAACGTTTTCTAAAAAGCTTACTCTAGCAGGCAGTACACCATAAAATTTGGTAGTATAAGGTGCAATTATCTTAGCACAATATTTCCATATAATCTTATGCAATATATTTTTAGACAACCAATTACGTGCACTATTTGAGAAGTCCGCATGATTGTCAACAAATACTTTTATATGAGGATGCTGCCTGACAAATCTAACAACCTCTTTGATATCAAGGAATTGACATCCATGAATAAAAATTATATCGGGCTTTGATTTTGAGATAGATGAATATGTTCCTTCATATAAGCGAAACTTCCTGCTACCCTTTGCCTTTTTAAATTCCAGCCTCTTTACAGGAATTCCATTTTCATTAATATATTCTCTACCTTTTTCAAAATATGAAATATTTCCATTAGCATCAAAAGTTTGAAGCGAAGCTAATATCTCGACATCTAAACCTAGTTTTTTGTGATATTTCGGTAATAAATTTTCTTGGTATGAAAAATTATCAATATAAAATGATGCAAGGCAAATATGAAGTACTTTCACTAAATGTACTCTCCCTCTTTTTTAAGAAATGTTTCAATCTCATTAAAATACTTTGCTTTATTCTGAATGTCAATTTCCTTCCATTCCCACCATTGTTTTTCAAGAAGTAGCTTTATTGTTTCATCATTGAACCGTTTGCGAATTAACCTAGCAGGTGTTCCTCCCCAAATTTCGTATGGCCCAATGTCCTTTGTTACTACAGACCCCATACCTATTATAGCCCCATCAGAAATTATAACACCACTTTTTATTAAACAATTATTTCCTATCCAAACATCGTTTCCTATTATGGTTTTTTTACTTGTTTTAAAGTGGTGATTAGAAAAATTTTTACCTAATATATTCTTTCCCTCATGAAACACTGGTGAAGTCGACACCCATTCAATAGGATGGGATGCACCCCCTATAATACAGTTATCTGCTATTGAACAAAATTTACCTATATCACAATTAACTACAGTACAAAAATTTCCTATATATGAGTATTTATCCAGATTAACATCTAGGATATGTGAACCATTACACACCCTTGACTTTTTATCGATGGATGAGTTTTTAATAGCAGGCAAATAAGATTTTTTTATAAACTTTGAAATATAATATGATATTTTCATAAAACCACCAATTTCATTAATGATTTTTCCTCCATACAACCCGGTTTATATAATCAGTATACGACAGAATTATTCTCAGAACTTTCTCAGAGACATTCGCCATTCTATAATCAGATACGAGTCGTAATGTTTCTGTCTTTTGTGTTTCTAAAACCTCTAATCCCTGCAGGATTCTCTCCTTCATTAATCCAACCATCATTACCGCAGCTTCTTCCATTGCTTCAGGTCTCTCATGTGCTTGTCTAATATTTAGTGCTCTAAAGCCTAAAATGGAAGACTCCTCACTAATTGTTCCGCTATCACTTAATACTGCCTTTGCTTTTAGTTGAAGTTTAATATAATCATTAAATCCTAATGGTTTCATAGTTTTTACCAAAGAATTAAAGACTATACCTTTGGCCTCAATCATATTTTTTGTCCGAGGATGGGTGCTCACTATAATAGGCATTTGGTATTTTTCAGCAACAGCATTTAGGCTTTCAACTAAATTAAAAAAATTTGTTTCTGAATTTATATTTTCATCTCTGTGCGCTGATACTACAAAGTAACTTTCATCTTTAAGACCCAATCTCTCTACAATGTCTGATTTCTCAATATCTTCTTTTCGTGAATTTAGAACTTCAAACATTGGGCTACCTGTCTTAATAATTCTATCCGAAGGGAAACCTTCCCTAAGAAGATATTCCCTTGCAATATCACTATAAGTTAAATTTAAGTCAGCTGTATGGTCAACAATTTTACGATTTGTTTCTTCTGGTACTCGTTGGTCAAAACATCTGTTTCCCGCTTCCATGTGAAAAATCGGAATTTGTCTCCTTTTGGCAGCAATAGCACACAAGCAACTGTTAGTATCTCCAAGTACGAGAAAAGCATCTGGTTTTACTTCTTCCAAGATAGGATCAACTTTTATCAGAATATTCCCTATAGTTTCAACAGCTGTTCCTGTTGCGGCATTAAGGAAATAATCCGGTTTTTTTAATTTAAAATCTTTAAAAAATACTTCGTTTAATTCATAATCATAGTTTTGCCCTGTATGAACTAATACATGTTCAATAGCTTCTGATTCTTCTAACTTATTAATGACGGCTGACAGTCTTATTATTTCGGGTCTAGTCCCCACAACTGTCATAACTTTTAACTTTTCCACTAAACTATACCTCCAAGTAGTAAGTGTCCGGCTTTTCCGGATCGAAGAATTCATTTGCCCACATAATAGTGACCATGTCTGTATCCCCAAGGTTCTCAATATTATGCGTATAGCCAGTTGGAATGTCTACTACCTCCAGTTTTTCCCCGCTAACAAAGTATTCGATAACTTCATCCGAATCAATTTTTCTGAAGCGGATAACTCCCTTTCCACTAACAACAAGAAATTTTTCATTTTTTGTATGATGCCAATGGTTTCCTTTTGTGATTCTTGGTTTGGAAATATTAACAGATACCTGACCTCGATCTGTAGTCTTTAAAAATTCGGTAAATGACCCTCTTTGATCAATATTCATCTTGAGGTCATAACTGAATTGATTTTCTGGTAAATAACTTAGATACGTACTATATAACTTCTTTGTAAAAGGATTTGACATATCTGGAATGGTACAGGTTACTCGGCTTTGCTTAAATGAATAGAGTAAATCAACTACTTCTCCAAGGTTAATTGAATAACTCACAGGAACCTCACAATATTTTCCTAGATAGTTTTCTTTACCTTCTATAGAATTAATTAGTTCTTCTACCAAATCATCAATATAAACTAGGTTCATTATTATCTTTGGATCATTAACTGTAATTGGTAAATTTCGAGAGATATTATGGCAGAATGTCGCTACGGCGCTATTATAATTTGGCTTACACCATTTGCCAAAAACATTTGGAAACCGATAAACCAGTACCTTTGCCCCTGTTTTTTTACTATAATCAAAAAACAGGTCTTCACTTGCTTTTTTACTCATACCATAATGATTGGTCAATTCCGCTTGGATGGAAGAAGAAATCAAAACTGGACATGTATTATTATGTTTTTCCAATGCACTAAGCAATAAAGATGAAAAGCCAAAATTCCCTTCCATGAATTCGCATTCAGCCTTGGGACGGTTAACCCCGGCAAGATGGAATACAAAATCCGCTTCTCTACAAAATTGATCCAATTTTGCCGGATCAGTTTCCCGGCTGTATTCAAAGACATCATTGTATTTTCTGTTTTTTAATTCAGCAATTAAATTTTTGCCAATGAAACCATTTGCACCTGTAACTAAAATTTTCATTATCGATTCCAACTTCTCAATTCATTTTGAACATAGTCAAGCATAAGCAACTTATCTTTAATCTGCTCAACTGTTAATCTTTGGGTATTGTGAGAATTATATTCTTCCTGGGTAGACAGTTGCCTGTCACCTTCAACAAAATACTTATCATAATTTAAATCACGTTTATCAGCCGGAACGCGATAAAATCCGTCTAAGTCTTCAGCCACAATATGTTCTTCCCTCGTTAGGAGAGTTTCGTATAATTTTTCGCCATGTCTCGTACCAATAATTTTTACATCGTTATCAGCATTAAAAAGTTCTTTAATTGCTTGGGCCAAATCCCCAATAGTCGATGCAGGAGCTTTTTGGACCATAATATCCCCAGCTTCCGCATTTTGAAAGGCAAATACAACAAGTTCTACAGCATCTTCAAGACTCATTAAAAATCTTGTCATGTTAGGATCAGTAACTGTCAATGGTTTTCCGCTCTTAATTTGCTCAATAAATAAAGGTATTACCGAACCACGCGAAGCCATCACATTACCATATCGTGTACCACATATTAAAGTCCTGTCTGGATCTATTGTATTCGCTTTAGCTACAAATACTTTTTCCATCATTGCTTTAGATATTCCCATTGCATTTATTGGGTAAGCAGCTTTGTCTGTAGATAGGCAGATTACCTTTCTAACTCCGCTTTCAACTGCACCTGTAAGGACATTATCAGTTCCTATTACATTTGTTTTCACCGCTTCTAATGGAAAGAACTCACATGAAGGAACCTGTTTTAATGCGGCAGCATGGAAAATATAATCAACCCCGTGCATTGCATTTTTGACACTTGCAAGATCCCTGACATCACCTAAATAAAATTTTAGCTTATCATTTTTATACTTCTTCCTCATATCATCTTGTTTCTTTTCATCACGGGAAAAAATGCGAATTTCTTTAATTCCAGTATCTAAAAATCTCTTCATTACCGCATTTCCAAATGAGCCCGTTCCACCTGTTATTAGTAGAGTTTTATTTTTAAACACAGCTTTTAATCCTCCGATATACTATTAATTAAATTTACATATTTTCTGGTACAATTTTCTTTCGTATATTTCTTTAGGAACACTTTCCTGCAATTTTCACCCATAATTTTCATTTTACTTTTATCATTCTTAAGTTCCTGAATTGCCAACACCAGTTTTGAACTTTCTCCAACTTCCATTGTATATCCAGCATTATTAGCTATTAAGTCTTGTGCAATGTCAGAATTTGCTCCTATTATGGCGATTACTGGTTTTCCAGCCATCATATAACCATATGTCTTGCTTGGCACAGCAAGTCCAGTTAAACCTTTTGATAAACTTACCAAAAAACAATTACTAATATTAAGTGCGTCTTGATAATCCTGCCCATGTAAGAAGTCAAATACCATTACATTTGTTAGCTTTTCATTTTCAACAATACTTTTTAATGTTTCCATTTTATTTCCATGTCCTGCGAAAACAAATTTAATATTAGCTTCATACTTCAATTCTCTAATAGCAACTAATATGGTATCTAAATCTTGTGCTATTCCTAAATTGCCAAAATATGAAACCACAAAGTTATTATCATTTTTGATAGATGACAAAAATTTATTTTGTGGAGGATCGGAAAATTCTTTGAGGTCTTTGTTTTCATACCAGTTCGGTATTACCTCAATTTGATTATGAGTTAAAAAAGGTCTGTTATTAACCAAGTAATCTTTCATCTCATTAGATAAAGCGACAACTTTGGTTACATGTTTAAAAATACTTTTATTTACCATAATCATCAGTCTGCTTATTATACTTTTTTCTGTTATTGCACTTGTTTTATACGCAATTTCCGGGTAAACATCATAACTCACAAATATTACCTTCGTCTTAAAGACTTTTTTTGCAAAAATGGCAATTAACGGTAATATAGGAGGGTTAGAATACACAATGATAGATTTATAATTGGCTAAAGACAGAAAATGCAGAGCAACTGAAATAGTAAATGAAAAATAATTAATTAATCTACCCCAAAAATTAGTTCTTTTTAATTGAAGATATTTAAGTCTTTTAATTTCCACACCTTTATGGGTTTCTTTCGTTGGTATTTTACTTGATAAAGAGTATTCCTTTGGATATCCGGTTAAGGCGCTAACTGTAAAACCTTCTTCAACAAGTCTAACAGCAGTATCAAAAGGTAGGGTAGCAGAGGAAACAAAATCAGGGTAAAAATATTGACATAAAAATAATATATCTCTCTTTTCTTTCATAATGATCTCTTCCTTTATTTACTACTGTTCGGTCAGCTCGATAGATTTTTGTAAAGAAATAGGTTCATAACCGTTATATGATGAAAGTCCTTGGTCATAAACTAAATCACCAAATACTTTTTTTATTATTTGTAAATTTGCTGATTTTAAAAATACGTTAAATATCTTTGTAAGAATAACTTTTTTTCCGTGTGTTTTTGCTATTAATTGAACTAATTCTGATGTACAAACATATTCTTTATTTTGAGGAAAAAAAGTACCTTTTCCGTAATCATCAATTAAAAGCTTTACAAATTCCGTTAAATTATTGATAAAAATCATACTACGTCTATTATTAATATATGGAAAAACAAACATTTTCCTAGCTACTTTTGAAAGACTTTGATAATTACCTTTACATCCATACCCGTAGACCATGGGGGGACGTATTATAGCAACTAAAAAGGAATTTGTTGTTAAGTTTTGAATTAACTTTTCTGCTTCTAATTTTGATTTTCCGTAATTGCTTTTAGGATTAACTAACGTATTTCCTTTAATAATTCCTTCATCCATTCCATAAACACTCATTGAACTAAAAAAAATAAATTGCTTAACTCCAGATTGTTTAGCTTTTTTTGCAACCTCATAGGCAAGATCTCGGTTTACTTTATAATAAAGATAAGAATTTTTTTTTGTTTCTTTTATATGTGCTATGCCAGCAACATGAATTACAACATCATACTGGGAAAAGTCCTTTTCTCGCCATGAATTAGTTCTTAAGCTTATTAATTCAGTAACATAACGTTCCGGGTACCTTTCAAGCCATGTTACTAAACTATTTCCGATATAACTTTTCTTACCGGTTATTAAGACTCTTTTCATTTCGAGATCTGCTCCTTAACAGTAGCAATTTCTTTAGCTGCTCCTGTTCCACCTTCAACTACTCCATCACTTTTAATAACGCTAATGATGGTACCGCAAAAACATTTTATATCCATTAATAAACTCATTCTCGCTACATACTCTCCATCCAGCCTTGATTTTACTTCAATAGGCAATTCATCTCTTCCATTTATTTGGGCCCATCCTGTTAATCCAGGCAGAATATCATTGGCCCCATATTTGTCACGCTCTGCTATTAAGTCGTATTGATTCCAGAGTGCTGGCCTCGGACCAATAATACTCATTTCTCCAATTAAAATATTCCAGATCTGAGGAAGCTCATCCAATGATGTTTTCCGTAGAAACTTTCCCATCCTTGTGATATATTGCTCAGGATTTTCCAATAAATGCGTGGGGGTCTCCTTTGGAGTGTCGACCTTCATTGTCCGAAATTTAAGTATGTTAAAATGTGTTTTATGGATTCCTACTCTTTTTTGTTTAAAGAAGACAGGACCTTGAGAATCAAGTTTTATCCCAATTATTAATACTAGGAATATTGGAGATAATATTAGCAAACCCAATGATGATAAGACGACATCTATTAATCTTTTGACTTTTAAATACAAAACAAACACACTCCCTGATAATTAGGTGAGAAAGAGCTTAAATAAATGCAATTTTTTCACAATTAAATTCAAAATAACAGCCCCTGCCATTTAAAAACTGGACTAGGAGCCTGTCAATTTACTTTAAAATTTTCATTGTCAAATGACATTCTCACAGATCTTTTATCTAGCAACCTGAAACATTTTGTTTTCTCTCCTATTTGCTAGATTAATAACAAACTTCTTAATATCTTCTGAAGAAAAATAATCAAATCTTTCAAGAAGGAAATCTATTTCGTGCTCCTGCTCCAAAACTGCTTTCCCTATGAAAATTTTCGGGAATACTGGTTCAGGGTGAATTTCCTTTTCATTTAATAGCTCTTCAAACATCTTTTCCCCTGGCCTTAAACCGGAATATTTTATCCCAATCTCTTCTAAAGTATATCCTGACAGTTTAATTAAATTTTTTGCCAGATCGACAATCTTTACTGGTTCCCCCATATCGAGCACGAAGATTTCGCCGCCCCTTGCCAAGGAACCTGCTTGAATGACCAATCTTGATGCTTCTGGAATCGTCATAAAATACCTAGTCATATCCGGGTGAGTAACAGTTACCGGGCCGCCTGTCTGGATTTGCTTTTTAAAAAGAGGGATAACACTTCCGCGGCTCCCCAGTACATTCCCGAAACGAACCGCCACGAATTTTGTTCTACTTATCTGATCAAGCCGCTGGATTATCATTTCAGCAATTCTCTTCGTAGAACCCATCACGTTGGTTGGATTTACTGCTTTGTCTGAAGATATCATAACAAATGTTTCTACTCCAAAAGTGTCTGCGGCCTCCGCGACATTCTTGGTCCCAAAGACATTGTTTTTGACAGCTTCCCTTGGATTGTATTCCATCAATGGTACATGCTTATGTGCGGCAGCATGATATATCACGTCCGGTTTATGCATCTCCATTACTTCAAAAATTCTTTCTCTATCCTGTATATCAGCAATCACGGGGATAATTTCGATTCTATCCTGATACTTATTTCTAAGCTCCATATCTATTTGATAGATGCTATTTTCCCCATGGCCTAAAAGAATAATTTTTGCTGGTGTGAATTTACATATTTGTCTGCATATCTCGGATCCAATCGATCCGCCTGCTCCTGTCACGAGAATAATTTTACCCTCGACATTTTGTGAAATTTTATTCATATCAAGATGAACTGGTTCTCTCCCAAGTAAATCTTCTACTTCTACATCCCTGAATTGATTGACAGAAAGTTTGCCTGTCACTAAATCCTCCAATTTTGGAAGTATTTTTGTTTTTGCCGAGGTTTTTAAACATTCATTAAAAATTCTATTTAGCTCGTTTTTATTCAAGGAAGGAATAGCTATAATGATATGGTCTATATTGTGTAATTCCACTACTTTTTCAATATGTTTAACATCGCCTAGAACGGGTAGGTTTAAGTATTGTAGTTTATTCTTTTTAAGATCATCATCTATAAAACCAACAGGGGTCAACTCTGCTTCCGGGCTTTTTTGTAGTTGTCTGGCAACCATTAGCCCAGCAGAACCAGCTCCTATTATCAACGCTCTTTTTTTCGACACATTAGATTGGATAAAGTTATATCTAAATATCCTCCAAACAAAACGTGACCCTCCGATGGACAGGACGTAAACCATCCAGGTAGTCGCAAGCGCCCTTAAAGATACGTCAAATTTCGCGACCAACTCTACTAGCAAAGTACTCACAATAGAAAAGGATACAGCCTTTACTATTGCAGTGAGTTCGCCTATACTTGCATACTCCCACGCTTTATTGTACAAGTTATAATATGATGAAAATACATAATGACTTACTAACATGGCGAAAACAGGTACGATTAACTCCTGCATGGACCCATAATTCAATGTTGGATGAAGAACGATGTAACTTACATAAACTGAACTAATAACGAGAATTGAATCAATCAAAATCAATAGGGAGAGACGCGCCTTATAAGCCAACTCTATTCCTCCTAATTTTTATAATATCTTCTGTTTTTCCTAGGAGAAGGAAAGATATTTCCAAAAACATATAATAGGATAAATGCCATCAATTATAAAATATTGTCTAATTAAACCGTTTATTGTAAAAATTTCTCTTTATCCTATCTAATTTAACAATATTTTAGTGATAATTAAAAGGATTTTTTTAAAGATGGAAATATTTATCAATAAAAAGTGAATTAACTTTGTGTTTTTTTTACACTTTTACCTTTGATTTAAAATATATCGTACTTTTTATAAAACACAAGAGCCCTTTAGTGGTATTCCTTCCCTGAATAACCAATACGCTTTGAAGTTTATCAAATACATGATTAACAGGAGTAATATAAACTATCTAATATATTTCAACTATCAATGAATTATAACAAAAAATTATCTAATGTCGAAGTTTAATAGAAAAAACATCCCTCCTGCTTCTACACACGAATCTCCGCCGTATGCATTCAACGAAACTAGGTGTTTCGACTAGTGCAAAATACCGCACCACCCTGAAAGGAACCGTTTTAGCACTTCAACCTTTTGTCCTTCCGAGGATGTCTAAGACATAAAATTATATTCTTTACCCTTTGACTAAACCCTAAGTGCTTTCGTTGGCAATGCGCACCTTCGGTTCATTTTTCTAGGAAAACTAAATCCAAAGAACTTTATTTTCCGTTGGCGGTCTACCGCTAATTTCTCCTTATGTACCTTAAGCTTCAATGCTGGACGCAATATTTTCACCCACGACCCAATAGCTGATGCATACCGCCTTCATACCGTCAATTGAGTTACTACCCTTTAAGATTAGGGTGATTGACATAATTAATCTTTTCAATGCCCTGGATATGTAGGCGTGCAGAAACTGGGCTTCTTCTTCCCACTTTAGTGTTAGCAAGCCGTTTTTAACCTTTCCACATTGATATTTCGAAAAGTTGCAGTTCAAATCCCTGTAGAAAGTTGGAAGATGGCACACTCCCCCCTTCTCTCCATTGCCCCACACCGAACTTGTACTCCTGTCACTTACCAATCACAATATAAATAGAAGAAAACGGTTATATACCTTTGTTCTATAGAACGTCAGCATATTCGTAATGTTGGTGACAAAATAGTTTACCTTTCCTTTCACTATATGCCTAACAGGCGGTCCGAGCGCACCCTTAACTTAAGCGAACGATGACCGCACATTGATGCCGGAAATACAAAAGTCATTGTCCGTAGGAAAAGTCGGGCCACACGGTCATTCATATAATGACGATGTAAAAATGTTTATAACCGCTTGATAGGAATGCTAGCTCAATTTATATTCGTTTGTTGTTTTACAGACCAGACATTTTTATTTGTTATTAGAAGATTTTTTGACAATAGGGCGTACCCTATGGAAGGAATTCCATTTTTCTGGTATTCTATTTAAAGCGCTTCGCTTGGAGGGGAATAATGAGACATAAAAAGAAGAAGAACTGGATGAAAGTTCTGTTCATATCACTGTTGATCATGTTTTTGGCTGTCGGAACATACGCCTTTACTGTTTATAGATCATTAACTAATGCTGTGGAAAAGATGCACAAGCCTATTGATCGGGATAAGTCCCCCAAAAGGGCGGAGGAGATTACTTTCGGGAAGAAGGAGCCATTTTCTGTTCTTTTGCTTGGCGTGGATGAAAGGGACGGGGATCGGGGCCGTTCTGATTCAATGATTGTCCTGACCGCAAATCCACATCAGGAATCAATAAAAATGCTCAGCATTCCGAGGGATACGCGAACGGAAATTGTCGGGAAGGGCAAAGACGATAAAATCAACCACGCCTATGCATTCGGCGGTGTGGAAATGTCGATGGATACTGTGGAACACTTCCTGGATATTCCGATAGATTATTATGTAAAAATCAATATGGAAGGCTTTAAAGATATCGTCAATGCAGTTGGCGGAGTTAAGGTAAATAACTCTTTTGCATTCTCTTCAGATGGAGAAAGTTTTCCTAAGGGGGAAATTAATTTGAATGGCGAATCCGCGCTGAAATACGCCCGGATGAGATACGAGGATCCTAGAGGAGATTTTGGCCGCCAAAATCGCCAGCGCGATATTATCCAGGCTGTCATTAGCAGGGGGGCATCATTCCAAAGTCTCAGCAATTTCGGTGAAATCTTTGGAGCCCTTGGAAAAAACGTCAGGACTAATCTGTCTTTTGACCAAATGGTTGGGATTCAAAGGAATTATAAACCCGCTGGCAAAAACGTCCAACAATTGGAGCTAAAAGGCAGCGGCACGAAGATTGATAAAATCTATTACTTTATCGTCCCACAGGAGGTACAGCAAGACATCCAGGACGAGCTGAAAGCACATCTGGAAATTAAATAAGCTATAGTTCAATTTAAGGGCGGCAAACCGAAAACCGATTTGCCGCCCTTTTAATCATTCCATATTGGGTTCCTTGCATATGACACTCCGGTTAGTTGCAATTTCCAGTGAAGCTTTGATAGTCAACTAAATTGCTATCACCAACGACAATAAGGAGAAATCGCAATGAGATTGAATTGACACAATATGATTTGTTCCTTTATAGGACAGTTTTGCGGGGATATAGTAAACTATGGGGCTAAAAGTAGAAGCTGAAATTTAAAGAACTATTGTTCTCATGTGAAATTAGCCTACATGTGTTATTCAGATTGGCTGACATCCGCCATGCAGCCCTTCGCGAACTTGTAATCTGAAAAAGCAGAATGTCCATTACTGTCATATTAAAAAATAACGGAAGCACTAAAATTAATGACATGAGGGCGATAGACCTTACAAGATTAGGGTGGCGGATAGATATAAGCTTATCATGCTACAAAAGCAATAAACTCACACAGCAAAAAATATAGGAAAAACGGCTTATATCTATAATGAGAAGTGAACATTTTCATAAATGAACATAGTCATATTGTAGAATTGGAAGTCTCCCACTATCTTACCCATCTTGAAGCCATCACCATTTGCCAACCATATAACCTTTGGCATAGTCCGCTTCATATATAACAGTCGTACTATTAGCGCTTAACAATAACATCCTATCCTATAAAGAAAAGCCACTTCATTAATAACTAAGAAGTGGCACTAAATGACCAATACTAGGTAATATCGTCCATAAAGGATTCTTTTCTACTACAAGAAAAGTTAAGCGGTTCTTTGCACTCCTTTGACCAAAGTTCCTAATACGAAAGAAAAGTAATCCGCCAATTGTAAATAATAGTGAACCTGCCAAAAGAAGGTTATAGATTTTACTCGCAGTGTTTGGAAAATTTTCGCCATCAAAAACATTTATATTACAGGATCTGGTGGTTGGATCACACCTTTTTCAGACACTTTTATTAAGCCAGAGACAGCCTCTTCTAAGGCGCTGACTGCTCTATCCACTTCTTCTTGTGTTGCCTCATGGTTCTCTAAAACGGTTTTTGCTTCAGTTAACGCTTTTGAAAATGGAATCCAACTGTCAGAAGTGTAATCAACTTCTTCCTTTTTGTCGGCAACACCAATTGCTTTTCCAGCGAGGAAAAAACTACTGGTTTTTCGAGGATACTAATTGTAACGGTTTCTGTTAATGTCACATTGTTTTCTTCACAAGAAATTTCAAGGTCTTGATCTCCGGCCCTACTGGAGTCGAAATCAGCAATCTTTGCAATAAATGTTACGCACATAATTATTATCATATTTCGAAAAAACGCTTACCTTAAAACCTCACCAACATAATAGGTTAAGTCCCCTTCAATCATCAGTTTTTCAATTTGGAAATCGGAAGATCCTGCGCTATCCCCTCCCCGGCAATTCGGGCCATGCCTCTGGCTTTTAACGCCATTGGTTCTTCTGTTTTAACTGCCCGATACCATCCCGCAATTCCTTTACCAATAAATGAAATAGGAGTTTTTCCAAGCTCCGCAGCTTTTAAAAGTGAAATAGTATAGTAGAATATACTGCCTCTTTTCAAATATATTGACTTGTAATAAGAGAAACGTCGCCAAACTCGATGGCGGGACCATTGATTACGGCCTCCCCAACTTGAAACCAACTCTTCCAATTATGTATATAATAGGATAATATTAGTAATATAGTCCTACATATTTTCATAAAGATTTACTCTTTTATTCTCTTCAGCAGATTTAATAGGAAAAAAGAAGGAGGTTAAAACCTAATTTATTGTTATCCATCATGACATTTTACAGAGAGGAAGTTCTAAATGAATTATTGTAAGGAATGTGGAGCCTCATTATCGTCGGGGACAAAATTTTGCAAGGAATGTGGAACTCCTGCACCGATAGCAGCTTTGAACAAATCTGCGGCTAATCCAAAGCAGCCTTCAAAGCCACTTAGCCCTAAAGTGAAAAAATTGTTAATTGCCGGTATCCTATTAGTAGGCCTTTTTTTTGGAGCCTATAAAACAGGCGAGGCATTGACTGGTAAAGAACGAAAAATCGAAAAGTTTGAAACTGCCTTAATAGAGAAGAATCAAAAGGAATTGGCTAACGTCCTTGTCTCTACTGATAAGAAATTAAAAATCAATTCCGATTCCTTGAACGGACTAATGAGATATCTTGATGAAAATCCCGATGAAATCAGCAATATCGTTAATACACTAAAAGAACAGGCAAAATACTATAATTCTGTAAAAAGCGATTCACAATTAGGACAGCAATATTCGGAAGGTGCAATGCCCAGAGGAATAATCAACTTGGAAAAGGGAGAAGGGTCCTTTCCTTATGATGAATTCTACATATCTATTCAGCCGATTTATATGTCCTTATCAACAAATTATAAAGATACTATTTTAATGGTAAATGGCCAAAAAATCTCGACAGCTGATACAAATGATTTTTCTAAAAAGGTTGGTCCGTATGTTCCGGGTATTTATACTGTTGAAGCCAATCTGAAAAACGATTATGTTACTTTAAAGAACAAACAAGAAATTTACTTAATGGGCAGCGAAACTCAACAAGTAAATTTATATCTTGAAGGCGAAGAAATCACCCTCGATTCTAATTACACAGATAGCGGCATTACCGGAAAAACTCTCTTAAACGGAAAAGATATTGGTGTGGATCCATTTTCAGGAGCATCTTTCGGCCCTGTTGTAACAGATGGGTCACTTCTGATTCAGGCAATCGGCAATTTTCCATGGGGAGAAACAAATTCAGCTGAAATAGCAATTGAGGACAATTGGGTTGAGTTCAATTTTGCTCAAGACGATGCTTTTCAAAAGTCTATCATCGATACTGTTGTACTTCATGCTCAAGAAAGGATTCAAGCCTATACAGCCGGGGATGCAACCAAAATGTCAACCGCTACTGCTGAGCAAAAAGAGAAATTAGCTTCGGAAATTTTAAGTGATAAAGAGAATGGGCGCTTCTTCACAGGTTCCTATCTAGGCTCAACCTTTAACTTGGATTCATTTGAATTTTCCCATGATGACGAACAATGGATAGCGTCGGTTTCCGTAAAAGAAACATACAATTCCGATTACTATTATGAGGGTGATAAACCTGAGTTGAGTGAGGATATTCATTTCTTGTCGTATGATCTTGTCTTCGATGAAGAAATGAAAAAATGGCTAGTCTCTGATAGTTCCAGCTCTTGGGGATTCAATGAAAAGAACGTGAAAGAAATTAAAGAAACTGAACCGAAACAATATACAACAGCTTGGAAAAAATAAGCAACTATCTTTCAGGGAAAGTGGGATTGATAACGTGATATGTCCAACTTGCAATCATGAAAATCAAAGTGGTAAATTTTGCGAAAACTGTGGAACCAATCTAATGACTCGCGCGCAAAGTGAAAGTGCTGCAACAGTGGAAATTCCCTCAAGCGCTTCACCTGCATCCAATGCTCAGGCCACGCCAAATCAGTATCTTGAAACAACGAAGACCGTATCGAGGCAATATTTGAAGTTTGTTCTCCAGGTATTAAAAAAACCTTTCTCTTCAAGCCATCAAGTTGGAGGGGAACAGTTTGTCAACGCAATCATAACGATATGCCTATTTTCCCTCTTCATACCAGTCATGTTCTATTTTGCCTTAAAAGGGTTTCTTTCAGATATAGGCAATTTAGGCGGGGGTCTATTTGGAAATGCTATGCAAAACATAAGCCCTCCTTTCGGAACAGTGGTTGTGAAGCCGTTTTTTGGCTATATCGTATTTGTTCTATTAATTTCCGCCTTTATTTTTGCTGCAGTGAAGTTAGGCAAGATACAAGTTGCCTTTAAGGATGTTGTCTCCCGCTTCGGTACGCTTCTTATACCATTCACAGCCCTTATGCTTGTTGCTGTCCTGTTAAGCATTTTGAAAATTTCCTTTGCATTTGCACTGTTATTTATCAGTTTAGTTGGCCTCATCTTTTTAGTGCCGACTCTTGTCATTTCAAGTTACAAGAATCCTGATAACAACGGGCTGGATATCTTATATGGATCGCTTTTGTCCTATGTGCTTACCTTCATTACGTTAGCAATAATGGGTGAATTCTTATTTGATGCAATTAAATCAAGTCTTGGAAGCTTTTTGAACCCATTTGATTTTTAATAGTCTACTTTAGCTCCCGAATAAAGCTAAAACTCCCCTGAAACACCAGCCGTTCCACGTTTCAGGGGAGTCTTTTTATTTCACTAGTTTTGCATAAAATTATCTAAAAATTCAGTATAATCATTCTACTTCTTCAGAGCCAGAAAGGTAAATGTAAAAGCCCGACTAAATGATATGCTTCCCTATAAGTCCCCTTGCAATAGCCAGGAGTTGTGGAGTAAGCTTGTACTAGAATATTTGATCATTAAGTAAGAAAAATGTCCCACAATCCTTGGAGAAATTGGCTTGCGGGACATTTTTTTCTATAGTGTGCTAGTTGTAATTTTGTTCAAACCGCCAAGCATCCCGGCACATGGCAACAAGGTCGAGTTTTGCTTCCCAGCCGAGTTCATCCTTGGCCTTGGCTGTTTCCGCGTAACAGCTTGCAATATCTCCGGGCCTTCGTTCGACAATTTCATAAGGGACTTTGATTCCGTTCGCCTCTTCGAATGCTTCGATAATTTCGAGGACACTCGTTCCCCGACCGGTCCCAAGGTTGTATACATTGACTCCCTTGGTGAGGTGTTCCAATGCAGCAACATGTCCCTTGGCCAAGTCAACAACATGGATATAGTCCCTGACCCCGGTTCCGTCCGGCGTCGGATAGTCATTACCGAACACCCTCAGTTTCTCAATCTTTCCTTTAGCAACCTGAGTCACAAACGGCATCAGGTTGTTCGGAATGCCATTTGGCGCTTCGCCAATCAGGCCGCTTTCGTGGGCACCAACTGGGTTAAAGTATCTGAGGAGGGACACTGAGAATGCCGGATTGGCCTTCGCGATATCCGTTAATATCCGTTCACTCATCGCCTTTGTTTCCCCATATGGATTCGTTGTCGGCAGCAGACTTATTGTTTCCACAAATGGAACTGTGTTGTCCCCATATACAGTGGCGGAGGAGCTGAAAACAAATTTATTGACGCCGTATTTCAGGCAGATTTCCGCCAGAACCATTGTACTAATGAGATTATTTTTATAATACATTAATGGCTTTTCTACCGATTCTCCAACAGCCTTCAAGCCAGCGAAATGGATGACCCCGTCAATGCTGTGTTCCAAAAAGATGGCCTCAACCGTTTTGGCATCGGTGACATCAACTTCATGAAGCTCTACTTTTTTGTTTGTAATTTGCATAATTTTATCTACATTGGCTGGATTGCTGTTGACGAAATTATCGGCAATGATCACATTGTACCCGGCCTCAAGCAAAGCCACGCAGGTATGGGAACCAATATAGCCAGCACCGCCTGTAACTAGGATATTCACGAATGTTCACCTCTTAGGTTTAATAAAAAGATTACTCGACTGACTTAATTTAGCATACTATTAATACCATATTCACAGCAAATTGAACGAACAGCCGGTTATAAAAAGCCAAAACCTATCTTTAGTAATTTAGAATAGAACCGGTAGTGCTAGCAGTTTGCTAACTTTATCCGTAAAGTTTTTACATTTATCCGTACTTTTTTTGGTTTGTCCGTAAATTTTGTGTCCGTTGCCGGACTTTTTTTGATTTATCCGAACGATTCTTGATTTTATCCGTAATTGATACGGATTCCGGAGCTACATATTATAAGGAAAAACAAAATCCTCCCCGTTCAATTTCCAGGGAGGATTTTGTGTTACTGCTTAAATATTGTTCGAGCTGCCGGCGGTGACGATGGTCGTGGCTGCTTTGCTTTCGTTTCCGGCTGCGTCGGTGGCTGTGACGGAAATCGTCGTGCCGTGTTTCAGTTTTTTGATTTTGATATTGTATTTGCCTTGGCTGTCGGCGGTGGCGGAGCCAATGATCTGGCCGTCGACTTTGGCGACTACCTTCGAACCTGCTTCGGCGATGCCCGTGATGAGGTCATCGGCGTTCCGCACTCGGTTGACGGCTGGTGCTGCTGGCGGTGTCGCGTCTTTCACGACAGTTTCCGTTGCGGCACTTTCATTGCCGGATGCGTCTGTTGCGGTAACCGTGATGACAGTATCGGCTGGCTGTTTGGCAATTTTGATCGTGAAGCTTCCGTCTGCACCTGTGGTCGCTTCGCCAATCACCTTAGCAAAGACTTTCGCGATGACAGTTGAGCCTCCCTCGGCTGTTCCGGTGATGACTGTGTCTGCGTCTGTCACAACGTTAACCACTGGCGCTTCGGGCGGGGTTGTATCGGCTGTGCCGATCAGTTCCCTAGTGTCGCGGACGCGGATCCGCTCGCCCTGGGCGAACATGCCGGACATGCCGACGGCTTCAAGTGTGTCGCCTGGTTTCAGTGCCGGAACAGGTCCGCTCTGATTGACTATATATCCATCAGTGAAGACGAGGACCTGGCCGGAGCCGTCGTTAATGAAGTAGGAGTTTTCGTCGAACTTGGAAACGACTTTTCCTTTTACCTTCACGAGCAGTCCCTGGTTGGCTACTGATGTTGCTTCGCCGGTTGGGACGAGTTTCGGCTCAAGCGGTGTGCCGCTGCCGATTTTGATGACGTCTTGGTCGAATTTCGCGAATTCGATTTCTTTGTTGTTATCAAAGGAGATGATATGGCCGTAGATCCTGACTTTGTCGCCGAGTTTCAGCGAGCCGTCCGGTACTTCATTGAAGGCCATGATTCCGCCCGTTTCATCCTGGACGTAGAAGGCGTCGAAGAAGACACCGGCCGCGGTTGTGACTGTTCCTTCAATGACGGTTTCTGTATCTTCGGCCAGCTTGCGCGCGTCACCGATTGAAGTGACCTTCGTTTCGCGGTTAGCGAGCCAGTTGATGGCGTTCAGTGAGAACTGGTCGTTGCCTTTGTCTTCGTATGATTCATCCATCTGCTTATCATTGAAGATATTCATTCCGGAGACGATGATCCGGCCTTTGCTGCCGAGTTCCTCGGAAGCGATGAGCGGGATGGCTGATCCGCCTTTGTCATCGGAAACGGTGTCGTATGCGAAGCCGCCTGCTTTCAGGTTGCCCTGGTACGTCGTTTCATTTCCTTTTGCCAGGATGGTCAGGCTGCCGCCTTCTGCGAGCGGCTGGCCGTCGGCACCCATTAAGCTTGATCCGCTGTAGTAATCAAGGAAATGGACGCGGTCCGTGATATAGTTGCTGACGAGTCCCGGGAATGCCCTGACTGCGTACGGGCTGACTTTCGGATCGCTCCAGAAGTTCCCTGTTTTGCTGTCATCGAATACCCCGTCATTGTTCATCCTGATTTTCGTGCCGATATCGGCAAGGAGCGGATTGCTGATGGTCGGGTTCGTGCTGTTGTTGCTCTTTCCAGCCATCAAGACCGAGCCGCCGTTTGCCGTGAATTTTGCAATGGCTGCCCTTTCCGCTTCCGTATAAGCGGTCCTTGGATGTGTTAGGACAAGGATACTGACATCCTTGAGGACGGCATCCGTAAATGGAACCTTGTTTTCTGAAACGGTATAGCCTTCTTTTTGCAAAATAGTTGTGAAAGCCTTCAGATTATTGGCATATGTTCCGCTGTCTCCACTTGAGTTTTCATTGCCGTGTGCGCCATCGATGAGAATTTTGACACCTAAAGGTTCTTTGATTTTCACGGGAAGCAGGAACGCTGTGTCGCCCAAATCCATTCCGTCGAGTGAGCTGACGGTGGCGATGATTGTGTGGTCGCCTTTTATCGGGCTTTCCCACTTGATCGCCGCTGTGCCGACTCCCTTTGCCTGGATGGAGGAAATAGTTTGGGTGCCGATCAGGTTGGCATCCTTCACTTCGTCCACATACAGGTCTACTTTCAGGTTGGAAACAGCCTGTGTTCCGTTGTTGCTGACGTTCGCTTTCAATGTTGCCGGGTTGCCCGCGACGATGACGTCACCGGTAACGTCGATGCTGTTGACTTTGACGTCAACTGCTTCTTCCTTCGACCAGATTGGCGAAGAGTATGCTCTCTCACCGTCCATCTGGGTGACCCTTACAACGAACCATTGCTGGCCGCCTTTTACGGTATAAGATGGCTTCCAGGTGAATTCTTTCGTCATTGGCTCGTATGTGTCCACTACTTTGCCGGCGTTTGAGATCAGTTCGACCTTAGCAACGCGGTCGTCTGATTTATAGTCGGCCGGAAGATAGCTGTAATCAGCTGATGAACGCGATTCCGTGACGCTGTCGCTGCCGCTGATCGAGAAGCTCAGGTTCTTGCTGTCGACGGTCGAGCCCATATAGTAGCCGTTCGCGCTTACGTCCATAGTGAAGTTCGGGTCTTCCACCATGTAGACGCGCATGTTGCGCATGGAATGGAGCAGTGATTCCTGGGACAAATCTTTGGAAACGATGACTGTCCGGGCATTTGTTTGGCCCCATGTGCCTTCATGGTTGTCTTCCCCGTAAGTCGGTGCGACGTGCCAGCCGAGGTCGAGGACGGAGAAGAATTTCTTTTCGGCGTTGGCATAGCCGTAGTGGCCGGAGCCGTTGCCGACTTCAAGCATGGTGAACAATTTGTCGACTTCTTTTTGATACGGTTTAAAGTCATTGAACGCGGCTTTTGACATGTCGGGATGGTTGAACTGGCCGACGATGTCATCGTACGTCATGACCCATGCATAATATTTGTTCAAATCCTGATACATTTTGCTGTTGATATTCCGGTCGATGAAGTTCTCCGAGCCGAAAATATTTGAGTGTCCCCAGGTTGTTGACGTCATTTCAAACGCCGGGAAGACGACGTAATCGCCATCCTTCGTATATTTTGCCGCGAGATCCTTCGTCAGCTGCCAATCGGCGCCGCCTTTTCGTTCAGGCGTGTCGCCGCGGTTGACGGTGTCCTGTCCAAGCAGAGCCGGGTCGATGTCATGCGAATGGTCGGAGAAAGCGAACCAATCGTAATTGTGGCTCTGGCCCGCTTTTAACGCTTCCTCTGGAGCGCCTGCCCCGTCATGGGAAATATTCGTATGGTTGTGGGTCGTGCCCAGGTAATGATTGCCGCCGGTGAAGCGCGGAACGGATTCGAATGTCCATTCATACGTTCCGACGTTTCCTTTCGTATCGGCCGCGGTGACTTTCGTCGTGTGCAGGCCGATTTCAAGGTCGGCTTGCGGCGTGAATTTAACCTGGCTCTTGCTGATGACGGCTTTCGTATAATCGATTTCCTTGCCGTCGAACCAAACTTTAATCGAGTCTTCCTTAACGCCGCTCGGGTCTTTGATCAGGACGGAAATTTCCGGACGCGGGCTTTCGGTTTTCAGGCCGCCGATTGGATTTTCGCCGTAAAACTCAGGGCCTGCCGTATCTTTGACAAGGCTGACCGAATATGGCGCAGCACTTGTTCCGGAAGTGCTTGTCTTGTCGCCGGCTTTTGCTTCGATATAATATTCAAAGCCTGCTGCCGGGACTTTGTCCGCTTCAAGGACTGCTGTGTAGCGACCTTCGCTACCGGCAGCCATTGGAATTGCAGTGTAGCCCTCCGCCTCTTTCGCGCGGTAGTAAACCGTGACAGCTTCAGCGCCGCTTGCGTTGGCGACAAATTCAACTGCCGTATCCTCGTATGCTTCTTTGATTGGCGTGTGTTCAAGGCCAAGCTGGGCTGCAATGTCCTTCACATCACGCGGATAAACTTGATAGCCATTCAGTTTAGATGCATTTGTTGTATACTGACCGACGATACCGGTGATGGCGTAGCTTTTGCCAATCACAAGGTCTGTATCAGGCTTGATGCCGGTCTTTTCCATTACTCTTAATGTTGTTGCTTTGTTGTTTTCATCCACAAAGGTGATATTGTAGTTCGTTCCAGTTGCCGCTACTGCCGAAACCTTTCCTGTCACGTTGACAAGTGAGCCTTCAAGCGGTTCTGCCGCGGCAAACGTGTTCAGGTTTTCAATTGTTACAGGCTTGGCGGACGGAATCGGATTTCCTTCACTGATTTTGACAATCGCGGTCGGTTCAAGCTCGGTCAGGCCGTTATAGTCGAGGACCTTCCCGGTTACCTTGACTTTGTCGCCGCGCTTGACGTCGATCTTCGAGTCGAAGGAGCCGAAAACATTGACTCCGCCAGTTTCGTCCTGGATGTAATAGTTGTTTTTCTGGGTACCGAGGATGCCGTTTTCAATCGTAACGACGCCTTCAACTGTAAAGAATTTATTCAGGTTGACGAGGAGCCCTTTCGCATCGGTTTCCTTCATCACATTGATTGGCGTGATGACTTCAAGTGACGGTTTTTCAGCCGCGACTGGCGTGCTTTCAAGGTTGATCCCTTTCGCCGTGACAGTCTGCTGCGTCACATAGATTTTTTCAGGAGCCTTGGCAAAAACATAGGTGAACGCACCAGACGCATTGGCAAGGACTTTTTCGCCATCGGTCGGCTGGAAACGCTCCGCCGGATTGGCTGTCTCGTTCGGATACACATTGATTGCCGCCTGCGCGATTGCCGCGCCGGCATTGCCGGTCAACGTGCCTACCCCTTTACTGTCAACCATATAGCTCAGTTTATCAGCTGCTATTTGTGCGCTTGCCGCTGCCAGCTGAATTTCAACCGGCTCGCTCGCGTCTTTCCCTTCCTGTTTTGCAGTCAGGAAAACGGTTTTTAGGTCAGTTTTGCCAAAAGTAAGTTCGAATGAACCATTTTCAACTGCCGTCCCGCTAGCAAGGCTTGTCCCGCCTTTTGTTTCAAAAGCAGTTACGATCGAATTGGCTGGAACTGCTCCTTCAAAGCCGGCAATTTTTCCAGGAGTGAACTGGATGTTCCTCCCGATTGGCGCAAGGCTGGCTGCTGATTGCATCGGCCTTTCGATTGGGCTCTTTGTGTTGCGTGGGGTTGGAACCCCTGCCACAAAGTCGTTCATATTGTCATCGCTGTCCCAAGCATTGCCAAGTCCCTTTGCCGGTGCGACATTGGCGTACGGGCGGCGCTGGGCGCTTGTTGTGTTTGACGGCGATTTCGCCGGGCCTGTCCCTTCATAGGCGTTCGCGGCCCCGAATCCGACAAAGTCGACTGTCCCGGCAGGCATGTTGCCGAATCCGGCTGTCGTCGTATTCATGAGCGCGACTTTGCCGCTCGTGGCGGACATTGCGGCCCCGCCAGTAGCGTCAGGTGCCGGCAATTCCTCACCGGTTGCCCCGCCAGCCTGGGCGATTAAATAATAGCCATAGGCTGGAATTGTGCCAGACAGTTTCGTCACGTTCCAGCCTGTCCCCGCAGAAGACGCGTACTGGATCGACCAGCCTTCAAGGCTAACCTCCTGGTCAGTTGGATTATATAATTCAATGAAATCTTTATTGAATGGCGCTCCGCTGTTTCCGCCGCCGCCATAAACCTGGCTAATCACCACATGTTCCGCAATGGAAGCGCTTGCTTTTTTGATTGCTCCCGCTGGCAAAAATGTGCTGATTAACAGGATTGCTGTTAGGAACATGCTGACTGAACGTTTGTGTTTCCTAATCATTTTCCCCATTTGTCCGCTCCTTTGTCATCGTCTCCGAATGATCTATGCTGCAAAATACACGGGCTGTATCGGTAAGTTTCTGTATTGGTCCCGTTACCGGTCCCTGTTAACGTTCGCTCTCCATTCCTTATAAAATTTTTACGCCTTTTTATTTTACAAAATATCAGAATCTCTGAATATGGTTTTTTATAAAAAATATGGGTGTTTTAAATATGTAAATAAAGGAAATAAGTGCTATAAGATGGAAATCAATTGTTTTGCCCGGGAAGGTTGCTAGCAGTTTGCTATTTTTATCGGTGGATTTTTGAATATATTCTTAAGGCCCTGTTTTCCTTGACTGTTGATTTCCACTCCGGGGACATGCTTTCCGCGGGGCGGACCGTGGAGCCTCCTCGGCGTCCTAGACGCCTGTGGGGTCTCCACGTGCCGCTGCATCCCGCCGGAGTCAGTCCCCTCCGTTCCAATCAACTTCATTGAAAATCAACACTCACTTTTAACTGAACATTCCTTAAAGCGTTTTTTCTTACCTTTTCGGATATATCCTTTTTTCAACCATCTCATCCTAGCAATCTATCACCTTCTGCCGGGCACGAAACCCTGTTTTCAAAAACCCCACATCCTGTTAAAGTAGAGTTGCTTTTATTAAGGTTATTTAGGGGGATTTCTTTTGCAAAACAAACCTTCTGTATTTTTCCATAAAGCAGCTGTCCTCGTCCTGGCAGCGATTCTGCTGCTGCCAATGCCGCGGTCTGCGAGTGCGCATGCATACAGCGCGAGTTTCACAAAGGTCAAGTTTACCGACCAGGCGACAACAGTTACCTTTTCAATCGATGCGTTGTCGGTTATGGAGCTGCTCGAGGAGGTTGATTCGAATAAAAACGGGATTCTTGAAAAGGGGGAAATGAATTCCGAAAGGGAGCATATTGCGGAGCTTATCACGGAAACGGTTGTCCTCGACAAAGATAACCGTCAGCAGGAGCCCAAGCTAAAGGGGATGAAGCTCGAAAAGAAAGACCGGAAAGATTTTGTCACCGTAGCGTTTTTGTACCCTGCCTATTTTCCCGGGGATACGGTTACGCTGATGGACGGCTTTTTCAAAAACGATGCGGGAACGAATTATATCAATCTCATTTCCGCTTCGAACCGCGGTGAAACAAGCGAAGCGGTTTTGCAGGGAGACAACCGGGAATGGACGATTCTGTTAACGGAAGTCCAGCAGGAGCAGGGAACGGACGGACAGTCCCCTTCGGATAACGGCGGCCAAGATAGCGGAACGCCAGCGAAAACCGCTTCCTCCACTTCCGGATGGACGGCGTTCTTCAAGCTTGGCATGCTCCATATCCTGACAGGCTATGACCATCTGATGTTTTTATTGGCGCTGCTGCTAAGGAAGCAAACATTCAAACAATATGCCGCCATCATTACATCGTTTACGATTGCCCACAGCATCACACTGTCGCTCGCTGTCCTCGGGATTGCCGATTTGCCTTCCCGGTTCGTTGAAGCGGCAATTGCTTTCAGCATTTGCTATGTGGCAGCCGAGAACCTGTTCAGAAAGGAAATCCGGAACCGCTGGCTGCTGACGTTTGGCTTCGGATTGATTCACGGACTTGGCTTTGCGGGGATTCTGAAGGAAATGGCGATTTCAAAAAGCAGTCTGGCAAGCGCCTTGGTTGGATTCAATATTGGGATCGAAGCAGTGCAGCTTGCGCTTGTTCTTCTCGCCCTTCCGGTTCTACGCCTGCTGCATAAGCAAAAGGCAGCCGGTAAAATCATTGATTATGGTTCATGGGCCATCATTTTGTTCGGGGCATTTTGGTTTTTGGAAAGAATATTTTTATAAAACAATCGAATTAACCGATGATTGTCTCGTTTTTATAAACAAGTTTACGATTTACTCCAAACTTTACAAAGTGCACTGGAAATTTCATTCTATAAATGAGACAATTATTACGGGAAACTTTTCAGAAAATTTAATATGGTTTCAATTCGGTTACATCTCACTTTATAAGGGGGGCAGAAATGGACAGTGGCATTACGTATATAGCCCGGAAGCTTAAAGAGCTCGGCGGTGAACTGGCTGAGGCTAGTCCTGATCAGAGATATAAGCTGCTTTATCATAATTTTGACCAACCCTCTTTTTGGCAAAAGTACTTAATACACCTAATGGGCCAAAGTTTAGAAGCCGGTAATGACTCAGTTAAGGAGGATCTCCATGCACTGGCAAATCTTCTAGGTAAAAGGTCTGCAGGAACAGCCGGATCTCTCGATTCTACCATCAGCCTGCTTTATGATACACGCGCGGTCATCGTCAGACTGTTGGAGCAGGAATCCAAGGCGGGCACAATATCAGTCCACGACCTTTTTGATTGTATCAGGATTCTAGACCCGTTAAACCATACGATTGTTTCTTCCGTTATCGCCCATTATAATGAAATCCTTTCGATCACAAAGTTCGCACTGGAGGAATCTGCCGCCGATCTAAAAATGAGCCTTACCGAGCTTGCCGAACTGAAAAAAGTCCTCAACGAGGCAACCATTTTCGCCGTAATAGATGAACATGACAATTATTTGTATGTGAATGAACGGCTTTGTGAAATCTCGAAATATACGAAAGAAGAGCTGATTGGAAAAAACCCGTCCATTCTGGATTCGGGCTACCAATCGAGAGAGTTTTTCCAAGATGTTCTGGAGGAACTGAATAAAGGAAAGGTTTGGAACGGACAGATTCTAGCACAGGCAAAAGATGGCTCCACTTATTGGGTCGACACGACTCTGGTCCCGTTTCTTGATAGTACGGGGAAAAGGTATAAACATATTTCCCTCCAGTATGATATTACCGAACAAAAGAAGACAGAGGAAACATTGCTAAAGGCTGAAAAACTTTCCATGGTTGGGGAACTGGCGGCTGGCTTCGCCCATGAAATCCGCAACCCGTTAACGACCATCAAAGGCTTTGTCCAGCTTTTGACAGAAACGACAAAGGAAACTGTCTTTACGAGGACTATTTTGGATGAGATCGATCGAATCAATTCAATTGTAAGCGACTTCATGATTTTTGCCCGTCCGCATTCAACCGACTTTAGGCAATCCGACCTTGTCGGAATCCTTCACGATGCGGTAAAATTCCTTGAACCTGAAGCCACGCTCAGAAGCGTTCTCCTCATTACTCATTTTCCTAAAAAAGAAGTCCTGATTAATGGGGAAAAAAATCAATTGAAACAGGTTTTCCTCAATATCATCAAAAATGCGATCGAGGCCATTGTGGACGGTGGTATAGTAAGCATTTTACTCGAGGAACAAGAAAAACAAGTGGCGATAACCATTACGGATACCGGGGTCGGCATGACCGAGGAACAGCTTGCTAAGCTCGGCGAGCCTTTTTTCACCACAAAGGCGACCGGAAATGGGCTTGGACTAATGGTCACCCATAAGATTATCCGTGATCACCGGGGAACGATTGAAGTCCAAAGTGAAGGGCCCGGAAAAGGGTCTACCTTTATAATCACATTTCCTTACAGACAATGAGGCTTCCTGAGGAGGCCTCATTTTGTTTTTGCAAAAATCGTTCGCCCTCCTTTTCCTTTAGCCTGCCTTTTTCGCCAATGTCCTCTTCTTTTTTCAAAAATTCAGCCTATATCCTGTTCATCCTTGTCCAATTTGCTCTGAAATTGGAGAACGGTTCTTCGTTTATGATAGCTAAATGGGCGGTAAAGGAAGAATAAGTAAATAATACATGCACTCAAAATCCGGATTCTTAAAAGGGAGCGATGAGGATGAAAATCAAGGCAGGAAGCTGGAGGAAACTAACACTACAGGAAAAGTTATTTATTCTTCAGGCGGTAAGCTTTCGATCAAGGTTAAAATATTGAAAGGGTGCGGCCCAGCCGTACCTTTCTTATTTTTACCCCTGGTACGGACACGCATTTCGATTCATTTACTGTTTTGAATCCTTTAACTTTCCGCAACGAACACACCGGCCGGAATAATAATCATACTTGTGGTTTCTTTTGATTAAACAAACCAGTCTTTTTAAATTCATTCCAATTCCTCCGTTCTATATTTGTTTGTTGCTTGAAATTAATTGAATCGCAATTTTTGAGGCTAGAGGTAAAGTAATCAATTCATTAAACCTTGTTTTAATTCAATAAAATTACATAAATGTTTTTGATTGGTAATACTATTCTATTATATTTCCCAATAAATTAACAGGTAATTGTTTTCCTTTTTATAGTTTCCTTTTTTGTGGCTAACTTTTATCACGGATGAGGTTTTAAAAAGGAATTTAAGCGATTTATTTGGAGGTATTAGGAAGTTTTTTGGTAGATTACTAATATAAAAGTTGAAACACCCGCTGGACTTCTATCCAACGGGTGTTCCTTGTTTTATTAGCGAGATTCAAAGAGGTTTCGCACCAATGTTAAGCTGCGTTACCCTTTTTGCCTTTCCCTGGTGTTTCTCCACTCTGACCAGGGTTATTGCCTCCCTGTCCAGGCGTGTTTCCAATTTGTCCAGGCGGCGCGAATTCCTGCTTTTTGGTGACGACTCCGTCTTTATCGAGTTTATACCACCAGCCATCGTATTTGGACCATTTATCGGTCTGCTGGACGCCGTTTTCATCGAATAAATAGGTTTTGCCGCCAATGGCGACAGCTCCTGTCTGCATGACGCCATCCTTGTCAAAATAGTATACGGCTCCATCGATGGTCTTCCAGCCGCTGACACGGGCACCGTCTGCTGCCGGATCGAGGTAGTACTTTTTGCCATCAAGAACGAGCCAGCCAGATTGCTGGACGCCTTCCTTGTCAAAATAGTACACGGCTCCATCAATGGTCCTCCAGCCGCTTACACGGGCGCCGTCCGCTGCCGGATCGAGATAGTACTTCTTACCGTCAAGCTCTAGCCATCCGGTTACTTTCTTGCCAGCTTCATCGTAGTAGAACCATTGTCCGTTTTGTTCAACCCAGCCAGTCACAATCGCCGGTGGCTCTTCGCCTGCAATAATCCTGCCTTCAACGGCCGGAGAAATCGGGCTGTTCTTTTCAATGTAGGAAGCGAGCACTTCGAAGTCTACAACGAATAGTTCATTGATCCGGCCATCATCTTTCGCTTTCTTGAAGGAAGTATAGCCGTCACCGCCATCGGCTACGAATGCGTTCGTTGCGACGCGGTATGTTTTGCTAAGATCAATGGCTTCATATTTGTTGCCATTTTTCACTTCAACACTCCAGACCCTGTCCATAGGAGGTTTGGCCGGGTCGTATTGGAAGCGGAGACCGGAAACCTGCGGGAACTTGCCTTGCTTAGTTTCCACCTGTGAAACGCCATTCTCGAGCGCCTCCCATATTTCTGCTCCTGTCAGTTCAAGGGCGACCAGCTGGTTCTCGAACGGCATGACTTCAAGAATTTGTCCAAGAGTGATATCCCCTTTATCAATCGATGCGCGGATGCCGCCGCCGTTCTGGATGGCGATCGTTGTTGGCAAGGACTCATTCGCCTTGGCCGCCATCGCATCGGCAATCATGTTGCCAAGGTTCGTTTCCTTCGAACGGACATCATCACGGAAGCCGTTCAATGGCACTGTAGTATGCCCGACTACTTGCTTTCTCAAATCATCAAGCGGAGCCCTTAGTTGAGCAACACGCGCTGCTGCGTCCGCATCGGCTGCATAGTTCTTCAGGTCAAGAAGGACGCCGTTATGGCTAGTGATAACGCCATTTTCGTCAAAAGAAACTTCCAGCTTGCCGAGATAGTTCAAGTATTCGTTCGCCTGGACAATTAAGGTCGGCTCTTCTTTTTGCACGACAACAGGTTTGTCCAGCTTTGTATGCGAATGGCCGCCGACGATGACGTCAATGCCTTCGACTTTTGCGGCAAGATCCTGGTCAGGCACATAGCCAAGGTGGGAAAGCGCGATAATCTTGTTTACGCCTTGGGCATTCAGGGCCGCAACAGTTTCCTTTGCCTTGTCAATCGCATTATTGAAGACAATTTCGTCAGCCGGGTTGGCAAGGAAAGTTGTATCAGGTGTCGTCAGGCCGAAGATGCCGACTTTTTCACCGTCGATTTCCTTCACAATGGCCGGATAAATTTTGCCGCCTTCAGCATTTTCACTGATGCTGTTTTCGAACAGCTTGCCGAGCGAAGCGTCTTTGCTGACATCAACGTTCGCGCTGACGATTGGGAAGTTCGATTTCGAAATAAAGTTTGCTAGGGTTTCGGACGTCTTATCGAATTCATGGTTGCCGAATGTCATCGCATCATAACGAAGCTTGTTCATGAATTCAAGATCAGCAAGCCCCTGGTACTGCTTGAAATACAGCGTGCCGGAGAAGACATCGCCCGCGTCAAGAAGCAGGCTGTTCTTTGCCTGGCCGCGCACTTCATTTACTGCTGTAACAAGCTTCGGATACTGCTCGACATGCGCGTGGCTGTCGTTTACATGCATGATCGTCAAATCAAGCGGTTTCGGGCCGGCTGGCTCCGGAGTCAGGTCAATCTGGGCCACGAGTGGATCGTGGTCGCTGACGCGTCCCTGGGCAGCTGAGAAGTCCGAGTTCAAATGGACAATATCCAGCTCCGCTGAATTAGCCAGGCGGTTGGATACGAGCATGTGGTCAAGCACCTGGGCATTACCCTGGTAGTTGTACGTATAACGCTCTGGCTGTGGAACCGTTTCAATCAGATTTGTCAGATCATTGCCTTTCAAAACTTCAAGCGGTTTAGAGAATTCAAAGTCATTCAAGTCGCCAAGTACCACAACGTTTGCATCCGGGTTCTTTGTTTGAACATCGGAAACGAAGTTGTTGACGATGGTTGCAATTTGTACCCGCTGTGCTTCGCTGCCAAGTACAGGCGGCTGGTTTTTGCCAAAAATCGGCTGATCTCCACCCTTGGAATTGAAGTGGTTGGCAATGACAATCACTTTTTCGCCATTGAAGAAGAACTCTGCTGCGAGCGGCTTGCGGCTTGAGTTGAATGCGGTGTTGGTTGGGCTGATCCGTCCAGGGTTCAAAGTCAGGGCGCCGTTTTCATAGCCTACTGCCTGTGTCGCTGTGCCTTTAGGCTTTCCTTCTGCAAGCTGAACCCGTTCAGGATTGTAGATGTATCCAACGCGGATATTCCCGCCAGGCTCGCCGCCGTCCTTCAAGTTCTCAGGCGCGATATCAGTCCACTTATAAGTTGGTCCGCCTGCAGCTTTGATTGCATTGATAAGCGCCTGATAGTTATTAGAAGCATCGGTCGTTCCATCATTTGTCGGGCCATTATTGTCCTGGACTTCGACTAAGCCGACAATATCTGGAGCATTCATGTTTTTCACAATGGACTGAGCTATCTTATTCGTCTTTTCAACCTCGGAAGCACGGTAGTTCTCCATATTATAGGTAGCTACCGTCAGCTTGTCCGCGTCTTTTTTAATTGTTGATGTTTCACGGGCTGTGGCGCCTTCCACTTTTTCAGGCAGGCTGGCACGATCGGTCAGAAGCTTATAATTTTGGAAACCATAGCTGATAACACCTGTCACAGTGCCGTTTAGTCGGTCACCTGTTTTGTTTACATAATCACGGTCGCCCATCAGGATGTGAATCCGTTCAGGGTTCGAGGTGTCTTTTGTCAAAATGGTCCCGCCTGCGATAGTGTAAGGCTTTCCTTCAACTTTTCCGGCAATAACCGGGATTTCGCCGTATTTTTGCGGGGCAGTCGCAGTTGGGTTTTCTATTGCAACACGCATACCTTCAATGCTTTCATAAAAATCGATTCCATCCTCATCTGGGTCGAAAGTCCCAAATCGATCATTATCGACAACTTGTGTCGGAGGGAAGATATCCTTCCCTATGACTAAAGCCTCAGGAAGCGGATTGCCTTTACTGATGACAGATATAGACGCACCTGCTCCGGCTGCGTTAAGCTCGGTCATCGCAAGGTCTGTTTGCAGCTTGTCATTGTAGCCGTCAAGTACCCATTCCTTTACAAGGCCGTCAACGGATACAAGATCGCCAACCTTCACGTTGTGTGTTGGCTTGTAGACAAGGATGCCTTCTGAAGTGTTCGGATTATTGTCAGGCGTGACGGACTGCATATAGAAATTGCTCGCATCCTGTACAAAGGTGACAATACCCCGAACGCCTTTTACGTTTTGATCTTTATAAGGCGACTCGTGGGAGGAGCCTTGGATTTCATGGATTTTTAGGCCTTCCGCAGGTATTGGGCCAGGATCTGGATCAGTAGGCGTTTCCCCTACAAAGCTCATGGCTGTTGGTGATTTTAGTCCCGAAACGGTGAAATACTTTTCCAGAGATCCTGTGACAAAGATTTGTTTCCCTTGATTTTTCGGGTTAGTTTTCAGACCGAAATCTGAACGGAACCCTGAGGTGAGCTGGACCGGCATAATTTTAGCCGGATCCCTTTCTGATGGTGAGTCCGCTATGGCAAGGTTTATATCATCATCAAACGGAGCGTCAAAATCGTATTTGTTTGTACCAGTAGTAAAACCAATAATATACCCCTTAACCGTTGCTGTGCCTTTGTTATTGGCAATCGCCTGGGCGACGGTGATGTAGTTTTCATCGGCGGCGCTGGCTTTCCCAGCGAACGGAAGGACCGTTCCGGCAAGCACCATGAAAATCGCCGTTAGTATAAAAAGCTGTTTTCTGAATAAACGCAAATCCTTTTTCCTCCTTTAAATGAGTGCTTTGATTTGGTACCAGTAGCTTTCCTGCAAACCTTCGATAGCCGATCAGTATGTAACGGCTCCCCCTCCATTCAGCCTAAATTGGAATTGCATGTCCATTCTAACTGAACGTTTTCAGGCGAGCCATAGGGCTTATTTCATGTTTTGTTTGTACTATTCAGAATTTTCATCGACCTTTTTCTTCAATTCTTCAGACTTTATTCTTAGTTTTGCCAAAATTCTTGTCCCATGCGGTTGAAAAAGGCAAATTTGCTGCAAAACCTTCGGGCTTGCAGTCAGTATTTGTTGAACGATTCCCCATTCAGTTTCTATTAAAGAATCAGTATAGTTAAGTAGCGGGAACACTTATTTATGTTGGAAGTGAAATTAAAAACGGGGAGTGAACTTTGATGAAAATTCAGGTGAAAAGCTGGAGAATGCTTACTGCTGAAGAAAAGCAATTTTTATTAAAGGTGCTCAGCAGCCGTTTTAGACGATAGCATTCGCTTTGGTTTAAGAATCGGATAGGAGCACTCTCAATGTACTCAACGACCGCAGCGTGAAAAAATCAACTTTACGTCGCCAAGATTTTGTATTGACGACCGTAGTCAGAGTTATTCATCCGTGCGGTCGACAAGAGCTCGTATTGACGACCGTAGCTAGAATTATTCATTCGTGCGGTCGACAAGAGGTCGTATTGACGACCGTAGCCGGAGTTATTCTTCCGTGCGGTCGACAAGAAATAGGATTGACGCCCGTAGCATTAGTTTTCCGCCTGTTCGGTCGATAAGAAGGGGTATAAACGCCTCCAGCGTGGATACTCCGCGTGCGCGGTCGAATAGAGCCTGCTCTACGAACGCAGCGTAAAAAAACAATATCTTTTAACAACCCACCAGCCTTCCAAGATAAAAAGCAGCCCATCTAAGCTGCTTTTTTTGGCGTGGCAGGAAGTTTATTGTTAAGTTTAGGAGGCTGAATCAGTTGGTAATTTGCATAGCAAGGAAATTACTATATGATTAAGATGGAGAAGTATATATAAAAGGGGAATGTACATATGAAGGATGAATTACAGTATATTGGCGAGAAAATTATCGCGAATAAACACATTATTGCCCGGAATGTTACGGCGATCCTTGATAAAAGCAATACATTCCATTTGCCCGGTCAGGTAGTCGATGATGAAAGAAAGGTCAGTTTTTGTGCTAAATTCATTTCCCACCTCGGAGAAGCATTAATAGGAAATGAAGCAGCCGTTCTGGAGCGGATTGATCTTTGGGGCAAAAAGGCCGCGGGAGTGGCAATCCGCTACAATGTGTCGCTGACCGATTCATTAAGAAGTGTGACGTTATTCCGGACAGAAATTTGGGATGTCTTCACTGATGAGCTCGAAAAGAAGCAGTTCGCCGCCATTACCATGCTGGACGTTTCAAAAATTATCGACCCATTGCTCGATCGGGTTTCAAGCATTGTGGGTGAAGAATTTGAAGCGCATACAGACACATTGATGAACGTCGCCTACACGGCACTCGAAGAGCTCTCTGTTCCTGTCGTGCCTATCGTTGATGGAATAGCCGTCGTTCCATTGGTTGGTTCAATCGATACACGCCGCGCCAAGCTCATCATGGAAGTTTCACTCGCGGAAGGCAGCCGCCTCGATGTCCGCCATATGATTTTCGACGTCTCAGGTGTCCCGATCATCGACACGATGGTCGCCGACCAGCTCTTCCAGATCTTCAGCGCCCTTCGCCTGACAGGCGTCCAACCCGTCATCACCGGCATCCGGCCTGAAATCTCGCAAACCATCGTCAGCCTCGGCCTCCAATTCGACGGCATCACCACACGTGCCAGCATGCACCAGGCCCTCAAAGATCTTGGTGTCCAAAGAATCATAAAATGATGCAGGGGACGGTTCCAGCGCTTCCTTCAGGCCTTGAAGGAAGAAGCAGAACCGTCCCCTTACTTATTACTCTCCAATCCTTAGTTCGGGCTGGAGGGTAGTGGTTGGTTTTCGTGTGCCAATCTCGATTGCCCAGGCGATCAGCAGTAACCCTGCAAAGATGAGGGAGGAAAATTCGAAATAGTACCATTCGATGCTCATCAGGATATCGTAGGTGGCATGGACGGCGATCAACAGCCAGAGGTTCCTTGTCCAGAGCAGCAGCAGGCCCAGAATGAGGCCGAGGTTTGTAAATGTTGCGATCGTGCCGATGGTGACTGCCCAGGGCTGTGGTGTATCCAATGCATGCCCGGCTCCAAATAGAAGCGAACTGAGGAATAGGGCGACCATCAGGAACAGGTCCCGGTTCCTGCTTTCCCATTTTTTCGGGAGTATCTTTTTAAAGATCAATAGAAATAGAATCATATATGAAATCCGGTAGACTTCCTCAAACCCGGCGAGGAAATCGGCATAAAAGTCGGAGCCGGCCAGGTCGAACCATTCAAACACCTTGTCAGACAAGGTTAGGTCCATTCCCTCCTCACCCGAATCTTCCATACTATCATTCACATATGCCGCTGATTCTTCCATAAATTCGCCGTAGCTTTCATTAAAATCAGTAAATAAAATGGCTGAGTAAAAATTGAATACGATTGCTCCGAGATAGAATATTAGAAAAACAACTGCAAACTGCGAAATGTATTTTCTGAATGGCGGCTTTTTGGAGCGGGTATCAGCCATGTCGCCAGCCTGCAGCCCTCCGTCTGTTTCTGTGCTGCTTTCCGGTCCGCCTCCTACCGATTCTGTCTTCCGCAAGGGCTTTCCCGCCAGCCTCGGATGAAGCTTCCACGCGACAAAGATGGAAATCACCATAATTGCCTGATACATCTCTGAGAAAAAGTAACTGTACCTGGATAAATAAAGTGCGGCCTCCGATCCTAATGTGACCAGGAGCAATAATAATAAAAGCCGTTTTGAAATCGGCTGTGTCAAGTCATCAATCACTTGCATTCCCCGCTCTTTTCATATTTAGTCGTATTCTTCTATCGTCCAAGCAGGTGGATCAGCAAAAAGCTTATTCCGTTTACAGCCGCAAGAAATAACCCGCAGCCAAGCACCCATTTTCTATTGAATTCCATATGCTGCTCCTTGTTTCCTTGTTTTCCAACCCTTAACGGTTAGTACGGTTCCAATGATGGAAGATTCTCTTTCATTACTTTACCATAAATTGGCGGGTTGGACATTAGTTTTTCTTACCAAATATCCGCATCATTCGACAGTGTAAAATTCATTCAAACGTTTGATTGAAAACAACTAAATCCGTTGGGGCGGGAGGAACTCATCCAATTATTTTTTGCAAAAGTTGTCGTTCGGATTACAGAGAATTCCCGTAACCTGGATATTCATGCAGTCTTTTCAAGTAATTCTGGTGTCCTCTTTACATTGTATGGGTGCTATTAGATATATATGAACCTTCGCGCATACAACATTTGCCCCTACATAAAACAAAGCCATTCCGCTTCAGCGAAATGGCCGTTTCATTTTCACCTGACTCCGTCCCGGTTTTTCAACCGAATCTGAGGATCACTTCTCAAGAGCAAATTCGAAATTCCTACTTCGCATCTCCTTTTACTTCAAGGAGCTTCTGCCTGAGGCCGCTTTCCATCAGGGCGAGGTCGTGTTCGGCCTGGCGGCGCTTATTACGGCCCTCTTCCTGGATGCGGAGCGTTTCTTCAAGGGTGGAAACAAGGCTTTCCTGCGTCCTCTTTAGTGTTTCGATTTCGACGAGGCCGCGCTCGTTTTCACGGGCTGTTTCGATTGTATTTGTTTTCAGCATTTCAGCATTTTTGAGAAGAAGCTCATTCGTTGTCTTTGCGACCTGTTTCTGGGCCTCGACCGCGTTACGCTGCCTGATCAATGTCAAGGCGATGGCAACCTGATTCTTCCAGAGCGGGATCGCAGTCATGATTGATGACTGAATCTTTTCCGCAAGTGCCTGGTTCGTGTTTTGGATGAGGCGAATTTGCGGTGCGCTTTGGATGGTCATTTCCCGGCTCAGCTTCAAATCATGAATTCGCTTGTCAAGACGGTCAGCGAACTGGAGCATATCGTTAACTTCCTGGAATTTCATTTGGTCGCCGGATTCCTCGGCTGTCTTCCTTAATGCGGGGATTACCTCCCGTTGTAGCTCATCGTACTTCAATTCCCCTGCCGCGATATAGACGTTCAGGGCATTGAAATACTCCTTATTATGTTCATAAAGCCGTTCGAGCATCGCAATGTCCGCCAGCAAGGCGTTTTTACTGCGATCCAGCTTGACCGATATCCGGTCGATCTGCGCACCGGTTTTTTGGTATTTTGACAAAACTTCCTGAATGGATCCGGAAACCTTGCCGAACATCCTTGAAATCAATGACTTCTTCCCGTCATTCAATTCCTCGGGGTTCACATCCGATAGGCGCTTCATTAAATCATTAATGATTTCGCCGACTTCACCGACATCCTTTTTTTGCACATGCTCCAGCATCGCGTTCGAGAAGGTTAAAAGCTTCGCCTGCGCCTGGGTCCCGTATGAAATCATAGATTGATGGTTTTTAGGATCGATCTGGGTTGCCAGCTGAAGGGCCCGCGCCTTATTTTCCTCAGGAAGCACATCGATCAGCCGGACCTGCTTCTCTTCCTCGGAAGGGGCAGCCGGGGTAACCGCAACATTATTCTCCGCTCCGAACGGGTCTGCCAATATATCATCAAGTAAATTATTCGTATTCTTAGCAGCTGAATTATTCTCGTTCATTTTAGCCTCCTGTTTTCCTCAATGAGATTCTTGCCTTTATTCATTTCAATCGCCTGTTTCGCGACATCAATCTCAAAGTCGAGATGGTCGATGTCATCCCTGATAATGTGGTACAAATCCTCTTCGACCGCATTTGAAAGTTCATCAAGCATCCGCTGCGTCTCGTGCAGCTTCAGCTCCATTTCGAGGTTTCTCTTTGGCTGGGCCGATAGGAAGGCGTATTTTTCCGCAAGTTCGATGAGTGAGTCAAGATGCGAAAAATAGAAACGCTCCGCCTTGTAAAAGCGTTTCGGCTCATCCTTCGTCATTTTATAAATCTTTTTGGTGACCCTCATCAAGTCAATCCGCTGTTTTAAGGATGGTAAATTCTTTATTGAAAAAAGGGATTTGTGGAGGCGGTTCAGTTTCCGCTTCCCCTCTTCTAAATTCTGCTTTATATACTTGTATTCCTTCCCCGTTAAGCCGTGCCGCTTTAAAAATTGGGAATTCGTATAAAACCCGACTCCCTTGTATGAAACCACGCCACCCAACACCATAACTCCGGATGAAATCAGCAAGCCGGCATCAAATCCGAAAAAGCTTACTAAACCTGCTATGAACGCTGCCGGAAACGCAACGGAAATCTGCAGTAAAAACGATAAAAATGGATTCATTTCAACATCGACTCCTGACTTTTAATCCTGTATTGGTTAGTACGTATTTGGCAGACAAATTGTTTCATGTTCAGCAAATAAATATTTTTGAAAAATCTTTTTCCTTATCATTACAATACACGAAAATGCCAAGCGTTTCCACAGCCTGCAACTGTAATCTCTTCTAGGTCTCAAGACGTAGATAGATTAGATTGAAAAAGCCTCGGCCAGGATTGGCTGAGGCTGTTCAGCATGTATTCAATTGAAGATAGGGTGTTTTTTCAAACGTCCGCTTCTTTTGCAAAAATTATTCGAAGTCTGCAGGGCGGTCTTTTTTGAGATTAAAATGATATGAAATTGCTTCCACAATCCGGGAAGACGCCAGTCCATCCCCATAAGGATTCGATGCTTTGGCCATTTTCCGGTAAGCTTCCTCATCGGAAAGCAGCTCATCAGCAAGCCGGAAGATTGTCTCTTCCTCCGTTCCGGCAAGCTTTAACGTCCCTGCTCTTACCCCCTCGGGACGCTCGGTTGTATCCCGGAGCACCAGGACCGGCACACCAAGTGAAGGAGCCTCCTCCTGCACCCCTCCCGAATCCGTCAAAATCAAATGGGCTCTCGCAGCGAAATTATGAAAATCTATTACATCAAGAGGTTCAATTAAATGAATCCGATTATTTTCTCCCAAAATCCTCCCTGCTATCTCCCTGACAACAGGGTTCATATGGATCGGATAAACAACCTGGATGTCTTTATGCTTTTCGACTAACCGGCTGATGGCACTGAACATGTTTTCCATCGGCTTCCCGAGGTTTTCCCTCCGATGCGCCGTCATCAAAACAAGCCGGCTGTCTCCAAGGGAGTCAAGTACAGGATGGGAATACGTTTCCTTTACCGTTGTCTTTAAAGCATCTATCGCTGTATTTCCGGTAACGAATATCGTTTCCGCTTTTTTATTTTCTGCAAGCAGGTTCTCTTTTGACTGGGTGGTTGGAGAAAAATGCAAATCAGCGATGACACCTGTCAGCTGCCGGTTCATCTCTTCCGGATAAGGCGAGTACTTGTTCCATGTCCGCAGGCCAGCTTCGATATGGCCGACAGTGATTGAGTTATAAAAAGCAGCCAGGCTCGCCACAAAAGTCGTTGAAGTATCCCCATGAACGAGGACGATATCAGGCTTCGTTTCCTGAAAAACTTTCGTTAGCCCTTCCAGGCTGCGAATCGTTACATCCGTTAATGTCTGGCGGTCTTTCATTATATTCAAATCATAATCAGGGGTAATCCCAAAAATGGAAAGCACCTGGTCAAGCATCTGCCTGTGCTGCGCTGTCACCGCGACAACCGGCTCAATCTGATCGGGATATTTCTCAAGCTCCTTTACAAGCGGAGCCATTTTAATCGCTTCCGGCCGTGTACCGAAAACAGTCATTACCTTTATCCTTCGCGCCATAGTATGTATACGCTCCTCAATTGTTTTATCCCATTCCTTTTCTTTATTATATCTTCCTTCTATATGAATTCAATTTATCGGTGGATATGTGGCGATTGATTCGGGTTTATTCGCTATTTCAACGGGTTTATCATCCAATTCCAGGGGTTTATTATCCAATTCCAGAGGTTTATTATCCAATTTCGGAGGTTTATTATCCAATTTCGCTGGTTTATTATCCAATTCCAGGAGTTTATTATCCAATTCCGTTGGGGTAGGCTTCGTTTCTGCCGGTTGGCGGCACTCCAGCTAGTTTTGCGCGAATTCATTTGGTATATGTGCCAATCCGCTGAGGGTATGCGTGGATCCAGCGGGTTTATGCGCCATTCCATAATCCGAGCGCTTCTCCCGTATCAAAAAGAGGTCCTCTTATTTTGATCAGTAATAAATACGAAATTTTTGCAAAATGGCCGAAAAGTGACTTTCCACACTGTTTTTGTGTTTGTTTTGCAATAATCCCCCCGTTGAAATGGCTTTTTTTAACGTAAATCTGCCTTCAAAATTGAATTATCACGATTCGCCAAACAATTCCGCCAGCAGTATGGTGAAGTTACCCGGGAATACATTGGCAAGCGCGCTTTCCTGAAAGGAACCGCACGTGGATTATTTCGACAAGATTGCAGACAAATATGCACCGATGATTTACAGCATTATCCGCTCGCTTCATATTTATAAGAACAAGGAGGAGTTTTTCCAAACGGGCCTGATCGCCCTTTGGGAGACTTCGAAGAGCTTCGATGCTGGAAAAGGCAATTTCAAAGGGTATGCGTACCGCTACATTAAAGGCAGGATGATGACCGAACTCACAAAAATGAATACGATTGCCGACCGGACGGTTTATCCGAAAGAAGAATTCTGGGAAATGATTGAAGAACCACAATTACAAGAATCTCTTCCGGTTCAACTGATCCTCTCTTATTGCGGCGATCTCACTCCTAACCAGAAGAAGTGGGTGCTCTATACGTGCCTGGAATTTTTATCAATCAAGGAAATTGCCGATAGGGAGAATGTCAGTATTTCCGCCGTGAAAAGCTGGCGTAAAGGCGCAAAAAAGAGAATCTCGGAAGGATTGGAAATCCTCGACTGATTTTATTGAGGAACGATGCCAGAAAGAGGATATTTAAATCCATGGAATCCCGCTTCCTTATCTGGAATAATATATCTGAAGGTATTTAACAGGAAAAAAGAGGAATTAAGAGGTCCCATACATTTAACTAAATAAAAATAACTATATTAATATAATTTTAAGCAAAAATAATAGAAGACCTCCAGCGGAAGTCTTCTATTTTTTCTATATAGTCTCCGATTGTGCCATCGGCATGCTTTTAAGGTCTGCTTTCAAGTCTTCTATCATTTTCATAGAAGTCATCTGTTCTTCTTTGATTCCTTTTTCATAGGCTCTTTTTAAAATTTCAAGGAAAATGCTCTTCTCCTCTTCCATATCGAGTCCTTTCACTTCTCCAAGTCTCCTCCTTTTTCGATCGTTTTCCCTATTTTATTAAATTTTTTGTCAAATGTAAATGAATTTCCAAAAATTATCTATGTGACAAATTTATGACAATATTTCCAAGGGAAGTGATCATGAACAAGATTTATATTTCGTCCTGCTTATTTACCCAAACTAGACGGCAACAAAACTGGCAATCAGAAGGGAATTATTCTTATTAACACTATAATAAAATAGTTTTATGTTAATAGTTGAACAAAATAAAAAGTAGATAATTTGGAAATAGCAAGTAATAGATTGATAGGATAAGGCTAAAATCGAATGAAAAAAGAGGATGAAAAACCAAAAAAACGAGTGAATGAGAAATGAATCAAAAGACAAATCCGAAAACAACAAAGTCAAATAAGAGGTAGGAGTCCAACTTAGGCGTAATTTTGGGTATAATAAAAGAATATGGATTTTTTGATTAAAACGGCTGGTTGTCAATGCCGTTTGACTTATATTGTTTGGCGTGGACTTTGTGATGCAGGCGGGTTGAGCGTGATGGATGCTGCGCACCGCGGTAGGCACTGGGTCTATCCGGTTCCGGTGCAGACGGCTGGGAACAAGGTTCATTTTGCACGAAGAGGAGGTGTTTGTTGATGCGGCATGAAGGGCTGGCGATGGCGGCTGATCACTTGGCGGATATGTTGTCGCCGAATTTCGAGGAGGATGCTCGGCTGATGCAGAAGGGGATGCTTCTGTACAGGCAGGGGATGGTTTCGCAGCTGCGTGTGGAGGAGGAAACGGTGACGGCGGCGGTGCAGGATGTGGTGCCGGTGAGGGTCACGCTTGAGTTGACGTTTATGGAGATGAGTGAGTGTTCGTGTCCTGCTCACGGGATTTGCCGGCATCAGCTGGCGGTGTTTTTCGCGGCGTATGGCCGGGAAGGCAGTGTGGCCGAGTGGCTTGAAGAGTGGCGTTATCCGATGCTTGAGAAAAAGGCTGCTTCGGTTTGGGGGCTGAAAACGGCTCGTGATCTTGTGAAGGCCAGCGGGAAGGTGGAGCCTGATTACCGCTTGTGGCTGGTGTCGTTTTCGTCAGGGTTTAATTCGATTATGAGGTCGAAGAAATATGTGAATCCGTATGTGGTTGGCGACCTTTTCTCGATGTATTGGCTGCGTTTGCGGGCTGATTCGCCTGCAGGTGAAGAGTGGCGGCTTCTTTATGAGCTTTCCGCAGTTGTATTTTCGATCAAGGAGCTTGCCCGGCTTGGCGCGGAGCTCGGACATACGAATGAAATGGTCAGCCGGTATTATGCCCATCTGTTTTCGGAGCTGGAGGAGGACGGAATCAGGCTCGGCGAGAAGCTGGGCGGCCGGGCGCTGCCTCTTGGGTCCGAACCTTTCCTTGCGGCGCTAAGGGAGGATGTCCGCGAGCTGCTGACAGGTGTAAATGGATTTTTCAATGAGCGGTTGTATTTGTACATGGGCCTTTGGACGGTTCTGTTCAAAAGCAGGCCACAGCTTGAAGATGAGCTTGCGAAGGTAAGAGATGCTTCTTCCGTTGCGGAAGGCGAAGCGGGTCTTGCGCTGGCAATCGCCGATATTCACTTGAATGTGATGCTCAAGAATGATGCCGAGGCGCTTGGCAAGCTTGCCGATGTGGAGACCGAGCTTGCCGGCCAGTTCCTTGTCTATTGGGTTGACAGGCTGTCGGCGCAGAAGGATTGGGGCCGGTGCGGGCCTTATGTCGAGCAGCTCATCCAGAAGTTGAAGGAAACGGTTGCGGCGGTCGCCGGATATCAGCGGCGGTCCCAGTTTGTGAAGACTGTGCTCGAAACGGCCATCCCTTATACTGAAGCAACTGGACGGAGCGAATTATCTGAGAGGCTGCTCCAGCAGGCACTTCCTTATAGTTACTATGATTATGGGAGTTTGCTGTTTGAGCGCGGCGATTTAGCGAAGTGGGCTGATTTGCAGGCTTTCATGGGCTATTCGTATGCCGATCTCCCTTCCGCCCGGCTGAAGGTGCTTGAGAAGGAGTATCCTGAAATTGTGATCTCGATGCTCCACCAGTCGGCGGCAAAGCAGATTGCGTCGAAAAACCGTCCTGGTTACAAGAACGCGGTCCGCATGCTGAAGAAGCTCAGGACACTCTATAAAAAGCAAAAGCGGCTCGCTGAATGGGAAGCCTTTTTGGAAACGCTGCTTGAGCGGACGAAAAGGCTGCGGGCCTTCCACGAGGAATGCCAGAGGAGCAAGCTGATTGATGCTTAGCGGGCATTGGTTTTTAAGGATTGTGCGGACCGTATTTGCAAAAGGGACAGACTTCAAGCCTGCCCGGAGGCTAAAGGAGAACACAATGTATGGTTAATGAGCCGTTTATGAAACTGTTTTTGACAAAAAAGAATAATGGCTATTTGCTTGCGGCGAAAGGGGCTAATGGGCATTGGCTTTCAACGGAGACATGGAAGTTTCCGCTGTTCAGCCGCCATCCCGAAAGCTATTACGGGGCCTTCATTGATCCGGTGAAGGTTGACGGGATGGAAATGCTTGAGTTGAATGCCTGGCAGCTCGTCACTTTGTTCGCGCGTGAATCCTTCAACCGCTTTTTTGATTGGGATTGGGATGAGGCGTCGGAAATCTGCCTCTCTTCCGCCCACGTCCTTTATGAAAGCATTTTGGAAAAGGAGTGGCTCCCCGATTTCAAAGCGTGGGAGGCGGGAACGTTCCGTTGGAGGCTGCCTTCAAGGGTGCGCGAAGAGTTCGACAGTTCCTTTTGGGAGCAGGGGCTGTCAGTGGAAGGGTTCGGCCTTGGCGGAACGGCTGCACTTCATTCAACAGCTGCGGACGGCGGGCCTTCCGGTGAAGACGAGGCTGGTTTACTCGGGGTTCGGCATGACTTGGCACAGATTACGGCTTATGACTTCATCGAGGATTTGTATAATCTCGCCCTCGACGCTTATCTGACCCGGAACAAAGAAATGCGTGAAGTGTTTGGCCCGAAGCTTGAACTATTGGAAGGCAGCAACATCCCGGCGGCGACGTTGGCCCGTTATTTTGACGAGGAAAAGTGGCTCGAGTGGGCAGGCATCAAGGAAAACCCGGCGCCTTTTTCGATTGGCCTCCGGCTTGATGAGCCTGAGGACGGCGAAGGCTTCTGGCTGCTCGAGATGTTCCTGCGCGGAAAACGGAATCCGGACGAATTATACCGGATCGATGACCCGGCTGTACCGAAGTCATGGAAGCCGTTCGTGGAGACGGCTTATCGCGAGGAGGAACGCTGGGTTGCGTTGATTCCCTCCCTCGGGGTTTATGACAGGCTGAAAACCTCGCTCTCTGAGGAAGAGGCATGGGTGTTTTTGACGGAATCAAGCGAAGTTCTCGTCGCGCTCGGCGTCGAAATTCTCCTGCCTGGCTGGTGGGAAGCGATGAAAAAAGCGAATATGCGTGTCAAGGCGTCCGTGAAGGGCACTTCCAGCAACCGCCCTTCCTTCGTCGGCTTGGACGCGATGCTCGATTTCAACTGGCGCTTTTCGATGAATGGCGTTGACTTAAGCGAGGATGAATTCCGCTCGATGGTCGAGGACAAACGGCGCCTCGTCTATGTGCGCGGCCGTTGGGTCAAGCTCGACCCCGCCTTCATCCGCCAAATCCAGGAGATGATGAAAAAGGCCGAAAAAGAAGGCCTCCATGTGCGCGACCTGCTTGAACAGGAACTCACCGAGGAGCCAGAAGGCGATGACCTCGAAAACCCGCGCGCTTTTGCCAAAATCCAAATTGAACTAAACCGGCAATGGAAACAAATGATGAAACAGCTCCGCGAAATCAATGAAATCCCTCTCGTCCCTGTGCCTGACGGGCTGAACGGCACACTCAGGCCGTACCAGCAGCTTGGCATGAGCTGGCTCCTGTTCCTGCGGCAATTCGGCTTCGGCGCCATCCTTGCCGACGACATGGGCCTCGGGAAAACGATCCAACTCATCTCCTGCCTTCTCTCGGCAAAAGAAAAAGCCGCGGAAGAAGCCGGCCCTGCGAAGAAGGCGCACAGAAAATTGAAGGCGGAAGAGACGCCGGATTCGGCGGAAGATACGGATGGTGGGGTCCGGGCCGCCAGCAAGGAAGACTTGGCGCCATCACTCATTATCTGCCCGACATCAGTGCTCGGCAACTGGCAGAAGGAGCTGGAAAGATTCGCGCCGGAACTTCGCGTCCATCTTCATTACGGGTCAAGCCGGCTGAAGGGCGAAGCTTTTGCCGAAACAGCGGCTGGCCACGATGTTGTCCTGACTTCCTATGGGCTTACCCATCTTGATGAAGAGGAATTCAGCCAGATTGAGTGGGATACGATTGCGATTGACGAGGCGCAAAATATTAAGAACGCGCAGACGAAGCAGTCGCGCGCGGTCCGGAAGCTTCGCGGCCGCCACCATATCGCCCTGACCGGGACGCCGATGGAGAACCGCTTGTCCGAGCTTTGGTCGATTTTTGATTTTACGAATCACGGTTATCTCGGTTCAATCGGCCAGTTCCAGAAGCGGTTCGCGATTCCGATTGAAAAGGAAGAAAACGCCGAGAAGGTCCGTGAGCTGCAGGCGCTGATCAGGCCGTTCCTGCTGCGGCGGACAAAGAAGGATGAAGAAGTCGCCCTGAATTTGCCTGATAAGCTCGAGCAGAAGGAATACTGCCCGCTCACAGCCGAGCAGGCGTCCTTGTACGAGCAGCTTGTCCAGGATACGTTCACCCAGCTTGAGAAGCTGACCGGTTTTGAGCGGAAAGGCATGATTCTCCAGCTTTTGAGCAAGCTGAAGCAGCTGTGCAACCATCCGGCGCTTTATTTGAAGGAATGGGGTACGCTTGCTGCAGGGACTGTCGGTGGAGGCGGAGATGAGCTTGCCGGAGTGCCTGCGAATCAGATGGGAGCTGCGGATACGGCCGCGGAGGTTCCCGGCGGGAGTGGTGGAACGGCGGAGTCTGGCCGGAGGGATGGGAAATCAGTTCCCGAGCGGAAGAACGATGCGGAGGTTCCAAATAGGACGGCCGGCTCGGCTTCTTCCCGGAACCTGGTGTCCCGTTCGGCAAAGATGGAAAAACTGGTCGAGCTCATCGACGCCGTGCTTGAACAAGGTGAAAGCTGTATCATTTTCACCCAGTATCTCGATATGGGTGAAATGATCCGGTCGGTGCTTAAAGCCAAGTTCGGAATTGACGCTCCATTCCTGAACGGTAGCGTCCCGAAAGCGAAGCGCGATGATATGATTGAACGGTTCCAAAATCACGAATTTCCTGTTTTCTTGCTCAGCTTGAAAGCGGGCGGAACGGGTCTTAATTTGACTGCGGCCAACCACGTGATCCATTATGACCGCTGGTGGAATCCGGCTGTCGAAAACCAGGCGACCGACCGCGCCTACCGGATCGGCCAGCAATTGTTCGTCCATGTCCATAAGCTGATTTGCACAGGCACGCTCGAAGAGAAAATCGATGCGATGCTCGAGAAAAAACAGCACCTGAATGACCAGGTCATCCAAAGCGAAAACTGGATCACCGAACTATCGACGGACGAGTTGCGTGATCTTGTTCTTTTGAAATAGGATTTATTGCCGGAAAATTGGCATGCAAACAAGCTCCGGGCCATTGAAGCTCGGAGCTTGTTTTGTATTGTTTTGTGGTTCATAAGAACCTTTATGTTTAAGTGTATTAGTATTATTTCAATTCTCCAATAAACCATAACTCGTTTTCAAATGAGCCGTCCTCATCTTTAACTTCTAGATTAAACCGTTTAATATCAAAAAAGCTTGGGATGGATAGATGATATTCAATAGCGATATCTCCTTCCCCCTGTAGCGGGGTCCACTTTTGGTATCCATCATTTCTTTCAAAAAAGAATTGAAAATACCTATCGTCCTTAAACACAATGATTTGGGAGTTCCATAGGTCCGTTGCATTTATCAATACTACAACACGAAGGGTTTCTTCAGTTTTCGGCTTTATTGTCACTAAATGCTGGGCCCTTTCCAGTAATTTGTTGATGCAAAGTCGCTTTATTCCCATAGGTGTTTTCTTTGAGTTAATAAAACCGCCTACTGGTAGTTTCATTTCCCAGTACCCACCATAAAAGTCAGCTGGAAACTCAATAGTGTTATATTCTATTCTTTCCAACATTTTTTTCGTTTTTCTTTTTAACCCCCGCACCTTTTTAGTCCGCATTTTTTCTCCTGTAAAAATATTATTCTTGTTCAATTAAAAGCACGTTAACCTTCGACCCACCGTACCAAAAAAGGAATTATTGATTTTGTTTGTAACTTTTAAACGCTAAATACCAATGTGGCTTATTGTCCTGAACTAGGACTTATTGTTTTTCCTATTAAAATTTGTTCAACAAAAGGCAGTTTGCCATTCTTTATTGATTCAATAATTTCTTTCGTCATTTCTGCTCCTGATTTTTTGGCACGTACAATGGCTACTCCAGAAGTAGTGGAGTTTGCAGGCAATCTTACTATCCCAATTTTAGTAACAAGAGCAGTTTGAATGTAGGCAGGCAAAACCAATGTAAAGTAAGATTCTTCATCACTATTATTCCTAATTTCGTATTCCCATTCTAATTGTAATTGGTCATCAAGTTCTGTTATTTTACTTTTAGATTCAGTGATTTCATATGGTTTTTCTTCATCACTACATCCTGAAAGAAGAATAATCATTAAAAAAAGGAGAATGGACCATTTTAATATTTTTGGTAAGGACTTGCTATCCATAATATCCCCCACAGTTTTTCTTAATTTTACCATTTTTTGATAATTTCTTCACCCTGTAAATCGTGGACTTCCAGCTAGTTTACGCACCAACCCACCGAGATATCCGCCATTTCAACAGGTTAAAGTGTCAATCCGAAGGGTTGTTTTGCACGGTGCCCCCCTGGCTCTGATTTCATCTATTCTATTTTGCGGTGAACAGCTCCTTGCTTTCTGCTATGGCCTGCGGCTTTTTTTTCTCATTGGCGCAGACTTTAGTTTTCGGTCTTGTGGTTAAGTACATACTTGTATTACCTTTTTTGACTATGAAATTTTTCAATATATTCAGCATTGCTTCAGGGGAAATTGGATGTTGCATGGGTGATAGGATGAGTGAGTTTGGTGTGATGGAAAGCTGGATGGACCCTGGGGATGAAGTTCTTAAGGTGAGGTTCGAAGTTGAAGAGTTTTTGCTTGGATAAATGAATTGGTACGCATTTTTCATATCAGCTGCGCTGATGGGCAGCGACAGGCTGACCGCATCAGAAAAACTGGGGAGCTGTTGGATGCTTAGGATGTTTTTCTTGCTTTTCTTTCCTACGAAAGCGAGAACTGTGTCATCGTCTATTGGCATGGGCGTACACCTCTTCAAAGGATTTGCTTCTATCTTAGTATATTAACAGCGACAAGCCAACCTATTTTTTCCAAATTAATTCAATGACAAGAAAAATTTGGAATGTTTTATGATTCAAAATGAACAGGTGCTGAAATTGATTCTCCTTGAATTGTATGTACTGTCGCCGAAACACCGCGCGCAATTGTTGGAGAAGTTTCTAGTCGAGGTTAAGTACTTAAAGAAGTTAATGAACAAGTAAAAACGGAAAAGGCCGCTGGATTGGCAGTTCAGCGGCCTTTTCTATATAACAGGGGGTTTTGGGAATAGTATTCCCATTCAACAGAGTTTTATTCTTATTTTGGAGAGTTTTTTATATCTTCGGAAGAAGACTCTTACAATAAAGTCATCAACCATTGTCTTTCCATTATAATTGCCGAAAAAGCCGTTAAGCACTGAAGACAAACAAAACCGTTCATTGGATGGTCCTATTTTGATATTGAGAATATAATTCTTCTTTACTTTCCTTTTAAGTTATTCTGGCTTCTAAAATACTCAAGCATCTCACTTGGTAGTACACGGGTATATTTTTTAAAAACATGGCTGAAGTAACGATAATTATAAAAGCCTACATCCAGCGCAATCATCGTTATCTTATCTTCCCCAATTTTAAGCCGCTCGATGGCCATCTGCACCCGATAACGATTGAGAAATTCGTTAAATGTGTAGCACGTTTGTTCCTTAAATTTTTGGTTCAGGTAGGTCACACTCATATCGAGTTTCGGGACAAAATCCTGGATGGAGATTTTCTCTCTATAATGCTCTTTTACATAGTCTATAATATAGGATACGTATTTGGATGTTTTCGAAGAATGGCTAAGGACCATATGATTTATCACATTGATATCTTCTATTGAAGATAAATTACTATGGATATATTCATATTCTTTTTTCTGTTTAAGGGTTTCTTTCGCCCTTTCAACCGCTTCGAGCAGCTCCCCATGATCGACAGGCTTCAGTAAATATTCACTTACCCCTAGTCTGATCGCGCTTTGGGCATATTTAAAGTCATCATATCCCGATATGATGATGGTGCTGAATGAATATACTTTCACCGTCTCTTCAAGCATCTCAATTCCATTCTTAATGGGCATATTCACATCCGTAATAACAATATCCGGCCTCAGGCTTCCGATCTTTTCGACTCCGTCCTGCCCATCCACGGCTGATCCAACTATGACACAATCAGCTTTTAGCCAGTCCATAGTAAACTTTAAGCCATTTCTTATCATGTCTTCATCTTCAACAATTAATATCTTATACATGAGACCACTCCCCTTTATGCAGCGGAAGCATAATTTCTACCGTAGTTCCATGACCATATTCACTGTTTATGGTTAATCCATAGTCTTCGCCAAATAAGAGAACTAGTTTCCTATGGACATTATAGAGCCCGAAATGTTCGAGTGTACTATCCGGGTTCGATAACCAGCCATTAATCCTTTTCAATTGCTCCTCCGTAATCCCGCCTCCATTATCAGAAACAGTCAGGACGATTTTATCAGAAATAATCTCCCCTTTTATCCCTATAGTCAGGTGTGAATGGTTGCGGAAGCCGTATTTAATCGAATTCTCGATTACGGGCTGAAGCAACAACTTTGGGATTACCGTGTTCCTGATTTCATCGGGGACGAGGATTTCGTATTCTAGACGGTCATTGAATCTCATTTTATGCAGTTTTAAATAGTCTTCAATATAGTTTAAATCTTTATCCAATTTAACATTAGGTACTCCATTATTTATGCTGTACCTTAATAATTTTGAAAGAGTGATAATGATTTCCTGAGCCATATTTGTATTTAACAGCAACGTGTAGCGCAATGTCTCCAATACATTAAACAAAAAGTGAGGGTTGAACTGGCTTTGCAGAAACTTTATTTCGCTCTTCCGCTGAATTTCTGCCAACTCCTTGTTCTTCGTATCCAAATGATTTAAATTATCGAGCATTGTATTGAACTTATTCGCCAATACCTCAAATTCATCTCCAGAGTTAATCTCGACATAGGCATTCTTATCTCCGGTCTGCAAGCGTGATACTGCTGCGAGTAGCTTTTCTATTGAATGGGCATTTTTTGACGACATCTTTTCTGCTAAATGTTTCACCAAATAGTACAGGACGCAGCTTACAATGACTATAAATACTAGGTAAATTAAAATGAAGGCGTTGTGCGTTTTTGTTGTTTTTAAAACATAGACCTTAAAATTCGGATCCGTGCTTTTTTCGCTGATAAAAAAAGTCGCATCTTTAATGTCCACATAGGAATCCGAATTGTTGCTGTATTGAGGTCTGAATTTGTTTATTAATCCTTTAACCACACTGTTTGTGGAAACAATAATTGTATCATAGGAATCTGTAATAACTGATATATCGGCATTTTCTGCAAAAATCAAATTCAAAAAGTCTTCTTCATATAATTGAAGAATAGAATAACCAATGACTTTGTTATTTTTCACAATGGCTTTGCCCATTGTCAGTACCGTGACTTTGCCGTGTGAATATTGATTCTTCCCTGCATCGATGAGGATTTCCTTTGGATTCTTCGCCATCCGGTGGATCACACTTCTGATATTTTCGTTGACAGCTTTGCTTGTTAAGTTAGCGCTGGTTAATAAAACATCCCCGTTTTCATCAGCGAGATGGAAAATACTGCGCACTTTCTGTTTGTTATTAAACGAATAAAATTCCTCATACACGAGATTACTTTGGGCATGAAACTCCAGGTATTCCATTACCGCCGGGTGCTCTGTAATCTTTTTTAACTCCTCTGTATAATTTTTGCTAACAAGGGAGATTTCTTTGTCTATTTTCCCCGCTGCCTGATTTGCTTCATGAACAAGAATTAATTTAAAAATGATAATCGTAAAAAAGAAAAAAAGAACAATGAGAATAGAAATAGGAATGACAGTATATTGAAGAAAAAGAGATTTCGTAGCTTCTTTAAAATTTCTCTTTTTACCCTTCATATCTGTCATTCCTTCTAAATTCAACTATAGTGAAATCTCTTTTTTCCCAGTAAGCTTAAAGAATATCAATAGTGATATAACGGTTATGACAGAAAGAATGGTAGCCAAAGCGGCTGCCGTTCCATAATTTCCTCTTATTACTTCCGTATAAATGGCTATGGTCATTGTTTTCGTACGGGCAGTATAAAGAATAATCGAAGTACTCAATTCACTGATTATTGTTACCCAACTCAAAATCGCTCCAGAAATAACTCCTGGCAGCATCATTGGCAAGGTTATCCTGAAAAATGTTTTAATATTGGATGCCCCCAGGCTAATTGACGCCTCTTCAATGCTAGGGCTTATCTGATGCACAATGGCGGCACTGGAACGGATCGTATAAGGAAGCCTTCTAATGACGAATGAAATAACTAGAATAGCTGCAGTTCCGCTTAGCAGCAGCGGTCTGCTATTAAAGCTAAGAAGAAGGGCGATCCCGAGTACTGAACCTGGCACAATGTATGGAACCATTGTAATCACATCAAGACCATTCGTCAAAGGGTTCCTTCTCCTTACTGTGACATACGCAATAAGGATGGCTATCAAAACAACAAAAACTAATGCTGTAAAACCAATAGCAAACGTATTCATTATCGCATCTCCAGCACGGTCAAATGCCAGCCTGAAGCTCTCCAGGGAATATCCCTCCACAAATATTCTTCCGGATGTTTTTAGAAAGGCAGTGTACATTACGTAACCTTGCGGCAGAATCGCTAATGCTAAAAAACCATAAACATATAAATGAGCCAGGACATTTTTAAAGCCGGTTTCCTTTTTGGCTGTTATCGGTCGTAGAGCGCTCATTGAAAATGACTTTTTATTTGAGATGTATTTTTGCAAGAGAAAAACAAGAATGGCGAAAATAATAACTATTACGCTGATGGCAGCAGCGAAACCATCATTTCCTCCCATTTCACTTATAAATTCGTTGAATATAAGGACCGGGACGGTTTTGTATCCTTCCCCAATTAGCATAGGCGTACCAAAGTCAGCTAATGCTCTCATAAATACAAGAAGAGAACCGGCAAGCAGCGTTGGCATTACCAAAGGTATAATGACTTTGAACATTTTCCTTATACCTGTTACCCCGAGACTTTCTGCTGCTTCCAATAGCGAACTGTCGATGCTTTTTAAGGCACCCATCAAATACATATAAACCAAAGGGACCAACTGCAATGTCAAAACAAGCAATATGCCTGTAAAACCGTATATGTCCGGGGTCGAGATATGAAGGAAGTCCTTCATAAAATTTGTAACAACCCCATTTCTTCCCATCAATAAAATCCATGAATAGGCACCGATAAACGGAGGTGCCATGGAAGAAATTAAAATTAAAATCTGGAGATATACTTTTCCTTTAATTTGGAAGGTGGTCATTATATATGCAAGCGGGGTCGCCAATATTACTGTTAATATTGTAACTGAAATTGTGACTTTCAGACTGTTGAGTAAGGCACCATAATAATACTTTTTACTGAAAAACAGAATGAAATAATCCAATGACAGCTTATTGCCATCCCCCGAGGTGAAGCTTTCCTTCAACAGGGTGAATAACGGAAAAACAAGTAAAATGATGTAAAAAAGGAATATTACCGTCGTAATAATTGTCCAGACGTCTCTCCTATTAGATCTGCTCGACATCATTAATAACTCCCTTTGTAATATTCATTTCACTTTCATAATCAAAAACATTTATTTTTTCTTTTTTTATCTGAAGGCCCACCTTACTTCCCGGCTCCAGTATACTTTCCATGGATGATTCCTGAATTAGTTCCAGTTGTTCACCGTTTTCCAATTTCACAAAGTAGTGTGTATTCAAACCTAAAAACATACTGCTTAAAACAGTGGCTTCCATCCCGTCCTTTGGTTCACACATGGTGAACTCTTCTGGCCGTATAGATACTTTTACCGTATAGGGAGTATTTTCTCCGGACCTTTTTAAATTTTCTAATTCAATCGTATAATTATCATCCATTTTCAAAATATGTTTGCCATTCACAGGCTGGATGGTTCTTTCGATAATATTTGTTCTGCCGATAAATGTTGCTACAAACACATTTGCCGGCCGATGGTAAATATTTTGTGGAGTACCTACCTGCTGAATGAACCCCGATTTCATAACAGCTATTCTGTCAGAGACAGCCATGGCTTCCTCTTGATCATGAGTTACATATACAGTGGTGATACCAATCTTTTTCTGAATATCCTTTATGGCATTTCGCATATCGACACGCAGTTTTGCATCCAAGTTAGATAAAGGTTCATCCATTAACAGCACATCAGGTTCAATTACAACTGCCCTGGCAAGTGCTACACGCTGTTGCTGCCCACCGGATAAATTTTCAGGCAAGCGGTCTTTGTACTGTGAGATTTGAACGACATCAAGAATATCGTTGACTCTTTTTTCAATCTCCGGCTTTGAAATCTTTCTGTTTGTAAGGCCAAATGCGACATTTTGCTTAACTGTTAAATGAGGAAAAATGGCATAGTTCTGAAATACCATTCCTATGTTTCTATTTTGCGGTGATTTATTATTGATAACCTCTTCATTAAAGTAAATCTTTCCGCCTTCAATACTATTAAATCCCGCTATCATTCTTAAAAGTGTTGTTTTACCACATCCAGATGGACCAAGCAGAGTGAAAAATTCACCCTGCTTAATATCCAGTGACAGCGAGGAAATAACAGTATTGTTGTTGTATTTTTTTATTAAATCTCTAATTTTGATTGCAATGCTCACTGTTATTCACCTACTAGTCTATTGTTTATTCCTGCGCATTCGTAAAAGTCTCTACATATTTCTGTACGATTTTGTCTCTGTTATTTTTCACATAGTCTTCGTCTTCTTTAATGAGTGTGATTTTTTCTAGTGGTGCCATGTGATCACCAAGCTTCGCATCTTTCCTTAAAGGCCGGTTAGTCAATTTGGTTCCAAGTGCATCCTGGGCTTCTTTTGACGTTATAAAATCAACAAACTTCTTGGCATTTTCAAGGTTTTTGGCACCTTTTACAATTTCCATACCCGCATCCAAAAATACAGCACCCTCTTTAGGGTAAACAATTTTCACCGGTGCACCATCCCTTACATAGCTTGCAGAAGGGTCTTCGTATGTCAGCCCTACAACATATTCACCATCAGCCACACCTTTGTGTACTGCACCTGATCCACTGGCTACTTTACCATCAAGGTTTTTAATGAGCTTCTCTACATAGTTCCAACCTTTTTCCGAGTTGTAATCCCCACCCATTGCCAATAGCTGATTTGTCAGTTGAGCAAAAGCAGAGCTGGAGCTTGCAGGATCTGCGGCAGCAATTTTCCCTTTTAATTTAGGGTTAAGCAAATCCTCATACCCTTCAACTTTAATGTCGCCAATTAAATCCGTATTAACTAGGATTACACTTCCATCAGCCACGTAAGGAGTCAAAAATCCATCCACATTTTTATGGTCATCAAGCATATTATCATTGTGCTTTGACACGTACTCCTCGAACAAATCCTTGTAACCTAGTGCCTGGGCTTTGCTTCCGCCAAACATCACATCAGCATAAGGATTTTCCTTTTCAGACTCAATACGTTTTATCAGTTCTCCCGTTCCAGCGGAAACAAGTTCAACCTTAATCCCAGTATCTTTTTCAAACATCGGGATCAGTGTGTTAATCATGTCTTCACTGTTTGGGGAATAAACTACCAATTTCTTAGACTCTTTCTTTTCTCCTCCACCGCTTTTTTCCCCGCCACATGCGGCCAATGAAAGAATTAGGGCAAGAGCAGCAAATATGCTAATAACTTTCTTCATTTGAACCCTCCTCGTAAAAATAGTAAAAATAAAGCTTATAATCAGAATAAATTTCATAGAAAGCGTTTACAATTACTAATTCAACAACTTTGTCCATTATTCGACACTATGTGAAACTTGTTCATATTTCTCTATTTCAACCTCTTATCCATGTAAAACATCATTTCCTATTAATTGGTATCATTTTCTTGTTGCCCAATAGAATTTTTTATAGAAAAGAGGAAAATGTTCCGAACTCTAATGAAGCCTTGGAACCGTCCCTTCTGCTTCAAAAAAAATACCGGCTTTGTGGGCCGGGTGAATGTGTGGGGCTGTTTGCGGGGGCTGGTTTGTTTTTATGTTGTTTTGGGAGATATATTTTGTGTTGCGTGGTACTCATAGATGGATGAGGAACCTGGTTTCTTTGATGGGTGGTTCGGGCAGGGGGTAGGGTCCTCGGCTTTCGGATTTGGATTCGGTTTCGTATTCGGCAAGCCTGTTTTCGAGCAGGGCGACCCGTTTATGGAGGGTGCTGACATGCTCGTTCGTTTTGCCGGTCATTTTAATCAGGCTTTCGAGAAGATGCTCGAGGCTGTCGACGACATTGCTTTTATAGCGATCCAATCGGGAGTTCCTCCTTGGCCGGCTGGATGGTTTCTGTTCTTTCAAAAGAAAAGGCATGTGCCGGGGCCTGTTGGGGAGGCTGAACTTGATGCGAAGGCTGATGTTGAGGCGGCGGCTGGGGTGCTTCGGGATGAGGGTTTGGATTTTCATAAGGATGGTGTGCATGCTCAGGTGTATAGAAAGGGAACGGCTCTTGCGCCGGGGCAGGTTCCATTCTTTGCTGATCTGCTGCCCTCCGTTCACCATCTGCCGGTCTGCTGCTTAAAAAACGGATTGACTCTGCGACAACCTCGGTGACATAAATGCGCTTCCCGTCCTGATTGTCATAGTGGCGTGTCTGGATCCGCCCGGTTATGCCGACTACGGATCCTTTCCGGCAATATTGGACTGTATTTTCGGCGGCTTTTTTCCATAACGTACACTGGACAAAATCAGTGTCAATTTCCCCGTGATTGTTCCTGAACGAGCGGTTCACTGCAAGGATGACATTGGAAACACAATGTCCTTCTGTCGTTTTTTTCAGTTCTGGGTCTTTAGTTAGCCGGCCGACGAGCGTAACTTGGTTAATCATCTTTCCAACTCCTTTCTTGATGGCTTCATCATAGCGCTGCCTGAGCGGGAAAGTAAAATCGCTAAAAGTACATTTTTCGTGTTATTTCCCGGGAAAAACTCATATTTCCTTAAGCGAAAAAGCGATTTTAGGTTGGTTTTTTGCAAATGATGGGCGATTTTGCCAGTGGATTACATTTTTTTCGACAATCGCCGGGAAGATGCTCGGACGGAGAATATGGTATAATACAGACAAATTCTGTTGGCTGGAGGGAAGCTTGAATGAAAACCTTTAGACTTGTTAGCCTGGGGATTCTCGATAACGAGGATATAGTAGAAATCCCCCTGGAAAGCGGACTGATTATTAACAAAGAAGATGAAAAGGCCAACTGGCTTCTTGAGGCTTATACGGACATTTCCTATTATGACTATTTCAAGAATCTTGAAGAAAAAGAAAAAGAGTTCATCGTCCAGGCGATTATTACAAACAGCGAGAATGACCCCGCGTTTTTCCAAACAAGGCTATGCACGCTGAAAAAGTTTGAACGGCATATCAGCGTCCTCCTGGAAGGCCGGCTCAGGAAAACGAGAACCGATTACGCTGAACTGCTCCTTGGCCAGCTGCTGGACAAGGGGCTTGATGGAAATGTGCTCCTTGATGAGTTCAGGGATCAGTTAAAAAAGAAACCAAAAATTAAGCCGCCGCGCTGAGCGGAGTTTTGCACTGAGTGCCCTAATGAGCGGGTCTTGACAAGCATGGCAGTGGCGCACAATAAAAAGTGAAGCGTGATGCTTCACTTTTTTAATCCCGCCTTTTATTTTCGTTCAAATCGAGCTTGTTGCCGTTATTGTCCCTCATCAAGCCTTCATCGCGGTTCGGGTTTACCCTGCCTTTATTGTCGGTATCCTCGAGAAGTCCGTCCTCATCGACCCGCCCATCATTTTTTATGTTCGGATCGTTATTCTGAGGTTCCCTTTGGTCATTATGGATTTTATCCTGCGGAGGCGGATTCTGTTCATCATCATTTGTTCCGCAGCCTCCTAGAAGGAAAACAGAACAGACCATGCCGGCGATTAAAATAAACAGCTTGTTTTTCATAATAAAAAGCCCCTTTCACTTTGGTTGCTCTGGCCGTATTTAAATTACAGCCTCCTGTTAGCATGCCCCAAAATTGAAAAAAGCTCTGATAAATCCTTTCTGCGCAAAAAATAAAACATACAGTGCCAGTTCCCGTCTAGGTGTCATTCTATGCGGCACTGTATGCTTAAACTTGTACTACTAAATACACCTTCTCCAATGAAATAAACCATCTATTTGCAAAATGAGGCTAAATACCCATAAAAATAGAAACCCCAAAGAAGACGAGAAACTAGGATAACAATCCTTATTGTTTCCCGAATAATCTGTTATAATTTTTCTTATTTAATCTGAGTCCGCATTACGGGTTTTGAATTTTCTTTTGCAAAATAAATGAACTGTTGGAGGAATCACCTTGAGACCGATTGCTGAATTGAAGAATTTATTTGACGAAGGACTTGCGAAAAATCGCAACATCGCCCATGCGTTAAATTATGATCTTGCCGACAATCCCGAGTTGTCAGGCGTTGAATATGAGTCATGCAGGAAGTTTGTGAAAATCTGCCGGGAATACGGGATGGCGGTAGAAGAGAATTTCGCAGGCATTCCAACCGCGTTCCGCGCTCAGGCGGTCCGTGTGGAAAACCCGATTGGGAGGATGGCTATTCTTGCTGAATATGACGCGCTTCCCGACCTTGGCCATGGCTGCGGCCATAGTGCGAGCGGGAGCTTAAGCCTGCTCACAGCGCTCGCCCTACATGAGATGGCTGAGGAACTGAAGGTTGATGTAGATTTGATCGGCACCCCGGATGAGGAATTGCACGGAGCAAAAGTCGCCATGGTAAACGAAGGCGTTTTTCATGACTACGATTTTGCGATGATGATCCATATGAATTCAAATACGACATTTCCTTCAGTCAGGTTCCTTGCACTCTCCACCTTCCGTGTGAAGTTTTTCGGAAGGCCGACCCACGCTTCCGCCACACCTTGGGAAGGAAGAAATGCGCTTAACGGAGCCATTTTGGCCATCAATGCTTTGGATATGCTGAGGCAGCAGGTAACAACGGATACACGGATTTCCTACTATATTGTCAATGGCGGTAAGGCGTCCAACGTCATTCCTGATTTTTCGGAAATCGAATTGGTTCTCCGCCATTCCAGGCAGGAAGAGCTCGATGCCGTTGTCGAAAGAGCAATGAATTGTATTAAAGGGGCCGCGCTTGCAACGGGTACGGAATATGAAGTTGAAACGCTTGGCTATCCATTCAGCGATATGGTTTTAAACGAGCCTGGCATTGACGTCATCCGCTCTGTGATGGACGATCTGAATGTCCCTTATCAAGAAGACGATGGGACAATGCTCGGCAGCTCCGATATTGGCAATGTGAGCCATGTATGCCCAGCTTTCCACCCGATGCTCGCCACCTCGAACCAGTATTTCCCGCTTCATACACAACAAATGGTCGATATGATGAAAAGCGGGAAGGCGAAGGATATCATTGATACCGGCGCCCGGATTATTGGCCACACGTTGCTGACGATCATGGCAGAACCTGAAACGTTTAAAAAAATCAAAGAAGACTTTCAAAGGAACACACAAACCCAATCCATGTAATGGCGGGTTGTGGAGTTCATGTATGCATGAAAAAACCCAATCTGCGTAAGATTGGGTTTTTGCGTTTATTGCATTCCTATGTGCAGGCTAATTGGCTTAGGGCAAAAGTTTTGCAGGAAATACCTATCGAACTATTCAGTCGCCCTTTCTTTTGCCCGGCCTGTCCGTTGTTTATTTTTTCTCGTTATCAATGATGGCAAACATGATTTCCGTTTCGCAGGCAATTTCGCCGTTAACTGTGGCGATGCCTTTGCCTTTTCCCATCGGCCCGCGGAAACGGAGCATTTCAACCTCAAGGCGAAGCTGGTCGCCAGGGTAAACCTGCTTTTTAAAGCGACAGTTATCGATGCCAGTGAAGAAAGCCAGCTTCCCGCGGTTCTCCTCACGCTTCAGCATCGCGACCGCGCCGACCTGTGCCAGCGCTTCAACGATGAGCACGCCTGGCATGACAGGAAAATCAGGAAAATGACCGTTAAAGAACTCTTCATTGGCACTGACATTTTTCAAGCCTACCGCCCGCTTGCCTTCTTCCACCTCGAGAATTTTATCAACGAGCAAAAATGGATAACGGTGAGGAATGATTTCTTTAATTTGTTTAATATCAAGCATTTTAGTACCTCCTCATAATATGAACCAGTAATTCCATTTTACTTTTTCTCCACAAAAAAAGGAAGGGTTTCCCCTTCCTGGCCTATTTGTTGACGACGAGATCGCGGATGTGCTGCCATGTGGATTCATTTAGGACATCCATCGGCTTTCCGTCCCCGAGCACACCATAGCCAAACATTGCCCCTCCGACCGCGCAAAGTGCAATCAGCAGGGCAAAGAGAATGATCCGCAGCCAAATGGGGATAAGCCGAATTCGGATCCGCTTTCTTTCCGCTGAAGCTGGGACTGTTTTCTCCTTTTTCTCACGGTTCGCCTTTTTATATTGTTCCCGTGACTTTGGCTCCTGATGCTTATATGTTGTAGAAGACATAATTTACTCCTTTTAACGGCGGCCTTCTATCTAAATGCCCGGCCCGCCCCTTTTTTACAAAATAATGACAAAAATCTTTTCTATCTTTATACCTATTATAAGAAAAAAATAAAAATTAAACAGCCTTTTTTGCAGAAAACTGTTAAAAACAGCCTATTTGCAGGAATTTTGCCTAAAAAAACGGTAAAACACGGCTATTCAGCGAAATAAAAAGAGCCTGGCGGAAACAAACAGTTTCAGCCAGACTCCATATTTTTCACTTTTATCGTTTATAATTGGCAGCCAAGTGCCCCAAGCTAATCAAATCTGCGTTTGATTATCCTAATTTACGTCTTGCAATCCGATCAATATTATCAAGCATGATGCCTGTCCCGATTGCGACACAATCCATCGGGTTCTCGGCGATCAGAACCGGTACCTTCAACTCTTCCGCAAGCAACTGGTCAATACCGTGCAGAAGGGCACCGCCTCCTGTCAGGATGACGCCGCGGTCGATAATATCAGCGGAAAGCTCCGGCGGAGTCCTTTCAAGAACACTCTTGGCAGCCTGAACAATTACGGCCACCGATTCGTGAAGCGCCTGCTCTATTTCCTTGGAATGGACGGTAATCGTCCTTGGAAGCCCGCTGACCATATCACGGCCGCGAATTTCCATTGATTCATTCCTGGAGCCAGGGAATACAGTCGCGATATTGATTTTAATATCCTCCGATGTACGTTCCCCGATCAGCAGCTTGTATTCGCGTTTAATATAGCTGAGAATTTCCGCATCAAATTTATCGCCGGCCATTTTGATAGAGGAGGAAGTAACGATATCACCCATGGAAAGAACGGCAACGTCTGTTGTTCCTCCGCCGATATCGACAACCATGTTGCCGCTTGGCTGGAAAATGTCCATGCCGGCGCCAATCGCGGCCACTTTCGGCTCTTCTTCAAGATAGATTTTCTTGCCGCCGCTCTTTTCGGCTGCTTCCCTGATCGCTTTTTGCTCGACGCTCGTTACGTTGGTCGGGCAGCAGATCAGGATGCGTGGTTTCGATAAAAATCCTTTAACATCAAGTTTATTAATGAAATATTTAAGCATAGCTTCTGTAACATCGAAATCTGCGATGACGCCATCCTTTAACGGCCTGATGGCAACAATATTGCCCGGTGTACGGCCGACCATGCGGCGGGCTTCCTCGCCGACTGCGAGCACCCTGTTCGTATTTTTATCAATGGCAACGACCGACGGCTCATTCAAAACAATTCCACGGCCTTTTACGTGAATCAGCACGTTAGCCGTACCCAGATCAATCCCTATATCCCTTGCAAACATTGCTTCTTTCTTCCTCCTTGAAAAACGGATTCCACATACTGTCCTAATTGCTTATTGTATCATAATGATTCCGTTTTCCATACCTTTTCCGGGCACTTCTGCAAAATTTTGACGAAATTTGTTAAATCTTTAGGAAGAAAGTTGTTATTTGACAGGCTCGCTTTCCGCCTCTTCTTTCTGGTACTTCATCTTCGTGGCTTCCCCGCCCCGTAAATGGCGGATCGATTTATGATAATCAAGGATTTCCTTCACTTCGTTTGCAAGCTCCGGACTGATTTCAGGCAATCTTTCTGTCAAATCTTTATGGACTGTACTTTTGGATACGCCGAATTCCTTCGCAATCACGCGAACTGTTTTCCTCGTCTCCACGATATACTTTCCAATCTTGATAGTTCTCTCTTTGATGTAATCGTGCACACCACTCGCCCTCCCTTAGGTTGGATGTGAGAAGTGTGAAATGAGACCCGCTTATCTCTTCGACGAAATACTGCCTTCCGCACCCACTCTTTTCAAAATCTTTTGACATAGGTGCCAGGTTCACCGGCCTCCAGATGTCTCTCCGGGTACGGCAGAAAGCATCCGCCCTTTTGCAAAAAAAGCGCTTCGCTTTCTGACCCTATAAGGTCTAAACAGATCCACAGCTAAATACACATAGTCCCCAAACGACTCTTCACCTCAAACACTCTCTTGTACAGGTTTGTAACAGTTTATTAGCTTGGATAGGCGAATATGCACACCGGACAAGGAGTGGCGGGAAGTTTTTCGAAAATTGGGCGGTTTGCCTGTGCGGAATGAGGAATGCTTTCACACAGAAATAGAGGGGAAGGGACTGTAAAAAGAGTTATGGAGGATGGAATTTCGCGCAAAAAAGCTGTTCCTCCGCATGAGGGAACAGCTTTACTTTTCCGGCATTAATTTTATTGCCAGGCTTCTTCGAGGATATCCCTGAACAGCTTATTCAATTCTGGGGTAGGGTCCTCAACCTTTAAATGCAGTGATTCCGCATAGTTTTCGAGCCTGACTAGTTCCCTGTCCAGGAATACGTTGATCACATCGATTCTTGTTTCAAGGTTCAGCTCATCCCCGGCCATTTTCCGTTTAAGCAGTAAATCAATTTCATTCTTCAGCGCGCCATCAGGCAAAAGCTCCTCAACCAGTGTCCGAAACTCCATCGGCGGAAAAGAGCCGCGCTCCTCAATCCATTTAGCCGCTAAAACCGGCCGAAGAACATAAAAGTACTTCTTGATTTTAACATTCTCGCCCTGAAGGTACTCCCGGTAGTTCCCTTTAGCCATATTTAAATAATGATAAATGCCCGAAACTGGCGAGAAAACAGCCTTGCTTAATTCGCTTAGCTTCTGAACCGCTGTGCCGGATTGATAATACACGATCCCAGACCTGAGCCATTCGAGTAAAGGCGGATTTGATTTTCTGAACAACCTCAGCGCCTTTGTCAGCTCCCAACCGCTTACATCCAGCAAGTCATCAACCGGAATGGAAATCCGGTCATGCTTCGGAACCTCAATCACATCCCGCTTTTTATCAATCGACAAATACCAATCCAGTTTATGCACATATAGAAAGCGGACATCATAATCACTGTCCTGTGACGGGAATCCCCATGCTCTGCTGCCTGATTCGCAGGCGTAGAGGATTTTGACATCGTGGTCCTTTTCAATCGACTCAAGCACATCTGTGATATGTTCTTTCATTTTCATGGCCCCCTTTTAATACGCTTTTTAGGCGTGCAGATTAACTAGTTCACCTTGTGTACTTCACTAGGTATTTAACTATGGTATTGTGCGGAAACCTAGTAGGGGTCTGACGCTTACTATAATTTGTAGTGAATTTTCACTAGTGATTATTGCCATGTTAAACGAAAGTTAACTAGTCCGCCTTGCGTACTTCACTAGTTACATGACTATATTTTTGGGCTAAAACCTAGTAGGGGTCAGGCCCTTACTATATTCGGCAAGTTTTGTAGTGAATTTTCACTAGTGATTATTACCATGTTAAACGAAAGTTAACTAGTCCGCCTTGCACGTTTCACTAGTTACATGACTATGTTTTTGTGCAAAAAACTAGTAGGCGTCAGACGCCTACTATATTAGTCAAATTTTGTAGTGAATTTTCACTAGTTAATCACGACCTTTATACTTCGAATTCACTAGTTACGTGACGATATTTTCGTACAGAAACCGCACAAGTTAACATCAATTCAAATTAAAAAGGACTGGAGCAGCAAAACTGCCCCGTCCCTTATTTCTGTATTGCGTTTTTGATTCCCTTCAAAGCAGTTATTTCACACCCTCGAAAACCTTCTTCACAATTTTCGCCGGTACCCCGGAACCGCCCCGGTCGAGGACGTTCTCGACCATCATCGCGACAAGCAGGTCACCCTTTTCCGCATTATAAGCGACGAACCATCCGTTTTCTTTTCCTTTTTCACCTTGGTTATCCTTGATCTCGGCCGTGCCGGTCTTTCCGGACAGCGGGTAACCAGGTATCTCGGCGGCCTTCGCTGTACCACCAGCAACGACCTTTCTGAGAATCGGCCCAACCGTCGCGGCCGCTTCAGGACTGATTGCCTGCTCATGCAAAACTTGACTCTTTGCATCATCAAGCTGCAGCACCGGCTTGATCATATTGCCGTTATTCAAGAACGGAGTATAGGCGGCCGCTAAATGGACAATGTTCATCTCCAACTGCGCCTGGCCGTATCCGGCATCGGCCAGCAGCATTTCCTCATCAAGCGATCCTGTCTGCGACGCGTTCAGCGGGAACGGATAACCGAAATCCTCTCCGAAGCCAAGATTCTTCATACCCTCGGCGAATTTCTCCTTGCCAAGCTTCAAGGCAGTTTGGGCAAAATAAATATTGTCAGACAGCATCAGCGCTTTTTCAAGGTTTACATTGTCCGCCTCCGTCACCCTTGTGACATTATAGCCGCCCCATGAAGAATCCTTCTGCCACTTCTTTCCTTTCACGTTCATCATATCAGCAGGATTGATCGCCTTTGCTGTAAGCGCGGTGCCCGCCACGAGCGGCTTGATGACCGAACCTGGCGCATACTTCCTGTTAAAGCGGGTGAGGAGCGGCTGTGCAGGATCTTCATTCAGCTTTTTTCTCTCATCCGCCGACATGCCGAGCACATAATTATTCGGATCAAAAGTCGGCATGCTGACAAGCGCGAGCGTTTCACCGGTTTTCGGATTGATGGCCGCTGCCGCTCCCTGCTCGCCCTTCATTTCATTCGTAATTTTGGCCTGCAGCTCCGCATCAACAGTCAACTTCACCGGCTGCCCATTGACGACCTGCTTTTCAGCCAAAACTTCCTCTCCCCCGGCTTCCTGCTTAATCAGAATCCGGATGCCCGGTTCTCCTCGCAACTGTTCCTCAAACATCTGTTCAAGACCGCGCTTTCCAATCAAATCGCCGCTGGAGTACCCTTTATCCTTCAGCTTTTCCAAATCTTCCGCTGTTGCCGCTCCAACATAGCCAATCAAATGGGCAGCCGCTTCCCCGTACGGATAAATGCGCGCCTCCACCCTCTTCGTCTGGACCGGCTCCAGCTTAATCAGCTCATTAACCAGCGCATCTTCTATCGGAATCTTTTTAAGCGGGACAAAATACTCCGGCTTTACCCAGCTCGCCGTGACAGCCTTTTCAATGCTTTCTTCCGGCATATTCAGTAGCTTGGACAGCTGTTTTTTCGTCTCGGCTTCCTTACCCGCCATATCCTTCGGGACTACCCCTACCTCATAAACATCACCCGTCGTCGCGAGCGGTTTGCCGTTCCTGTCAAAAATTTCGCCCCTGACCGGCTGCTGGGTCACAATTGAGATTTTGTCCCCTTTGCCGAGCTGCGGGAAAATATAATTGGTATTCCAATCAACATACCAATTTTCTTTCTTGTCACGTTCTTCTTTTACAAGGAAGGCATCATGCCCGAACTCAATCGGCCCGGCAATGCTGTCCATTTTTGCCGTAAAGCCATAGCTCGCTTCTTCACCCTCGCCCTGCTTGTCCTCCTTCGGCTTCTTGAAACTCACCTTCAGGTCCTTGATTTGCAGGTCGCCGTAAATTTTCTTATACCTGTCTGTAAACTCCTGTTTGCTGACAGATGCTTTAGCGTCTTTTGATAAATAATCATACATTTTGTCAAAATCCTGCTTGTTCCATAGGTCGATGTAACGGGAAAAACGGTCCGCGGGCTGGGGCTTCTCCGTGCAGCCCGCAAGCGCCGCAGCAAGAATGACCGCCATTATGATCCCAAGTAGCCTTTTCATCTCCCATTCCCCCTTACGCTGTTTTTTTCCATTTTACCACACAAAAAGCGGAAGCCTGTAAGCAGAAACTCCGAGCGCGGAGGCGAAGCCATTTTGCCAAAAGGGATAGCCTCCTGGTTAATCACGAAAATCCTGCTTCGTGGGCGAAGCCATTATGCAAAAAGAAATTGCCCGTAAGCGCAAAAAAAGAGAGGGGCAGCCCTCTCTTCAATAAGTTACAATTATGAATTGCTATTGTCTTCTTTTTTATCACTTGATCCATCAGATGGAGCACGTTCGCCGTCTTCGCTTTCACCGGCGCTTTCTTCATCCGCAGGTGCGTTGCTCTTTTCAGCCTCGTCCTCGAACTTCGCCTGTTGCAGCACGCTTAGCGGCTTGTCGAAGTAATCGTTCGGATTGACCGCGACGCCATCCTTGCGAATTTCAAAGTGGACATGGACGCCCGCTTTTTCATTCAGCTGGCTTTGGCCGGCAGACGCGAGCACATCGCCTTTGTCAACCTGGTCACCGACTGTTACCTTCACATCTTTAACAGATTGATATTGTGTTACAATACCTGTATCATGCTGGATTTCAATGACATTGCCAAGCAGGGAATCTTCCTCTACCTTCGTGACTGTCCCGCTAAGTGCGGCTAAAACCTCGAACTCGGAACCGTCTTTCATGGCGATATTCAGACCAGTGTTCGGTACATATGTGTCCTTGTATTGGACGAGTGCCGCTTCCTGATCTTCCGCTTTCGCGTTGTTGTCATAGAATCGTTTCTGGATGACAGCTTCTTCCTTATTCTTCACCGGCATCGCGAAATTTTCCATCGACTTGTTTACCACAAGCGAAGGCTCATTGAACTTCTTCTTGGCATTTTCAGTCGTTTTATAATTGAATTTGTCCGCTGAATTGCCGCTGCTTTGATACCAAAGGACACCAGTCAGAATAATTGCTGCACTTGCAATGTAGATTGCCGGAACGACCCAGCGCTTCTTGAAAAACCGTTTAAAACCTTGAGAAGATCGCTTTTTTTCTTCCTCTCTCATTTTCATCACCTCAGCAATCATTCTGAACACAATGGTAGAATTATATACATCGGCGACAAATTATTTTTTGAAAAAACCATCACTTTTATGCACAAAAAGGAGAAATTTTATGAAAACCGCTGTCAAATGGGTAGCGAGCCTGCTCCCCTTCATCTATATGGCGATGATTTGGATCATGTCCAGCCTGCCAAGCAACCACTTTGTCGAGCTCCCCGACTCGCAAATCGACCGCACTATCAAAGAATCGCTCCACTTAGTAGAGTTCGCGATTTTATACGGGCTTTTCGTGATCGCCTCACTCACTGGCAAAAGAAAGTTCAAGAGAAGCATCAACATGCTCCTGGCGGCCGCTGCTGCCCTCTACGGGCTCACAGATGAAATCCACCAATCATTTTACCCCTACCGCTCCGCATCGCTCTTTGACCTCTTCAAAGACGTCCTCGGGATAGCGGTTGTTTACTACTTCGTGAACGGCGCGCTGTTTCGTGGGAAGTTCCCGCGGCTGCGGCGACTGCTGGAGAAATGGCGGGGGTATGCAGGGCGGGGGTGATGAGTGCGTTCGGGGCAATTTTTTCATCGCCGCCCCATTTGGTTCGCGGTTTGTGGCGGATCAGAGGGGCTGGCGCTTTTTCAAACGGAATCCGTGTTGACGTATATCATTTTCATCCGCAGATCCTCCATCCACTCCGATTTGAGGAGAAAAAGCGCATTGGCGTCCGCTCGCTCCCCCTTATTTTCTGCTTCAACCCTATTTACCGCCACCCGAAAGATACTCTATTATCGAAATTTACGGTTCTATTATCCAATTTATAGGGTTTATTATCGAATTTTACAGTTCTATTATCCAATTTGTACGGTTTATTATCGAATTTCCTTCGTTTATTCGCCAAATCCCCCGGTTTATTATCCAATTCAAATTTCGCATTCTTCCTGAAACTGCAAAGCGAATGAAGGGCCAGCCATATTCACTTTTGCGTCTTCCTATTAAATGTACAATCCTTTATTAGGAAATTGTTTTATTTAACCGGCTTTTCATTCACATGCCTTTAAAAGCAATTTCTATATATAAGACTAGGAAGTCAGTCCAAAATCAGGCAGCATATAAACCGTCGTTTTATTTTTGCCAGTCTTTTTAAGGTTTAAAGAAACAAGCAGCTTCGTTGCAACACTAATCGAAGAGAGGTTTAAAAACTCCCTCAGCTGTTTATTCGTTATGGCGGGGCCAATTAGTAGATAGTAATCCTCAAGCGCATGCAGGTGGGCATCCTTCGATTTTTGGCGACAGCTGGGACATTGCCATTCCCCCCATTTATATACCATGCCAAGATAGTCGCAATGAGGGCAGAAGACACCTTTCTTTAGGCTTGCGGCTTCCATATGATAAGTTTTTAGAATGTTTTTTTGCAAAGGAGTATGTTTTGCGAGAAGGCGCTTCTTGACCTTGAGAAGCTCTTTAGGAGTGAGGACAGGAGTTTTGTAGAGGGTTTCAAGCTTGCGTATGACCGAAAGAAGATAGTCGGTTTTATGGATATACTTTTCAGCTTCATAGTAACCTTTATCAATTGTAACGATCGTATTTTGATTAAAAATCCCATATCCTTCGATTGGAATCGGGGAAAGCTTATTTTCGGCCAGCCATCTTTTCAGATTGTATTGCTGGTTTTTTGTTTGCTCGATTGGGTTCTGCATTGGAACAATCGTGCCATTTACTGAACGGTGGACCTGCTTTGGACTTAGTTTAAAAAAGACCTCGCCTCCCCATTTTTTCGAATCTAGAATGACTGAGAAGTTCTCGGATAGTAAGTATGTATCGAGCTGGAAGGTGTAGCTTTTCTCCTCTATCCGCAAACCATGGAAAATGTGGTACTTGTCCGCATCCAGGAGGCCAAGCGGATAATCCAGCGACTTCTCTCCATTGTAGCCGGCCCACTCCATACGTAAATGCTCCAGTAAATTCGGTAACTCTTCTGAATGGTCAGGAATCCTTCTTTTCAGCGCTTCTCTTTTTCGAATCGAGTAAGGAATTACCCTTGCCAAGGCTATCATATGCTCACTCCTTTTCCTCTTTTCTGAAACATAATCGAAAACCTCCTCACTTTCCACCCTTTTCGACAAAGACATGTGACAATTTATCAATATGTTATTTCAAAATTCATCGCATCGATGGTATAACGGGTGCTATTATCCAATTCAGCAGTTTTATTATCCAATTTACGAGGTTTATTATCGAATTTCTATAGTCTATTATCCAATTTGCAAGGTTTATTATCGAATTTCCATTGTTTATTATCCAAATTCAGTGTTTTATTATCCAATTCAATTCCGCATATGAACCGGAACTCCCTTAGAGAGAAGGAAAAGCCAGCCTGATAATCAGACCAGCCTCCTAAAATTGGAACTATCTTATTTCCCCGCGGTTATCGTGGCGAGCATGCCTTCTGCGGGGCTGATGGCAACGCCTTTGTAGTAGTATTTCACGATGTCTTCGTAGGTTTTCCCTTCGGCTGCCATGCCGTTTGCACCGTACTGGCTCATACCGACGCCGTGGCCGAAGCCGCGTGTCGTAATGATGATGTCATTGCCGCGCCGCTCCCACGAGAAGTCGGAAGAACGGAGGTCGAGCCGCTCGCGGATTTGCTTGCCAGTCAGAATTTTACCGTTGAAATCCACCTTGCTGATGCGATTGCCGGCTGTCCGCCCCTTAATTACGCCAATCTCACCGGAACTGCCAATTTTGACCCCAAGCCTTTTTTCAAAATCAGCGGCGGACAGGCTCAATTGGCTTTTGTACTTCGGCGACTTTTTATCCCACGGGCTTTCGACGCTTCGTAAATATGGAAAAGCATGCGACCAGTAATCCTCGGAGTTTTCGGTGAAGCCATTGCTCGTCGAGAAAAAGGTCGCTGTTATTGCCTTTCCGTCATAAGTAAGAATTTGCCCGTCGGTCGCTTTTACGGCCTCGGCAATCTTTTTCTTTTTCCAGCTATAATCTGAACCCCAAATCCGTTTTAGTTCATCGTCGCTTTTGAATTCCTGATGCAGCTGTCCGGTGTCGCTCACCTGTGCCCCTTTAGGCAGTCCCATTTTATCTTTCGTAAGCAGCTGGGTGACAATGTACGTCCGCGCCGTGAGGGCTTGGGCTTTCAGCGCCTCCTTCTCAAACTCCGCCGGCATTTCGGCGGCCACCACCCCTTCGAGATATTTATTAAGCGGCAGCTTTACAATCTCTTTTTTGCCGGTTCGATACACTGCTACTTCCACTGCGGGATCAGCTCCTTTTCCGCTTGCTTCCTCATTTGGGGCTTGCAGCGGCTGTTCACCGAGTTTGCCGTCCGCTTTCCCATTTTGATAAGGAAGGACGAGCAAAGCCGGGATGAGTAGCGTAACCGCAAAAAGTAAAGATGCTAGTAGAATGAAAGGTTTCATATTTTTCATGTATAAGCCTCCATTTGAAAAGTAAACGGCCGGCCACGGACCGGCTGCGCTTCATTAAAACATATGGAGGTGGACAGGCAGTTATGACAAGAATCATAGGCCGCCTGCCAAAAGACACTGGATTTTCCATTAAAGGGAAGTATTTGTTCCAGCAAGCCAGCTAAATCTGCCGCTTTCTATTAAAGAATGAAATAGCGCCCCGCAAGGATAAAAAAAATCCCCGCCAGGCGCGATCGCTAGTCCAGTCTATTATAATTGCAGTTTTGCCCTAGTAAATAATCCTTATCAAACAAATCCCTATTTCTGCGGCAAAATGGTATAACCGTAGTCAGTCATTTTCGCGAGGCCTTCTTTGAATAGAATCTCTTCGATTTGCAGCTTTTCGCCAAAATATTTTTGGCCATTTTGCTTGAAGACTTTACCGCACATTTTGGATGTTACGTACAATGCTTCGTAGTTATATTGATAATCATCTCCAGCGATGGCATTCCTGCCGCCTACCGAGATGCAATCTTTGTTGATTTCTTCTTTCTTTCCTTTTTTGTCGACATAATAATATTTATCCTCAATTAGAGCTGTCGTGAGCGGCTTTGAAGTAATCCCATAGCCTGCTTCATCAACCTTCACAATATCATAGCCGTCTTTTGTTTTTTGCTTAGGGGCACGATCGATGCCGTGAACGATTTTCATTTCCCCTTCAAAGCCCTTTGGAATCAGGTACGCATCATGTGTCCGATCCTGAAAGATCGCCACGAGCGTTGGAATTGAAACAAAAGCGGCCGCGACAATGGCAGCTACACTTGCTCCGGAAATGGCAGCCCTGGCAGACCATTTGAAGGAGCCCTTAGACTGCTGCCACTCGGTAAACAGGAAGTAAATCAGCGCGTCGGCAATGGTATAAATGGCTATTTCATCGAGTAAAATCACTGGCAAAATACCGACCGCAATATGGATCAATCCAGCAGCCGGAAAACGGAAACTGCCCAGCCGGCGGGTTAATAAGTCTGCTAAATAAGATACCGGGATGGCAATGACCATATTCCCAATCATGGTGATGAGGAGCATGATGCCAATGACTACAACTGTTCCTCCAAGGGAGCCTGACAGGAAGCCTGGAACGACCAGGAGCAGCACTCCCATTGTCAGCGTCGTATATAAAGCGGATTTAAGTTTGATAAAAAATTTATCCATGGGGGACCCACCTCTCTTCCCCCATTTTAACAATTTAACCCCTTTAAGATTGTTACAAAAATAGGAAAGCTAAGGAACAACGTTCACTAATTTATCATATAATTAGAGAACCTTTTCGCCAGTTTGCAGCGATTTAATTCGTAAAACAGCAAAAAAGCAGAAAAAAGACTGTCAGACATCAGACAGCCTTTTCTTCTGCTTCATCACAATCCGGCCAAACAGCCAGACCTATATTCTTTATTATGCGTTCATATCTGATACAAGCGTCTCTTGAGCTTCCACCATAACCTCGACCGTGTCGTTTACGCGCTCGACATCTGCTCCTAGAGCCGCCAGCTTCAAGTGGAAATCGACATATCCGCGATCGAGATGCTTCAGTTCAGTTACCCTCGTGTTACCTTCTGCCACCAATCCAGTCAGGATCAATGCTGCGGCAGCACGGAGATCTGTGGCTGCGACTTCGGCACCCTGGAGATTTGAAGCACCAGGAATGATGACTGAACGGCCTTCAATCTTAATATCGGCATTCATGCGGCGGAATTCTTCGACATGCATAAAGCGGTTTTCAAAAACCGTTTCCGTAATCATGCTTGTTCCTTCTGCGCGAAGGAGCAATGCCATCATTTGCGACTGCATATCAGTAGGGAATCCCGGGTGAGGCATTGTTTTGATATCAACGGCCTTCAGCTTTTCAGGACCGATGACCCTTACGCCATCCTCTTCTTCGAGGATGGTGATTCCCATTTCCTCCATTTTTGCGATCAAGGAAGATAAATGTTCTGGAACAGCACCTTTCACAAGGACGTTTCCTTGCGTAATCGCCGCGGCGACCATAAATGTTCCGGCTTCAATCCGGTCAGGTATAATTGCGTGATCGGCACCAAATAATACATCTACGCCTTCGATCCTGATTGTCCCAGTGCCGGCACCGACAACCTTGGCACCCATCTTGTTCAACAGATTGGCAAGGTCGACAATTTCAGGCTCTTTTGCAACATTCTCAAGGATGGTTGTGCCTTCTGCAAGCGTTGCTGCCATCATAATATTTTCCGTCGCACCGACGCTTGGGAAATCAAGGTAAATCCTTGCTCCCTTTAAGCGGCCGTCAACTTCCGCTTCAATAAAACCGTTACCGACTTGAACTTTCGCGCCCATTGCTTCAAAGCCTTTCAGATGCTGGTCAATCGGGCGGGACCCAATTGCGCAGCCTCCTGGCAATGCCACACGCGCACGGCCGTTCCGGGCTAACAATGAGCCCATAACCAGTACAGAAGCGCGCATTTTACGGACATATTCAAATGGCGCCTCTTCTTTCAGCTCTCTTGATGCATCTACAACAACTTGATTATTTTCAAAAACGACTTCTGCGTTTAAATGACGTAATACCTCGTTGATCGTATATACATCGGAGAGAGTAGGCACATCTCTTATGATACTTTTTCCATCACTTGCCAATAGTGTTGCAGCGAGTACAGGCAGTACAGAATTTTTGGCCCCTTCTACTTTGACCGTTCCATTAAGCCTATTTCCGCCGCGGACGATGATTTTTTCCAAGTGTATTCCCCTCCGCGTCCAAGTTCTCTATATTAATATTCAACCGTAATGATAGGGGTGCCAACTGTCACAGTCGCGCCTTCTCCCCCACCCGTTCGAACAGCAACTTGCAAATTCATGCCATTCTTAAAAGGATCGGCAAATTCTGATGAGAATGCCGATATGGATATGAAATTTTCTTCTCTAATTCCTTCAGTTTCAGCAGCATTTAACCTAGACAAAATGTTATTTACTTTTTCAGGTAAAGCCGCTTCCATTTTATCACCGAAAGACCCTTTAGCACAAGAGAAAATTGGCGGTTTGCCACGAAATATGTCATTATGGCGCTGCATGAATTTTCCTGATTTCAAAAAGGCCGCACTATTGCCATTCCATTTTCCGCCGGTCACCTTATATATTATATACGCATTTGCCTTATGGGGTGTGCGGGTAGAAATTAATTGAAGATACTCGCGGCCAAAGCTGGAAACTGGAGAAACTGCCTTAGCTTCCCATATTTGGCCTTTAGAGGAGATTGACCATTCCCAATCAGGAAAAAGGGTCCGAAGCTCAGCGGCATACGCCTCCAATTCCCCGGGTGAATTGGAGTCCTCAATAACCTCCCGTGAATAAACCGACCACTCCTCAAGCAAACTGCCTTCCGCTTCCAATGCAGCCACCAGCTTAACAAGATCCGGTGCACTTTCAGCTACAATCGTCTTATTCCCATGTTCCAACACAACAAAACCAATAATGGCAAATAATGATAAAATCAGATTCATTTTCATACGCTGCCGCTCCCCTTCCCTTAATAACATTTTTGCCGGGAAGTGGGCGAGCATACATGGAAATTGTCGTCACATTTAGACAAACCCAACCGTAAACCTCGAAACGTGTAAAACTAAAACACAAACTTGATTGTACTGAATAACCCACCATTTGAACACATGTACGAAGACCTAAATATATGTACAAGGCAAATTCTTTGTTTTTGCAAGAAGTATCCAAAAAAGGGTACAATTATATAGACGGCTTCCTTAAGTGAAAAGTTTCACTTTCTTGGCAAATAATATCCCTCTTCCCAGCAAAAAGAACATACTGCATCCAAATTTGCGCCGCTTATCGTGAAAGCGCGCACAATGTTGCCGTGAAGGGAATTTTTTAGTCAAAAACCGCTGGCAGCTGCCTTGATAAAAGAAGGTAATCAAGAAAGAAATTGCTAACAGCCGAACCGATGACAATGGACAGCAATATATATAAAACGCGGGCCTGGATTACCCGGTTTGCCCTGAGCAGCCTGTCAAAATTTAACGCCTGAAGCGCCCACCAGGCAAGTGCTATACAAACAAGATGGGTAAAAATACCCACTATTGATTCTGCCCCAAATCCCCCTACCATATTATTCCTCCACTTCCTTGATCGTTCTTCCACTTCGTAAAGCATCACTAGTATTTATATAGGTAAATTTTTACAAATATGCTTGTCACATTTAAATTAGTATGGAATAATTATTCATGTTATGGTTTCTTAAAAGCGTTTTTGCTAAAAGGGTCCCAACCTCCATTGTATGGACTGCCAGAAAGAAAAGCAATTAAAATCGCTGCCCTTTCTGCGGGCGTCCCTAATGCAAAAACTTACTAAATAAGCAGTGAAGGGGTTATTGTATGAAAAAGGTTAGAAAGGCAATTATTCCGGCTGCCGGGCTGGGCACCCGCTTTCTCCCGGCAACAAAAGCAATGCCTAAAGAAATGCTTCCAATCGTTGATAAACCGACCATCCAGTACATTGTCGAAGAGGCAATTGAATCGGGCATTGAGGATATTATTATCGTGACTGGTAAAGGCAAGCGGGCGATTGAGGACCATTTCGACCATGCCTTCGAGCTGGAACAAAATCTGCTTGAAAAAGAAAAATTCGATCTGCTCGAGAAAGTCCAAGCGTCTTCGAAGATGGTCGATATCCACTATATTCGCCAAAAAGAGCCGCGCGGACTTGGCCATGCCGTTTGGTGCGCGAGAAACTTTATCGGCGATGAACCGTTTGCTGTCCTGCTCGGCGACGATATTGTCCAGGCAGAGGTTCCTTGCTTGAAACAACTGATGAACCAATACGATGAAACCCTTTCATCTGTTATCGGCGTCCAGCGTGTGCCTGAAACAGAGACTCATCGTTATGGAATCATCGACCCTCTTGAAGAATTCAACAGGCGGTACCAGGTCAGGCAGTTTGTTGAAAAACCGAAGCCGGGCACAGCGCCATCGAATCTTGCTATTATCGGCCGTTATATTCTGAATCCTGAGATCTTCATGTTCCTTGACAGGCAAGAAATCGGCGCCGGGGGAGAAATCCAGCTGACTGACGCGATTCAGAGCTTGAATGAAATTCAACGCGTATTCGCTTATGAGTTTGAAGGAAAGCGGTTCGACGTCGGTGAAAAACTTGGTTTTATCGAAACAACCCTGGAATTTGCTTTGCAAATGCCTGAATTAAAAGATGACCTGCTTGAATTTATGAAAAAGAAGCTCGATCAGTATTAATGTAGAAAACAGCATCCGCACGTTTGCGGATGCTGTTTTTTTGCGCGGAGAATTAAATAATCGCTCCATGCAAAAGGCTGCCCCCTGAATGAGACAGCCTTTCCGTACTATTTAATCCCCTTTAAAACCGCAAGCCTTCCTTCCCCCAAAGTCCGGCTCACCTATCATAGCAGCAGCCTCTTCCCCCAAAGAGACAACCGCCCTCTTTTGCATAAGTTCACTTGCTATTCAAGAAAATCGACGAAACCGTTAAAATTGCCGTGCAGGAAGTCCAATGCGATATTCGGCAAAATTCCGAACAGGATGCTGGCTACAACCGTGATTCCGACAGTTGCCAGAATGCCAGCTGGAATTTTTAATGTCTTTGTGTCCGCAGCCGGGCGGAAGAACATTTGAGTCAAGATGCCGAAATAATATACATAGGATACGACTGTCGTTGCAATCATAATGGATGCAAGCACATAGTGCGGATTGCTCTTATCGTAAAATGCGCTCATGAAAATATTTACCTTGCCGATGAAACCCGCTGTGCCAGGAAAACCGGCGAGCGACAGGAGCAGGATGCCGAATGCCGTTGCGAGGAGCGGGGCTTTTTTGTAAAAGCCGGCAAAGTCCTTGATTTCTTCCGACCCTGTCGTTTCACTCATCAATTGGATAACCGCGAATGCTCCCATATTCATGAATAGGTAGGCGACAAGATAAAACCAAATTGCATCAAACGTCAAATAATTGAGCGAAGTAAACGCAACTAGGATATAGCCTGCATGCGCGATACTTGAATAAGCGAACAGCCTTTTAATATTGCGCTGCCTAAGGGCAATCACGTTTCCAATAATCATTGTTGCCGCGGCTAAAAATGCGATGTAATCCTGGAGTTTGAACAAGATAGGCATCGTGCCGGGGCCATCGGAAACTGCCATCAGGAATACCGTGAACATGATTCGCACCAGAATGATAAAGCCGGCCGCTTTTGAAACGACACTCAGGAATGCCGTTACAGGCGTCGGCGCCCCCTGGTAAACATCCGGAGCCCACATATGGAACGGCGCTGCCGCCAGCTTAAAGGAAAGGCCGACAAAGATCATAAAGAAGGCAAGTCCTAAAAGATAGATATGCTGGCTGTCAGCGTTAGTGCTAAGCGTCCTGGCAATCGTAATCAAATTTGTCGAGCCGGAGAGGCCATAAACATAGCTCATCCCAAACAGCGTAATCGCTGAAGAAATCCCGCCATTGATGACGTATTTCATCGCCGATTCATTCGATGCCAGTTGGTTTCTGCGCATACCCGCCAGTATATAGGAAGGGATGGATAAAAGTTCAAGTCCGACAAATAGTGTAATCAAGTCACCGCTTGAAGACATGATCATCCCGCCAAGAAGCGCGGCTAAAAATAGGTAGAAAAATTCACCCCTATATTCAGCGAAGCCGTCTTTTGGATTGTAATTCATCGCGAGAAGCATGACGAAGACCGACCCGGCAAGGAGAATCAGCTTGAATGCCTTGCTAAAGGAGTCTAGCCTGTACGTATCTTCAAGTATGGATGTGACTGGCGTATCCAACATACCGACGAGGGCGATTCCTGCCGAAATGATGGCAGCGATGGCAATCCAGCCGAACAGCTTCCGATCAAAATTCTTCCCTAGGAACAAATCCAGAATAACCAAAAGTGCAACTGTGCCGAGAATGATGAACTCTGGCATCATGACTCCCCAGTTATACGCTAACAAATCAGTGAGTTCCATTGTTCATCAACCTCCCAACCCAAGCATGATAGATTTAAGTGCGGAATGCAGCGGTGAGCTTAGGACACTTGGGTAAACCCCGATCAGGACAATCAGGAAAAGCAGCGTCAAGGCAGGAACGTATTCGATTCCCCTCAAATCACGCACTCCCGCGAACTCGCGGTGGGACATTCCATAGGTCATGCCCAGAATCGCGCGAAGCAGATAGGCCGCGGTCATAATAATGCCTATGCAGCCGATTGCGGCCAGGACAGGCATCTCCTTAAACAGGCCAAGGAATGCCATAAATTCACTTACGAAGCCAGACATGCCCGGCAAGCCAAGCGAAGCCATCCCGCCAGCGAGCAGCAGCCCTGCGGCGATTGGCATCCCTTTTGCCAGACCACCAAGATTCGCGATCAGGGATGTATCTAGGCGCTCATAAAACACGCCAACAAGGAAGAATAGCAAGGCCGAAATTAACCCGTGTGAAATCACTTGGAAAATTGCACCCTGGATCCCCGCTTCATTCAAAGCCGCGAGACCGATTAGGACGATTCCCATATGGGAGATTGACGAGTAGGCAAGTACCATTTTGAAATCCTTTTGGATAAAGGCCAGGAATGCGCCATAAAGAAGGTTCACTACTCCAAGGATGGCAATCAGGACAGCCAGCTGCTTGAATTGTGAAGGGAATATTCCCATTCCGAAACGGATTAGACCAAATGCACCGATTTTCAAAAGGATACCCGAGTGGATCATCACGATGGCCGGAGGGGCTTGGACGTGAACCCTTAGCATCCAGCTGTGGAGCGGGAAGATCGGCAGCTTTATTCCGAACGCGATCAGGAGTGCGATTAGCAGCCCCATTTTTGCATCCCCGGAAATCGGCTGGAGCGAATTCGCATCCGGATTCGCCATCAATTGCTCTAACAGGGCAATATTGGATGTCCCAGTCCTTGTAAATAACACCATGATGACAATTAACAGGACAGCCGATCCGAGCCCGTTGTAAATTAAGAAGCTGTAAGCTGCTTTTTCTTTTTCAAAATAACCCCATTTTCCAATCAAGAAGAACATTGGAATCAACGTCAGTTCAAAGAACAGGAAGAATAGGACAAGGTTTTGCGCTGTAAATACGCCTAGCATGCCGACTTCGAGTAGTAGAAACAGCATAAAATAACCTTTCCATTCCTTTTTCACCATGTTGGATGCCAGTGCCGCAAGCGAAGCGACTAAGGCTGTCAAAACGACTAGAAGCAGTGAAAACCCATCAATACCCAATTCATAATAAATTGAATAGAACTTTTCACCCATTTCCTTGTATCCGCCAAACTGAATCCAATCCGCCCTTACAGAGAAATCAGACAGGTTCTTCCCTGCCAGGTAATGGGCATAAGCGCCAAGCGAAATGAGCAAGGCTGGAATTGTGGCAAGAAAGCCTATCAGTTTGATTGTTCTTTCATTATCTTTTGGGATAAAAGCCAGGGCCGCTATCCCGAGCAGCGGGGAGAATACCATGATTGTCAATATATAGGATAGGTTCATTTACAAGTACCCCCCTGTCAGCGCGTAGATGACTGTCAGAACAGCAAGCCCGATGAAGGCGACTGCCACATATGTCTGGACCTGTCCCGACTGGAGCTTTGAACCTGTTTTCCCCAGAGCCCCGACTGTCCCCGCGACTGCTGAAGCGATTCCTTCCACAAGGAATACATCGATATAGCGGAAGAAATGGCTGATCGCTTTCGTCGCGTTGACAACAGACAGCTGATAGAATTCATCAATAAAGTATTTATTATAAAGGACACTGTATGCCCCCGGTGCTGTTGAGCTGAGCCAGTCGCGGGAAAGTGACCTTTTACCGTACATGAGCCAGGCCAGGAAAATGCCCGCAAGCGATACGAGTGTTGCAACAATCATGATCCAGATAGGGCCTTCAATATGCCCATGGCCGAGTGCAGCATTCCCGTCGACAAGCCAGTCACCGAGGAATGCGCCGAACCAAGGTGTATTGACATATCCAGCTACCACCGCCAGCACGCCTAGGATAATCATCGGCAGTGTCATCGTTCCAGGTGATTCATGGACATTCTTCGCAGTCGAACGGGATTCACCCCAGAATACCATGAAGAATAGGCGGAACATGTAAAACGCGGTGAAGAATGCGGCAATGACTGCTAGGATGAACAGGAATGGATGCCCGTTTTCCCATGCGGCAATCAAAATTTCATCTTTACTGAAGAAGCCTGAGAACAAAGGAACCCCGCTGATGGCAAGCGTCCCGATCAGGAACAACGGACCAGTCAGCTTAAGCTTCTTCCAAAGACCGCCCATTTCTTCGATGTTTTGCGTATGGACAGCATGGATGACGCTCCCTGCAGCAAGGAACAAAAGCGCCTTGAAGAAAGCATGGGTCATCAAGTGGAATACACCTGCGACATAGCCGGCAGAGCCGAGAGCGAGCATCATGTAGCCAAGCTGGCTGACCGTCGAATAGGCCAGAACCCGCTTAATATCCTTTTGCACAAGGCCGATGCTTGCCGCGAATATAGCCGTGAAAGCCCCGATGATCGCGACTGTCATAAGCGCTGTTTTGCTAGCTGCGAAGAGCGGGAATAAGGCCGCAACAAGATAGACCCCTGCCGCAACCATTGTTGCCGCGTGGATTAACGCCGACACTGGCGTCGGGCCTTCCATTGCGTCCGGAAGCCATGTGTGAAGCGGGAATTGCCCCGACTTTCCCATTGCCCCGACGAAAATCAAAATCGCTATTAAGGTAAGCATTCCTGCCGTAATCGCCCCTGCGTCGACTGCGGCGAAAATTTCATCATACTCAAAACTGCCAGTTTGCCAGAACAGGAGGATCATGCCGATCAAAAGGCCGACATCCCCGATCCTTGTCATAATGAAAGCCTTTTTCGCGGCGGCTTTCGCTTCTTCTTTATAATAGTAGAAACCAATCAACAGGAAGGATCCTACCCCGACAAGTTCCCAGAAAATATACGTCTGGAGAAGGTTTGGCGAAACGACCAGTCCAAGCATGGCGAATGTGAACAATCCAAGATAAGCGTAGAAAACCGGAATGCGTCCGTCACCGTGCATGTATCCCTTGGAATAGATATGTACGAGACAGCTAACTAGTGAAACGATAAACAGCATTAATGCATTTAATTGGTTCACTTCAAAGCCCGCTGTTAAATGAAAATCCCCTATTGACAGCCAAACTCCCTCTGCCTTGTATGTCGGTGCGGAAAAACGGTCAATCAGCACCAAGATGGACAAAACCAGTGAAGCCAGCGTTAATCCAATCCCAACGTAGGCACTCGCCTCTTTAAGCCGTCTGCCGAATAGAAGGAGGATCAAAAATGATACCAGCGGGAAAAGCGGTATGAGCCATGCATTTTCCATCAATACACTATCCCCTTTATGAACGCGCGTTTCTGATGCAGAATTTATCTGTCTGGGTGCGCGCCTGATTGCGCCCTAAGCCAGGGCATCCGCAGATGGCTCCTGCGGAAAATCGTCCGGCCATTCCGCATACGGCGGAATGAACCGTCCTTTAACCGGAAATGCGGTCCGGATTAATGTTTCAATATATCCATTTCATCGATATTGACTGTCTTCCTGTTCCTGTAAAGGGAAATCAGGATGGCCAGGCCGACTGCTGCTTCAGCTGCAGCGACAGCCATTGCGAACAAGGTGAAAATTTGTCCATCAATGGAAGGTGTCATTCCAAACTTGCTGAACGTGACAAGGTTGATGTTGACGGCGTTCAGCATGAGTTCAATGGATATAAGGACGATGACTGTGTTCCGCTTTGTCAAAGCTCCGTACAGGCCGATGCAGAACAAAATCAGGGCAAGCGCAAGGAAAGCAGAAGCGGGTACTCCTGTATTCATATCACTCTGCCTCCTTATCGTCTTTTTTTGCAAGAACAACTGCCCCAATCAGGGCGACAAGCAGCAGGACTGACAGGTACTCAAACGGAATGATAAATCTCGAGTAAAGCGCCATGCCGATTTGCTCAGTATTGTTTTCATGCAACGCCGCCTGCTCCGGATGCAAGTCGAGGTTGTAGATTCCGATATAAACGGCAAAGGCAAAGCCCGCGACTCCTAAAAACACAAGGACTTTCCGCCATTTCCCCGAGCTTGCTTCGCTATCATCGTCATGCTTAGTCAGCATAATGCCGAATAACATAATGATTGTAATGGCACCAGAGTAAATGAGGATCTGGACGGCTGCCAAAAATTCCGCGGACAGGAGGACAAAAATGCCGGCAATGCTGATAAATGTAAATACGAGGGCGATGATTGTATGGACCACTTTTGTCAGGTTGAGCAAAAGCACTCCTCCGATGACAGCCACCAGCGCCAGCAGCATAAATGCTAGAAATTCACCTGAAATCATGCTTTATTCACCTTCCGAACATTCTCGTCATTTTCATCCAGCCACTCGAGGTTTTTAAATAGGTTGTCCCGGCTATACTCCGCAAGTTCGAAGTTGTTCGTCATCACGATTGCTTCTGTCGGGCAAACCTCGGTACATAAATCGCAGAGGATGCAGATTTCAAAATTGATATCGTACGTATCGATGACTTTCCCCTTTTTCGTAGGATCCGGATGCTTTTTCCCTGTCAGCTGAATGCAGTCCGTTGGGCAGATGTTCGCACATTGGTTGCAGACGATGCATTTTTCCGGGTAGAACTTCTGGATTCCCCTGAATCGGTCAGGAAGGGGCAGCGGTTTATTTGGATAGTCATACGTGATTTTTTCTTTTGTCAGGTTTTTCAGGGTATATTTTAAGCCTTTTGCCAATCCAAGCATGTTTTTCACCCCTTTAGTTCCGTGATAAAAATTAGTGCAGTTTTCTTAATATGGCTTGTGAGCGGCTGGCACTCCAGCGCCCTTTGCCCCGATCATGTTGATATTAAAACAACTTAAACAGTTCTTTGATCAATGCTGTCAGGAATACGTTTGCGAGTGCTACTGGGAGCAGGACCTTCCAGCCAAATTCCATCAGTTTGTCTGCCCGGAAACGCGGATACGTTACCCGGAACCAGATGAGGATAAAGACAATGAGACTGAATTTGAGCGAGAACCATACCGCACCAGGAATGAAGTCGAGAATCGATAGCGGAGGAAGCCATCCGCCAAGGAAAAGGACTGTTGTAAGGGCGGCCATCGCAAAGAGATATACATATTCCGCGAGCATGAAAAACGCCCAGCGGAAGCCGGAATATTCAACATGGTAACCGGCAACGAGTTCCGACTCTCCTTCAGGAAGGTCGAATGGAGTCCTGTTCAGCTCTGCCACCGAGGCGATCATGAACACGATAAAGGCAATCGGCTGCAAAAGAATATACCAGCCATTTTGCTGCGCATGAACAATGTCATTCAAGTTCAGGCTGCCTGTCAGAAGGATAATTCCAAGGACTGACATGACAAGCGGTATTTCATAAGAAATCATCTGAGCCGCGGCACGGGCTCCGCCAAGCAATGCATATTTATTGTTTGACGCCCAGCCGCCGGTAACGATCCCAATCGTTGTAATTCCCGAGATGGCTACATAATATAGAAGCCCAACGCCAATATCGGCAAATTGCAATTTATCAGTAAACGGAATGGCTGCCAGCACCATGAAAGATGGCGCGAAGGCGATGACAGGCGCAAGGATGAACAGAGGCCTGTCTGCTACTTTTGGTATGATATCTTCCTTCAGTAAAAGCTTTAAAACGTCCGCGACTGTCTGCAGCAGGCCCCATCGCCCACCAACATGGTTTGGGCCGTGCCTTAGCTGCATAAAGCCCATTACTTTTCGCTCGGCAAGAATGCCGTATGTGACAAACCCGAGTACGACTAACAGCAAAACGGTTGCCAGCAGAAAGAAGATTCCGAAATTAACGAGTCCGGGGCTTGAGGTAAGCAGTTCTTCTACCATTAACCGTCCACCTCCCCAAGGACAATATCAATGGCTCCAAGAATGGCGACCATATTCGCCATGTTTTCGCCGACAAGCAGCTTTGATAGTATTTGAAGATTATAGAATGATGGCCTTCTGAATTTTAGGCGGTAAGGTTCTTTTTTGCCGTCACTGGAAATGTAACAGCCGATTTCACCGCGCGGCGATTCAATTCTTACGTAAGCTTCCCCTTTTGGCGCCTTGATGATTTTCGGCACCTTGGCAAGGATCTCGCCATCTTCAGGGAATTGTTCGCACGCTTGTTCCAAAATCTTCAGTGACTCTTCGATTTCCCGGATCCTTACGTGATAGCGTGACCAGCAGTCTCCGCCTTCTTCTGTAATGACGTCAAAATTGAAACGGTCATAGATGGAGTACGGCTCATCTTTCCTCAGGTCATATTTGACCCCTGTACACCTTAGGTTAGGGCCAGTAAGTGAATACTGGATTGCCTCTTCCTTCGTGTATTTTCCAACGCCTTTCACACGGTTCATAAAAATTTCGTTTCCAGTCACGAGCTGATGATAGCCCTTCAACTGTTCCCTCATATATGGAATGAATTCCTTTACCTTCTCAATCCATCCCTCCGGCGCATCCCACTTCACTCCGCCGACCCGCATATAGTTATACGTCAGCCGGGCACCGGAAATTTCATTCAACATGTTGATGATCATTTCCCGCTCCCTGAATGCATACAGGAACGGACTGACTGCTCCCATATCAAGCAGGTAGGTACCCCACCAGACAAGGTGGCTCGCCACCCTATTCAGTTCCATTACAAGGACCCTCAGATATTCAGCCCGCTCAGGCACCTGGATGCCCATCATCGTCTCAACCGCATGGCAAATGACGTAGTTGTTCGTCATTGACGATAGATAGTCCATCCGGTCCGTATAAGGAATGATCTGGGTGTATTGCAGGTTTTCAGCCAGTTTCTCTGTTCCCCGGTGGAGGTAGCCGATTACAGGCTGGGCATGTGTGATGATTTCCCCGTCGATCTTTACGACCAGCCGGAAAACCCCGTGTGTACTTGGGTGCTGGGGCCCTACATTCAATAGCATTTCTTCAGTACGTATCATTGGTTACACCTCCACGTCGTATTGCTCGTAGTCTTTTCTTAGTGGATGGCCAACCCAATCTTCCCCAAGCATAATTCGATGCAGATTCGGGTGCCCTGTGAAATTGATGCCAAGCAAATCATAAGTCTCGCATTCAGGCCAGTCTGCTCCTGCCCAAAGCGGCTGCAGGGATTCAATTGTTGGCGAATTCCTGTCAATTTTCACCTTCATGGCTACTGATTGCCTGTTCTTATATGAGAATAAATGCACATATAGTTCCAAGTGGGTTTCAAAATCAGTCCCATGCAATTCCGATAAGTAATCAAAACCCAATTGTTCATTATATTTAAGGAACTGGGCGACTTTGAAATACGAATCACGGTTGACTATAATCGTTGGGACATCTTTTGAAAGTTTATTAATATAGGAGTCTTCCAAAACATATTCACCAAGATGTTCTTTAATGACTTTCACATATTTATCAAGGAATGGCTGGTTTGGAGATGGGGTTTCAAGTTCAGTAACGGCTGGTTCCCCCGCGCCCTTTGCAGCAGCTGCAGCTCTGGCTTTCGCTGCCGCTGCGGCTTTTGCTTTTGCCGCCGCAATGGCTTTCGCCTTTTCATCATCCCCGCCTGCGCCACCTGCCTGCTTGGCCAACGCCGCGGCTTTTGCCTTGGCGGCTGCGGCGGCTTTCGCTTTCGCGGCTGCGGCGGCTTTTGCCTTGGCGTCGTCCCCGGCTGGTTCTGCCGCTTCTTCGCCCGCTTTCTTCGCCAGTGCCGCGGCTTTTGCTTTCGCTGCGGCGGCTGCTTTCGCTTTCGCGGCTGCGGCAGCTTTTGCCTTGGCATCGTCCCCGGCTGGTTCTGCCGCTTCTTCGCCCGCTTTCTTAGCGAGTGCCGCGGCTTTTGCTTTCGCTGCGGCGGCGGCTTTCGCTTTTGCGGCTGCGGCGGCTTTCGCCTTTTCGTCCGCGCCAGCAGATTCAGTCGTCTCTGAAACCGCTTTCATTCCTTCTGATTTATCCGTTTCCTCATTGCCCGCTGTAGCACTTTTCCTCTTTTCAAGCGCGGCTGCTTTTGCCTTCGCCGCGGCTTCTGCTTTAGCCTGCGCTAAATCCTTTTCACCTTCAGCTTCAGCAGGCTTTGCATCCGCTGGCGGCTTTTGGGCCGAACCCGCTTCCCTGGCAGCCCTTTTTGCTGCGGCGGCCGCCTTCGCTTTCGCAACCGCTTCTTTCTTTAATTGTTCCAGATCTTTCTCCCCGCTCATCGGTTAGATCACCTTCTTCCCCGTCTTCGCTTCGTAGCGAATCTTTTCCCGAAGTTTGTTGATACCATAAATAAGCGCCGCGGGACTCGGCGGGCAACCCGGGATATAAACATCAACCGGGACGATTTGATCGACGCCTTTTACAACCGAATAGGAATAGATATAAGGCCCTCCGGCTGTAGCGCACGAACCCATTGCAATAACCCATTTCGGCTCAGGCATCTGGTCATAAAGCCGGCGGACAATCGGCGCCATCTTCTTGGTAACCGTGCCAGAAACGATCATAACGTCAGACTGCCTTGGAGAGGTTCTGAAAAACGAACCGAAGCGGTCCAGGTCATAATGTGATGACCCGCCGCCCATCATTTCAATCGCGCAGCAGGCAAGCCCGAATGTCATTGGATAAAGAGAGTTGCTTCTCGCCCAGGCTTTCACTTGCTCAAGCGTGGTCAAAAAGACATTCCTCTTCATTTCTTCCATTTCCTGAGGTGATATGCTGTCCAATTTTAAATCCATTTTAGCACCTTCTTTTTCCATGCATAAACAAGCCCGAGCACTAGCATCAACACGAAAATCGTCATTTCGATCAATGCAAATATCCCGAGCTTTTCATAAGCTACTGCCCACGGGTATAAAAACACCGTTTCGACATCGAAAATAACAAACATCAGGGCAAAAATATAATAGCGGACATTGAATTGCACACGGGAATCGTGAAACGGCTCAATACCGCTTTCATATGTAGTATACTTCGCATCACTTGGTTTATATGGACGCAGAAGTTTACCCAAAAACAGCGCCACCACAGGCAGCAAAATCCCCAGACATAGAAACACAAACACTATCAGATAGTTATTCTGATATAAATTTAGCAGTTCCATGCCCATCCCCTCCAATGTTGTAAAATTTTCATTTTAACGAATTTGTAACCGAATTCATTATAGCACTGTTACAATTCTGTGTCGACAAGCCCCTTGGCAAAAAAAAGAAGCTCCCCCTTCCTGATCTCGAAGTCAATTCGATCGCCGGAAGCTGTGGAATCTCCCGGTTGTTCATTCATGTAGTTAAGGGCTTGCAACCTCTATCATAATGGGTTTTTTTGCTGGTTTCAAAGTTTTAAACCAGCAAAGCACCTCCCATTTCCACTTTACTTATACATAATTTCCCTGTCAGTGAGGTTTGTCAATCCATCAGGCTTTTTTGTATGTTTTTCCGTTTTTATTTCCCTACTGCAAGAGTATTTTCTTTTCCAGCTCGATCATTTTCTAAAGACTTTTCTATACCGTCTTTTCTTATAGTATTCGGGACAAAGAGTGTTCAGTAATTCTATGTTTATTTTTTGCAAAGGTTGTCCTTTTTTTTGCTTAAAGGATAAATAAGGAAAGATTAAAAGGTCCGGAAGGTATTGCAATCACCTTCCGGACCGGACTGTCCATTTTAATATTCGTTAATCTTTTTGTAATCCTTCGTATTTTTATAGATTGATTTACCACTATAGTTTTTTAAGGAGGCATCAATGGTAGTGTCCACGGTGACCCATTTGTTCAATTCCTTGATATATACCTCGTTCCAGGCATGGTAGCCTTGGACTTTGTTTGAATAGCCGGTGACAAGCTTTGCCGGGATTTCCTGGCTTCTGAGCATGGCAGCGGTTAATGAAGCATAGTCATAGCAGATTCCCTTTTTAGAGGTGAAAACGGTATTGATATTTGGCAGGTAACCACTTTGCACCGTCTTCATTTTATTGTAGTCGTAAGAAACGTTCCGGACTACATACTGGTGGATTGCTTTCAGCTTGTCCTCTGTTTTCGGCTTTCCTTTTGCAAGTGTTGCCGCAGTCTTTATTGGCGCCATCGAAGCAGTCCAATTTACATTCTGGACCGGCTGAAGGAAAACTGTTTTTTGATCCTTCAGGTTCAGTGGGACGTCCTTTGAAGAGACCGCCTTATAGCTATTGCCCTGAGTCTGTTCAAAAACGGTCACTTTATACATCCCATTTTGCATTTGCAGTGGGAGCTGGGCAGGTGTTCCGTTACTTGGCAGGTCGTAATAGTAAGTGACTTTGTTCTTTGTAATTCCTGCTTTTACCTTTTTCCCTGATTTGCTCGCATATTTGACCGTCACGACTCCTTTTGCCAGGACGCTGGTGTCAATTGCTGCCGATGATTGAACTGTAAGGAGCCTCGCTTCAGCCACAGCAGGTTCGAATGGCATAAACAACATGAAACAAATCATTACACCTAAAAATTTCCGCACAAAAAAACTCTCCTTTCGGCAGCCGGCTGCCCTGCTTTTTTTAAAAGGAAGGGCCCTTGGCTTTGCGTCCCTGCTTTTCAACAGGTTTGCCTTTTTCTCAGAAAAGTTCCAGTATTTCTTTTCTATCTTCATTATATCTGCCGTACAACCAAAATTCTACAATATTTTAGCATAATTTCCCATCAACAAAAGCCCCTCATTGTCGACCTATGGCACCATCTTCGCGTGAATAATCAACCTGTGTGTGGCTGTATCAACGGGATCACATGTAATCAATGTCAGCAGACTATCCTGTCCGTTGCCCTTTAAGACTGCCGTATCATCAGGTGTGACAATTAATCTTTCATATACTTTATATTTGTAAGTATTATTTCTGTCTTTTACAACGATGATATCCCCTACTTTCACTTCGCCAAGCCGGTTGAACATTTTTCCAAAGGCCCGGCTTCTATGGGCGGCTATCGCTGAATTCCCGGGCTGACCCGGATATGGTGTTCCTGCCAAATGCCCCGCTCCGGTTTTCATGCTCTTTTGGGTTGCCCCTTCCAAGATTGGGAGCCTGATATTAATTCGTTTAATCTCTATTGTTCCGAGCATCTGCCCATCCTGTGGCGCTGGGCGGGAAGCTTTATCACTTTTGGTCGTAATTCCAGATGAATACGATTGTGAAGATATTACCATTTCTGGTGTCTCGTCCAAGGGCTCTGCTTTTACAAAAATATCCCCAAGCTGCCCGAAGCTATCAAACGCGTCCTGGTTAACTTCTTGTCCTCGTTCCCATTCTCGGATGATTTTCTTTTGCATGTAGTCGGAATAGAGTTGTTTTCCCGATGGGTAACCAATGAGTGCCACCCCGGCAAGCATGAAGAGAATTGCAATTATTTTTCTCATCCGTTATTCTCACTCCCTATTAAAAATAGAGGGAGAAAAGTTCTCCCTCTATCCAAGGTTTGTTATGCATGCTTCCTTCGTAATGTACGAAGCATGCCAAGGCCGGTAATAACCATTAATAGCCCCGCCATATAGAACCCAATCGGGCTATCTTCTCCTGTTTTAGGCAAGTTTCCGCCAGGAGTTGGATTGTCAGGGATGATTGTGCCATCATCAGGAAGTGTTGGAAGATCTGGCGTTCCCGGTTTTGTTGGTTCTTCCGGCTTGCCGGGACCCCCAGGAACTTCAGGATTTTCTGGTATGATGACTCCCCCGTCATCTTCACATTCAAAGCTGATGGTTAACGTATCTCCCTCAATTACAGCCGAACCTTCCTCCAGTAATTCCTTTATGGATATAACCTCTTCCTCCCCATCAATGATGAGAACAATGCTTTCGATGTCATCAATACGGATGTCTTCCAGGCCGTAGGTCAGTTCCCCTGAATCATCAATTTCCAGTTCAACCTCTTCGCCACCGGACAGAATAAGTTTTATTCCATCTACGAATCCGGCGCAGCTGCTAAGGATCAATGTTAGGAACTGTTCTTTTGGAACTTCAGCTTCAACTTCACATTTTAAATTAATCGTAATCATGCCGTCCGTTTTAACTACTGAACCAGCTGGCAAGCTTGCTAATTCATACCTCTTTACCTTTCCTTTTACTGTTAGCTCTACTGCTTTTATATCCTCTACTGCAACATCCTCAAGTTCCATTAGAAGATCTGAGATGGATGTAAATTCAACTTTCTTATCATCCTTCATGATAAGAGCGGCCTTTTCGACCAAACCGACACATCCTGAGACGACCACTTTAATTTTTGTTAGGAGGGGTTCTTCTTCATCAACAGGCGGTTTAATATCGCAGGCAACCGTAATCGATATAACGTCTCCTGTTTCGGCTACTATTAAATCTTTCAGAGCATAAACTTTTTCTTGTCCTTCATTTGGAATATGTTTAATGCCTGTGATGTTCCCAAGTTTATAATCTTTTACCACAAGACTTAAATTTTCAGGGTTCTTGAATTCGTGCTCTTTTCCGTCATCCGTCAAAAGGAATGCCTGTTTAACAAGACCAACACACCCCTGAATAATTAAGTTGAATGTTTTTTCGACTGGTGCAGGCTGCTCCTCGCCATCATCTTCGCATGTAACTTTAAAGATTACCGTTCCATTTTCATCCTTTGGTGACTCAACTAGGACATCCTTTGCATTAAACTCCTGTTTACTGCCATCTTTAAAGACAATTCCAATCTTCAGGATATCTTCAACCTCTAATTTCTCATGGGTAACCATTCCATTATCGTCAAGTTTGAGTCGCGTTTCCCCATTTTCAAGAACGCCTTCCTTCACGATGAAATATGAACTTTCAACTAAAGGTCTGCATCCTTCTATAAAATTGACTTTGTATTTATTTGTCTTGCTGTTACCGTTGTCGTCTCCCTTACCGGGTGGGTCTTCTTTATCTCCTGGTGGGTTCTCTTTATCTCCTGGCGGGTCTTCTTTATCTCCTGGTGGATTCTCTTTATCTCCTGGTGGGTCTTCTTTATCTCCTGGTGGGTTCTCTTTATCTCCTGGCGGGTCTTCTTTATCTCCTGGTGGATTCTCTTTATCTCCTGGTGGATCTTCTTTATCTCCTGGTGGATTCTCTTTATCTCCTGGTGGGTTTTCTTTATCTCCTGGTGGATTCTCTTTATCTCCTGGCGGGTCTTCTTTATCCCCTGGCGGGTCTTCTTTATCTCCTGGCGGGTCTTCTTTATCTCCTGGTGGGTTCTCTTTATCTCCTGGCGGGTCTTCTTTATAGTAAAAGGCTATATGGCTTATTCCCTTATTTTCTGGAGCAACTAAGCCCTTACCTCCTTGTGAGCCTGCAGGGAAATCATACCAATTTCCTCCGGTTCCTGCTTTAACATATACTTTATGGACAGGTATGTTTGAACTCCAGTCAAATGATTTTGGCTCATTCTTTTTACTATAAACATTTATTGTGACGGTAAGTTTTTCTTTGCTTTTTGAATTGGTTTTCACTTCATTTCCATCAAATTTCAACATCGTGTAACCAGGTAGTTCAACTGCCGCTCCTCCTTGGTTACCATCACCGCTTTTTGCTTGGGCAGAAACAACTGATAAAGCATTATATAACAGCATAAAAAATGTTAAAATTAAAGCAAAATTCCTTTTTTGTTTCTTACTCAAAATAATCCCCTCTTTCTCTATTTTTTGCACAACAAATAGACTGAATATTCAGTTATTTTTAGCGAGTAAATCCCTCCCTCGGTATTCTATTATTCTTAATAAACAAGAATCTTTTTATCCTCGTTTATTAATTCAGTTGTTTTAGAATACAAAAAGCCGCCAGAAATTCATTCTGGCAGCTGGACGGCCATTCCCGGGTTAATCCGGTGTCAGGCTCCTAGGCTTTGCGTCCCATCCTTTCAAATGGTTTGCCTTTTTCAGTTTCATATGTACCATTTTTATTCCATTTTTAGTATCAGGTTACATTATATGGGTTACCCGGTTATTGTCCCTATAAACCAAAAGAATGAGAATGAAAATAAATTCAAGACTTTTGAACCATTGCTTTCCTCATCTCTTAATAACTTTTACTTAGTTAATTCGTGGAAATCGCTTTAAATGTATTATACCTTAATAACGAATTAAAATAAAGTTATTGTTCAAAATAAAGAACGATTTATTTGTAATTTATATACTTATATCATGCATGTCTGTAATCTTTTCGAGGAATTGACGGCCAACGATAAGAATTAGAAATGCAGTCTGAAGCTTGGACAGTGGTGCCTTTAGAAGCAAAACATTGTCCGAAGACTAGTACTCTTCGGACAGCCCAATGCCTTTTTCCTTTCTCCCTGTCCGAACATGAGACAACTTCGGACACCCAACAGATCTAGAAGCAACACATTGTCCAAAGGAGAGATATATTCGGACAGTCCAAAACATTTTTCACCTTAATCTGTCCGAACCCGCAGCAACTTTGTCCAAGGAAGTATTATGCCCCCAACTCAATCCTAAAATAGTCAGTCCTAAACGCAAAAAAAGGAAGACCGAAGTCTCCCTTTTCTAATTTAACTTTTTATATTCTTCTCTCCGCAACGGCTAGGCGGTTAATGGCTCGCTGAAGCGCCAGCTCAGCCCGTTTGAAGTCTACGTGCTCCTGCTGCCGTTCTTTAATGCGTTGTTCGGCACGTTCTTTTGCCCGTAGTGCGCGTTCAATATCAATTTCACTTGATTGTTCGGCAGCCTGGGCTAAAATGGTCACCTGGTCTGGACGGACTTCCAGGAAGCCGCCACTGACAGCGACTAACTCGGTCTTTCCTTCCTTTTTCAAGCGGACGGCGCCAATTTGCAGCGGGGCAACCATCGGGATGTGCCCTGGAAGGATTCCCAGTTCACCGCTTTGGGCTTTCGTGCTTACCATCTCGACTTCGGAATCATAAACCGGGCCATCGGGAGTTACAACACTAACTTTAATCGTGCTCATTTTTCACCCTCCTGGCTTGTTTAGACCTCTACACCCATGCCTTTTGCAGCTTCGACAACGTCTTCGATGCGGCCTACGAGGCGGAATGCATCTTCTGGAAGATGGTCGTATTTACCTTCAAGGATTTCACGGAAGCCTTTGACTGTTTCCTTAACCGGTACGTAAGATCCAGGCTGGCCTGTGAACTGTTCCGCAACGTGGAAGTTTTGGGACAGGAAGAACTGGACGCGGCGTGCACGGTGCACAACGAGTTTATCTTCATCGGATAATTCATCCATACCTAGAATTGCAATGATATCCTGAAGTTCGCGGTAACGCTGAAGCGTCTGCTGAACCTGGCGGGCAACGGAGTAATGCTCTTCGCCGACAATTTCAGGCGCCAATGCGCGTGAAGTGGAAGCGAGAGGGTCAACCGCTGGGTAAATACCCATTTCGGAAAGTTTACGCTCAAGGTTCGTTGTTGCATCCAAGTGGGCGAAAGTCGTAGCCGGAGCCGGGTCTGTATAGTCATCGGCCGGTACGTAAATTGCCTGGATGGATGTAACGGAACCTTTATTTGTAGATGTGATCCGTTCCTGAAGCCTACCCATTTCAGTAGCAAGTGTCGGCTGGTATCCAACCGCAGATGGCATACGGCCAAGAAGCGCGGAAACCTCTGATCCTGCCTGGGTAAAGCGGAAAATGTTATCCATGAAGAAAAGAACGTCCTGGCCTTGTTCATCACGGAAAAATTCGGCCATAGTCAAGCCAGTCAAGGCAACACGCATACGCGCACCAGGAGGCTCGTTCATCTGTCCGAAAACCATTGCGGTCTTTTTAATAACGCCGGAATCGGTCATTTCATGGTAAAGGTCGTTTCCTTCACGTGTACGTTCTCCAACTCCCGCGAATACGGAAATACCACCGTGCTCTTGGGCGATGTTATTGATCAATTCCTGGATAAGTACAGTTTTACCTACACCCGCGCCTCCGAAAAGGCCGATTTTACCACCTTTGATATAAGGGGCAAGCAGGTCAACAACCTTAATTCCAGTTTCAAGAATTTCAACTTCCGTGGATAGTTCTTCAAACGTTGGCGCTTCGCGGTGAATGGAATCCCTGCGCTCGCTTGCCGGTACTTCCTGATCCAAGTCGATTGTTTCGCCAAGTACGTTAAATACACGGCCAAGAGTGACGTCCCCAACCGGGACTGAGATTGGCGCCCCTGTGTCGACTACTTCAAGTCCGCGGGTCAGACCGTCTGTCGATGCCATCGCAATCGTACGGACAGTATCATCGCCGAGGTGAAGGGCTACTTCCAGGGTAAGGTTTATATCAACTTCTGATTCATTGCGCGCTTTGGAATTGATTTTCAATGCGTTATAGATTTCCGGAAGGTTGCCGCTGTCGAACTTTACGTCAACGACCGGTCCCATAACTTGCAGGACATGTCCTGTGTTCATCGTTTTCCCTCCAATCAATAGAGAAATCTGGCTTTTTTGCAAAAGCGGCAGATTGTCTTATGCATAAAAATGTGCGTTTATCTTCTTCCGCAAGCCGTAAAATTCCCAGCTGGAATCCGGCCTACTCCAAAGCGGATGCGCCGCCGACAATTTCAGTGATTTCCTGAGTGATTGCCGCCTGGCGGGCACGGTTATATTTAAGGCTGTAGGAATTGATGAGCTCTTTCGCATTATCGGTTGCGTTTCTCATCGCTGTCATCCTGGCCGCATGCTCACTCGCCTTGCTGTCGAGCAGGGCGCCGTAGATAAGACTTTCCGCATATTGCGGCAGGAGAACATCCAGTATTTCCTCAGCGTTCGGTTCGAACTCATAGGACGTCAGCTTTGTGGAAGCAGAAATATTCGTCAGCGGCAGAAGCTGCTTATGAGTCACTTCCTGAGAAATCGCACTCATGTAATGGCTGTAATGGATATGCAGTTCATCGAAAGTCCCGTCAGAGAACATTCCTACCGTACTGCTTGTAATATCTTTTATATCGTCAAAAGAAGGCTGATCCGAAACTCCTACGATATCGAGGACAACATTCATTCCCCTCTTCTGGAAGAAATCACGTCCTATCCTTCCAATCGCAATGATTCCGAACTCATCATTCGACTTATGGCGTTCCTGGATTGTCTGGTATAACTGGCGAATGACGTTACTGTTGTAAGCGCCTGCCAGACCACGGTCCGAGGTAATGACAATATATCCGGTCTTCTTGACTGGACGCGATTGGAGCATTGGATGGGTCGCATCCTTGCTGCCGACCGCGATGGAAGCTGTCACTTCCTGGATTTTCTCCATATAAGGGACGAACGATTTCGCATTCATGACGCCGCGGTTCCATTTGGCCGCAGACACCATTTCCATTGCTTTCGTAATCTGGCTCGTCTTCTTTGTCGAAACAATCCGGGATTTTATATCGCGTAATGATGCCACTGGTTCTCACCACCCTTATCAAAGTTAAGGACCGGGGCCGCTCCCGGCCCCTCGTCCAAGCATGTTAGATTATCGCGGCAGATCGCGCTGGATTACGCGCTCTCTCCGATTATTCCGTTACTGCGAATGTCTTTTTGAAATCGTTGATCGCAGCAGCCATATCGTCGTCGGATGCAAGCTCCTTCGTTGTACGGATATGGTCTAACACGTCTTTGCGGTTGTGGTCGAGCCAAGTATGGAATTCTGATTCAAAACGGCGGATGTCGCCGACTGGAATATCATCAAGGAATCCGCGTGTCAATGCGTAAAGGCTCATAACCTGCTTCTCAACTGCAAGCGGCTTATGAAGGTCCTGCTTCAGTATTTCTACTGTACGCGCGCCACGGGCAAGCTTGGCTTGTGTTGCTTTATCAAGATCCGAACCGAACTGGGCAAACGCCTCAAGTTCACGGTAGGACGCCAGGTCAAGACGCAAAGTACCGGAAACCTTCTTCATCGCCTTAATTTGCGCGGAGCCACCTACACGTGATACGGAAAGACCCGCGTTGATCGCCGGGCGTACACCCGAGAAGAACAGGTCAGACTGTAGGAAAATCTGTCCGTCAGTAATCGAGATAACGTTTGTAGGAATATAAGCGGAAACGTCGCCCGCCTGTGTTTCAATGAACGGAAGGGCAGTGATCGAACCCGCTCCTTTTGCATCGCTCAACTTGGCTGCACGCTCGAGCAAGCGGCTGTGCAGATAGAAAACGTCCCCTGGATAAGCTTCACGGCCTGGAGGGCGGCGAAGAAGCAAGGAAAGTTCGCGGTAAGCAGCGGCCTGTTTTGAAAGGTCATCATATACAACGAGGACGTGCTTGCCTTCATACATAAACTCTTCTGCCATCGTAACACCGGCATAAGGAGCTAGGAACAATAACGGCGCCGGCTGGGAAGCCGATGCAGTTACAACGATTGAGTAATCAAGTGCACCGTATTTGCGGAGTGTTTCGACCGCATTACGGACTGTTGATTCTTTTTGGCCGATGGCAACATAGATACAGATCATGTTCTGGCCTCTTTGGTTCAGGATTGTATCGATGGCGACAGACGTTTTACCAGTCTGGCGGTCACCGATGATCAATTCACGCTGTCCGCGGCCGATCGGCACAAGGGCGTCAATTGCCTTGATGCCTGTCTGAAGCGGCTCATGAACAGATTTACGATCCATAACCCCTGGAGCGACTGCTTCAATTGGACGGGTTTTGGTCGTGTTGATCGGACCCATTCCGTCAATCGGCTGTCCGAGTGGGTTCACAACGCGGCCGATTAGAGCCTCGCCAACAGGAACCTCCATGATACGGCCCGTACGGCGAACCTCATCACCTTCGCGGATTTCTGTATATGGTCCAAGAATAATAATACCGACGTTGTTTTCTTCAAGGTTTTGCGCCATTCCCATAACGCCGTTCGAAAACTCAACAAGTTCCCCGGCCATGACATTGTCGAGGCCATGAGCACGGGCGATACCGTCACCAATCTGGATGACTGTACCAACATCACTCACTTGAATTTCTGACTGATAGTTTTCGATTTGCTGCTTTAACAGCGCACTGATTTCTTCAGCTTTGATGCTCATGAGTTTCACCCCTATCTAAATCTTAGGTCAATAATCTGCGTTCAAGACGGTCTAGCTTGCCTCGCAGGCTGCCGTCGAAAATTCGGTTTCCAATCCGGACTTTGATGCCGCCGAGCAGGTCGGTATCAACAATATTCTCAATCCGGAGAGCACTTTTGCCAACCCTTGCGGCAAAAGAGGCGGACAATGCGATCCTTTCCTCATCGGATAAAGGACGCACGCTGTAGACCTTTGCTTCAGCAATGCCCCTCGCTTCGTTGGCAAGTTCAATGAACCCGTCAGCGACACCCGGGATTTCGCTTTCCCTGTGGCGGTCAATCAGAATCATCAGGGTGTTCTGCACATAAGGATTCATTGTGGTAAATGCGCCTCTGACGATGGCCTTTTTTTGTTCAAGCGAAAGCCTTGGGGAGTGCAATACAGCATTTAAATCCTTGTTGCTGCTGAACACTTCCCTAACGACGCGGATTTCTTGTTCTATTGTATCGAGCAGGCCTTTTTCCTTTGCCAGCTTGAATAAAGCTATGGCATATCGTTTAGAGATGATCGAAGTGCTCATCGGCCGATTCCCGCCTCTTGGATAAATTCATCAATCAGCTTCTGCTGATCCTGCTCACCCAATTCCCTTTCGATCACTTTAGAAGCAATCATGACGGAAAGCGATGCAACCTGTTCGCGGATAGCCGCGACAGCCTGCTCCTTCTGCTGCTCGATTTCAATCTTGGCGGATTCTTTCAGTCTTTCCGCCTCAGTACGGGCGATTGCGATGATCTCCTCGCGCTGGACATCACCCTGCTTGCGGGCGTTTTCAATCAGGCCCTGGGCTTCAAGGCGGGCTTCTTTCAAAAGCTCCCGCTGCTCTTCAAGATGTTTTTTCGCATCCTGATTCGCTTTTTCAGCCTGGCCGATTTCGTTTGCGATATGTGTTTCACGCTCGTTCATGATGCCCATCAGCGGACCCCATGCAAACTTCTTGAGCAATGCCATCAAGATAATGAACATAGCGAGCTGGAACAGGATATCCCCGCCGTTAAATAGGTCAGCCGCTATTACGAAACTGTTTGTCAACACCCTCGAGTCACTCCTTTCAAGAGCCATTCCGGAGGATGCCCCCGGATGCGTGTATGTGAAAGATCATTTTTTGCAAAATTGGTTTGCCCATGTAAAAAAGGGCATAAAGCAATGGCGAAGGTTCATTATGGAATGATCTTCGCCATTATTGAATAATAGGAAGTTATTATTGGCCTTGGCCTTGAACCATGAACGCGATAACAACTGCGATGATTGGAATCGCCTCAACCAACGCTACCCCGATGAACATTGTTGTTTGAAGCATACCGCGAGCTTCCGGCTGGCGGGCGATACCTTCAACTGTTTTAGATACGATAAGACCGTTACCAATACCAGCACCCAGTGCTGCCAAACCGATTGCGATTGCTGCTGCTAAAAGACCCATTATTAAGTTCCTCCTTAATGTATGTTGAATATGGTTTTTGTTTTGTCCATAAAATGAACAGGTATATATTAATGGTCGCTGCTGACTTTATGGGCCAGATAAACCATCGTTAACATGGTGAAGATAAACGCCTGGATGGCGCCGATAAAGACTGAGAATCCCTGCCAGGCAAGCATTGGGATGACCGCTGCGAGACTTCCCCAGAAACCGGTGGCCATGCTTCCGGCAATTAGCGCAAGGAGGATTTCCCCTGCATAGATGTTACCGTAAAGACGCAGGCCGAGTGTGAGGGTATTCGCAAACTCCTCAATGATTTTGATCGGGAACATGAACCAGAACGGCTTGAAGAATTCTTTGCCGTATGCTGAGGCCCCTCTCATTTTCACTCCGTAATAATGCGACAAGCCGACAACGAGCGTTGCCAGTGTCAATGTAACGGCAGGATCCGCTGTCGGTGATTTCCACCACAGTTCACCTTTGTAGACGATTGAGAATGGAAGCCCAAGGAAGTTTGAAACCGCCACATACATAATGAGCGTCAGCCCAAGGATATGGAACCTTCCCCCTGTTTTCCAATCCATCGTACTATTAATAATGCCTTTGACAAAATCCATGACCCATTCCATGAAGTTCTGCATTCCGGTAGGCTTCATTGCCAGCCTCCGGGTCGACAGGACCGCAATCAGAAACACAATCAGTGACGCGACTGTGATCATGAGAATGTTTGCCATATTGAAGTGCAACCCCATAAATTCACGAATAGGAGCTTCATGATGCAATAGTATTCACCTCGCTTCTCAAGCTATTTGCGTAGAAAGGTTTGCTTAAAAAAATCTATCATAATGACAATATAGGATGTCATTAATCCCAAAACCATGCTGACCAAATGGAAATGATCAGGGTACTTCAGTACAATGATGACGGCCAGCGCTGCTGTCGCCATCCTGTTGAACGAACCGAGGGAACGAACCTTTTTGCCTTGCGTAACCGCTTCGCCAAACTGGTCTGTCTTCCTTACCATCAGCCAAAGATTGAACAGGCTGAGGGCTGTTCCCAAAATAAGCCCGGCAAAGATTTGCTGATGATCGGTAAATCCCCAGCCGAGCACATAAATAGATAACAAAAATAAGAGGTATCTGCGAACCCGGAAATAAATGGCCCTTAAATCGGACATATCAATTTTAGTCTCCTGAATAATAATGCTGTACGAGGCGGAGCATGGCATAGATTCCCGCGGCCAATCCGATGAACAGCCCAATGATAAGAAAAAGAGGCTCAGTCCCAAATTTTCCGTCGATCCATCTACCGGCAAAAATTCCGATTAGGATGGAACCGACAAGCTGGGAAAGGATAGCAGACATGAGTGCCATTGCCTGTAAAGGGTGGCGGTTGTTTCTGCGCATACAATCGCATCCTCGCTTTAGAGAATGAGAAACGGGCAAAAAGAGGTCAATTTTATGTATGGAAAAATTCCTGTATTAATGCGGAGCATTTATGCAGGAAAATCTTATGAAAACCCTATCATTTTATGCCCTTTGTTAGCATACAATAGCCCCCTGTCAAAGTCAATCCATTTGTGGTGAAATTATTCACAAACATTCAAGAAAAGTCCTGTAATGACGGGGAAAGCGCTTCATTACGAGGTTAACCTCCCAGTAAAATTTTCCACTATATGTGAAGTGTTTTGTTGTTCCATAACACTTCATATTTTTGCATTCTGTTTTATAAAGAATACAAAAGCATTTCCAGTCCCTCTTTTAACCGAACTGACATTTTGCTATTGTGAAATTAGCGAATTGGGGGTTATATGAAATGGTTCTTTTGCGAAAAGTTCAATTGAATAAAGATATTAATGAAAACTTTTATCCTTTTAACCTCCCTTTGATTAGGAACTTCACGGAGTTCAGCTTCGGCCATCCTGTGACCATCCTTGTCGGGGAGAATGGGACGGGGAAATCGACATTTCTTGAAGCAGTTGCAGCGGGAAGCGGCAGCATCCTGATTGGCGGGGAACCAATCGAAACCGACCCGTCGCTTGAAGACGCAAGAAAACTCGCCGATAAGCTGAAACTGATTTGGAGTGTCAGAACTAAGAACGGTTTTTTCTTTAGGGCTAATGACTTTATCAATTATTCACGAAGACTTGCGGAAATAAAAGCCGAATCCCGCCAGGCTGTAAAGGATATCCGCGCTCGCGATCCTTTTAGTCTCGAGGTCCTCCCCTACGCACGGACAGTCTATGAATTAGAACAGCTTTACGGCGACGGTCTTGATGTCCGTTCCCATGGCGAAAGCTTTCTTGACCTGTTCCAGGCAAGATTCCGGCCTGATGGGCTTTATATACTGGACGAGCCGGAAGCACCATTGTCCCCATTAAAACAGCTATCCCTCATTTCGCTAATTATGGAGATGGTTAAGGATAACTGCCAATTCATCATTGCGACCCATTCCCCCATGCTGATGGCCATTCCTGGGGCAGTGATTTACACGCTTGATGAGGGGATTTTTGCAAAAACGGACTATAGTGATGTCGAACACGTCAGGTTGACGAAAAATTTCCTAGATGATCCGCGTCGGTTTTTAAGACACCTGTGAGGCTACAAAGCTGACTGTCACATAAAAAGCCGGGCAGATATCAATCTGCCCGGCTTTTTACCTTACTATATTGAATTCAGTTCTATTTTGTTCCAAACAGCCTGTCGCCCGCATCTCCGAGGCCAGGGACAATGTAGCCGTGGTCGTTAAGCTTTTCATCAAGGCCGGCGATATAAATATCGACATCTGGATGGGCATTTTTAACGGCTTCCACACCCTCAGGAGCCGCAATCAGGCACATGAACTTAACATGTTTCGCGCCACGTTTTTTCAGCGAGTTAATTGCTTCAACCGCTGATCCGCCAGTCGCGAGCATTGGATCGACTACAATGAAATCACGTTCCTCCACATCACTTGGCAGCTTCACGTAATATTCTACGGGAAGAAGGGTTTCCGGATCGCGATACAGGCCGATATGGCCCACCTTTGCCGCAGGTATGAGCTTCAGGATGCCATCGACCATCCCAATGCCTGCGCGCAGGATTGGAATAACGCCCATTTTTTTCCCCGAAAGGACCTTCGCTTTCGCCGTGCTGACCGGTGTTTCAATCTCAATATCCTCAGTCGGCATATCCCTTGTAATTTCAAAAGCCATCAGCGTGGCGACTTCATCGACAAGTTCACGGAATTCTTTCGTTCCTGTGTTCTTGTCGCGGATGTAAGTAAGCTTATGCTGGATTAACGGATGGTCAAATACATATACTTTTGCCATAATAATCGCCCCTCTGCTAAATTGATTCCTCTGCTATCAGTTTGCACACTTCGTCTAATTTTACAGAAAAAGTTTTCGTAGTTCAAGAAGAAAAGCGAAAGCGGCCGTTTAGCGCCGTATGGACTGGAGGGAAGCAACTGCCTGCGTTACTTCCTTGCAGCTTTGCGACGAGCTGAACAAAGCTTCCCCGAGTTTGCTTTGGCGCAGGAGCACCTTTTCAACGTATTAAATAATCCGATAATGACTTCATTTTCGGGACCGAAGTGACTTTGAGTCCCTGGCCGCTGCAGCTGGACAATGAAAAGCGGAAGCGGCTCGGTCAGGGACGACGAGACAAAAAAAAAGAAGCATGGCTAGTCCCATGCTTCACCTGTAAATCAATATTCCGGATAAAGGGTGAATTTTCCGGTAAGCGCCTCGACTCGCCCTGCCGCTTCCTTCAGCTTCTCTTCATCCTCATGGTTCTTTAACGTAAATGCCATAATAGAGGCGATTTCCTTCATTTCTTCCTCACCAAATCCGCGTGTGGTGACAGCCGCTGTCCCAATTCGGATGCCGCTCGTCACAAACGGGCTTTCAGGGTCGAAAGGAATGGTGTTTTTGTTGACGGTAATCCCGATTTCATCCAGCACCTTTTCGCCAACCTTGCCTGTCAGCCCAAGGCTGCGCAGGTCGACAAGGATCAGGTGATTGTCAGTTCCGCCGGAAACAAGGGTAACGCCTTCTTCTTGAAGGGCAGCCGCCAATGCCTTGGCGTTTGAAATAACCTTTTGGGCATATTCCTTAAACCCGTTGTTCAAAATTTCCCCAAAGGCAACCGCTTTTGCTGCGATTACATGCATCAGAGGTCCGCCTTGGATGCCAGGGAATACAGACTTGTCTATTTTCTTCGCGAACTCCTCACGGCAAAGAATCAAGCCGCCGCGCGGGCCGCGCAATGTTTTATGAGTAGTTGATGTAACAAAATCCGCGTAAGGCACCGGGTTTTGGTGAAGCCCCCCTGCGACAAGGCCAGCAATATGGGCCATATCGACCATCAAATAGGCTCCTACCTCATCAGCGATTTCACGAAACTTCTTAAAGTCAATTTCACGGGGATATGCGCTGGCACCTGCAACAATCAGTTTCGGCTTATGCTTTAGCGCCTTTTCGCGGACATCATCATAGTTAATCAGGTGCGATTCCTCAGATACACCGTATTCAACGAAATTATACTGGACTCCGCTGAAGTTAACCGGGCTGCCGTGCGTCAAGTGCCCGCCATGCGACAGGTTCATTCCAAGGACCGTATCTCCCGGCTCAAGGATGGTAAAGTAAACAGCCATGTTCGCCTGAGCCCCTGAATGCGGCTGCACGTTCGCATGCTCCGCGCCGAAGATTTCCTTTGCCCGGTCGCGCGCCAGGTCCTCGACTACATCGACATATTCACAGCCGCCGTAATAGCGCCTGTGCGGGTAGCCTTCCGCATATTTGTTTGTCAGCACAGATCCCTGCGCCTCCATGACAGCTTCACTGACGAAATTCTCCGATGCAATCAATTCGATTTTCGTCCGTTGTCTTTGCAATTCCTGCTGAATCGATTCAAAAACCTGCGGGTCCCGCTTTGCCAAGTGCTTCATCATGAATCCCCCTCGAAAGTCACGTCTGTTTATTTTGAAAATTCGTTACCATTTTAGCAGTTTCACACTTAAAAAGAAACATTAGCGGCAAGAAAGATTTTCTGGGTTCCGTTCATACACAGCCCGCGATCCGCCAATCAGCTTCGGCCTCGTTTTGGCGAGCACAACATTCGCATGGCCGACCGTCCTGCGGCCAACACGGACAGGAACCGCTACTGGCTTCAGATGCATCCCAATGAGCGTATCACCAATATCGATTCCCGCATCAGCTTTTAAAGACTCAACCACAACCGCTTCGGGCATTTTTTCAAAAGCATACGACGCCATCGCTCCGCCGGCATTCCGGACAGGGATGACCGAAACCTCATCAAGCTTCCTTTCCTCCGCGTCCTTCCTGCCGATGACCAAAGCCCTGTTCAAATGCTCACAACATTGAAAGGCCAATGCCACACCGGTTCTTCTGCGCAGCCTGTCCAACTGGCGGAAGAGCATCTCGGCCACTTCAGTTGTTCCCGCTGTCCCGATTCTTTCACCGGCCACTTCACTCGTACTGCAGCCAACCACCATCAGCATGCCCGGCTTCAGTTCTGCCGTTTCTATGAACTTGTCCAAAACTTCGCTGAACTCGGTTTCCCACTTGTCAATGTGCTGCTGCATACGTTCTCCCTCCAGTCCCGCCTTTTTAGATACTGTTCTAAAGATGTTTATCTTCGTAGGCAGTAATTTTTCCGATCCGGTTAGAATGGCGCCCTCCGGAGAATTCAGTTGTCAGCCAGATTTCAGCAATCTCACGTGCAAGGCCCGGGCCAATGACTCGTTCTCCCATCGCGAGCATATTGGAATCATTGTGCTCCCGAGTCGCTTTTGCGCTGAAGGAGTCGTGGACGAGCGCGCAGCGGATTCCCTTTACTTTATTGGCACTGATACTCATTCCAATGCCAGTTCCGCAAATGAGGATACCTCTGTCAAATTCCCCCGCCGCCACTTTCTCGGCAACAGGCAAAGCATAGTCCGGATAATCGACGGAAGTAGAGCATTCACAGCCGAAATCCTCGTATTCAATATTTAACTCTTCCATCAGGGCTGCTATTTCTTTGCGGATGTTGACCCCGCCGTGGTCGGATGCAAGTGCGACTTTCATATTCGTGTCCTCCTAAAATGTTGTCCTATTTATCAGTTTTCCAGCTCAAGCAGCTTTCTGCCAGCCTGGTCAATCAGCCTTTCCAGCTCAGCAAAGGTCTCCCTGTAAATGTCAACACTGCCTCCGAAAGGGTCGCTGACATCCAGATGACCGTTGTCTCCGGCAAATTCCTTTAATGTATATGTTTTCCCACTCGCTCTCTCAGGATACTGGCTGAGGATCGCCTTCTTATGGGAAAGGGTCATGGTGAGGATGACAGTCGCCCATTCAACATCTTCTTTTGAAAGAAGCCTTGATTGATGGGCATGGCCAATCTTGTTTTCATCCATCACCTGAATCGATTGGGGCGATGCCGCAGTCCCGCTCGATGCAAAAACTCCCGCTGATCTCACTTCCACACCGGGAAGATTCTTGCTTTTCAAAATGGCCTCCGCCATTGGGCTTCTGCAAGTGTTACCTGTACAAACAAACAGAACGCGCTGCATGCTCCATCCTCCTTTCCTTCATTATATAGCTGCCGTCAGCCAATTTCCAACCAGCCAATTTCCAGCCCCAATGTTCCTGCCGGGAATGCTTGCTCAAATTAAAAACAGCTCCCCTCGGAAGCTGTTTTTCCTCCTCATAATGGCAAAAGCAATTTCAGTCCAAAAGCCAGGAGGATGATTCCTCCGAGCGATTCGCTATAGGAACCTAGCCAGCCCTGGACTTTTCTGCCGGCCAACAGTCCCGTCCATGTTAAAATCGTCGCGGCAATCCCGAAGCAAATAATGGCCGCGAGCGTCCGCGCCCCATAAATACCCAAGGTGAGCCCCACCGAAAAGCTATCAAGGCTGACACTAAGGGCAAAGAACATTAACCCGAACCCTATGGGTGTTATGATACTTTCATGCTCTTTCCTCATTCCCGCCCAAATCATTTGGAGTCCGAGCAAAATAAGTAACAGACCGCCAATCAGCGAGGCGAAAGAACCGAACTGCTCCGAAAGGAACTTTCCCGCAATCATCCCGGCGAGGGGCATCCAAACATGGAAAATCCCGATTGTCAGCCCAATTTTAAATATTTGCCTCAGCCTCAGCCTGTACATCCCCATCCCAAGTCCAACCGAAAATGCATCCATTCCAAGAGCGAACGCCATCAAAAGCAGCGTCGCCAATTCTCCCGCCAGTGTCGACATTAATGACCAGCCCCCCGGACATGCTAGTTCATCATATGCACGTCCAAGGCCATTTAGAAGATTGGGTGCTTCAAAAAATGGCTTTGGCCACTTCCGTTTCACCAATTATGCAGTCTATGTCACCCTTCGATAATCTTATTGCCCGCCGCTTTCCTCAGCCTATTCATGATGGCATGGCCAACGCCTTCCTCAGGAAACATTTCGCTGAGGATCAAATCTAGTTGTCCTTCATTAAACTGCCGCAGCGTATCGTAAAGGGAAGCAGCCACTGTATCAAGCCTCTCCCTTTTTCCACAAGCGAGCACCAAATCAGCCTCATATAGCGGAGCAGATTCTTCGGTCGCCAGGATTCCGACCCGTTTTCCTTCACCGCGGTATATGTCCGCGAGCCTTTTCATATCGCCAACTCCGCCAGCAACCAAATAAAGAGGAGCTTCGGGGGCATAATGCCTATACTTCATACCAGGGGCTTTCGGCTTGGCATCCGCACCAGCTAAGGCAGGGTCGACCTCCACCCTTCCAATGACCTCTTCAAGCTGTTCCCTTGTAATTCCGCCCGGCCTTAGAATAACCGGAATCGGACTTGTACAGTCGAGGACGGTTGATTCAACACCGACCCCAGTCGGACCGCCATCAACGATTCCGGCAATTTTCCCATTCAAGTCTGCAGCTACATGCACGGCAGAAGTCGGGGATGGTTTACCGGAACTATTTGCGCTAGGCGCAGCAATTGGAAGGCCGCATTCCTTCAGAAGCGCGAGTGCGACGGGATGGTCCGGCATTCTCACGCCTACGGTACTGAGCCCGGCTGTCGCTTTTTCCGAAAGAGCCTGTTCTTTTTTTTGCAATATAAGTGTTAAAGGTCCAGGCCAGAAGGCGTCCATTAAACGGATTGCCACTGCAGGAACCGTTTCAATGAAGCTGTCCATCTGTTTCCTGCCCGCAATATGAATAATCAGAGGGTTATCGGAAGGCCTGCCTTTCGCGCTGAATATTTTTTCAACCGCTTTGTCGTTCCCCGCATTCCCGCCAAGGCCATATACAGTTTCAGTTGGAAAAGCCACTACTTCATTTTGAGCCAGCAAATCTGCTGCCTGTTTAATCTGTGGATTATTTTTTAACTTTTCCACAATGTTATCCACTTTCCAGACAATCGTTTCTATCATTTTATTCACCTATATCTCTTTCCCTGCCCTTACTTAAAATACGAGGCTCCAGCAGAGTTTTGTTGTTATTTTCTTTTTGAAAGTATAAAAGAACGCCTGTGGAAACACAAGGCATTATCCACAAATTGTGGATAATCCTATTTGAATGGTGGATAACTTTGTGGATATACTCGGATTTTAAGTTAAAAATCTTAAAAAGATTGAATCGTTTACATTCAAAATGTTCAAAACATGCGGAGAGTTAAAAAATTCAGGTGGCAGTTGGTTCCTTACAATCATACTAAACCCCGCCATTTCAAAAAATGGTATGGCGCTTCGCTTGTTTGTCGCCAAATAAAGAGCGCGCATGCCAGTATTATTTGCAAGAATAATCATTTGCTTCAACATGGCAAGGAGTGTTTGTTCGGTCATTCCAGGTGAAATGGCAAGCGACCGCAAGAGCCCCGAATCCCCATATTGTTCAATGCCGATGCTCGCCTGAATGTCGCCGTCCTTTTCGGCCAACAGGAACAAGCCAGCCGATTCTTCCGTTATCCCCGCTGTTCCTAGACCGGCTTTTTCAAGAAAAACGATCACCCTTGCAAAATCAGACTTTTCCGCTTTTCTCATCATCAACTCCATCTTCCCCACTCCAATTCTATTAATCTACTCTATGAGTATGAGGGAAGAGGAAAAAATAGAACGATGAACTATACGAAAAAGGCGCCTGAATCATCAGGCGCCCCGCTGTGCTATGCACAAATCTTATTTGTTGTTATCCTTATCCCAGCGAGCCTTGCCGCCTTTTTCACCAATTTCTTCATAGAAGCCGCGGTCATGGTTTTCACTGGTTGCTTCGCCGCCTTTACGGCCAATTTCCTGGTAGAATTCCTTGCCATGTGAATCAGCTGTCGCTTCTCCACCCTTTTTACCGATTTCCTGGTAGAAATCCTTGTCGTGGGATTCAGCTGTTGCTTCCCCACCCTTTTTACCGATTTCCTGGTAGAAATCCTTGTCATGGGAATCAGCTGTTGCTTCGCCGCCTTTTCGGCCGATTTCCTGATAGAAATCCTTGTCGTGTTTTTTGCTAGTAGCTTCTCCACCCATGCGTCCTGCTTCTTCTCGAGACATCTTTCCGTTGTTGTTGTTATTATTTCTAGCCATCGTAAGATCACTCCTTCGAAGATTTTGTGTTGCGTGTTGCACACCTCTCTTTTATCCGCTTCTTCTCTTAAAAAACATTTAAACCACGTTTGTTACGCACTTGTTATGAAGGTGTAAAAATGCAGGAATTAATATCCTCGGTTGGTATTAAGTATTCTGGAGAATTCCGTTTAATCTTCATAATTACTATCTTTTAATAATAAAAAAGCCTGCAAGCAGGCTTTACTCCATTAGCTTATTCCATAACTCCACTACAAAAAACTTTACTTTGACAGGTTGTTCATCCTGCCCAACATAAACTTTCTCAGAATAATAATTTCCCGAATTTTCTTCTTCTGTGAGTTTTGTCCTTGGAAGTTCGTTCTTTTGGGCTGCATTCTCTTGTTGCCCCCTACTCTTTTCGACCTTCTCCTCTATCTCATCTTCGTCCTTGCCGGCTTCTTTATCGGTAATTTTGGTTGGTTCCCCAGATTCTTTTTGTTCTATCTTCTTTCCCGATTCGTCGTTCGTCTCTCCGGATTTTTCTTTTTCTTCACCTGCTGCGCTTTGGTCAGCATCTTCAAACCCTTGTGACCTGACAGCTGTTCCGCTGGAGAAGTCCAGAAAGCAGAGCGGCGGGAACAACACGCACCACCAATTGGCTCCTTTCCCTTCGCCAAGTGTAATGAGAATGGCCTCATATTCCCCTGCAGGATATAGATATTGGCCATAAAGCTTTGTCGGAAATTTCACTTTGCCGAATTCTGCTTTCGCTTGTTGCGAGGTGCCGCTTTCCTCTATAACTTTTCTTGCTTCCGCTTCAATTTCCGGCAAATGGCTTTGAATCACTGTTCTCGCTTCGTCGAGGTCAGTCAGCTCTGCGACCCACTCGGTGATCCTTTTATTAACCGCATCGCGGACTTTCCGTTTTATTACCTGGTCCGCCTCCCGGTCACTATTTGCGAGAATCCTTAAGCGGATCGCTTCCCCGGGAATCACGACTTCCTCATTCCCCGCCGCTTTCGTCTGTGGCGCATATAGATTCGCGATTGTCGCGATTGATAACACTACAAGGTAAAGCCAAACCAATGTTTTATTTTTCATTTCCCCCACCATCCCTTCACTATCAGCAGTCTGGCCAAATTCGAAGATTCGTAAACTAGCATTTTGGCCCTTTTGCAAAAATGGGGTGTAAAGGGCGTGAGAATTTTTGCTAAGGGGTTGGGACATCGGTAGAAGGTTTGGGAGCTGGACTGTTCCAAGTTGTAGCTGCTTGGGACAAGTGATTACTGTTGTGGTGAATCACTGTCCCAACATGAGCCAGCTTGGGACAGGTTGAAGCTTGGAGACCCGTTTGCTGTCCCAATCTTGTTTACCTTGGGACAGCCAAAGGCTGATTTGGTGAATCACTGTCCCAACATTGATCAGCTTGGGAAAGTTGAAGCTTTTAGCTCCGTTCGTTGTCCCAACCTTGCTTACCTTGGGACAGCTGACGGCTGTTTTGGTGAATCACTGTCCCAACATTGATCAGCTTGGGACAAGTTGAAGCTTTTAGCTCCGTTCGTTGTCCCAACCTTGCTTACCTTGGGACAGCTGACGGCTGTTTTGGTGAATCACTGTCCCAACATTGATCAGCTTGGGACAAGTTGAAGCTTGGAGACCCGTTCACTGTCCCAACCTTGCTTACCTTGGGACAGCTGACGGCTGTTTTGGTGAATCACTGTCCCAACATTAATCAGCTTGGGACAAGTTGAAGCTTTTAGCTCCGTTCGTTGTCCCAACATTGCTTACCTTGGGACAGCTGACGGCTGTTTTGGTGAATCACTGTCCCAACATTGATCAGCTTGGGACAGGTTGAAGCTTGGAGACCCGTTCCCTGTCCCAACTTGAAGCAGCTTGGGACAGTAAGAGGTTAAACTCCTCTCTTCTTGTCCCAAGCAGACACAACAAAAAACCCGGCATCCGCCGGGTAATAATAGAGTAGTTTTAAATTGGCAAGGCATCCTGGCCTGCTTCCTTCTCAGAAACGAGCACATATTTTCCGTCATTTAAAATTAAATCCTTCAAAGCGGTCAAATGGCGCTGGTTATCCTCTTCCCGGGTTACGTATCCAAGGATCATTTCCCAGAGCATTTCACTGTCGGTTACCTGGATGACCGGGATATTTTCAATTGCCGCTGTATTGGCATCTTCTTTTGTAATGAGGGTTATATCCTCAGCCTCGCAGCCCTCATTTTTCAGGAATGCAATCGCGCGCTCCAGCTCGTGAATACAATCGTAGATGCCGATCACCGCATGATCCATGATGTTTTCCCCCTGTGATTATAGTGCCGACTGGATTATATACCCGGCTTCTGATGGGGTTAAAAATATTTTTTTAAATTAATTTAAACATATAGTATTCGTCTACATAACGCCCATCTATTTTCAATGAATGGTGCTTCGTTCCTTCAATGCTAAAGCCCATTTTTTCATAAAGCGCAATCGCGGCTTTATTATGCGCCATGACCGTGAGTTCCAGCCGGTGGATGCCGGCTTTAGGCGCCCAGTCTTCAAGGCTTTCAAAAAGCTTCGTTCCGACTCCCGTCCCTCTGTGGAATTCCGCTATTCCCGCAACAAGATAGGCACAGTGCCTTTTTCGAGGCGCACCTCCTCCAACTGCAATCAGGTAGCCTATCAGCTCATCAGCCTTTTCCGCGACAAAAAGGGCGGAAGTTTCGTCAGCGGCAAACCGCCCGACCATTTCTTCCCCTTGCCCGGAAGTCATTTTCCTTTCCCCGGCGCCAAACATCATAAAGCCCGAAGTCGCTTCCACATGCTTGATCAGTTCCGCAAGCTTTGCACCGTCCTCCGGTATCGCCTTTCGCACTACCATGGCAAATTCCCCTCCTGATTCCCTTAATTCAGTTGGACAAACACCATCCTGTCTTTGCCATTCAAATCATGTACCACTTCAACAACTGCAGACGGGAAGGTGTTTTTGCAAAATAAAGCGACTGCCTCACCCTGGCCGGCTCCTATTTCAAAACCGACGATTGCTTTCGGTTTCAGGACCGCGGGAAGCTCATTCATAAACCGCCGGTAAAAATCCAGACCATCATTGCCCGCAAAAAGAGCCCTGTGCGGTTCATGCTCCGTGACCACATCAGACATCCATTCCTTATCCCCTTCTGGTATGTACGGGGGATTTGAAAGGATAATATCAAAGGCGGAGCCCGCCTCAATAAACGGCTGGAGAAGATCCCCGCGGATAAAGTTTATATCCGCGCCAAGGCTGCTGGCGTTCTCCTTCGCCAAAGCAAGAGATCCCTCTGCAATATCCGTCGCGGTTACGCTCAACTCCGGTTTCTCAAGCTTCATCGTAATAGCGATTGCCCCGCTTCCGGTGCCGATATCCGCCAAACGGAGCCCTTCCGCCTTTCCAAACAACTTCCCGATCCGTTCAAGCGCTCCCGCCACCAATTCCTCTGTTTCCGGGCGTGGGATAAGAACCTCTTCATTTACCAAAAAAGGCCGGCCATAAAACTCTTCCTGGCCGATGATATACTGCACCGGCTTTCCATCCGCATGCTGCCTGACCATTTCTTCAAACCGCTCCCACACACCTTCCGGAAGATCTTCGCGAATTTCCGAAAACAAGCGGGTGCGGTCCCATCCCGTGCTATGCCGCAGCAATAATTCGCCAGCGAATGCTTCCCGTCCGGCTTCCTTTAAAAAAGAAGAAGCCCAGTTGAGGGCTTCGAACACTTTTTTACACATCGGAAGCACGTTCCAGCTTGGCGGACTGGTCTTCCATAATTAATGCATCAATGACCTCATCTAGTTTTCCTTCAAGGATTTGGTCAAGTTTCTGGATTGTCAGGCCGATACGGTGGTCAGTGACCCGGTTTTGCGGGAAGTTATACGTACGGATCCGCTCGGAACGGTCTCCGGTTCCGACTGCGGATTTACGGACCTGATCATATTCAGCCTGCGCTTCCTGCTGGAACTTGTCATACACACGGGCGCGGAGAATTTTCATCGCCTTGTCCCGGTTCTTATGTTGGGACTTTTCATCCTGCATCGAGACGGTTATTCCGGTCGGGATATGCGTAAGGCGGACTGCGGACATCGTTGTGTTAACAGACTGGCCGCCGGCGCCGCTCGATGCGAATGTATCGAAGCGGATGTCCTTATCATGAATTTCAACCTCAACGTCTTCTGCTTCTGGAAGGCATGCTACCGTCGCGGTGGACGTGTGGATCCTGCCGCCTGATTCGGTTTCCGGCACACGCTGGACGCGGTGCGCGCCATTTTCAAACTTTAGTTTGGAGTACGCTCCTGTCCCGTTGATCATAAAGATGATTTCCTTGAATCCGCCAAGGCCGGTCGGGCTCGCATCCATCACTTCCGTCTTCCAGCCCTGCGCCTCAGCGTATCGGCTGTACATTCGGTAAAGGTCACCTGCGAATAGGGCGGCTTCATCACCGCCAGCCGCGCCACGGATTTCAAAAATAACGTTCTTGTCATCATTCGGGTCCTTCGGGATAAGGAGAATCTTCAGTTTTTCTTCAAGCTCCTCCAGCTGATCGGAGAGCTCGCTGACTTCCTCTTTGACCATCTCGCGCATCTCGGCATCAAGCTTCTCATCGAGCATGGCCTTCGCATCCTGCAGCTGCTCTTTCGCTTCTTTATATTCCCGGTAAACCTGGACGGTTTCTTGTATATCCGACTGCTCCTTCGAATATTCGCGGAGCTTCTTTGAATCATTTATCACTTCTGGGTCGCTTAAAAGCTCGTTCAGCCTTTCATAGCGATCCTCAACAGCTTGGAGACGATCAAACACAATCATTCACCTCAGTATTTAGTCCATATCTATCCTATTATAATACAGCGGGAAATCTCCGTCAAAGAGGCTGGGAGCATTCCAACTCATTTTATGCTGGAGCCAAAGGGTTTCATTTTTGCAAAAAAGAGGCTGTGAAGCAACGTTTGCCAGCGCTTCTCGGCAAAAAAAGGGTTAAGTCCCCACCAGACGGGTAATTTTTAAGCAAAAGAAAAGGAAAGGATGAGGCTGGTGACCTTTGTTGCACTTTTGAGAAAAGGAAATAAATCGTCCGGGATTGCCGCGCTGTCCAATACAGTGCTTGCCATTATTAAAGGAATTGCCGCCTTCGCCAGCGGAAGCGGGACGATGTTCGCGACTACCTTGCATTCAATTGCAGACGCTACGAATCAGACGTTTGTTTTCCTGGGGAGTGCCCTGGCCGAAAAGGCGCCTACCCGGAAGTTTCCAACTGGTTTCGGAAGGGTCGTCAATTTGTTCGTGCTCGTCGCGGTCATTGTCATCTCTATAATGTCTTACGAAACGATCTTGAAGGGATGGGAGCTGATCCGCCATCCGAAAGCATCGGGCAGCTTCTTGCTGAATATCGTCATTCTTCTTGCCGCTGTAGGGCTAGATGGAGCCGTTCTGATAAAGGCGATGCGGGAAATCGTCCATGAAACTAGAAGCGATGCGAAAGGGATGGCCATTGTTCCAGCCGCTTTCAAAAACGTCCGCCTTGCCGCGCCACCTACAAGGCTAGTTTTTTACGAGGATATTATCGCCACCTTTGGCGCCCTGCTTGCCTTGGCAGCAATTGTCCTCTCCAAGCTGACCGGCCTTTATTTCCTTGATGGTGTCGGAACGATGTTGATTGGCTTCATGCTATTTGGGATCGCCATTAAAATCGGAGCGGAAAATACAATCGGCTTGATAGGCGTGGCTGCCCCAAAGGTTATCGAGGACCGGGTAGCAAACCTGATTCTGTCTGATCCGGACGTCGACGATATTAAGCAGATGCGGATCATCCAGGAGGGCCGCAGATACCATGTCGAAGGCTATATTGAATTGAAAAAAGGCTTCAGCCTGGCGGTTGCCGATGATATTAAATTCAAAATCCGCGACAAACTGCTAGATGATCCTGATATTGGAGATGTGACGATGGGGATCATTGAGACGGACGGCATCCCGGATTGGAAACCCTCACAGGAAGAATAGGTATGTGAAATAGTCATTAATCGCAAAAAAAGAGGCATGCCCAGTTGAAGCTGGACATGCCTCTTTCAGTTATAATGCTTTAAAATTTGATACGGCTTTCTCAGTTTCAGCCGCCGCTTTTGGCACTTCATGGTGATGCCTGCAGCGCGGCTCGTATGCTTCAGATGCTCCAACGAGGATAACAGGATCATCATAGGAAGCAGGCCTGCCGTCGATCAGGCGCTGAGTCCGGCTGGCGGGTGATCCGCAAACCGCGCAAACAGCCTGAAGCTTTGTCACTAGCTCGGCAATTGCCATGAGTTCGGGCATTTTGCCAAAAGGCTCGCCGCGAAAATCCTGGTCAAGACCGGCTGCAATCACTCGATAGCCGCTGTTGGCCAAATGCTGGATGACATTTACGATTTCGTCGTCAAAAAATTGGACCTCATCAATGGCGATGACGTCTATCTCGACGTCGATATGGTCGAAGATAGCAGTTGAATGGGAGACCGGCATGGCAATGAAGGATGAACCATTATGGGAAACAACAGAATCCTCACTATAGCGATCGTCAATTTTCGGTTTAAACACAGCAATCTTTTGTTTTGCGAATTGCGCCCTTCGCACCCGGCGGATCAATTCCTCCGACTTCCCCGAAAACATACTGCCGCAAATGACCTCAACCCATCCGCTTTGCTTCATAACATACATTCTACTGCCTCTCCTTCCATTCAAACCCTGGTCTTTATTATGTAGTATATAAGATTGTTTCCAAGCGTCTCGTCTATTGGCAAAAATAAGTTTCTTTTTATTGTAGGTTTACCCTTTTGCCCCATCGGAAATCCCCTGATGACACCATTCGAGTAAATTCTCACATTAGAAAGTAAAAAAACAGGCAAGCGATGTTGATTCTTGCCTGTTTTTGAACAGTTGTAAATTATTGTTGCTGCTGCTTCATGCCGTATTTCTTATTGAAACGGTCAACACGTCCGCCAGCTTCAGCGAATTTTTGACGTCCTGTATAGAATGGATGGCACTCGGAGCAAGTTTCAACGCGGATTTCGTTTTTCACTGATCCGGTTTCAAAAGTGTTGCCGCAAGCACAAGTCACCTTTACTGTCTTGTAATTAGGATGGATTCCTGCTTTCATTCTTGTCATCTCCTTCCGCCCTGAGTCATTTCGAAACAGAGTTATAGCCTGGGCCATAGCAGCCCTCGGTAAAAAACACTGTTATCATTATAACAAGCGCATCGCTGTTTTGCAAGATGGGATTTTTGACCTTTTATGAGAATATTTCTGTTGATTTCCGCTGCGGGGACATGCTTTCCGCTCCAATCAACCCATATATTATTAATATTTTCCTTTAAACAGCCAATATGAAATCCCACTATATCTACTTAAAATATATTTACTATTGCTGCTGTCTGCGGTTGGTGTTGCTTTTCATTTCTTCGCTGACTTGCGCGAAAAATTCTTCGTTGGATTTTGTCTGCTTCAGTTTTTTGAGGAATCGTTCGGCAAAATCCGGGCTGTCGGTCATTGATTTCCGGATGGCCCATAGTGCGTCTAGCTGATCTTTTGGCAAAAGGAGTTCTTCTTTCCTCGTACCGGATCGGCGGATGTCGAGTGCCGGGAAAATTCTTCTTTCGGCAAGCGAACGGTCCAAATGGAGTTCCATATTGCCAGTTCCCTTAAACTCTTCATAAATGACATCGTCCATACGGGAGCCGGTATCAATCAGGGCTGTCGCAAGAATGGTCAGACTGCCGCCTTCTTCAATATTCCGGGCTGCGCCAAAGAAACGCTTGGGCCGGTGGAATGCTGCCGGGTCAATACCGCCGGAAAGCGTCCGGCCGCTTGGCGGGATGACAAGGTTATAAGCCCTCGCCAATCGTGTAATACTATCCATCAGGATGATGACATCCTTCTTGTGTTCGACAAGGCGCATAGCCCGTTCCAGGACGAGTTCGGCCACCTTGATATGGTTCTCAGGCACTTCATCAAACGTCGAGCTGACAACATCGCCCACAACGGAACGTTCGATATCGGTCACTTCCTCCGGCCGCTCATCAATCAGCAGGACGATCAGTTCCGCTTCTGGATGGTTAGTTGTAATGCTGTTGGCAATTTCCTTCAACAGCATCGTCTTTCCTGCCTTTGGAGGCGCGACAATCAATCCACGCTGCCCGAAACCAACAGGAGCGATCACATCCATGATTCTTGTGGATAGATGCTTCGGAGTCGTCTCCAGTTTAATCTGCCTATCGGGATAAAGCGCGGTCAAAGCCGGGAAATGGACCCGTTCCTTTGCGGATTCAGGGTTTTCGCCGTTAACAGCCTCTACATGCAAAAGGCCGTAGTAACGCTCGCTTTCCTTTGGCGGCCTGACTTTTCCGGAAACCTTGTCTCCGTTCCGCAAGTCGAAGCGGCGGATTTGGGACGCGGAAATATAAATATCTTCCGAGCTTGGTGAATAGTTGATCGGGCGAAGGAAACCAAAGCCCTCCGATTGGATAATTTCAAGGACGCCTTCCATAAAGAAAAAGCCCTGCTGCTCGGCACGCGCCTTCAGAATTGAAAAAATAAGTTCTTTCTTTGTCAGTTTGCTGTAATAAGATACTTTATACTCACGGGCAAGCTCATAGAGCTCCTTTAGCTTCATATTCTCGAGACTGGTAATTGTTAATTCCATTTGGACACCACACTTTACTATTTTGATTCTTCTCTTTGCCGCGCCCCGAAGGATGCACTTATTCCTTTTAGTTGAAAACGGACTGAAAGACCGGCGTTTCTATCCAATTTTGCAAAAGTTAAAAAGGTCTTGTTTCGAGCAGAGAGGGATTTCGTTGTTCTTGAAGGATTCTGGAAGTTTAATTGGAAGATTAGCAGATGCTAGCAAAACAATTTCTATTTTACCCGTTATCGCAAAAAATAACCATACTTTTCAAAACTTGTTTATTGTTTACCGAAGTAAACCTGTTCCCCGCAAAAGCGGGGCCCGGGCTGGATGTGCCCGGGGCCAGAGTTTAGCCAATTACAAGATTAGGTTTCTTATGCAGGCTGTGGCGCCCTTCTATAAAGCGGACCGTTCCTGATTTCGCGCGCATGACAATTGAGTGTGTCGAGCCATAGCTGCCTTTAAACTGGACTCCTTTTAGAAGTTCTCCATCGGTTACTCCGGTAGCTGCGAATATCGCGTCATCGCCGCAGACAAGGTCTTCCATTCTGAGCACTTTATTGATATCAAGACCCATTTTTCGGCAGCGTTCAACCTCAGCATCGTTTGATGGGACGAGTTTTCCGATGATTTCTCCGCCGAGGCATTTCAAGGCAACGGCTGCGAGTACGCCTTCCGGTGCCCCTCCTGATCCGAACAAAATATCAACACCGGTAGTATCGAAAGCCGTATTGATTGCTCCGGCGACATCCCCGTCGTTGATCAGCTTAATTCTCGCCCCTGCCTCGCGAAGCTGGGCAATGATATGCGCATGGCGCTCACGGTTCAGGACAGTCGCGACGACGTCCTCAATATCCTTGTTTTTCGCCCTGGCAACCGCTTTCAAATTATCGATGACAGAAGCATTTATATCTATTTCGCCAACCGCTTCGGGCCCGACCGCGATTTTATCCATGTACATGTCAGGGGCATGCAGCAAGTTCCCATGATCCGCAACCGCAAGGACAGCAAGCGCGTTCCATCCGCCAGACGCCACGATATTCGTTCCCTCAAGTGGATCGACTGCCACATCGACCCGCGGACCGTAGCCTGTGCCAAGCTTTTCACCGATATAAAGCATTGGCGCTTCGTCCATTTCCCCTTCACCAATGACAACCGTGCCTTTCATTGGGACTGTGTCGAATACATTCCGCATTGCAGAAGTAGCGGCATCATCCGCTTCATCTTTTTTGCCCCGGCCCATCCATCTGGCCGATGCGAGTGCAGCTGCTTCTGTTACTCGGACGAGTTCCATCGTTAAGCTTCTTTCCATCGGTTTTTCCCCCATTATTGGTCTATTTCTTTCAATCTCGCATACTTTGGCCGCTAGTCTGCAAGGCAGCTTTAAAAGGCGCTTTCCCCCGGGGGCAAGCGCCTCCTTTAAGCCTTACGTATTCTTTAGCTGTTCGACTTCCTCTTCCGTCATGGCTTCCCGCCATACGGTCGCGCCAAGTCCATTCAGTTTTTCGACAAGGTTGCTGTAGCCTCTGTCGATGTGCTCGAGACCGGTTACTTCCGTGATCCCTTCCGCTATCAGCCCTGCAATGACCAACGCAGCGCCAGCCCGCAGATCGCTCGCTTTTACCTTGGCCCCCTGAAGCTGGACGGGACCCGATACAATTGCGGAACGCCCTTCCACTTTTATACTGGCATTCATTCGTCTTAATTCATCAATATGCTTGAAACGGGCACCATAGATAGTGTCGGTCACCATGCTGGAGCCTTCCGCTTTTGTCAAAAGTGATGTGAATGGCTGCTGCAAATCTGTAGGGAACCCTGGATAAACTAGTGTTTTTATGTCAACGGCCTTTAATTTTGAAGTTCCGCGGACAAAAATCTGGTCATCCCCCGCTTCTATACAAACACCCATTTCACTAAGTTTTGCAATCAATGATTCGAGGTGCTGGGGAATTACATTATCCACAAGTACCCCTTCACCCATGGCAGCGCCAAGAATAATGTAAGTACCAGCCTCAATCCGGTCCGGTATAATCGTATGGCGGCAGCCGTGCAGAGTGTCGACTCCATCGATGCGGATAACGTCTGTTCCGGCCCCTTTGATCTTTGCGCCCATATTTGTCAGCAATGTTGCGACATCAATGATTTCCGGTTCCTTAGCGGCATTTTCAATAATGGTCCTGCCCTTCGCACGGACAGCTGCGAGCATGATATTAATCGTTGCTCCGACACTGACAACATCGAGATAAATCCGCGCTCCCCTAAGCTCGTCCGCCCTTAGGTAAATCGCACCTTGTTCATTCGTCACGTGGGCGCCTAGCGCTTCAAATCCTTTAATATGCTGATCAATCGGCCTTGGACCAAGATGGCATCCGCCCGGAAGTCCGATAACGGCTTTTTTAAACCTGCCGAGCATCGCACCCATAAGGTAGTAAGAGGCCCGAAGTTTTTTTACTTTGCCGTTCGGAAGGGGCATTGAGATCATCCCGGCCGGGTCGACCGTCATTTCTTGATCAGAGAGTTGCACTTTGCCGCCAATCTCTTCAAGCAGCCCTTTGAGGATTTCCACGTCGGAAATATCCGGAAGCCCCTCGATTGTAACAGGGGAATCCGCCAGAATTGTTGCAGGTATTAAGGCAACAGCGCTATTTTTGGCACCGCTTACGCGAACGGTTCCTTTGAGGGGGTATCCGCCGGCAATTTTAAGCTTTTCCATTTTCGACTCCCTTTCCAGCCATCGAACATGTTATTTCGGCTGGCCGAATGAGCCAGCCGAAATATAAGGCATTATTTTCCAATAGCAAAAGATGCAATCCGACAGTTTGTCATATCCACTAGTTTACACGAAAATTCCTTTTTCATGTACTGATAACTAAAAAAGTTCAAAAATGGTAAAGCAATTTTAATTAATTTTAAACGTTTTTCTTATCGGGAATTCCAATCCTTCAGGAACGCCTCGATCCCTTTGTCTGTAAGAGGATGGTGGAAAAGCTGCATTAGCACTTTGTAAGGGATGGTCGCAATGTCCGCTCCCCTTAACGCCGCTTCCGTTACATGCATAGGATGTCTGATGGAAGCTGCGATGATTTCTGTTTCAATCCCATGGACCGCGAAAATCTCCGAGATGGTTGAAATAAGGTCAAGGCCGTTTTGGCCAATATCATCCAGTCTGCCTAGGAACGGAGATACATAGGAAGCACCTGCACGCGCAGCGAGCAGCGCCTGGTTTGCATTGAAAATAAGAGTTACGTTCGTTTTGATACCTTTTTGTGAAAAGGCATGGACAGCCTTCAGGCCATCTGGCGTCATAGGAACTTTAATGGTGATATTCGGAGCAATTTTTGCCAGCTCCAGCCCTTCACGAATCATCCCTTCAGCATCAAGAGCAATGACTTCGGCACTTACAGAGCCTGGAACCAGTTCTGTAATTTCCTTAAGCCTTTCCTCAAACGAAACACCTTTTTCTTTTGCCACAAGGGAAGGGTTTGTCGTCACTCCTGCCAATAGGCCAAGTTCATAAGCGTCACGAATTTCGTCCATGTTGGCTGTATCAATAAAAAATTTCATATGTAACCTCCAAATTTGTGTCTTATTGGTAATAATGATAAAAAATGAATTGAAACCGCCTCTAATACAGGGGCGGTTTCACCTATTTTTCCACAGTCCAGCCGGGTTACTCTGCTTTGCCTGAAGAACCGAATTCACGCATTTTGCCAATAACTGTTTCTTTAATGGCGTCACGGGCAGGCCCGAGATATTTACGAGGGTCGTATTCGTTCGGCTTGGCAGCCAGGACTTCCCGCACCACTTTAGCGGATGCAATCTGGTTTTCTGTATTAACGTTAATTTTCGCGGTTCCAAGTGAAATGGATTTTTGGATATCCTTTGTAGGGATTCCTGTTCCGCCATGCAGGACAAGTGGCACTCCAGTAGCTTGTCCGATTTCTTCCATCTCCTTGAAACCAAGGTTAGGTTCGCCTTTGTATGGTCCATGAACGGAGCCAAGAGCAGGAGCAAGGCAGTCAATGTTCGTTTTCTTTACAAGCTCTTCACACTCATTAGGATTGGCATAGATGACGCCATCAGCAATGACATCGTCTTCCTGCCCGCCTACTGTCCCAAGCTCAGCTTCAACAGAAACGCCTTTGGAATGGGCATATTCAACTACTTTAGAAGTAATCTCGATATTTTCTTCGAACGGATGGTGGGAGGCATCAATCATGACAGATGTGAAGCCTGCATCAATGGCAGCTTTACATTTGTCATAGCTTGAACCATGGTCAAGATGGATGGCGACCGGAACAGTAACGTTGTAATCCTCCAACAAGCCTTCAACCATTTTAACAACCGTTTTGAAACCGCCCATATAACGGGCTGCACCCTCGGATACCCCAAGGATGACAGGAGACTTCTCTTCCTGCGCAGCCAAAAGGATTGCCTGTGTAAATTCAAGATTGTTCAAGTTGAATTGTCCAACCGCATAGCCTTCCGCTTTTGCTTTTTTGAGCATATCTGTCATGGAAACTAAAGGCATATCTTTATTCCTCCTTTATGTTAGCCGTCTCTTTTCAACCCGGGCTCCCATAGAAGGATGCCCTTCTTGCCAGCCATTTATGTATAAATGCCTCCTGCCAAAAAGAGAAAACAGCCTGTCAACACCATAAGTATCATAACAAAATAGATGCGAAAATTCCATTAAACAAATAGATTTACGCAAACTGCCACAATGAAAGCGCGAACACTTCCAATTTACCCCATGACCGGTAAATAAAACGTTGAAAGCTGTCCTGAACGGTGCTCTATTCAAGGAGGAGATTGTTTAATTTGTTGTGTATTGACTCACCGCATTGCGGATGTCATCAATATCGAACGGTTTCGCAAAATGGGTAAGAGCGCCAAGGTCCTTCGCTTCCTGGATCATGTCCAGCTCACCGTATGCCGTCATAATAATCACTTTAATTTCCGAATCGATAACCTTCATCCTTTTAAGGATTTCAATCCCATCCATTCCGGGGATTTTCATGTCCAAAAGGACAAGGTCTGGCGAATGCTTTTTTACTATTTCAAGAGCCTGGATTCCGTTGGCAGCCTGGAATGTGGAATAGCCTTCCTTTTGAAAAACTTCGTTAAGCAGGATGCGAATTCCAAATTGATCGTCAACTATAAGAATTTTCCCTTTCATGCAACATCTCGCCCCGTTTTCCCTGGTTATTTTTTTCTTTACTTGAAATTATTTGTTCCATCTGACTATTTCTCCTTTTATTCGCAATATCCTGCATTTTTCCTAGTTTGTTTTACGACAATTTTTGCACTGGGTAAAAAGTTGTCTATAATGAAGGAAAACGATTTAGTACGGAGGTTATTATGCTTAAGATGTTCTCGACACAGCTTGCGGGGCTGTTTGGCAGGATTCATGATAAACAGGAAGAAAACTTTGAAGACGGTGCAAGACTTTTGGCCCAGGCAATTGCGGGTGCTGGACGGATTTTTATTTTCGGGAAGGGAGAGATGGCTGCTGTCGGCCTTGAGGCTGCTTCTGGCGCGGAGCCGTTGGCCGGGGTTGTTGTTTGGGACGGACAGGAACGGGAGGATTTTTCCGCCGCCGACAGGGCATTGGTCTTCGCACGATATTCAACAGATCCAGAAGCGGTTCATGCCGCTCAGGTTTTGCAAAATAACGGCATACCATTTACGGCTGTTTCCACCGTTGCCGAAGGAGAAGGAGATAGCGCATCACTGGTCGACCTGGCGGATGTCCATCTAGACCTTATGCTGAAACGGGGGCTGCTTCCTGATGAAACCGGTGGGCGGTTCGGCTTCCCAGCTCCAATCGCAGCGTTATTCGTTTACTATGGATTGAAGTTTACGATCGAGGAAATATTGGCAGATTATGAGTGAATGTTCCTACCTTGGATTGCTTTGGGGTTGGGACACAAACACTAGGAAATTAGCTAGGTACTGGCCCAACATAGAGCTGATTGGGACAATCGGCTAGGATATGAGAGGCAACTTGTCCCAATATCGAGCTGTTTGGGACAGAGCTCTGGGAAATCAGCGCCATCCTGTCCAAACACGAAGCTGTTTGGGACAGACCGCTATGATATGAGCAGCAACTTGTCCCAATATCGAGTTGATTGGGACAGAGCTCTGGGAAATCAGCGCCATACTGTCCAAACACGAAGCTGATTGGGACAGATCGCTAGGAAATTACCGGTATACTGTCCCAACACGAAGCTGATTGGGACAGACAGCTGGGAAATCACCGGCATACTGTCCAAACACGAAGCTGTTTGGGACAGACCTCTGGGAAATCAGCGGCAGCTTGTCCCAATATCAAGCTGCTTGGGACAGATAGCTAGGAAATCACCGGCATACTGTCCAAACACGAAGCTATTTGGGACAGCACACTAGGAAATCAGCGACTACTTGTCCCAACACGAAACACCTTAGGACAGCTCGCTTAGAAATCAGCTCCAACCTGTCTCAACACTACAAAAAAGCCGGTCCTCTATTAAACGAGGAACCGGCTTTATTTTTGAAAAGACATACGGGCCATCGGCCGTCGTACCATACTTATTACTGGTGGCTGTTCAAAGAAGCGTGGATGAACTCACGGAACAACGGCTGTGGGCGGGTTGGCCTTGACAGGAATTCCGGATGGAATTGGGATGCGACAAACCATGGGTGGTCTTCCAATTCAATCGTTTCAATCAAGCGGCCATCAGGGCTTGTACCAGAGAAGACGAAACCGGCCTTTTCCATATCAAGGCGGTAATGGTTATTGAATTCATAACGGTGGCGGTGGCGTTCATAAACAACCTTCTCACCATATGCGTCAAAAACCTTTGTTCCTTCAACCAGTTTGCACGGATAAAGTCCCAGGCGAAGTGTTCCTCCAAGGTCTTCCACATCCTTTTGCTCAGGCAGAAGGTCGATGATCGGATACTTCGTGTCAGGATCCAGTTCAGCTGAGTGTGCTCCTTCCAGTCCGAGGACATTGCGTGCATATTCAACGGTTGCCAGCTGCATCCCGAGGCAGATGCCAAGGAAAGGAACTTTCTGTTCGCGCGCATACTTGATAGCCGAAATTTTGCCTTCCACTCCCCTGTCTCCGAAACCACCTGGAACAAGGATGCCGTCAGCGTCGCCGAGTAGTTCAGAAACATTTTCCTCATTAACTACTTCAGCGTTGATCCACTCGATTTCAACATCGGCATCATAAGCATAGCCTGCGTGTTTCAGAGCTTCAACCACTGAAAGGTACGCATCCTGCAGCTCAACATATTTCCCGACAAGCGCAATCTTTGTTTTTTTGGAAAGGTTCATGACCTTGTCCACAAGTGCCTTCCATTCAGTCATATCCGCTTCGGTGCACTGAAGCTTCAGGTGGTCGCAGACAATCTGATCGAGATGTTGTTCCTGCAGGGCAAGCGGTACGGAATAAAGAGTTTCCGCATCTTGGCACTCAATCACCGATTTTTTGTCAATGTCACAGAAAAGGGCGATTTTGTCCTTCATATCCTGTGACACTTGCATCTCCGTACGGACGACAATCACATTCGGCTGGATGCCAAGGCTGCGCAATTCCTTCACACTATGCTGAGTCGGCTTCGTTTTCATTTCACCCGCAGCTTTAATATAAGGGATGAGAGTACAATGGATGTACATTACGTTTTCGCGGCCGATGTCGCTCTTGATTTGGCGAATCGCCTCAAGGAAAGGCAGTGACTCGATATCGCCGACTGTGCCGCCGATTTCGGTAATGACCACATCGGCATTCGTCTCATGGCCAGCGCGGAAAACGCGCTCCTTGATTTCATTAGTAATGTGCGGGATGACCTGGACCGTTCCGCCAAGGTAGTCGCCGCGGCGTTCTTTTTTCAGGACGGTTGAATAAATCTTCCCGGTCGTCACATTACTGTTCTTTGTCAGGTTGATGTCGATAAAACGCTCGTAATGACCAAGGTCGAGGTCAGTTTCTGCGCCATCTCCTGTTACGTATACCTCACCGTGCTGGTAAGGGCTCATCGTTCCCGGGTCAACGTTGATGTATGGATCAAACTTTTGGATGAATACATCAAGGCCCCTGTTTTTCAAAAGCCGGCCAAGGGAAGCTGCTGTTATTCCTTTGCCGAGCGAGGAAACAACCCCGCCTGTCACGAAAATATATTTTGTCATGATAAGTCCCCCTCTAATACAGTTTGTGCAACCCTGGTTTGTTTACAGCTTTTTCGCGAAAAATTTCTGGCGGCAAGCGGCAGATTTCATACCAAGGGATCATAAACAGCAGTTTGACATGATTTCCCCCTAAAAAATAAGCTCTATTAAAGGTGAATGTTAATCTTCAAAAAGTTGATTGGAACGGAGGGGACTGACTCCGGCGGGATGCAGCGGCACGTGGAGACCCCACAGGCGTAAGCGCCGAGGAGGCTCGATAAAGATTGCTCCTGCGCCACAGATTATTCGGGGAAGCGAACCTTCAGCTCGTCGCAAAGCAGCGCGAAGCCCATTCATGGATGTTTCTCATGGAGTTAGTTCAAGTAGAGGCTTCGCCCCGCGGAAAGCATGTCCCCGAAGTGGAAATCAACAATCAAGGATAACAGAGCCTAAAAATAAAACAAAAAAGCGCCCACCCTGCAATGGAAGCAAGGGGAGCGCTTGATAGCAAAATATTTGTCCGTTCCTTTTTTAAGGAGCCCAAAAATGATTCTACAGGCATCGACATGGAACGTCAACCTTTTATAGGTCTTCTTCTTCCTCGTCATCTGCCAATTCTTCTTCCTCTAAAGCCTCAAGGCTTTCTTCGAGGTCGTCCTCCAGATCTTCTTCCAGATCTTCGTCGTCTTCATCAAATTCGAGATCTTCCTCTTCTTCCTCGAATTCCTCGACTTCATCGATCTCTTCGAAATCTTCTTCCTCTTCTTCGTCCAGATCGTCTTCTTCAACAAAGTCTTCTAGCTCATCATATTCAAGATCTTCTTCGAGTTCTTCATAATCTTCCAGATCGTCTTCAAGAACTTTTTTCGCCTTTTTCTTTTTAGGCTTTACAACAGCGACCTGCTCCTCTTCAACGGTATCAACCGGGTACCATACACGCAGTCCCCACTTGTTTTCACCAAGGCTGATAAAGCGGCCATCTATGTTCAAATCCGTATAAAATTGCGCAATTCTCGACTTAATCTCGTCAGCCGTAATGTCGCCAGCGGCAGCAATTTCATCCAATAATTCTTTGAAGGATACTTGCTCCCTTTTGCCTTTCAGAAACTCATAGGCCATTTCGATTAAAGACATTTCTTTTAACTGCTCTTTAGAGTACTGTTTCAAACTCAACGTTGGCACTTCCTTTCTCATTTGAACCACCGGGTCCAGGAAGGGTTTCTTCCAAAATACATATTCTTCATTATAAACAAATTCCTCCCGTTTATGCCAGTTCTAATTTGGCTTTCCGGGAAAATCAGGCATCAGGCTTATTTCGTTCGCCATTCTCCTTCGCTTTTCTTTCCTTTTCCGCCGAAAGTTCCTTAATGGAAATATAAAGAAAGAGGATGGCGAGAAGGAGAAACGAAATAGCGCCGAGCTGGTGTTGATATAAAAAATATAATGGCCAGGCCAATAATAAAAGAATAAGGACAACATATTTTGGTTTCATCGATTTCACCAGCCGTTCTCCAGTTGTATGCCCATATTATATATGAAACGGCCGGAAAATTAATCTTTTTCCATCATTTTTGGAAAATATTTTTAGGGAAACGAGAACAGTGTGGGGATGGCAACAGCGCCATCCCCCAGTTAAAGGACTCATTCAGCTTTCCCACATAGCTTTACAGCAGCTTACATATTCCTTCTGTATTGCCCGCCGACCTCGTAAAGCGCATTGGTAATTTGGCCGAGACTGGCAACTTTCACCGTTTCCATCAGCTCGGCAAAAATATTCCCGCCCGAAACGGCCGTTTCCTTCAAACTCTTTAACGCTTCAGCGGTTTTGCCAGCGTGCTGCTCCTGGAAGTTCCGGAGATTGGCAATTTGCAATTCTTTTTCTTCCTTTGATGCCCTTGCCAGTTCCATATTGTTCAGATCATCCTCTGACGGTGGATTCGGGTTCAAATACGTATTGACTCCAATGATCGGGAGTTCACCCGAATGCTTCTTCATTTCATAATACATTGATTCATCCTGGATTTTGCCGCGCTGGTACTGGGTTTCCATCGCACCGAGCACTCCTCCACGGTCGTTGAGGCGTTCGAATTCCTGCAAAACGGCTTCCTCGACCAAATCCGTCAGCTCATCAATAATGAACGCGCCCTGCAGCGGGTTTTCATTTTTGGACAGGCCATGCTCTTTCGTAATGATCATTTGAATCGCCATTGCCCTGCGCACCGATTCTTCTGTCGGTGTCGTAATCGCTTCGTCGTAAGCGTTTGTATGAAGGGAATTGCAGTTATCCTGGAGCGCCATCAACGCTTGAAGCGTTGTCCGGATGTCATTGAAATCAATTTCCTGGGCATGAAGCGATCTTCCTGATGTCTGAATATGATACTTCAACTTTTGGCTCCGCTCATTGGCCCCGTATTTAGCCCGCATCGCCGTCGCCCAAATCCTTCTCGCAACCCGGCCGATGACGGTATATTCAGGGTCAAGCCCGTTCGAGAAGAAAAAGCTCAGGTTCGGAGCGAAATCATTAATATCCATGCCGCGGCTCAAATAATACTCCACATACGTAAAGCCGTTAGCGAGCGTGAAGGCAAGCTGGGAAATCGGGTTCGCCCCTGCTTCGGCAATGTGGTAGCCGGAAATAGACACAGAATAGTAATTCCGCACCTGGTTATCGATAAAGTACTGCTGAATATCCCCCATCATTCTCAAGGCGAATTCCGTTGAGAAAATGCACGTGTTCTGGCCCTGGTCCTCTTTCAAAATATCCGCCTGCACGGTTCCGCGAACATTTTTGAGAGTATAGGCGCGGACTTCGATAAATTCCTCGAGCGTGAGCATTCGGCCAAGCTCGGCTTCCTTTCGCTCTACTTGCTGGTGGATGGCCGTATTCATGAACATCGCAAGGATAATCGGCGCCGGTCCGTTAATCGTCATCGAAACAGATGTCGATGGATGGCAAAGGTCAAAGCCGTCATACAGCTTTTTCATATCTTCAAGCGTACAGATGCTGACGCCGCTTTCGCCAACCTTCCCGTAAATATCCGGGCGGTAGTCCGGGTCTTCCCCATAAAGCGTCACCGAGTCGAACGCGGTACTTAAGCGCTTGGCGTTATCATCCTTGGACAAGTAATGGAAGCGACGGTTCGTCCTTTCCGGAGTTCCCTCGCCTGCAAACTGCCTTTTCGGATCTTCTCCCTCACGCTTAAATGGGAATACGCCCGCTGTGTACGGGAAGGATCCCGGCACGTTCTCGCGATAAACCCAGCGGAGGATTTCTCCATAATCCTTGTATTTCGGCAGGGCCACCTTCGGAATATCGAGACCCGACAAACTCTTCGACTTCAGTGCTGTCCTGATCTCTTTATCACGGATACGGACAACGTACTCATCAGCGCTATAGTCCGCCCTTAGCTTTTCCCAGCCATCGAGGATTTTCTTCGACTCAGGGGAAAGCTTCTGTTCCGTTTCTTCCTTAATCCGCTTCAGCTCGGCAATTGTTTCCTCACTGCCATTTTGGCCGAGCGCTTCAAGAACCCCTTCAATCTGGAACAGCTTCCGGGCAAGGTTCGCCTGCTCTTCCGCTTGGTTGTGGTACTGGCGGACCGTTTCGGAAATTTCCCTTAAATAATAGCGGCGGTCCGTCGGGATTATGACGTTCTGCTTTTCGACACGGGCTTTTTTTGCAAAAGAGGTCTTCATATACGTGCTGGCCTTTTCATTGATTTTTTCAATGAGCGCCGCGAATACAGCATTCGTTCCCGGGTCATTGAACTGGCTCGCAATCGTCCCGTAAACCGGCAAATCATCCATATCTTTTTCAAACAGCAAATGGCTGCGCTGGTATTGCTTTTGCACTTGGCGTTTCGCATCTTCAGAGCCTTTGCGCTCGAACTTGTTAATGACGATCAGGTCTGCAAAATCAATCATGTCAATCTTTTCAAGCTGGGAAGGCGCACCGAATTCGCTCGTCATTACATACATGGAAACATCGCAGATTTCCGTAATCGCCGCGTCCCCCTGGCCGATTCCGCTCGTTTCAACGATGACAAGATCAAAGCCTGCCGCCTTTACAACCGACACGGCATCCTTAATAGCCAGCGACAATTCGCTTCTTGATGCCCTTGTCGCCAGGCTGCGCATATAGACGCGCGGATTGAAAATCGAATTCATGCGGATCCGGTCGCCAAGCAGCGCGCCGCCTGTCTTTTGCTTTGTCGGATCGACCGACAGGATGGCAACCTTCTTATCAGGGATTTCATTGATGAAGCGGCGGATAAGTTCATCTGTCAGCGAGCTTTTCCCGGCTCCACCTGTTCCAGTGATACCGACGACGGGAACTGGTGCCGCGACTGATTTCACCTTCTCGATCACTTCTGTCGCCGCTGCGGTTTCCTGATCGGTTCCAACCTGATACTCCGCGAGTGTAATCATTTTTGCTATTGCTTTCGTATCGCCCTGCTGGAGCGCCTCTATTTCAGCTGTCGGATCCTTCGGCAGTGTAGAAAAGTCGCACTCCTTGATCATCTGGCTAATCATTCCCTGCAGGCCGAGCTGGCGTCCGTCCTCAGGCGAGAAAATCTTCGCGATCCCGTAATCATGAAGCTCCTTGATTTCCCGCGGGATGATGACTCCGCCCCCGCCGCCGTATATGCGGATATGGCCGGCTCCCTTCTCCTGCAAGAGATCATACATATATTTAAAATACTCGACGTGCCCGCCCTGATAGGAGGAAATCGCTATTCCCTGGACATCCTCCTGGATGGCCGCGTTCACGACTTCTTCCACCGATCGGTTATGGCCGAGGTGAATAACTTCCGCGCCAAGTGACTGGAGTATTCTTCTCATTATGTTAATGGATGCGTCGTGGCCATCAAATAAACTTGAAGCCGTGACGAAACGGATATGGTGGACCGGCTTGTAATTTTCCTGCGTGTTCATCGCTCTCCTCCTCCCATTTTTGCGGGCTCACTTATCTGCCCGCCGATGTTCCCTTTGCCGATTCCCGAAAGCAGCAACTCGGTTTGGTGATCGATATACTCCTCAAGTGTGAACCTTTTTGCCAACGACCAGCGCCGGAAAGCCCACATTTGGCCAAGGACAATGATGTCATGCGAAACCAATTCAGCCTCTTTCTCGGTTAACTCAATCTCGCCATTCTCCGCACAGCGGGCCAACAGCTTCCCGAACATCGCCGCCATTTCGTTTTCCTTCCGAAGGACGTAAGGCAGCGCGTCATGGGAAAGCGACTTCGCCTCCTGATACATGACGAGCACCTCATCCTGCATTTCATCTACGATCCGGAAATAATCAGCAATGGCGAGCTTCAGATTTTCGAGTGTCCCGCCCTTCCCTGTCAGGCCTTTCATCAACTTACTGGACACCTGGTCATAGATGCTGTCGCAGACAAGATAGAGGACATCCTCTTTCTTGCGGATATATTCATAGAGGGTGCCGATGCTGAAGCCTGAGGCCTTTGCGATTTCCCTCGTAGTTGTCCGGTGGAACCCCTTTTCCTTGAACAGCGCGACCGCTCCCCTGATCATCTGGCTGCGCCTTCTCCTGACAAGGAGCTCATCCTTGACCGAAGCCTGGACCTCACGTTTTTTCAAACCCCCACCCCCTTTTTTGGTAGCTGCTATGATTTTTTTATCTTTTTTAAAAGAGCATTTTTGCAAAATTCCTTTTAGTGACCGAACGGACGAATAGAACTTGGCCTTCGGGCACTAAATGGTCTCTTAGTGACCGAACGGACGAATAGAACCTGGCCTTCGGGCACTAAACGGTCTCTTAGTGACCGAACAGCCGAAAATAACCTGGCCTTCGGGCACTAAATGGTCTCTTAGTGACCGAACAGCAGAAAATAAACCTGGCTCCGGGCACTAAATGGTCTCTTAGTGACCGAACGGACGAATAGAACTTGGCCTTCGGGCACTAAACGGTCTCTTAGTGACCGAACGGACGAATAGAACCTGGTCTTCGGGCACTAAACGGTCTCTTAGTGACCGAACAGCAGAAAAGTACTTGGCCTTCGGGCACTAAATGGTCTCTTAGTGACCGAACGGACGAATAGAACCTGGCCTTCGGGCACTAAACAGTATCTTAGTGACCGAACAGCCGAAAATAAACCTGGCCTTCGGGCACTAATCGGCTTCTTAACCGGTTGAATTGCTCATGTGTGCGCCAAGACCCGTTCTCCCCGTTCAAAATGGACTTTCTCTGTTATTTCGTCAGCATCCTCGAGATGACGACGCGCTGGATTTCCTGTGTACCTTCGTAAATTTGGGTGATTTTCGCATCGCGCATGAATCGCTCAACGGGGTAATCCTTCGTATATCCGTAGCCGCCGAATACCTGGACCGCTTCGGTTGTCACTTTCATGGCTGTATCTCCGGCAAAAAGCTTCGCCATCGCGGACGCCTTGCTGTATGGCAGGCCTTCCGACTCAAGCCAGGCGGCCTGGTACGTCAGCAAGCGTGAAGCTTCAATTCCTGTCGCCATATCCGCCAGTTTAAAGGAAATCCCTTGATTGGCGGCAATCGGCTTGCCGAACTGGTGGCGCTCTTTTGCATATTCAACCGCGGCATCTAGCGCTCCTTGGGCAATTCCGACCGCCTGCGCGGCTATGCCATTACGGCCGCCGTCCAACGTCATCATCGCGATTTTAAAGCCTTCGCCTTCTTCGCCGAGCCTGTTTTCGACTGGAACGCGGCAGTCTTCAAAAATGATTTCTGTTGTTGGCGAGGAGCGGATACCGAGTTTCTTTTCTTTTTTGCCTACCGAGAAGCCAGGAAAATCTTTCTCGATAATAAATGCCGTTGTGCCGCGCTGCTTGCTGGAAGGGTCAGTCAGTGCGAAGACGACATAAATATCGGCGATGCCGCCATTTGTGATGAAGATCTTCGACCCGTTCAGCACATAATGGTCGCCGTCAAGGCGCGCGGTTGTTTTCATCGCGCCAGCGTCGGAACCGCTGCCCGGCTCAGTCAGGCCGTAGGCGCCGATTTTCGAGCCCTCTGCCATCGGGCGGAGATATTTTTGCTTTTGGTCTTCGGAACCGAATTTATAAATCGGCCAGCCGGCAAGTGAAGTGTGCGCGGACAAGGTGACCCCTGTTGACGCGCAAACTCGGGAAAGTTCTTCAACAGCGATGCAATAAGCCAAATAGTCACTGCCGATGCCGCCGTACTCCTCCGGCCACGGAATTCCCGTCAGGCCAAGCTCGGCCATCTTGTCGAAAATCTCGCGGTCAAAACGCTCTTCTTCATCGCGCTCCGCCGCGGTTGGGGCGACTTCGTTCCGAGCAAAGTCGCGGACCATTTTCCGGATCATTTCATGTTCTTCTGATAGTTTGAAATTCATCTGTTTATCCCCCTGCTCACGATTGGAATTGATGTATGTACCACGGAACGCTGAAGAGTTTTGCTCCAGTGTGCTCCCTCGCATGGAATTCAGCTTCTTTGATTGGGCTTCAGCTTCTTTGAATGGGCTTCAGCTTCCTTGAATAGGCTTCAGCTTCTTTGAATGGGCTTCAGCTTCCTTGAATAGGCTTCAACTCTTGAAGGGCTTAAACTTCCCTGCATCAGCTTCAACTTCCCTGCATACGCTTCAGCTTCCGCGGATTTTTATTTTGCCAAAAGGTCCTTACAGTTGCCTGGCGATGACGTGGCGCTGGATTTCGCTTGTGCCTTCGTAGATTTCGGTGACTTTGGCGTCGCGGAAGTAGCGCTCGACCGGATAGTCCTCGGTGTAGCCGTAGCCGCCGAATACCTGGATGGCTTCTATCGCGGTTTCGACTGCTGCTTTGGAGGCGAACAGTTTCGCCATGGAGGCTTCCTTGCCGCATTTTAGTCCCTCGGACCTTAATGAGGCTGCCCGGTAGACGAGGAGCCTGGCTGCTTCGACCGCGGTTGCCATGTCAGCCAGCTTGAAGGCAACTCCTTGCTGTGCGGCGATTGGCTTGCCGAACTGCTGGCGTTCCTTGGCGTATTCAGTTGCCGCAGTCAATGCTGCTTCGGCAATGCCAAGTGCCTGGGCGCCGATACCGATTCGGCCAGCGTCAAGGTTGGACATGGCAATTTTGAAGCCTTCCCCTTCCTTGCCGAGGAGATTTTCCTTTGGGACTTTCATTTCCTCGAATGCCAGCTGGACGGTGCGCGAGCCGTGCAGGCCCATTTTTTTCTCGTCCTTGCCGATGATCAGGCCTGGCGTGTCCTTTTCGACGATGAAGGCTGAAATTTCTTCTTCGGCCGTCCTGGCAAAAACGATATAGATATCCGCTTCGCCGCCGTTTGTAATGAAGACTTTCGTTCCATTCAACACATAGTGGCCATCTTTGAAAACTGCCCGCGATCTCAGGTTGCCAGCATCGGAGCCCGCCCCTGGTTCAGTTAGGCAAAAGGCGCCGAGCCACTCGCCGGCTGCCATTTTCGGGACATATTTCTGCTTTTGTTCTTCGGTGCCGAAATAGAGAATCGGGTTCGTCCCTACCGATGTATGGACGGAAAGAATGACGCCGACCGCTGCGCTCACTCTAGAAATCTCGTGAATGGCGATGATGTAGGACATGAAGTCCATGCCGGCGCCGCCGTATTCCTCGGGAACCGGGATGCCCATCAAGCCAAGTTCAGCCATTTTATTGAGGACTTCGCGCGGGAACTCGCCCTGTTCCATTTTTTCAACAAAGGGTGCGATTTCCTTTTCTGCAAAATCACGAACCATTTTCCTCATCATGTCTTGTTCATCCGTAAATCTGATATCCATCTGCCTTCCCTCCAGGAGAACGGAGTCGGCCCCCTTCAATTGATCGGCGGCCAACCGCGGTTTTTCTAGTATTCATAAAAGCCGCGGCCTGTTTTTTTGCCAAGCCAGCCGGCTTTCACATATTTGCGGAGCAGCGGGCAGGGGCGGTATTTGCTGTCGCCGAAGCCTTCGTAAAGGGTTTCCATAATGTAGAGGCATGTATCAAGCCCGATAAAATCGGCCAGCGTCAGCGGCCCCATTGGATGGTTCATGCCAAGCTTCATCACATCATCAATCGCTTCCTTCGTCGCGACTCCTTCGTAAAGTGTGTAAATGGCCTCGTTGATCATCGGCATGAGAATCCGATTGGCCACGAATCCAGGGAAATCATTGACTTCGACTGGAACCTTGCTCAGTACCTTGGTCATGCTTTCAATTTCCTGATAAACCTCGTCTGCTGTAGCGAGACCCCGGATGATTTCGACGAGCTTCATGACCGGTACAGGATTCATGAAGTGCATGCCGATCACTTTTTCCGGCCGCTTTGTCGCCGCGGCGATTTCCGTGATTGGCAGCGAAGACGTATTGGTCGCGAGAATCGCATGTGCCGGCGCGATTTCATCGAGTTTCCTAAAGATGTCTGTTTTCACTTCCATGTTTTCAACCGCGGCCTCGATGACGAGGTCTACAGAGGCTGCGTCTTCCAATGAGGTCGAAGCCGTGATCCGACCCAAGGTTTCGTCTTTTGCTCCTGCTTCAAGGCGGCCTTTTTCAACTAAGCGGCTAAGGTTCTTTTTGATTCCTGTCAGGCCCCGTTCAATATAATCGTTCTTCAAGTCATTCAGGATTACGGTGTAGCCTGCCTGTGCGCATACTTGCGCGATACCGGAACCCATCTGCCCCGCGCCGATGACCATTAATTTTTTGATTGCCATTCTATTCCCTCCAAAAGCCGGGCGGAACCGGGCAAAACCGGAATCCGCCTCTGAGTCTTGTACTCTATTAAATTGCCTGTTTCAAAGACGCCCGCAAACTTATCGTTTCGGAACCTCGATCATGACTGCGTCTCCCTGTCCGCCGCCGCTGCAGATGGCCGCGATGCCGATTCCACCGCCGCGCCTTTTCAATTCGTGCATGAGTGTGACGATGATTCTCGCGCCGCTCGCGCCGATTGGGTGTCCGAGGGCGACCGCGCCGCCATTGACGTTGACTTTTTCAGGATCAAGTCCGGCGATCTTATTGCTTGCTAGCGCAACTGCCGAAAAGGCTTCGTTAATTTCAAATAAATCGATTTCCTCTAAGGAACGGCCTGTTTTTTGCAAAAGAGCATTAATGACAAGTCCTGGCGTCTGCGGGAAGTCTTTCGCTTCAACCGCGATGGACGTATGGCCAAGAATGACCGCGCCGATTTCACGGCCTTCCGAGTCAGCCCGCTCCTCGCTCATCAGCACAAGGGCAGCCGCGCCGTCGTTTATTCCCGGGGCGTTTCCGGCTGTGATTGTGCCGTCCTTATCAAAAACCGACTTTAGGGCGCCCAGTTTTTCGATGCTTGTATCTTTCCGCGGTGATTCATCATGTTCGACGACAATTGGATCGCCTTTCCGCTGGGGAACGGTAACAGGGACGATTTCTTCGGCAAATCGGCCGCTTTCCATCGCTTCAGTTGCGAGTTTTTGGCTCCTCAGCGCCCAAAGGTCCTGCTCTTCCCTTGTAATCCCCAGTTCTTCTGCTGTCGCATTTCCGTAAGAACCCATATGGACACCGGTAAAGCTACAGCTTAAGCCGTCCGTCGTCAGCAAATCCTTCATTTGCGCATCGCCCATCCTCAGTCCCCAGCGTGCTTTCGGTATGATGTAAGGCGTGTTGCTCATCGACTCCATTCCGCCTGCCACAATGACTTCCTCATCGCCTGCGCGGATGATTTGATCGCCGACTGTGACGGCCCTCATCCCGGATGCGCATACCTTGTTGATTGTTTCTGTCCGCACTTCCCAAGGAAGGCCCGCATGGCGCGCCGCCTGTCTGGAAGGAAGCTGCCCCTGGCCGCCCTGGAGGACTGAACCGAGAATGACTTCACCTACTTCTTCAGGATTGACGCTTGCCCGGACAAGTGCTTCCTTCACTGCGATTCCGCCCAATTCAGATGCCGACAAACTGGCCAGCCCGCCGCCGAATTTGCCAATCGGCGTCCTGACCCCGCTCAAAATAACCGTCCTTGCCATTTACCTCAGCCCCTTTTGAAATAATGAATGTGCTACCTATCCCTCTTGACTGAACGCTCGCTCGATTTGCGCTTAAAAAATATGTAAGCGTTTTCTATATGTTTTTAATTTTACCGCAAAAAAAGCAGGAACTGAAATATTTAGACACAAGATTCTTAATTTTACATGAATTTTGCGCTGGCCAGTTCCTGCCCTTTCCACGTTTAATTTTCTATTCGTATTCCATCCAGACCCCTTAAACTCTTTACGATACGAGTGTTTCGGGTTTTCCGATTACAGAGCGTTCGAGTAGTTCAGCGACGTCGTATGTGCCGACGTTTTCTTCGACTTCCTTCGCCTTGGTACCGTCGGACAGCATCGTCAGACAGTATGGGCAGCCGGAAGAAATTACCGATGGATTGACTGCCAGCGCTTGTTCAGTGCGGGCAACGTTGATTCGGTGGCCTGTTTCTTCTTCCATCCACATCAAGCCTCCGCCAGCGCCGCAGCACATGCCGTTCTCACGGTTGCGGTCCATTTCGACCAGCTTGACGCCAGGAATCGACCTCAGGATTTCCCTCGGCGCGTCGTATACATCGTTGTAGCGTCCCAGGTAACAGGAGTCATGGAATGTAATTGTCTCGTTTACTTCGTGGAGCGGAACGAGCCTTCCATCCCTTACTAGCTCATACAGAAGCTCCGTATGGTGGATGACCTCGGCCTCAAGTCCGAAATCCGGATACTCATTTTTGAAAATATTGTAGGCATGCGGGTCGATCGTGACGATTCTCTTCACTTCATTTTTCTCGAATTCCTCGATATTCTTCACAGCCAGCTCCTGGAATAAAAACTCGTTCCCGAGGCGGCGCGGCGTATCGCCGGAGTTCTTTTCCTTATTACCGAGGATGGCGAATTTGACACCGGCTTCATTGAGCAATTTTGCAAAAGAAAGAGCGATTTTCTGGCTTCGGTTGTCATAAGAGCCCATCGAGCCGACCCAGAAAAGGTACTCGAATTCCTCGCCGGCTTTTTTCAATTCCTTCACTGTTGGAACATGGACGTCCTCGCGGGCTTCGCGCCAGTCCTCACGCTCTTTACGGTTCAGCCCCCACGGGTTGCCCTGGCGTTCGATATTAGTCATCGCGCGCTGGGCGTCCGGGTCCATTTTTCCTTCTGTCAAAACAAGGTACCGGCGCAGGTCGATGATTTTATCGACATGCTCGTTCATGACCGGGCATTGGTCTTCACAGTTACGGCATGTTGTACAGGCCCAAAGCTCTTCCTCGGTGATGACATCGCCAATCAGGCTTGGATTATAGGCCGAGGCTGCGGCCGCTTCATCTGCGGCTGCCCCCTGCACCGCCAGCGCCAGCTGGTTTCCTTTTGTATTGGCAAACGCGAACGTCGGAACCCATGGCTGCTTTTGCGTGACAGCGGCCCCGTAGTTCGTCAGGTGGTCACGGAGCTTTAAAATGATATCCATCGGCGAAAGCATTTTCCCCGTGCCGGTCGCCGGGCACATATTCGTACAGCGCCCGCATTCCACACAGGCGTAAAAGTCGATCATTTGCAGCTGATTGAAGTCTTCAATTTTGCCCACACCAAAGCTCTCGGCGGTTTCGTCTTCAAAATCGATTGGCTTGAGCTTGCCGACAGGACCGGTCCGGCTGAAATACGTATTGACCGGTCCGGCAATCAGGTGGGCGTGCTTCGACTGCGGCACGTACACGAGGAACGCGAGCAGCAGGAGAAGATGGATCCACCAGGAGATATAGAACAGCGTGACAGCGGCGGTTTTGCCAAGCCAGCCAAAGCCTGCGGCAATGGTGGAAGCAACCGGCTCGGACCAGGTGCCTTCAGCGCCGTGCCAGATGATGCCCATCGCATTTCCGAAAAGGACAGACAGCATCAGGCCGCCGATGAAAATCAGGACGAGCCCCGCTTTAAAGTTTTGCTTAAGGCGGACAAGCTTTTCCACGTATCTCCGATAAAATGCCCAGACAACCGCAACGAGAATCATCAGGGTCACAAGTTCCTGGAAGAATGTAAAGCCTCTGTACAGCGGGCCAAGCGGCAGGTGCGAGCCTGGCTTGATCCCTTTCCAGATAAAATCAATCGCCCCGAACTGGACGAGGATGAAGCCATAAAAAAACATCACATGGATGATGCCACTTTTCTTATCTTTCAGCAATTTCTTTTGCCCGAACACATTCGTCATGATATTCTGCCAGCGTTCCTTGGCCGCCGCGTCAAACTCCGCTTTCTTTCCGAGCTTGATGTAGCCGATCCTTGTCTTGATGACATAAACGAACAGGCTGACTGCGTAAGCGGTTACAAAAAGGAACGCAATAAAATTAACCCATAAAAGTCCGTCCACTCGAAACTCCCCTTCCCTTTTTTGTCCTTTACCCTTTAGCCTATTAGAAGAAAATTTGAAACCTAATTAATTTTCTGAACTATGTATACTTTTATTATATGATGAATGAGCATTCAGTCAACCATTTTGTATACCCTTTCAACTCATACTACAGCTCTGTTCTGCAAAAGCTATCAGGTATAGCGTTGGAGGAGGGTTTCCGCATGTTTGTTTTTATTTTTGCCGGATGTGTGCTTTTATTGATTGCCTGGCTTGCGGCAGACCTCCATTTTGGCAGGAAGCAGCGGCTCGAAAAGGCCGGATATGACCGGATGCCGATGCGCAAGGGAGCCATCCAGATGTTCACGAGGGGCAGCGAGTTGTTCAAGGATTATTTTGCCGAGCTAAGGCGTGCCGAACGCCATATTCATGTTTTATTCTATATCGTGAAGGAAGACGCCCTTAATCAAGAGTTTTTTGGCATTCTTCGGGAAAAAGCACAGGCGGGTGTCGAAGTCAGGCTGCTCGTTGACTGGATTGGCAGCATGGCTTTAACAAAAGAGACCGCCGCTTCCCTTAGGCAGGCTGGCATTCATCTCGCTTTCTCTCACAAGATAAAGCTTCCTTTCCCCTTTTACAGTTCCCAGGCAAGGAACCACCGCAAGATTACTGTCCTTGATGGGGTCATCGGCTATCTTGGCGGCTATAATGTCGGTAATGAATATATTGGCGGAAACCCCAAGCTCTCTCCATGGCGGGATTACCATCTGAAAATCACAGGCGAATCCGTCCAGGATTTGCAGCAGATCTTCCTGACGGATTGGAAAGAGGCGTTCAGCGAAGATTTGCGCCAGCTCCCCTGCTATTTTTGCAAAAGTGAATCCGGCAGTGCTGAGCATATGCTCCTGCCCACTTCCGGCTTCATGCTTGAAGAAATCTGCCTCGAGCTTCTAAAAAACGCGAAGCAGAAAGTATTCATCGGCTCTCCTTATTTCATTCCGAGCCGAAAACTGTTCGCCGAATTGATTGCCTGCCTCGAACGCGGCGTCGAGCTTACGATTCTCGTTCCCGGCATCGCCGACCATCCGCTTGTCAAGGAGGCTTCCTACCGGTATTTACGGGTGCTTATCAAAAATGGTGCAAGGGTATACCAATATATGTATGGTTTTTACCATGCAAAAACTATTCTGATTGATGACACCGTCTGCGACATCGGCTCCGCCAATTTTGACAAGAGGAGCCTGTTTCTAAACAGCGAAATCAATTGCTTTATTTTTGGCAAAAAAGAAATCGCTCAAGCCGCCGCCATCATTGAACACGACATAAACGCATCACGAGAATTAACGCTAGCAGAGCTCGAAAGACCCGATCCAGCCCGCACCGCCAAAGAAATCGCCGCGCGGGCCGTCTCGTTGTTTTTATAAAGGAGGGAATGGTCCCAGCGCTTTATTCTATTACCCGACAGAAGCAGCGGAACCGTTCCCTGCCTAACTTTTTGTTCATTTTTTCACCGAGGGGGTGATGTTTTGAAAATTCGGTTTGGGTATGTGTCCACTGCTCTTTCTCTCTGGGAGGCCTCGCCTTCGCGGACAATGACATTTGCGCGCTATAAACTGCTCGGGGAGGAGGAACGGCGGGGGAAGCTGCTGGCTTTGACGGCGGAAAATCTTACGAACACGCTGCGAATGCTTTATTACAATATTGCCCATGGGATTGAGGTATACCGGATGTCAAGCTCGATTGTGCCGCTTGCCACGCATCCTGAAGCAGGATGGGACTTTGCCTCGCCGCTTCGGGAGCAGTGGCATGAAATCGGCAGCCTCGTGAAAAAATACCGGCTCCGGGTCAGCTTCCACCCGAACCAGTTCACGCTTTTCACGTCCCCCAAAGAGGAGATTACCGTGAATGCCGTCCGGGATATGGAGTACCATTACAATATGCTCGAGTGTATGGGGCTAGAGGATTGGGGAACACTCAATATCCATGTGGGCGGTGCGTATGGGGATAAAGAGTCGGCGCTTGTCCGGTTTCATGAGAACATTAAACAGCTGCCGCTGGCGGTAAAAGCGCGGATGACACTTGAGAACGACGATAAAACGTACACGACAGAAGAAACGCTTGCCGTTTGTTTGCGGCAGGGCATACCGCTTGCTTTCGATTACCACCATCATATGGCGAATCCATCAGAGCGGCCGCTGGAGGAACTTCTGCCTGAGGTGTTTTCGACTTGGTCGGAGATTGGACATGTGCCTAAAATCCATGTTTCCTCGCCAAAGTCCGAAAAGGCATACCGCTCACACGCGGATTATTTGGATCTGGATTTTTTAATGCCTCTGTTGCAGGTGTTGAGGGAAATCGGGCAGGACGTGGATTTCATGATTGAGGCAAAAGCGAAGGATCTGGCTTTGCTGAAGCTAGTTCCGGAGGTGGCGGCGATCCGCGGGGTGAAACGGATTGGCGGGGCAGCGGTTGAGTGGAAGTAGTTTGGCTGAATGGAAACGAGTTTAGATTTTAGAGCCCGAAGGACCAGCTGACCTGGGCTGTTCGGGCTCTATGTCTTCCTTTAGAGCCTGAAGGACCGGCTGACCTGAGCTGTTCGGGCTCTAAGTCTTCCTTTAGAGCCCGAAGGACCAGCTGACCTGGGCTGTTCGGGCTCTATGTCTTCTTTTAGAGCCCGAAGGACCGGCTGACCTGAGCTGTTCGGGCTCTATCTCTTCCTTTAGTGCCCGAAGGACCGGCTGACCTGAGCTGTTCGGGCTCTATCTCTTCCTTTAGTGCCCGAAGGTCTGACTGTCTGGCACTTAGTCAACCAACAACAAGATACATTCAGTACATCTCTTTACCTCAGCGTCTCTTCCTCTATCAAATTCATGACCGGAACGGTCTGCTCCTGTTCGGGGTTTTCACGCCAGAAAATCCGGGCTGTTTTTTCGCGTTCGTCAACATTCTGGATCATCACCCGGCTGCCTTCGTACGTTACTACAATATTGTCTGCGGATTCGAGGATTTCTTTTGCGCGGCCTATATTCATGAGTTCCACTCCTTAAACAGTTGTCCCATATACTATTTGCCTGGTCCCCCTTTTTTATCCAATGACAAAAAGCGATTTTTATAAACTTCCAGACCTCAGCCATAACCCCTAATTGAACGAAAGGCCATGCAAAAGGCCCTCCGAGAACCAAAGTCGGAGGGCCAAATCTTGAACTAAATAATTTCCGAAAACACATTAAACTAATGCTGTTTAATTTCCTGCCTTTCTGAAAATAGAATCAGGAATTTTGCAAAATCAAAATCCTTACATCTTTTCCGGTGCGGAAACACCGATCAGCGACAAGGCGTTCTTCATCGTGATCTGAACAGCCCTTACAAGAGCTAGGCGGGCTTTCGTGCGGTCCGGCTGTTCCTTATCGACAACCTTTTCGGCGTTGTAGAAGCTGTGGAAAGTGGAAGCAAGGTCAAAAACATAGTTGGCAATCCGATGCGGCGTGCGTTTCACAGCCGCGTCGCTGACCGCCTGTGGGAATTCGCCGAGCTTCTTCAGCAAGTCGACTTCCTTCTCGGATCCAACAAGACTGAAGTCAGCATCTTTCTCGACCTCAAAACCGTGTTCCGCCGCCTGGCGCAGAATGCTCGAAATACGCGCGTGCGCATACTGGGCATAGTAAACCGGGTTGTCATTCGACTGCGACACAGCGAGGTCAAGGTCGAAATCCATATGCGTATCGGCGCTACGCATCGCGAAGAAGTAGCGGGTCGCGTCTAGTCCGACTTCTTCGACAAGATCACGCATCGTGACGGCCTTACCGGTACGTTTGCTCATTTTCATTTTCTCGCCGTTTTTGTATAAATGGACAAGCTGGATGATTTCCACTTCCAGCACATCGCGGCCATAGCCGAGCGCCTCAATTGCCGCCTTCATCCGCGGGATGTAGCCATGGTGGTCAGCGCCCCAGATGTTAATCAATTTTTCAAAACCGCGGTCCAGTTTGTCCTTGTGATAAGCGAGATCTGGAGTCAGATACGTGTAAGACCCGTCCTGCTTAATTAATACACGGTCCTTATCGTCGCCGAATGGAGTGGAGCGGAGCCAGGTGGCGCCGTCCTCCTCGTAAATATGGCCATTATCACGGAGCGTCTTCAGTGCTGCGTCAATTTTGCCATTATGATATAGCGAAGTTTCGGAATACCAAACATCGAATTCAACGCGGAAGTCCTGAAGATCCTTCTTCAGCTTCGCCATCTCAACTTTCAGCCCGTGCTCACGGAAGAAGTTGAAGCGTTCATCCTCCGCCATGTGGACGAACTTGTCGCCATGCTCCTCAGCCAACTGTTTGCCGATTCCTTTAATGTCCTCGCCATGGTAGCCGTCCTCCGGCATTTCCTTCTCCATGCCGAGCGCCTGGAAGTAGCGGGCTTCAACGGAACGAGCGAGGTTGTTGATCTGGTTTCCGGCGTCGTTAATATAATATTCGCGCGATACATCAAAGCCGGCTTTTGCCAGGATGTTGCACAGCGAATCGCCGACTGCAGCGCCGCGTGCATGGCCGAGATGCAGGTCGCCAGTCGGGTTCGCAGACACGAACTCGACCTGGATTTTCTGGCCGTTCCCCGTATTTGTCTCCCCGTACTTCTCTCCTGCTTCCAGAACGGAAGGAATCAGCCCGGTCAGGTAGCTGTTGTCCATGTAAAAGTTGATGAATCCAGGTCCGGCCAACTCAATCTTTTCGATGGACGCTTTCGTCCTGTCAAAATTGGCGACAATCGCGTCGGCAATCATGCGCGGCGCTTTTTTTGCGACACGGGCGAGCTGCATCGCCATATTGGTCGAATAATCACCGTGCACCTTCTCTTTCGGCGTTTCCAGGAATACTTCAGGCAGCTGTTCTTCTGTAGCCAGGCCGGCCTTCAGGACTGCCGCTTTTATTTCTTCTTTCAGGTTGTGCTGCACCTGCTTCACTAAATTCATTCCATTTCCTCCTCAAACGTGATTGACAAACTATATGTACCGGCGGGCTCGCCCGCGATGTGCAAATCATATTTCAGCCTGAATATGCCGCCTCGGCCGTTTTCCCTGATGGCCTGGGCAAGCCTGGCGGTGACGGCTTTCACTGGCAGGGTTCCATACGCGGTATTGTAGCTGCCGCGCGTTTCTTCACTCAGCTTGAACGGCAGCCTCATTTTGACTGCCCCGCTTCTCAGGAGCAACGCTTCACCGCTGTCCATTTTCAAAATGGTTCTGATGACCCCTTCTTCCGCCTTTTCCTCATATTGAAGATAGACGGCACTGCCTTTTTTGTAAAAAAAACCGCTAGACCCGGTGATGAATTCTTCCTTCATGCCGGACTGGATGATCGATGTATTGATGTTGACATTGACTGGCTTCGGGTCCATCCGGTCCACTCCTTTTCAGCCTGGCAAAATAACTTTTTTCCATAACCCTTTATAAGTATGAAATTATATCATGAAAACTAAACTTGCTCTACCCCGTCAGAAGTCTATCACTTAATTATATCTTTTGACGCCCAACAATTCAAAAAGTGCCTGCTCCATGTTGGATACAGGCACTTTCTTTTGCAGAAAATATTTACAGATTTATATTCCGGCCCATTTCGGGTGGGATTTTTGCAAAAAGCTTACTTCACCCAGCCAAGCAGCATTTCGCGGATGAGCTTGCTCGCGGTGTTGGCGGTCTGTTCGGAGTTGTCGTAAATCGGCGCAACTTCGACTAGGTCGGCTCCGACGACTTTCACATCGGACCGGGCAATCTCATGGATCGAAGCGAGCAGCTCGCGGGAAGTGATGCCGCCTGCATCAACCGTTCCGGTGCCTGGCGCGTGGGCCGGGTCAAGGACATCGATGTCAATTGTCACATAAACCGGGCGTCCGGCAAGCTTCGGCAAAATTTCCTTTAGCGGCTGATGGACGTCAAACTTGGAAATGTGCATCCCGACACTCTTGGCCCAATCGAATTCTTCCTTCATTCCTGAACGGATTCCGAACGAATATACGTTGGAAGGCCCGATATGCTCGGCAATCTTCCGGATCGGCGTCGAGTGGGAAAGCGGTTCGCCTTCATAGTTTTCGCGCAGATCGGTATGCGCGTCCATATGGATGATCGCAAGGTCCGGATATTTTTTGTAAACGGCCTTCATGACAGGCCAAGAAACAAGGTGCTCGCCGCCCATTCCGAACGGAAACTTCCCTGCCGCCAAAACCTTGTCCACGAATTCCTCAATCAAATCAAGGCTTTTTTGCGCGTTGCCGAACGGAAGCGGGATATCACCGGCATCGAAGTATTTTACATCCTCAAGCTCGCGGTCGAGATACGGGCTGTATTCTTCCAGGCCAATCGACACTTCACGGATCCTCGACGGACCGAAACGGGAACCGGGGCGGTAGCTGACAGTCCAATCCATCGGCATGCCGTAGAGGACTACTTGGCTTTCTTCAAAATCAGGATGGCTTTTGATAAATACATTTCCTGAATACGCTTCATCAAATCGCATCGTACATTTTCCTTTCCAGGCACAGCGAGAGGGAGACATGGCCTCCCTCCCTGCGCGTTCATGAATTTTTATTGGTAACTTTTTTGGCAAAGGCCGTTTACTTCACTAGATCTCCAACGAATTTAGGTAAAACAAACGCCGCTTTGTGGAGTTCTTTCGTGTAGTACTTTGTTTCAATCTCATGGAAGCGGTCTTCCGATACTTCAAGCGGATCGTATTTCTTCGAGCCGATTGTGAAGGCCCACATGCCGCTCGGGTAAGTCGGGATATTGGCAATATACAGGCGGGTGATCGGGAAAATCTCCTTCACATCGCGCTGGACATCACGGATGAGGTCCGCCTTGAACCAAGGGTTGTCCGACTGGGCAACAAACAGGCCATCTTCCTTCAACGCCTTGGAAATGCCTGCATAGAAGCCTTTCGTGAACAGGTTGACAGCCGGGCCGACCGGTTCAGTCGAATCGACCATGATGACGTCATAGGCATTTTCACTTTCAGCGATATGCATGAAGCCGTCGCCAACCTTTACATCGACGCGAGGATCGTCAAGCTTCCCGGCGATCTCCGGCAAAAATTCCTTCGAATACTCAATAACCTTGCCATCGATATCGACAAGCGTCGCCTTTTTCACCGATGGGTGCTTTAGCACTTCACGGATGACGCCGCCATCGCCGCCGCCGACAACGAGAACGTTTTCAGGGTTTGGATGGGTAAACAGTGGCACATGCGCGACCATTTCATGATAGACGAATTCGTCCTTGATGGATGTCATGACCATGCCGTCAAGCAGGAGCATGTTGCCCCACTCTTCTGTTTCGACCATCTCAAGCATTTGAAAATCTGTCTGTTCTGTATGTAAGGTGCGTTTCACTTTCATTGTAATTCCGAAGTTTTCAGTCTGTTTCTCAGTAAACCAAAGTCCACCCATTTCCATCTTCCTTTCAAAATTGATTTCCCGGCAGGCTACATTTTTTGCAAGAATAAGCGCCAGTGAAGCGGGCAATAGTCTGCCCCATTTTCATCGGGCAGTAACCCCCACGAATGGAAATTTCACTTTATTGCTATACTTCCCCAAACCGGTAAATGCAAACATGAGAAAAGTATAGTGGAAACACGTGAAATTGCAAGAAAAACTTTCGGTTGGGATTGGCAAATGTTTAAAAAACTCCCTTTCTTTTCATACTGTATGTATGGCCCGGTTTATGGGCGATTTTTCCTGAGGGAAAGTGAAGGGGTGAGAAGATGGAAACGATGACTGGGCAGGGGTTCAAAAGAGTTGTCAAATATATGAGGGCGGCGTTTTTTCTTGGCCTGTTCGGTTCGGCGGCCCTGGCAATTGCCGCGCTCCTGATTCTTGTTTATGCCAAAGTGCTTGGCCCGCCCCCGCTTGCCGTTCCCCAATCAACGTTATATTACGCGGATGACGGGACGGTCATCGGCGAAACCAGCTATGGGCAAAAGAGATATTGGGTGCCGCTCAATAAGATGTCACCCTATCTCGTTGAGGCGACCATCTCAATTGAAGACCGGAAATTTTTCGAACATAGCGGCTTTGACCTGAAACGGATTGCCGGTGCTGCGATTGCCGATATAAAAGCATTCGGGAAAGTCCAGGGCGCCAGCACGGTCACGCAGCAATACGCGCGGAATCTTTTCCTCGAGCATGATAAAACATGGACGAGGAAGCTGAAAGAAGCCCTCTACGCCATCAGGCTGGAAATGAATTATTCAAAGGAACAAATTCTTGAAGGTTATTTAAATACAATCTATTATGGTAACCGGGCATATGGCATCCAAGCCGCGAGCCAGTACTATTTCGGCAAAAATGCCGCCGACCTTACGCTTGCGGAAGCTTCGATGCTCGCCGGCATTCCGAAAGGCCCCGGCGCGTTTTCGCCGTTTGCGTCGATGGAAAGAGCGAAGCAAAGACAAGGGATTATTTTGCAGGCGATGGCCAAAAATGGCTATATAAAACCCGCCGAGGCGGAAACGGCATCTACGGCGAATCTTGCGCTTACCGGGACCGACCCAAGCAGGAAAATTAAAAAAGCAGCTTACTTCCAGGACGCTGTTGCCGCCGCCCTGAAAAACCAGCTTGGCCTGAACGAGCGGGCTATTGCCCTCGGCGGCCTGCGCGTGTATACAACCATTGATGTAAAACAGCAGGAAGCAGCGGAAAAACAAATCAATTCCGTCATTGCTTCAGGGTCGGACATACAGGCGGCGCTTGTCGCAGTCAATCCGAAAAACGGACATGTCAAAGCGATGGCCGGTGGGCGCGATTACGAAAAAAGCCCATTCAACCGGGCCGTCCAGGCAAAGCGTGAGCCCGGTTCAACCATCAAGCCCTTTCTTTATTACGCAGCGTTGGGGCACGGCTACACTCCTTCGACAACGGTCAGGAGCGAGCTGACTACCTTCCGATTTGAAAACGGACAGCCAGATTACACGCCCCATAACTACAACAATAAATATGCGGATGGCGAAATTACTCTGGCCCAGGCACTGGCTGTCTCCGATAATGTGTATGCCGTAAAAACCCATTTGTTTTTGGGGGAAGAAACACTTGTTAATGAAGCAGCGAAATTCGGACTGACGACTCCGATGGCAAAAGTCCCTTCCCTGGCGCTCGGCACTTCCGGAGTACGCGTCCTCGAAATGGCCAATGCCTACAGCCTGTTCGCCAATGGCGGCAAGAAGGTCGAGCCGACGCTCATTACCCGGGTCGAAACCGCCAATGGCAAAATTATTTACGAAAAAGAGGACAGCGAGGAACAAATCCTCGACCCGGCAAGAGCATATGTGATGACGCAATTGATGATGGGCGTGTTCGACACGAAACTGAATGGCTACGCCAACGTGACAGGCAGTACTATCTTGAAAGGGATGACAAGGCCATATGCCGGTAAATCCGGTTCCACCCCGACGGACAGCTGGATGATCGGCTTCACGCCGCAACTCGTCTCTGCGGTCTGGACCGGCTATGATGATGCTCGCAAAATTGAAAGCGTCCCTGAAAAGTCGTATGCCAAACAAATTTGGGTCCGGTTCATGGAGGAAGCGTTGCACGGCAAGCCAATTAAACCATTCAAGGTGCCGCGCGAGGGTGTGACCGGAGTGTATGTCGATGTGGCGAACGGCAAGCTTGCGACAAAGGAATGCCCGGTCCGGCGCTTCACATATTTCGAATCCGGCACCGAGCCAGTCGAATACTGCACCGACCATCTGGAGCATGGCAGCATTGAGGAAGGCACCCGCGGAAAAGGACAGGATGGCGAAATCCGCAAACCCGGGAAAACGTGGTATAAACGGCTTTGGGATTGGGGAGAATGACTCGTTTGGCGGCAATCTCTAAAATAGGAACTAAGTTTGGCAGCCGGAATGATCCGGCTGCCTTCTGTTCTTTTTCGAACAATCTTCGAAATTCACTTTAGTTAAATTAAACAAGCCCATCCAGAAGGACAGGCTTGTTAATCACTTTTATTCAATTACCAGCAAACATAAGCGAGATATCCATGATTACTGGACAGCCAACCCATTTTTCAGCTCCTCCGAGGAATTCTCCCAAAACGCTTCGTTGTGCGCTTTCAAGAAATCGGTGAGGATTTTTTTCGATTTGTCGTCCATATGGTCGACGATGATGTAACGTTTGAGCGATTTGTCCATCCGGTTGACATGCTCCGGAAGCGACTTGTAGCCGCGGCGGATTTCACGGTTGATGGTCATTTCGCATGCTGTCACTCCGGCATAGTAAGGGCCATTTTCGTTCCTGTCAATTGTCACCCAGATGAGCCAGTATGGCTTCGCATCAGGGACATCTTCTTTATTCGGCAAGAACTTGATGCCTTTTTCGGCGACGCTGCGTGCGTGCATGGCGCCGACGTCAATGACCGCTTCGCCCTCTTCCACATCGATGATGACCGGTGAAATATTATCGAGCGTCAGCGACCCTTTACCAAATCCTTTATGATTATCAAGCGGGTCGGTTTTGATTATGTTAAACCCGACTTTTTTCTTTTTTTGTTCCACTTTATCCTTTACCTCCCTGCAAAAACTGACTCTATTCTCATTCCGGGCACCTGCTCCGCATATGCCCTCAGTTTGAATTAACACAGATTTAATCTAGAGGCTCTGCTATCCTTGATTGTTGATTTCCACTCCGGGGACATGCTTTCCGCGGGGCGAAGCATCTACCTGAATTTGCTTCGTGCAGCTTTGCGACGAGCTGAAGGTTCACTTCCTCGAATAGTCTGTGGCGCAGGAGCAGTCTTTTTGGAGCCTCCTCGGCGTCTATGACGCCTGTGGGGTCTCCACGTGCCGCTTCATCCCGCCGGAGTCAGCCCCCTCCGTTTCAATCAACTCATTTAAAATCAACACTCACCTTAAACTGAGCTAATCTAAATGAAAAACGATAAGAAAAATTCATACATTCCGTCTGCTATTGCTGGCAGGATGACTCTGAAAACCGGCCAGATCGTATAATCGCCAAGCGGCGTCAGGACGAGGATCAGAAAAATCAGTGATCCGTAGTTTTCATACTGGGTCATTTTTGCCCGGATTCCGCCAGGGGCCAAATCCTCCACTATGCGGTAGCCGTCGAGCGGCGGGAGCGGCATCAGGTTGAAGACGAACAGGACGAGATTCAGCCAGATGAATGTGTTCAAAAATTCGAGCATGGTTTCCGCGAACGCCCCATCAGCGCCAAAACGGCCGAGACTGAAAAAGACGATAAAGCCGATTGAAGCAAGGATGAAGTTGCTGATCGGACCCGCGACCGAAACGAGGATTCCCGCTAAACGGGGATTTTTGAAAAAGAAGCGGTTGACAGGAACCGGACGTGCCCAGCCGAAGCCAACGACGAAAATCATAATCGCCCCGATCGGGTCGATATGCTTAACCGGATTCAGCGTCAGCCTTCCCTGGTTTTTCGCCGTGTTGTCGCCAAATTTCCAGGCTGTGTAAGCATGCGCGAATTCGTGCACTGAAAAGGCAATGACAAGTGTCAGTGCGGCAAAGACGAATTTTTCTACTGTATTATACGGAAAAAGGCTCAAAGTTTTTCCCCCTGTGTGTGGTTTTTCTATCTATATGCAAAAAAATGCCCGCGCAGCCGCTGCATTCTTTTGCCCGGCAACACTTTCCTTCAAGTATACAATAATTTGGCAGAGAAATGAAAATCGCCTGCCCCCGCTTGCGGTTTTTTTCGAATTGTGGAAAACTGAAATCACTTACATAAGAGGAGGAATGGATTATGCCGATTGTAACCGTGAAAATGCTTGAGGGCCGGACGGATGAACAGAAAAGAGCGCTCGTCGAAAAAGTGACCGACGCTGTCGTCGAAGCTGCCGGGGCTCCGAAAGAGAACGTCACCGTCATTATTGAGGAAATGGCTAAAAACCATTACGCGAAAGCTGGCGTCAGGGCAAGCGACCAATAGGCCAGACCTTACCGCCGCCTGTGAATCCCTGCGATAATACCATAAAAGCTAAGCCCCTTCTAGTGGAGCTTAGCTTTTTCCTTTAAAGAGCGGATATATTCATACGCTTCGTCAACTTCTTCCTGGGTATAACGCTGGCTGCTTTTCAAGGTAAAGACCTTCTCGGCCACCTCGGGCTTTTCGAGATTGTCAAAATAAAGAACCGTGGAGACCAGCTCAAGGAACCGTGCGCTTTGCCCATTCATGTCGGCGAGACAATCGGCCAGGTTCGGCATGTCAATCCCGCTCATCCCCAAAAACTCCTTGCCCGCTTCAGTAAGGCAATAGCGGTATTGGCTGTAGCCGCCCTTGTTTTCCTTGCATTCCTCAAGGAAGCCCATATTGCAAAGTTCCTCGACGCGGAGGGTCAGCTCTTCCGAGTAAGGTCCGTAGAAATGGAACTGAAATCGTTCCTGAAAAGGAAAGGCCATTTTTTTTGCGATAAATATCATTTTCTGCAATTTTTTACGTCCGACAATCTCACCTGAAACCATTACGGCATGCATCAGCCTTGCATGATCATTTAACAAACCTCTTCATCTCCTGCTCCCCTATTTATGAAAGGGCGTCTTTTTAAGGCGGGAGTTGCCTTTCTCCGGGTACTTGATCCCGGGAATCCCGTCTCTTCTAAAAGTCCAGAATGCTGCGAATCTGCTTTTTTATATTTTTTTTGGAAGAATCATCTGACAGAATGTCTGCCGGGTAATACAGCTTGTGGTCGGTCCTTCTTTTGCCGGAAATGGCCTCGACGATTTCCGATTCACGCGAAAGCTCGCGCAAGTCCCCATTTTTCATTAAAAGGTTAATCGGCAGCCTTTCCTCTTCCTCCCCCGGCCGATAAAAATCGTACGGCAGGTCCGAGGACGAGTCGACAACAAGATAGTATTCCGGGTCAATGCCCGCTTTCTGGAACAACCCAGTCAGCTCGGCCAGTTTTTTATATTCCTTGGCGGGGTCGAACTCTGCAAACTTAAACAGGTTGCGGTTCACAAACCTCCGGCATAAGTCGCTCAGGATGGCATCCTCTTCGTCCTGCCACATTTGGAAATAGTAGAGGATGATCGATTCATCGAGCTTTAGGTAGTCTTCAAGGGTCAGTTTCCCTTCAAAAACCGAATAAAAATGCAGCGGATCATGCTTAAATGCATAATTCCGGCTGTGGAGGTCTTTTGCGCGGTGGAGGATTTTCGTCAGAATCACTTCCGCCCCACGCGATACAGGATGGAAATACACTTGCCAGTACATCTGGTACCGGCTCATTATGTAGTCTTCAATCGCGTGCATGCCGCTATGTTTAAAAACAACTTGGTCCTCACGCGGCCTCATGACGCGGAGAATCCGTTCCATATCGAAAAATCCGTAACTGACGCCTGTAAAATACGCGTCACGTTGAAGGTAATCCATCCGGTCGGCATCAATCTGGCTTGAAATCAGGCTGACGACCTGCTTTTTGTCCGATGTTTTCGCGATGACTTCGGCAACCTGCCTCGGGAAATCAGCGCCTGCCCTCGCAAGAATCCTATTAACCTCTGTATTTCCGAGAATGATCGCCCGGGTAAATTCCTCGTGGTCAAGGTCGAATACCTTTTCAAACGCGTGCGAAAACGGGCCGTGGCCGAGATCGTGAAGGAGTGAAGCGCATAATGCGAGGAGCCTGTCGCCCTCATCCCATTCCGGCCTTCCTGCAAAAACATCATCAACAATCCGCCGGGTAATTTCATATACTCCGAGTGAATGATTGAAACGGCTGTGCTCCGCCCCATGGAACGTCAAAAAAGTCGTTCCCAGCTGCTTAATCCGCCGCAGCCTTTGAAATTCCTTCGTCCCAATCAAATCCCAAATTATCCTATCGCGGACATGGACATACCGATGGACCGGATCCTTAAAAACTTTCTCTTCATTCAGTTTTTCCGATAAAAACCCCATCCATCTCCCCTGCCCCTCTAAACTTCTCTCTATTATATCCCCAATTCGACACAGAATCATCCCACTTTCAGCAAAAACCTACGGCAATTTTCGACAGTGACTCAGGAACCGTTCCAGCTCTTCATTCTGATTCCAATAAAGCACCGGAACTGTCTCCGTCCATCAAAAAATCACCCTGCCGGCAGCAAGGGTGATTGGTGCGTTGTTTTATTTGATTTTTTTGCCGACCTTTTCCATGAGTTCGTCTTCTGTTAGCGCAGCCAGAGGTCGGTTGTTGACGAAGGCGAATGTTTTTTTGCGGCCTGGGCCACAGTAGGATTGGCAGCCGATTTCAATTTTTGCTTCAGGGTCGAGCTGTTTCAGCCGTGGAATGAGCGTCTTCAGATTGACTGCCTGGCAGTCATCACACACGCGGAACTCATTTGGCATTCCATTCAAATCCTTTCCGTTCATCAATCTATATTAAAAACTCAGTTAATTTTGGCTAATGTCCTACCGTATTTTACTGCTTCTTTGCCGTCAATGCAAGCCGTCCGGCGGTTTACAGTCTACTATCCTTTTAATTCCCTGTATAAAACAGAAAAAAAGTGTCCAAGATAATGCTAGGAAAATAAAACAATTAAAAACAAGTGCAGGAATAGGACTTTTTTGCACAAGGAGGCTTGATTATTCATGAATACAGAAGCAAATGTTGAAAAGGAGTTGTTGGACATGAAGGTGCGCCAGGATGCCTGGACAGTGGAAGATGATTTATTGCTGGCTGAGACCGTCCTTCGCCACGTGAGGGAAGGCAGCACCCAGCTGAACGCGTTCGAGGAAGTCGGCGACAGGCTGAACAGGACGTCAGCCGCGTGCGGATTCCGCTGGAATGCCGTGGTCCGCCATAACTATGAAAAAGCGCTTCAGCTGGCGAAAAAGCAGCGGAAACAGCGCCAAAGGATACTCGGAAAAGAGCAGGGCGGCAAGAAAAAACTCCTTTATACGCCTCCCGTCGAGCTTGATGCGGTGTTAATGGAAAGCACCCCGGTAACCACAATGGAAGCAGCAGTGGAACTGACTCCCGCGGTTTCCGAACAATCGGAACAGTTCGATTTGGAAAAAATGGTCGAGGAACTGAATGCGAAAACGACGGCAAACCATCCTGCCAGACTTTCAACTTCAGCAGTCCAGCCAGGCTATTCTGTCCAGGCAGCGCCACAAGGATTGACGATGCAGGCCGTAATTGCCTTTTTGCAAAATTACGATAGTACAAGCGTGCATGCGCAAGCCTTAAAAAGTGAGAATGAAAGATTGAAGCGCGAAATCGCCAATCTGAAGAAGCAAAACGAGGAAATGGATGCAAAAATCCAGCACCTCGAGCAAAATACCGGCGTCATTCAGGAAGATTATGAAACGCTGCTGAAAATCATGAACAAGGCGCGCAAGCTTGTCCTTTTTGAAGAAGAAGAGCGCCCTGCGACGACGTTCAAAATGGACCGGAACGGGAATCTGGAAAAAGTAGCAGAGTAATCTACGAAAATTAAAACCCGAATATCCGCAAAAGAACAATGAAAAGCCGTAAGCCCATTCAAGGGTTTACGGCTTTGTCAGTTCTGTATTCCGGTCAAGAATCCTCGTGTAATAACCGGGGAGGAGATCCAGTTCATGCGGGGTCAGCTGCCCTGAATAAAGAAGGCCGCTGTTTTCTTTCAGCTGCCGGAGGAGCCTTAGCATCACATCCTGGACGGTGAGCGGGACGCCGAACAATTCCGATAGGCTCGCCATCACCTCAGGTCTAACTTCGGGATAAACGAATTTGGTCTTCTCCCCCTGAAGGGCGATGGAATAAAAATCGCGAATCAGTTCGGCCCGCGTGCCACTGCTTTTTTCCACGCTTAAGTAGATCTGCACAGCCACCCCTTTGCGGAGCCGGCGCTGGGAGATGCCAGCGAACTTCCTGCCGCCGATACTCAAATCGTAGCTTCCTGGGCAGTAGGACCCGATGATTTCCCTCGCTTCAATTGTTTTGCCGAAATCGCCGAACATTTGCCGGATCAGCATCCACATCGCATCATAGCCGCGATTGATATCAATGCTCCTTTCCTTTTCGGGCAAAATAAGGGAGATATTCAGGACGCCCTCATCAAGGGCGACAGCAAGCCCGCCTGAATTCCGGACAATTACTTCATATCCGCGGCTGCGGAGAAACTCCACGCCTTCTTCAAGATTGGGAAGCTTTGTGTCCTGGATGCCAAGAACGACGGTATCGCGGTGGACCCAGGTGCGGGCGGTTGCCGGTGCGAGGTGCGAACCGACCGAGGCACATAATGTATCGTCAATCGCGAACGATTCGATTGCAGGCATTAAAATGCCGGTTGTAGATTGGTCAATCAGCCGCCATTGGTCCTGGCGGAGCAAAGTGAGTGCCTCATTCAACATAAACGGCCTCCTGCATATTTTAGGTTTATAAAGAGATTAGTCAAAGTTGAAAATTGATATTCAATGAAGTTGATTGGAACGGAGGGGACTGACTCCGGCGGGATGTAGCGGCACGTGGAGACCCCGCAGGCGTCTATGACGCCGAGGAGGCTCCAAAAAGACTGCTCCTGCGCCATAGACTATTCGAGGAAGTGAACTTTCAGCTCGTCGCAAAGCTGCACGAAGCAAATTCAGGTAGATGCTTCGCCCCGCGGAAAGCATGTCCCCGGAGTGGAAATCAACAATCAAGGAAAACAAACCTTAATAGTATTAAGTTTTACGCCAATCCACGCTTTAAATCGGTGGGCGATTTCATTGTTCAACCCCGTTATTATAGCATAGCGGCCACCTTCAATTAAGTGGCTTCCGCGCAGCCGGGAAGGATAGCTTGTCCATTTTGCAAAAAATTCCCTTGGAAAAAATATTTTTCGTGCGTTTTAGTTCACCATGAGATAAAATGTTTACTCAAGGAAACATTTTCGGTAAAGTGAATATATTGGTTGAAGGGATATACAACAGAATATGTATGCACGAAGCTTTGTTGCTATTTGCCCATACACTTAAATTTTCGCTTCGAGAGGGGTATTGATTGTGTCCGAAGAAGTTTTATTTGCCTTAGGGTTAACATTATTTGCGGGACTTGCAACCGGGATAGGAAGTTTGCTCGCCTTTTTTACCTCAACGACCAATACGAAATTCCTGTCGGTCACCCTTGGTTTTTCCGCCGGTGTCATGATTTACGTTTCAATGATTGAAATTTTCTTTAAGGCCAAGACCGCACTTGTCGCGGCAATTGGCGATCATTGGGGAAATTGGGCTACGGTCGGCGGTTTTTTTGGCGGTATTCTGTTAATCGCTTTAATTGATAAGTTCATTCCAAAACAAAGCAATCCCCATGAATTGAAAACTGTTGAGGACATGCAGCCGGGAAAAGGGGTTCAGGATGCCGCTCTGCTGAAAATGGGCACCTTTACTGCCCTGGCGATCGGCATCCACAACTTTCCCGAGGGGATAGCGACGTTCACGTCCGCCCTTCAGGACCCTAAACTCGGGGTAGCCATCGCGATTGCAATTGCGATTCACAACATTCCGGAGGGAATCGCTGTTTCGGTACCGGTTTATTTTGCGACAGGAGACCGTAAAAAAGCGTTCCGGCTGTCGTTCCTGTCTGGCCTTTCCGAGCCGATTGGCGCACTTGTCGCTTATCTGTTCCTTATGCCGTTCCTGAATGACATCATGTTCGGAATCATCTTCGCAGCTGTTGCCGGCATCATGGTCTTCATTTCCCTTGATGAACTGCTGCCCGCGGCGAAAAAGTATGATGAAACCCACCTTCCGATTTACGGCCTGATCGCCGGGATGGCGGTCATGGCGGTCAGCCTTCTGCTGATTATTTAATCCTTGTAAAATCGCGGCATGAAACTAAGCTACTAGCAAAAAGCCCAGCCTTCTATTTAAAAGAGGCTGGGCTTTCTTCAGTTTTTAAGCTGTCTTAGAAATCAGTGCGGACAATTTCTACCTCAATGTCTGTGCGGCAGTGAGAAGCGCGAGATTATACACATCATCCGTGCTGCATCCGCGCGACAGGTCATTGACAGGGCGGTTGAGCCCTTGCAGCAGCGGGCCGACCGCTTCAAAGCCGCCAAGACGCTGGGCAATTTTATAGCCAATATTACCGGCTTCAAGGCTAGGAAAAACGAAAACATTGGCATTTCCCTGCAAAACTGAATCCGGAGCTTTTGCTACGGCCACTTCCGGAACAAACGCGGCGTCAAATTGGAACTCGCCATCAATGATAAGGAGCGGGTCGCGCCTCTTCGCTTCCTCGACAGCAGCCATTACCTTTTCCGTCTCAGGTGATCTTGCGGAGCCTTTTGTCGAAAAGCTCAGCATTGCCACACGAGGTTCGATATCAAACATCATTGCTGTCCTGGCGCTTTCGATGGCAATTTCGGCAAGATCCTGGCTGTCTGGGGCAATATTGATCGCACAATCGGCAAATACATACTGTTCATCACCGCGGACCATCAGGAATACACCGGAAGTCTTCTTGACGCCTTCCTTTGTTTTAATGATTTGCAGCGCGGGCCTGACGGTATCAGCTGTCGAATGGGAGGCGCCGCTTACGAGCCCGTTCGCTTTATTCAAGTAAACAAGCATGGTCCCGAAATAGTTTTCGTCCAGAAGCAATTTCCGGGCATCCTCTTCGGTGGCTTTTCCTTTCCGGCGGTCGACAAAAGCCGCGACCAGCTCGTCCATCATCAAGTAATTGGCTGGGTCATAAATTTCTGCAGCTTCAAGGGAGACATCAAGCTTCCTGGCGCTTTCTTGAACCTGCTCGATATTGCCGATCAGGACCGGAGTAATGATCCCCTCCGCGGCAAGACGCCCCGCCGCGCGGAGAACCCTTTCGTCGTAGCCTTCAGGAAAAACAATCCTCAAATTATGGCCCGTTATTTTCTGCTTAATATTCGAAAATAAATCGCTCACGTTCGACTTCCTCCTTTAGTTCTCATATCTTCAGCATACTCCAGTGGCAGTAAAATTCAAGGTCGAGTCCCGACTTGCAAAAATGTTCATTTATTCAGAAAGATTGACATAGAACAATCCTCATCTTCATTAAAATAACCCTTATTGATTCTTATTAAACGATGTATTGACAACCCGGGCATGTTCCCGGGCAATTTGGCGAAACTATGATATAGTAGATGGGTGTATGAATCAGAACTATTGAGAACTTTTGGGGAGTGATTTGGATGAATGAAGCTGCAAAAACGCTTGATGGCTGGTACTGCCTTCATGATTTCAGGAGTATAGATTGGACAACCTGGAAGATGACGCCTGCTGATGAGCGCCAGGCTGCAATCGATGAATTCAAGGGCCTGGTTGAAAAGTGGAATGCCACGATGGAGAACAAGGAAGGCAGCCATGCGTTGTATACGATTGTCGGTCAGAAAGCCGATTTCATGATGATGATTCTGCGTCCGACGATGGAGGAATTGAATGAAATAGAGACAGAATTCAATAAATCCAAGCTGGCTGAATACACTATTCCGGCACATTCTTATGTGTCTGTTGTGGAATTGAGCAATTATCTGAATGACGGGGAAAACCCTTATGAGAACCCGCATGTCCGCGCGCGTCTTTACCCAATGCTGCCAAAGGCGAAGTATGTTTGCTTCTATCCGATGGACAAGCGCCGCCAGGGCAATGACAACTGGTACATGCTTCCGATGGAAGACCGCAAGAAGCTTATGTACAGCCACGGGATGATCGGCCGCCAGTACGCCGGCAAAGTGAAGCAAATCATCACCGGTTCGGTTGGATTCGACGATTACGAGTGGGGTGTCACGCTCTTCTCTGATGATGTCCTTCAGTTCAAAAAGCTTGTTTACGAAATGCGTTTTGATGAAGTGAGCGCGCGTTACGGCGAATTTGGCTCTTTCTTCGTCGGCAACCTTTTGGCCGAGGACAAGATTGATTCCTTCCTGGCAGTTTAAATCTTCCTACGACTTTATAACCTAAACATTCATCAGTGGGGTTTTATCCCCAATGATCGCTGAACCCCCGGATAAAATGATTCCGGGGTTTTTTGCGTGCAAAATTCCCCGCCGCCAAAGATTGAGGTCTTGTCATAAACCCTTTTCCCTTCTCATATGATTCAAGTAGCGAATCTTCACGCCCCTGCCCGGCAAAAGCCATTCGTGGGGGCTGTGGATATCGGCATTATCGCAGCGGGGCCGCCCCATTCGGTTGGGCAGTTTCCCTATGCTTATTTTTAAGGAGGGAATGTAATGAATCCATATGGGTATAACACCGGCCAGCAGCAAGGATTCCAGCCATATTCCGAGCCTGCCCGCCAGGTTCCGGGACAGCAGCAAGGCTTCGGGCAGCAGGGTCTTGGTGGAGGGCAGATGGGGGGAGGGGTGCCTACCTATTCCGGAGGGCCTTCAGGCTTAGGCTTTCCGCAAGGTACACCATCAACGGGTCCGCAAATCCCCGGCATGCTGCCGCTTGAGCAGTCGTATGTAGAAAACATCCTCAGGCTTAATAGAGGAAAGCTGGCGACCGTTTATATGACTTTCGAAGGGACGAGGGATAACCAGAAAAGGCAGCAGGTCTTTAAAGGTATCATCGAAGCTGCCGGGAGGGACCACCTCATCCTAAGTGATCCGCAAACCGGCATGCGCTACCTGCTTTTGATGGTCTACCTTGATTATGTCACCTTTGATGAAGAAATCGAATATGAATATCCGTTCCAGGGAGGCGGCGCCGGTCTGAGTTCTTTTCCGCCGCGCTAACTGATTCCTTGTGCAAAAAAGGAGAACCGCATCTTTCCAGACGGCTCTCCTCTCTTTTTTTGCAAAAATACTATAAATACTTTGTTGCACCTATAATGATCAATACCCATGCCGCAAGAAAGGCGACTCCTCCAAGCGGTGTAATCGCGCCAAGGACGCTGATTTTCGTCAAACTCAAAACATAAAGGCTTCCGCTGAACAAAATGATGCCCACAAGCATCAGCCAGCCTGCGGTTGAAAATAGGGAACTGGCGGGAACCTTTCCAAGCAAAAGACCAATGACCAGAAGGCCTGTCGCATGGAACATTTGGTATGTAACACCCGTCTTCCACGTCTCCAAGTATTTCGCCGGAAGCTTTCCTTCAAGGCCGTGCGCGCCGAAAGCGCCCAACGCCACCGCCAAGAATGCATTAATCGCTCCTATGATAATAAATGTTTTCATTCAGTAAACCCTTCCTTCTAAAAATCAAAAATTGAATCGCCGTTTGCTCCGTCACTTTCCTCAAGCTTCGGATCTTGGCTGCCTGGCACATGGACAAGCGGAATTTCCCGCCGTGCTTCTGTCAAGGACGGTTGTGAAATGCTGCCCTTCCCTTCTTCAAGGATCACCTCACACAAGGTTTTAATCGAAGAAATCTTCTCCCTGAGCAACTCCTCTTTTCCTGCCGACTTTGCCAGCGCGAGCTCTTCACCCATTTTTGCCAAAAGCGTCTGGATATGTATGTTCAAATCAATCACTCCCTGCAGCTGCATGAAACAACAACTTCATTTTACATGATTCCCATTTATTTCGCACATCCTCCGTCCCTGGCACACGCACGTAAAAACCGGAAGCATTTAAGCCTCCGGCCGCCTAAAAATTTAAACTTCACGAATGCTGCGGCAGTATGATTTCCTCTACTAATTCGAGCGGAGGGAGTTCCCAGTCGATTTCTTCCTGTCCCATCGTTTTCAGCAGCTCATTCGTTTTTGAAAAAGGCTGGCTTCCAAAGAACCCTTTCCTTGCTGAAAAAGGGCTTGGGTGCGGGGAGGTGATGACCCGGTGACGGGCTGTATCAATCAAATCCATTTTCGCTTGGGCCGGCTTTCCCCAAAGGATGAACACAACTGGCTTGTCCCGTTCGTTCAGCAGGGTGATTACCCGGTCGGTGAACTGCTCCCACCCTTTACCGTGATGGGAATTTGCTTCCCCCTGCCTTACGGTCAGGACGGTATTGAGGAGCAGGACGCCCTGTTGGGCCCATTTGACGAGATAACCATGGTCCGGCGTCTCAATTCCCAGGTCGCTGCATAGCTCCTTAAAAATATTTTTCAATGATGGCGGCGGATTGATGCCCGGTTTAACCGAAAAGCTTAGCCCATGCGCCTGCCCCGGGCCATGGTACGGATCCTGCCCGAGGATGACCGCCTTCACATCATCATACCCTGTCAGCATTAGTGCATTGAATATATCCCGATACTCAGGGAATATTGTTTTCGCACGATATTCCTCTATCAAAAATTCCCGCAATTTTTGGAAATAATCTTTTTCAAATTCCGGTCCAAGCAGCTCTGACCAGCTTGGCGGCAAATTGTTCTCAAGCATCGTATCCCTCCTTTTCTATCCTATTCCCCTTTTTTCTATCATTCTACCATTCCAAACGGGGTAAACCGAAATAAGGCGCACGTTTCCTTGAATTTCATGTTTATCGTGAGCGGGAAAGGTTATATAAAAACTGTGGAAACAAATATAGAAGGAGGAATTCATAATGTATAAAGTTGATGTTGTTGAAAATGGCGTCCAGGCAAGGGACAAGCTTTCGTTATTGGCTACGGAAGGGTACACGAAAGATGAAGTATACCTTTTTGCCCATGATAAAGACCGTGAGGAAGATTTGGCGGATGCGCTTGATGCCGGTGATGTCGGCATGAAGGAGCAAGGGCTGATCAACACAGTCACAAATGTTTTCAAAAAACGCGGAGACGAGCTCCGCGCGCAATTCGAATCTCTTGGACTGTCAGCCGATGAGGCGGCCCAGTACGAAAAAGAATTGGACAAAGGGCGCCTAGTTCTCGTTGCCTGCAAGAAATAATTGTAAACCCCGGAGCAGTGGGCTCCGGGGTTTTTTAATGGTTAATGAGTCTATCTTAATTATGCTCTGCCAAAAGGTCTTTCTCCACAAACTCTGAAACTGACAAAACAAATTGATCCACAAAAGGATTATTAACTTTTCCTTGTGCGGCCACCTTAATGGATGAAACAAGTGGGGCCAGGTATATTTCAACAACGTCCCGCTTCAGCTTTCCCAGCTGGTCAAGATATTCCTTGTCTTCCTGCTCGGCCGCTTTCGCTTCCTCCTTCAGTATAGAGGCGGCAAAGCCGGTAAGGGCAGCTATATGGTCAGGATAAATCTCCTTTTCAAGCGGGAAATAATAGCCTGTTCTTTCGTACATTCCGATGAGGCGGAGGAGGCTGTTCCTTTTCACTTCTTCATCCTGTCCAGGCGCACGGTAGCTTGAATAGTATGGGGAGATGAAATGCTCCCCCGGGATGCTGAAATGATTTTGAAGCCAAAGATCGGCTTCTTCCCGGTTATAATGGCCGTGAAATGGGAGCTCGCCGTGAAACTCGACCGGGATGGATTGGAAGAAATCCTCGTATGTGTTCCATTCTCCCATCCAGATGGCTGTGAAAAGATCGGCCATGGCGATGAGCCCCTGCTGTTCTTCCTGTATGTTGTTCATTTATTATCCTTCCCCTCTATGCCTTTTTCACATCCACATATACATCCTGCTGGGCCGGCCCGCCGACAATCAAATCGGCGAGATAGCCTTCGAAATAGCTGCCGTCCCTGTCTGCGAGCGCATTGACGGAAAATCCTTTCCCGCGCGCTGGCGCATAGCCTGTTTCTTCCTGCATCGGCTTGTTCGTCTCAAATGGCAGGTGGCTGTACTTTTCAGCAGGTTTTATCTTTTCACCGTCAATTTTAACAGTGTCCGAGCCATAGGCATAATGCCCGAAGCTGAAGTTCGCTCCGATGACCCCCGGTTTGATGCCCGGGGTGACAAGGGCGACTGTTTTCACTTTTGCGCTATTAGAGAAAAGGTAAATATCATCGCCTGTCTTGATGCCTTTTTTGCCGGCATCAGCTGGGTTGATCCATACATAGTTTTCAGCGCGGACTTCACGGAGCCAGGCATTGCCTTCTGTCCGGTGCGTTCCCATATTGCGGGATTTCCAGTTGATGAACTGGAACGGCATGTCTGGTTTATAGATTTCCCCATTATACTGCCTGATTTCATCGACAATCGGCACGCCTTCAAAGAACTTGCCTGTATAAGCACTCTTGAAGCCGGCAACTTTTTCATCATAGAAATATACTTGATTCCCCCACTGGTATTTCAGGTGGTTCCCGATATATTCATCCCCTGGCTGCTCGAAACGGCCGCCGCGGTTCAGGACATAAACGACCTTCTTCCATTCTTCAGGCTTGACGGCATTTTTAAGAAGATTGATATCAAAGTATTTTCCAAGTGCCTTCTTTCGCGCTTTTTCAAAAATGGCCAATTCTTCCGTGCTCGCGTCATTCACAGGCTTCTTTCCATCAAATGCAATATTGGCAATCCGCTTCAGATAGTAATCTTCCGGGGTATGGAGTCCGGTTCCGTCCGCAAAGGCATTATCCCCCACTCCTGGCAGCCCCATTCCTTTCAGCAAATCAATATAAACCTGTTCAGTCGGACGGGCATTAGGGACAATTCTTGTTACCGGCTGGACGACCCCGGCAAATTTATACTTAATGATCGGGAAGATGTCTTCCGCATTCCAGCTTTCAAGATAAGACAAATCCGGCAAAATGAAATCCGCGTACTTCGTTGATTCGCCGATCACAATATCAGAGGAAACAACAAGCTCGACTACCTTCGGATCTTTTAATAGTTCCTTCTGCATTTCAGAACGCGGACCCGCCATGATTGGAGATGTCCGGTTGATGAGCAATGCCTTGATTTTGTAAGGATAGCCTTCAGCCGAACTTGGCAGCACATCATTAATGAGTTTATTCCCGATCGGGTACCACGGGCGTTTCGCAGGATATCCGTCCTTTTTGAAAAGAGAGGTCTTTTCATAAGGAACCTTATGCCTTGTCACTGGAATGCCCCACGATTTATTCGCTTTCGGAACAGAGGCAAGGTCATATCTTCCTTCAACAGCCTTGAATTTCGCGCTGAGGGAAGTGTCGCCGCCCTTCCAGTCGTGGTTTCCGATCAGATGGTTCAGCATATTGATGGCCCGAACACTGTAATAGCCGTTCGTATGCATGGCCGGACCGCGGTAGGAATGGATGGCGGCCTTTTTGCCATGGGAAGTGAACTCCCGGGCGAGCTGGACAATCTGCTCTTCAGGCACATCACAGATCTCCGCATATTCACTCATCGATTTTTCAAAAGCTTTTTCCTTAAACAGGGTGAAAACTGATTTCACTTTCAGTCCATTAATGATTGTATCGACTTCTAGATCACCGATTTTAGCGGCTGTGTGCGGAACAGGCTTGCCGTTTTCGAGGACGATGTATTCTTCCCCGCCAAGCCCGAGATCCGCCGCCCGCAGGAACGGGCGTTTTTTATCGCCTACATTTACAAGATAGGAAGCATCACTCCAGGTAGCCTCGCCATAAATATTGGCTGTTTCCTTATTCGGATTCCTTAGGTACATTTCATCATAGCGCCGGTTTTCAATGATCCAGCGGCACATGCCCATGGCGAGCGCCCCGTCGCCGCCCGGTTTCACCGGGATCCACTGATGGGCTTTTTCAGCAGTTTTGCTAAAACGGGGATCGATGACGACCATCTTCATGCCGCGCTGAATCGCATTCGTTATTTGCGGTGCGAACGTGGTAGGCCCCCTGTTCGCTGTCATCGGGTTCGTTCCCCAGACAAGGACATATTCCGCATTTTCATAATCCGGGATCATCCGCTTCTTCGGCTTTTCCGCATCGAAGGAGCGCGCATTCCCCATGACACTTGTTATTCCGCAATAGCCGCCGTGGTCATAGAAATTCGCGGTTCCGATGCTTCCGTTTGTCAGCCGTTCAATAAATTCCCGGCGATGGCCGGCCATGACAGCAATTTGGTTCGATTTTGGCCCAAGATCGGGATGGTTTGGATCAATGAGAACGTCTTTGTATTTTTGTTCAAATGCAGCTTTGTCCATTTCCCCATTCTGGACCTTCTCCCAATCTCCCATTACCTGCTCTTCGGGTGCATACGCCCAAATGCCCTTTAAGCCTGGGGTGCCGATAGCAGCGCTTCCTTCAAGGATTTCCTTATATGCCGCTTCCCAGCTAATTGTTTTCCAGACGCCGCTTCCCCGTTCTCCGACTCTGCGAAGCGGTTTTTGGACGCGGAAAGCATCGTAACCTGTCTGAATTCCCGCCTGCCCCTTCAGGCAAGTGCGCGCGCCGCGGAAGCCGCGTCCCATTTTCGCTACTTCCCCAGTGCCTTTAATAGCCTGTTCAAGCGGAGTATCGTAATTGATATGGCCATACGGGACCATATTCAAAGGGCTGTATTGGTTTCCCGCGATTTTCCTGACTATTGAAGAATAAGGCCCTGATGGGTTGCCCGGCATGATAAATGTTTTAATGGTGCAGCTGGCATTGCATTGCTGGCATGAGGTAAAAATAATATCTTCAGCGCTGTAATCCTGGTATTCGGTGCCGATGCCATGCGGAGTGTCAACCCACACACCGCCCAGCACCTGCTTGATAGGCCCGATGAATGCCGGGCCGACAACCGCTACTGCCCCGAATGTACCGAGCGCTTTTAAAAATCCTCTCCGATTCATATCCTTACTCATTTGGAATCACGTCACTTTCACTGGATTCTTCTTCAATCGGGAAAAGTTTTTCCCCCATTGTGTAGATGATCAGGCACATCGCGATCAGCCCGAATGTTGTCAGCCATTCCGAAAGATTCGGATAGTAATTCCCTTCAGGAAGCCCGTTTAACTGCGGCACAATCAAGCTTGGCACGACCATATTGAACCTGACGCCGACGACGCCGATAATCGTCATGATTGCAGCAGCAAGGATCCAATTCACTGAGGTGCGTGTTTTTTTAATCAGCAGAACGATAAGCGGGAAAAACATCGCGAGCCCCATCTGGAACAGCCAGAAGCTCCACCACCATGGGCCTCCTGTCATCAGGCCGATCGTAGCCAGTTCCTCATGCTGAAGGCCATAGACACCGATCAAAAATTCATACCATTCCATCGCAAGTTCTATCGCCAGGAATAAAGCAAGCATCCCGCCGAGCGAGCGCACCATTGGGATATCGACCGGCTTCTTTTGCACCTTGCTTTTAATGACATAAATGGCGATGGCCAGTGCCGTTCCCGAGACTAGCGCGGAAAGAATGAAAATCATTGGAAACAGCCCCGAATTGAGGAACGGTCTTGCTTTCAATACCGCGAAAATCGAGCCGGTTCCGCCATGGACCCCGAAAATCGCCAGCGGGATTCCAATGATGCCAAGGATTTTCAAAAGCTTTCGGTCACGCTTCAAATCTTCTTCAGACCAATCTTTCTTTTTAAAAACCAGCAGGCTGTAGAGCTTTCCCTTCCACCCGGCACCATCAGAAAGTCTGACAAGATCCTTTCGCATCGATAGATACAGCTCTGTTACGAGAAGCAGGATATAGACAATGTAAAAATGGATTTCCCATGACATCGTACTCGTTACATTCCAATAAATAACCGAATTGAGAATATGGTCCGGACGTCCAATATCAAGGAAAATGAAGGTCATCGCCGTAATCATGCTGACAATGGCTGAGAGCAATGCCGACCGGCCGATTTTTTCATATTGGTGCATACCGAAACCATAAACGAGGGTTGATAGCAAAAATGACCCCGCGCTCATCCCGATAAAATAAATATAAAACGCTACCCAGCCGCCCCAAGGAACGGTATTCGATAAATAGGTCGAGGTCATCCCTTCGAGCAAGTAGCCTTTAATGATTGAATAAATCCCGATTGCAAAGACAGCCATAAGTCCGGTCCACCAGACTTTTTCGAGAGTGCCCATTTTGCCTTTCCTGGGCTGTTGAAGCTTTGTATGTGAAAGATTGAGCTCCATTTATTTCATCTCCCATTTCTAGAAACTTTTTATTCTCATTTTGTGTTGCTGGCCCACTATGAAGCCGTTTATTTTTTGTTAACTTCTCAGGACCCCTGGGGTTTATTTCAAATAAACGACCCGCGGCTGTGTCCCAAGCTCTTCTTTGAGGCGGAAGGCGCGCGGACTTGCTGCAAGCTTCGAAACGGTGCTGTTCGGATCATTGAAATCCCCGAAGTAACGGGCATCACCGATACACGTTTCCACACATGCCGGTTCTTCGCCCCGCTCCAGCCGATGGAAACAGAAGCTGCACTTACGGACGGTCCCTTCCGGAATTTTCTTCTTACCCCTGCTGCCGCGGTCCATTCCGTATTCGGGGCTTGTCACATCATCAAAGCCAACCATTTCCTGTTCATAGCTATTGCCGAAATCGTACGACCGCGCGCCGTACGGGCAGGCTACCATGCAATAGCGGCAGCCGATGCAGCGGTCATTGTCAATGGCGACAATGCCGTTTTCCATTTTAAATGTCGCCCTCGTCGGGCATACTTGCGCGCATGCCGGCTTGTCGCATTGCATGCATGGCCGCGGAAGGTTTACGACAGCGAGATTAGGATAGTCGCCAATCAGTTCTTCAAGGACGACATTGTAGGACATACCCGGGGGCGTCCTGTTTTCTGCCTTGCAAGAAACGGTACATGTATCGCAGCCCACACATTTCTGCAGGTCGATGACCATCCCCCATTTCGGCCCTGTATACTTTTTGTCTTTCGGTGCCGAAGGGGCTGCCGAAAAATGGTTTCCGAATTCGCCGATCAGGGATGCGGAATAGATTTTATGGAACTCGTCGATTTTCAAGGATCCATTCAAGACTTTTCTTGCATCCCTCGCCATATTCACGCCAAGCTTCGTGTCGTACGGTGACTTATCAAGTTCCTTTACGGCATCAGGCAAAATTTTATCAACCATTTTGGTGAAATCTTTCACATCAGGGGTGAATTTTGATAACAATCCCATAATTGATCATCCTTTCGTTTCGTTTTTATCCAAAGCTGCAGCTGCTTCTTTTATGTCCTCTTCAATATCCTCGGTAAGGGCGCGCGTTGATTTCTTGAACTCCCTCAAAGTGTCACCGACCGCCCGGCCCAATTCCGGAAGTTTCTTCGGCCCGAAAACAATTAGTGCCAGGACAAGTATTAAAATCAATCCAGGGATTCCAATATTGGATAACAAATTGACCACATCCTTTAAATTCTTTCTTCATTAAACATACATGCAAGAAGTGTGCCAAAATGAAAAAGAGCAAGGCTCGGGGGTTTATTCCCTCGCCTTGCTCTTTTATCATGACATTTTGTCAAAGCATGACATTTTGGCACATGACAAAATGGCACGCTATTCATGTAACGCATATTGTTCTATTTTCCTGTACAAGTTTCTGACGCTTATGCCCAATGCTTCAGCAGCCTTCATTTTATTCCAATTCATCAACGCCAGAGTTTTGCCGATATGCTCCTTCTCCATCTCTTCCAATGTCGCAATTTTACCATCCACTAGGCCCGGCCGGCCGTCGGACCGCGTTGGCAGCATTAGGTCTTTCTCCTCGATAACCGGGCCTCTTGACAAAATAAGGCCTCTTTCAATCAGATGATGGAGCTCCCTAACATTGCCCGGAAAGGAATAGGATTGCAGAGCATGGAGGGCGCTATCGCCTATTTTTATGCCCGGCTGTTTCGCTTTTTGCAAAAAATGCCTTATCAAAACCGGGATGTCATCCGGCCTGTCCCGCAACGGAGGAATCGCCAGGGAAATGACATTCAGCCGATAATATAAATCCTCCCTGAACCGGCCTTCTTCCACTTCCTTTTGCATGTCCCGGTTAGTGGCGGCAACAACCCGGACACTTACCTTCCTTTCGCGGACATCGCCAACCTTTCTGAATTCGCCGGTCTCCAGGAAGCGAAGGAGCTTAACTTGGAGCATAAGCGGCATTTCGCCGAGTTCATCGAGAAAAAGTGTGCCGCCATTCGCTGCTTCAACCAACCCTTTTTTATCTTGGACCGCACCTGTGAAAGCGCCCCTAACATGTCCGAACAGTTCGCTTTCTAGCAATTGTTCGGGAATGGCCCCTGAGTTCACGGCAACAAAAGGCTCTTCCGCACGGCTGCTCCAATAATGGAGGGCTTTGGCAAACAGTTCCTTGCCCGTACCGCTTTCACCTTCAATCAGGACTGGCAGATCATTATCGGATATCCGTTCCGTCAATTCAAGCAGCTCACGGAATTTAAGGTTTTGCCCGATAATCTGAAAATCATTTTGCTGCCTGATGATGGTTTTCATACTGTCATTTTTATCTTTTAACAGCTTATTCTCAAGAGCCTTCTGGATCGTGATTTCGAGCTCGGATAAATTGTATGGTTTGGCGAGATAATCGAATGCGCCATTTTTCATCGCCTCTATGGCTGTTTCAACTGTGCCATGTCCGGTCAGCATCAGCACTTCCGTTTCAGGCTGGATCATTTTCGTCCTTTTAAGTAATTCGATTCCGTCCATGCCGGGGAGCCGGATATCATAAATCACCACATCATAATAATATTTATTCAATAACGGGAGCGCTTCTTCAGCACTGACGGCAGAATCAGTTGAATACCCATGCCTATTGAGCCTCATGACAAGCAGTTCTGTTAAATCGTCTTCATCGTCCACTACCAGCAGCCTTGCCGTTTTCATCGCACTTCCTCCTTTACTAGTTCGTGGGCTGGCAGCCGGATTTCCGCAAGGGTGCCTTTTCCTTTTTCACTACTTAAGCTAATCGAACCGCCAAACTGCTGAATGATTCCATAGCAGACGGACAGCCCCAGGCCCGTTCCTTTTCCGGCCGGCTTTGTCGTATAAAACGGGTCGAATACCCGCGGCAGGATTTCTTCGGGGATGCCTTGCCCACTATCGCTTACACACAATAAGATATCGTTTTTATCTCTTTTAGCCGAAATTCCAATACTCCCTCCGGCCACGGACGCATCAATTGAATTATTCAAGAGATTGACGAGCACTTGCATCAATTTCAAACTGTCGCCTTTGAACAGCGGTAAGTCCTTCTCGACACTAAGTTCCAAAGCAATCTTGTTCTTTTTCAATGAATGTTCGACAAGGCTGACGCTGTTTTGAATGGTTTCAATCAAATCCACCGAAGCTTCATTCCAGGTTGACTTGCGCGAGAAATTTAGCAAATTGCCGGTTATTTTTTTGCAGCGGACCGTATTGTCCCGGATTTTCTGCAAATAACGAAGAACTTCCTCTTCGCCCACGTTCTCCTCACCGATCCGGTCGATTAAGTCTTCTGAATAGACACTGATGGTTGCCAGAGGATTATTTACCTCATGGGCAAAACTTGAAGCCATCAGGCCAAGCGCCGCCAGCTTGTCGGTCTGGGCTATTTTTTCTTCGAGCTCCTTTTGTTCTGTCACGTCCTCGATAAACAACAGGAACTCCCCTTCACCCTCGATTTTATTATCCAAAGGAAAAACGCGGTGCCTGTAAATTCTCTTCATACCCTGAGGATTATTTAAGGTGATCAGCCTTTCCCCGCTCTCATTGAAGTCCGGTTCAGTAATCGGGCAATCGCGGCAGGGCTCCCCCCTATCTCCCAAGGCAAAATAACAGGGAAGGTTCTGCTGTTCCTCGCCAAGCAACTCTTTAAACATCGGATTCATCCAAGTAAACTTATAGTCTCCGGTTACAAGAGCCATACCCGCCCCGATGCCGTTCAGGACAACGTTCAATTGTTCCTTTTCCTGTTCAAGCCTTTTGGATTTATCTTGCAGGTCGGCACTCATTTCATTAAAAGTGCCAGCCAGCTTTCCAAGTTCATCCTCCTGCAAAACCTTAATAGGATTGATTTTTTTGCCGGCTTTCAGCTTATTCATTTCCCGGTCGAGTAAAATAATCGGCTTCGTGAAATTAAGTCCTGCGTAGACACTGATCAGACTGATGATAAGAGTCACCAGCGCCACAACTGTTAGGCCGTTCCGCATCATTTCTTTAATTGGAAAGTAGGCAGCCTCCTTCGGCTGTTCCATTACTAGCGTCCATCCAAGGCCCGGAATATGTTCTTCCACTCCCAAAACAGAACGGGAATTTGCAACCGGGTTTTTACTCCAAAGCCGGCTGTAATCCTGATGGGCGATCACTTTTCCGTTTTTATCAAGCAAATACAAATAGGAATCATTGTCCTGCCGTTGGGACGAGATTTTGCCAATCAATTTCTGGAGCTGGACAACTGCCCCATAGCCTTTTCTTTTGCCATTCTCACTATATGGAACCGCAAGCTTCATGATCGGCTGGCCAAATTGGTTGAATTCCACCTGGCCGTATATTTTTTCTTCCGTCTGGAATGCTTTCCACATATTATCTGTGAACCACTTTTCATTCGGCTCAACAAGGTTTAGGTTATACCTTGACACTCTTTTTTCCGCATTGCCGGTCTCGGAAATTCTCACAATCTCTTCTATTGATTCATTTTGGTCAAGCAGCTCGTAATAGCCGGTGTCGCTGTTTGCTGATTCACTTAACACCGACAGCATTTGCAGATGCTGGAACGTCTGGTTGAATTCGAGCTCAATTTCATTCGATAAGTTTAGCAGAACGAGATTTTGCCTTTCATTGATCCGGTCTTCGAGCTCTGCTTTCGTATGGATGAAATAGTACAAGCTTAATAGAAGCAAAGGAATGGAGGACATGAGGATTCCGAACGCCAGCACTTTATTTCTGATCGGCTGGGAATAGATCCACCGTTTCATTTTACTGACCACCGGAACCTCCCCTTTCTTTAGCCCCGTCATAATCGGCTATAGACATTAAGTCAGGGTTCAGTTCCAGCTTTAGAAAATCGGCTTCATTTTTGCTGATAACGAATTGCAGATTATCAGACAGCTCGACAGGCAAATCTCCTGGTGAGTTCCCCTTTACAAGCAGACTGATATACCTGGCAGCCTGGTATCCCTGTTCATAGTACCCAGCGCCATAGCTTGCCAGAAAACCGCCGCTGACATCGTTTTTATAAATTCCCATCGATGGAAGCCTGTTCTCATGTGCCAATCTGGCAAGATCCGCTGTCATCGACTCGATTTTAAAGCTTGGCAAAATAAACAGCGCATCACCGGGCCTAGCTTCAGCAGTCAGTTTCCCTTCAAAGCCGGGGGTCCTAATATCCCAGGGCACAATTGTTAACGAAAGCTTTTCGGCGGCCGTTTCCGTTTCCTTCAGACTGATTTTGCTGGCTGAAATGGCCGTATCATAAATTACGTGAACCCGTCCTATCGAAGGTACGAGATCTTTTAAAAGTTCGAGCCGTTTGCCTGTAATACTCGTATGGTAATTGCTTATGCCAGTAAACTTTCCTCCGGGATGCTTATAATCCTTAATGAGTCCCAATTCTTGCGGCGCTGCCACTCCGGCAAAAACAACGGGAACCTGGAGCCCCTTTTTTTCACCAAGCTCCTTAAGCCTTATCGTTTCAACTCCGCCCATGCTCACAATTATGTCAGGCGAGGAAGCCAATAGGGCATCGATTTGGCCATTGAGTTTCGCAGGCTGATCCCCCGCATTTTTTACAATAAATATGAATTCCCCATCCTCATACCCCAGGTCTTTTAAACCCTTTTTCAAGCCGGTCAGTTTTTCATGTCGGCTGTCACCCACCATCAAAACGCCAATTTTAGTCTTCGCCTCAACGACGGATCCCGCCGCACTATAGACAAGCATGGAAATCGTTGCAATCGTCAGGAAAAACAAATACCATTTCGTTTTCATGAGTTAACTCTCCCAAATATAGCTTTCTACTATTATTGTATAGGAAAAATTGTTTACTCCTTCTCGCAAAAAGGGTAATTTCGTGAATGTTTTCTAGTCAAAACAAAAAAGCCAGTCAAATTTCGACTGACTGACAGGCTTTCCTGAAATAGTATTCATTTATCCCATAATCCTCTGATACAACGACTTCGCATGGGTCAAGTCCTTCGTTCCGTGGATGAGCGCGCGCCCATCCTTAAAAATGACCATCCGCTCCCCGCCTAGTTCCACCGCAAGTAAATAGGGATTGCCTTTTACTTCGTACCCAAGCGAACTAAGCTGGCCGGCAAGCTTTTCAAGTGATACTTCCCCATTGGAGGACGGGCGGATCTGTACGGTATCCCGGCCGCAAAGCACGGTCGTTTTCGTCCTATTCTCCTCATCAAGATACGGATAAGTCGGATGCTCGCCGCAGGAAAGGCAGCCTGCGAACTTCGCCTTTGACATTTTCATCGACGTGTATTCATTCCTCCACAAATCAAAGCTGACAAAAGTCGCCCTGACCGCCTCCCAGTCCTCGGCCAGAATTTTGAAAGCCTCCGCCGATTGATGGGCAATGACCATCTGGACAGCCGGGGCAATAATCCCGCCTGTATCGCACGTCAGTCCTTGGAGAGGAATGGTTCTTAGAAGACAGTTCAGGCATGGCGTCACCCCCGGAATAATGGTGAAACTCATTCCATGGCTGCCAACGCATGCGCCGTAAATCCACGGGATCCTGTATTTTTGGGAGACGTCATTAATGGCCATCCTTGTTTCAAAATTATCCGTCGCATCAATGATTAAATCGGTCCCTTTGGCGAGTTCCTCCAGGACTTCAGGATTAGCGTCCCCGATGATTGCTTCAATTTCAACGTCCGAATTGATGGCGTGCAGCCGCTTCTCTGCCGCGGCGGCCTTCGGGAGCTTTTCAGCCACATCTTCTTCCGTATACAGCTGCTGGCGCTGGAGATTGCTCGCTTCCACGTAGTCCCGGTCGATGATTGTCAGCCTGCCGATGCCCGCTCTGACCAGCACCTCTGCATTTCCTGAACCGAGGGCTCCCGCGCCAATCATCAGGACATGTTTTGAGCGGATTTTTGCCTGGCCTTCTTTTCCGATGCCGGGAAAAAGGATTTGCCTTGAATATCGTTCTGCCATAATTGTGTCTCCTTTTCATTTCAAGCCTTTCCGTTCGCAATCGATTCGAAAGAAGGCTTCCCGATTTCAGGAAGCCTTCTTTTAGCATTATAATCACGAGGCCCGGTTTTCAGCCTCCGCTGACCGGCGGGATGAATGCGATGACATCGCCTTCGTTGATGGTTTCGTCATTTGAAGAAAACTCCTCATTCACGGCCGCCATGACTGTGTCCATTTTAGGTAAATCATATTTTTCGGCCAGCTCCATCTTGAGTTGCCCGACGGTTTTGCCTGCGGCGTCGACTGTAATCGAATCTACGCCCGCGGCATCGCGCAAATGGGCGAAAAACATCACTTTATTCATTCAAATCCTCCTCTTCCGGCTTGCCGGTCGGATAAGAAACGGTTTCAAGCTGGTTGCCGACCCATTCCTCGCCATCCTCCCAATGCTCCTTCTTCCAGATCGGGACAATTTCCTTAATCCTCTCAATTGCATACCGGTTCGCCTCATAGGCATCAGCGCGGTGAGGGGTCGATACGGCAATGACAACGGCGATATCGGTAATGTCCAGCTTGCCGACCCGGTGGCTGATCGCAACCTTCGAACCTGCCCAGCGCTCCTCTATTTCCCTGCCGATTTGCTCCAGTTTTTTTACGGCCATCGCTTCATAGGCTTCATAAATCAAATACAACGTTTTTTTGCCTTTTGTCAGTTCACGGACTGTCCCAATGAAGGTCGTAATCGCCCCGGCCTCCCGCTGGACGACTTTGTCAATGACTGACTGGATATCGATCGGTTCCTTAGCAATTTCAAACATGATATACCTCCCCGAACCTTTTCCCGGCGGTATTTAGCAGATTTTCGGCATTGCGCCTGCGACTACTTCATAACCGCCAATCTTCTCGACATTTTGTCTGAATTCATCCGACTGAATGACAGAAATAAGCATTCTGCCTTTTTCACTTTCAAAAAATTCCTTCGTCATCACTAAATCATACTCTTCATCCGCAATCGGCACAAATGACAGCCCCATCGCCCGTGCAGCCGGGAAAATGCCAATGCCGACGGCTTCAGGATTCCCTTTTACCTCAGCGGCTACACTTAAATGCGAGAACATCTCGCGATTGTAGCCTGTGATTTGGTCAGGGGTAAGCACCGCTTCCTTTAAAAGGAGGTCGAACAGAATTCTTGTCCCCGCCCCTCTCTGGCGATTGACAAAATGGGCCTTCTTTTCGGCCACATCCATGACTGATTCAATGCCGAGCGGATTTCCTGGCGGGAGGAACCATCCCTGTTTCCGTTTCAGGAATGGATACAGGACAATTTCCATGCCATCCAGAAGCTTTTTGACGTAAGAGAGATTATATTCCTTTGTTTCAGGATCGAGTAAATGAACTCCCGCCACATGTGCCTCGCCTTTCCTGATGGCGAGGAGACCGGCCATGCTGCCGACATGGGAAGAGATGATCTTCATATCGGTCCGCTTTTTCTTGATTTGCGAAGACAGCAGGTCGATTGTCAAATCATGGCTTCCGCTAAACACAATGCTGCCGGCGACTTCTTCAAGAGGCCTTAGCAGCTCAGCCTCCGCCATGTCCCCCTGCTCATACCCGAGTACATTCACCGGAACGACGAGCAGGCCGTCCGCCCTGACATACGACATCGTCACACCCGCCGCCCTTGTTAGCGGGTTGGCGACAAATTGCCCGTTCACATAGCCGATATTCACCCTGATAAAGTCTTCCTGTCCCATTGTCGAAACAATCCTCCTGCCAAGCTTTACCTGGATGGTCTGCCGTTTCGGCTCCGGAATTTGCAGGTATTTGCAAATCAAAGGCCTGACAAACCATTCAAGGGCAAGATAAGCGGAGACCGGGTAACCCGGGACACCGACCACTGGCTTGCCCTTTATTTTGCCCAGAATGACGGGCTTGCCCGGCCTTGCCGCAACACCATGGGTGAAAACCTCGCCGATTTCATGGATGATGTGGACCGTGAAATCCTTCGATCCGGCTGAGGACCCGGCGTTGATGACGACAATATCGGAGCTTTCAGCAGCGTTTAATAGTGCTTCCCTTATCTTCTCGGGTTCATCCTTAACAATTCCTCTTAAATGCGGCTCCCCGCCCCATTCCTTTACGAAATTGGCAAAAACCGTCCCGTTGAATTCGATGATTTTTCCAGATTGCGGCTCTGCGGTTACTTCAATCAATTCGTTGCCTGTCGGAATGATCGCCACTACTGGCTTTTTGATAACTTCCACCTCTGTAATCCGGGCCGCGAGCAAGGATCCCAAATCGGCTGGGCGCAATTTGTGGCCCTGCGGGAAAATCATTTCCTCCTGGACGATATCCTCGCCAATCGGGCGGATATGCTGCCAAGGTGTGGCAGGTTCAATAATCTCGAGAGTATGGTCATCGATGACATTCACGTTTTCTATCATAATCACCGCATTGTACTGCGGTGGAATGGCATTGCCGGTATCGACATAAGCGAATTGTTCGCCAAGCGATAACCTGAGCGGCCTTTGCTCATGGGCACTGTACGTTTCCGAAGCCTGTACAGCAATCCCGTCCATCGCGGATGCATGGTAATGGGGCATTGACGTTGTCGCAAAAACGGGTTCAGCCGTAATCCTTCCGAGGGCGTCATCGACCTTGACCCATTCCTTTTGGGATGGAAGCCCGAACGCTGCGAGCAATTCATCCCTTGCCTGGATCCTGGGCTTGTCCTCTAGATAAATTTTCCGTTTATACTGCTTCTGATCCATATGCCGCTCCCCCTACCTTGTTGCAATGACCGGGACGTACTCGCCCTGGGCGATGCCCTCTTTTTCCGAAACTATTTCCACAATCCCATCGCTTTTCACAAGCGTTGTGATGAGCCCTGATTTGCCGATAATCGGCTCCGCCCACCATTCGCCTTCCTTTTCCATCAGACTGACCCGTATATAATCAGACCTTCCCGGCGCGGAAGGGATATTTTTCGTGATTCTTGCAAAAATCCTGTCCGGCTTCCGACTGATTTCCTCACCTTGCAGCCGTTTTAAAATCCGTTCGCCAAAAAGGCGGAAAATGATCATTGCGGAAGCAGGGTGCCCCGGCAGCCCAATGACAGGCTTTTCCCCAGCCATGGCAAGAATTGTCGGCTTGCCGGGTTTGACGGAAATTCCGTGCACAAAAACACCCGGACTGCCCAACGACTGGATGACATCTGTAGTGTAATCTTTTGCCCCAACCGAGCTTCCCCCGGAAAGGATTAAACAGTCGACCTTGTCAAAAAGTTCTTTTGCCCTCCGCTGGAATTCATGATAATCATCAGGGACGATTCCCCCATAAACAACATCGACTCCCCAATCGGCAGCTAGCCCGGCAATCGTTAAATAGTTGATGTCGCGGATTTGCCCGATTTCCAGTGCAGGAGTTTCAAAAGGAACAATTTCATCCCCTGACGATAAATAGCCCGCCTTTAATCTTCGGTAAACCTTCACATGCGTGATGCCAAGCGACGCGAGCGCGCCAATTTCCTGCGGCCGGAGCCTTGTTCCTTTTGCAAGGACAAGCTCGCCAAGCCGGATATCTTCACCTTCGCGTATGACATTTTCTCCCGGCGCGATTTGCCTGTATGTATTCAGGAGGCCGGCAATCTCCTCGCAGTGTTCAATCATAATGACACTGTCACTGCCGGCGGGAAGCATTCCCCCCGTTGGAACATAGACAGCTTCTCCAAAGCCGACCGGGACGGCTGCGGCTTCACCCATCCGCACCTCTCCGGCAACAGTTAAAAAACCAGGCATTGATTCCGATGACCCGTAGGTGTCTTCAGCCCTGACCGCGTACCCATCCACTGTCGAGCGGTCAAAGCCGGGAACATTCTCGCGGGCTGTTACGTCTTCACCCAGGATGTATCCCATTGCATCCTCTATGGCCCTCGTTTCAACATTTTCGGTTTTCCGAACTTTTTCATCGATGAGCGCAAAGGTCTCTTCAACTGTTTTGACTCTGAAAAATTGCATCTGCCTGACTTCCTTTCTCCCAATGCCTCTTTTGCTTACTTGGTCCCTTCACCTTCCGCCTGTTGGACGGCCTCTTCATATTCCTCAGGCAGATTCATATTAAAGAAAACCCGGTTGAGTGAACCATTTGAATAGAGTTCCAGATCTTGTTCCGTCAAGTATAAAACATCCAGTCTATCGAATAAATGCTTAAGCCTCAGACTATCCGACTTAATACAGTCTTCCACTTCGTCCATTATCCGTTTTTGATAAACGGCAAAAAGGGGATGCTGTTTCCCCTCAATGACCGGGACGACTGCATCATGATGCCCGATCCGCTTTATCATGCTTTCGGCAAGCTCCGCTGAAACAAACGGCATATCGCAGGCGACGGCCAGGTTGGCATCGGAGGTGGAAGCCCGGAGGCCCGCATGGAGTCCTGCCAGGGGGCCTTTTCCGGGGTATTCGTCCGTTACTGTCTTTATCTGAAGGAATTCATAAACTTCAGGCTCATTCGTTACAAGAATCACTTCGTCAAATATCTTGATGAGTTCATCTTTGATTCTTTCAATATTCGTCTTATCTTTTATTTTCAGGAGCGCTTTATTTGTTCCCATCCTGCTTGATTTTCCGCCGGATAAAAGAATGGCTGACGCTTTCATTCAAACACCTTCTTCTGTTTCCTTTTTTGCCACCAGGATTATTCAGTTATCGAGTTCTCCGCTTCCGCCGGTATGATAGCCGTTTTCCTGGGCGACAAAGTCAAGGTGTAGAGTGTTTAGGTCGAGCATTGACGCAGTAGGCTTATTGATAAACTGCTTTGTATCGACAATTTTCAAATAGCCATGGCACTTTTCGCATACTTGAATTTGGGAAGTCTCATCGCCCTCGACTGTCACGAACCTAATCGTTTCATGATCATCATTTCCGCAATGCGGGCAGGCCAGCCGTTTGTCATTCCAATGAGCCAGGCAGCGTGGGCAATAAAGTTCCTTTTTACCCTCTTCAAGCTGGGCAATCCTCGCCGGTTCCCCGCAGACAGGGCAGCCCGCGCCATGGACGGCGGAGTGGATTTCAGGCTGTGCCTTTTCAGCGGCAAGCTGCAGATATGGCCTTACTGCTGTTTCAGCGAGGAAATGGGGAATCCATTCCTCCGCACCGTGTTCTGCCGCGAAGCTTTGGAAATAAATATGATTAAACGCAAGCGCTTCATCAATCCAGCGCCGCGCTGTATTTTCGTCCATTACATTGCCAAGAAAAGCAAGCTTCTCTTCCATTCTATCATTATTATTCACTAATAATCCTTTAATTTCCTCTATCCACTGTAAATATAGTGGAATATCAAAGTCAAAAGCTGCCAGGGTGGTGACAGGCACCCCTGTTGACATAGCCGTTTTATCCAGTTTTATGGAGACTGACTGTTCCGGAAGACTTTTCTTCCATTTTTCCTGCAAACCGATGATTTCCTTGTGCAATTTTTGATAGTCTTTTGAGACAACGGATGTTTTCATCCAGGTTGCACCTCTTTTCTAATAGTGTCGAACACTTGGCGGATTCTTTTAAACGGAGATGGCTGTCTTTTTATAGACAGCCATTCCCCTTTTTGATTCGATTTAAGCGGTAGTCTGCTTCCGGTTTTTACCGGAAGCCAGTTTCCTAGGCTCCCTTGTTTTTCTTTTTATCCAGTTTATCAAGATCAGGGAAATTGCCTTTTTTCACTTCTTCATCATACCAGTCGGCATAATGGCCTTTTGCCCACCATGCAGGTACTTTTCCTGTTACAACGCCCGACCAGCCTGGACGCGAATGCTTGTGGATGACGGACAAGTAGATATGCCCGACAATAACGGCTATTCCCAAAGCAAAGCCGACGTTGTGGAGGAAGTAGCCCCATTGGACGAGAGCTTTCGGGAAATATTGAGGCAGCCACATGGTGAATCCTGACACGATGACCAGGATTGCACAGAAAATCTGGAGAATCGAGTTGATTTTTTCTCCCGCGTTAAAGAATGTCTGTCTGACATGGCCAAACTTGAAGCCGAACAATTCCTTAACAAAGTTTCCAAAGAACGCCAGATCACGCTTTTTCCATGTGATCAATTCCTTCATCCAAAGCATGAAGAACTTCGGGCTGAAAATTAACAGGATAAAGGTTGGTGCAATGAAAGCTACAGCGAATATCCTATGAAGCAGGCGGGCATTTGCCGGACCGCCCAGGACAGGATAGAGCCAGTCAAAGAAATTGGTATACATCGGCAGAGCCGTGATATACAAGGCAAAGAATGCTAAGCCGTTAATCGTATGGGCCCAGACAAACGCCTTCGGAAAGCGTCGGATTTTAACATTACCCGCTTTTTGATTACTCATCGCCTTCACCACCATCCTTCTGCTCGGCCTCTTCCGTTCTTTTGCCAACGATCTTATTGGTTACAAACGCTCCGACAAGAGCCATCGTTGTCGCTCCAAGCATCATCTTGCCGATTGGCTGCGCATAGTCTTTCCAAAGTATCGCGGAAGTCGGGACCTTCGGATTTTCAGGCAGGCCGTAGACAGATGGTTTTTCAGCAAGCACGTATATGGTGTGTGTGCCGCCAACACCCTGCGGGTTGTACACTTGGGCGTTTGGATATTTGCCTTTGATTTCATTGAGGCGCTTTTCAGCCTTGGAAATCATTTCATCTTTATTGCCGAACTCCATTGCACCAGTATGGCAGGTTGTCACACAGGCAGGCTGGAGGCCTTCCTCGATGCGATCCGTGCACATTGTACATTTATGTGACTTTCTGTACTCTTTACCGTTCTTGTCTTTATACGTCTTAAGGGAAATAACGTCGAACGGGCAGTTCTGGACGCAGTATCCGCAGCCTACGCATTTATCCTGGTCGATGACAACAGTCCCAAATTCAGTATAGGAAATGGCATCTTCAGGGCAAACCTTTTCACATGCTGCATCTTTACAATGGAAGCATGCGGAATGGCGGAATAGATAATTCAGGTTTCCTTTTGCATCTTCATGTTCGATATATTGCAGGACGTTCCACGTGTCCGCGGTTACCTTAGGGTGGGACTGTGAACTGCCCTGGAATGTCACATCTTCGACAGGAAGGTCATTCCAGTTTTTGCAGGCGACCATACAGGCTTTACAGCCATCGCACTTGGTGACATCGACATACTTTACATATTCCGGCATTAACCTTTCCTCCTTACGTCGCAAAGGAATGCTTTATATTCAGGGATTGTCGTATTTGCATCACCAATATGCGGTGTCAGGCGGTTTGCCGAATCCCCCGTTGCGTATCCTTTGTAACCAAAGTTCCATGGCATCCCGATTTGATGGACCTTTTTGCCCTGGATGGTATACGGCTTGAAGCGTTTTGTAACCATTGCATAAGCTTCGATTTCGCCGCGGGCCGAGGTCACAATAACCTTTTCCTTATTCTTGATGCCTTTTTCTTTTGCGAGCTCCTCGCTCATTTCAATGAACATGAAATGGGAGATTTCAGACAGCCATTCCAGGTTCCTTGTCATGGAGCCCGACTGCCAGTGCTCGGTAACACGGTATGTGGTCGCGACGATCGGGAAGTCTTTCCTGTCGCCTTTTTTGTTAAATTCCCCTTCAAACAGTTGGACGGTCGGGTTCAGGTCCACACTGGAGAATGGATTCTTGATTGGGCTTTCAAATGGCTCATAATGTTCAGGGAGCGGACCGTCATTCAATGTTGGCGCATACAGTCCACCAACTCCGCCGTCTTTCATCATGATGAATGGATTCTTTCCTCCAGGATCGCTTGGCGCCCTGTCGACTACAAAGTCAGGAACATCGTCTCCAACCCATTTTTTCTGTCCTGCATCCCAGTGGATGACCGCTTTATTATCGCTCCACGGCTTGCCGTTCAAATCAGCCGAAGCGCGGTTGTAAAGGATACGGCGGTTGGCAGGCCATGCGTACGACCAGTTCAGGAAGTGCGGTCCGCCTGTCTTGGCATCTCGATTTTTAGAACGGTTCTTGCCTTCTTCCGGATAGAAGCCGGAATAAATCCAGTTTCCGCTTAAAGTTGTGCCGTCATCTTTCAAGTCTTTGAAGCCGGCGAGAAGTTTCCCGGTAGTAAGGTCATATCCGTTGATTTCTTTTGCCACTAGGTCAATATCCGGATGTTCGCCTGTACCATAGTTCCAATACAAGGCGTTAACCGGCTTGGCGGCTGGTGAGCTTTCATTTTTATAAAGTGCCTTGATCCTGTTAGCGAGCTGGTGGATGATTTCCAGATCCGCTTTCGCTTCGCCTCTTGAGTCAATTGCTTTCCAGCGGTATTGCATCCAGCGTGAGCTATTTGATACAGAACCTTCTTTTTCAAAAGATGCCGAAGCAGGAAGAAGGAATACTTCTGTTGCAATCTTGTTCGGATCGGCTCCGCTTTCCTTTTGCCAGAAGGCGGAAGTTTCTGTTTCCCAAAGATCGATCGCGACGAGCCATTTCAGATTGCCAAGCGCCTCTTTTTCTTTTCCTGCGTTCGGGCCGCCGACCACAGGATTTGTTCCGAAGAGGAACGCGCCGTCAAGATTCTTGTCATACATCGCCTTGAACAGGTTGATGTGTGAGTAGTTCTTGTTGCCTTTTGGCAGGTACTGATAGGCGAATTCATTATCTTTCGTTGCATTCGGACCGTACCAGGCCTTCAGAAGGCTGACGATAAATTTCGGCTTGTTGCTCCAATAGCCCGTTTTTGGCGTTTCTTTATCAAGATAGCCTTGCAGGGTAGCATGTTCAGGCAAAGTCGATTTAGGCGTTCCCAAATAGCCGGGAAGATCGCCATAAAGAAGGGCGAAGTCTGTTGAACCCTGGACGTTCGATTCGCCGCGCATGGCCGCGATACCGCCTCCAGGTACGCCGATGTTGCCCAGCAGGAGCTGCAGGATGCCCATCGCGCGGACGTTTTCTGTTCCGACAGTGTGCTGGGTGATTCCCATCGCATACATGATGACGCCGGACTTGCCAGCTTTTCCAGTCGAACAGAACTCTTCACATACCTTCAGGAAGTCTTTTTCCGGTGTTCCAGAGGTTTCAACAACTTTATCTACCGTATATCGGGAATAATGCTTTTTCATCAATTGGAAGACTGAGCGCGGATGCTGAAGGGTTTTATCCTCCACAATCGTTCCGTCCTCTGTTGTTTCAAAAGCCCATTGTGTCTTGTCATATGCTCTTTTTGCCTCATCATAGCCTGAGAAGAGGCCATCATTGAAATTAAACGTATCTTTTACAATAAATGCAGCATTTGTATAGTTAGCAACATACTCTTTGTGGATCAGGTTTTTCTCAATTGCATAATTGATCATCCCGCCAAGGAATGCGATATCCGTTCCTGAACGAAGCGGCGCGTATACATCCGCCATCGCTGAAGACCTTGTATAACGCGGGTCGACTGATACGATTCTTCCGCCTTTTTCCTTCGCCTTAACAAGCCACCTGAAGGAGATTGGGTGGTTTTCGGCAGGGTTTCCTCCCATGATCAATGCACAATCGGTATATTGCAGATCATTCCAGTGGTTGGTCATTGCTCCACGTCCTACTGTAGGTGCCAGACCGGCAACCGTAGAACTGTGTCATATTCGTGCCTGGTGTTCGAGATAAACGACGCCAAGCCCTCTCATTAATTTTGCGAGAAGATAAACTTCTTCATTGTCAAGCGCGGCTCCGCCAATGCTTGCGATTCTCTCGGTTTTGTTGACGATCATGCCATCTTCTTTTTCGACAAAAGAAGTGTCGCGTGCTTCTTTCACACGCTTTGCAATGTTCTCATACATCCATTCCCAATCTTTTTCTTCCCATGTATCGCTTCCCGGGGCACGATAACGCGGCTTAAGGACGCGTTTTTCTGAAGTGTAAAGCTGCCTCAGCGTAGTTCCTTTGGAGCAAAGCTTCCCTTCGTTGATTGGGTTATCCGGATCCCCCTCAGTGTAAACAACTGTATTGTCTTTTGTATGGACAAGGATTCCGCACCCAACGCCGCAATAGCAGCAAATGGTTGGTGTTACTTTGGCTTTGGCAATTTTAAGCTCTTTCGACTTGGCATAGGCTGACTTTTCATCAAAGCCAAGTTCGACAATGGCCAGTGTGGCCGCTGTAGCGCCTGACAGTTTCAAGAATTGCCGGCGATTCAGGTTGATTTCAACCATCTCTCTGTCTCCTTCCCTTAATTAACTAAAGCATCCCTTACTCCCCTAATAACTGTGCCTGACATTCAATGCCGAGGTGATTCCCCCTTTCAATTGATTTCTGCAGCGGCAGGTTCCCTCAAATCGCTGTAGACCCTGCCCTCCGAGGTATAAATGACTGCCATCTTCCCCCTTAAATAGCCAACAACCTCTATATTTAAATATTTGGCCAGCTGGATTGCCTGCTTGGTCGCAGCGGTCCTTGAGCCGATAACGGCGAAGCCAAATTTTGCTGCCTTGGATAACATTTCATAGGAAACGCGGCCGGTCGTTAAAAGGATCAATTCTTCCGGATTAAGCCGCTTCCTGATACAATGGCCGATGATCTTATCGACCGCGTTATGCCGGCCGATGTCTTCCCGGACAGCCATATTGCCGTCCTGATCGATGATGCAGGCGCCATGCATCCCGCCTGTTTCTAGGTAAAGTGTCGATGACTGGGCAAATTCTGCCCTTTTTTTCAGCAGGTAGCTTAACGGATAGTGCCTGGTCGAACGCACTTTCTCGAATTCTTTCACATCCGTCATGGAGAAAAACGTAACTCCTCTTCCACATCCCGCTGTGTAATGCTTTTTCTTGGAGAACATCTTCTCGCCGTCAAAAGAATTATTCAGCGTCACCTGCAAGGTCCCGGTTCCTTCATGGAACTCGACTTTATCTATATCATCGGCATTTTCGATCATCCCCTCCGAAAAGAGGTAACCGTAAACCCAATCTTCCAAATCGGATTTTGTCAGCTGGAAAACGGCAATTTCATAGCCATTGACGGACAGATTAATAGGGTACTCGTCAGGGCAACTTTTCCTGTTCATTGCCTTTCCTCCTTTTCTAATAACTGCATATTTACAACTACTTCCATTGTAGAAATCGCTGCGCATATGAGCAGTGATATTAGTCACTCCTCTTGAAAAGGGGCAAATCGTTGCAAAAACGTTGCAGATATAGGGTTTTGCAGTGTTACCTTATAAAATTTATCTTAAAAACCCGTTTTATAGTGGCTTTAATATGACAGATTGTTTGCAGCTTTGTGTCTTTTGTTTGTATAATTTGTGAAACATTCAGTTAAGCATCGTGCCCATGATAATAACTTGGGGCTTTTTTGATTGAGAGCGTTTTCACAGTTTGCAACTCTACTAACCTTTCTTTCTATTTAGCGTAATTCGAGCGGTCATTTTTTGCAGTAATATTTATCACGATGAGACCTCATATCACAAATTTGTAACACAACCCCATCCGCATCCGGATCAGGGGATTGCTAATTGAATGACAGGCCTGCTATCCATTTTCTTTACAAAAAACGGGTATACTAAGTAAAATGGGGTTGAGTAATAACAGCAGGATTTTGGAATGGATGGTTACAAGCAATCCATCATGAATCCCTTCTTAAAGGAGGAAACAGCATGTCAGTTAAGAAAGTTTTGACAATAGCCGGATCAGATACAAGCGGGGGCGCGGGCATCCAGGCCGACCTGAAGACGTTCCAGGAGCTTGGAGTTTACGGGATGACCGCGTTAACTACAATCGTTACAATGAAACCGGAGGGCTGGAACCATGAAGTTCATCCGCTGCCAGTTGAAACGTTGAAGAAACAGTTGGAAACGATCCTTTCGGTAGGTATTGATGCAATGAAAACAGGAATGCTCGGCACCGTCGAAATCATTGAGCTCGCCGCCAAGGTCATTGATGAGAATAAACTTGGCAAAGTGGTCATTGATCCTGTCATGGTTTGCAAGGGCGAGGACGAGGTCCTCAATCCCGAAACAACGGACGCTATGCGCGAACTGCTTGTTCCGCGGGCGACAGTCGTGACGCCAAACTTATTCGAAGCGGGCCAGCTGGCAAAAACAGGACCCATCCGCGATATGGACCAAATGAAAAATGCAGCTGCCATCATTCACGACCAAGGTGCCAAATATGTCGTCATCAAGGGCGGCAGCAAGTTCGACTATGAAGGAAAGGCGGTCGACCTGTTGTTTGATGGAAAGAACTACAAGTTGTACGAGACGGAAAAACTCGGGACAACTTATACACATGGAGCAGGCTGCACTTATTCATCCGCCATTGCGGCAGGCCTCGCAAAAGGGCAATCCGTCGAGGAAGCGATTGATACAGCGAAAGTATTCATTACGGAAGCCATCCGCCATGGATTTAAACTAAACGAGTACGTCGGTCCGACTTGGCAGGGCGAATACAGGAACCTGCCGAAAAATTAATTTGGTGACATAAAAGGCCGGATGCCATTCCGGCCTTTTTCTATTTCTGGGCGGCAATCGCGCAGAGTGGTTGAAAAGTGCGTTGCTTTCGCTTTTCACTCCTATTTTTAGTATGATTAAGGAATTAAAGCGGTTGAGCAAAAGAAGAGCAGGCAACTGCCATTGGGAAGGGGATCATATGGAACCAGTCAACATAAACGCAGTCCAGGCTGCCATTGACAAGTTTTGCAAAAAAGAGGTTTATATCCACCTGGAAACGACGAATGGCGCGTATGCAACCCATTATAACCAGTCCTTTTTTTCATCCGGCGCCTATATCCGCAACGCTCAAGTTCAATATGACTCCGGAAAAATCACCGGTGACGGACCCTACAGGGTTGGCCTGAAAATACCTTTAGGCTGGATATATGCAGAGGGGATCACCCATTTTGAATTGGACGAAAACGGCCGCCTGCTGATGGCGGGCCATGATTTCAGCGGTAAGCTCGCAGTGGCTCTTCAAATCAGCCCGACGCCGTTCGAATAAATCATTAGGCAAAAGGCTAATCACTGATTAGCAGCCGGCATAATTATACTAAGACCGATCAAAAGGAGAATTGACTATGGAAAAGGAACGCCATGTGCTTGTCGTCTTCCCGCATCCTGATGATGAAGCATTTGGAGTATCGGGGACAATCGCCATGCACACTCAAAGCGGAACCCCTGTCACATACGCCTGCCTGACACTCGGCGAAATGGGCAGGAATATGGGCAATCCTCCATTCGCTACAAGGGAATCGCTTCCGGGAATCCGCAGGGAAGAACTATTGGAAGCGGCAAAAGTTCTTGGCATCAGCGATTTGCGGATGCTCGGCTATAGGGATAAGACGATTGAATTTTTAGATGAAGGAAAACTCGCTGCCCAGATTTCGTCCATCATTCAGGAAGTGGATCCGTCCCTGGTCATTACCTTCTACCCGGGCTACTCAGTACACCCCGACCACGAGGCCACTGGACGGGCTGTCGTCAGGGCAGTCAGTGAAATGGAACCTGGCAAAAGGCCGAAGCTTCATTGTGTCGCCTTTTCCAACAATTGCGAAGAGGATATCGGCGACGCTGATATCGTTCACGAAATTACACCTGTGGCAGATATAAAAATGGCTGCCATCCGGGCGCACCGCTCCCAAACACAGCAAATGGTCAAGGATATGGAAGAAAAATTGAAAAACCAAGACCCACAAACAATGGTCTGGGTTAACAATGAACGGTTTTGGACATACAAGTTTTAACGATTTACCCGCGGGAGAATACATCTTTCGGGCTAGGAAGGCACCCGGGGCAGGGTTAGTTCTGCTGCCGGGTTTTTCTGTTTCGCGGTGTAGCGGCGGGGTAGGGTAACGGTTCATGGGGGTTATGCGCCAACTCATCGGTGGTATGCGCCAATTCTAGGGGTTTATGCGCCAATTCACGGGTTGGCGACTGTAGTCCCGGAAATTCTGGCGGCGGGGCGCCAATAAAGCGGCTTGGCGACTGTAGTCCAGGAAATTCTGGCGGCGGGGCGCCAACAAGGTGGCTTGGCGACTGTAGCCTAGGAAATTCTGGCGGCGGGGCGCCAACAAGGCGGGTTGGCGACTGTAGTCCCGGAAATTCTGGCGGTGGGGCGCCAATAAAGCGGCTTGGCGACTGTAGTCCCGGAAATTCTGGCGGCGGGGCGCCAACAAGGCGGCTTGGCGACTGTAGCCTAGGAAATTCTGGCGGCGGGGCGCCAACAAGACGGCTTGGCGACTGTAGCCTAGGAAATTCTGGCGGCGGGGCGCCAACAAGACAGCTTGGCGACTGTAGCCTAGGAAATTCTGGCGGCGGGGCGCCAACAAGGCGGCTTGGCGACTGTAGTCCAGGAAATTCTGGCGGCGGGGCGCCAACAAGACGGCTTGGCTACTTTTGCAAGAGGAAAGGGCGCCAAGCCGCAAGCTTTCAATTGATGCTATGCCGATTGAAAGCTTGCGTCTATCCATTCTCCATTCTTCTATTAAGAGTTGGCTTTACCCTCCAGCATATCCTTCAAGTAAACCATCTGATTGCCGTCTTCTCTTTTCAGCATGTTCACAATAAACCTTTTTGTCAGGCCCATGACAATGCCGGTTGTTTTTATATCCGCCTTAAAGCTAGCCCTCGTGCGGCCTTCCTCAACCTCTTCAAATGAATACCAATAAACCGACTGGAGACCGTTTGTTTCACTTTTATAAGCGAATAGTTTGTTTTCCTCAAAAGCCGTAATTTCAAGTTCCGATTCTGTTTCACGACCGCGGATCATCCGCGTTTCCACAACCTTGTCGCCACTCTTCAACTGTCCAAGGCCGCGCTTATCTATGTTAACAACGTTCGGCATAATCTCCGGCATGTTCTCCATGCTCGCCACATACTTAAACACAACCTCGACAGGCTGGGCGATTACAACACTCGATTGAAAATCCGCCATCATAAACCACCTCATCAAAAAGATCTACACACTCCACTAACAATTATATCCCTTTTCAACATTTTTTCCTGTAAAAAGCGAAGCAAGGGGACAGTTATGCCGCTTCTTTCGCCACACCGAAATCTCACTTTGCCTCATTATGGCTCACCGCTAAAAAAATGAGTGATTACTCACTTCATTTTTCTGCACACTTAGCATATAATAAAATTGATTAGAAAGTGAGTGATTACTCACTCTACACTTTCATTCTATTTGACCGCTTTAGAAAGGTGGATGAGGATGGGGAACGATTTTATTAACGTGTCAACGGACAGTCCAATTGTGTCGGTTAGGAATGTATCGAAGTCATTTGGCAGGCAGCAGGTTTTAAGGAATATTAATCTCGATATTTATCCAGGGGAGATTTTCGGGTTGCTCGGTCCTTCGGGGGCGGGGAAAACGACGATTGTCAGACAGCTGATTGGGCTTGAACTGCCAACGGAAGGGGAGAACTGGCTGTTCAACGAGAAGATGCCTTCTCTTAAACTTGTTGAAAAGGCTGGTTATATGGCCCAGGCTGACGCACTTTACCAGGAGTTATCTGCTAGGGACAATTTGGAGTTCTTCGGGGCTCTCTACGGATTAAAAGGAAAGAGACTGAAAGAGCGGATTGGAGCCGTGTTGGAAATCGTCCAATTAAGCGGCGACTTGAACAAGCTCGTCTCCAATTACTCAGGGGGAATGAAGCGCCGGCTCTCACTGGCTGCGGCTTTGCTGCATGAACCGTCCCTCCTTATTCTCGATGAGCCCACAGTTGGAATCGATCCGGTTTTGCGAAAAAGCATTTGGGAACGATTTTACGAACTTAAGCAAAAAGGGACTGCTATTATCGTAACAACACATGTCATGGATGAAGCGGAAAAATGCGACCGTCTCGGCATGATCAGGGATGGGCGGCTAATCGCGGTTGGCACTCCTGACGAACTGAAAAAGAATACCTCCTCAGAGACAATTGAAGAGGCATTCCTAGTATATGGAGGTGCGGAATCATGAGAATCAAAGCGCTTGTCATCAGGATTTTAAGGCAGTTTTTGCGTGACAAACGGACCATGGCGCTAATGATTCTCGCGCCAATACTGATCCTGACCATGCTCAATCTTGTCTTTAATGGCAGGGACTATATCCCGAAAGTAGGGCTTGTCGATTTTCCAGCCCAATTAAAAGAGCAGTTAAATTTAGATGATGGTAAAGTGAAAGACTACAAGTCAACAAATGCCGCTGACAAGGCCTTGAAAACCGGTAAACTCGACGGCTACCTAACACTTGATGGCGCCAAGCCGGAAATCATGCTGGAAGGCAGCGACCCGACCGCTAACCGCGCATTCATGCTTTGGGTGCAGGAAGCCTTCAAACCTGTTATGCCAAAAGCGGACACAGGTGAATTGCCAGTCACTTACTTGCACGGCTCGGACTCGATGAGCCAGTTTGACTATTTCGGGCCGGTCTTGCTTGCCTATTTCGCGTTCTTCTTCGTCTTTTTAATCGCGGGCGTTTCCTTCCTGCGTGAGCGGACGAGCGGCACGCTTGAAAGGCTGCTGTCAAGCCCATTAAGGCGCTGGGAAATCGTCGCTGGGTATGTGCTCGGCTTTGGCATTTTCACGACCATCCAGGCGACAATCATTACGTGGTACGGGATTTATATCCTCGATATGCTGATGGAAGGGTCCTTCCTGCTCGTCCTGCTGACGATTCTGCTGCTTTCGTTTACAGCGCTGACGCTCGGAATCCTTCTGTCCGCTTTTGCAAATAATGAAATGCAAATCATCCAGTTCATTCCGCTCGTCATTGTGCCGCAAGTGTTCTTCTCCGGGCTTTTCAATTTGGAGACAATATCGGAGTGGCTGAGCTGGATTGGCCCGCTCACTCCACTCTATTATGCTGCCGATGCGGTGCGCGATGTTATGGTGAGGGGCTATGGTTTAAATGAGATTTATCCGGACCTTCTTCTGCTGCTCGGCCTGTCGATCCTGTTTATGGTTTTGAACGTTGCCGCGTTGAAAAAGCATCGGAAGGTATAATTTTGCAAAAAGAAATGAAAAGGGGAGTACCATGTCTGACCATGAGTTATTTGATGAAGGAATTTTCGAAGGGGAAGAACTGACGGAAAAGCAGAAGAGAATCCTCATCGCCGCGATTGAATCGTTTTCCGAAAAAGGATATGCGGCGACTTCGACGAACGAAATCGCCAAAAAGGCGGGCGTCGCTGAAGGGACTATCTTCCGTCACTATAAAACGAAGAAAGAATTGCTACTCAATATCGTTTCACCCGTTATGGCAAAATTGGTCGCGCCATTTGTGATCCGTGACTTAGACAAGGTGTTGAACAAGCGGTTTGATACATTCGAGGAATTCCTGCGGGCAATGTTCCAGAACCGCCGCGAATTCATTGAGAAAAACAGTCAGATCCTCCGCATTTTTCTCCAGGAAATTCCGTTCCAGCCTGAACTGCGGGAACAATTCAAGGAGCATGTGGCAGCCAAACTGTTTGAGCGCTTCGAAAGGGCGGCCGTCTATTACCAGGAAAAGGGGCAGCTAATCGACATCCCGCCGATGAGCGCGCTGCGGATGACCGCTTCCTCCATCATCGGCTACTTCATTGCAAAATACGTCATTTTCCCGGAAACGGACTGGGACGATGAAGCCGAAATGGAACGGACAATCCAGTTCATTTTACGGGGACTTGGGACCGGAACAGAAAAAACACTATAAGCCCAGGAGACCGAATCAGGCAATATGATTCGGTCTCTTTTTGCCTAACAGCCCTTCCTGTCCCGGCATTCTCCGCGACAAAGCAAGCCTCTACTCCAGCTTGATCCGATAGAGCTTATCATCCGCTTCATCCGGGTTTCCACGGCCGTCCGTATTATTACTGACAAAATATAAATCATCCCCGTCAATGAGCACGTCTCTGATCCGCCCAAGCCCGCTCACGTATTCACGGGTTGTTTTCTTTGTTAAATCAAACTCACGGACAGCATTCCCCCTGAGCGTCGCGACATACAGCTTATCGCCATGGACCGCCATGCCGGAAGGGGCCCATGTTTCATCGTCTGAATGAAAAACCGGCGTTTCCATCCCCCGCTTTTTTTGATTACCGATGATGTCAGGCCAGCCGTAATTTTTCCCCGGTTTGATCATATTAATCTCATCATGCGCCGACTGCCCATGCTCGCTCGCCATCATCGTTCCATCTGCAAGCCAGGCGAGCCCCTGTGGATTCCGGTGCCCGTAGCTGTACACATACGAACCGGGGAACGGGTTATCCTCCGGGATGCCCCCATCCAGGTTCATCCGGAGGATTTTGCCGCCAAGGGCTTTACGGTCCTGGGCAAGCTCAGGGTTGGCCGCGTCACCGGCCGTAATGTAAAGCTTGCTGTCAGGACCGACTTCGAGCCTCCCGCCATGGTGGACCGGACCGCTTGGCAGCCCATCAATGAGCGTCCGCTCCTCTCTCCACACACCATCCTGAAAGGAAAGCACCACAACCCTGTTTTTCTGACCCGCCGCATCATTATATGTATAATAGGCAAATGCCGATTGTTTTTCAGGAAAATCAGGATCAAGCACAAAGCCCAGAAGACCGGCTTCCGAGGCGTCGGACAGCTGTTCCTTCAACTCGACCCGCTGGCGCTCTGACTTGCCATTTTCAATTTTGACAATCGCACCAGGCCGCTCCGTCAAATAAAGGACATCGCCAGCCTTAGCAATAGACCAGGGAACCTTGAGGTTCTCGGCAAGCACATCCGCTTTAACCTGCACAACCGCCGGCTTTTCTTCCTCAGGCTTTTTGCCCGGCTTCGCCCCTTCCTCTGACGAACACCCAACCAGCAGGAACCCCACAAGCAAAACAAACCCAAGCTTTTTGCGCATCGAAATCAGCTCCTTCTGCACAATCTTTTCCACCGTACAATGGCTCTTTTTCAGGCAAAATGAACCTTGTTCCCATCCACCCGCGAGTCAGCTCAGATACTTCGAGCCCTCCCGCCTGCTCAGCGCTGCAAGCTCCGTACTTTCAATGAATTCCTTTACCGAGTCCGGATTCGTTTTCGAGTATTCACGCAACGCCCAGCCAATCGCCTTCTGGATAAAGAACTCCTTGCTATCGGCATTCTGGTTCATATACGAATACAGCCGCTGTTCATCCGTCTTCTTCTTAAACTTCAATTGATAGAGAATGGCCGTCCGGCGCAGCCACATATTGTCTGAAACAGCCCATTTGTCCATTTCCGCCGGAATCGTGTCAGGAAACTTCGCGCCCAATATTCCGACTGGCTTTGCCGCCAGCGCATCGACAGTGTCCCACCACGATTTCGTTGTAATTAGCTCCTCCAGCAATCCGAGGTCGTCCGGGCCAAGTTTTTTACTGAACTTTTCAAGATACCCTAGAGCGGCATACTGGTACTCCCGTTCAGGCATCTCCCAAAGCGTGTGGACAAATCCTTCCTGAAAAGGTTCCTTTGCCATTCCTGTTTGCGTATAAAACTTCTTCTCCAGTTCGGCCCGGAGCGGCTTTTTAATCCCCAAGAAAGGAAAATGGTTTTTCATGTACTTTTCCATTGCCTCGGCGTTTTGCGCATTCCTGTTTTCCTCGAAAAGAGTTTTTAGCACTGATAAAGCATAATCACTCATCCGATTGCCTCCATGTTCAACTTTTGCAAATATAAGCCTGGTTTAAACGGTGAACTCCTGGCAAATAATTGCTTCTCCTTCTTCCTCATCTTCATATTCGTCAAAAGGGATTCCGTTCTGGTTATATACTTTCCGCCAGAAAGCAGCCGCCCGTTCGTTCCGGGTAAGCTGAGCCACAAAGTAACTTCCTCTTTTGTTTTCAAACAGGTTCTGCGCCGCTCTGCGTGCAACACCTTTTCCGCGAAATCGGTTATACACGAAGAAATCATTGATGATATAGTCGACCTTTTTTGTAAAAGGCGGTTCCAGCAAAAGAAGGAAACCGGCCCGTTCCCCATCCGCGATGATGAAATACGGATTTACTCCCTGCTTGTTCCAAAAGACCGAGAATGAGTCAAATTCATACGTCCCTTCATTATTTTCCTTTAGAGAACCGGAATAAGCCGAAAGGTCATGAAGGTAAAGGGAGTACATATTTTTCAGTATTTCCCCATCCTTTGGGCTTGTTTTTTGTAAATAAACGGCCATTTCATTTCAACTCCGAACTTTTTTATCTAAAACAATATTCTCCACTAAGCAGGTGATATCCTCCGTATGAAACATCAGATCTTTGCCAAACTACAAATGAATCAGGAAGGGGGTTATAATTTTGACGAAAAAGTTCAACAAGGGAAGCAGAAACCAGAATGCTCCGGAAAATGGCCATTTCCAAATGGAAATCGCAAATGAAAACAGCGGTGATAACAGCAAAGGCAACAAGCGGAACAAAAACCAAAATACAAAGACAAAATAAGCGTGTTTCGGAAAACAAAATCCCGGCTGAGCCTGTCAGGCAGCCGGGTTAAATTTTCTTATTCATTTCTGGAACTCCTTTCTAACCTGGCTGCAGATTTGCCGGACTGTTTCAGAAAAACCGAAGACAGTCAGAGTGAGAACGATCAAAATCAGCTTTCTCAGCCAAATCTCCTCGATGGCTAACGAAAAATATCCGATAATCAATGCTGCAAAGAAGACGATGAAGAACAGTGCCCGGCGCCTCAATACCATGCCCATCACCTCCTCCCTGTTATCTTCCTTTCAAGTTATTATTGATCTCCTCCTTATGCCTACCAATTGTGAAGTTCTGCACAAATATAATTAAATAAAAACGACTCCCTTTATCCCGGCCTGTAGATTATTTCCTTCTAAACTTCAGCATTTACTTTACTTAAGGTTACGGTTTAAACTGAAAAAGGTTCCGTCTATATCCTTAATTTTATATGAATTCAATCATTATCCAGCGGCCTAAAAAGCTGGTTCAAGGGGGCAAATGAAATGCACCAAATAAAACAATTATCTGAACATGTTTGGTATCTTCCAGCCAGCCACGAAACAGACCGGCCCGTTCTTGGCGCTGTCCTCGGGCAAGACTATTCTCTTCTCATTGATGCGGGCAATTCTCCCGCACATGCGGAGCTTTTCTTAAATGAGCTGAAAAGGATCGGGGCATCGGAATCCAGGCTGCTTGTCCTCACCCACTGGCACTGGGACCATATTTTTGGAACCAAAAAAATGAATTTGCCGGCAATTGCCCATGCAAAAACTAAACTACACATTGATAAGCTAAAGGGACTTCAATGGACGGATGAAGCCCTTGATGAGCGAGTCCGGACAGGCGTGGAAATTGAATTTTGCGCGGAAATGATTAAAAAGGAATTTGGTGAAAAACGGGATGAAATTAAAATTGTCTCGCCTGTGATGACCTTTGAGGATTCCCTGGCCATCGACCTGGGCGGGGTTCATGTCAGACTCAAGCATGTCGGCGGTGACCATGCAGATGACTCAACCGTCGTATTTATCGAGGAAGACTCGGTTCTGTTCCTTGGCGATTGCTACTCCCCCAATATGTACGCAAAAAAGTGGCACTACAACACGCCTGTATTTCTGAAGCTGCTCAATGAGTTGGAGGAATACCAAGCTTCTTTCTATATTCATTCCCACGCCAATCCCGCCACACAGGAGGAGTTTTACCAAGAGCTTTTTGAGATGCGGGCCATTAACCGCGCCGCGCTTGAAAATAAGGGCGATACCGAAGCGACACTTTCTGCCATGAAAGCGGCTCTTGGCCGGGATCCGAATGAGGATGAAATTGAGTTTGCGAGTTTTTTTGAATAAATAGGGAGAAGGCGTACATCAGGTAGACTGTACGCCTTCTATTTGTTAAAAACATTGGAAGGAACGGATTCTCCGCAGGTCGGTTCCATAAAATGCCCAGCCATTTCTTCTGAAACGCCAGCCCGCAACGGAATTTCGCCCGAGGAAGGTCGGATAGAACCAGAAGCTGCGGCCATTATTCAACCAGATATAAGTGTAACGGCGCAGGCACCGCCTGATTGCCCCTGGATCGACCGCAAGCGGTGTTGCTCCAAATGATTCCTGAGGGGTGGCGAACGGAGGAGGGCCCGACGGAGGACCATCATGGCCTCCCCCTGGAGACCCTCCCCCGCCGGGGAATCCGCCTCCGGGGAATTGGCCGCCGGTGTGTCCGCCGCCCGGAAATTGTCCACCCGTCTGGCCGCCGCCCGGGAACTGGCCTCCTCCATGCCCTCCGCCGGGAAATCCCCCTCCCGGCTGTTGAAACTGCCTGTTTTCATCATGCTCATACTGTTCTGGAATTGGTCCAAAAGGATACTGATTTGGGTTGTTTTCCAAAGGAATACCTCCTACTTATATTAAACTTTTTCCTGTGCCAGCTCCCTGATCCTGCCGGCGATTTTATCGCGGATCTCCTCCACCTTTTTAAAGTCCATCGCTGAAACATAAATTTCTTCCAGGCTGTCGTGTAGCTCTTTTGCCCGGGCCAGCATGGAAATGGCCTCCTTCATCTTTGCCTGGTAGCGACCCGCGATGGCCTCGATCCTGTCTTCAAAAATCTCATCCGTACCTTCCGCAATCAGCAGTTCGTACATATCAATGATTTCGTCCCCATCCCGGCTAGGGAAATACTCATGCGGTGACGTACTGTCGAAAATGGCGACTCCAAGTTCCCGGAAAATGAGCATATCAAGGCTGTGGGGGTCAAAGCCACAATGGTAGACCTCAACATCAATCCCCCGCTCCTCGGCGATTTTAGCCATCTTCTTCAGCATTGTCGATTTTCCGCTTCCCGGCCTGCCTTTTATGAAGTACCGCTTCTGGATATCCTCTGTCAGGTTCGGAACAAAATCTACCGCTCCCTTCGGAGTTGCGGCGCCTAGAAAACGATGGCGGACGTCGCTTTTCTTATTAAGTTTCATTTTGCCAAAAAATTGCTCAATCAATTTTCCGGTCAATTCATCAGCCTTCTGGAAATCCATGCTTTGGATATAAATCAGTTCCCACTCATCATGGATGGCCAAAGCCTCTTTAAAAGTGGCATACGCCTGGTTGAATGCCTTGGTGATTTTTCCGTTCAGCTTCACGATTGCTTCTTTTTTCGCATGTAGCAGCTTCGCGTCCCACGCTTCGCCCAGATTGACATATTCCTCGATTGCCCCTGGTGCCTCAGGTTCAATCACATGAGGATGGGTCCCATCAACGATCCCTGTTTTCATCGCGGGAATGATGACACCGTCAATGGACTGGTTATCAGACGAACAATGAAGAAACTCAATATCAAATCCTTTTTCAAGCCATTCCCTGCCTATCTTTTTCATCAATGATGACTTGCCTGTGCCAGGACCTCCCTTCAAAATAAAAAGCAAGTCAAGACCCTGTAGATTAGATGGATATAAACTGTAAAAGCCCCGCGCAGTATTCCCGCCCGCGTAATAGTTCCTGACTTTGCCTGCCACTAAAACACACTCCTTATACTGGCGAATGGATTGTTTCATCCACTATCTTATGCATCGTTGCCTGTTAGGTGAATGCCTAGTGACACAAATAGGCTTGGCCACTTTTCAACATTTTTCGCAGCGAGTTTAAACAGGTGGAACCCGGGAATAGAAGGAATAACAAGCTTTCTCCGCCCCGGGGCGGTTGATATAGATGGGTTAGGAAAAGCAGAAGCGTCCGTTTAGCGCCATATGGACTGGAGGGCCTCGATGGAGATAAAGGAAACACGAAGAGCGAAGCATCTGGCGATTCGATGTTGACTTATCGTAGCGAGAGGACCGAAGTACACTAGGAGCTGGACGCTGCAGCTGGACACAGGAAAAGACTCCGAAGTTTGGGGTCTTTTCTTTTTATCACGCAAAAATGTTATGATGGCGTAAAGCGGAGGTGGACTATGAGAGATGTAAAGCTTGAAGAAATTTTTAAACATCGAATTGCCCAAAAATACCTGAACCGGTCCGGGATGGCCCATGCGATTGCCGTTGCCTATCATGCTTTCCACCTCGCCCGGGAAAACGGCCAGGATGTTGATATCGCGGCAAAGGCCGGTTTCATGCATGATATGGGGCATTACACATGGTACAGGAACGGAAAATGGGATTACGAGCTTTATCGAAAAAACGATATACATGCGATCAAAGGAGCGGAGCGGGCCCATAAGCTGCTCATCCGCCTTGGTGAAAACCCGGTCAAGGCCAAAACCATCGCCCTCGCCATCCTCTTTCATACCGATTCCTTCCTGCCAACGAACGATATTGTCCGGACGCCGCTTCAGCAGCTTGTCAAATGGGCCGATGAAAAAGATGAAGAAGAAGGCGGAATGCACCATTACCGTACGATCGAATACGACCGGGCGCTGAACAGTATCATCCGCCTTGATAAAATGATTGATGAAATGCTGGAAAAAGAAAACCCTGGCCAGGCCCTTTAAAGGGTTTGGACAGGGTTTTTGGGTTGATAAATTTATTACTTATTACTTACTGTAACTATGATTTCTGAAAAATTATCGGCTTTATCGGTTGCTCTTACGGTCAATAACGTATTATTGGTTTGATACGGGTCCACTAATATTGAAAAGCTTCCATCTTTCCCTGCAGATCCGATTCCCACTCGAGTATTACCCTTAAATACACTTATGCTTGCTCCCGGCTCAGCCGATCCTGTGACTGTTGTAGTTTTGACATTACCAGTGGTACTAATTGCGCTGGTTACCTGTAAGCTAGGTCGGATTTTATCAATAGTAAACGAAACGGTTGTAACGTTTCCAGCCGCATCCCTCACGAGCAATGTAAAAACTCCATCACTAGATATTGTTGTTCCAGATACAAATGTGTTGCCATTCAAAGTGGCTGTACCTTCATTAAATGTCGGCCTGACATCGACATTGTAATATTGATTATTCAATACTCCGCTCACGACCGGGGCGGTTTTATCTATTGTGAATGTCACAGTCATAGCATTCCCAACGTCGTCAGTTACGATCAACGTATAGCTGCCTTCAGCTGATACCGCTGTGCCAGATATAAACGTCGCACCGTTAAGGGTAGCTTTCCCTTCAGTAAAAGTTGGTTTTACGTTGGTGTTGTAGGCAAAACCATTGATAACGTCATTTACAGTAGGCGGCGTTTTATCGATATTGGAAATGGCAACCTTTACTTTTGTTACATTTCCCGCAGCGTCGATTGCGACAAATTCAAATTCACCATTTTCCGTGAAGGTGTGGGAAGACACGTTCAAAGTCCCCTCGTTTGTTGCAACGGTTACGGTAACATCCTGGTTGGTCGGAGATTCGTTATAAGAATTTACCGTAATGACCGGAGCCACCTTATCAATATTTGTGATGGTAATGGTTTCTACCGTTTCATTTCCCGCAGCATCTTTTGCAATGAAATCAAACGATCCATTTTCCGTAAATGTATGGCTTGTTGTATTCAAGGTACCTTCATTTGTTTCCGCTGTCACGACAACGTCCTGGTTGGTCGGTGATGTGTTATAAGTAAACACCGTGATAATCGGCGCAACTTTGTCAATGTTATCAATGACAACCTTCTTCTTCGTTTCATTTCCGGCCCGGTCGGTCGCAATGAACTCGAACTCGCCATTTTCTGTGAAGGTATAGCTTTCCTCGTTTAATGTGCCTGGTTCATTCATGCTGACTTTTACGGTGATGTCCTGGTTCGTGGGATTGGTTACATAATCCTCAACAGTGATTTCGGGAGCAACCTTGTCGATGTTTGAAATGGTTACCGTTTTCTCGGTGATATTCCCCGCGCGGTCTTTTGCTTCAAATGTGAAGCTGCCGTTTTCAGTGAACGTATGGCTCTGTTTGTTAAGGGTACCTTCTTCATCCATTGAAACTTCCACCGTAATATCCTGATTTGTCCAGTTTGTATTGTACGGTTTTACTGTGATTTCTGGAGCCTTTTTATCAATATTTGTGATTTGAACAGTTTGCCTTGTCACGTTCCCGGCAAGGTCAGTCGCGACAAATTCGAAGCTGCCATTTTCGGTGAAAGTATGGCTTTCCGCGTTCAGCGTCCCATCTTCATCCATGCTGGCAGTGACCGTAATGTCCTGGTTTGTCCACTCTGTCGTTAATCCACTAAGTGTGATTTTAGGAGCAATTTTGTCAATGTTGTTTACAAAGACTTGAACACTTCCCTCATTCCCTGCCTTATCGACAAAAAGGAATTCGTATTCACCGTTTTCCGTGAATGTTTTGCTTAATGAACCATCGTTGTTCAGGATTGTTACATCCTCACTTGGCTCAAGTGTCACGATCACATCCTGGTTTGTCAGCTTTTCGGTTGAATAGCTCACTGAGGCGGTTGGTGCTACTTTATCAATATTTGTGACGTTTACTTCGACTTCTCCTCTATTGCCTGCCGCATCTACAAACTCGAGATTTACTTTCTCATTTTCAGCAAAAGTGAGAGTGTATGTTAAATCATCCACTTTGGTAAAAGTAACTGTTTCTGGCAACTTATTATTCTCATTGAATGTAACTGGCTTAGTGACTGTCACGGTCGCCGTTACATCCTGGTTTGTCCACTCGCTTGCAGAGTAAGTGAGTGAACCGACCGGGGCTTCCTTATCAATATTGTTCACTTCAACTAGTAGTGATCCCGGGTTTCCGGCTTTGTCATTGAATTTCAATTCAAAACTGCCATTTTGGGAGAAAATAAGTGTTGAAGCATCCTCATTAAAGGCTACAAAATCAGGGAGCTGGTCAAGGTTCGTATACGTAACGATATCATTTGGCTCAATTGTGGCAACGACATCCGTATTGATTGGCGATGTTGTTGAATAAGCAACTTTTGCTTCAGGTGCTTCCTTATCGATGTTATCAATCGTCACTGTTCTTTCCGTTACATTTCCCGCTACATCTGTTGCAACAAAAGTAAAGCTGCCATTCTCATCGAAGGTGTGGCTTGTGGCGTTCAGAGTGCCTTTTTCGCTCAATTCTGCTGTGACGGTGATACTCTCGTTTGTCCAAACCTTACTATAATCATTGAGTAGAATGTCTGGCGGAGTTAGGTCTGCTATTACTGTTGCCGGCTGTGCCATTGTATGAAGTTGTCCAGCTGTTTTGCCATTCTGATAGACCGTTTGGGCGCCAATCACAATTTGCTCATCTTTCTTGTTCTCAACATTTTCCGGCTTAAGTGTATGGATATATTCAAAAGCCCAAACGGTGTCACCGATTTTCGTTGTCTTTGCATTGACGACTTGATCATTTACCTTGAGCTCAAGCTTCGGTCCATCGATGACAACAGTGCCGCTTAATAGAACCGTATTAGCTCCATTCTTCCGGGCAGGAATTGGATTAACCTTAATCGTTCCGGTTGTTTTATTCAGCTCAGTTCTGCCGGTCGTAACCGTTTTGTCATTCGAAGTTGCTGCTGGAGCAGCCAAAGCCATCGGGCTTGCATTCAAAATCAATGATGTTGCTAAAAGTGTTGAACCCCATTTTTTTGCCAAGCTGTAATTCTTCATATTCTTCCCCCAAGTAGTTTTTTGGGGGGCCGGTTACACTACTGGCTCCAGATATCCCAAAGTGTCCAGATAAAGGATATCCTTCATCGCTTCCCCTAATAGTTGGCCATCGATATATCGAACAACATAGCTTGATTATAGTGTGCTGGAAACTCCATGGAAATCTAAATCGTTAGCCAAATTTCGGGGTGGAATTGGATTAAATCTGATGAAATAGAATGAATGGTGTCGAAATACATAAAATGGAAGTATGAGAATTTTACAAAATTGTGAACATCCAGCAACCTTTCACTTTTTTATTCTCCAAGGCACTAAAAAGAGGGATATACATAGAAAAAAGACGCATTTTGGCATGCGTCTTTTTTCCTGTTTTATGATAATTGGACAGTTTTGGCTTTCACTGCTTCCTTAAGAACCGCCGGGGAAAGCTCAATCTGTATTCCTATTTTTCCACCGCTGACAATCATCTTGTCAATCTGTTCCGCGCTGCTGTCAATGAAAGTTGGATAAAGCTTCTTCATCCCAATCGGCGAACAGCCCCCGCGAATATAGCCGGTCAGCTTCTGGATGTCCTTAACAGGAATCATTTCAACCTTCTTTTCCCCAGCCGCCTTTGCAGCCTTCTTTAAATCTAGTTCTTCCTCAACCGGGATAACAAATACATAAATATTTCTGGATGTTCCCTGAGTGACAAGCGTTTTAAAAACGGCTTCCTTCGGCTTGCCGATCTTTTCTGCAACCGATACCCCATCCACCTTCCCGTCACTTATTTCATAGGACAGCATCGAGTAGTCCGCCTTGATTGAATCAAGCAGCCTCATTGCATTGGTTTTTGTTTTGGAAACGGCCATTCCCATCTGCCCTCCCTTTCACAACCTTCTTTAATGAGGCAGAGGAACCGTCCCCTGCCTCATAGGAATAGCCTATTTCTTCTTCGGCAAAATTTCAAGCGCCGTATTGGAGTTCGATTTCCTGGTAGTAGGATTGCAGGGATTGGATGATGATTTTTTTGATTATGGCGCGGTCTGTTTTTTGAAGGAGCCTTTCCGCGTAGTTCCAGGCTCTTTTTTCGATTAGGAATTGCAGCCTTGCCAATTCTGTTTCACTTTTGGCCTCATCGAGCCGGTCGGCTAATATGCTGAGCGCCTTATCTTCGGCATGGCCGAGTTCGTGGGCAAAAATAACGCATATGTAGGCGTCGAGAAATGCAAGCGATCCGAACAGCTGGATGCACTGTTCCTTAATTTCTTCTATATAAAGTGTAATGGTGTGAGTGGATAATGAGTATTTTCCGCCAGCAAGCCTCGCCTCAGGATGGCGGCCTTCCAGCTCGATCTTTGCCTTGCTTCCTGATTGAATCAGAAGCGGCTCCAGGAGTTTTCTATATTGTTCTATCAATTGTTCCGCCCCTTTTTTTCATAATAGAGAACAGTATAAGCCAATAGACATGTTGAGAAAATCCCTCTTTCTACCTATCTTTGTCGAAAAAGCGCGGATTTAATCAACTGTGCAAAATAAAAAATAGAGGAGCAAAGGTTGCTCCTCTTCCAATTTATATTATTACTATTAGGCATTTATTAATTATTTACAAAAATTATACCGGTTGATTTCCGTTCCATTAGGAAGGCTCTAAATCATCGTTGCGATTGGGGCAGGACAATTTGTTTCAAATTAATTTGGCCTTGTCGTTTCATCTGAATGAGTAGGCCACCTTCCTAAACAACTCTTTAATTAGTGACCGAACGACTGGCTGACCTCTGCTGTTCGGGCGCTAAGTCTTCCTTTAGTGACCGAACGACTGGCTGACCTCTGCTGTTCGGGCGCTAAGTCTTCCTTTAGTGACCGAACGGCTGGCTGACCTCTGCTGTTCGGGCGCTAAGTCTTCCTTTAGTGACCGAACGGCTGGCTGACCTCTGTTGTTCGGGCGCTAAGTCTTCCTTTGATTACCTAAAGGATCCGATAGCTTTTTAAAGGTATACCTTTAGTAAAGTATTGATCTTTAAGTTGATTTCTTACTGAAACCAAGCCTGGAACCAGCGAGACGATGCGACTGCATAGTCAGCCCTGGTGACCTTTTTTGCCGGGTCGAACGAGGCCTCAATCGTTGGCTTCAAGTCGTAAAGGCCCTGCTTCACATTGAACGTCGCATTGAGGATATTCAGGTCAAGAGCAACTTGTACATAGCCTTTTAGACCGGCCGGGATGCTGCCGTTATCTTTTAGGGGAATCCGTTCGTTGATGTAAAGTACGGTAACATCCCCAGTATGATCTTTCGCCATCTGTTGCAGGCCCAATCCCTGAACAAGGGAATAAGCCAGCTCAGCGCGTGTTAGTGTGCCGTTAGGATTGAAGCTTCCTGCCGCATCAAGCTGCATGACGCCATTTTGTGTCAGCCTGCCATCCTTGATCGCCGCCCCTTTTGCCAAAACAGCAAGGGCATATGGCTGGTCAGCAGCTGAAGCGTCCTTCGCATTGCCTCCGAGGCTCTGGCGGATTCCCGCTCCCATCACAAGATAGCGGGCAAGTTCTTTACGAAGGAGGTATTGATTCGGCTTAAAGGTTCCGTCCGCATAACCGTCCATCAGTCTTTCATTCACAGCCATCTGGATCGCTGATGCCGCGGCATGGCCGGAAATATCATTTAATCCGGTATAGCCGCTCACTTTTGTAAAGGCGAGTGATCCCGCGATTGTTTCAGGTAATGCAAGGCCCAAAGGATTCAGTTCGTTGCCGCGCAGCCCCCGCACCTCGGCCTTCCATTGGCCGGCCTTTGGGGATGTGACCGAAACTGTCCTGTCAGGGTAAAGAGCGAACAGAAGATTGACTCCTGAGCTATGCTCCGTCCCATCCGGCGCAATCAAGACAAGATTGACTGGGTTGCCAGTCTGGCCAAGCAGGCCAAAGGCATCGATGCGAGCAGTCAGTTGGGAGACTCCCTCTGGCACTGTGAACGTGTGCTGGGTTTTCAGCAATGGATTGTAGGCAATTTCAAAAGGGACGCGATCTGTTTTTGCCGACACGTTGCTATTGAATGTTTGATATTCATTAACCGTTTTTCCATAGGTTTTGCCGAACATGACAGCTTCCAGGGCGGCATGGGCGTTTACATAGCCGGTCCCCGCTTCCCACGTTTCATAGCCTGGCATGTTCGTGGCTGTATCCTGGAGGACTTTCTTGATTTCATCGGGAGACAGTTCCGGTTTTGCCTCAAGCAGGAGTGCTGTGATGCCTGCCACATGCGGCGTTGCCATTGAGGTACCGCTCATCGACGTATAAAAAGGCAGGTATGCCGGTTCAATCATCGTTGCGTCGGAATCGATAGAGAGTGAAGAGACTGGCGCCAGCACTCGTGTCGAAATGATATCAACGCCCGGTGCCGTAATCGTTGGGCGGTCTTCCCATTGATAGGTTTCTCCGTCCATTTCAAATGTTCCCCCAACCCCCTTTGTCCCTCTTGACGAAAAATCGGCGAGCGAGCCGTCTTTTTCACCAGCAGCGACCGAAATGACCCAAGGCGCTTTAGCATATGGGTTATGAGTATTTTCACCAGGACCTTCATTTCCGGCTGCAAAAAGGACAGTGATGCCACGGTCATGCGCTGCCTTGCTCGCGATATTGATTGGATCGGCCGGATCAAAATCACCAGAGCCGCCCCATGAATTTGTAATAACACGGATGTTGTATTTCGACTGGTTCGTGATGGCATAATCAAAGCCTCCAAGACCGTCCAGCACGAAGAGGGCCGCCCCGGAACCGTAGCCGATTAAATCCGCTCCTGGCGCAACTCCCTCATACTTGCCGCTTGAGCTCGCGCCCGTGCCGCCGACCGTACCGGCTACATGGGTACCATGGCCAGAGTTGTTATCAGTATTCGGAACGTTTTCCATATATGTCACAGGAAGCAGTCCCGGTGCCAGCGAAGCAAGATTAATGCTGCCGAGGACGTTTTGGACAAGGTTTTTTCCGAGTTGATGGTCTCGGTGCGTCCCGTCAACACCGCTGTCATTGACGACAACTCCCACACCCTTACCGGTTACCGGAAGTCCGCCATTGGCTTTTTGCATCGCTGAATCGGTACGTGCCTTATCGACTCCTGTTAATTCGGTTGCATCGTAATTATTGTATTGAAGTTTACGGTTTAAATAGAGTGATTTTACCCCTTCTTTTGAAGCAAGCTGCTTAATTTGCTCCTTTGTCGCCAGGACGCCAGCGATCGGCAGCGATTTCATCGTTACGCCTGTCGAGATGCCGAGCTGCTTCAGCAGACTGAGCTGTTCGGCTGTTGGGGCTCCTTCCCCTTCAAAGGTGACAATAACCTGAAGGCTGCCTGCCGCTGTCTCGAGAGCTTTTGCCAGGTTGCTGTCAATCACCGCGGGAAGAGCTGCCGCCTTTGTTTTTTCCATACCGGGAGCCATTAATGAGAGCAATAATAACAGGCTGACCAATCCGGATAACCATTTTTTCATCTTGCAATCCCCTTCCAAGGTTAATTCTCTTGCTACTATCATTATCGTAAAAATTTCGCAAGCCTACTATTCAGCAAAGGACGTAAAACGCCTTGGAAAAAGTACTATTTTGCTATCATACGAAAGTTATAGGCACAGGATGAGATGTAGGCCGAAGTAGTAGAACACGCTATTGACTGCCCTTCGGTAAGGCCGCAAAAAGCCCCCGCAACAGAAAAGTGCAGGGGCTTCCGTGAGTAATATGAACGCAGCCACAGCCTGGAAGTGCTACTCCGCCGCGGGGTGCCAGCTTGCAAAGTAACGTGTGATGGCAACCGCGTAGTCCGCGCGGGTGACAGTTTTGCCAGGCTCGAACTTCGCTGTGATGGTCGGCTTCAGGGCATAACGGTCCTGGACAGTCGAGAAGTAAGCATTCAGGATGTTCAGATCGAGTGCGAGCTGGACGTGGCCACGAAGTTCGGCCGGCACATTGGCCGCATCCTGGATCGGCACTCTTGTTCCGTTATATTGGACGGTCAGCTCCTGTCCTTTCAATTCATTGGCTTTATCTTCAAGGCCCAGTGCCTGCACGAGGGAATAAGCAAGCTGGGCGCGGGTCACTTTTTCATCCGGAGAAAACTTTCCGGCAGCGGAGGGAAGCATGACCCCCTTTTGGTTCTGCGTGACATTTTTCAGGGCGGCACCCTTGCCAAGAACCGCTTCGACGTACAGTCGGTCAGCTGCTTTGACGTCGGAGACACTTGATGTTCCATTTAAAGGAAGCTGCTGGCGCACCCCCGCTCCCATGACAAGATAGTTTGCCAGCTCGGAACGCTTCAAAGCTGCATCCGGATCAAAGTTCTTTGTACTTTTACCGTCAATTAGCCTGTCGCTGACAGCAAGCTTAATGGCAGATTCAGCGGGGTGGCCGGTAATGTCATTCAAGCCGCTGAAGCTTCCCGCTGTTTTCGTCACGAGCTCGACATCCACTTTTTCCGGAAGGGCAAGCAGTCCCTGGAGCCCTTCGATACTTGCCTTCCAAGTTCCAGGTACCGGGTTCATAACCTGGACAGTACGGTCAGGATATAAAGTGAACAATACCGATATTCCTGATGTGTAACGAGTCCCATCAGGCGCCGTAAGCACGAGGTTGACCGGGTTGCCCGTTTGGCCAAGAAGGCCGTAAGCATTCATACGGGCGACGAGTTCGGTCTGCCCTGAACCAACAGCGAACGAAACTTCATTTTTAAGATTCATAGGACTGAAATCGATGGTTGCCTTATTGGAGTTCACTGTCATTTGCGCATTGGAATTGAATGCCCGGTTCATATTCAATACAGAACCATATTCCGTGCCATTTAACGCCGCATCAACAGCCGCATAAGCATTGACGTAGCCTGAGCCAACCTCCCAAGGCTCGTAGCCTGGCATATTGGTCGCAGTCTGCTCAATAATTTTCTTTACTTCAAGCGGCGATAACGACGGATTGGCATCCAGTACCAGTGCAACGATTCCCGCGACATGCGGTGCCGCCATCGACGTGCCGCTCATTGTTGTATAGTATGGCAGATAAGCTGGCGGGATGAGGTTGACATCATCAGTTGCCCCAAGTGCGGCAATTGGAGAAATGACGCGGGTGGAAATAATCGTTTCACCCGGCGATGTCACCGTAGGGCGGTCCTCCCATTTCCATGTCTCGGATCCCACTGTGACCGTACCGCCTTTTCCTTTTACACCGCGCGATGAAAAGTCGGCAAGCTGGCCCTGCTTTGTCCCGGCTGCGATTGTAATGACCCATGGGGCCTTTTTATAGTTCCCGGATATAGTGGAATCGCCAGGCCCCGAGTTCCCTGCTGAAAAGACAGTAACAATGCCACGGTCATAAAGCTTTTTCGTGGCGATATTGATTGGGTCGAATGGGTCAAAATCAGTTCCCGCATCGCCCGTATCTCCCCATGAGTTTGTAATGACACGAATATTGTATTCGGCCTGATGGGTAAGCGCATAGTCGAAACCGCCGAGCGTATCGAGCATCGCGACCGCTGCTCCTGATCCGTAGCCAATCAGCTTCGCGCCAGGGGCGACACCTTCGTAATCCCCTTTTGACATCGCTCCGGTTCCGCCAACGATTCCGGCTACATGCGTTCCATGCCCGGAACTCGTGTCAGTATTAGGGACATTTTCAACCCACGTCACTGGCAAAAGCTCACTCAAAGCATTCAGGTTTGTCGCTCCGAGTACATTTTGGACAAGGTGGCCGCCGAATTCGATATCTTTATGAGTTCCATCAACACCGCTGTCATTAATGACAACGCCAATTCCGCTCCCGTCGACAGGCATCCCCCCATTTAACTTTGTAAAGGAAGGTTCGGTTCTGAGGCGATCCACTCCTGTCAGTTCGGTTGCTTCTTTATTTTCATATTTGAGCTTTTTATTCGGATAAATCGATAGCACATTTTCATTCTGGGCAAGCTTTTCAATCTGTGCTTTTGTGGCCAATACTCCGGCAATCGGCAGCTCGTTCAGGACAACCCCTTTTACCAGTCCCGATTCTTTCAAAACGGATAGTATTTTAGGCTGGCCGCCGGCATTTTCTTTAAAGGTGACTATGACTTGCTGGGGCTCGGTGGCAGAGGCCAGTTTTGCCAGCATCCCCGGCTCTATTACAGCGGTTCCGGCCGCGCTGGCCCGCTCTGGACCTGCAAGCTGGACGGATTGGATAAATATACTGAAAATCATAAGTAAGGACAGGAAAATAGAAGCCTTTTTCATTTGCATACCCTCCCAGTTCTGAATATTCTAACTTTACCCCATTATCACATTGTTTAAGTGATAGTCCTATTCTCCACAGGCTGTATTTCTGGCCGCAAAAGTACTAATTTTTATACGCCTAAAGTAGTATTTCTTCTTTTATGCAAAATTGTTCTGTTTTTGAAAGGTGAATGCATGAAAAAACCAGGCTTACGGTATAAGCCTGGCTGGTTCTGCTATTCATGCTTACGGCAAGGGGACGAGCTGGTTTTGGACGGCATAAATGACGACTTGGGAACGGCTTTTTACATCGAGCTTTTTGAATATTTTGCTGACGTGGATTTTCACTGTTTTGTCACTGATGAAAAGTTCCTGGGCGATTTCCTTATTATTCATCCCCTGGACAAGACAGAGAAGCACTTCTCTTTCCCGTTCAGTCAGTAACTCATCTTTTTTCTCCTTTGGCGGCTCGGGAGCCTGCTGGTTGAAATTGAGAAACTTTTTCGTCATGGAAGGAGCGATGACAGACTGTCCCCGGGCTACGGACCGGATTGCTTCGATGACATGCTCGGAAGGAGCGTCCTTCAGCAAATAGCCGTCAGCCCCTTCACGGATCGCTGACATAAAATATTCATCATGGTCGAACATCGTCAGCATGAGAATTTTGATTGACGGAAAATCCTTTTTTAAAATCCCGGTCACTTCAATTCCATTTTTATCAGGAATATTGATATCCATCAAAATGACATCCGGCATAAGTTCGGGGACTTTGGCCAGTGCATCACTGCCGGAAACCGCCTCCCCGACAACCTTGATGTCCGATTCGAGGTCGAGGATATTCTTCAACCCGTCACGGAGCACCGCATGGTCATCGACCAGCATCAGCTTGATCATTCACTTCTCCTCCTTCTATTCCCATTCTTGGAACGGTTAACGTAATTTCCGTGCCGTTCCCTTCCTTGCTGTCAATTTGAAGGGATGCTTTTATTTTTTCAGCCGCTTCATTCATATGCAAAATGCCGAAATGCGGTTCGTTTCTTGCTTTGATCATCGCCTGGAACAAAGAAAAGCCAATCCCGTTATCTTTTATTTTCAAAAAGACGTTTTCCCGCTGGAAACTGAGCATGATTTCGATTTTTACCGCTTTGGCATGCTTCAGGGCATTTTGTACGCTCTCCTGGAATATGTCGAAAATAACCTTTTCGGTCATGGAGCTTAACTCAAATTCGGCGCCTCTTCTTTCCAACACGATTTCCACCTCATGTTCCTTCCTGACAGCTTCAATCCTTGACTGAATGGCCGTCAGCAGCCCTACCCTTTCTGTCGGATAAGGGCGGAGCGCATAAATGGATTCCCGCACCTCCCGCAGGCTTTTTCGGAGTTTATCCGTACTTTCATGGACAAGCTTGAGCGAATCGTCGGGTGCCTTTAAAAATTTCCGTTCTGCCGTTTCCAGATTCAAGACCGCCCCGGCAAGTGTTTGCGCCACTCCATCATGGATGTCCCGCGCGATTCTGTTCCTTTCCTCCAAAATAAGCCGTTTTTCCTCCTCGGAAAAAAGCCACTTTGTTTTCAACAGGACAGCGAGCTGATTTGCAAGTGTAACAGCGGACTGGATATCGTCTTCTGTAAAACTTTTTGTCCTGCTCCGGCCAAAAACAAACAACCCTAATAGTTCATCCTCAAGCATGAGCGGCGCATACATTTTCGTTCTGATCTCACTGAGGAAAAAGCCCGTAGCTGGCCCCGCCTGTTTTCTGGAGTTATGATAAATCACCATATGGCGGACCGATTCGAGGGCCGCTGCCTGGGTATTATCGAGTTCCGTTTCTTCATTCACAAGCCCGGCTGAATAACGTCTTTCCCATTTACCATTCTGCTTCGTCCAAAGGATGCAAGCATCCACATCGATAAATTCCGGGAGGTTTTTTCCAAGGAATCCAAGCCAGTCCTCTGAGGCAATTTTCTTATTCAATTCAGAGGAAATCCGGAACAGCGCTTTCAGCTTGGCCTTTTCCTTCCTTAGCCTGACAATGATGGAACTCAGCAGCGCGAAGCCGACGAGAGGAGCAAAAAAGAAAAAGAAAGTAATGACATCGATTTCTCCCCTGTTCTGGTTGCCAAGAACGACAAACAGGACAAGGTACACATAAGAAACGAGCAAGCTGTTACCTTCCTGAAGTGTTTTTTGCCTCCACATCATGATTGTATAAGGCTGAGGACGGACCACGAGGATCAAGTCCACCAGCAAATTATTAATAAAGTAAAAAACAATGATTGCCGCGGTAATATGGAGAAGCCCGCCAACCACAGCGGACTGGGAATCCAGGATAGTAAGATCCATCATCTTCCCGGACAGCCAAACCGCACCGTAAAAGCTGATGACAAGCTGGGCCGGATTAAAAAAAATGATCCTGACCGGCCTTCTTCTTACAACATTGACACCAAATACTGCAAACGCATAAGACCAGACGGCGTATTCCACACCATGCATGACAAAGATGGCATACACTAAAGGGAAAGAAATGGTTGTGAAGCCCCGCCAGACCGGCATTGGATAAAATTCGATGACGCAAAGGAAAATGACCAGAAGAATCAGGATCAAAGGCTCATTTGGCGGCTCCATACCAAAAAGGGCATAAAGAAGAAGCAGGCCACCGGCAAGCGATATAGCCATCATCAAGTATCTTGCCACCATTTCCTTCCGATTCAACCACCCCTTAGCAGCCATGAATCCCCTTCCTCCCAACGAATCGATTCTAAATTTTCAGTTAATTATACTTTAAGTTATTTCCCCGCCCCGCACAATAAAAAGGTTTTAAGATTTTATATTCACATTTGCTGGATGAACGGGTGTACACACAATGGGATTAATCAAAAAACATTGGCTTTTTAAAGTTTAATGCTGATTTTAAAAGAGTTGATAGGAACGGAGGGGACTGACTCCTCGAAAACGCTCCGCGTTTCCTTCGTGCGTGGGCAACTTCAAAGAAGCTAATTCAATGTCCTGCGGGATGTAGCGGCAAGTGGAGACCCCACAGGCGCAGAAAGCGCCGAGGAGGCTCCAAAAAGAATGCTCCTGCGCCACAGACTATTCGAGGAAGCGAACCTTCAGCTCGTCGCAAAGCTGCACGAAGCCAATTCATGGATGTTTCTCATGAAGTTGGATATCAAGTAGATGCTTCGCCCCGAGGAAAGCATGTCCCCGGAGTGGAAATCAACAGCCAATGATAATAGAACCAAAACACAAAAAAACCCAGACCGGCCAAATGTCATTCCACTGTCCGATGCTGGGACAAACCCCACTTGGTTTGTTTACATTTATTATCCCATCCCATCCCCACTTTTTCTATTCAGCAAAAGCAATATTTTATCTACTACTAAAGTAGTAATAGCGAAAACTATTTTCACTTGTCACAATTTAGTAGGAAATTATGTCACTCTTTTGTCAATGGTTGGGAAGCGGTTGTTCTTCCTTTTATACTACACTAAAGATATACAATTCCTTGCTTTTTCACCATAATTACTTGTGAAAGATTTCACATTAAAACCTTTCCATACTGACAACTTTGCATATGCACTTAACATCTCTCTTGTTTCAATGCCTAGCCTAAATCCAGCTTCATTCAAACAAGATTGAGAGCTTACTACTATTACAGAGGGTGAAAACGAATGAAGTATGATTTAGTTCTCCTGCATGCCCCCAGTGTTTATGATTTTCGCAAAAACTCTTTGCTGGCCGGCCCGATTAGTGATGTGGTGCCTTCCTCCCCTGTTTTTGAAATGTATCCAATTGGGCTGACAAGCATCGCTGATTATCTTGAGCGATATGGCCTTAAGGTAAGAATTATTAATATTGCTAACCGGATGCTCATGGATCCTAACTTCGATGTAGAAAAAAAACTGCGCGGCATCAACACACGGGCTTTCGGTATCGATCTCCATTGGCTTCCCCATGCGCATGGAAGTATTGAGCTCGCAAAAATCGTGAAAAACCTGCATCCCGAAACTCCGATTGTCTTTGGAGGCCTTTCTTCCACCTATTATCATAAAGAGCTGATCGAGTATCCGTTCATTGATTTTGTCATGCGTGGCGATTCGACCGAAAAGCTGATGCTAATGCTGATGAACAAGTTGGAATTCGGCAATACACGGTATGAGGAAATACCGAATCTCACCTGGAAAAAAGGAACCGAGGTCGGTTATAATCCGCTATCCTACGTACCAAAAGACCTTGATGAATTCGATGTGCCCGGTTACCGTTATACCATCCGTTCTGTCTTTAAATATAAAAACTTCATGGATCCGCTTCCTTATAACGGCTGGCTGCAGTATCCCAATACCGCTATCCTGACCGCAAGGGGCTGCACACAGAAATGCCTGATTTGCGGCGGCTCGAAGGAAGGCTATGACACGAATTGCAACAGAAAATCACTTGCCCTCAGGTCCCCGGCAAAGCTTGTCGAGGATATCCAGTTTATCCAACGGTTCAGCCGGGCGCCTATTTTTATCCTCCATGACATCCGCCAGGGAGGCAAAAAATATGTTGAGGAGTTTTTCAGCCGCCTGAAGGAAATCCATCTGAAAAACGAGCTCGTTTTTGAACTGTTCCAATATGCGGATGAAAAGTTCTTTAAACAGATCCATGAGGCAGTCCCGAAATACAGCATTGAGCTGACACTCGAGACACATGATGAAAGCATCCGCAGGTATAATGGCAAATTCAATTGTACGAATGAGAAAGTCATCGACTCTCTTAATTTCGCCTTGAAGCATGGCTGCAAAAAGATTGACCTGTTTTTCATGGTCGGCATCCCTGGCCAAACGTATCAAAGCGTTCTTGAAAATGTCGATTTCGCGGAAAGGATCCATCTTGAATGCAACCAAGATCCACGGCTTTACTACTTTATTGCACCTCTCGCACCATTTCTCGATCCGGCAAGTGCGGCTTTTGAAAATCCCGAACTTCATGGTTATAAAAAGCTGTGCCACACATTGGAGGATCACCGGAAAGCGATAACCCAGCCATCATGGAAACATATGTTAAGCTATGAAACTGTTGATATGACCAGGGACGACATCGTCAATTCCACCTACGAATCAGCCAGGCTATTAAATGAATTCAAGCTCAAATATGGGCTGATCGACCAGGCAGGCTATGATGATATTGAACATAAAATCGAGAAATCGATGCATTATATTGAACGAATCGACCATCTGATGACTCTGCCTGAGGCGGAGTACCAGCTTGAACTTGCGACAATAAAGCGTGAAATCGAGGAACTGAATAAACACAGCATCTGCGGCAGCAACGAACTGAAATGGGAAGTCCAGAAAAACTATGCCAATTTCTTTTCATTGGCAATGGTTGGACTTGAACAGTTATATGAAGATTATTCAATTAAATTACGCAAGCAATTCCACCCGAAAGTGCGCCACCAAGTTAAGCTTGATGTTTAAGAAAGCCGGGTCTCTGGATTCCGACGAATTTTCACCTTCCCCTATATTTACCTGGAACCCTTATAATAGGGTTCTTTTTTTGCGTTCGTAAAGCTGTTTTTCCCCTGCAAAACCACAGCCCTCTCCGCGCAAAACAAAAACTTTATTATTATTTGAAAATATTTTTTCTTTTTTGCAAGGATTATAAATCTCCACGAAGGGTAAATACACCTATCAAATTATGTCGAAAGGAGTTTTACCTTGAGCATGAAAATTGGGAAGTTTTTTACCTTTTGCTTGCTGTCTATCCTGCTAATCTCAGGCTGTGCCGAAAAGCATGAGCAGGAAGATGGCTCTAAGCTAATCCGCAAGGGGGAATTTGCTTTTGCTGCCTCGGGCGAATTCAAGCCCTTCAGTTATATGAAGGATGATCTGACAATGACCGGCTTTGATGTGGAAGTCGGCAAGGCGGTTGCCAAAGAGCTTGGCCTTAAGCCTGTCCCTAAGCGGATGAAATTTAAAGGAATTGTGGAAGGCGTGAAAACAGGGAGAGCAGATGCCGCCGTCGCCTCACATACTATTAATCCCCAACGGAGCAAACACGTCTCCTTCTCGACACCTTACTACTACTCAGGCCCGCAAATTTTCGTTCGTCCAGATAGCGGTATTAAGACCGTCGAGGATTTAAAAGGAAAAGAGGTTGCTGTGGCAAAAGGATCCACGTATGCAGATACAGCCAGTAAGTATACGTCTAACCTGAAAATGTATGACAGTGATATTACCGCCCTTAAAGCACTTAGCATCGGAAGGCACGATGCCGTCATTACCGATTTCGTCACCGGGAAAAGCGCCGCCAAGGAAGGGTTTAAAATTGAAGGACGGCAGCTGATTGAGCGCAGTGAGCAGGCAATCGTCCTCCCGCAGGATAATCCGGAGCTTTTGAAAAGAGTCAACGAGGCGCTTGAAGCACTCCGCAAGGACGGAACGCTTGAAAAAATTTCAGTTAAATTCTTCGGAGAAGATATTACGAAAAAACCGGATCAATAATCATTTTCTATTTATTTATAATCCGAATTACTACAGATAAATCCAAGCAGAAAGGAAGAAGCGAATTTGCCTAGTTTCTCTCATTTTTTCAAAACATTAATGAGCAGCAGCGATCTCTTTATGGACGCCATGCTCTTAACCTTAAAGCTGACCGTTGTATCCGTATTGGTCGGTATTGTCATCGGGCTGTTTTTCGCCCTCTTAAAGATATCAAAAGTAAAATGGCTCGGTTACATATCCGATGTGTACATTTACCTGATCAGGGGAACACCGCTGATCGTCCAGATCTTTATTTTATATTTCGGGATCAGCGGAATTTTCCTCCTGCCTGATTTTTGGGCCGCTTCTCTTGCCTTGGCGTTCCATAACGGCGCATACATCGCTGAAATCTTCCGCGGCTCGATTCAAGCTGTCGACCAGGGACAAATGGAAGCCGGCCGTTCACTCGGTATGAGCAAGAATCTTGCGATGCGGAGAATTATTTTGCCACAGGCGTTCCGCCGCGCCCTGCCGCCGCTTGGAAACCAGTTTATCATAGGTCTTAAAGATTCATCACTGGCCGCTTTCATCTCAATGAACGAACTATTTAATGTAGCAACCACTCTTGGATCGAATAACTTTGATGAAATGACCTATTTACTGATTGTAGCTGTTTACTACTTGATCCTTGTAGCCCTGCTCACATTCGTAGTCAACCGTTTCGAGAAGAGATTGGCAGTCAGTGACCGATAGGAGGAAATGTGAATGGAAACCCGCGAAATGATAAAAGTAGAAAACCTGAACAAATCGTTCGGCGATCTGCATGTATTAAAAGATATCAATTTATCTGTCTATGAAAGTGATGTTGTCTGCCTGGTCGGCGCCAGCGGATCCGGGAAAAGCACGCTTCTGCGCTGCCTGAATTTCCTCGAGAAGAAGGATAATGGCCGGATCATTTTAAATGGCCGGGAAGTCAGCCGGGAAACGCATAATATTAACGAGGTGCGCCAGCATGTCGGCATGGTCTTCCAGCACTTCAACCTGTTTCCGCACATGACGGTGCTTGAAAATATTATTGAAGCCCCTGTCCATGTAAAGAAGGTATCAAAAGAAGAGGCGACGAACGATGCGATGGAGCTTTTGCGTAAAGTCGGCCTTGAGGATAAAGCAGACGTTTATCCAAGCAAGCTTTCGGGCGGGCAAAAACAACGCGTCGCCATCGCGAGGGCTCTTGCGATGAAGCCGGAAGTTATGCTGTTTGACGAGCCGACCTCGGCCCTTGACCCTGAACTCGTCGGGGAAGTTCTCCAGACCATGAAAGAACTCGCCGATGAAGGAATGACAATGGTTGTGGTCACCCATGAAATGGGATTCGCGAAAGAAGTTGCCGACTGGATGGTCTACATGAATGAAGGGATGGTTGTGGAGATAGGCCACCCTGAGGAATTTTTCGATAATCCGAAGGAAGAAAGGACGAGGGAGTTTTTGAGCTCAACCGTCCTCAAGTAAATTGGATAGCGATAGTATAAAAGGGTACCAGCCTTGGCCGGTACCCTTTTGCATGGGCATTTATGCCAGTTCCTCGGCCTTTGTTTCCCTTCCAAGGAAAAATACGGCCGCCGCCCCAATAAGAATTGAAATACAGAAAATAGTAAAAATCACATGAATCGAATAACCCTGGGCCGATAAATAAGGAACCAATAGCGGGCCAAGCACTCCGCCAACCCTTCCGAAGGATGCCGCCATGCCGGCGCCTGTACCCCTTATGGATGTTGGATACTGTTCAGGGGTATAAGCGTAGAGCGCGCCCCATGCACCAAGATTAAAAAAGGAAAGAAATGCGCCCGCGGTCATCAAGATCCATAAGGTGTCGGTATTTCCAAAAAAGTAAGCGCTGGCCGCTGTTCCGGCAAGATATACAATCAGCACGAACTTCCTGCCGATTTTCTCAATAAAATAAGCTGCTGTAAAATAGCCCGGAAGCTGGGCAAGTGTCATGATCAATACATATTGGAAGCTTTTAATCATGCTGAAGCCTTTCATGATCATGACGCTCGGAAGCCAAAGGAACATCCCGTAGTAGGAAAAAACCACACAGAACCAAAGGATCCAGAGCATGGCAGTTTTCCTCGAAAACTGCTTTGACCATAATGTTTTTACACTTTCAAAAACGGACGGCTTATGCCTTTCTTCCAGTGTCAGGTATCTTGGCGAATCCGGCAGGCCTATCCTTAAGTAGATGGCATATAGCGCCGGCAACGCACCAAGAATCAAGGCAGCCTGCCAGCCATACCTTGGGATGACAAAATAGGAAATAACAGCCGCTATCAGCCAGCCAGCCGCCCAGAAACTTTCAAGCAGCACAACCACCCTGCCGCGTTTCTCGGCTGATACACTTTCGGATACTAATGTAGAAGCGACAGGCAGTTCACCGCCAAGCCCCATGCCGATCAGAAAACGCAGAACGAGAAATATGGCGAGCGAAGTTGTTAAGGCGGACAAACCACTTCCGACTGAAAATAATAATAATGTTATCATAAAAACGTTTTTACGGCCGATCCGGTCGGCCATTAAACCGAAAACCAAAGCCCCCACTGCCATGCCGATGGAATTGACACTGCCAATCCAGCCCATTTCTTTCGGGGTCAGATTCCAATCTATTTTAAGCGCGGCAATAATGAAGGAAAGCATACCGACATCCATGGCATCGAACATCCAGCCCAGTCCGGCAATCCCCAATAATTTCTTTTCCGAAATAGTTTTTATTTTTTTCATTTGAGCCCCCTGATTTGTTGAATTGTTTCTCCCGGTGGACAGGCCTTTATCCGGCTGTCCGCTTTTTATTTTAACAGGTGTCAAGACACTTATCATCATTTATTTTCAGTAATTATTTCCCGGGAAACAAAATTCGCCAAAAGACAACAAAAAGCCACCCATCGAATGATGGATGGCTTGCTAATTATTTTTCTAATGGCCGCCGAGATAGGCCATTTTCACTTGTTCGCTCGCATGAAGCTCCTGTGCGGATCCTGAAAGGACGACCCGCCCTGTTTCAATAACATAAGCCCTGTTAGCAATTGACAAAGCCATGTGGGCATTTTGCTCAACAAGGAGAATTGTCGTCCCTGATTCATTTATTTCCGAGATAATCCGGAAAATAGTTTTTACGAGAAGCGGTGCCAGCCCCATGGACGGCTCATCGAGAAGAAGGAGTTTTGGCCTTGCCATTAGCGCCCTTCCCATGGCGAGCATTTGCTGTTCCCCCCCTGACAATGTGCCTGCATGTTGTTTCCGGCGCTCCTGAAGTCTTGGAAACAGGTCAAAGACCTTATTGAAATCCTCCTTGATCCCCGCCTTATCCTTACGGAGAAAGGCTCCTAATTCCAAATTTTCCTCAACCGACATATTAGCGAAAACACGGCGTCCTTCCGGTACTTGGGAAATTCCCAATTTCACAATCCCCTGTGCCGCCTTGCCGGCAATCGTTTGGTTTTCAAAAAGAATTTCCCCTTGTTTCGGTTTCAACAGGCCGGATATTGTTTTCAGCAAAGTGCTTTTACCGGCGCCATTGGCCCCAATCAGCGTCACGACTTCACCTTTGTTCACTTCAAGGGATACACCTTTTAACGCCTGGATGTTTCCATAGTAAACATTGATTCCTTCTACCTTCAGCATTACGATACCTCCTCGCCAAGATACGCCTCAATAACTTTAGGATTATTCCTGATTTCCTCAGGCGTTCCCTGGGCAATCAACTGACCGTGGTCGAGGACATAAATCCGTTCACAAACCCCCATGACCAAAGGCATATCATGCTCAATAAGGAGGACAGTGAGATGAAATCTGTTCCGGATAAAAGAAATTAGCTGCATAAGCTCCTTTGTTTCCTGCGGGTTCATACCGGCAGCCGGCTCATCAAGCAGTAAAAGCTTCGGATTGGCGGCAAGCGCGCGGGCGATTTCCAGCCGCCGCTGCTGCCCATAAGGAAGATTTTTTGCTTTCTCGTCCCTAAAACGGTCAAGCCCGAAAATTTTCAAAAACTCGACCGCCTTTTCATCCATTTCCTTTTCACCTTCAAAGTGTTTCGGGAAGCGGAAAACGGAACTTGGTATGCCGTGCTTGGCCAGCGAATGGTAAGCAACCTTGACGTTGTCAATTACGGACAGTTCACCAAACAGACGGATATTCTGGAACGTCCGGCTGACTCCCTTCCTTGTTATTTTGTAAGGCGGGAGTTTTTTCAGGCTTTCACCGTCGAGGGAAATCTCCCCTTCGGTCGGGACATAAACCCCGGTGAGCAGGTTGAAAAAAGTTGTCTTCCCGGCGCCGTTCGGACCAATCAGCCCGACCAGTTCGCCCTGGAACAGCTCCAGATTCACATCCCAGACGGCCTTCAAGCCGCCGAAGCGGATCCCGGCCTGTTCCACCTTAAGCAACGGTTTGTCCTGTGCCATCATGATCCCCTCCCGCCTTCTTTGTCTTTTTAAAGAATGAAGTAATCTCCCTTGTTCCCAGCAATCCCTGAGGCCTGTATAGCATCGTCAGGATCAGGATTAAACTGTAGAAGATCATCCTCGTTTCAGGATAAGCCTGCAGGAAGGTTGATACAATTGTCAGCAGGATCGCCGCAATGACAGCTCCCGAAAGGCTTCCAAGCCCGCCGAGGACGACAATGATCAAAATGTCAAATGATTTCAGGAATCCAAAGTTGGATGGCTGAATCAAATAAAAGTTATGGGCAAAAAGGCCGCCCGCGACTCCGGCAAAAAAGGCGCCAATGGCAAAAGCGACAACTTTATAGTAAGTTGTATTGATTCCCATCGCGTCTGCCGCCGTCTCGTCCTCCCGGATTGAAATACAGGCCCTTCCGTGTGTTGAATTCGTAAAATTTACGATTACAACAAGAGTGATCAGGGCACAGGCAAATGTCCAGCTCCACGTGCTCATTTGCATGACCTGCATGCCGCTTGCCCCGCCTACATAATCAAAATTCAAAAGGGCAACGCGGACAATCTCGCCAAAACCGAGTGTCGCAATCGCCAGGTAATCCCCTTTCAGGCGGAGGCTCGGAATCCCAATAAGGAGGCCGGCTACCGCCGCGCCAAGGCCGCCAATCAAAAGGGCGGCTGCGAAGGGAAGATCGAACATCATCGTCATAATCGCCGATGTATACGCGCCTACTGCCAAGAACCCCGCATGCCCGATTGAAAACTGGCCGGTTATTCCAATAATTAAGTGAAGGCTGGCCGCAAGCATAATATTAATTCCAATTGTAACGAGGGTATTCACATGGAAAATGTTGAGGATTCCCCCCATGATCATTGCCTGGACAACAGTATAGACGACTAAAGCCAGTATAACTGAGAGCCAGAAGCCTTTTGCCCGCTTAAAATACTCCATTCTGCTCCCCCCTACACTTTCTCTCTCACGTTTTTGCCGAACAGCCCGGATGGGAGGAAAATAAGGATAAGAATCAGAACGATAAAGGCCACTCCGTCACGCCATAGCGAGTAGCCTGCCGCACTGACCAGAGCCTCAATGACCCCTAGAAGGAGCCCTCCCACCATTGCGCCGGGAATAATGCCAATTCCCCCGAGAACTGCGGCAACAAAGGCTTTCAAGCCAGGAATGATGCCCATCAATGGTTCAATTTTCGTATAATACGTACCAAAGATGACCCCGGCCGCTCCCGCAAGAGCGGAGCCCATGGCAAACGTTGCTGAAATTGTATTGTTTACATTGATCCCCATCAGCCTGGCCGCGTCAGCATCATAGGATACCGCCCGCATCGCCTTACCGATTTTCGTTTTATGGACAATGAACTGAAGGATGACCATCAGGGCAACCGATACTCCGAGGATGAATAATGACTGGCTGCTGATGGATGCACCGAAGATGTTGATCGTTTCCTTTGGAAGCACTCCCGAAGGATAGGCCTCCGGCTGGGCGCCACGGACGTAAATGACGCTGTATTCTATCAGAAGGGAAACACCAATTGCTGTTATCAATGCGGCAATCCGCGTCGCGTTCCTGAGCGGCTTATAGGCAATCCTTTCAATCAGGACGCCGAAAATGGAACAGACCGCCATCGATAGTAGGAGGGCGGGGAAAAAGGACAGTTCCAGGATTGTAATTGAGTAAAAGCCGGTGAACGCACCAATCATGAAGATGTCCCCATGGGCAAAATTGATTAATTTTACAATTCCATATACCATCGTATAGCCCAGTGCAATCAACGCATAAATGCTTCCCAGCGATATTCCGTTAATCAATTGCTGTAAAAATTCCATAATCATACTCCCCTTGAAAGGTACTGTATATATAGCCGTTTAACCCGAAATAGGGGGACGATGCCCCCTATCCTCTTTTATTTAAATGCTTTCAGCCTCTTACGGATTAACCTTAGTTTCGAACTTTTGCTCGCCGCCCTCATATTTCAAGATGGCTGCTGATTTTACAGGGTTATGATTTTCATCCAAAGTGAGCGTTCCAGAGACAAGCGCAAGATTCTTTGTTTCTTCCAAAGCCGCTCTGATTTTTTCCGGATCTGCGCTGCCCGCGCGCTCAATGGCGTCCTTCAGGTAATAACCTGTATCGTAGCCAAGAGCGGCAAAGGCATCCGGTGACTTTCCTTTGTATTTCTTCTTGAAGGCTTCAACGAAGTCCTGAATTTTCTTGTCAGGGTCTGCCGAAGAATAATGGTTAGTAATAAATGTGTTATTCAGTGCATCCGCACCAGCAATTTCAACAAGCTTCGGGGAATCCCAGCCATCTCCGCCCATGAATGGTACGTCGAGGCCGATTTCACGTGCCTGCTTTACAATCAGGCCTACCTCTTCATAGTAACCTGGAAGGAAAACGAAATCAGGATTTTCGGATTTCATTCTTGTCAAGGTTGCACGGAAATCAGTGTCTTTCGCCACATATGCCTCTTCAGCAACGATTTCGCCGCCTTTTGCCTTGAAGGCTTCCTTAAATGCAGCAGCTAGCCCTTTCGCATAATCGCTCGCTGTATCGACATAAACAGCCGCTTTTTTGGACTGAAGCTTATCAGCCGCGAAATTCGCCGCGACAGTTCCCTGGAACGGGTCAATGAAGCAAGTTCTGAAGGCAAAAGTATTCAACTTGCCACCCTTGCTTGTCACATCCGGATTGGTTCCGGTAGGTGTAATGATCGGAACTTTATGCTTTTCAGCCAACTGGACCTGCGCAAGCGTGTTTCCGCTTGTGGCCGCCCCGACAATCGCTGCTACCTTGTCCTGGCTGATCAGCTTGACCGCTCCTGAAGTTGCCTCGGCAGCTTCAGACTTATTATCAAATTTAACCAATTTAATTTTTTTGCCATCAATGCCTTCTTTATTAATTTCTTCTACCGCTAGCTGGAGACCCTCTGAAATCGATTGCCCATAGGATGCCACCCCGCCCGAAAGCTCAAGGTTCGCCCCGATTTTAATCGTTTTGCCGTCTCCTCCAGAACCGCTTGTCCCCTGGCTGCCGCAGCCTGCCAACACTCCGGCAATCAAAGAAAATGATAGAAAAATCCCTGCCAACCTTCTCTTCTTCATCACGTATCCCCCTATTTTCTTTTTTGCCATTTTTAGTTAACACTAGATGCACATAAGAATATTATCTATTCATAATAAAAATAATATTCTGAAAACATTGTACATGATTCTTCTATTTCCGTCCATACCTCTATGGATTTTCTTTATGATAATTTATAGGGAGAAACCATCATTTATCGACAAACGCATATCGGTTGTTCAGCCTTTAATCATGTTTGTATTATAATGGCAAGGAAGGAAACTATTTTAAATCTACCAATAGGAGATGTTGATTTTGAAGAAAGAGATCATTGAACGGTTTATTTCATATGCAAAAATTGATACGCAGTCAGATGAGAATAGCTCATCCTGCCCATCGACGCCCGGCCAATTGACACTCGCACAGAATCTGGTGGCGGAGCTGAAAGAGATTGGCATGGAGGAAGTAACGAAGGATGAGAATGGCTATGTCATGGCAACCCTTCCTGCCAATGTAGAAAAAGATGTTCCGACAATCGGTTTCTTGGCCCACCTTGATACAGCAACTGACTTTACCGGGAAAAACGTCCAGCCGCAAGTCATCGAAAATTATGACGGAAAAGACATCATCCTAAATAAGGAACTCAATGTTGTGATGAAAACAGCCGACTTCCCGCAACTGCCTGACTATGCCGGCCATACCCTCATCACGACAGACGGAACCACTTTGCTTGGGGCCGATAATAAAGCGGGTATTGCGGAAATCATGACTGCGATGCGCTATCTCCTGTCAAACCCGGACATCAAACACGGGAAAATCCGTGTCGCCTTTACACCGGATGAAGAAATCGGCAGGGGCCCGCATAAATTCGATGTCGAAGCCTTCAATGCGAAATATGCCTACACAGTAGATGGAGGTCCGCTTGGCGAACTGGAATACGAAAGCTTTAATGCCGCTTCGGCAAAAATTGTTTTCAGAGGTACCAACATCCACCCGGGAACGGCAAAAGGGAAAATGGTGAATTCCATGAAAATCGCCATGGACTTCAACCGCAGGATGCCTGCAGAAGAAGCGCCTGAACTGACCGAAGGGTATGAGGGCTTCTATCACTTGATTTCTATCAGCGGGGATGTTGAAGAAACAAAGGTATATTACATAATCAGGGATTTTGACAAGGAAAATTTCGCGGCGAGGAAAGCAAAAATGGAGCAAATCGCCCAGGAAATAGGCGAGATTTATGGCCATGACGCCATCCATCTTGAATTGGCCGACCAATATTATAACATGCGAGAGAAAATTGAACCGGTGAAGGAAATTGTTGATATTGCTCATGAAGCCATGACGAGCCTCGGTATTACGCCTGTCACCAAACCGATCAGGGGCGGCACGGACGGTTCCCAGCTTTCTTATATGGGTCTCCCTACCCCGAATATTTTTACAGGCGGCGAGAACTTCCACGGAAAATACGAATTCATTTCTGTGGACAATATGCTGAAGTCGGTTGAAACCATTGTCGGCGTAATAAAGTTGTTCGAAGAAAGAGCCTAACGGCGCACACGGGGCGCTGTCAGAGCTACTGCAAAGTCAAATATGAAGAGGCTGGGCCAAAAGGAAAACCTTTTGCCCAGCCTCTTTCTTTACATTCCAGTATTCTTGGCCATTTTGATGATATCCGCGATATTAGTTTTGCCGCTGTATCTCATTACGCCTTTCGAATAAATGCGGTTGGCAATGAGGCTGAGCAGTGCAATGGCGGCGATCAGGACCACGATTGACAAAATGATTTCTAGCGAGCCCGCTTCGCCAAGGACAATCCGGGAGAACACAACCATCGGCGAGAAGAATGGGATATAGGAGCTTACAAGAACAATCCCAGCGTTCGGATCAAACATGGTCTTCATCCCAAGCATGAATGCTCCCATTAGCAAAATGGAGACCGGGAAGATGATCGATCCGATATCCTCCATTCTGCTGATGACCGAAGTAATGGAGGCGAACAGCAGGGCATAGACAACATAGCCGAGCACGAAATAAAGGCTTAAAAACATAAATATTTTCGGATTCAGTACTGACAGGTCCAAAGACATACCGAAAATCTGTAGGTCTCCCGCAGTCCAGCCGAGGAGCTTCGCCGCTCCATAAGCAAGGGCAACCATGCCGATTTGCAGCAGCCCCGAAATCATGGCGGCAGTAATTTTCGCATACATCATCGTAATCGGCTTAACTTTTGTAATCATGATTTCCATGACCCGGGAAGTCTTTTCCCCGGCAATGCTTAACGAAACGGTATTGCCGAACATGATGATAAACATATACATCAGGAATAAGAAGAAATACACCAGCCCAAGGGACTCCGTCTTTTTAAGCGGTATTTCCTCAACCTTGACCGGGGTCAATAATGCGTTTGCCACTTGCGGCTCAACGCTATGTTTTGTCATGACGGCATTAAGATATTGCGGCTGGATGACTGAATTGATCAAGCCAAGCACCTGGAAGTCAGCCATTCTCCGGAAATAGTACTCTACCTCGGGTGCTTCACCGCTTCCTTTAAGGACAATGAGCGCATCCGCGTTTCCATCTTTCACTTTCCTCTGTATCCCTTCAGCCTTTTCCTCGCTGATTTCCTTGATGGAGGCAAAGTCTGCCTTCACGCCCTTCGCATCAAAAACATAGCCTGAGGACTGGTTGCTGACGTACACAGTCATTTTTTCTTCTTTGGCAAAGTAGTGTGTGAATCCAAAGTAACCAAAGATGGCGGCAAATAACACGGCGGCAGTGATAATGAATCCTTTGCCGGACAGGCCCTCTTTCAAATGAAATTTAAGTACTGTCAGGAATTTTTCCATTTACCCCACCCTCTCCACGAAGATTTGATGCAGCGTCGGTTCGAGCAGAGAGAAATTTTGCAGCTGAATTCCCGCATCTGCCGCAGCATTCAGAATTGCCATGCCTTCTTTTTCGTTATGTACCTTTGCAGTATAAATCAAGCCCGTTTGCTCAAAAGGCATATCAAACTTCCGGAACACAGGCTCAAGCGACAGCTCCGACGTGATCCGCAAATTTTTATAACCATAGTCATCCTTCACTTTTTGAAGCTTGCCGGAAACCGTGATGTTTCCTTGCTTCATCATGCAGACATTTTCGCAAAACAGCTCAATCGACTCCATCCTGTGGCTGGAAAGAATAATTGTCTTTTTCTGTTCAACGAGTTCTTCAATCACTGTCCCGAGCATCGTTGCATTGACGGGATCTAGGCCACTGAACGGTTCGTCGAGGATAATAATATCCGGGTCATGAAGGAGTGTTGCGATAACCTGGATTTTTTGCTGATTCCCTTTTGACAGCTCGCTCGCCAGTTTACTTTTGTAGTCGGTGATTTCAAATTTCTCAAGCCAATAATCGATGCGTTCATTGGCTGTTTTCCGGTTCAATCCCTCAAGCTGCCCAAAGTAACGCAGCTGCTCGGCAATTTTTGTTTTCGGGTACAACCCTCTCTCTTCCGGCAGATAGCCAATAGAAAGCTCCTCTCTCCTGAATGGGCGGCCCTCCCACATGATTTCTCCGCTGTCCGGCTGGACAAGGCCAAGCATCATTTTGATTGTCGTCGTCTTGCCGGCGCCATTCCTGCCGAGCAAGCCAAGCACCTGGCCCTTCGGCAATTCAATCGAGATATTGTTAACAGCGGTTGTTTCTCCATATCTTTTTGTCAGATTACGTATTTCCAAGCCCATGTTTTTTCCCCCTTTTCTGGACCTTTTACTCTTTTACTATATCTAAATGTTCACCTCTTAACAAACACTTACTGGCAAAAAAGGTCAATTCCACCAAACTGGTTCGTTGAATTGTTTGGGCAAAACACTCTGATATTCATTAATCCTCTTCCTCTTCGTATGCTCCCGGTTCATATAAACAGGATGGAAGATCCACTTTCCGGGCAATGAATGGGACTCCCTCCTCGAGCAGCATATCTCTTTGGTAGGATTTCGCTTCTTCATCTTTAATTGGAATTTCCCCCTGCGCATTAATCACCCTATGCCACGGAAGATTGTATTTGCCGCTCATGGAGTGGAGAATCCTGACGACCTGGCGCGCCGCGCGCGGACTCCCGGCAACTTTTGCGACTTGGCCATATGTCATAACCTTACCGGGAGGAATTTTTGAAATAATATCAATGACACGCTTTGTAAATGGAGACATATTTCCCCTGCCTTTCCCTAAATGAAACCCAATATAAGTAAAATTTTATGCATATTTTTTGAAAATAAAGTACATTCCCTCTTCTCTATACAGTATTATAAATGGTAGATGGTTGGAAAGGGGCCGCAGTTTCATGGTTGGAGCCAAAATTTTTAACATTGTTTTGTTTTTCGCCGGACTTGCAGTCGCTTTCCATGCGAATAGCTTAGCGGTCGATTCAGGCCTTTTTGTGAAGGCCCTTGTTTTATTCTGGTTTTTTTCCGTGTTATATCATCACTTGCGCGTCCTGCACAAGACAGGGAATACAACCACTGATTACGGGATTAGCTACAGCCTTTCCTTCGGTATTTTTGCCGGTCCGCTTGGCTTATTCATTTTTGAAACGATATACCGATTTACGATTTACTTTAATAAGAAGCGCACGAAGACTGATGATCCCGATGAATTCACTGATACATTTTATAATGTCGGTTCCTTTGCGCTGACCTATTCGGCTGCGTATTACCTGTACAACATTCTGAGTCCGGTGATCGAACCGCTTCCCTTCGGGTATTGGTTTTTAATGATGATCCTTGTAGGCGTTACATCGCTCATCATTGATTTTCTTTTGATTACTGTTTTTCTCATGACCGGCGATATTAATACAACCCGCGCCGCAATCGATTTTATTAAAAGCAGAAGCATCCTTGATATGGGCAAGACGGCATTTACAAATGGACTATTACTATTATTCCTGCATGAAGGTGAATGGGGGGCGCTATTTGCTCTTTTCTTTCTCAATTATCTTGTCAGCCGCTCCTTTTACTCGAAATCCCAAAGCATCCAGAACAAATTTGAACGGGATAAATTCGAGCAAATGGCCTATACCGACTTTCTGACCGGCGTAAATAACCGTGCTTTTATGGACAAAAGAATGGCTGAATTGGACAAGACCGGGGATTATATCGGGATTGTCGTGGCTGATATTGATAATTTCAAGAGAATTAACGATAGTTACAATCATTCGGTAGGCGACCAGGTCATCCGGCATTTTGCCAGTACACTTAAGAGCTTCCTAAATACGAATGATAATCTGTTTCGTAGCGGGGGCGAGGAGTTCACTTTATTCTTACGAAACAGAAATTACTCGCAATGCATGGATCTAGTTGAAAGGATCCTGTATGAAGTGGAGGAAAGTAGCGTTGAAGTAGAGTTTGGGTCCGGTAAAGCCCACATATCGTACACCTCATCATTCGGCCTCTACTTTTACAGAATCAATGACAAGGTCTCGATGGAGAAAGGCTATATACAGGCGGACCAATTGCTGCTCAAGTCTAAACAGCACGGCCGTAATCGGATCACAGCCGTCGATGGCAGCGTAAAGGCTGGCAATTCCGCTGTTCCTATTTAGCAAACGCGAAAAGCTGGTTCCATGTTGGAATCAGCTTTTTTGCTTTTTTGTGCGATAAGGATGTTTGCCTCATCCTTCCATCGCTATTTCCTTTAATGCTTCGATAATGGTGTCGATCAGCTTGCCATACATCATATGATCATCCAGCCAGAGAGGGGTCCGCAGCTCTTGCAGTGTGTTGCCTTCAAAAACATAAATATCGCCTTTCTCATCAAGCCCCATATCAAAGCCAAAATCGACAAATGGGCCGCATGCGCCTTCAAGATGCTTGGCAAGGGCAATGCCGAGCGATTTCATTTCCTCTATTTTTTCGGCTATCTCTTCCGGTTGATAATTGAATTGCAGCTTCAGCATATCGTCAGCATACCTGCCATTGACCTCTTTATTCGACTGGATGGAAATGCCCCCTTGTTCCCCTAGCCAGCCAATAATCGGCTCAACCTTCCACGTTTTCCCCTGCTCTTTCACCGCAATAACCCGATAATCAATCTTTCTGTCATCATGGGTTTTCAGATTGATCGCTTGCTGGAGAATATGATTCTTCTCGCATGAGGCGAGCAACGCGTTCATTTGCTTCGGCGTATAGGTGAAAACCTTGTCCGTAAAGTTTTTTCTTGCAAGATATTTCCCATTTTCCCGCCAAATCAAATGCATGCCTGCCCCGCCGCCCTGATTGATCGGTTTCAGAAAGACGCTACCATACTTCGCGAGCATCTTATCGAGATTTCCTTTGGTGATTACGTTTGATGTTTCCGGCAGATGCCTTCTAAAAGCCGGCACTTCATTCACAATGGAAAAAAACTTCCACTTATAATAGCAAGGCGGATTGAACAGCCGGCTGCCAAATGTATTTTTGAGTACCTTTGATGATTTTATTTTCCGATAAAAAACAGCCGGAAATGGGAAGTCAGATTTTTTCCATGACATCGACTCAAAATCAAAAGCAAAGCCCTCTATTTCACTGGACTTATAGTCAATCTGATCTTCAGCGGCAAAGAATAACAAACCGCCCATCTTCCTTATAGACTGTGCGTAGGGAAGATACAAGTCAGGATTATCCTGCAGATCGCCCGCCATTTTTTTCCCGCTTTGCCGGTATAGCATGCCAATTACAGGACCTATGACAAGCAAGTCCTTCACCAGCCGAACATGATATGGAGCCCACAGCGCAATCCTTAATCGCTCGACCACCCTATTGGACAAAAGAAAAACATTTTCGCCAGCCTCTTTATTCAGAATTACCGTTACCTTCACTTTCCGCATTCCATATGATACGAAAATTTCCTGGTCCATTGTGAGCCCGGCTTTTCTGGCCGTCCTTTTATTCATGAGAATCACATGGGCCGGGATATCCGCGTCCGATGATATCCGAAATGGCATTCCCACTCTTCCGCTCGATCCTTTTTTCCGCAGTTCATTCACCCCCATAGTACAAGGCCAAAACAGAATCGACAACCCTATTTTCCTTCACAGCCACCCTGATCCTTTTCCTGCATTCCTTTGGAATAAAAAGATCCAAAGGCTGGCTGACCTGCTCAAAAGCTTTAAACGCATCAAGGATTTTGGCATCCCATTCCGGGTAGTACTTAATGAGGTCAGCTTTGGATACGCTGGTCCGCTCCGACCCTTCCTCGGGGCGGCAAAGAAAAGGTTCATCCAGGTTGAAGAGCCCGTATTCATTCGTCAGTTGTTCGCCTGCATGAATATCCCTGACCGCAATGTCAAAACCGTATGGGGTCGTGAAGCAATTGGCATGGAAGCTGTGATTCACATACTTTCCATGGTCCCACGAAAGGATGTATCTCCCTTCCTGATCCCGATACGTATATTTTTCAAACGGAGCACTGCGAAGGGGGTCAAGAGAATTTAAATATGAGGGCTCGAAAATTTGATCAAGGCTGTCAAGGGCCAGTGTAACCGTTCCTTTAGGAATTAATTTCGTCGCAAAAACCCCCAGCCCTATTTCTTCGTCCACTACCCTCAGCTCTGTATCCGGATGAATCAATGCAACTTGCTCCCTTCAGCTTTTACTTACACATTCTATGCACACACAGCGTTTATTGATAAGGAAAGTTCAATCTAACCTATGTCCTTCATCCTGGATCCCAAAGCCTGCCAGATAATATGAATACTCAAACAAGAGATTGATAGATCGGACTGCCTCCTCTTCCATTCCCGGATACCTGAAGATGCTCCGGCCCGGTTTTGAATTTGCTTCAAACATCCATACTCCCCCATCTTGGTCAATCCCTATATCAAGTCCGAGTTCACCAACAGGTTTTCCGATTTCCGCCTCAATTGCCTGCGCAAGAGTGACGGCTGCAGACTCCATTTTTCTCCTGAACTCTTCCGACCGTTCTCCAAACACGAGGTCGAGAATATCTCCACACCTATATACCTGCCCGCCTAGACGGACATGGGTTGTGACACTTTCCGAGCCAGCCGCCTTACCGGCAACACCGGATACAACCCAATTATTTCTAATATCTTTGTTGAGGTTCACCCGGAAATCAATATTCCTTCCGTTATATTGGATCAGTTTGATTCCCTGCTGGACGATATAGCGCCTCTTCCACTCCTCATTGGCGGCTGAGGCAAGCAATTCATCGAGGCTCCCATAAGGCGTTATCTGCCTTTCCGTATGGCAGTTAAAGCCCTCCCCCGCTTTGGAAATCTTATAAATCCCAAGCCCCTCCGCACCATCTCCCGGCTTTATAAAAACCTCACCATGTTTCGCCAAAAGCTTGGTAATGCTCCGTTTTGCAGCTGAAAAACGCGTATCCGGCAAAAAGTCTTTTGCCAGTGGATGGTTTTTCAAAAGTCTATGAATCCCCTGTTTGCTAAAGAAAAACGGATTGAACATTTTTACCTTGGCGTGCCTGGCGGCCTTTCTGAAAAGTGATTTTACCTCTTCACTTTTTTCAACTGACCGATATGTGATCCGGTTATAAATCACATCAGGAAGGGGCAAAATATACTTTTTCCAGCGAAATCCCTGTTCATCCTTCCCATCGAAAAACCAGCCCACAACCTCCCCCTTCCCCCAATTTATATCCGTGGGCGAAAAGACAAAGCAGTAGTGGCTTGTATAGTCCTTTGATTGGAGAATCTCATGGAACATCGATTTATAATTGGGATGGATATCGGTCAGCAAGCCGATGACCGGACCAATTTTTATGATATTATTTTTGAAAGTGGCCTGAACTTGCTTAGGAAATGGCAGCAATAAGTCATTCGATTGCGCAAGCGGCAAAATCAGTTCCTCTGCCTTTCCCTTCATCCGCTTCAGCCTTGTTTTTAAACTTCTCCCACCGAAAGACAGCGTGTAAAATTCATTTTCAGATAATTTCCATTTTCTCCATAGCGAATTTGAAACTCCAACTCTTCTTCTCGTTTTCTCCGAAATTAGAACCTGTACAATTGAGACACCCACTATCTATTCAACTCCAATTGATGGTATCGGGTTATCCTATTCCGCAAAAAGGGAAAAGAAACTGCGTCTGCCTATAGCAAGCACCCGTTTTGCAAGTCCTGTCTTTCACGGCTGCTCAATTCCCAAGTGCCATTTCTTTCAGGGCAGTGAGAATCCGGTGGATCAGTTCCCCATACATCATTTGATCTCCGAGCCACAGGGCCATTTCGAGCTGTTGCAATGTGTTCCCTTCGAATATATAAATATCTCCCTTTTCATCAAGTCCGAAATCAAAACCAAAATCGACGAAGGTACCGCATGCATTTTCTAGATGTTCGGCAAGGGCGACGGCCAACTTCTCCATTTCCCGGATTTTTTCTTTCACCTTACGCGGGGGATATTCAAATTGCATCCTCAGTAAGTCATCCGGATACCTGGCGGTCAGGCCGTATGCCTGGGTGGAAATGCCGCCTTGCTCTCCAAGCCAGCCATGGATGGCTCTGACCTTCCAATTTTCCGCATGCTCCTTGACAGCAATGACGCGATATATCGCTTGTCTGCCTTGATGCGCCTTAATGTCAATGGGCTGTTGAAGGATATGGTTTTTTTCGCAAACCTTCAGCAGTTTAATCATCTGTGCAGACGAATACCTGAACGTATCATCCGTAAAGTTTTGCCTGGACAGATACTCCTCCCCTTCCTTCCAGATGAGATGCATCCCGACACCGCCGCCCTGGTTGCTCATCTTCAGGAAAGCTTTCCCGTATTTTTGCAAAAACGAATCAAGATTTTCCTTCGTAATGACATTGGTAGTCTCCGGCAAATATTTCTCAAAGGCCTGATTTTCTTTCAAAATCGAATAAAACTTCCATTTGTAATAGCAGGGCGGATTGATGAGCCGGCGTCCGAAAGCCTCCTTCAGCGCCCGAGAAGCTTTTATCTTTCGGTAAATTATGGCTGGAAACGGAAAAACCGATTGTTTCCACGACATAGTTTCAAAGTCATAGAAGTATCCGCTTATTTCGCTTGCATCATAGTCAATCCCATCCTCCGCAAAAAAGAACAGCAAGCCCCCAAGCCCTTTTATTGAACGGGCATACGGGAAAAACATAGCAGGATTTTCCTTCAAAGCCTGTTCCAGGTTCTTGCTATTTTGCTTAAAAAGCATTCCCAGGACAGGTCCAATCACCAGGCAATTGCCCTCAAGGCTGCAGTTGTACGGAACAGACCGCTCGATTTTCAGCTTTTCAACGGCTTGGCCCGAGATAAAAATCTTATCTTCTGCACTCCTTTTCTTTATGAGCAACTTCACCTTTACCTTCCGCATTCCGTAGGAAAGATCGATTTCCCTGTTTTTGAACAGCCCGGCTTTTATTGCCATCTTCCTATTCATTTCAATTTTCATTCCTGTTGAATCTGTAACCAAAAGCGTTATTCCTTCCATCCTTGCTCCTCCATTCAACTCCTGAATCCATTTCGTTTACCCGCCTGGCAGCCTATTTGGGGTGGATTTAACCCACACAATCTTTACTCATTCTTGTGTTCGGGTTATCTTATTCCTGCCGGCATAAAAAGAAACTGCTTCTGCCTATTCGCAAAAACAGCTTCCGTGAATTTGTTAAGTTACGGCCATAATTTTCAATTAAAATCCAGACGATTTTGATGTATAATAATTCGTGGTGATTTTTTCAGCTGACAGGTTGATTCAGCAGGATGCAGGGTATTTAGTTTGGAATGACATTCATCATCTCAGCAGAGATTTTAAAGGAAAGAGAGTGTGTTCAGAATGGGACGCAAATGGAATAATATCAAGGAGAAAAAAGCATCCAAAGATGCGAATACGAGTCGTATTTACGCCAAGTTCGGACGCGAAATTTATGTAGCCGCGAAACAGGGCGAGCCGGATCCCGAATCGAACCAGGCTCTCAAGGTCGTCCTCGAGCGCGCAAAGACGTACAATGTTCCGAGAGCGATTATTGACCGGGCAATTGAAAAAGCAAAGGGCGGTTCTGACGAGAACTATACCGAACTTCGTTACGAAGGCTTCGGGCCAAGTGGATCAATGGTCATTGTCGATGCACTGACCAATAACGTAAACCGGACGGCTTCCGAAGTCCGGGCGGCTTTTGGCAAAAACGGCGGCAATATGGGGGTCAGCGGTTCGGTCGCCTACCTGTTCGACGCGACCGCGGTTTTCGGCGTGGAAGGAAAAACAGCTGATGAAGTACTCGAATTGCTAATGGAAGCAGATGTGGACGTACGCGATATTATCGAAGAAGACGAAGCGGTCATCGTATACGCGGAGCCGGACCAATTCCATGCCGTCCAGGAGGCGTTCAAGGCCGCGGGAATCACTGAATTCTCCATTGCCGAACTGACGATGCTCGCGCAAAACGATGTCACCCTTCCGGAAGATGCCCTGGCAAAATTCGAGAAAATGATTGATGTGCTGGATGATCTCGAAGACGTCCGTCAGGTGTACCACAACGTTGACCTTGGCGAATAATTTATTAATTGTTGAGTGACGATGACAGGATTTATTTTACTTAAGCACAGGCGCGCCTGTTATGGGCAGCCTGTGTTTTTTAGTTTACGGAAATAAACTTGAATCTTTTCGCTGCCTTTCCCGTATTTCTTTACTATAGATATGAGATGTCACACATCCTGAAAGGAGCTTCCATGGGAAACATTTATTTATTTTCATTGATTGCCGGACTTATCATGGCCTTATTGATCATTCCGTTTTACGGCCTGAACAGTTCAAATACGAACAAGAAGAAAAAAGGTGCGGGCAAAACAAGCCGCATTCCGATGATTGCTTTCGCCGTATTCATGGTTTTATTTGTTTTTGTTTTCTATTATTTGTTTAATATCGACAGGAATTTTTCCTCACTCTGGTTTTTCTTGATCGTTGCCTCGGCGGTGGGCGCACTGTTCTCCAACGGCAAAGAGCAAATGGTCAAGGGGTTGCTGTTTTTGGGAAGCCTCTTCTTCGGCATCTACTTGCTGACAGCTTTCCTTTTTAATGCTGGCGAAAAATATGAAACAACGAAAATGGATCAGCAGGTCGAGATTAAAACGTTTGATGAAACGAAAACCCCGGCAAGCGTTCCGCCCCAATTCGCCCGGAATAAGATGAAAAAGGCATTCGGCCAAGTGCCGAATACAAGCTATTATGAGCTTGGCAGCCTGCAAATCCAAAAGGTGAACGGCGATTACGTCTATATCGCTCCAGTCGAATTTTCCGGCTTTTTCAAATGGGTGAACGGCGACACAACGCCTGGCTATTTTATTATTAGCGCGACCGACTCGACGGCTAACCCGAAATTCATTAAATCGGAAATGACCTACACTCCATCGTCTTATTTTGGCAAAAATATTGAACGCCATATCCGGATGAAATACCCGACGCGCATCTTTTACGGCGATGTCCAGTTGGAAGTCGACGAAAACGGCAAGCCGTTTTATATCCAGTCCTATGGCGATTTCATTTCCGCCCGAAATGGTTTTGACGCTAAAGGAATCGTCATGGTCGACCCGCTAAGCGGAGATACAAAATCTTTTGCACACGGAGAAGTGCCTGAATTTGTTGACGGCGCCGTATCCCCTGAAGTTGTCAGCCTGCAGAACAGCTATTTCGGAAACTATATACATGGATTCTGGAACAGCGTCTTCGGGAAAAAGGACGTCAAACTGCCTTCCGATGAAGGCACAGAGGCGAACGTCACGCCAATTTTTGACGAAAACGGCCATATGTTCTACTTCACTGATTTCACGAGCCCGAAAGAAGGCGTCGATTCGATGCTTGGGTACTCGTTAACCGACGGAAAAACAGGAAAAGCAACCTATTACACTGGCAACCTCGAAGAATCGTATATGGATTCAGAAGGCGCCTTACAGATTATTGAAAAGAAATTCATTGAAAAGAAATGGAAAGGCAAGATGCCGGTTCTCTATAATTTTTACGGAGAAGCAAGCTGGCTGACGCCAGTCCTTGATTCCAACGGCTTTTTGCAAAATTACTTCATCGTCTCCGCAGCCAATCCTGAAATTTCCGTATACGGAACAACGCCGAATGACGCCCTCCGCCAGTATAAACTCGCCCTCCAGCGCGGCGGCGGCACCCTGGATGGTACGTCAAAGGCGGAAGAAAAGCAGGCAAGCGGCACCGTTGTCCGGGTATATAAAGAAAAGTCCGGTGATTTCACAGCTGTGACATTCCTGCTCGACAACAAGCAAAATTATATTATTTCTTCGGAAAAAGAGCCTTTGGTCATTTATCTGAAGGAAGGCGATAAGGTTAATCTCACCTATCAGGACACAGGCGAAATCTTCCTACCTGTCGTACAGATTAAGGTTGAGGGATTGAATTAGGGAGAAGTTTTTAGAAGACTGCCTTTCTGATAGTTTAACGGGCATTGGTGGTTCTCGGGCAACTTGTATCTGTGACCGTTAGCATGTGCTCCGGAGCGGTTAGGGTTTAGAGAAGTCCCCTCTGTGACTGATTGCATGAGCTAAAGTACGATTTGGAACGCGAATAGCAACGATCGAAAGGGCCTTCGCGTCCTAAAGGACGATTTAGAACGCGAACCGCTGCGGGCGGAAGGGCCTTCGCATCCTAAAAGGCGACTTAGAACGCGAATAGCAACGACCGAAAGGGCCTTCGCGTCCTAAAGGACGATTTAGAACGCGAACCGCTGCGGGCGGAAGGGCCTTCGCGTCCTAAAGGGCGACTTAGAACGCGAATAGCAACGATCGAAAGGGCCTTCGCGTTCTAAAGGACGATTTAGAACGCGAACCGCTGCGGGCGGGAGGGCCTTCGCGTCCTAAGGGCGACTTGGAACTCAAACCTTTCCCGGCTACCCTTCGATTCATGTCGAAGGACAAGAAAGCTACAAAAAACCCGATGAGCACACTCGGCTCATCGGGTTTTTGCATGTTATTTCACCCATTTACTTTGAAGCGGGCCTGTTTCACCATAGACCGGATCAGTTTCAGGTAAGGGGACGTTGCGGATTTCCTGGAGGGCCTGTGCGCGTCCGGCTGGATCCCTCTCCTTCATATTCGGGCTCATCCCTTCAGGATAGGCGCCAATGACTTCAAAATCCTCGCTAGCCTCAATTAGCTTATGCCCGGTTCCAGCCGGTAGAAGTATAACGTCTCCGGCACTCACGTTAACCCGCTCACCGGTATCGCCGCCAAGAAGAACTGTTGCGTTTCCCGACTTCACTCCAAGCACCTCATGGGCATTGCTGTGATAGTGGTGGAAGTCGAAGATTCCTCCACTCCAGCTGCCTGTCCACTTGTTGCGGTTGAAGGTTTCTTCAATCCCATTCGGATTGTCGGTAAAAACCCCTTCATAGATAATGACCTGCAATTCCGGGTTATTCGGGATCTGTCCGTCATCCTTAAGGAAAAAGGATCGTTCATTCGCAGCCATTATGAAAGTCTCCTTTCTGCTGTTACTTCCCTATTAAAGCTGTTTCGCATTAAAGGTGTCGCCTTGTTCCAGATTTCCTGCTTTATAGCCTTTATTGAACCAGCGCTTCCTTTGTTCGGAAGTTCCGTGTGTGAAGCTTTCCGGCACTACACGCCCTTGGTACTTTTTCTGCAGCGTATCGTCACCGACGGCTGATGCAGCATTCAGCGCCTCGTCAATATCACCTTCATCAAGAAGCTGTAAATTCTCAGCTCGGTTTGCCCAGACGCCGGCATAATAATCAGCCTGTAATTCCATCCTCACCTGGTATTTATTGTACTCGGTCTCGCTGAGCCTCTGGCGGAGTGACGCCATTTTATCACTTGTTCCAAGCAGTGTCTGCACATGGTGGCCAACCTCATGAGCAATAACATAGGCCATTGCGAAGTCACCCGGTGCCTGGAATTTCGTCTGCAAATCCCTATAAAAACTTAAGTCAATATAAAGCTTCTGGTCGCCAGGGCAATAAAACGGCCCTACCGCCGACCCTGCCACACCACAAGCCGACTGCACACTGCCTGAATAAAGAACAAGCGTAGGCTCTTTGTAAACCATGCCTTCTTCTTCAAAAATTTCCGTCCATACCTTTTCCGTATCAGCTAGGACAACCGAAACAAATTCAGCCAGCTCCCGGTCTTCAGCACTTTCCTGATAAGGCGGGGGTGACTCCACACCGGTTCCGCCACCGCCAATGTTATTCAGCACATCACCAAGATCGCCGCCGCCCAGCAAGGTCATAATCAGGACGAGGACAATCCCGCCAATTCCGCCGCCCACCATCATTCCGCCGCCGCCCATGCCCCTTCTATCTTCAACATTCGAACTTCCTTGTCTGCCTTTCCATTGCATCTGGTGTTCCTCCTCGGAGTATATAAAATCGCTTGTCTAGTATTTTCTTCTATCCCTATACCCCGATATGCCTTTGTTAAAATCATCTTCCTGCTGGGATTATTTACAGAATTGGCTACCACAGAGAATTCTGCTATCAAAAAAAGCCGCCTCTTTTAATGGCAGCTCTATTTCACTATTCTTCTATAGCCCCTTCCACCGGGTAAAGGCCCAAGTCTATATCCAGGTCCAGCCCGAGGGACATCTTTGCCAGCTGCTCGCCAAGGAAAGGCCCGACCGTAAGGCCAGAAGCGCCAAGCCCGTTGGCAAAAAGGAGATTTGAGTGTCCTGGAATCGATCCAATCACAGGCAGAAAGCCCGGTGTATAGGGCCGGTACCCGGCTCGAGCGTCGGTAAAGGCCGCATCTGCCAGCCCCGGGGCCGAGGTCAACGCCTTGCCAAGCAACTCTTGCAGACCGCCAGCGGTAATCCGTGTGTCAAACTCTTTATCATTTTCATGGGTCGTTCCGACGATGATTTTGCCATCATTAAAAGCGAGGATGTACTGGTCACTCGGCGGCATGATGACCGGCCATTCATCAGTATCGCACTCTTCAAGCTGCAGATGGACAATCTGGCCTTTTTGCGCGGTTACATTTAATTTAATGTTTAGTGGTTCAAAGAGTTCAGCCGCCCAGGCTCCCGCTGTCACAATAATCTCGTCTGCTATATACTCCCCTTCATCCGTCCTGGCACCCATCACTTTTCCTTCTTTTAGCAAAAACTCTGCGGAAGCCGTTACAAATCTGGCACCATGTTTTTCAGCGGCATGCAGCAACGCCCTCCGCATCGCACGGCCGTCAACGCGGGCCGCACCGCTGACATGAACGGAAGAAAATTCATCCGATACAGGCGGGAACAGCCTCGTGGTCTCACTCGGGCTCAACTGCCGGATATCACCGATTTCCGGAGCATCTCCCCTTCTCTTCAATGCGCGTTCAACCATTTTGCCAAGCTTGGCCTCATCGGTATGAAGGCTCAGCGCGCCAACCTTTGCATAACCCGTTTCCCTTTCGCCATCCCCTTCAAGCATAGGGATGAGCGAGGAATAATAAGCGGCACCGCCTTTAGCCAGCGCGTACCACGCCTTATTGCGGCGTTGCGACAGCCACGGACAGATGATGCCTGCCGCCGCATCGGTCGCCTGGCCTGGATCTTGCCGGTCAATGACCGTGACTTCGGCACCCGCCCTTGCCAAATGATACGCTGTGGAAGCGCCGAGGATTCCCGCTCCAATCACAATTACCTTTTTCATATAACGACACCTTTTCTTTGATACTGATGGCTTTATTCTACCTAAGTTTTCAGGCAGGCTCAAAGTTTCAATAATCCCCCTAATCATTGACAAATTTACATCCTGCAAAATATACTGAAAAGGAACTTGCAAAATTAAAAAAGGATGGTACAGGGGCATGAAGTTATAATCTTATTTTTCTGGAGTGGACTCATGATTAAAATATGAGAAAACCTGAAGAATAGGATTCGTATGCCCTTTTTTGCTTATCTATGGAAGTGCCTTTGTTCCGCATGCTTTTTTGGCATGTTGTTCAGCCACTCTCCTGATAGGACGAATTTGCCATACAATCAGCCTCTTCGGGTTTCCGGGGAGGTTTTTTTAATGATTTTTTCAAAATCAACTCAGTCGCCATTGCTTCTTGTCTAATAAAAAAACTGAGGTGGATTTGTATGGTACTTTTAAAAGTAAGAAATGCGAAAAAGAATTTCGGTGATCGTAAATTGTTAATAGATCTTTCTTTTGATATAAGAAAAGGTGAAAAAATCGGCCTGGTTGGCTGGAATGGATCTGGCAAGTCAACCCTTGTTAAGCTGCTCATGGGTGAGTTGGCCCCAGATGGCGGCACAATCGCAAAAATGCCCGCCAATTTACGGATCGGGTATTTGCCGCAGTCGACCGATTACGACTTGTCCTCTCAAAATGGGTACTACGGTAAAGAACTGCTCGAAACAGCGAGCCAGCTCGGCTTGGAAAAACTGACCGATTGGGCAGGTGCCAGACTTGCGAATCCAAGCGGCGGCGAACGGCTGAAGCTTGCCCTTGCCAGTGTATGGGCGAATCAACCTGAGCTACTCATTCTCGATGAACCGACCAACCATTTGGATTTAAAAGGCATGGAATGGCTTATAAACGCTATTAACCACTCCACCCAGGCGGCACTCATCATATCCCATGACCGCCATTTCCTTGACCAGACGGTTACTAAAATCCTGGAGATTGAGGATGGCAGGATTATTGAATATAAAGGGAATTATAGCGAGTACCGCGCAGAAAAAAAGCGGCGGCGCGCTCAGCAGGAGAAGGATTATCAGAAGCAACAGCACAAAATAGCTATGATTAATGAGCAGGTCGCCAACTTAAAACAATGGTCCGCTAAATCGCATCGTGAAGCCGGAAAAGGAAGGTCGCCTTCTGAAAACCGGCAAATAGGCTTTAAGGAATATGGCCGGATGCAAGCGAAGAAAAAAGACAGCCAGATAAAATCCAAGCTTAGCCGGCTCAATCTCGAACTTTCTAAAAACAGAATTGAAAAACCGAAGGATGAACTGAAGGTGCAGTTTGATTTTGAAGCTGGACGGAACCGCGGCAAACGAATTCTTGAAGCACGGGGACTGGGAAAATCATTTGGGGATCGAACCCTTTTTGAGAAAAGCCATTTTTACATCCGGCATGGGGAAAGAATTGCCCTGCTTGGCCCCAACGGCTCTGGCAAAACAACATTCATTAAGATGCTGCTCGGTGAAGAGATGATTTCGAAGGGAACCATTTGGAAAAGCGAATCGCTGCGAATTGCTTATCTGAGCCAGGATGTGAATGATCTCCCCGAAGGCAAAAGCCCACTGGCATATTTGGATTTGAAGAAGCCTGAGGAGATTACAAAAGCGAGGACCCTTTTTGCCAATATGGGCTTGGATGACGAAAAGCTCACAAACCCGATTTCCGCTTTAAGCCTCGGCGAACGGACAAGAGTGAAGCTCGGTCAGATGATCATGCAGGATTACGATATGCTCATTCTCGATGAACCAACAAACCATCTTGACCTTCCGAGCCGAGAGCAGCTTGAAGAGACACTGGCAGGCTATACCGGCACCCTGCTGATTGTTTCCCACGATCGTTATTTCGTTGAAAAGCTGTGCGACAAGCTACTTGTGATTGAAGACAAGAGGATTCAGAGAATGGAAACGGGCCTGGCCGAGTATGAAGAGCGAAAGAATAAGGGCGCCCGGCCGGATGAGCGTCTGCAGCAGGAAGAACTGGCTGTCCTGGACACAAAGATTACCGAACTGCTTGGCAAAATCGGACAATTTATGCCGGACAGCGAGGAGTATAGGAAGGTAGACAAAAAGTTGAACGAGCTTATTCAAAGGAAACGGGATTTATCCTAGTATTTAAGAGCCCTCATGGCAACTGCCAGGGGCTCTTTCTTTTGCAAAAATTTTCCCAACCTTCCAGATGTTTACTAACCTGCTTGCTGGATAAAGAAAAAGAGTCAGATTATTTTGAACAAATTTAGGAGGGTTCCATGAAAAAGTTTAAGTTCCTTGTCATGTTCGTTTTGCTTTTCACCTTGACAGCGCCTTCTTTCGCACCCCAGCCGAAAGCACTCAGCCTGTCTGTCGAGGTCAGCCCGGCTATTTCAAAACTGTTGAAATCCACTTTATCCGGCAGTGAAGGGGAAGCGATTATTACCTATAAAAGGCCTCCTGCATTGGCGGATATCCAGCTCCTTAAAGCACTTGGTTTTGAAACGAAAACATTCGAAAACCTGCCGATGATTGCGGTAAAGGGAAAGATTGCCGCGCTGGCCAGCCTGCTCTTGTCTACTACGAATATTGTCTCGGTCTATGAAAATAAGGAATTGCAATACTTCCTCCGCGATAGCCGCCAGCTGATTGGCGCTGAGTCGGTGTGGAATGAACTTGGTTATACTGGCAAAGGCGTGACGGTCGCGGTTATTGACAGTGGAATCGACGCGACTCACCAGGACTTGAAGTTTGGCGAGAAAGTCGTCCAGAACGTAAAGTTTGTGGTCGGTGACCTTTTCGGGAACAAGCCGATTTATCTTGAGAATCTTCCCAACACGGATACAACCTCCGGCCATGGCACCCATGTCGCCGGGACGATTGCCGGCAGCGGGAAAGCGAGCGGCGGGCTCTATAAAGGCGTTGCTCCTGATGCCAAGCTCGTCGGCCTTGGCGTCGGTGAGGGAATCAACATCCTTTGGTCGCTCGAAGCTTTCGACTATGCGATTAAAAATAAGGACAAATACGGCATCGATGTTATCAGCAACAGCTGGGGATCGACCGGGGAATACTCGCCGAACGACCCAATCAACGTTGCTTCTAAAGCTGCCCATGATGCGGGGATGACGGTTGTTTTTGCCGCAGGGAATGAAGGGCCTGGAGATAATACACTGAATCCATATTCCGCTGCGCCTTGGGTGATTAGCGTTGCTGCAGGGACAAAAGATAAGCAGCTTGCCGACTTCTCCTCACGCGGCGTGGCAGGCGATGCGTTCCTGCACCCCGACATCACCGCCCCGGGAGTTGACATTGTCGCGACGAGGTCTTCCACCGGACTAGTCATGAATTTGCTCGGAACAACAACCGATATCGGCTATATTGACCCTGAGCACCTGTTATTCTATACAACCTCAAGCGGTACAAGCATGGCAGCTCCGCACATTTCTGGGGTTGTTGCCTTGATGAAAGAAGCAAAACCAAACCTGACACCAGACCAAGCGCTTGATTTTATGGTCCAGACGGCTGACCCGATGGCGGGCTACAAGTACCATGAAGTCGGGGCAGGATATGTGAATGCATTTAAAGCTGTGCAAAAAGCGGCTTCTGGACAATAAATGAAAAAACTCCGCCACGATTTTTTGCTGGCGGAGTTTTTTGTCATTCTACTGCTACGGATCTTTCTTCGTGCGCACTTGCTAATTCTTTTTTCTTGATATAGTTGACCATCAGGTAAACAAGCGGCGTAATTGCGATGGACGCAAAGAATTTAAAAATGTATTGGGTCATGATCATCACGGCCAATCCCGCCATCGGTACGATGCCATAAAAAGCGATGACTATGAAAATCGAGGTATCAACAAGCTGGCTCAGCATCGTTGAAGCGTTATTACGCAACCATAGCTTTTTTTGCCCGTGGCGGCTTTTTAATTTATTGAAAACCAGGACATCAAGATTCTGGCTGACCATATAAGAAATCAGGCTGGCAATAATGACCCTGAAGCTTCCGCCCAAAATCGTTTCAAATGATTCCTGATCCGAAAAAGCGGGTGCGGAAGGCAAGGCAATCGCTGCTGAAATGAAAACCAGGGCAAAGATTTGGGTAATCAATCCAGCACGAACCGTCCTTTGGGCATATTTCCTCCCATATACCTCGACAATTACATCGATAAGCGGGTAAGTAAAAACATAAATAATGACCGCAGCCGGCAAAATGACAAATGATCCGATGCTAAACAGCTTAACAGCTACGATGTTTGCCAGGATCAACAGTCCGACAAAAGCTCCATTCAAATATAAAATCATCTTCTAGATTCTTTCTTAACGGTTATCTATTTTTTCAGGGTATAGGTCGTGATTCATCAAGCGGAAATGGGCCATCTCTTCGTACTTAGTACCAGGTTTACCATAGTTGCACCAAGGATCGATCGAAATGCCGCCCCTCGGCGTAAATTTCCCCCAAACCTCGATATAGCGCGGATCCATTAGCTTAATGAGGTCGTTCATGATGATATTGACGCAGTCTTCATGGAAATCGCCATGGTTCCTGAAACTGAAAAGATACAGTTTCAGCGATTTGCTCTCGACAATTTTCTTATTCGGAATATATGAAATATACATCGTCGCAAAATCCGGCTGATTGGTCAGCGGGCAGAGGCTTGTAAATTCAGGGCAATTAAATTTAACGAAATAATCCCTGTTTGAATGCAGGTTATCAACCGCTTCCAAAACCTCCGGCGCATATTGAAAAGCATACTGGGTCTTTTGATTACCCAACAGCGTCAAATCCTTCAATCCTTCTTCCTGGCTTCGTCCAGACATAAAAAAACCCCCTTGTAAAAGTATCCCGGACTCTTTACAAGAGAGTTTTTGCCAATAAGACTATGAAAAACAAAGGATATAACCATTAAAAAAGCCATGTCCGAATATGGACATGGCAGATTGTCATGAATCCATAGTTTTTTAAAGAGGGTATCAGCTATGAACCTCTCCCGTAAATTACGGGTATTCAATTCCTGTTCATATATTACAGAACCGGGATGATAACGTCAAACGAATTATTTCGCCAAATTAACTCGTTACACCATAATTTTGCAAATATCATTCGTGAATTCGACCGGATCCTGGATCGGCAGCCCTTCTATCAGCAACGCCTGGTTATAAAGGAGGTTTGTGAAGAGGGACAGCTTGTCCTTATCCTTTTCAAAAGCGTCCTTCAGCGACTGGAACACTTCATGGTTCGGATTGATTTCAAGGATTTTTTCAGCTTTGACATCCTGGCTGTTCGGCATCTGGCGGAGGACTTTCTCCATTTCAATCGTCAGGTCGCCCTCGCTCGCCAGGCAGACTGGATGGGACTTCAGGCGCTTCGAAATCCGGACATCCTTTACCTTGCCGGAAAGGACTTCCTTCATCGCGTCGAACAGTTCTTTGTTTTCCTTCGCCTCTGTCTCGGCTTCCTTCTTCTCTTCTTCAGACTCGATGCCAAGGTCACCGCTTGCGATTGATTTGAATTCCTTTTCCTTGTAATTCACCAGCATGCGGATTGCGAATTCATCAATATCCTCGGTGAAATAAAGGATTTCGTAACCTTTTTCGGAAACAAGCTCGGCTTGGGGAAGCTTTTCAAGGCGGTCAACCGATTCGCCCGCCGCGTAGTAAATATACTTCTGATCCTCAGGCATTCTTGAAACATATTCATCAAGAGTGACGAGCTTTTTCTCTTTTGAAGAATAGAACATCAAGAGATCCTGGAGCTCTTCTTTATGGGTGCCGAAATCGCTGTAAACGCCGTATTTCAGCTGGCGGCCGAACGAATTGTAAAACTTCTCGTAATTCTCGCGGTCACTCTTCAGAAGAGATTGCAGCTCGCTCTTGATTTTCTTGCTGATATTCTTGGCAATCAGCTTCAGCTGGCGGTCATGCTGCAGCATTTCTCTCGAAATGTTGAGTGAAAGATCCTCGGAATCCACCATCCCTTTCACAAAACTGAAGTGGTCCGGCAGCAGGTCTGCGCATTTATTCATAATCAGGACGCCGTTCGAATAAAGCTCAAGCCCCTTTTCGAATTCCTTCGAATAATAATCAAACGGTATGTTTTCCGGAATGAACAGGATTGCGTTATACCTGATTGCGCCGTCAACACTGATATGGACATGCTTCAGTGGCTTGTCAAAGCCGTAATGCTTTTCGTGATAGAAGTTCGTGTAATCCTCGTCTGTCAGCTCGCTCTTGTTTTTGCGCCAGATTGGCACCATGCTGTTAACAGTCTGTTCTTCGACAACCGTTTCCCATTCGTCCTCGCTGCCGTCTTTCTTCCGGCTCGTGCTGACATCCATCTTGATCGGGTAGCGGATGAAGTCGGAGTACTTTTTGACAATCGATTTCAGGCTGTATTCCTCGAGGAACTCGTCGTAGTTCTCTTCCTCTGTGTTTTCTTTTATTTTCAAAATGATTTCCGTACCAACTGAATCCTTTTCGGCCGGCTCAATCGTATAGCCTTCCGCCCCGGTGGATTCCCATTTGTACGCCTCTTCGCTGCCTAGCGCACGGCTTGTGACGGTTACGACATCGGCAACCATGAATGCCGCATAAAAACCAACACCGAACTGGCCAATAATGTCATGGCCATCCTTCAGCTCCGTTTCCTTTTTGAAAGCTAGCGAGCCGCTTTTCGCAATCGTGCCCAGGTTCGTTTCCAGTTCTTCCTTCGTCATCCCGATGCCGGTATCGATGACTTTTAAGATTCGGTTTTCTTTATCAGGGACAATTTTTATGTAGTAATTGTCCTTGTCAAAAACAAGTGAATCATCTGTCAGCGCTTTGTAATAAATTTTATCAATCGCGTCACTGGAGTTGGAAATCAGCTCTCGCAAAAATACTTCCCGCTTGGTGTAAATCGAGTTGATCATCATCTCCAATAACCGCTTTGACTCGGCCTGGAACTGCTTCTTTTCCATTGATCTATCTCCTCTCCTTTACATGTACACAATCAGTTTAGCACTCTAATCATTTGAGTGCTAATCCCACTAATTATTTACCATATCGGATTCGGGGATGTCAATTATGATCCATTATATATAGGTTGAAATAAAGATTGGGATCAAATTGGAACGATGTGGTTGATTTCCGCTCCGGGCATTTCGCTTTCCGCGGGGCATCAGTGGAGCCTCCTCGTCGCGTTGCTCCTGTGGGGTCTCCACTTGCTGCTCTATCCCGCAGGAGTCTACATGCCTGAGCTCCAATCAACCAGCTATTCAAATTAAAGAGTGTAACTATTAAGTTTAATCTATATAGACTCTACTTATACAAAACTTGCTTAAATGAACAAAACTTAATTGAGTTTTTTCTCTTGATTTTGTTTTACAGGCTCGAATACCATTTCCAGAAAAACAAGTTGCAAGCAGTTTTTCTATCTGAGGATATGAAGTTTTCTTGTGAATCCCTTAAACCATTTTCACCAAAACCTGTACGATCAGAATGACCGTGGCGGCACGCAAAATTGGTTTCACGTAGCGTGGATCCAGTTTCTCGGCAATCCTGACGCCGAGCTGGGCGCCGGTAACGGAACCCGCCATTAGCGCGAACGTCATTGGCCAGATTATTTTGCCTGCGGAAATGTACATTGCGGCTGCGCCAATGCAGCTTGAGAAAGTCGCGAGCCGCACGAGGGCGACTGCCTTGACGTACGAAATGTTCAAATAGCCGAACAGATAAAACATCAATGTCCCCTGCCCCGGCCCGAACAGCCCATCATATATACCAATGCCATAAAGGCCAGGTACACTTACTTTGTTTACGGTTAATGGTTTTGTTCCGGAAAAGTCCCTCTTGCCTCGAAAGGAAGTCAGGAAAGCAAACGTCAGCAAAATCAGTGCAATGATGTTCATGTTTTCCGCAGGGATTTTCGAGGCAATGAAGCCGCCGGTCATTCCTCCCCCAATACTGACCGGAATGATCCACCACGATTCTCTCATTGATATTTGTTTATTTCGATAAAGGTAATAAAAGCTGGAAAATGAACTGACTGTATTTGAAACTTTGTTGGCCCCAATTGCCGAATGGACCGGCATGCCTAGCAGAAGCATCACTGGAAGGTTCACCATCCCTCCCCCACCAATCAGTGTGCCAATCGCCGTTGCAAAGATTCCAATGAAAAACAAAATGATATATTCCATCGCCGCACCTCCTACTTCCAGTATAAGCAGCCACTTGCGTTTAGGATATTTTATGTTATTAATCGAAATACATAAGAACTCCTTATGACTATACCAAAACAAAAAGCCCGCCCGGCGCCAGAGAAGAGCACCGGGAACAGGCTTATGAAAAGAAGTATAATTGAACAACAAACAGCAAACCGAATACGTAGATAAGCGGATGAACGTTCTTTCCTTTACCGCTTACGACCTTAATAATCGGATAGGTAATGAAGCCAAGCGCAATGCCGGTTGCAATGCTGGATGTCAATGGCATGGAGAGAATCGTGATGAAGGCAGGGAATGCTTCATCAAGCTCGCGCCAGTTGATTTTTGCGAGCCCCTCCATCATGTAGCAGCCGACAATGATCAAAGCCGGTGCGGTAATCGCCGGCAGCCCGGCAATCGCGCCGACAAGAGGGGAAAAGAACAATGCCGCAAGCAGCAACCCCGCAGTTGTCAAGGCTGTCAGACCTGTCCGTCCCCCGGCCGCAACGCCGGTCGTTGATTCAATATTTGCCGTGGATGGGCTAGTTCCTAGCGCGGCGCCGACCGTAGTGGCGACCGCATCAGCGCTCAGTGCCGCTTTTGCCCGCGGAAGCTTGCCGTCCTTCATCAGTCCAGCCTGCTCTGTGACGCCAATTAGCGTGCCTGTTGTATCAAAAATTGTCACGAGCAGGAATGCAAACACTACCGTATATAATCCGTGGGAGAAAACTCCGCCAAGGTCGAAATCAAAGAATACCAATGCCGGCGGCGCGGATACGATGCCGTTCAGTTTCAGCATGCCCATAAAATAACCGATGACCGCTGTCACGAGCATTCCGATGAACAAGGCGCCTTTCACCTTACGCGCTAGCAAGATCAAGGTGATGAACAATCCAGCAATCGCCAGGAGAGTTCCTTTCTGATGCAGGTTGCCGATTGAGACAATTGTTTCTTTATTGGCAGCGACAATGCCAGCCATTTTTAAACCAAGAAAGGCGATAAACAGGCCGATTCCGGATGTAATCGCATGCTTCAGTGATTCCGGAATCGAATCGATCAGCATTTCGCGCAGCTTTGTCATCGACAGCAGAAGGAACAGCACCCCGGCAATGAAGACAGTGCCGAGCACGATCTGATAGCTGACTCCCTGTGTAGCAACGACGCTCGCAAAATATGCGTTCAACCCCATCCCGGGCGCAATTGCAACTGGATAATTGGCGAACAGGGCCATAATCAGCGTTCCGGTGACAGCGGCAATAATGGTTGCCGTGAACACTTGATTAAAAGGCACGCCCGCCGATGAAAGAATAGCCGGGTTTACCACAATAATATAGGCCATCGCCATAAATGTCGTCATGCCGGCGACTGCCTCAGTCTTTGCATTCGTTTTAAATTCGTTCAATTTGAATAGGCGCTCCATCGAGATGCCCTCCTGTAAATTAAAAATTCCCATCGCGAAAATGGGCATAAAAAGTATATTTATATAAGAACCATATGCAATAATAAGCGAATGTTACTGTTTAGTCAATATGTATTGTTCGTGTTTTTATTTCCATTTAACGTTTCTTTCTAGTAAAGCACCCCTTTATTGCGATATAGGCGAATATAACTTCCAATTTCCCTTATGTGAAACTCCCTCCCACAGTTCATGTAAAATCTGGCAACCGAATAATTGTTGCTATAGAATAATAGTAATAGAAGTTAAAAATGTGGTGATACGTTTTGTTTACTCTTATGCTCGTTGAAGATGATGAAACATTGTATGGCGAAATAAAGGAGCGTTTAACGCAGTGGTCCTACGAGGTACACGGGGTCAAGGATTTCGGCAATGTCCTTCAGGAGTATACCGTCATTCAGCCAGATCTTGTTATCATCGATATCCAATTGCCGAAATTTGATGGTTTCCATTGGTGCAGGCTTATCCGCGCCCATTCGAACGTGCCAATTTTATTCCTCTCATCCCGGGACCATCCCGCCGACATGGTCATGTCAATGCAGCTTGGTGCTGATGACTTTATCCAGAAACCGTTTCACTTTGATGTCCTGATTGCGAAAATCCAGGCCATTTTACGACGAGTACATAATTATGCTGCAGATCAGCCGGCTTCCCTGAAAGTCTGGTGCGGTGCCAGCCTGAATTTTGAAAAAGGCACAGTCGGCAATGAGACCGGCTTGGTAGAATTAACCCGAAATGAAAGCTTTATCTTAAAGATCCTGATTGAACAAAAGAACAAAATCGTCAGCCGCGAAGAGCTTATTACTGCACTTTGGGATGACGAACGGTTTGTTAGTGACAATACGCTAACCGTGAATATTAACCGATTAAGAAAGAAGCTTGATGATATCGGCCTTGGACATTTCATTGAAACAAAGATTGGCCAAGGGTACATGGCGATCGAAGAAGGTATGTCGCTATGATAAAAGCTTTCCTGATTGAAAGGCGCAGCTGGATCTCCTTGGTTACCCTGCTCCAGGCACTCGCCCTGTTCATTGCCTACCTTGACCCAGCGATTCCCTTCAGGCCAGTTCTTTATATTGTCTTTTTATCATTAGCGATATTCATTCCTTTCTTGCTCTACCGCTTTCAAAAGGAAACCCGGTTTTACAAAAACCTTTCCTTTATGGATTCCTCACTGGATTTAACAAACATTAGCGAACCGGCGAGCCCTTTTGAAAAAATGGCCTTTGAAAGCCTGATTGCCCAAACTGAATATATGAAGCGCGAAACTTCATCCAATCACGGAAAACTGGAGCAAGAAAAAGATGAACTCTTATCATGGATTCATGAAGTGAAGACCCCTTTGACAGCAATGCAGCTGATTATCGATCGGCTTGAAGACCGGACAGCAAAGGCAAGTCTCCAATACGAATGGCTCCGAATTCATCTGCTTCTCGACCAGCAACTCCATCAGAAGCGGCTGCCGTTCATGGAAAATGACCTCTTCATCGAAAACACCGATTTAAAAGCGGTCCTCTATACCGAGATTAAAAACTTGCAGTCATGGTGCATGCAAAAAGGGATTGGTTTCGAGGTTGATTTGAAGGTTGCAGAGATCACTTCCGATGCGAAATGGCTCGCTTTCATTATTAGGCAGCTGTTAACAAACGCTGTTAAATACAGCGATTCATCCGATATTGAAATCCGGAGCTATCTCCGCGGCGGACAGGCAATTCTGGAGGTGAAGGACAGTGGGTGCGGCATCGCATCGAGGGATTTGCCCCGTATTTTTGAAAAAGGCTTCACCTCCACAACGAAGCACCATGACAATAAAGCGACTGGAATGGGCCTTTATCTGGCAAAAAGAGCAGCCGATTCCTTAAAAATCGAAATTGTAACCCACTCATTCCCGGGGAAAGGAAGTACCTTTACTTTGGTCTTTCCAAAAAGGAATGCCTTTACAGAACTTACGGGCATGTGACAAAAATGTCACATGCTTTTCGTGTTTTGTTAGCTGAATCGAAGGAAAGCCCAAATAGCAGAATGTAAGATTAAGCTATCGAAACAGTAGGAGTGTGTATAAAAAATGAAGATACTGGAAGCAGCCAGGCTCGGAAAGTCATACGGCAATCGCTTTAACAGGCAGGAAGTATTGAAGTACCTGGACATCTCGATCGAAAAAGGCGAGTTTGTCGGTATTATGGGGGCCTCAGGGTCTGGCAAAACTACCCTTCTGAATGTCCTTTCTTCCATCGATCGGCCAAGTGCAGGATCAATCCGAATTGAAGGTAAGGAAATAACCGGCATGAAAGAGAAACAGCTCGCTGAATTCCGAAAAAACCATCTCGGTTTCATCTTTCAGGAATACAACTTGCTTGATACGTTAACGGTGAAGGAAAATATCCTTTTGCCACTATCGATAACGAAAACGCCGAAAAAAGAAGCGGATGAAATGTTTAAAGCAGTGGCCGATGAACTTGGCATTTATGAAATAAAAGATAAATACCCGAATGAACTATCCGGCGGACAGAAGCAGCGCACGTCAGCGGCAAGAGCGTTTATTCATGAGCCAAGCATCATTTTCGCCGATGAGCCAACAGGAGCCCTTGATTCCAAATCTGCCTCCGACCTACTCAACAAGCTGAGCCAATTAAACGACAAGCTCAAGGCGACGATTGTGATGGTCACCCATGATCCCGCAGCGGCAAGCTATTGCAGCAGAGTCATCTTCATCAAGGACGGACAGATCTATTCACAACTGATCAAAGGCGAAGAATCACGTCAATCGTTTTTTAAAGATATCATTAAAACCCAGGGTGTCCTAGGCGGTGTCCGGTATGAGCATTAATTCCCTTATCTTCCGGAACCTGAGGAAAAATCTGAAAAATTACTATCTCTATGTCTTTGCATTAATTTTCAGCGTCGCATTGTATTTTGCCTTTGTCACCCTGCAATTCGACCCGTCCATGAATGAGGCGAAAGGTTCTGTAAAAGGTGCTGCCGCCATCCGGGCAGCTTCCATCCTTCTAGTTGCCATTGTTACGGTCTTTCTTTTATTCGCCAATCGGATTTTTATGAAGCGGCGAAGCAAGGAGATTGGTTTATTTCAGCTGATTGGCATGACAAAGATGCGGATTTCAAGGATTCTTACAGCGGAGAATTTCATTTTATATTATTCTTCAGTAGCCATCGGCGTTTTTGTTGGATTTTCATTTTCAAAATTGGTCAAGCTGATTCTCTTTAGAATTATTAAAGTTGAAGAATTGGCTGCCCTGACTTTTTCACCGAATGCACTTTTGCAGACAGTCGTTGTCTTCACCCTTATCTTCATGGCAATGATGTTGATGAATATAATTTTCATTAAAAGACAAAGCATCCTTTCACTGTTCCGGGTCACCTCTTCAACTGAAGCAACGGCAAAGAAACTTTCCGTTTGGGAGGCTGTAATGGGAATCTTGGGGATTGCCCTGATCGCCTCCGGTTATTTTATTTCTTCAAAATTATTCAGCGGCGATTTTATGACAATGAATGAACTGTTTGGCGCGATGATTTTTATCCTGGGCTCTGTCATTATTGGCACCTATTTCTTTTACAAAGGGTCCGTCAGCTTTGTCTTTCACTTGATTAGGAATAAGAAAAATGGTTATTTGAACATTAATGAAGTCCTTTCGCTTTCAGCCATCATGTTCCGAATGAAGTCGAACGCACTGCTGCTGACGGTGATCACAACCGTTTCCGCACTCGCAGTCGGCCTCCTTTCGCTCAGTTATATTTCCTATTACTCAGCGGAGAAATCAGCGATGGACAACGTAGCGGCAGACTTTGCTTTTGTGACGACAGAGGACGCGGAAACGTTTACAGAAGCTTTAGAAAAGAACGGAATTCCCTTTCATGAAAAAAGAATCCCAGTCGTGATGGCCCATGCCGATTTGACTGATGTATTCGAAACGAACTTCGAGGATATGAATAGCGATCCATCTACAATGCCGGTCGCTGTCATTAGCGAAGCGGATGTAAAAGGTGCGAATCTGCCTCCAGGAGAAACGTATTTCACAAGCTATAATGATGCCCTAAAGAAGTTCATGCCGATGAAAGACTCCGGGAGAATTAAGCTTAAGGGGAAACAAAAGACGATTCCGCTAACTTATCTCGGAATGAAGGACGGGCACTATATTTCCTTTCGCTTTAACGGAGGCGGTGCCCCGGTGGCTATTGTTGATCAAAGTGTTTTTGATCAGCTGGCCAAAGACCAGGTTGCGGACCAGCAGAAGGAATCTTCGCTTTATATCGGGATTACAATCAAGGATAAGGACAAATACAATGAAGCCAACACTCTCTTTAAAAAGGTTGATTTTGCAACCTTTTCGGATTCACGATTTGAAATGGCCGACCAACAGAAAATGATTTTCGGCCTAGTAATGTTCATTGTCGGCTTTCTCGGACTGACTTTCCTGATTACTTCCGGCTGTATCCTTTACTTTAAGCAAATGGATGAAAGTGAGGATGAGAAGCCAAATTATACGATTCTTCGAAAGCTCGGCTTCACCCAAGGCGACCTTCTTAAAGGGGTAAGGGCAAAGCAATTATTTAACTTTGGAATCCCGCTCGCCATCGGTCTTCTCCACGGCTATTTCGCCGTCCAGTCCGGCTGGTTCTTTTTCGGGTCAGAGTTATGGACGCCGATGTTGGCGGTGATGGCCGTATATACCGCCCTTTATTCTGTATTCGGGGTCCTCTCCGTCCAGTATTATAAGAAGACGATTAAAGAAGCTTTATAATTTTTGCAAAAAAAAGACAGCCGCGCCCTCAGGCAAACGGCTGTCTTTCGATTTGTGGCGTCAGATGGCGCCGAGTATGAAATACAGGAGGAAGAAAAAGGCGATGACGTACATCGTCACGGATACTTCCTGTTTCTTGCCGGTGACGAGCTTTACGATTGGGTAGGCAATGAAACCGAATGCGATTCCGTTGGCGATGCTGAAGGTGAGCGGCATCACGGCCAGCATGAGATAGGCCGGGAAAGCTTCAGTGAAATCATCAAATGGAATCTGTTTCAGGCTTTGGACCATGAGGCAGCCGACAATGATGAGCACCGGAGCGATTGCCTCGTTCGGAATGATTTTGAAAAAAGGCACCAGGAATAAAGCCGGAATAAACAATAGACCTGTTGTAAAAGACGTTAACCCAGTCCTTCCCCCAGCGGCAATCCCTGTCGCGGATTCAGCCGCGGTTGTTGTCGGGCTGCAGCCGAAAAGGGAAGCGAGGGCAACCGAGACGGAATTCGCTTGGAAGGACTTCTCGAATTTCGATTTATCGGGCAGCATCCCGAGCTGGGCGCCCATATTTTGAAAAATGATGACCATGGAAAGCGAAAAGACGGCAGTCCAGAAATTCACTGTACTGATCTGGCTGAAATCGTAGGCAAAGAAGATTTTATCGTAGCCGCCAAATGAAATACTGAAATCACGGAGCGGCGAGAAGTCGACAATGCCAAGGATCCCGCCAATGATGGTACCGGAAATAATGCCAATTAAAAAGTTGCCTTTTACATTTCGCAGGAAGAGCGGCAGGACGACCAAAAGGGTCAGCACCGTCGTCAGAGCGTGAGGGTCTCCGAAGTCACCCAGTTTAACGAAAGTCCCCTCGCTCGCGACAATGAGCCAGCCGTTTTTCAAGCCAAGGAACGCAATGAACAGCCCAATTCCCGCGGTCATGCCATGAACCATCGATGCGGGAATCGACTTCGATAAATACACTGCACCTTTTGTAAAGGCCGCTGCGATAAATACCAAACCCGCTATTAAAACCGCCGCAAGCGCCTGCTGCCACGTCAGGCCGAAGGAAAGCACAAGCGTAAAGACAAAAAAGGCATTGTCCCCCATTCCGGGAACTATGATGAGCGGCGAGTTGGCCCATAGCGCCATCAGCATGCAGCCGACGAAGCAGCAGATAAGCGTTGCGAGCGTGACCGCTTCGTAAGGCATGCCAGCTGTATTCAAAATCGCTCCGTTGACAACGATAATATAGGCAACCGTCATAAAAGAGGTGAGCCCGGCAAGCATTTCTTGCCGTATGGTTGTCTGTTCCGCCTGTATATTAAATATTTTATTCACTATTAAAGTTCACCTCAATGCTTAAAGAGCCGGGTATCTTTCGCGATGCCCGGCTCTTATTTGCAAGGCTTTCTACTGTTCAATGTTGATGATACCATTGCGCATCAGTCGACTGCCAAGATTATCTTTTGCCCACATCGTACGGTTCCCCAAGTGCTTTAGGCGCGCGGGAACGCCCGACAGCACCGATTAACACAAACAATGTCAATACGTATGGAAGCATATAGAATATTTCGTTTGGAATGCTGGCAGCAAAATCGAAAATCTGGAACTGGTCCTTGACTGCCTGCGCGAGACCGAAGAATAAGGCGGCCAGCATCGCGCCAACCGGATGCCACTTCCCGAAAATAACTGCAGCAAGGGCGATATAGCCTTGTCCGGATATAGTATTAAAGGCGAAATTGCTGTTAGATGTCAGAACAATCGTAGCGCCGCCGAGCGCTGCAAGCGAGCCGCTAAGAATGACAGCAATATAACGAGTCCGGTTTACTTTGATGCCTGCTGTGTCAGCGGCGCTAGGATGCTCGCCGACCGACCGCAGCCTTAGCCCGGCCGATGTCTTGAACATGAAATAGTAAATGATGAAAACAGCTACAATTGCCAAATACGTCGTCGGATAAGCATTGAAAAATACCTTTCCGATAAACGGAATATCACTTAAATAAGGAATGGACACTTTGTGGAAAACATTTGTAAGCATTGGCGTTTCCGCAGAACCCTGAAAAATCATTTTAACAAAGAAGAAAGTTGAACTTGCGGCCAATATGTTAATAACGACACCGCTTACCACCTGGTTCGCTTTATATTTTATCGATGCGATGGCATGGATAAATGAAAAGATTGTCGTAAAAACAAATGCTCCGAGCAACCCAAGCCAAGGTGACAAGCTGCCCATCCCGGCCGTTTCCGCATAATAAGCGATGATTGCGGAGAAAAACGCCCCGGAAACCATAAATCCTTCCAGACCAATATTAATTACCCCTGAACGCTCGGAGATAAGCCCGCCTAAAGCGGCAAAAATCAGGGCTGTCGAGAAAACCAATGTGCCATTAAGGAGATTTGCAAGAATATCCATACCTTAGGCCTCCTTCTTCTTCTTGGAGTATGGAGGAATCAGTGACTTCACGATACCTGGCGCTGCTACAAAGAAAATAATGAACCCAATGACCATCCGGACGATTTCACCAGGAACATTCGCCCCGAAGCTCATCCCCTGGGAACCGTAAGTGAGGGCCCCGACAAGACCGCCCGCCAATAAAACTCCCAAGCCTGTATTGGCGCCTAATAAGGCAACGGCAATTCCATCAAAGCCAAGGCCTGAGGTTACCGAGCTGAGTGCCACGTATTTAAAGACGCCGAGAACTTCAAATGTACCTATTAGGCCGCCTAGTACCCCGGAAATAAACATGGCCCGGACCATGACGTTGGATACTTTCATGCCGGCGAATTTGGCCGCATGCTGGTTTAAGCCAGCAGCTCTAAGTTCATATCCCCATTTTGTTTTATTGATATAAATATGATAGAAAATGACAGCCGCGGCGGCTATGAAAAATCCCCAATGGATTCGCGCCCCTCCCATGATGCCGGACAGCCAGCCAATTTGAATATTCGCCGACTCCTTAATCATCTCCGAGCGCTGCGTACCTGCCTGTGCCATAAATAATCGGATCATCAGGTTGGCGATGTAAAGAGCGATGAAGTTAAACATGATTGAGGTTATGACTTCATTGACGCCCCTTTTCGCCTTTATATAGCCAATCAAGCCGCCCCAGATTCCGCCTAGAAGCGCGCCGAAAAGGATGGCTACTATTCCATGAATGACAGGAGGAAGGCTGAGTTGGGTACCAACAATCAGTGCACCGAGCGAGCCCATGACGATTTGCCCGTCCACACCGATGTTAAAGAGCCCGGAACGGAAGGCAATTGCAACCGCAAGCCCGCTCAGTACTAGCGGGGTAATCGTCCGTAATGCTTCCCCGATATCATAACTGCTGCCAAAAATCTTCCATAGCATGGAGTTATAAGCAAGAACCGGGTCATATCCCCCGGCAACCATCACCAGGGCACCGAGAAGAAGGCCCAGAATAATCGCGACAAACGGAACGACCCAGGATTTTCTTTTAAATAGATTAGCGATCATTTCCATCTGTTTCATCTCCCTTATGTCTTCCCGCCATCATGAGGCCAAGTTCCTGGTCACTTGTCGTCTCAGGAGTTGTCTCACCAACAATTCTGCCCTCCGAGATAACAAGGATCCTGTCTGATACGTTGAGGATCTCTTCCAGCTCGAATGAGACAAGCAGCACGGCCTTCCCCTCGTCACGCTGTGCAATCAGCTGCTTATGAACGAACTCAATTGCCCCGACATCCAGCCCGCGGGTTGGCTGCGCCGCAATTAGAAACTGGGGATTCCGGTCAATTTCACGGGCTATGATAATCTTTTGCTGGTTTCCTCCGGACATGGAGCGGACCTGTGTTTCCACTCCAGGAGTACGGATATCGAATTCCTCAATCAACCGTGAGGCCATTTCATCCATAGCCTTTTGGTTAATAAAGCCATGCTGGGTAATTTCAGGCCGGTAATATGTTTGCAAAATTGTATTCTCGCTGACCGTGAAATCCAATATCAGGCCGTGTTTATGCCTGTCCTGCGGTATATGGGAAACGCCCGCTTCATAAATTGCCCGAGGAGGCTGATTGGCGATATTTTTGCCATTCAAGAGAATCTCACCGGATTTTACCTCGAGCATACCCGTAAGAGCCTCAATCAATTCAGACTGGCCATTCCCATCGACCCCTGCAAGGCCGACAATTTCCCCTGCGCGTACAGAAAGGGAAAGATGGTCGATGGCATTTCTGTTCGTTGAGGAACCTTGCACAACCAAATCCTTCACGTCTAATAGAACTTCTTTTGGATCTGCCGGTGTTTTGTCCGTTTTAAAGCTGACTTTTTTGCCAACCATCTTCTCTGCGAGCTCCTGCGGATTTGTCTCTGCTACCCGGACAGTTTCGACTACCTTCCCGCGTCGGATAATCGTGCATGTGTCGGCAATCTCCATAATTTCCTTCAATTTATGGGTGATCAGAATGATCGATTTTCCCTCGGCAATCAGCTTTTTCATAATGACAAGCAGCTCGCTTATTTCCTGAGGGGTCAAGACCGCGGTCGGTTCGTCAAAAATAAGGATGTCGGCTCCGCGGTAGAGAGTTTTAATAATCTCAACCCTTTGCTGCATCCCAACACTAATCGACTCGATTGTCGCATTCGGATCAATATCGAACCCGTATTTTTGCGAAAGTTCCTTAACTTTTTTCACTGCGCCTTTATAGTCAATTTTCAGGCCGGCTTTCGGTTCCATGCCCAAAATAATATTTTCCGTAACAGTAAATGGCTCGACAAGCTTAAAATGCTGGTGAACCATTCCAATTCCAAGGTCAATGGCTTTGTTCGGGCTGTCGATATTGACTGGCTGCCCGTTCACAAAAATTTCTCCTTCGTCCGGCTGATACAACCCAAAAACGATACTCATCAAGGTTGATTTACCGGCTCCATTTTCACCTAGCAGCGCATGTATTTCTCCTCGCTTCAGCTGAAAACTAATTGAATCATTGGCTACAACGCCGGGAAATCTCTTTGTGATTCCTTTTAACTCTAATGCGATGTCGGCATTTGCCATAATGGTTCACTCCCCACTAAAGTGTCTGTCCCCCGACTTTCATAAAGCCAGGGGACAAGCCCGTCATTATTTGGACGGAACGACAATTTCACCATCAATAATCTTTTGGCGGTATTCTTCAACTTTATCTAAAACTTCAGGTGCTACGTTCTTTTTCGAGGTAGGCGCGATATCAACACCTTTTTCTTTCAGTCCCATCAGAGTCACTTTTCCTCCTGGGAATTTGTCTTCAGCGAGGTCCATGGAAATTTGATAAACTGCTTCGTCTACCTTCTTAATCATCGATGTGAGCGTTACATCATCCCCAAATGTCAAGGACTGGTCTTTGTCGACCCCGATTACCCATACATTCTCGCCTTTGCTCTTGCGTTCTTTCGCTTCGTTGAAAACTCCGTTGCCTGTAAGGCCTGCCGCATGGAAGATAATATCCGCGCCATCATTGTAGATGGTAGAAGCAGCCGATTTACCCATATCGACACGGTTGAAAAGACCCGTATAGTTAACAATCAGTTTGGCATCAGGGTTAACCGCTTTAATTCCTTCCCTGAAACCAACCTCGAATCGCTTAATAACCGGGATGTCCATTCCACCGACGAAACCGATCTTATTTGTTTTTGTTGTAAGACCTGCAATAACCCCAACAAGATAAGCGCCTTCCTGCTCTTTAAAGGAAACAGCAGCTACGTTTGGCAAAACAAGATCAGAGTCGACAATACCGAATTTGGCATCCGGATTTTCTTTTGCAAGCTGTGACACGGCATCAGCAAGTGTAAAGGCAGTAGCCCAAGTCAGATCATAATTTCCTTTTACGAATTGAAGCAGGTTTGGCATAACATCCGCATCTGTTTTCGGCTCAAGGTATTTGACTTCAAATCCATGGTCCTTGTTCAGCTTTTGCAGTGCTTCCCATGCACTTTGGTTAAAGGATTTATCATTTACGCTGCCTAAGTCCGTAACCATACCGACCTTCAGCTTTTTCTCTCCGTCATTTCCGCCCTTGCCCGCATTGTTGTTTTGTCCGCAGGCAGTGAGGAGCAAAGAAAGGATGAGTAAAATTGGAACGACGACTGTTCTGAATTTTTTCATGATGGTTTCCTCCGTTTGTCTATTTTCAATTTATTTTTAACCACAAATGAAAAACCATTCCTTTTTCTTCGGAATGTCATGTTTTCTATGTGGTGATACTAACGGTGAAATTCTCTTTTAAGGTCTGCTTGAAGTAAAATGCCCTGTTCCCGGTATCCGATTCTGATATAATGTTTTCTTGTAAACCTTCATATTTGCTTTACGCCCGGTATACAGCCAGAAAGTTCTTTTGAAAGGAATAAAAACTCATGATTTCAACCCTCTCAGACTTTCCGATTTTCTCCGATCTTTCCGAAGATGTCCTTCAGGATATAACAGTCAAGCTGAAGGAAAGGCATTTTAAGAAGAATCACATCCTTATGTTCGAAAATGATGAAGATGAAGATGTGTACTTGATCCGCTCCGGAATGCTCAAGGTTTACCGCCTTCACGAAGGAAAGGAAATTATCCTCAGTATCGCGGCTCCAGGCGACATAATTGGCGAAGTTGAAGCGCTATCAAATGAGGCCTACAGGATTTCCTCTGTAGAGGCACTTGAACCCGTGTCAGTCTGGCAGATCAAAAAGCATGACTTCCTTGAAATCGCCACGAAGCATCCATCCGTCCTTCATAAAGCCTATAAAATCCTTGCAGAACGGTTGCGAATCCTAAATAGGCTTATCCGCTACCTCTCTTTTTATGATGTACGGACAAAAGTGGCAAACCTGATTATTGATTTTTACTTCAATTTCGGCCGAGAGTCTGACAACGGTTACAAAATTGAAATGAAAATCAATCAAACCCTTCTGGCCAATATGCTTGGAGTGACAAGGGAGTCCATTTCCAAAACATTGAATGACTTTCAGGATGAGCAGCTGATCGATATACGCGACAAGCACTTTTATATCAAGGATTTAAAAAAGCTTGAAGCCCTCTGCGAGGAAACGGAAGAAATTCAAACCCTCCGAAAATGGTATAATCTCTAGCCTGCGTTGAAAATACTATACCAATGTAAGCGCTTGTTTTCAGTTAGCCTCTTAACGTTAAAACTGTTAACTGGTTCACATTTTGGAGGCTGGCCTGTTAACAGATATTAAAATGCAGGTATGGTAGTATTTTTGCATGGTGAAACCGTTTTCGAATTTTTATTGATGGAGGGAATGTCAATGAGTTTTCATATTGAAGCAAAAGCCGGAGAAATTGCAGAATCCGTTCTGCTGCCAGGGGATCCCCTGCGCGCGAAATATATAGCAGAAACGTTCCTTGAAAATGCCGTTTGTTATAACAACGTCCGTGGAATGCTCGGTTATACTGGAACATATAAGGGCAACCGCGTTTCAGTCCAAGGCACAGGCATGGGTATGCCGTCTGCCATGATTTATATCCAAGAACTTATTGAAGGCTACGGAGCGAAAAACCTGATCCGTATCGGCACATGCGGAGCGATCCAGGATGATGTAAAAATCCGTGACGTCATCGCTGCTCAAGCATCAGCGACAAGCTCTAATATCATCCGCAGCAAGTTCCCGGGTTATGATTTCCCGGCAATCTCGAACTTTGGACTGTTAAAGAAGTCGTATGAAATCGGCACAGAAAAAGGACTAAACATCCGCGTAGGAAACGTTCTTTCTTCTGATCTTTTCTACACAGACAGCCTTGATGAATTCAAAAACCTGGGCAAACACGGAGTCCTCGCAGTCGAAATGGAATCTGCCGGATTATACTACCTGGCAGCCAAATTCGGCGTAAAAGCACTCGCCCTGCTCACCGTCAGCGATCACATCCTGACCGGCGAACAAACAACAGCCCAAGAACGCCAAACCACCTTCAACGACATGATCGAAGTCGCCCTCGAAACCGTCCGCGACTAATTATAGAAACAGGCAGCCAAGCTTTGGCTGCCTGTTTTTTTATGAAACAAGGGGATGTTACTTGCGTTTTCATTCGGGAGGTAAAAAACAAGTGGCCGTCTGTTTATTTTGCTCATTCATTAGGTTGTGGCCGACCCCCGGGACAGGGCAATTGGGTTTCGGCGGCTTGCTGTCCCAATTTGGATTTGATTGGAACTGGGCATCGAGCTTCTATTTAGGCGCCTTTTTCCTATTCATCGCGGTCGGGGGAATCTCTTTCCTGACTTCTTCCCTTTCGTACGACGAGAAATTGTCACTCGGAATTTCCGGAGCGATTGCCTTCGGATTTTTCAGCCTGGCCTTGTCGGGAAAATCAGGGGAAAAATTGACTGGTTGCGGAGCCCCACTATCTATTCGCTTTATGCCCCATCTGATATTGTCAGCGACAAGGTTGAAGTGTTTCAATCGTGCACATTCTTGTTCCTGATTGGCCTGCTCGCTTTTACAGCTGGCGTTATGCTTTTAAAAAGAGGGATTTGCCACTATAGATGACAAAAAGCCGTATTCGCATTTTATGCGATTACGGCTTTTTAACGTTATTTGAACAGTTTTGAAAAAAGATCTTTTAATGATTTTCCCTTTTTATAATAAATTTCATCACGGACTTTTTCGTTTATTGATTGCCATAGCATGATTTCGATGTCAGAAAGCGGCCTTGTCTGTTCCTCCTTTATGAATTCAGCAAAGTAGTCGAGGGGGACGCCATAAAACCTCGAAATATCAGCCATAATTTCAAAAGAGACCGATTTCCTGTCACCTTTTTCAAGCATGCTCAAATATTGAAGGGTAATTCCCGTCCCGTTCGCAACATCCTCGAGCCGCAGCTTTTTTTCAATCCTGAGCCTCCTCAGTTCCATTCCCAGTGGTGTTGCCATGTCTGCCTCCTTCTCCACTCTTCTATTCCAGTGCTTTTTTGTGTTTGGCGGTCATGATGCAATGCCAGCTGAGGGCCGCTTCAAAAATGGTAACCACACATTCTTCCAATTTTGCAGGAAACTTAAATTTCCTTAATTGCAGATGCAATACTTCATGGATGATTGTCTGCAATTGCTCGGGATAATCAAGAGCCTCCTCTATGAAAATAATGTTTTTTCCAGCATGATATATCCCCTTCATCCCAGACAAATTCATAAAAATGAATTGAATTTCATATTTTTCAGCAAACGCACTTGTCAGCAAATCGATATTCGTTTGGTTGATTGCCATGAATTTTTTATGGAACCAGCCAATGAACGTATAGTAGGACAGGAAGAGAATGAGGACAAGATTGGTTTCCAGATGATCGAAAAAAGACAGGATCGGAAATACCACAACTAGTTCAAAAAGCATCGGTGCAAACCGGTCCAGGAAAAGCTTTGTCGTTGCCGCGCCTGTCTCAATATACACATAAATATATTTAAAAATGACACTCAGCGATAGCATAAGCATTAATATTAAGTATCTTGCCAGGTAATCCTTATCAGAGTACCCGTTATAAATTTCATTGCAGATAACGATGATGATGATATAAATAGACAACAGCGACAAATGGGATTGCAGCCTGCCGCTTTTTTGCATAAGAATCGACAACATGCAGTCTATTAAAAGATAGAGGAAGCCGTACACAATCGTGAAACGATCGAAAATAATGAGTGACAGGATAACATTAAAAAAAGAATAGCCAAAGCCGGCAAATACCTTTAAATTTACTTTGTCAAAAACGACCATAATAGTGAGGAATAATAAAATTCCCCATTCAAATTCGTAAGGAATCGTAATAAATGCGGTTGTTAAGACTATAGCCGGTAAAAGGAACGCCAGGAAGGAATACTTTTGGATGAGTTTCGGCATACCGCTCTCCTCCCTCGTAGTTATTGCATCAATCTTCCCTTATCTTACTGAAAAAAACGATCGTTTTTAATGATTACTTTTCTACAAAAACTGCCCTTCCCCGCATATTTTGTCTATCGAATAATATACAATTCAACTATCGTTTAATTTATAGTTATCGTACGGAAAGGTACAGCCTTCCTTTCCGGCATTTCTCCTCCTGGGATACTATTTCCCATTTTCCAAGTACTGACATTATTCAGTGCTTGTCTTTTTTTTGCAAAATTTCCCCTTCTTGGCCACCCCTTGAACTACGTTCCTTATTAAGAATCCTGTCGAACACTCCAAAGCCTCTGTCGAAGAGAAAATGTACCGTTAAACAATAGTTTAATTTATAATTGCTCTTACAAGGAGAGTTCGATATAGAGAATATAATTAATTTCTCACATCGTTGTCTCATTCAGTTGGGTGGATTTTATTCGATTCAATCCACTTGGGGAAGCGTTGATATATAGCCTTTACTTGGACACTTGGGCTATATGGAGCTATTAGTGTAACCGGCCCTCTTATTAAACAATATTATTAAGGGGAGATGAAAGAATGAAAAAGCTTTTTTCAGGACTGGCAGCAGGAGCACTGGCAATGGGGATTTTGGCAAGTTCCGCATTTGCAGCGGTAACTATTGATCCGGTAACCGGCGCGGGATTTGCTGGCAAAGGGGATGTTCAGACAGCATTGGGATGGAATAACGCCGATCTGCAAAAAAATGCAGACACTCTAAAGTTTACTTATGTAACGGAAACTAAGTATGAGGTTACAGTTAGCTGGATTACAGGAGAAGGAACCAGAGGTATGAAAACCCATGAAGTAACCCATAACAGAACTTCATCCGTGGATGCTGTTGTCGGCTATGATGCAAGGAATAAAAAGCAGGTCACCGGCTTTATCCTCAATAAATTTGATTCTGTTACGTCTTCTGGTGAAATTCCTAAAGTCGGTGATGAATACCCAGGGAATTCCGGCCATATTGTTGAGTCAGTTGAGCTAGTTTCAACAACAGGCGGATTGTATGTGAACGGAATTCTGCTGCAGTAAATATAAACAATTATCCTTTATCCTTGGGAAGCGTTGAAGTATAGCCTCTACCTGGACACTTAGGCTATATGGAGCTAGTAGTGTAACCGGCCCTCTTAATAATAATTTGTTAAGGGGAGATGAGTGTTAATGAGAAAAGGATTAAAAGGGTTTAAAAGAAAAGCGTTAATTTCGCTGACGGCACTATCGATTTCGGGGTTACTTCCGCTGGGAGCGGCCTTGGCGCAAGGAGAGCTAAACGCTGAACTGGCGGCTGAACAAAGCAGTGGTGTCGCTTCCGGAAAGCCAGGGGATACAATAAAAGTACCTGTAAGAGTATGGCTAACTCCGGATGGAGGAGGGAATAATACAGAGGCAGCAATAGTTACACTGAATCTTGGGGGACAAACACAGCATAACGCTACTCTGGATTTTCGTGCTAATGAATTCAATATAGAGAAAACCATAGAATTATCTTATACGATTCCCGCAAATACTCCCGCAGGTAACCTTTCTATACTCGTTAGCATGAAATCAAATGTGGAAACCGGCAACAGCCAAGTTAGGAACAAGTATGCTGACATAGTCACCATCCAAGTGGTTAACCCGGATACGACCGCTCCGGCTCTTACCTTAATTAATGAGCCAAGCGGATATTATAATGAATCCTCATTACCCAGGACTTTTACTTTTTCGTTGGATGAGGCTTCAGAGGTAACAATAAACAATTCACCGGCTGGCAAATATTCTGCTGGTCCCCATGAAGTTGCCATGCCTTCTACAATTGAAGGCACCAACACAGTTTTCTTAACAGCCAAGGATGCCGCAGGCAATGTGAGCCAGGCAGTAGGGTTCAGCTATTTCTATGATACTATTAAACCGGTAGTTACAGCTACGGCTGACAGGCCTGCCAACAAGCACGGCTGGTATAAAGACGATGTCACTGTAAGTTTCGCTGCATCTGATGAACGCGGATCAGGCGTGGCCTCGGTTGACGGACCTGTCACAGTGAGCACAGAAGGAAAGGATCATCAAATTACCGGAACAGCTTATGATAAAGCAGGGAACGTAGGCACCGGCAGCATTCAAATCAGTCTTGATAAAACTGCCCCAACAATCAGCGGCTCTGCAGACCGGAAGCCTAATGATGCAGGCTGGTACAAAGACGATGTCACTATCAGCTTTAAGGCAGAAGATGATTTATCTGGAGTTGATACCGTCACCGACTCTATCATCCTGAGTGAAGGTGAAAACCAATCTGTAGATGGCATTGCCTTTGATAAAGCTGGAAATGAAGCTTCGACTACAGTTTCCGACATCAATATCGACAAAACTGATCCTGTCATTCATTTTGTAAACGGCGGAACTTACACGCTAAACCAGCCCGTTACCTGGACGGCATCAGATGCACTATCCGGTCTTGAAACCCCAGACAGCGGAACAATCGATACATCCAAACCGGGCAAAAAGGTGATTACAATAACCGCCATCGATAACGCCGGGAATAAAGTTGAAAGTACATTCAATTACACGGTTGAATACAACTTCGGCGGAATCCTTCAACCTATCAACAAGGATGGCAAAAGCATTTTCAAAGCCGGCAGCACGGTTCCTGTTAAGTTTCAGTTGAAGGATGCAAATGGTAATTTTGTTAGCATATCCGAGGCAAAAATCTATTTTGATAAGGTTAGCAATCTTGTGACTGGTAACGAGCAAGAGGCCGTTTCCACAAGCGCGGCTACAACCGGCAACCTGTTCAGGTATGATGCCAAGGATAATCAATATATCTTCAATTTAAGCACAAAAGGCCTTCCAACTGGCACCTATCAGATTACAATAAAGCTTGACGACGGCAAATTCTACTCTGTAGAAATTAGTTTGAAATAGCACAAAAGGAATCAATCCGCCTCAAGGATTGATTCCTTTTTCTTTTGCAAAATCGACCTTCAAATCCGTCCCTCTTCTTTCAAAACCTCCATAAACGCTTCTACTACTTTTCTATCATAATGGGTATCCACAAGTCGATTCAATTCATCAACCGCATCTTGAACGGCATATGCTTTGCGGTAGGCCCGGTCCTCCGTCATCGCATCGAATGTGTCACTGACGGCAATAATCCGTGCTTCGAGGAGAATTTCTTCACCTTTTAACCCATTCGGATACCCCTGCCCTTTCAGCCTTTCGTGATGTTGTGCAATGATAGTGGAAATCTCCTTATAATAAAGTTCCTTCACCATTTCCGCTCCATCAGCAGGGTGTTTTTTGACGATCTCGAATTCCTTATCCGTCAATTTGTCTGGTTTGTTCAGGATTTCTGTAGGGATATTAATTTTGCCTATGTCATGCAGCAAAGATGCAATATAAAGGTTCTCAAGTCTTTCTTTTGGAAACACTAACTTTTTAGCAATTTTCATCGCATATTCTGAAACCCGGTCACTATGTTTATATGTATAGCGGTCCTTTTTTTCCACTTCATCAACAATTTCTTTTAGATGTGAAAGGCTTTCACTTAACTGGTAAAAAGCTGGTTCTGTAATTACCCATAGATAAGTAACATTAGTAAGAGTTATAAAATGGACCGGCTCTTTCAAATCTATGGCAGAATAATAATCACCTGGGCCCAGTTTAATCTTTTCCCCCTCAAACTCACAGATCATTTCACCCTGAATAATATAAAAGAATTCCATTACATTTGGATTATCGCTTGGGTAAACATAGAAGTAATTCTCACCAGAAATGGTTTGAATCATACATTCTACTCCATCCCCGCGGGCAAGTAACCCTATATTAAATGTTTCAAACGAAACTTCTTCTATAACCGAACCTTTTTTGCCAATAGTAAATGCCACCCGCTTCACCTCACCCTGTGGACCCAAAAAAACGAGCCTATATTATTAGACTCGTTATCTTATCTCTATAATATCCTATTCAGACAATTCTATCAATTGCATCATTAATTATTCATTTTGTTATTTTAATAACCCGGACCGGATCAATCCAAACCCATTGATCTGCGAAGCGTACAAGCTTCCATTCACATTCGGCAATGATGCCGTACTCGGCTGCCTTTTCGATTGTTTCGGCGGACATTTGGAGGGTTTCTTCGTAAACACCTTTAATAATAGCTTCTAGCTTCTCCGTGTATCTTTGCGTCTTTTCTGCATACATTTCGGACCGTTTGTTCAGCTTTTCATTCAATTTCTTGATTTTCTCTTCCAGCTTCTTGGCATCTTTACCTTCAGCATCCATCAATTCGAGTGTTGCTTCCTCGATATCCATATGGATTTCATCTATTTTTTCCTGAATTTTTCTTTGTTGTTCAGCCATTTTTTTCTCTAAATCAGCAATCTTTTCATTCAGCTTTTTTACTTTGCCGGCATCCTTTTTATTGGCCTCAAGTTCCGCTTCTGCCTTTTCTTTCTCATTCTTCAGCTTTACTACTTTATCGCCCTCTTCTATCTTTCGAACATCATAGAGGTATTCTGCCTGAAGGTGATCGGCTTTTGCGACAGCTTTTTCAATTTTTTTGTCAATTTCCTTATTGGTCTTTTCAATCAGCTGAAGCCCTTTAGCAATGTCGGCATCTTCAGCCGCCCAAGCGGGAGAACCTAGTCCCAAAACCAATACTGCTGTGAACAAAATCGCTAATACCTTTTTCAACATTCCTACCCCTTTCAAATGTCAAAAAGTATAATAAAAAAGACCCGTATTATATGTATAGGGCCTTATTATCTGCAGCTGGCTGGCATAGCAGAGCACTGCTTTAGCCCCTTTAGCTTTGCGTTCTTATCTTTTCAAATAAGTTGCCCTGGGTCTATTTTATCATCTGACATTATTATACAAGGACTTTTACACTATTGCCAACCTTTGTCTTAATTTTTTGACAATATATTTATTTTTTCTTTAAAATATCTCATTTTTTCAGCAAAATGTTCTTAAAGAATATGATAGACCTTGGCCAATTCGACCCAGTCACGCCTTTTTTGCGTTTCAAGTTTTTCACCGATTTTATATCGATGATTATCGACTGTTTTTGGAGTAATACCAAGCCTTTCGGAAATTTCCTTTAAGGTATATCCCATGACAGTAAGAACGAATACTTCTTTTTCCCGCTTGGAAATGGGAAGTTCGAGTATTTCCTCCGTTTCCGGCCGATCATTTTGCTTGAAAACTATTTTGTTGAACACTTTCCTGTTCGCTAAAATTTCGTCAATGGACCGAATCATTTCATCTCTTTTAAGCTGCTTGATTAAATACCCGTCCGCTCCTGTGAGATACGCTTTCCTTTGGAATCCAATATCCTCAAACATTGAAAAAATAACAATTTTGGATTTTGGCAAAAGCTTTCGCATTTTTTCCAAAGTCTCCAGCCCGTCCAGTCCGCCCGGCATGGAAATATCCAAAAGCACCAGGTCGGCCGGAAAGGTTTCCGATATGCCAATAGCTTCATAACCATTTGATGCCTTTCTTTCCTCATCTATACAATATGCTTGCTGCATGATCATTGAAAGACCGTCCCGGACAATCTCGTGGTCATCAACAATCAGAAGGTTCATCGTTATTTCCACCTCCCTGCGGGCCGACAAAGCCTTCGACTTTTGTCGGCCCGCCAATCGTACTGTTCCATCTAATATCTCCGTTCAGCATTAAACAGCGCTCATACATATGCTTCAGCCCGAGGCCATTATTTTTCTGCCGTTCTATCTCGAAACCCGCCCCGTTATCTTCAATATGGAAAAAAATATTCCTACCGGCGGATTTAAGTTTAATTTTTATGGCCGAAGCATTCCCATGCCTTACCGCGTTATTGACAGCCTCCTGGATAATCCTGAATAAATTCAGTTCAGCCACTTGTCCGATATTTTTATCATGGAAATTTATAGTTTCAAGGAAGATGTCAATTTGATAAAACTTTTCCCAGTCCCTTACTGCTTCTTTTAACGCCTCTTTTAATCCGAGATGGTAAATGGCATCCGGCCGGAGGTTTTTTGTTAAACCTTTAATATCATCCAGTGTTTTTTCCATCACAGCAATCATGTTATTTAAATGGACTGCATATTTTTCATCACTCACAATATGTTTGATGCCCTCTAGACCTAGAAAGATACTGTAAACACTTTGTCCGATATGGTCATGAAGCTCCCTCGCTATTTTCCGCCGTTCTGCTTCCTGTGCATGGATTGTTTCGTGGACAAGCAGTTCATGGAATTTCGCCTTTTCACTATTTTCATTTTCAACCGGCGGCCGCAAATGGAGAATATAAAACGACTCACCCTCTTTCATTATTTTCTTTAAAGACATTTCGAAGGGTTCCTGGATTCCTGAATAAACAGCCATATGGGAATTAAAGAAAGGAAGCGGATCTTCATTTGTAAGAATGCAGCGGTTTTCCCCATTCTCAACCTCCCTTTGTCCGCAATAAGCACAATAAGGGACCGACTGGCCTGGTTCCCAGCCTGTCATCGTCAAGGCGGAGTCATTCATATATAGAATGACTCTGTCTGAATCCATCAAAATGATTCCCGTCGGCAGAGCATTAATAATTTCCCCAAGGACCACAGTTGATAATTTCAATTTGATTCCCCCAAGAAATTTCGACACTTGTTGTTAATTTCATTTTATCATCCTTTCTGCCATTGATTTTCCACAGAAAAGAAACATTACATGAACGAAATGTAAAAAGCCCGAGCCGGATGGCCCAGGCTGTGTTACTTTTTACAAGAACGTGATAGGGACGGCTGCTGAAAGAAGCAGGAAACGGAGAATGAAACCACCGACCAATACAGCTGCCTCAGTCACTACCGTTCCGGCAATGCCGGCTCCTCCTGCCGCGGCCACTTCCAGCCCGGCCGGCGTTTTCTTCATTCTTCGGACATTCATCAGTTCAAATGACTCGACAGCGATCGGGAGCAGAAGGCCAATGGCTACGAGGCCAATCCAGAATAGCATACTGTATTCACCTGACAACAGGGAGGCAACTGATTCAGCAGCGGCTTCATTTGCCGTTGAAGTAATCAGGAACATCGTAAAGATGAGAAATACTTCTGCTCCGAGCAGCGAAAGGTGGATCTTTTTGACAGACAAAATATGATGCAGCGATTTTTTATCGATAAATCCGGCAACCAAGAGTGTTCCCGCGATTCCTGTAGAAAGAGCCGACACGACAAACAAAACAGGAAGGATAGCTGTATTCCAAAGCGGGACGGTTGTAATGACGCCAATCAAAAAGCCCGTATACATGGCTGTGCCAAGCGCAAAGACCCCGCCGATGTATTCGATAAACTTATTGACTTCCTTTTTCAACACTTCCATTAACGCCGTATAGGCCGCCGCAACCATGAAAAAGCTTATAAAATACGTTCCTATCGTCATGACGGACTTGAAGTTTGTAAACAAGTATATAAATCTTAACGGATTTTTAAGCCCCGCCTCCGCATCAACAATAAGAAGGAGCAATCCTATCCCCATCAAAATAGGGCTGATCAGCCTCCCCGTAATCCGGATTGCGGCTGCTTCAGGGTATCTGCGCGACACGTAGGTTGAAGTCAGATAGGCTCCGGCACTAAGGCCCGCAAGAAATAAATAGGCGGCAATGATTGTTCCCCAAACCATTTATCTTCACCTCACATAATATATTTTTGCTTTTCCTAAATCAGGCCTTAACGGCTTTGCATTATACTTTACAATCGCTTTTGATACTTCACTGTTTGGATCATCCAAATCGCCGAAAATCCTCGCGTTACTGATACACGTGCTGACACATGCTGGCTGTCCGCCTTCGGCGACAAGTTCTGAGCAGAAGCGGCACTTTTCAACGACACCTGTCAGATGGTCCTGGGTCCTCGCCTGGTATGGGCAGGCGACCATGCAGTATTTACAGCCTATACATTTATCGGGATCGACAAGAACGATTCCTTCCTCCGTCGTATACGTCGCCTTTGTCGGGCAGACGCTCTCACATGGAGCATCCTCACAATGCTGGCATTGAACTGGCATGATTTCATTCCTAACATTCGGAAAAATCCCGGTTTCTTTCTCATGAAATTTGATAAAGCTCACTTCAACCGGAAGTTCATTCTGCATCTGGCAGCTTACGCGGCATGCATAGCAACCAACACATTTCCTTGTATCAATCATCATTCCATAGCGCGCCATCAGCTTTTCACCTTCCTGACCTTAACAATTACTTCCTGGATATTGCCGGCTCCGCTCCACGCTTCGAAATCAAACGGGACGTGTTCCATATAACCGAACCCTATACCTTGGGCTGTTTTTTGCATTTTGGATGTTATTCCGTAATGGCTCGGCACAAAAATCGCTTCCGGATGGATTCTTTCGGTCACCTTTGCCCTTACTTTACTTACTGCCTCGGACGACTTTACTTCAACCAAATCGCCGTCCTTTACCCCAAGAGCTTTTGCACGGATTGGATTGATCCAAATCCTTTCAAGGTCATAATCCTTGGTAATTTGCATGAGGATAGGGATATTCGCTGTTTGTGTATGGCTGTGTATCGCCTGCTTTCCGGTAATCAGCCGGAATGATTCCTTCTCAGGGTTCACTTTGGGCTCGACCCATTTGACGACCGGAGAGAAGCCTGCCTGCTTGAATGTTTCACTATAGAATTCAACCTTTTTCGAAGGCGTTTTCAGTTCGGGCATGACGCCGAGTTCAATCGCCTCACCAGGAAACATGATTGTCCCTTTTTCCTTCAGTTCCTTATAGCTAATCCCGGTAGGGGCAAGCATAGCCTCATTCATGTCATCAAGGCTGAAATTGAAATATTGGCCAACTCCGCATGCCTGGGCAAGTTCTGTGTAGATGGCATCAATCGGCTTTGTCTTCGGATGGACCTTTTCAACCATCTTCTGTCTGAGGGCAATTCCCGGCGTCTTGCCGGACAGTCCTTCAATCAATTCATCCCTTTCAATGTAAGTGACATCCGGGAGGACATAATCGGACAGCAATGCTGTTTCAGACATTTGGACATCGATTGCCACTACTAAATCAAGCTTCGATAGGGCTTCTTTCATATATTTCGGATTCCCGTAGCCAAGCGCGGCGTTGGAATGGTAATAAATCGCCGCCTTCATCCTGCCTTCCATCGCTTCCTTAGCCACGATTGTGGCAACGCCATTCTCTTCATAAGCAAGCGGGAATTCCTTCACGCCCGCTTTTTTGAAGTCTATTTCTTTCGGGTTCGGATGCTTTTCAGGATCAAGTTTTCCAAGCTTTACTTTCCCGCCGATCACACTGCCGCCTTTTTGCTGGATATTTCCTAGCAAGGCGTTGAACATGGCTACTGCGCGGCCCGTTTCAGTGCTATTTTCATAGTTGCATCCAAACGCGCCCCGCCATGACTGCTCGATCAGCGCTTTTGGCTTTGCTTTCCCCATTTCAATAGCAATGCGGGTAATTGTATCCGCACTTATGCCAGTTAAGCTTTCCGCCCACTCAGGAGTGTAATTTTCCAGTTCCTTGGCGTACTCCTCAAATCCAATCGAATAGTTTTTAATAAACTCCATATCCTGGAGACTTTCTTTAATTAATACATGGGACATGGCGAGAACTAATGCCAAGTCGGTACCCGGGCGGATGGCAAGCCATTCATTCGCGAAATTGCCTGTATTGTTAAGCCGAGGATCAACAATGACGATTTTCGCACCATTCTCCTTCGCCTCTGCCAGTGACTGGACGGAGCTTGGACGGATGGCATCCCCGTAGCTTCTGCCTATGAACATGATATATTTAGCAGCACCGATGTCCGCACTAGTCGCAGTCACCCCAAGGGTATGCAAAAAGCCGGCGTCGCGTGAATTCGAACATACGACATGGTGGGTATAGTAGTTGGGCGAGCCAAGTGCCTGAATGAACCTTGGCGAATAAAATTTCCCGGTTGCTCTTGGGTCTTCTGTCAGGGCAACTGCCGCTGGTCCATTTTCGTTGATGATGCCGGTGAGTTTTTCAGCAATCTCCTTGTAGGCCTGCTCCCAGGAAATCGGCTCGAATTTTCCTTCCCCGACCCTTTTAAGGGGCTGGGTCAAGCGGTCCTTTGAATAAACGAGAGTCGCATACCCATGGCCCCTCGCGCATAGCTTCCCTTTTGAATAAGGATGGTCCGGATGGCCCTCCAGTTTCCATAACCGGCCATTTTTCACATAGCCAATGATTCCACATTTACTGGAACAGCCATTACATGTACTGGCGACTTTTTTAATCTCCGCCTTCTCCCCGGCTTTTACATAGTTGGCGCTCCACTCCTGAAAGCCGGCGGTCCCTGCTGAAGCCAGTACCGCGGTGGCTGCGGACGCTTTAATAAATCCGCGCCTTGATAGTTTTGAATCAAGCATTTTCAAGCCCTCCTTTATGATTTGAACGGAAAAGTTCCTTAAAAAGCTTCTTGAAGGTTCGCTTTCGCTGCCCTTAACACCTGCTGGAGGAGCCGGGTGATTGCCAGATAAAAAGAGTGTTCCGGCAAAGCGGCAAGGGCTGAGGCAAGTTCATCCAGCCAGTCGAAATGGTCCTCAAGAAACTGGTATGTGAATTCAGGGACGCAGTTATCCCAAAAGTAGGCAAGCATTTCAAGTAAAATGGCCAGATGATCGGGCATGTTTTCATAGTCTTGTGAAATAGCCATCTCAAACTCTGTTAATATGTAACGGATATGGAGAGCTGAGTCGCCAAGGAGATAACCCTTGCTTTTTGCAAAAGGCATTGAGCAATCCGAATCGGCTGTCCAAATTTTATAAACGGACTCGACCGGTAGTGCAGGGCCGCCCAGGCTGTTTAAATAGATTTCCTGCAATTCCCCTAGTTCGGCTGGAAACCCTTTTATTTCATTTGCGCAATCGGGATTCCCTGTCAGATGTATCGCGGCTTTCTTTAGATCATCCAATAGCCCTCCTGACATGCATGCTTCCCATACGTGCTGATCTGGGTATTTAAATAGGTCGGCAAAAATGGAAATAACCCCGGAAACCACCTGTCTCTCTTGCTGTAACATTATCATTGGTCCATCTCTCCTCTGCTTCTCCTTAGTTTTTACTATAGGAAAAGAAAGATTGTGAAACAATGAACAAAGAGTGTCTTTTACGCTAATTCAAATAGGGAGTATCCCTCATCCTTTTTGTCCCGTTTTTTTAGAAACATAGAAAAAAACGATAGAATAGGGAGTTTGAGATTGAAAGCCGGCTTTATTGTTGATTAATATGACAAATTTGTGACAGCTCGTTGTCAGATTCGGGAAGCCCTATTTTTTCCATAAAAAAAGCTGTGCCAAAAGGTTACTTTTGGCACAGCTTCGTCTCTTTGAAATTGATTCGACTATTTTAAAACTCCCGCAGCGTCCTTTTCAAAAACTCCCTCGTCCGCTCCTGGGTTGGATTGCTGAAAATCTGTTCCGGCGGTCCTTCTTCGGCAATCACGCCTTTGTCCATAAAGACGACGCGGTCGGACACTTCACGGGCAAATTCCATTTCGTGTGTCACAATTAGCATCGTCAGCCCCGATTCCGCCAGATCCTTCATGACTTTAAGGACCTCCCCGACCATTTCCGGATCAAGCGCGGAAGTCGGCTCATCAAACAGCATCACATCTGGTTCCATCGACAGGGCTCTGGCAATAGCGACCCTCTGTTTCTGGCCGCCTGACAATTGGTGCGGTTTCGCATTAATATACTTATCCATTCCGACAACCTTCAGATACTTCATGGCCACCTTTTCGGCTTCTTCTTTGGACCGCTTCAGCACCTTCACCTGGCCGACGACACAATTGTTCAGCACATTATGATTATTGAACAGGTTGAACTGCTGGAACACCATGCCGAGTTTCCGGCGGTAAAGGAACAGGTCATGCTTATCATCAAGGATGTTTTCGCCATTGTAAATGATTTGCCCGCCGCTGGGCATCTCGAGTAGATTCACACAGCGGAGAAGCGTCGATTTACCTGAACCTGATGATCCAATGATGCTGACCACTTCGCCTTTTTTGACAGAAAAGTTGATGTCCTTTAAAACCTCATGGCTGCCGAACGATTTATTTAAATGCTGAATATCAATCACGGTTTGCATCTTTTTTCCTCCTTCCCCAAGAACTTAGCGCGCAGGGGTGATGTCCTCCCCGATCACTTTATAACTATCCGGACCTTCTATTTTCTTTTCAAAATAACGTAGGATTTTGGTTACAGCAAATGTCATCACAAAATAAAGGATACACGCCACAAAGAATGACTCAAAGTACCTGAAATTATTCCCTGCGACAGATTTTGTCATGAAAAATAGTTCCGATAAAGAAATGACGTTCAGCACCGATGTATCCTTAATATTAATAACAAACTGGTTGCCGGTTGCCGGCAGGATATTCCGGATGACCTGTGGCAAAACAACATTCATCATGGTTTGTAAGTGGTTCATGCCAATGGCCTGGGCTGCTTCAAATTGGCCTTTTTCCACGGAAATTATTCCGCCGCGGACGATTTCCGCCATGTAAGCCCCTGTATTGATGGAAACAATAATCAGCGCAGCAGTCATCACGTTCATTTGATACCCAGTTGCCAACGCAGTGCCGTAAAAAATGGCCATTGCCTGGACGATCATCGGCGTCCCGCGGAAAAATTCTATATAGGCGGATAAAATAAAATTAATGACAGCTAATACAATCTTCTTCGGGCCACGCTCCGGCTTTGGAATCGTCCGGATAATACCAGCGATGAGACCAATGATGGCTCCCGCGATCGTTCCAAGAAGCGAAATCCAGAGTGTTACTCCGGCTCCGCGCAGGAACATTTGCCAGTTTTCTGTGATGATGGTGATAATCCACTGGATGCTCATGCTTCTCCTCCTCTTTTTCACTATGAAACCGGCTGTGCAAATGCAACAGCCGGTTTACGTTCGTTCTTATTCTGCAGCTGGCTGGTTTTTAATGGCCTCATCCATGATTTTAGTTTGCTCTTCTTCGGAAATGCCTTTCAGCACTTCATTGATTTTATCGGTCAGCTTACTGCCCTTTTTCAACCCGACAGCAATAGCAGTATCGTCCTCAGATGTTTTAAAGCCATCTTCAAATTCCACCATGGCAAAATTGTCATTTGCGGCAGACGCACTTACAGCTTCTGGACGTTCGGAAACATATCCGTCAATGATGCCGGATTCAAGGGCCACCCTCATCGCCGGGAAGTTGTCCATGGCAGTAGCTTTCTTGACTCCTTTAATCTGGTCAATGACATCATAATGGAAAGTGTTCAATTGGGCGGTTACCTTGGCGCCGCTGAAATCAGGAAGCGACTTTGCCCCTTCATATTTGCCGCCTTTTTTCACGACCATGACAAGATTCGATTTATAGTAGTTTTCAGAGAAATCAATAGTCTTTTTGCGTTTTTCTGTCGGTGACATGCCCGCGATAATAGCGTCAATTTTGCCGGAAGTCAGCGCCGGCACAAGGCCATCCCATTCTGTTTTGACAATGACGAGTTTTTTGCCAAGGGAATCAGCGATTTTCTTGGCGATTTCCACATCATAACCGCCCGCATACTCGGAAGTCCCTTCAATTTTCACTGCGCCATTCGAATCGTCCTTTTGCGTCCAGTTAAACGGCGGATAACCTGCCTCTAGACCTACCTTAAACGTACCGCCTTTCGACGAATCTGAGCTTTTGCTGCTGCCGCAGCCTGATAGTGCGAGCATGACAGTCATCAATAATGCCAGAAATAAAATTCCCCTTTTTTTCATTTGAATTTCCCCCTCCATATAATATTAGGGCAACACCAAAAAGCGGCCTGAGATAAACTCAGGCCGCAACATGTACATATTGCCCCTAAATCCTCTCTTTAATCCCGATGAGATAGCACAACTCAACAAACTGGGTCGTTTATTGAGACAGTCCTGCAGCTCTTAACTGCAGGCCCAGCAGGCAATACCGAGTATACTGCCCACTTCGGCGATATTTCCTTCTCCTTGGGTTCAAAGCTTCTCGGGCTCCACCAAGGACTGTTAAATATCGCGCCTCTACCTCACTGTATGAAAGTGAGGTGGTTGTATTAAATTATATGCCCTAGACTATACTATTCTGACAAATCTGTCAACCTTTCGTACGGGATATTCCGACTAGGTTTTTCGTTCCATTTTTGCCAAAAGTAATTCCCCGGTGGGCTGCTTTTACTCCGTTTCGCTTTTCAATTTTTCGCGGACTTCCTCCAAGGTTGGCAGGCCGGTCATCGCGCCTTTTTTTGCGACAGCCAGGCCGCCTGAAATGGATGCGAATCGGACCATTTCCCTGATTTCCTGTTCAGAAAGTTCATCGAGCTGCTTTTCCAATTCGTTGAGTGAATAAAGGATGCCCGATACGAAGGCATCGCCCGCCCCCGTCGTGTCCACCACTTCACAGGCAAGGGCAGGAACCCTGCCTGTTTGCCCATTGAAAAAGTACAAGCTTCCTTCCCCTCCCAGTGTCAGGAGGATCAACGGAATTTTCGGCAGCTGCGCGATCCCATCCTCAAAGCTGCTCTTGCCGGTCAGAAAGAGTAGTTCCTCTTCGGAAACCTTGAGAATATCGGCATACGGGAGGACAGATAGGATCGTTTCCTGAGCCTGTTCCTCGGACTCCCAAAGGCCGAGGCGGAGGTTCGGGTCATATGAAACGAGCATGCCCGCTTCCTTTGCCTTCTTTACCGCCCACAAGGTAGCTGATCTCGAAGGCTCGCCGATCAACGAAATCGAACCAAAGTGAAAAACCTTGTTCTTCTCAAACAAAGATGGATCGAGTTCTTCCTTTTGCAAAAAACGATCCGCGCTAGGGTTAATATAAAAACTAAAACTACGTTCGCCGGATGGTTCCAAGGTGACGAAAGTCAAGCCGGTCCGGGGTTCCGAACCAAGAACCATCGGGCTTGTGTCAACACCATATCCTTCAAGAGTCTCCTTCAAAAAGCTTCCGAGGACATCATTGCCGACCTTTCCGATAAACGCTGACTTCCCGCCGAGTTTTGCGATCCCGACCGCTACATTTGCCGGAGCGCCGCCCGGGGCCTTCTGGTATGACAGATTATCAGAATTTAAAGGGATGAAATCAATCAGGGCTTCCCCTAAACATAGAACACCGTTCATAATCCACCTCTATTTAAAATTCGTCCTATTTGCATTTTATCAAGGGTCCATTTTGCAAAATTGAACTCCGCATCGCCGTGAAAAGAAATCAACTCATCCCCGGGATTCGGGAAATAACGTGCCGTAAACACTTCTTCACCGCCATTGATGAAAATTTCCAGAGACGAATGGTCCATGAAGATATGAAGACTGTTCAATTCGGCAAGCTTACATGTTCTTGTTTCGGGATTTCCGGTCCTGAAATTTCTCCTTTGCAGGCTCATTTCCCGCTTGTCCGCATCATAACACAGTTCGGCTTCGTTCCTGAAACGAATTGTAAAATCGCCTGCCCCAACCAGGATTGTATCGAGCAGCAGTTCAGCGGCCTTTCCGTTTAATCCGGTAATTTCTGCTGTCTTTGCATTTTGAATAATCATTTCGTCTTTGCGCAGCATCTTCATTTCCTCGACTGGTGCCTGAAATAGCTTATCCCCTTTCAAGCTAAGCACTCTCGGGATCGTCAGAGCGTGGACCCAGCCTTTTTCCACAGTCGGCTGATAAGCCTCCGCCTCATCAGTAATGCCCATCCACGCATAGAGGATCGTTCTGCCCCCGTCCGCCAAAAAGGTTTGCGGAGCATAAAAATCAAAGCCGCGGTCAAGCTCTGTAAAAGGACCGTGCTCAAATTGCGCCGATGTACCATCCAGCCTCCCGGTGAAATAACCGGACTGGAAGATGTTATTGTACAAATATCCGCTTGGCTCAAGCCCCTGAGGCGAAACAAGCAGGACATCTTTCCCATCTAGATGAATTAAATCGGGACACTCCCACATGTAACCAAACTCGCCAAGCCCATTCATCCCGGCACCCGCGACCCGCCCGGCCGGCAGCCAATTATACAGATCATCCGAGACAAATAAGGCAGCCGCGCCTTTTTCTTCCAGCGTCTGGGCTCCAAGAATCATATAAAAGCGGCCATCCGCCCTCCACACCTTCGGATCTCGGAAGTGGGCCGTATAGCCTTCCGGCAGATTCAGGACAGGCCCGAATTTTTCAAAATGAATGCCATCCGTGGATATAGCCAGGCACTGATACGTTTCCCGTGTTCCGTCCTCCAGTTTGACATTCCCGGTATAAAAAAGATAAAGCTTGCCTTCCCACTCAATCGCGCTGCCGGAATAGCAGCCATTTTTTTCATACCATTCACTTGGGACCAGGGCAACCGGCTCCTCGCGCCAATTAATCATATCCTTAGACGAGTAATGTCCCCAGAACTTCGCGCCGTGTGCTGTCTCAAACGGATTCCACTGGTAAAACACATGGTAAACACCATTGAACTGGACAAGCCCGTTTGGATCATTTAAAAGACCCACCGGCGGCATCAGGTGGTACGCAAGCCGATACGGGTCATTTTCCACTTCATTTTTATGCTTTTCGACTTCTTCATACGCCTTTTTGATCAGGAGTTCCTGTTTCTCACTCATAGGAGATCCTCCTTTTATTTTAAGCTGTTAAAAAGGAGGCAAGTTTCCCCGCCTCCCTTTCCACTTTACTGCTGTTCTATTTCCTTTTTCACTTTATCCGAGTATCCAAACATCCAAGTCAGGGCAAAAGCGACGCCGATAGCGACAAGGTTAACGAGGATATAAGGCAAAATCTGTCCGTTCAAATAAAGCAGTGTTCCTGGAATAACGGTGACCGCCATTCCTGTTGCCTTCAATTTCAGAAGGGAAGCGAGGAACCCTCCGACAGCTCCGCCGATCAAGCCCATCAAAAATGGCTTTCCGTAACGGAGGTTGACCCCAAAAATTGCAGGCTCAGTAATTCCAAGGAGCGCTGAAATGGAGGACGGGTAAGCGAGCGCCTTCAGCTTTGTCGATTTTGTCTTCATTCCCACCGCAAGAGCTGCGCCAGCCTGAGCCGCAACCGCACATGTAACGATGGCATTGTACGGGTTGTAGTGATATTTTGCGAGAAGCTGGATTTCCAGCATATTAAAGATATGGTGGACACCCGTAATAACGATAATCTGGTTAAGTCCGCCAATTAGAAGGCCGCTGATTCCGAATGGCCATGCAAGAACTTTTGTCGCTGCGGAAAGAATCCCTTGTTCAACGGTATGGAAAATCGGGCCGATGACTAATAGCGAAAGGGCTATCATAATCAACAGTGTCAGGAATGGGGTTAGAATAAGATCGAGTGCTTCCGGGACCCGCTTTCTTATCATCCGTTCCAACTTGGCGCCTAAGATACCGGCAATGAAGGCTGGCAAAACCGACCCCTGGTAGCCGACCACTGGGATGAAACCAAAGAACAGGAGCGGCTCAACATCACCGCCAGCTACCCCCCATGCGTTCGGCAAGGCCGGTCCAACAAGCATCAGACCAAGAACGAGACCGATGATCGGCGTTCCGCCAAACACTCGGAAAGTCGACCAGGCAACAAGCGCAGGAAGGAAAATAAAGGCGGTATCAGTAAGAATTTGTGTAAAGAGCAAGAAATTTTCCGGAACATGGTCAGGCGTATATCCGAAAATCTTCAGAATTTCTTCCTGCATGACGAGCCCGCGTAATCCCATGAACAATCCGGTTGCGACAAGAACAGGAATAATTGGAACAAAGACATCACCAAACGTCCGGATGCCACGCTGGAATTTCGAGCCGGTTTTTATTGCTTCCTTCTTTTGCTCGGAAGCTGACATTGTATCAAAGCCTAGCTTGGAAACCTCTTCATAAATCCTGTTGACCGTTCCCGTGCCAAAGATTACCTGGTATTGGCCCGAGTTGTAAAAGGCTCCTTTTACTTTGTTGATTTGTTCCACCCGCTCCTGGTCGATTTTGTCCTTATCGTTGACCATGAGGCGAAGGCGCGTGGCACAATGGGCAACAGAATGGATATTTTCCCTGCCGCCGACAGCTTCAATTAACTCTTCAGCAATTCTTTGATTTTCCGACAATTTCTTTCACCCCTGTTTTGTTAGTTATGGAATCAATTACACAAATGATGAGAGATTAAACTATTTCTTGAAAACTTTGGAATCAAACTCTTCGATGAAGACTGAAGAAATAGCCTGGTTTCACTGGATGCCTAATGTGGAATCGATTCCACAATAATAAAAAATAAAGTGTAATCGATTGCATTTTTCTTTATGGAATCGATTACACACTTATTATATGGTGTCTCGTTCAATAAGTCTATAAGGAACTATCTTAATTTTTTCCTGGAAATTTTCGGAACTCATACTTTCCAGCATTAGTCCCGCCGCTTCACGCCCGGCTTCCTCGAACGAAAAATCAATGGTCGTTAACGAAGGTGCCATATACCGGGAAAGCTCGGAACCTCCCATGCCCGCGACCGACATATCATCCGGGATACCCAGACCCGCTTCTTTCAAATATTGCATCGCCCCAATGGCAAGGCGGTCTGTCACGGCCACGACCCCTGTTGGTTTCTTAGTTGAAGTGTCCAAGATCGCTTTCATGCCTTCATACCCGGATTCTGTGTTAAATACTCCTGTTTGAATCCAACTGTCCTCAATCGGGAGACTGTTTTCCCTCATGGCATCTAGGTAGCCCTTCTTCCGCTCGAGGCCGACTGCACGATCCGTCTCGCTAACCCCGATAAACGCAATCCTTTCATGCCCCCTGCGAATGAATAACTGAACAAGATCCTTCGAAGCCTGATAATCATCGAAAATTACATTCGTCAGTCCCTGGATATATTGCCCGACAGTGATGAACGGTATTTTCAGCCGGTGGATTTCTTCTATCAATGCCCGGTTCACATTCGTCGCTGACAGAATGATTCCATCCACATGCCTGCCTTTCAGCAGCTTTAAGTACTCTATTTCTTTCTCCGGTTCAAGATTCGAAGTCGCAAGCAGGATTTGGTATCCTTCCTTGGCCAGCACCTCATCCATTCCCCTGACAAGCCGGCTCGATGTTTCGGTGCTGATTTTTGGCAAAATAACCCCGATGACCTTCGTCTTTTTTGTCCGAAGTGATTTGGCGTTCTCACTAGGGATATATCCAGTTTCTTCGATAATTTTCATAACCCGCTTCTTCGCTTCTTCGCTAACATAACCCGAATTATTCAGCACCCGTGAAACGGTTGTCCGGGAAACCCTTGCCCTTTCTGCAATTTCCTTAATCGTCACCATATATTGAACCTCCTGGGCGGCAAATTAACCTACACCCATTTTACACAAAAAAAGTGAAAAGCAAATGCTGATGACCCTGCCATCTACATTTGCTTTCACTCCTTTTCGCCGCTCTTTTCCACCATTTCTTTTTTCTGTTTGAATTCATCAATGATTTCCTTCATTTTATCTTGGTCTTCCTTTATTCCTTTAACAGACTCCTCGGGGATGGCATCACTTTCATACGTTGTTCCAATCGTTAATTGGCCGCTCAATTCCCGGATACCCAAATTCCCAAGATTGGTGATCTGGTCAAATTTTTCAATAAACAGCCGCTCCACCCTGAATTCTTGATAGATGACCGCAGGACTTCCAGCCGAAGGGCCTCCCTCGCCAGCTTTCTGCTCCATTTTCTGTGGACTTTGCCCCAAGCCACCACCACTACCCGTCGTGTTCATTGAAATTTGTCCAATGCCAAATTGCCCGCTGCAAAGCTGCTCCCACTCACCCATCCGTTCTTCCAGCCTTTTCATCCGCCCCGCCATTTCATTTAGAGTCCGGTAAATTGGTTCCATTTCCTCTTTGATTGTTTTTTGGATAACTAGGGCGAGGATTTTTTCGGGAAGATTCTCTCCTATAAAAGTGTCATCCTCGCCGACTCTTTTCAAGGGCATATCGCTCACACCTTCAAAGTTATCGTTTTCAGCGGATCATAATGGTCTCTTCCCTCACATATCTCCTCGGATAAGTAATAATAAGCAGGCCGTTTTCAAATCTGGCATGCATTCCTTTGCTCTCAGCCGGCTCCGGCAAATCGATGGTACGCTGGAATTCACCATATTTCCGTTCGTTCAGCACAGTCGTCCCGTTTATCATCGGCGCATGGAGGATGCCCCTGATGGTCAGCTTATTCCCCGAAACAGACAAACCCATGTCTTCCCGGATCGCGCCCGGTATTTCCACGAGAAGGATGACATCCGTGTCAGTCAGAAAGATATCTGTTTTTGGATACTTGCCGGTTTCATGATTTTCCTTTTGCCGTCCATTGGTGGTAACCTGCTCTTCCAAGACTGTGCCCGGCGGATTTTCTTCAAAGACCATCTCCCAGAACCTTCCGTTTTGATATTTCTGGGTCATCTCGATCCACTGCTTTATTTTGTCCGCATCCACCTCTTTGGCCCCTCCTTTTGCAAAAAAATCATGAAGCAGCCATCCCTTTAGTCGGCGGGAGGCACAGCTACTTCAGTAAACTGCGGATCATTTCTTTTTTTCATTTTTATTTGCAAGTAATGATCGCGGTATTCCGAGACGGAATCCTTCATTCTGACAATTGATGGAAGGGTAATGACCTGGCGTGCTTCAGGGTTTGGGATTCCTTCAACCATAAGCTGGTTGGAATTGTGGAATATTTTCAGGCTAGACAGCGTCTCGGGGTCCTTGATGTACATTTTCACATAAACATGATCGTGGCTTTCAAAAGTCGTCACCTGCAAAGATTCAGCTGTCTTTATCTCCATCTCCCCCCCGATTTCAGCAGCCGTTGATTTTTCGAGTATGTCCGCCTGCTGCATGGAAGAAGAAATTGATCTATCGACGATATCCTGGACAAACTTATGAATATCGTTGTTAAAATAAGACTCGCCAAGCCATTTTGGCAGTCCTCTCTTAAAAAACGGTAATGGCAGCATCTCTGATCACCTCTAAATTTACTTCTAAAATTGATTGCTGATTGGCAAAGATGGGTTGGCAATTTGATCCTGGTCGCTGACATCGGGATCGACGCTGTTATTGCCCATCAGTGACGAACTTGGAGATAAATCCCCGAGGGAGAAATTGGCGCCGATATACTTTGAATTGGCGGTATGGCTGTTATGGATAACCGCGCCTATATCCAAGTTTCCATTTTGCGTAATCCCGTTTGTTTTTACACTGAAAATATTTATAAAATAAGGCATGATTGGCTCCTTTCAAAGGAAGATGGAAAATATTCAAAATTGCTTAGCATTTACAGTATCTGTTCCTGCAATATCTCCCTGGTCATTTACATCTGGATCAATAAAGACGTTTTCCATTCCTGATGTCGTTGGGGATATATCTCCATAAGAAGAGTTGGTCCCTTGCGCTTTCGTGTTGGCGGTAGGCGAATTATGGAGCGCATCGCCTATATTGAGGGAACCGTTATTCGATATATTATTGATTTTAATGCTGTATATATTTATATTCGTGGGCATATACTCCCCTCCCAACCTATCATTGGTTATATATATGCCCAGTGAATGCAAAAGGTTAAAACCGCATTTTATCCCGAAGACTCACTTTGCTCGCTCTTATTCACATCGACCACATTTACCTCATTCTGATACTCAACCACCTTCGAACCATCTCCAAACGCAAAACACGCCCCCGCTACCTTCACATTCGCCGTATGGCTATTTTGCACAGTCGACCCCACATTAATATTCCCGTTCTGCGCAATCACCTTCGTATTCATCCGATACACAACCGCAATATTCCTCAATGCCTTCACCCCCAGGAGTGAGGCAGGTGGATGTTTCCAGTGCCTCACTATATTCATTCCTTCCAATACGATATGCTTTATTTCCAATCCCGCCATTAGGCGCTCGCCCGGAAGCGTGAAAAAAGCCAGCGGCCTTGGCCGCTGGCTTACTGACTTTTTTAGGCTTTCTATTTAATTCCTCAAAGACACTCCCAAATCGCGAGCACTTAAACCGTAACTGCCTTATTGGATATGCAAAACTGCCACAAGAATATAACCAAACACTGACAAGAGGACAGAACCGATCAGGCCGGCCGTGAAAGCCTTCATTCCCAACCTACGGAAAGTTTTTATCTCTACATTCATGCCAAGCGCGGCCATGGCCATCGCAATAAGGAGATACGCAGCTGCCACAATATACCCTGCCACCGTTTCAGAGACGATTCCGAGTGTATTAAACCCGCTCATCGCGATAAAACCAAAGATGAACCAAGGGATGGCCGGCATGGAAAGCTTTCTGCCGCCTGCTCCTTCCGTCTTCTTTTGCATGAAAAATCCAATCAATAGAGCTACCGGTACAAGCAGGGCAACCCTAGTCAGCTTGACGATGACCGCAATGTCGACCGCATCATTCCCGCCCGCAGCTGCCGCCGCAACCACATGGGCGACCTCATGCAGGGTGCCACCGGCAAATACCCCGTAAACCGTCGGCGTCATGTTGAATACCGCATAAAGCAAAGTATAAGCCAGGGTGAAAATCGTTCCGAGTATCGCAACGATCGCCGCCGCTACCGCCGTTTCCTCTTCCTTCGCCTTGATTTGCGGAGCAATGGCAACGACAGCCGCAGCGCCGCATATGGCTGTGCCGCATGCAGTCAAAACTCCCAGCTTTTCTTCCGTTCCAAACAGCTTGGCCAGCCAATAAACAACCACGAGCGCGAAGACGATATTCACTGCCGCTATCAAAAAGACCTTGCCGCCCGCCTCATAAATATCGGCGAGATTCAACCTCATTCCAAGCAGGATAATACCGAAGCGCAACAATTTTTTATTGGCAAAAGCAATGCCCGGTTTATAGGTTTCGTTAAAGCCAAACGCAGCCCGCCATGCCATTCCTAGCAGAATTGCAATAACAAGCTGCCCCATGATCGAAAGGAACGGCAGCCCGGATAAAGCTTTTGCGATGATCGCAATCAACAGCGTGATGCCGAGCCCTTTCAAAAAAGCAGCCGTCCTCCCTTGCTTGTTTGCTTGATCGAGTCCGTTTACCATATGTGTCACTTCCTGATAGTTTTTGTATGTTTTTATTTTAATCAACCAACGATTATTAGTAAAATACATATATATAATTGATACTATTAAGATTATTAATGATAGGAGGGGATAAAATTGTATTATGATGCGTTAAGGACCTTTATAACCCTTGCCGAAACCGGAAATTTCACGAGAACAGCCGAAAAACTGCATATTTCGCAGCCGAGTGTGAGCCTGCATATTAAAAACCTGGAAAAGGAATTCCAAACCGAGTTGTTCCTCCGGTCCCCGAAATCCTTTCAAATCACACCAACAGGCGAAATCCTTTATAACCGGGCAAAGCAAATCATCACCCTGTATGAACAAGCAAAAGAAGATATCCTTGAACATCATAACGCCGTACGGGGAAAACTGATCATTGGCGCCAGCTTCACGATTGGGGAATATATTTTGCCATCCATGCTTCCCGCCCTGCAAAAGAAATACCCTTCTCTTGAACTGCATATCCTGATCGGCAATACAGATGAAATCATTGAATCTGTACGCCTATTCGAGGTGGATGTCGGCTTGATTGAGGGCCATTCAACGGATAAAGAACTCATCACCCAGCCTTTTATGAAGGATGAACTGTTCATCTCCTCCGGGCCCGCCCACCCCCTGGCCGGCCGTGACAAAGTGGATATTTCCGAACTGCAGGATCAGGAATGGATTGCCAGGGAGGAAGGGTCGGGAACGCGTGAATACTTTAACCATTTCATCCGTTCAAATGGCATAAGGGTAAAATCCTTGCTGACCATCAGTAGCAATCAAGGGATAAAGGAAAGCATGATGAAAGAGCTGGGCCTGTCCCTTTTGTCCAAAAGCGTAATGGAAAGGGAAATAAAACATGGAGACATCTCTATCATCCCCTTAAAAGGCCTGAATTTTACAAGGACTTTTTCTTCCATTTATTCACCGATCATGAAGAGTAAAAGAACCGTCGAGGCTTTTTTAGAGTCACTGGCCAGGTAGGGCTTGTTTTTACGCAACTGAAATTCCATAAAAAAGCGGATTATGTGCTCTCATGAAATTCTAATCTTTTTCTCAGAGAAATCTAAATCTTCCTGTCTATTATGTAGAATATCAACAAGAAAGGGAGAGATAGATATGAAAAAATCTTTACTTGTCATTTTAAGCGCATCCATCCTGGCAGCATGCGGAAACCAGGCCGACGAGGCGGCTCCAAAGGAGAAGTCAACAATTTCAACGGCTGATACATATGCCGCGGCTGCATCTGACGACAACCTTAACATTATCCAGACTTCCACTCGCCACTCTGAAACCGGCATGCAAAACACTAACAGGAATGCAGATTATAAGCAGCAGTCTTCCCAAGTGGATGTGACACAGCTTCCGGAGTACTCCATCCTTGAAGATCATGTCAACCTGGCCGACTATTCGATTGTAATCACTGAAAACAACCCATACAAGCGGGTACTTCTTTTGAAAAACAGCCGTGGACAAGCCGAATATAAGAGCATTCTCGTAAAAAATACCGGAAGGCTGAAAATCGTCGACTTTGACGGTGGCCTCGTTTACAGCGGCATCATTCAATAGCCCTTTTGCAAAAAGCAGCTTAGCGTAGCTGCTTTTTTGTTGCTTTTCATCACTTTGGGGTAATCGCAGAACGAACGCCGCTATATTCCCGTTTTGCAGATAGATAAAATGGGAAGTTTATTTTGAGGAAAAGATTTTATCAGCAAATCCTTTTACGTCTTTTGCATTCCAGGCAGTTTCTGCTGTATTGTTAGGGAAACAATAATTTTAAACAGAGGGTTGGAATCAAATTGCGTCTGAATAAATTTATTAGTGACTCCGGAAAAACGTCGCGGCGCGGCGCTGACAAGCTTATCGCGGATGGAAGAGTGACCATTAACGGCAAGATTGCGAAGATCGGAAGCCAGGTCAATCCTGGCGATGATGTACGGGTAAGTGGCCAACAAATACGTGTTGCCAGGAACAACGTCTATCTCGCGTTAAATAAGCCGGTCGGTATCACGAGTACAACCGAGAAAAACGTAAAAGGCAATATCGTCGACCTTGTCAATCATCCGCTGCGAGTATTCAATATCGGCCGCCTCGACAAGGATTCAGAAGGACTGATCCTTCTCACGAATGACGGAGATATCGTCAACGAAATCCTGCGTGCTGAGAACAGGCACGAAAAAGAATACATCGTATCGGTGGACAAGCCAATCACGCCCGAGTTTGTGACACAGATGTCTGAAGGCGTGAAAATTCTCGGCACCAAGACCCTCCCCTGCAAGGTCGAAAAGCTTTCCAAATATGACTTCAGAATCATTTTGACCCAGGGGCTGAACCGGCAGATCCGCCGCATGTGTGAAGCGCTTGGTTATGAGGTGTACCGCCTCCAGCGAATCCGCATTATGAATATCGAACTCGGGAACCTCCCTGTCGGCCAGTGGAGGGATTTAACGAAAAAAGAAAAAGCCCGCCTTTTCGCTGATTTGAATTATGAACCAAAGGAATGGTAACAGAACCGGGACGCGCATGAAGCGCGCCCTTTTTCTTTTTGCAAAATGACCCCTTAGGTTAAATTTTTCCAAGAGATTTCCTGGCTGGTTATGTATAATGGACTTATCTGAAAATTTTAACAACCATTAGGTTGAACTTAATAATTACACTATTTTATTTGACAAAGCTGGTTGATTGGAGCTCAGGCATGTAGATTCCTCGAAAATCCTCAATTATGCTAACGCATAATTTCGTGCGAGGATTATTCTTGGAAGCTTTCCTTAATGCTAACGCATTTCCTTCGTGCAAAGCCAATTCAAAGAAGCTGTTTGTCCTGCGGGATAGAGCGGCAAGTGGAGACCCCACAGGCGCAGGCGCCGAGGAGGCTCCTAACTGCTCAGGCATGTAGATTCCTCGAAAATCCTCAATTATGCTAACGCATAATTTCGTGCGAGGATTATTCTTGGAAGCTTTCCTTAATGCTAACGCATTTCCTTCGTGCAAAGCCAATTCAAAGAAGCTGTTTGTCCTGCGGGATAGAGCGGCAAGTGGAGACCCCACAGGCGCAGGCGCCGAGGAGGCTCCTAACTGCTCCTGCGCCAAAGTATATTCAAGGAGGCTCTGTTCAGCTCGTCGCAAATCCACAGGAAGCTATTTCATGCAGCTGCTTTGACGCCCCGCGGAAAGCGAAATGCCCGGAGCGGAAATCAACCACCCTGTTGCCATCGGCAATATCAATCTTTATTTCAACCTATTAGAAAAAAATATTTTGCGGCAAAAAACGCTAAGGGGGAACTGGAAGTGGATAAAGGATTGATTCAAAAAGTAGGTCAAATCGGGGTGCCGGTTAAAGACTTTGACCGTGCGGTGGAGTTTTACAAGGACAAGCTCGGCCTTCCCCTTTTATTCAATACGGGCAATCTTGCGTTCTTTGATTGCGACGGCCTGCGCCTGCTCTTAAGCCTGCCAGAAAAGGAGGAATTCGACCATCCAAGCTCGGTCATCTATTTTCAGGTTGCGGATATAAATGAGGCATATGGGGCCCTAAAGGAAAAGGGTGTCCAGTTCATCGATGAGCCGCATTTGATTGCCAAGATGGGGCAGACCGAAACATGGATGGCATTTTTTAAGGACACGGAAAACAATGTCCACGCCTTGATGAGTGAATTTGAAGCATAAAAAAGCAGGAGGCCGCTTTCGTTGGCGGCTCCTGCTTTTTGCTTTTGCAAAATTAATCTATGATCCAGTTCACAAGCTATTCACCGGCCTTTTTACAGCCAGAATTAAAGCTTTTTAACAAACTCGGATTTTAATTGCATCGCCCCGAAACCGTCAATTTTGCAATCGATATCGTGGTCCCCTTCGACAATTCGGATGCTTTTTACCTTCGTTCCCTGCTTTAGGACAGTGGAGCTTCCCTTAACTTTCAAATCCTTGATGACTGTTACGGAATCCCCATCAGTCAGGACATTCCCATTGGCATCCTTCGTAACCTTTTCAGCCTCGCTCGCTTCCATGCTTTCCCGTGTCCACTCATGCGCGCACTCCGGGCAAACGAACAAAGCCCCATCCTCATACGTATACTCAGAATTACACTTTGGGCAATTCGGCAAATTACTCATAGTTCCCCATTTCCTCCATTTGGTAATATTTTTATGTTTTTCTATATATCGCCACCTATTATAGCACAATGGGAAATCTGCATATTCGGGCATTGATTCGTCCCTCAATCGTTGATTGATCCGTAGCGTAACATGCCGAATTTGCGAGTTACACTTTTTGACATACATAAACCATTGCATAGCTTTCCTGGCTTAATGGATTACGACCCCAGTCTCCGTAGACGTTGATTATTTTAAATCCATGCTTTTCTGCCAGCCGCTCCATTTCCTTCGGATAGACATAACGCAGGTTTACACGTGTTTTCAGTTCCTTCATGATTTGACCCTCTTTCACGTATCTTCTGAAGGTCGTATAATATTGGACTTGTTCGATGGCATTATAGTGGTTGATGGTTGATAGCTCCACCTTAAACCCTGTGTCCGCGTCTATATAATTAGTCCAGTATTCCTCCCTTGGCGGCTGCAGCAGTTCCTCAGCACTCGGGAATCTCGTGTCAAAAACAAACAGGCCCAAAGGGTTAAGATGCGATGATACACGATTGAATAGGCCATCCTGGTCTTCATTTGTTAAAAAGTGCTGAAACGAATTGCCTCCTGAATAGATGAAATCTGTTTTTATTCCTAAATCAAAATTTGTGCAATCTTGCTTGCTCCAATTGATATTCAGGCTTTCCTGGCGGCTTTTTTCTTTTGCAGCCTGTAGCATCCCTTCATGGACATCAATCCCTATCATTTCATGCCCCTCCCTGGCCAACGGAATAGTTAGACGGCCAGTTCCGCAGGCAAGGTCAATAATCGGCCCTTTCATTTGCAGCGCCAGCTCTTTAAGAAATGGAATTTCACCTATTCGAGTATTCTCTTTATCGTACAGACTCGCATCCTCATATTCTTCAAAAAATTGTTCCATCGTCTCTCCTCGTTTTTATCTATCCATATTAATTTTGAATTGAGGCACTGGAACCATCTCCTGCCTCATTCTAATAGTCATATTGTACCATTTTTGCCAGTTAGGCGCTTTGGGGCGGGTGTTTTTTTGATTGTAGTTTAGAATTTTACTAGTATTGATATGTAGGAAACTTTTGTTAGGAGGGGTCAAGTGGAGTTAACTGTGTATTTGGCTGGCCAGATTCATGATGATTGGCGAGAGGAGGTAGAGAAAAAGGCGAGGGAAAGGGATTTGCCGCTTGTATTTGTAAGGCCGCAGACAAATCATGACCGATCGGATGATATTGGGGAAGCGATCCTCGGAAAACAGCCGGGCAATTATTATAAGGATGACGCTGCTTCCGATATTAACAATTTCAGGACACAGGTTTTATTGCAAAAGGCAGACATCGTTATCGCGCTGTTCGGAGAAAAATACAAACAATGGAATACGGCGATGGATGCCAGCATGGCAATCGCCATGAACAAACCAACTATCCTTATTAGACCTGAATCCCTAATTCATCCATTGAAGGAGCTTTCCAATCGAGCGAATGTCACGGTCGAAACAGTCGACCAGGCTGTTGAAGTTTTATGTTATGTGTTTGAATAATTTAACCTATCGTTATGTTGTAAATTGTCTAACTATTTTTAATTGTAACTCTATTAAATCGACAACTAGTATTTGTTTTTTGTTATAGGATATCTTCATGCTCGTCCATCACTCTTTATACATAGGAGGAAATTGAATGAAGAAGAAACTGGCTTTTCTATCTATTTGCACGATGCTATCCTTTTCGTTATTAATGGGTGCCCAATCGGGTAAAACAAACGCAGCACCAGAAAAGGAGTATTATGTACTCGCCTATAAAGGAAAGCTGCCTGGCAATTATGCTGATGCTATTTCAAAAGCTGGTGGAACGGTCGAAAGGGTCATTCCTGAAATCGGTATAGTAGAGGCCGCTTCTGCCGATTCAACTTTCCTCACAAAAGTAAAAAAGGATACTAGTATTCAATCAGCCGGCCGCGAACTAGAGGCGTATCTGGAAACCGATCCGGATGATAAGGTCCAATTCACCCCAGGGACGCCTAACGGCCAGAAAGTTACACTTGATGCAAATGCGGACAGCTATTGGGACAAGCAATGGGATATGCACCGCCTGACCAACGACGGTGACTCTTATAAATTGAACAAAGGCAATAAAGATACGGTTGTCGCGGTCATTGATACCGGAATCGACTTCAACCACCCTGACTTAAAAGATAATGCCGATGAAGCGGGCTCGAAAACCTTTGTACCCGGCACGACTGATGCCTGGGACAAAAACGGCCATGGGACTCATGTTGCCGGCTCAATCGCTGCCAACGGAAAAGTTAAAGGTGTAGGCCCTGAGCTGACTGTACGCGCGTATCGAGTTTTTGGGGCAACTGGCGGAGCACAGCAATCATGGATTACCGATGCCATCGTAGCTGCGGCCAATGATGGCGTGGAAGTCATCAATATGTCGATTGGCGGATGGCGCTGGATGGCGCATAACCTGGATGAAAAAGGTGACTCGGCCTCCATGGTCGCTTATCAGCGCGCAATCCAATATGCCGTCCAGAAAGGTGTCACCGTTGTAGTATCCGCAGGTAACGATTCAAGAGATCTTAATAACATTCATGATATGCAAGCGTATTGGAAGGAGACCTATGGGCTCGATATTAAAGGTCCATCCCGTGTCGTGCCTGCCCAAATTCCTGGCGTCATAACCGTTTCTTCTTCAAATGAGTGGTCAGAGAATAGTATCGCCTTCTACTCCAACTATGGAAATGCCATCGATGTTGCAGGTCCTGGCGGGGATAACGGTCCATTGTATGATGAATTGTACCGTAATGATCCTAAGGGCAACTACTTGGATAAGCGTGATTTCACTTACAGGACACTGTCCACTTATCCATCGTATCCGGTTGCCAGTAATGCAACGACTCAATTCAGTGATGGAAACTGGCATGGATACTCTTATTTGCACGGCACATCCATGGCAGCTCCGAAAGTGGCCGGCGTAGCAGGCGTCATTAAAGCAGCCCACCCTGAGTACTCGCCTGCCCAGGTAGCAGCGGCCATCAGACAGAGCGCCATTGACTTCGGTAAAGTCGGTGCTGACCCGCTTTACGGCAAGGGTGAAGCCAATATTTACAACTTCCTCGCGAATGACAAGTAAATAAAACGATACTGGCAAAAGGCCACCGGTGCATCCGCCCGGTGGCCTGTTTTTTTATAAAGATTTCCTTATTGCCGGTATTTAGCGAACCAAAGTCGGTCCTACCAATTCTTTTGGGTTCTCACCCAACGCCAGCCTGCTAAGATTCGTGTAGCTGATTTTCTTATACGTGTTAAGCAGCTCTTTTAATTCAATAAATTTATTGTCTGATTTTAATTTTTCAATTTCCCTCAGATATACGGACAATACATACTCATTCAGAGGCTTTGGCTGGAATTTACGCGCATCCTCATCCATAATCAATGAACCCATAAATTGATAGCCAAATTGGAATTGCCGAGTCAGGTTAATAATATTCATAAACTTCTCATAAAGGGAAGGTTTTGCCTCATTTAAATTTTCAATCGCCATTTGCGCTTTTATTAATTCTGTATAGCTTGATGCAACCAGCATGTTATTTCGCTCCTTTTATTTTGAATCCCAAGGCTTGCCCAACGAAAGATTTACTATAAGTTCTTTGTTTTGCTCCCTTTTTAGTTTCCGGATACGCTCCCGCTCCTTCCCTGTCTCGAAAAGAAATCTTTCCTCCTCCGACTCAGGGATAATCGCCGGAACTTCCATCGGCCGCTTGTTTTCATCAAGCGGAACAAATGTCAGAAACGCAGTGGCGGCAAGCCTGCGGTTCCCGGTTTCAAGGTCTTCCGCAATGACCTTGCAAAAAATCTCCATTGACCTTTTGCCTGTATAACTGACATACGACTCAATACAAACCGAGTCGCTTTGGCGGATTGGTTCGAGGAAATTTACCGAGTCAGTCGACGCGGTCACACATTCCTTAATCCGTGAATGCCGCCGCGCCGAAAGTGTCGCGCAGGCATCCATTTTTTTCATTAATACTCCGCCAAACAACGTATGATAATTGTTCAAATCATTAATTAAAACTTGGTCTGTTTGAACAACACGAGTTTCTTTAACTGTTTTAGCTTCCAATCGATATCACCTATATTTATAAATGCTGTTAAAAGGCCAGAGCCTTAAGCATTGAATTTTTTATATGATTATTATAACGGTGCTAATACGATGAAATACAATGCCAATCCGATATGGCAACCATGTTGAAAACTTATGTAAACGCTTCTAGAAACAAGCACAAAAAAAGCTTCCTCTTTTTTAAGGGAAGCTTTTTTGTCATGTGATATTTTCAGATCCTGCCATCGAGAGCTTTTCTTTTGCAAAATGAATAAATTCTTTTGCCAGTTGGGATAAGTGGGCATCCTTCTTCCAAATCATTGCAAGGTTCCACTCAATGGCTGGGTCGGTGATGCTTAATGTGCGAAAGTCCTCTGTCAATTCCGAACAAGTACTTTCAGGGAGTAAGGTGATACCAATATTATACGAAACCAATTCCTGAATAAAATCGAGCTGTGACGTTTCAGAGACGATATTCGGGTGAAACCCAGCTCCCCGGCAGGCATTGATGACAAGATTCCTTAATTCAAAATCCCGGTTGAACATAATAAAATTCTCTTCCTTTAGTTCCTGCAAAGATACTTTCCCTTTCCCTGAAAGGTGATGGGAGGAATGGACCACCAGTTTCAATTTCTCGTTCACAAACATGAACTTTTCAAGTTGATCATTTCTTTCCGAAAGGACAACAATTCCAAAATCGAGCAAATCATTAATAATTTTTTCTTCTATCCGCCTGGAACCATCCTCTTCCAATTGGAAAGTCACTTCTGGATACCTTTGGTGGTACGAAGCGATCAATTTTGAAAAGAATGCGGTGTTTACAATCGTAGGCAGACCAATCCGGATATGCCTCTTTTTCAGCTTAAGCATATGGTCGAATTCCACATTCATTTGCTGTAGCTGCTTTTCAATGAGCAACGCATGTTTTTCCAATACCCTGCCTGCATCGGTTACGAGCATCTTTTTCCTGGTGCGGATGAAAAGAGACGTTCCTATCTCATCCTCCAAAGACTTGATAATCCTGCTAAGGGCAGGCTGTGTTATGAATAAATTTTCCGCCGCGGCGGTAAAATTGCCAGTACGGATCACTTCGAGAAAACATTCCAATTGTTTGATTTCCAACTTACCTCAGACCTTACTGTTTAGGTTTATTATAGTGTACCCCCATTTAAACAATCTATGTCATTACTATTTTATTAAAAGAAGGTTGATTTTTTGGACGATTGGAAGGATGAATAGTTACTTCATTCTCTACCATACTAAAAGCAAAAGGAGGATAAGCAATGGCCAAACGAACGAAGAAAAACGACCCCGAGCAAAAAAACAAGCAAGGATTTGACTCCAGCAAAAAGGATGCGGAATTCTCCAAGGAATTCGGAAGCGCCAATGCCAACCGGGCTAAAAAGCAAAAAGAAAAAGAACAGCGGGCATACGAAAACAGAAGCTAATCCCCTATATTTTGCGTAAGGAGCATGGTTATGACACAATCGAAACGGCAAAAGGAACGACAATGGGAAACCAGAAAGGAATCCCAGAACCCGCACGGAAAAGTAAAATCCTATGAACAGCTGGCGGAAGAAGCCGGGAAAGCCAAGAAGTAAGTAAGAACTTCAATGGACTTGCATTTTAAAATGCGAAGTCCATTTTTTATTTTCCGAGCAGATTAAATTTTTAATTTCCCAGTAACTTTCATCCTCTTTGTACGTACTACTCTATAGGTGGAAAAATTTTAAATTTTGATACAAATAATGACAATATTCTGCCCCTCCATCAAGTAGAATAGTATTGATTTTGTTTTTTGGGAATTTGGTTGGATTATCCGAATAGAATGCCAAGGCCACAAACCATAGGAATTTATGCAAAACGGGGGAATTAAACATGGAAGGTTCACTTCAAAGATCGGTGCAGGAAGTCAGCAGGCATAAGAAACACTCGACAAGAAATTGGAAGCTGGTGACAGCAAGTTTATTAGTTTTTATCTTGCTTATCGCTGCTGCTATTGGGTATTACCAAACAACCCGCTTCAATGTAAATGTGTCGATAAATGGCGTCAAGGTCGCTGGCCTGACAGCAAACCAGGCGCTCAATAAGCTGAATACAACAACCTTAACAAATAAAGTTTATCTTGGGGAACAGCAACTAATCGATGGAAAAGATACAAAGCTAAGTTTTACAACTGACGACCTGTCAGGGGTCAAAGAGATTTTTGATACACAACAGACCTTCCTCCCTTCTTTTCAGAAAAAAGATTATTCATTAAGTCCGGCACAACCTGACCCATACCGCAGCCAGGAAATGAAAAAACAGTTCGAGGAAAAGCTTTTGGCCATGAATAAAACCTTGCAGCCTCCAAAAAATGCCGAGGTTGTCCTCGAACAAGGAAAAATCATCGTCATTCCCGGCAGCCACGGTGAGCAGTACGATGTAGAAAATCTTTTAAAAGAATATGATAAGCAAGCATACAAAAGTGATGTCCGACTTAATCCTGTTTATCTCCAGCCTGTTAAAGAAGACAGTGAGATAATCAAGACGAAGGAGCAAAAGCTACAGGCCCTCCTCCAGCAAACTGTTGATTATAAGGTACAGGATCAAGTCCATTCCTTAAAGGCGAGCGAATTGATTAAAAATGCCACCGTTTCAAATGACCTGAAAGTCGCCATTGACCCGGGCGACTTGAAAAATAAAATTGTCGAAATCAATCAAAACCAGTCCACCCTGAACAAAGACTTCACCTTTAAGACCCATTCAGGCAAAGTCGTTAAAGTTAAAGGGCAAGGCTATGGCTGGGCATTGGATGTGGACAAGGAAACAACGCAAATCGCGGATGCTTTTGCAAAAGGAGAAAATTCGGTTTCCGCTTCCAATATAAACGGAAATGGCTGGAACAACGAAGGATACGGCTATGGAACAACGGCAAACAACGGAATCGGCGATACGTATGCAGAGGTCTCCATCCAGGAACAGCGCGTGTGGATTTATAGAAACGGAAAACTGGTCTTCACAACGAATGTCGTAACCGGCAACCATAATACCCGTGAAGACACGTCACCAGGCGTGTGGTACATCCTTTATAAACGGACTCCTTATGTACTTGAAGGAAGCAGAGTCGGCAGTTCCGAATACGCCATTAAAGTAAACTACTGGGCACCCTTTACAAACAGCGGCCAGGGCTTCCACGATGCCAGCTGGCGGACGAACTGGTCAGGAAACGCGTATTTGAACGCCGGTTCAGGCGGCTGCGTCAACATCAAGCCGAGTGTCATGAAAGCCGTGTACGACAATCTCAATACACACGATCCGGTTGTAATTTATTAAAGAGAAATTATCGGGACAGCTATTGGCAAAATTGCCGTGGCTGTCTCGTTTTTTTTGTATTCGGGACAGTCTCTTGGTGAGATGGCCGGACGGTGTCCAAAACATACGGAGTGAAAAAGAGAAAACCAATTATATTTGATAGCGATCCAGCATGCTGAAGAATTCACGGACGAATTCATGGAACAGCTTCTCGGCCGGCAGCAACTGGCGGTCACTTGGAATGATGATGCCGACCGTGCGGTTCACCTGGGGCTCAACAATTGGCAGCCTTACGGTCGAACGCGGCACGCTGTCAACGAGCGTCACTTCGGGAATAAGCGTTACTCCGAGACCAGCGGAGACCAATCCCTTGATCGCATCAATATCTTCCCCTTCGAAAGAAACAGCGGGCTCGAAACCAAACTGCCTGCAGGCCGTATCGACGATTTCACGCAAAACAAATCCTTTCGGAAAAAGGATGAACGAGTCGTCTCTTAACTGGCTCAGTTTAATGGAACGTTGTTTTGAGAGCGGGTGTCCGGCCGGAAGCAGGGCTACGATCTTTTCAGTAAATAAAATGTCACCCTTCACTTTTTTCTCTGGTTTCGGAAGCGGGCCTAGTAAGGCCATATCGATGTCTCCGTTTACGACTCCGGCAATTAGATCATGGTAGGAACTTTGCTTCAGCTCGAATTTCACATGAGGGTACCGCTCTCTGAAGGCGGAAATGATTGTAGGCAGCGTATAAGCCGCGAGACTGCTCGGGAATCCAATCCGAACGATTCCTTGTTCCGGATCCAGATATTCCTGGACCTCCTGCCTCGCATTGTCGATTACCTTCATCGCCTCTTCCATATATTCAAGAAACATTCTTCCAATCGGAGTCAGTTTTACATTCCGCCCTTCACGAATAAAAAGATCGACACCCAATTCCGCTTCCAGATTGAAAATCTGCCTGCTGACGGCGGATTGAGCCACATGCAGGACCAAAGCAGCCTCTGTGACATGCTCCCTTTTTGCCACTTCAATGAAGTATTGAATCTGTCTTAATTCCACTTTTTCCACCCCCATCGTCTAATTATCTCATATCGGCATCATTCTTATCTAATTTTCATATTGTTTAGATTGTTTAGCAATTATAAAATAAGGAAACTAAATAATTTAATTGCGTAAAGTTGAAAACTCATTTATTTTTATGCAGACTTTTTGCAAAAGGGGTGCTGAAACATGACTGCTTTACAGGATGTTGAAAAGGCAAAAGTAAAAACCGCAAAAGAGTATGTGGATGAAGTATTCACCACGGTGATTGCACGTAATCCTTATGAATATGAATTTCATCAGGCTGTGAAGGAAATATTCGATTCCCTCGTCCCTGTATTTGCTAAATATCCGGAATACATGGACCATAGCATCCTTGAACGGATTGTCGAACCTGAAAGAGTCATCACATTCAGAGTGCCGTGGGTCGACGATAACGGCAAAGTCCAGGTAAACCGCGGCTTCCGTGTGCAGTTCAACAGTGCAATCGGACCTTACAAAGGCGGTCTGCGCTTCCATCCCTCCGTTAACTCAAGCATCATTAAATTTCTCGGCTTTGAGCAGATTTTCAAAAACTCCCTTACGTGCCAGCCAATCGGTGGCGGTAAAGGCGGAGCAGACTTCGATCCAAAAGGGAAATCGGACGGGGAAATCATGCGGTTCACCCAAAGCTTCATGACAGAACTGTACCGTCATATCGGGCCAGATATCGATGTGCCAGCCGGTGACATCGGGGTAGGCGCGAGAGAAATCGGCTATATGTTCGGACAATATAAGCGAATCCGCGGCAGCTATGAAGCAGGCGTCCTGACCGGGAAAGGGATTGGCTACGGCGGCAGCCTTACCCGGAAAGAAGCGACAGGCTACGGTACTGTCTACTTTGTCGAGGAAATGCTTAAAGATAAAGGGCTTAGCTTTAAAGGCAGCAAGGTGGTTGTGTCCGGCTCCGGCAATGTCTCCATTTATGCAATGGAAAAAGCGATGCAGCTCGGTGCGAAAGTAGTCGCCTGCAGCGACTCAAACGGCTATATTTATGACGAGAATGGAATCGACCTCGATACGGTCAAGCGACTGAAGGAAGTTGAGCGGAAAAGGATCCGTGAGTATGTAAAAGAGCATCCACAGGCAACTTATGTGGAAGGTTGCTCTGGCATTTGGTCGATTCCATGTGATATCGCCCTTCCATGCGCGACGCAAAACGAAATCGACGAAACGACGGCCCAGTTGATGGTTGCCAATGGCGTGAAGGCGGTTGGTGAAGGCGCCAATATGCCATCAAACTTGGAAGCCATTGATGTGTTTTTGAACAGCCATATTCTCTTTGGCCCTGGAAAAGCGGCCAATGCGGGTGGCGTAGCAGTATCCTCACTTGAAATGTCCCAGAACAGCATGCGGCTGTCCTGGACATTCGAAGAAGTCGATGCCAAACTGCATCAAATCATGGAAAATATATACCGGAACAGCATCAAAGCTGCCGAGGAATACGGCCATCCAGGCAACCTCGTGGTCGGCGCCAACATCGCCGGGTTTATCCGCGTAGCGGACGCCATGATCGCACAGGGCGTTATTTAACAATTATGAATAAAAAGGTGATTGCTTCCCGTTTTGTGGGCAATCGCCTTTTTTTGTTGGGGTGAGGTTGCTCTCGCTTTCGGAAAGTGAACGAGGTTGGGACTCGGAAGGGAGTTTTAGGCTCCCCCCTGTCCCAATCTGCTTCCTGTTGGGACAGTGATTCACTAAAACTGCCGGTGGCTGTCCCAAGTTGGACGTGGTTGGGACTGGGATTTGGATTTTAGACTCCATTCTGTCCCAAAGTGCTTTTCATTGGGACAGTGATTCACTAAAATAGCCGGTGGCTGTCCCAAGTTGGACGTGGTTGGGACTGGGATTTGGATTTTAGACTCCATTCTGTCCCAAAGTGCTTTTCATTTAGACAGTGATTCACTAAAATAGCCGGTGGCTGTCCCAAGTTGGACGTGGTTGGGACTGGGATTTGGATTTTAGACTCCATTCTGTCCCAAAGTGCTTTTCATTGGGACAGTGATTCACTAAAATAGCCGGTGGCTGTCCCAAGTTGAACGTGGTTGGGACTGGGATTTTTATTTTAGACTCCATTCTGTCCCAAAGTGCTTTTCATTGAGACAGTGATTCACCCGAATAGCTGGGGCTGTCCGAAGTTAATAAATGTTCGGACAGGCAGCCAGGATCTTCTCCTCCATCTGTCCGAAGTTCAATATTATAGCGATTACCAAACAAGCCTTTAGCGGCAAATCTTCTCGTGATCTTTCTTTTGCCAAAAAAATCACCTTCCCCTTTAGTTAACACTATATACAGTTGAGAAACAGGAGCGTAATTGAAAATCAGCCACCCCTTCCCACTCCCTTCACAAACCACTATTTCTCTAACCAAAAAACAAATTATGACCTCTTTCAACAAAATAATACCTTTCCCTTGACAATACAATAAGGATTATATAATAATAGTTTGTGTATTAGAATTATTATAAATAACTAATAATAATAAAAAACACGTTAGTTATTTATGTTTCACCCTTACCAAAATAATTATTTTTATAGGAGGATTTTCACTATGTCACTTATCGGTAAAGAAGTACTTCCATTCACAGCGCAGGCTTACAAAAACGGTGAATTCATCGAGGTTAGCGATCAGGACTTCAGAGGCCAATGGAGCGTTGTCTGCTTCTACCCGGCTGACTTCACTTTCGTTTGTCCGACCGAACTGGAAGACCTTCAGAATCAATACCCAGCCCTTCAAGAGCTCGGCGTTGAAGTATTCTCTGTATCACGCGATTCCCATTTTACACATAAAGCATGGCACGATACATCTGAAACAATAGGTAAAATCACTTATGCAATGATTGGTGACCCAGCTCATATCTTATCCCGCAACTTCGATGTACTCATTGAAGAACTGGGACAGGCTGATCGCGGTACTTTCATCATTGATCCGGATGGCGTCATCCAAGCAGTTGAAATCAACGCAGGCGGAATTGGCCGTGATGCAAGCACACTTATCAACAAAATCAAAGCAGCCCAATACGTGCGCAACAACCCAGGTGAAGTCTGCCCGGCTAAGTGGAAAGAAGGAGAAACAACCCTGAAGCCAAGCCTTGACCTTGTCGGAAAAATCTAAGGAGTGCTTATAGATGATACTAGATGCAGATATTAAGGCGCAATTACAGCAATATCTTCAACTAATGGAGAACGATGTGTTGCTGAAAGTCAGCGCAGGTTCCGATGAGTTATCAAAAGACATGCTGGCGCTTGTCGACGAACTGACCGCTATGTCGAACCGGATTAAAGTGGAGAAAGCTACGTTGGAAAGAACACCAAGCTTTAGTGTCAATCGCATCGGGGAGGATACCGGGATTATTTTTGCCGGTATTCCCCTCGGTCATGAGTTCACTTCCTTCGTGCTTGCGCTTCTGCAGGTAAGCGGCCGCCCTCCGAAGGTCGACCAAAGCGTCATCGATCAAGTGAAAAGTCTCAAAGGCGAGTATCGCTTTGAAACTTACGTATCTTTGAGCTGCCATAACTGCCCGGATGTCGTCCAGGCGCTGAACGTGATGAGTGTCCTGAATCCAGGCGTTTCCCATACGATGATTGACGGCGCTGCCTTCAAGCAGGAAGTCGAAAGCAAGAAAGTCATGGCTGTCCCGACCGTTTTCCTTAATGGGGAAGAGTTTGGCGGAGGCCGGATGTCCCTTGAGGAAATCCTTGCAAAACTGGGAAGCACACAAGACCCGGCAGAGCTGTCCAATAAAGAGCCGTTCGATGTTCTTGTTGTCGGCGGAGGCCCCGCTGGCGCAAGCGCGGCGATTTATACGGCCCGTAAAGGAATCCGGACAGGGATTGTCGCTGAACGTTTCGGCGGCCAAATCATGGATACTCTCGGAATTGAAAACTTCATTGGCACAAAATACACAGAAGGCCCTAAACTGGCCGCTACACTTGAAGAGCATGTCAAAGAGTATGACATCGATGTCATGAATCTTCAGCGGGCAAAGCGCCTTGAAAAGAAAGACTTCATCGAGCTCGAACTTGAAAACGGCGCTGTCCTGAAAAGCAAGGCAGTCATCCTTTCAACTGGCGCGCGCTGGCGCAATGTCAACGTCCCGGGTGAACAAGAGTTTAAAAACAAAGGTGTTGCCTACTGCCCTCACTGTGACGGCCCTCTTTTTGAAGGAAAAGACGTTGCGGTCATTGGCGGAGGAAACTCCGGCATCGAGGCGGCCATCGACCTGGCAGGGATTGTCAAGCATGTAACAGTTTTTGAGTTCATGTCTGAGCTCAAGGCTGACTCTGTCTTGCAAGACCGCCTGTACAGCCTACCGAACGTAACAGTTATCAAAAATGCCCAGACGAAAGAAATCACGGGTACTGACAAAGTTAACGGCATTAGCTATATTGACCGTGAAACAGGTGAAGAACATCATGTTGAGCTTGATGGCGTGTTCGTTCAAATCGGCCTCGTTCCGAATACAGACTGGCTTGGCGATGCGCTTGAGCGCAACCGCATGGGTGAAATCGTCGTCGACAATCGTGGCGCGACAAGCCTGCCAGGCGTGTTCGCTGCCGGCGATTGTACTAACAGTCCATTTAAGCAAATCATCATTTCGATGGGATCAGGCGCGAATGCCGCTCTTGGCGCATTCGACTATCTGATCAGAAATTAAATTATGGCAAACCCGCTGTACTGCCTTTGAAGCAGTATAGCGGTTTTTTTATTGATATAAACTTACAAAAATCTCCAATTGATGACCACAACTGAAACTTTAGAAAAAGCCTTAATTTCTGCCCTTTTTGCCACTTACTGCTTAAAGCAGACACTACTAAACGACACTATCTGGTTATCTGAAATGATAGAGTTGTCGAACTTCTCTTAAATACTTTTTTTCTTCCCTATTGTAAAATGAGTTTAGCGGTTTAGGTTTCCAAAAAATGGGGGGTACTAATGAGAAAAGTAAACGTTTTGATCCTGACAGTTGTGTTCCTTTTGACTATGGCCATGCCAGCAATGGCGCAAGGTAAATCCACAGTATACAAAGGCTCTTTTCAAGGCGCTTCATTCTATGCCACAGAAGGCACCACCGATACCTATGTAGACCTTTCTACTAACTTTGAGGGCAAAAACTCTTATATCCTCTATTACCAAACCTATGATTATGAGAAAGATGAAATCTATTACGGAATCGCTGAAATTCCGGCAACCAAAGCTGTTTTTGATGTGAACAAAGGTACAGCGAAAGTGAATCAGACTGTAGATGTATTTAAAGTCAATTTCACTTGCGATGAGGAAGGGGAATGCACGGAAGAAGAATCCCCTGCTGGCACTAAGTCCCTCAACCTTACTTGGAAGTTTAATCCAAAAAGTTATTCTACCTTTAAATATACCGACAAAAATGTCCCGATAGATTTTAATGAATTCATCAAACTTTCCAAGGGTACCTTTAAAGACTACTATCAAGTCTCGGTAACCGGAACAATCGGAGGCAAGAAAACAGACAGCTATGAGTATTCCTCAGGGTCTGTAACGACTGGTTCTTCCTTCACCATCATTAAATAAAGAATTCCGCAATTTCATTCTAAAAACCTAAACCCCAATAGATCTGCATGCAAAAGGCCGGCTCCTATCGACCGGCCCTTTAATATATTTAATAGTTTATCTATGCCCTTCTTTCCGAGCTTGTATATAGCCATAATAGGCACAGGTACCACTCTGCGATAAATCCTTTACTTCAAAACCGCATTTTTCGTAGAAGTTAAAATTATTCGCAGAGGTATGGGCAAACCAATCGCCATGGGGAAGTTTTTGAACACAAAGCTCCACAAGTTTTTTCCCTATTCCTCTACCTTGATATTCTGTTAAAACAAACAAATCCATTATATTAGCAGCCATGATCCCGTCTGAAATTACCCTAACCATGCCAATCATCTTGTCCCGGTCCCAGACAGTAAATGCCCATGTCGAGTTTGTAAATATCAACGAAAATTTTTCTTTTTGCCAATTCGGGGTATTCCGGGCCCACCCCGCATCCTCAAATAGAGCTTCTACATATTCTGCTGGGACCCCTTCCGTCCCTTCCCTGATTACCAAGCCATTAAAATATTGATACAAATTCAGCCCCCCCTTTATGCTATATATACTTCAACATGCTGGGGATTACTTCCTTTTTTTCTGGACTTTTAGATGGATTCATGCAAAACCTTATGAAAATAAAAGGGTAGCCAACTTTGTACGTTGGATACCCTTTTTAAATAAACTAATTTAGGACGATATTGGTTTCTCTGCAAAATGGCGGTGGCCGGCCTCCAGATTTCCGTTGTTGACCATTGAACGATCGCCCCCCAGCCCGAGCGTCCAGGCTGTATGAGAGTGAATTTCATGGAAAAGGTCCGGATTCTCTGACAAAGAGACTCCATATGACGGAACCATATCGATGATTTTCGGCTCCCACAATTTAAATTGCTCAGGGAAGCACTTTTTAAGAACCTCAAGCATGACATGGACGGCAGTCGATGCACCCGGGGATGCTCCGAGCAAGGCTGCTACCGAACCATCCGCAGCGGTGATGACTTCCGTTCCGAATTGGAGCGTGCCCCTTCCGCCTGCTTCGGTGTCTTTGATGACTTGAACCCGCTGGCCGGCTACAACAATATCCCAATCTTCACTTTTCGCATGAGGAATGAATTCCTGTAATTCCTCAATTCGTTTATCTTTCGATAGCATAAGTTGTTGAATCAGGTATTTTGTTAATGGTATGTTCTTCGCGCCAGCTGCCAGCATGGTGATGAGATTGTTTGGTTTTACGGAAAGCAATAAATCGAGATTCGAACCTGTTTTCAAAAACTTCGGAGTAAAGCCGGCAAACGGCCCAAAGAGCAATGACTTTTTGTTGTCAATATACCGTGTATCCAAGTGTGGCACTGACATTGGCGGCGCGCCGACAGCAGCCTTTCCGTATACTTTCGCATGATGCTGCTCGACAACCTCCGGGTTATTGCATACGAGGAACAGCCCGCTTACCGGGAATCCCCCGATTTGCCTGCTCTCAGGAATCCCTGTTTTTTGCAGCAGAGGCAAGCTTCCCCCGCCACCGCCGATAAAGACGAATTTTGCTGTATGGCGCTCGATGGCCCCGGTATTCATATTCCATACCTTAAGCTCCCACAAGCCATTACTTGTCCGTTTTATATCTTCAACCTGATGCTTATATTTAATGTCAACGTTTTGCTTTTTTAAATGGCCAAATAAAACACGGGTTAATTCACCGAAGTTAACATCTGTTCCCGAATCGATTTTCGTTGCTGCAATCGGTTCCGTAGATGTCCGCCCTTCCATCATTAACGGCATCCAATCCTTCAGTTTTTCCGGATCATCGGAAAACTCCATTCCGTGGAATAACGGACTCTCCGAAAGCGCTTTAAATCTCTTTTTCAGGAATGCCACATTTGCCTCCCCTTGAACAAAACTGATGTGAGGCAAAGGCATAATGAAATTTTGCGGATGTTCAATTAGATTCCTGTTTACGAGATAAGACCAGAATTGCCTTGAAATCTGGAACTGCTCATTGACTTTAATTGCTTTGCTAATATCCAGGGAGCCGTCCTGCTTTTCAACGGTATAGTTAAGCTCGCACAGCGCCGAGTGGCCTGTCCCCGCATTATTCCACTCGTTTGAGCTTTCTTCCCCGGCTTTATCAAGTTTTTCAAATACAGTAACTTTCCAATCAGGCGCTAATTCTTTCAGCAATGTGCCGAGAGTCGCGCTCATGATGCCCGCACCAATCAAGATAACGTCTGTCTCAGTTTGACTGTTACTCATTTTTCCCATCCCTATCCGTTAAACTTTGCAGAAAGGATGCAGGGCGCTTTTCTCAGGCGTCGCAGCAAGCCTGGCCGTGGATACGTCACATCATTTCTGCAATCATGTTATTCCGATAGCAAAACACTACTTTTCCATTATATCACTGTTGTTAATAGATTTAAATTTCTACTGTTTAAAAGATGGAAAAAGTGAGAATCCCTTTTTGAAGCCTACGGGACCTTCTATCGGTGGAAAACTTGTTCTTGAAGACACAAATTCAAAAAAGCGGCTTTCCTTCTCTTAAAAGCACATCCTTTTTACTATTTTTTACTTTTATGGATAATAATATTTGGTATAAATTAGGTTATCAACTATAATAATGGTAATTTCCATGATCTTTCAATAGTACCGATAACCAATAGAAAAGCAGGTGGTGAAATGGGTATCAACGTGGGCCAGGCAAGGCATCAAGCACAGGTTTTAGCCAGTCAGGCAAAAAATTTACATGAAATAAGCAACCAGATAGTTTCCTATGAATCTATGTTAAATAGCTACTGGCAGGCTGAAGAAATGAAATACGTCAATCAGGCTATCAACAAAATCGAAATTGAGTTGAGAAGTACCGCTGCCACCCTTACTCAATTGGAATCTATCATTATTCATACTGCCCAAATGATCCGTCAGGAAGAAATGGAAGAAGAGAGAAAAGCGGCAGAACAACTCAGGTTGAGGTGATTTTGGTGGGGATAATCATAATGAGGTGGAATAAATGGTCAAGTTTACAGTAGACACAGTTAAATTAGATCACACAGCGAGTAAAATGAACCAGCATGCGAAGGATTGTGAAAAGATTTATAACGAGCTGGTTGCAGGATTCAGCCGTTTGGGATCTGCCTGGCAAGGGGCAGACAGTGTGGAATTTGCGGCCCAAATAAAAAGTCCTTTGGATGACCTTCGCAAAATGAATGTCACAATGAGGAAGTATGCCGAGTTTTTAACAAATAGCTCCAAAGCCTATAGGGATGCACAAAAAGACGTCTTGAGCGCCGCCCAAAGACTAACATGATTTTGCACGTAACAGTTAATTTTTAAACATGATAAGACAAAATTAAAAAGTCGAGATTGAAATCCTATCATTCAGTAAATAATGACGCTTGCCAATTAACAACTCTTTCGGGACAATTTGTTCTTCATTCCACCGGGTTCTGTCCCAATGCCCTTCTAATTGGGACAACTTCACTATCAATCTAACGATTCCTGTCCCAAGTAAAACGAGTTTGGGACTGAAAAAGCAGATATAACCTTCAATCTGTCCCAAGCTGTTTCAAATCGGGACAACTCCACCAATAATCTTCATATGCTTGTCCCAATTACCAACTCACTAGGAATTAATACTCTTCCACCTCCTCGAACTATCAATATACCTGTCTCCACGTATCGATATTTCCGATTGTAAACAACCAAACCTATTGATAACTCGAATTGATGCTGATCGATTTACCGTTATATCATTAACTAAATAGTTTCTAAATGCCTAGGACTCGCTAGGCATTTTTTCATTTTGGTTACTTAAAATGATCTGTATTTTTTGATGGGTTGCAAACCTGTACATGGCTTTTCATTTAAGAAGGGAGTCAACTTCGTCAACAACCCACCACTTAACACCCTTGCAGGTTGTTTGAAGTGGGGGCTTGCGTCTGCCAGAGTTAGACAGTGCTTCTACCCTCATAGAGAACAACTACGCTTGTTCCTACCCAGTAGTGCGGACGAGCAATGCTCTCCTACCTTAGTGTGGTGGAACATCAGAACGGTTGACTTCGCCCCTACCACAAGAGCCATGCTCCTGTGGTAACCGTTCATACGGATATTACGATAAGTTAAAGATTTTACGGTTGCAACGACTTCCTGCAACCAACCTAATATCTTTAGTTGTCAAAGAACGATAAGAGTGCCTTCAGCAAGATTTTGCCCAACGGTTTTCTCTTGCAATTATTATACTAGAAAAGGAGGGAGCAAGGTGGGAGTTTCAGATACTTGATATGGTACAAAATCTTACGATTTTAACCGTACCATACCGTATCTGACGGCTATTCCTCCCCCACTTATCGTTAGGCTACGCCATTCACACGATTGAAGTGGGGGTATCCTTGCCGATTTTAGATGAATCTCTATCAAAAAATCTTCAAAGAATATTGGAATCCCTATGTCGCAATAAGCATTGCCGGACTGGTAAGTGCTTTGTATTTTGGAATTACCGGAACGGTCTGGGCTGTTACAGGTGAATTCACCAGGTTAGGCGGCCATATGCTGGAGATGTTCGGGATAGATATCTCGGACTGGGCATATTTTAACCTTATTGGCATGAAAGGAACGACTTTCAGCCGGACGGATGGCTGGATTGTCATCGGCATGCTAATTGGCGGGCTGATCACTATCTTATTGAGCAATAGCTTTAAAATCCGTATCCCGAAACAAAAGCGCCGCTTGGTACAAGGTTTTGCCGGGGGGATTATTGCGGGATTCGGCGCGCGCCTTGCGCTTGGCTGCAACCTGGCCGCCTTCTTTACAGGCGTTCCCCAGTTTTCGTTCCACTCATGGATTTTTATGCTGACAACAGCCATCGGAACTTTTTTTGGCGTAAAAGTGGTCAGCACGAAATGGTGGCGGGGTAAACCGGCCTTAATGAAAGGATCACTGAACGCTGTTGTGACCGAGCATGTCCAGAAAAGGAATGTCCAGCCGATTATAGGGTTTATTTTTGCCGGCCTCTATAGCTGCCTTGTCATTTACTTTTTCGCCACAGGCAAACCAATGCTGGCAGTAGCCTGTATCGCTGGTGCCCTGTTCGGAATTCTGATTGAGCGTGGGCAAATCTGCTTCACTTCGGCTTTTCGTGATTTGTGGATCAGCGGACGCGCCGTCATGTCAAAAGCCATTGCGGTTGGCATGATCATTAGTGTCGTTGTGACGTTCTTCTATATTCAAAGCGGCTCTGTCGCCATTATTAAAATAGCCGCTCCAAGCACGGCGATTGGCGGATTGCTGTTCGGCTTTGGCATCGTGCTTGCCGGTGGCTGTGAAACCGGCATGATGTACCGCGCAATGGAAGGCCAAGTGTTATACTGGGTAGTAGGCGCGGGAAATATTGTCGGTGCCACCCTGCTTGCATACGGATGGGATCATCTTGGCATCTATACAGCTTTCGTGAAAAGTGGGAAGCCAATCAACCTGATGGAGCTTTGGGGCCCAATGGGAGCGTTGTTTGGAACTTTGGCCATGCTCGCTGCCTGGTTACTCCTGGCAAATTGGTGGGAAAAACGATTCCGTTACGGTTCCGGAATCACGGAGCAAAAGAAGAAAAAAATTGCGACTGTAGCAAAGGAGGCTTAAAACGTGTCTCAAGTCTTTGATGTCAATTACACATTGGACATTCGCGGCGAGCCTTGACCGTATCCTGTCATCTATGCGCTGGATGCGCTGAAAACCATGAAAATCGGGGAAGTTTTGCAAGTGATCGCCGATTGCCCGCAATCTTTCCGCAGTGTTCCTGAAGAAGCAGCCAAGCACGGCTACAAGCTTCTTGATGAACCGAAAAAGGTCGGGCAGGATATCTATTTCTACATTAAAGTTGTTAACTAGCTCAGTTCCAGAAAAATTATCCTTTATAAAAAGCACCCTATAAGCTGACAAAATTCACTTATAGAGTGCTTTTTTTCTATTTCTCCATCATCAGCTTTAAAATCCATTGATCCGTATGTCTTGTTCCTTCATTGCCAAGGGTCGAAAAAGCGGCGATGCTTTTTTCTACATCATCATGAATAAAGCCATCGGTCGATTGTATTTCCTGATTGTTCAAGGCGAGTAAGGCTGATTGGACTGCCACATTGGAACAGGTCGATACCTTCATGGCACAGCCTGCTTTCGCTCCGTCACAGATCATCCCGGATACATTGCCGATCGTATTCTGGATTGCCGCTTTCAGTTGCGAGAGCGATCCGCCCAGTAAATAAACGATTGCGGCACTTGCCCCCATCCCTGCCGCGGTTACTCCGCAGAGGGCCGATAGACGGCCAAATTTCGATTTAATATGGATGGTCACTAGATGGCTGAGCGCGACCGCGCGGATCATTTGTTCCTCGGTGACCTTTAGTTTTTCCGCTGCTGCCACAACGGGAAGCGTGACGGCAATTCCCTGGTTTCCGCTCCCTGTGTTCGCCATGACGGGAAGTGTCGAGCCGGCCATCCTGGCATCTGAGCCTGCGGCAGCCAAAGACATGGCGGCAGTCGCCAAATCATCGGACAAGATTCCCTTTTTCACATTTTCCTGAATGGTTTTACCTACATTCAACCCATAATTCCCTGCCAGGCCTTCCAATCCAATCACTTTATTCAATTCAATGCTTTCCTTCACAAGGGCAAGGTCTTTCAGGTCCGCCTGCAAAACCCACTCATATAGCTCATCAATCGTCAAAGCATCCAGTTCTTCATCCGCTGAATTGAAGCCTATGTTTTCACAGCCGCCGTGAAAAATTGCCTTTCCATTCACTTCTATTAAAGTTATATTGCTATGATTATCAGATATTACCACTCTGGCATGGTCTATTTTTGTTTGTACGAATACTTCAATATAAAGCCTTTTGGGTGTGTCTGCCTGGCTGGCTTCTACCTTTCCCTCTTCGATCAGCATAAACGCCAATTTTTCCTGGTCCTTTGTAATCCCCGCTAATAATTCAAGCTTTTTATCCGGGTTTCCGGCAATTGCCCCGATGGCGGCTGAAAATTCAAGTCCCTTCCCCGACACGCCAGGTATGCCAACTGATTTAGCATTCTTAATAATATTGCCGCTCGCTTTTACGGTAATCCTTTCAATTTCACCGTTGACATGGCTTTTTGCTGTCGCAGCAGCTAATGCGATGGCCACTGGTTCGGTGCACCCAAGGGCAACAACTAATTCCCTTTCCAAAATTGCTGAAATTTTATGTTTTTCCATTATATAGTTTTCTCTCCTTTATCCTGTTCAAGGAAAATGTCTAAAAATCATCTTTTTTGTATCTTATTAATTTTTTGATTTTTCATTCTTATTTCTAAACCTACCTTACATTTTTCTTGCCAGTAATTCAACGGGACGGGATTAAAAGGGAGTTTTTCTTGATAGCTTGGTCACTGGAATTGGTGATTTAAGTTCTTATTAAACGAACCTACTTTAAAAGGATTCAGACAGAATTGACATGATTTTGACCCACATTCGCCCAAAGGATTGATTCCATAAAAGATATAATGATATTTTTACAGTAATTTTTCTATAATTCAAATTTTCACTAATTTTTAGGCTCAGTTAAAGGTGAGTGTTGATTTTCGAAGAAGTTGATTGGAACGGAGGGGACTGACTCCGGCGGGATGAAGCGGCTCGTGGAGACCCCACAGGCGTCTAGGACGCCGAGGAGGCTCCACGGTCTGCCCCGCGGAAAGCATGTCCCCGGAGTGGAAATCAACAATCCCAGATAACATAGCCAATTTATAAAAGGTGGTAACGACATGTCAAATGTGACGGCAATTACAAAAGAAGAATTCCAGAAGGAAGTTATTGAAAGTGAACTTCCAGTATTAGTTGATTTTTGGACGGAAGGCTGTGGTCCTTGCGCGGCAATGGTACCCGCTCTCAATGCGGTCTCCGAAGCTCTGGCTGGAAAAGTTAAATTCATTAAACACGAAGTAACATATGCGGACGTTGTGGAAAAAGAAAGTGAAGTTGCCGTAAAATATGATGTTGCAGCTTTTCCGACCTTAATGTTATTTGAGAACGGCGAGGTTAAGAAAACCTTTATCGGTGCTTTATTTGAAGAAGAGCTTCTGGACTTTCTAAAGGAAGTAAAATAAGGCATCCATTGAAATGAAATGAGGAGTCGCGTTATGCTACAACAATCAATAGCGGAAAATGTATTATATGCAGCACTTGAAACAGGCGGGGATTTTGCGGATCTGTTTGTTGAGGATAAAAGGAACACTTCACTAACCATGACCGGAGGGGTTGTCGAAAAGGCGCTTTCAGGCCGGGATTTTGGCGTGGGGATTCGAATCCTGAAAGGAGATTACTCTGTCTATGCCTTTACAAATGATACGAGTGAGGAGAATTTAATCCGTGTTGCCCGCTCAGCCGCGAAATCAATACGGAGCGAAACTCTTAATCTATCCATTGACTTGAGAAAATCCGCCGCAGACAACAAACACCAGTTTTCGGTTCTTCCAAATTCAGTTGAAAAATCCAAAAAGGTTGAATGGATGAAACGCGCCCATGCAGCGGCGAGAGAATTCGATCCCATCATTACTCAAACCTCAGTGTTCTATGTCGATACAGTCCAGGATGTCCTAATTGCAAATTCCGAAGGGCTATTTATCGAGGATAGACGATTCTACAATCGCCTCGGTGTTAGTGCCATGGCTGAAAAGAACGGCGAGAAGGAATCTGCTTTTATGGGACCGGGAAGTTTCGCCGGATTAGAGTATATGGACAACCTTAATATCGAAGCCATTGGACGTGAGGCAGCACAAAGCGCGAAAACAATCCTTTTTGCCGATTATGCGCCGTCCGGAAATTTCCCTGTCGTCATAAACAATGGCTTTGGCGGAGTTATTTTCCACGAAGCCTGCGGGCATGGTTTGGAATCGGTTGCTGTATCGAGAAAGGCTTCGGTGTTTGCGGATAAAGTTGGAGAATCTGTGGCCTCCCCGCTAGTGACTGCTTACGACGACGGCACGATTCTTAATACTTGGGGTTCCTTGAACATAGACGACGAAGGAATGCCAACAAAAAAAAATCTGTTAATTGAAAATGGCATTTTGAAAGGCTATTTAATCGATCGCGTTGGAAGTAGAAAAATGGAAATGGCCAGTACGGGTTCAGGCAGAAGACAAAATTATAAATACGCTCCAACTTCACGAATGAATAATACGTATATTGCAGCGGGTTCTTCTACACCGGAAGAAATTATCGCGGCTACCGAGCTTGGGATCTATGCGAAGCATTTTGAAGGCGGATCTGTTAATCCGGCCACTAGTGATTATAATTTCACTGTAAGCGAGGCGTATATGATCAGGAATGGAAAAGTTGCCGAGCCAATTAAAGGGGCAGCCTTAATCGGTAAAGGAATTGATACATTAAAGAAAATCGACATGGTCGGAAATGATTTGGACCTTGGTTTAGGGATGTGCGGAGCGAGCAGCGGCAGTGTGCCCGTGACTGTGGGGCAGCCAACAATCCGGGTCTCAGAACTGACTGTTGGCGGCAGAGGAGGAAATGCATGATGGACATTCGCGGATTTCAGACTGAGCTCTTCAAACGCGGCAAAGAGCAAGGCTTTAGCGAAATGGAGATTTACTTTTCCTCCAATAAGGCGATTTCAATCAGTGTTTTCCAAAGGGAAATTGAAGAATATACGATCATTGAGCAAGGAGGCGTTTCTTTTCGGGGATTGTACAACGGACAAATGGGTTATTCCTATGCGGAAAAGGTCGACCGTGATTCTATCGGGCTCCTGCTTGAGGAAGCCAAGGGCAATTCATTAGTCCTTGAAGTTGAAGACGGTGAGAATCTGTTTGAAGGATCAAAATCCTATGCAGAGCCTATGCCCTATTCCGAGTCCCTTGCAAAAATTGATGCTGAAACCCTCATTGAGGCAGCCTTCAGAATGGAGAAAGCCGCTTACGATTTTGATAAAAGAATTGATCTCGTCAATTCCTGCGGGATTTCCAAAACAATCAGTGAAATGCTTATTGCCAATACATTTGGACTGAATTGCCACCGGAAGACAGCATATATAAGCGCCGGTATTTACTTAGTTGCGAAAGACGGCGAATCTACCGCGACAGGGGGAGACCAGGACTTTACCCTCACCGACTTTTCAAAGCTCGATTTTCAAAAGATTGCTGAAAAAGGCGCAAAAGAAGCAATTTCGAAATTGAATGCAGAGTCTATCGAATCAGGCCAGTATCCTGTTATTTTCCGTTATGATACTGCAAGCAGTTTACTTGGTTCCTATTTGGATGCCTTCTCAGCTGACTCTGTTCAAAAGGGTTATTCGAAACTTATTGGTAGATTGAACGAGCAGATAGCAGGCTCAAATATTACGATCATTGACGATCCAACCATGAGTGGCGTTCCGGGTAACGCGACCTTTGATTCTGAGGGGTTTGCAACAAAACGGAAGGAACTCATTAAAGACGGCCTGCTGGCCAACTTTTTGCACAATCGGAAGACAGCCAAAAAAGATGGCGTTGAATCAACGGGAAACGCTGTAAAAGGCGGATTTCAGGGGACGATTGGAGTGGGTCCCTATAATGTTTATCTTGAACCTGGAGACAGCTCTTTCGATGAACTGATTGCAAAGACAGATAAAGGGATTGTGATTGTTGAACTGCAGGGTGAGAACGCCGGTATAAATCCGCTTGCGGGAGACTTTTCCCTCGCGGCAATCGGGTTCCTTGTTGAGGATGGAAAAATTGTCCGCCCTATCGACCAATTTACGATAGCAGGAAACTTTTTCGAACTCCTTAATGAGATTGAGGAAATCGGAAATGATCTTACATTCCGCAGCAGCATTAACTTTCCTTCCATTAAAGTAAAAGCATTATCCATTACTGGGAATAAATGATTTCCGAAAGATTGGCGTATACGTAAATTGGCTGCTCAGCCGAGGTGTACGCCCTTCTTCAGAGGTAAATTGTCTGAAGATTGGATAAATAACTTCGGCCAAAAGGAGGAGAATTCTTTGGTATTCTCCAAACGAAAACAAGCGAAACAAAATGAAAAGGGAATCTGGAAAGCCTATTTAAAACTAATGTTTAAAGCGAAGCTTCCGTGGAAATGGCTGATTTTTGCGATTGTGCTTAACCTGATCAGTACAACATTAACCTTGATTTTCCCTCAATATATGCAAAAAATTTATTCAGGCGTTTTTACTAATCCAGTCATTTTCGGTGCATTGGCTATTTTATTATTTAATGTCATTTTCAATGGAATTGTCCGTTACGTCGGGAAATTAACGATGTACAAAATCGATGTAAGTTACCGAGGGCTTATTTGGGAAAGACTCATGCATTCCCCTCTGACGCTGTATGACAAAGTGAAGCCCACGGAAATGGTGAGCCGAATTACACTCGATGCAGGTACAATCAGCCAGGTTCTTGGCGGATGGGGACCCGGAATTATCTCAATGGTTTACTCCACGGTTGGAGTAATTGCCATTTTATTCACTTACGATTGGCATCTTGGTTTAGCAGTCCTTGTGTACGTCCCCTTCTATCTCATTTTCAATATTTTATATGGGAAATGGAATTATCGCGCAAGTAAAACAACATATAACCGCCTTTCGAAGCTCACCCAATTTCTCTCCGAGCTGTTAATGAGTGTACCGCTCATTAAAACCTTTGTAACAGAAGCTAAAGAAGAACAAAGAGGAAAAGAACAACTCGATTACTATTATAAAGCCAATTTAAAAAGAGCGATTGTCCAATGGGTGGAGAGTCCGGTTTACAACTTTTTGAGTGTAGCGCAAGAAGCATTCGTTATAGGTTATGGCGCTTACTTGGTTAAAAGCGGAGCCATTACCCTTCCACAATGGATTGCATTCTTTATGTATGTCGGTATGCTATGGCCGACATTGACCACATTCACATATTTGTATTCGGATATTAAACGAAGCCAGGGAGCAACCTCCCGGATCGCCGACTTAATTGATAGTCCAATCGAGCAGTATGAAAAAGAAAAGCCCATCTCTCAAATTCAAGAAGGTATTGTTTTTGAAAATGTCGCCTTTGGTTACGGAGATAAGAAAGTCCTTACAGATGTCAGCTTTTCAATTCCAATTGGGCAATTGACTGCGATTGTGGGTCCGAGCGGAAGCGGAAAATCAACCCTTCTATCACTCTTGCAGCAGTTTTATCAACCTAAATCAGGAGCGATTTCACTTTTAAACGGCCAAAATATCAATGAATTTCATTTAAATGACTGGCGTAAGCTATTCAGTTATGTGGCTCAGGACAGCCCGCTCATTTCCGGGTCCATTCGCGAAAATATTGTTTTTGGAGTTGACCGGGAAGTAAGCGATATTGAAATTATGCAGGCTGCAGATGCTGCTAACGCGCTTCGATTTATTAAAGACTTTCCGAATGGTTTTGATTCTGATGTAGGTGAAGCGGGGTCGAACTTATCAGGCGGTCAGCGGCAAAGAATTGCAATTGCAAGGGCAATTCTGAGGAACTCCCCTATTCTTCTTTTGGATGAGGCTACCGCCAGCCTAGATAGCCAATCGGAAAAGGTCGTCCAGGAGGCCATGAGAAGATTGATGAAAGATCATACAACTGTCATGATCGCTCATGATTTATCGACCATTCGTGATGCGGACCAAATTGTCCTTTTAGACTCCGGCAAAGTAGATGGCATTGGAACACACCAGGAACTCATGGAAACAAATGAGTTGTATCAATTGTTCGTTAAACTTCATATGGAATCGGCAGCGAGCTGACTATCTTTCCGTTCATCATTGTTAAGGAGGTCTGAAAGTGCAAGAGGAAACGACGCATTCTTATAAAGAATTTTTTGGGCTTATCTTTAAATCGAAGCTGCCCTGGCACCTCTATTTATTCGGTTTTATCGCCATGATCGCCAGTACGACCCTCTCACTGCAAATGCCAGTTGTGACGTCCAAAATCATGGAAGGCAAAATCTTTGATATGGATATTGTGTTTAAATATATCGGGCTTTCAGCAGCCGCTTTCGGACTGGCAAGTGTTTCCGCCTTTTTCGTTGCTGTTACCGCCCCGGCTGCAAAAAGAAGCCTGCAAAAGGCGATTTGGCCGAAAATGATCCGTATGCCCATGTCACAGTACAATAAGCAGCCGTCCCAGCAGCTTATAAGCCGTGTAACTATCGATACCGGCTTTATTGATAGTGTGATTTCCGATTTCAAATCACTGTTGAACGCCTCTTATGGGATTTTCGGGTCGTTTGCGATTATGTACAGCATGAATGCAAAGCTTACATTGGCGTTGCTGCCGGTTGTTCCCTATATCCTGATTGTTACGGTTGTGGTCGGTAAGTATACACAGAAGACACAATCAAGGGTGCAAGGACAGTTTTCTGGAGTGACGGCATTTTTTGCCGAACGGTTGCCAAGAGTGCGATTGATTAAATCCTTCGGTAAAGAACATGAGGAAATCGCCAAGGGGCATGATTGCCTAAAGGAGCAGTATGCTGCCGAGAAAAAACGCGCCTTCGTTGACTTGTTCGCGGAGCCGCTCAGGTCCAGCACCCAGGCAATCATTCAAGGGACTACCCTCGTTTACGGCTCTTACTTAATTAGAAATGGCGAATTGAAGGTTAGTGAAGTGATTGCCTTCTTCATGTATGTTGCCTTCATTCATAACGGTGTCTTGCAATACAGCTTATTCTGGAATAATTTAAAGCAGGCTAAAGGCGCTTCTGACAAAATCGCAACGATTTTAAATACACCGAGTGAAGGGTTAGAACGAAAGACTTCCTTTAAAAATTCATTTGAAAAAGATGAAGGAAAAATCAAGTTGGAAAATGTCTCATTTAGTTATGAGAACAAAACGGTATTATCAAATATTAATTTGACCATTCCTAAAGGAAAGCTTACGGCTATTGTAGGGCCAAGCGGCGGCGGGAAATCTACTATCTTCAGCTTACTGGAAAGATTTTATGAGCCGAATGTCGGCAGGATCCTGGTCAATAATACCCCCGCTGAGGAAATCCATCTTGATGAGTGGAGAAAATCAATCGCTTATGTTTCTCAAACTAGTCCCTTACTATCCGGTACAATCCGCGATAATATTACGTACGGTATTGACCGGGCCGTAAGTGATGAAGAAGTTTGGGAAGCGGCTGTACAGGCAGATGCACTTGATTTTATTCAAGAATTTCCTGACGGGTTCCATACCGAGGTTGGAGAATTCGGATCAAAACTTTCAGGCGGCCAACGGCAGCGGATTGCCATTGCCAGGGCCCTTATTAAGGATCCTGAAATTCTTCTACTGGATGAGGCGATGGCAAGCCTTGATGCCCGGTCGGAGCATGAAATTGAAAAATCGTTCAAAGAGATTATGAGCGGCCGTACCACCATAATGATTGCCCATGATTTAAATACTGTTAAGGACGCAGACCAAATCATTGTAATCGATTCTGGAAAGGTCAGCGGAGTTGGCACCCATAAAGAATTATTGGAATCGACCAGTATTTATAAAAAGCTTGTTGAAATCCAAGCCGAAAAAGATGCAAAGCTCGGGGCAATTTCCTTTCAAGAGGTCTAACATCCGGTTAAATTGTTAAAATTAAGTTTTTGGCATTTAACATACTATTTTATATTTCAAGGGGGAAACACAAATGAAAAAATTATTCACATTATTGATGATGCTTGTACTGGCCATGGCATTGGCTGCATGTAGCAGCGATGGTGGCAACGCAAAGGCTGGGGAAGATAAGGGCAAAAAATCAGAGGAACAAGCTGGGAAAGATGAAGCTGCTGGTGAAGAAGAAGGTATTGAAGGCCTTGTAGACCCAAAATCCGTTGAAAATGAGTATTTCAAATCTGTACATGCATTATTGAAGGAAGAAGGCTATGAGGTTGGAGAGCTTATTGCTGAGGATCATACCTTCTTTGATGCCAAGCAAGCCGTTTCGATTGAAATAGATGGCGAGGATATGCTGCCTTTACAAATCTTTGATTTAGACAAAGACAATAAGCATTTAGCTGATGCGAAGAAAACCGGCATGGGCTGGGCTACGTTCGATGGCCAGGAAGGCGAAATCCCAGTGTTAGTCATTGATCATTATTATTTCTTCATAAATGAAGGCCATCCGAAGCAAAAGGAAATTTACGACTTGTTGGAAAAGAAACTAAAATAGAGATAAATGCCTTTCTAATTCTCTTAAGCAATTTAAGAGGATCGGAGGGGCTTTTTCTTTAGGGGAAAATTGCTATTTCTTCCTTTTCAAATCTATAAACGGCTTTTTTTCCGTTTTTCTACCACCATGCAGTACAATAAAAATATTTTTGCAAAATAGAAATTCCCCTAGGTTATTGAAGCTTGTATAGGTCTTTTGTATAATAATTAATAAGCTGAAAAATTGACAAAAAATTTAAAAATCTTTTGCTTGTTAGATTAAGCTAGCTCTGTATTTTACTTTTCATGGATAGGAATTAGGTGATGGGATGACCTGGGATATTTTCAAGTCTCTCTTTTCAATCATAACAATGATCATCGAGGTAGGAACGTGTCTGGTCGTCGGGTTCTCTTTTACAGGCGCCCGCCTCAAAGAAAACACAAGGTCGATTCTAATTATTAGCCTCATCGTAGGCCTTGCCTATTACCTTTGTTCTCTATTAATTGACAGCCATGTTATTTTATTGGGCATTTTTTTATTTCTAATCCCAATTTTGAATTTTGCGTTAAAGCTTCCCCTATCCCAGGCCATCGTTACGATTCTGCTGGCTTTACTCTTTGATTTAATGGTCATTCACCTAATCGAGTATAATTCTTTTTATCTAATTTTAAATAGAAGCCATGAGTCGATTGATGTGGGAATGAACATTTCTTATGATTTATTTGTGGCACTCAATAATATCTTTATTTCAATCATTATGTATCAGAAATCACCGGTGTTATTTTCCGAAATCATCTTCGAAAAACAAAAGACCGGCGAAAATTCAGCTGCTCCATTCAGAATACAATTATTTTTTGTCATCTTTATTTTGTTCAGTCTAAATTCTGGACTTTTTCTGGTTCTCTTGGAATCAAATCACCTGCGTCCTTACTTTCAAGTGTTTTTAACGATATGGAGTTTGGTTATTTGTGTATTGTTTCTTTTCTTTTTAAGAAGCTCAATATCCCATAAGCATGATCGAATCCAACTGTTCCTAGATCAGCAATATCAGAATGACCTGCTTTCTTTTTACACCATCATCCGTTCTCAACGGCATGACTTCAACTTTCATTTAACAGCCATACACGGATTGATCCAAAAAAGGGAATATGCATCCTGTAACGACTATATTGCAAAAATGGTGAAGGACGCCCAGGAGGTTAATGAGTTGCTTCCTTTAAGCCATCCTTCAATCGCCGCCATGCTTAGCACATTTAAAGAGTTGGCTTCTAAAAGAGGCATTCAAATTCACTATGATATATTGGACGATTTAAGGTATATGCCCTGCTCCGTATATGAAATGAACAAGATTTTAGGGAATTTGATTCAAAATGCTTTAGATGAAGCTGGAAACCCAAACAATGAGTACAACTCGATCGAGATGGAAATTAAGAGGGAGTATGGAAATATTGTTATTTCGGTGGCCAATCCGGCAAATATATCGGAGGAAGAGCTTCATCACATTTTTCAAATTGGTTTTTCCAACAAATCCGCCCATGAAGGGCTTGGTCTGCCAACTATCCAGAAAATCATTTCTAAATACCATGGTGTCATTTATCCTGAACTGGAAAGCGGGAGTATCCGTTTTATTGCAAAAATACCTGTCTCTACCTAAGTTTTACGTTATCTTTTTCAACCTTACTCCTTGGAGGTGAACTTCAATGTTAATAAACGCTTTAATCGTAGACGATGAGCAGCATTGCATAACGGCTTTGAAAAGCTGCCTGGAGTCTTTTCCAACCATCAATATTGTGGGAGAGGCCAATAGTGCCGAACAGGCACTTGTTATGCTGGAGGAAATCGATGCAGATCTTGTTTTTCTCGATATTGAAATGGATGGCATGGACGGTCTGCAGCTGGCCCGGAAAATAGAAAATCATTACCCAAGTTTAAAGGTAATCTTTATTACAGGCCATCCCGGCTTTGCACTTGAAGGCTATGAAGTTCATCCTGTTGACTTTTTAACAAAGCCAGTCAATATTAACCGCCTTGAAAAGGCTTTGAAAAAGGTAAACGAAATCATAACGAGAAACAGGAAACAAAAAAATCAAAAAGTGGGCTTGAATGTCGCCGGCGGCATCAGAATGATTCATACAAATGATATTCTTTATATTGAGAAGCAAGGAAGGACTATTTCGGTAGTCTGCGAAAACAATGAGAAATTCGTCTCAAAGGATTCAATGAAAAACCTTGAAACCATTTTTCAATCCTTTGATTTTTATCGTTCCCACCAATCCTTTCTCGTTCCTATGCAAAAAATAAAAGCCATTCAACCCGATCACTTTTCAAGGTCCTACACGATTTTATTATATGATAATAAAACAACCCTCCCCCTTAGCAGACATAATTACAACGAACTAAGGGAGTTATTGAAAAAGAACGTAAGCGGAGCCACAATCCACTAGAAACCAAATTTGCAGTTTATTAAGGGCCTTCCTCTTTTAAGGTAAGGCCCCTTTTTATGGCTGTTTTCCTTTTTTTCTTTTGGCCTTGTTATCCTTGATTGTTGATCCCGGGGACATGCTTTCCGCGGGGCGAAGCTTCTACCTGAATTTGCTTCGTGCAGCTTTGCGACGAGCTGAAGGTTCGCTTCCCCGAATAGTCTGTGGCGTAGGAGCATTCTTTATGGAGCCTCCTCGGCGTCCTAGACGCCTGTGGGGTCTCCACGTGCCGCTTCATCCCGCCGGAGTCAGTCCCCTCCGTTCCAATCAACTTCATTGAAAATCATCACTCACTTTTAACAGATCTATTCTTTTAAAGGCATGCTATTCATTCTTCATGAAATTCTGCTTCTCTAAATAGTTCAGCACAGTCTGCGAATACTCGATATGCGATTCTTTCGTATATTTTGCAATCGTATAAACCTGGGCGAGGTTTTTCAACCCAAGTCTTTCAGTCATTTCCTTCAGACGCGGGATGTCCATGTAACGCTGCCATCCCTTTTCATTTCTTTCCTTATATATTTCAAGGATGTCTTCATCCGAATAATCGCGATACTGCTCATAATGGACAACTCCACTTCTCGGCAGCCGATCCCTCGGTGCGGGGTTTTCAGCCGGATACCCTAATGAATATCCGACAACCGGGACGACGTTTGGCGGCAGGTTCAGAAGCTCGCCGATTTGGTCGCAATTCGCAAGTGTCGAACCCATATAGCAGATTCCAAGTCCCGCATTTTCCGCTGCCAAGGCGCAGTTTTGCGCGGCGAGCGTCGCATCAATGGCACCGATCATGAAGCTCATGAAATTATCAAAATGGACAGGCGCATCGTTAAGTTCAAGCCATTTCCTCATTCTATTAAAATCGGCGCAAAATGTCAGCAGGACTGGCGCATCCAGTACCATCGATTGCTCCATATGCGGCCCATATAGTTTTTGCCTCAGTTCTTTGTCTCTTGTGACGATAATCGAATATGTCTGCATATTACCGCTTGAAGAAGCGCGGATGCCCGCGTCCAAAATTTGCTCGAGAAGCTCTTCGCTTACTTCCCTATCTTCATATTCCCTTATTGATCTGTGTCCGAATACTACCTTATTGAACTCCAAAACCATCACTCCTTATTCTCCTACTATATCATTTAATAAGAATGTTCTGACAAAAATAATCGATTTTTGCCTAATACCGCGGTCGGTCTTTTTGCAAAAAAATTCTTCTGACCCAGTATTCATTCAAAATAGCAGGATGGTAAAATGGAAAAAAGAAACATACACTTGAATTCCTGCGGGTGATCATAATGAAAGTTTCAATAGAGGAAATTAGCAAACAACAGGATGAAGAAATTCTCATCCGGTGCCATGAGGTAAATGATCGGATTACCGAAATCGTAAGTAAGCTGAATACTGAGACTCTTCTCGTACTCGGATACCAAAATGAGCAGGTTCACCGCATCAAGTTGAGTGATATTTACTATTTCGAGGCGGTTGACGGGAAGGTTTTTATGTACGGCAAGGACAGTGTCTATGAAGTAAAGCAAAAGCTGTATGAACTGGAGGATTTATTTAAAGGGAAAAACTGTTTTCGCGCCTCCAAATCAACCATTCTGAATATCGCTAAAATAACCTCTATCTCCCCCTCCTTAAGCGGCCGGTTTGTAGCTGTTCTTGATAACGGGGAACGCGCTGTTATCTCCAGGCAGTATGTGCCTGTCCTTAAAAAAATGCTTGGCTTGTAATTGGGAGGGATATATTATGAGGCTTACTGAATTGATGCAAAAAATAATGAAGGATTTCCTGATCATTTTCGCGGCTATCATTATCATTCTTACGTTCTTACGGCAACTATACTTGCCGGGATCGACCTTTGACTTGAAGTCGATTTATATCATCATGGCGTTCTCTTTTCTCAGCGCTTTATTGGGATTCATCCTATATACTCCAAATGACATAACTGAGAAAGAAATGCGCCTTAGAATAGTCATTCATTTTCTCACCCTGGAGATTTTATTAATATCCTTAGCTAGTATTTTCAGCCTCGTGAACAGCGCTAGGGAAGCCGCCATGCTGGCGGTCCAAATCGCGGTCATTTACATCCTCGTCCGCCTCCTTTCCTGGCAAAAGGATAAAAAAGAAGCCCGGCATATCAATGAGAAGCTTCAGGCTATCAAAAAAAACAGCTAGGACTGGCAGCCTAAAAACGGGTTGCTTTTTTGACTGGCTATTAAAATAACCCCCTGGACAAATCCCAGGGGGTTAGACGAGTTCCAGAACATCATTGTAACGCTTTTCGGCCGGTCAGCAGCCAGAACAATACTAAAGCCACCGCGGTGATAGCCGCCAACATCATTAACAAAGAGCTGAACTTTACGGAATCGATCATTGCGGCTGTATAGGCAATACCGATGGATGCCGCCACATTCAGAACCAGGTTATAAAATCCAATCGCTGTCCCTGTTTTTTCTACTGGAATGGTTCCGATACAGGATTCAAGCATTGGTGCATACATCATGGCGAATGATCCGGAGAAAAGTATCATCGAAATAACAAATAGGATTGGCGAACTTTTCACGAACAGGCCGGGAATAAATACACTTAATGCAATTAGAATCATGGCTAACGAAATCGTCTGCTTATTGTTCAATACCTTAGCGGTTTTTCCTGAAAGTGCCCCGACGATGACCGCAGTCACATATCCAGGGATTAATAGCAGAGAGATCGTATCCAAATGATAGCCATATACCTTTTCAAGCAGGAATGGGAAGAGAAAAATATATCCCAGCTGCACCGAATAAATGACAATCGCAACTGCAAGGATGGACACAAAGCGCTGGTTTTTGAAAAAGGAAATGCTAATCAATGATTTAGAACTCTTGCTTATATAAGAGACAAATAAGATTACTGCGACAATGAAGATCGGGATATTGATCCAATTAAAGTTGGTGATATAAAGCATGACTGAAGTGGCAATCGCCGCAATCAGAAATAACCCAATCACATCGACATGGCTCTTTTTCGATTTTTCCTTCGGCAAATATTTCATGATGAAAGGAAGGATTATAAGTGTCAGCAAAGGAATTAAAAACAAGGTTGTCCAATGCAAGTAAGTTGATACATACCCGCCTGTCACTGAACCAACGACAAGGGATAAAGAGTAGCTGCTAGTACTTAAGCCCAAAAACTTCTTTTGCTCGTCCTTCGGCAAATGTTTCGTTACATAAATAACATATAAAGTTTCAGCAGATGCCAAGCCGGCTGTTTGGATCACTCTTGAGATCAAAATGAGCGGGAAGGAATCTCTGAAAAGATAACCCATGACTGAGCCGATACAAATAAGGATAATCCCGGCGCTTAAAAGGTTTCTAATGCTTATGGAATCAGCCAGTGAAGCATATACAACTGCGCCAATTCCAATAATCAAGCCAGCCAATGTGGCCTGCCAGCTGACTGTTGCCGCTGAAATGCCAAGGTCATTGGCGATTTCAACAGAAATAAGCTTAAACGAATTGTCGATAATCAAGGCAAAAACGAAAAAGAATAAGATGACTGGGACGGCTTTTTTAACATTATGTTCGTTAGGTGTCATTTCAGTAGTTGTAGCCATTGGGTATATTCTATTCCTTTCTTGAAGCTTAAGTATTAGATATTATTCTTTGTTATCGCTTTCTTATTATGCAAAAATAGGAAAACCATCCCCTTATACATACATCGTATATACTTGTATAAAAAGTTGTCTAAGTGGTACAGAATTAAATTACCACAACTTCTTTATCTGTACAATCACTAATTTTGCCAATAAGTATTATAAGATAGGTTCCGGCAACCAAAAAAAGCAATGCATTCTCTAGGGAATTGCATTGCTGTTTGTTATGACCGCTATTTGTCTGCATTTATTTTAATGACACTGAATTCTTTCGGTATATAGTACTTGTTATAGATGACCGGATACTGTTTATTTATATAAACGCTTTCAAGTAACACGTCAAATTCGGCACCGCCAAACGTCTCATCGTTTTGTGATAAAGGTTCGGCGACATTGGAGCGCTTTATTTCAATGGTTGCTGAATTAGCAAGTTCATAAACTTTGTTTTCAAGCATCTCCATTACCTGCTTTTCATCCTGAAGATCAAAATTCAGTTCCGAAACGGTTTCAATTGCCATAAAGGAAAAAGCATATGCCACCGCTTTGCCGTTACTTTTGTAAAAACGTTCAAACGCGACGACCGCTGCCGCCCTTCTTCCTAAGACTTGCTGTGTATAATCGCTTTCCAGATCCAATCGGAAGGACACGTTCACTTCATCTATTTTTTCAGTGTGGCATTTATAAATGGGATGTCCAATTTTCTCAAGTCCGATTGCTTTCTGGCTGCTTGGGGATTTTGTAATAAAGCTGCCTTTTCCGTGAAAGCTTTTTACCAGTCCATCGTCCTGCAGAAGCGACAATGCTTGCCTCAATGTCATCCGGCTTACGCCAAACATTTTGGCCAGTTCTGCTTCTGTAGGCAGCTTGCTCCCATTGGGGAACGTTCCATCCATTATTTTTTTATATAGTTTATCGTACACATCAATATACAAAGGCTTTTTTACCCTTTGGATATTGGAGGAGTTTATTTCCATCTGTCCCTCACCTAAATTCGTCGCAATTAACATCTATTGTTCAAAATAAATTAAGGCTATTATAACATGAAATAATTACTTGAGATGAGAAGCGGCGAGCAACTTAAGATTCACCGCCTTTTTTGATTTTAGGTGGCGTGAAATGAAAAAAGATGAAGCCACGACTAACTCGGGCTTCACCTTTCCTTTCTTACTATATTTTTCTTTGGGCAATCATATCCCCCCCAGGACGGAAGGGGGGTAACAGATAGGCATTATATTGAATCGGTTCTAATTTGTTGATTGTTTGAAAAAATTTTTATAAGGCAGCAGTAGTGCAGCTAAAGAGATGAGTAAAAAAATTAGATCAGGCATGAATGTACCAAACCCAATTATATGAAGGATAAAAAACAGCGGATAAGCCCAGCATGCATACCAGGACCAGCGAAGGCCTTTCCGATAGGCATTTGTTAATATCGCGATACCGAATATGGACATTCCTATTACCAATGAACCTCGGAGCTTTAATTCAATTCCTGCATCAGTTTGATCATTAGATAAATATGCGTGTAAGACTGAACCTTCACCAACCGGCCCATTTTCACCAGATAGACTGATAATTAGCATTAAAACTTGAACGAGAAGCAATAAAACCCAAGACTTGGTTTGCAAAAACTTCACCTTAACCAACTCCTCACAAGTTTATTGAATTGCTTCCTTTCAGTCGTTTACTATATTCCAAAATAAACTTATATCCTGTTAGTATATTATTTATCCTTATTTAGAGTTATTCCATTTTCCAAATACAACGAGCCGATTTATTTTTCTCGATTTAGTTGTACTCTTTAATCCAAAAATAGCAATTTTGAAAATCATATGAACCCTTTCCCTTATTAGTTCCCAACGGCATTATTGGTGAAAGTAAAGGGATTTTGCCGAAGGCTGTAGAATTAGTATGGAAACAGAGCAAAGGAGATACAACTATGGGTTGCGAGGTGTGTATACCCCGGGAAAGAGGTTATACGGTCTATTTTTCGGAGAAGCAAAATCCTGAGCAGTTAATTCGTTATTTCCGCCACTTTCCGGTTAGTGAGTGGAAGTGTATTCACGAGAGAATATTTTGGGTCAAGGAGCCTATTTTTTTTGACCTGTCGGATTACGTGGAAGTTCACATGAACAAAAGTGATATTTTTGCCATATTATCTGATATCCGCGATCCTTTAAAACAATTGCATTTAATGAAACCGATCTCTCAATTTAAGGAAGAAAGAGAAGCAAGCTGGATAGATGAACTAATAAAGAACGAGGACATTTGCACATACTATCAACCTATAGTTGGTTTTGAAAATGGAAAACTAGCAATTAAAGGCCAGGAACTATTGTCAAGGGGCGTTGATCGTAACGGGGAAATCATCCCTCCCTTCAAGATGTTTGAAGCTGCAAGGATTAGAGGACGGACCTTTTCATTGGACCGTGCGTGCCGGTTGAAATCGGTGAAAAATGCAGGAGTTGTTGGAGACAAATTAATTTTTATTAACTTCATCCCCACGGCCATCTATGCACCGGAACATTGCTTAGCCACAACATTTAAATTAATTAAAGAGTTGGATATAAAGCCTGAACAAGTCGTTTTCGAGGTAGTCGAAACGGAAGAAGTAAACGATATCGAGCATTTAAAGTCAATCCTGAACTATTACCGGTCACACGGCTTTAAATATGCGCTTGATGATGTAGGTTCCGGATATAACGGCATTGAAAAATTATCTAAAATGGAACCTAATTTCGTTAAATTGGCGATAGAATTCACAAATGGAGTAAGCCAGGATGCATCGAAACAGCAGGTGGCCCAATCCGTGTTATCCATTGCCCATGGTATGGGATCCAAGGCGCTGGCAGAGGGGATTGAGAGCGAAGAAGACTTGCTTTTCCTGGCCGATATGGGATATGACTTATTCCAGGGCTACTTTTTAGGAAAACCCACCGCAAAGCCCGTGACAAACCTTGATGGGCTAACCTTCAGCCCGAAAGTAACACCTATATCAAAATGAAGACGAAAAGTGTTCGGACACGCCTCGTAAAATGCCAGTCAAATTGGCAAAAATAAGGCTGGGCCGGCACTTTTTTTGCTGGAACCGGGTATATACATAATAGACTGCTATACTTCTTTGAGGGTTATTTCCACTTTGCCAATGGAAGTCTGAAATCTTTCAGGAAAGCGAGTGAACAAGGATGGATCAAAATCAATTTGAAAAAATCAAAAATGGAAAGGGGTTTATTGCAGCCCTAGACCAAAGTGGCGGCAGTACGCCTAAAGCGCTGGCCGCTTACGGAGTTTCACAGGATTCCTATTCCAACGAAGATGAAATGTTCAATATGGTACATGAAATGCGGACAAGGATCATCACCTCCCCCGCCTTTGATTCGAGTAAAATACTTGGCGCTATTTTGTTCGAGGAAACGATGGACCGCGAAATCGAGGGGAAATATACGGCTGATTATCTGGCTGAGGTGAAAGGGATTGTCCCCTTTTTAAAGGTGGACAAGGGACTTGCCGACGAAGAAAATGGCGTACAATTAATGAAGCCGATTCCCGATTTGGACGAAATTTTGAAAAGAGCCAATGAACGCCATATATTCGGCACAAAAATGCGTTCTGTTATTAAAGAAGCGAACCCATCAGCTATAAAAGATGTCGTTAGCCAGCAATTCGAGATTGGCAAACAGATTATAGCCAGCGGATTGGTCCCGATCATTGAACCGGAAGTGGATATTAACAGTCCGGATAAAGAAGAATGTGAAGATCTGTTAAAATCGGAAATCCTAAACTACCTCGATACATTGGAAGAAAAGGAATTGGTTATGCTGAAACTAACCATTCCAACCAAAGCGAACGCCTACAAAGAGCTTATCGAGCATCCTAAAGTAGTCCGTGTCGTTGCCCTTTCCGGCGGTTATTCCAGAGACGAAGCGAATGAAAAGCTTAAAGCAAATACCGGGCTAATCGCCAGCTTCTCTAGAGCCTTAAGCGAGGATTTGAATGTGGACCAGACAGATGAGGAATTCAATGCCGCTCTTGCAAAATCGGTAGATTCCATTTATGAGGCTTCTATTAATTAATATTGAAAGGCCAGTCAACTGCTCAATTGAACACGCTACGGCTGGCCTCTTTTCAAAATGAGCTCCACTTGTCGCCGCCTACCATAGAAAACCATCTTTCTCGAATGAGCGATACCAATATTTAGCCGTTGGAATATTAGAAATAAAGTATAACCCCTGTTATTCCCGAGATAAGGATAAGAAGTATAGGGCTCATTTTTGCGAAATGAAGCAGACCGATTCCTGCTATAACGATTAAAATGCCTATCCAATTATAATTAATCATATGCAGCCCATCAATAATTTCATTTTGAGCCGCAAATTTAATCGCTGCATATATAATTAAGCCTGTAACGACTGGACGTAATCCATAAAAGACAGAGTAAAGGTTTTTTTGATTTTTCATTTTGTTAACAAAAATTGAGATGACTATGACAAAAAAAAGAGAAGGAATGGTTATAGCCAAAGTAGCAACAATAGCTCCCCATATACCTCCTACCTTGTATCCTATAAAGACCGCGCTATTTGTTGCAATAGGGCCGGGAGACATGCCCGCGACAGTTACAACATCTGTAAACTGCTGTGTTGTCAGCCACTGATGCGAACTTACCTCATATTCGATGATGGGAATCATCCCATAGCCGCCGCCGAATGAAGCAAATCCAATTTTAAAAAACGCCAAAAAAAGATCCCAGTAAATAATAATCACCGCCAACAATTCTTATTATGCACCCTTTGAATATTTCCGTCCTAAACCGCCCAAATTTATGTTTAGCAGGATACCCGTTATACCTCCTGCTATAAGGATAAAAATAGGATGAACCGGTAGATATAAAAGAGAGAGGATTGATAGGAGACAAATAAACATCGTCATTTTGTTGAAAATGGCGTTACGGCCAATTGAAATGGCTGCATAACATATAAGTGCCACAATGACAGGGCGTATTCCCATAAAAGCCGCTTCCACTATTGGGTTGTGCTGAAAGTTCAAAAACAACGTTGCAAGAATAATGATAATGATAAAAGTTGGTGTTACGATGCCCAATACCCCGGCAACGGCACCAGGAAGGCCTACAAGCCGATAACCAATAAAAGTAGCCGTATTCACAGCTATGGAACCAGGCACCATCTGCGCCATAATTAACATATCGGTTATCTCATCTTTCTTCACCCAATTCTTCTTCTCCGTTACTACTCTTTCCAGTAATGGAATAAAAGCATAGCCACCACCAAATGAAAGTGGGCTGACTTTTAAAAATGTAAAAAAGATGCCCCAAAGTAATCTTATTTTTTCTCTGCTGTTCATTCCAAATCGCCGCCTATTTTAAGTAATCATCAATTACCATGCTTCCCGCACCAATGGCAGCCGCGTTGATTCCAAGTTGGCCCCGGCTGAATTTCACATCATAGCCGGGATATATTCGATTGATTCTTTCTGTTGCTGTCTTTAAAACCGTTTCATAAAATAAATCCAAACGATTATACATGGGGCCATTTAGGATAATAATATTGGGCTGAAACATAGTAATGGTATTTGCTATACCTACACCAGTATGATAGCCAAAGTCCCTTATGACAAAGGAACACAGTGGGTCGTTATTTTCTATTGCCCAGCATATATCATCGAATTGAATATCTTCGGGGGATTTTACCCTGCTCATCAGGAGTGAAGAATGGCCGCGTTTAATATGATCAATCACTTCACCGATTAAAGCGAAAATCGTTGAATAAGTATGTACACAACCAAAATTCCCACAAATGCACTCTTTCCCGCTCGTGTTCACCGCCATATGCCCACTGCCAAATTTTTCATACCTAACCGCAAGACCTTGGAAGAGATTATGATCAGTCATAACTCCCATCCGAATTCCCACACCGGCAATGATATAAATAAGATTTCCAATTAAACTCTTCAATCCAATCTTATATTCAGCAAGAATAGCAGTATTCACACCGCTATCAATAAGCACCTTTGTATCAAATATTTCCTTAAGTTCATCCACAATCGCCACATTGCGCCAACCTTCTGCCTGGAAATTGACCGAATTTCCAATGACTCCTTTTTCCATATCAAAAGGTTCAATCACACCGATTCCTATTCCTAATAGTTGTGATAAGTGTATCTGATGCTTAGCGAGCATTTGCTCAATTGATTGGTGAATAAATTGAATTGTTTTTGCCGGGGTACATGTGTGGTCCATTTTTAAAAATGCTTCACTAATAATAGTAAGGTTAATATCCAATAATAAAACCTTAGTAAACGTTCGGGATATATCAATTCCAATAGAATAATTATGCCTTGGATTTACCTCATACATAACAGGTTTTCGCCCGCCGCTGGATATACCTACACCACTCTCAATAATTAAACGCTCATCTAGCAGGTCACTGATAATTCTCGCACAAGTAGTTTGCTTCATTCCAGTTAGCTCAATTACTCTACCTTTGGTAACTGGGCCATGCTGGCGTATGATTTTATATAAATCCTTCATATTTTTATACTTTTTTGAACTATTGTCGCTAAATAGTTTCATTGCGGCTATTCCTCACAATTTTTTACAACCATTCTATAACTAATATCCACTTTGGTCAAAACTGGATAGAACGCCTTCTTTCAAAATATTGCCCCAAAAGGCCTCTAAGAGGAGGACCTTTCGGGACATTGTTCTATATAAGCCAGCCCATTCTTAATAGTAGCCGACAAATTTAGGCTTTGGATCAACCATTCGAACGGTTCTATCAAAACTTTTTAAAATTAATTGTGCTTTAAGCTGTTCGTACTCCGGATTGGCCCATAGGTTTTCAAATTCATTTGGATCATTCTTTAAGTCGTATAGCTCTCCCACTTCATCCCCATGATAAACCACCAACTTGTACTGGCCATCATAATACATGGTCGCATATACTCCCGCATGTGTAGTTAAAGCATAATAATACTCGCAGTAAACACTGTCTTTATGATAATCCAGCTCTGCTTCCCCGGTTAAAAGCGGCAACAGGCTTTTGCCCTGCATATAGTACGGGACTTCCAGGCCTGCGGCTTCTAATATAGTTGGAGCAATATCCACTAATTCCACTAAGGCATTGCTAAAACTATTAACCTTGAATTTTTTTGGATAAGAAATGATTAACGGATTATGCACCAGTTCCTGATAGAAATAGGCGCCTTTGTAGATTAATCCATGATCGCCCAACATTTCCCCATGATCGGTATGGAAAATGATCATCGTATTGTCCAACTGGCCCAATTCTTCCATATAATCAAGCAACTTACCGATATATTCGTCCACCATTTCTACCATGCCATAGTAATTGGAGATATATTCCCTCTTCTCGTCATCACTTAATTCGCTGACCGGAGGCCCTACGCCGTCTTGTCCGCCTTTTATATAGTCCGCTTTTTGCAATGAAGGCTTATTATCCAATTCCCCTTCTTTCCATTTTGGAAGAGGAACATCTTCTAATGGATAGCGATCACTGTATTCCTTTGGAGCATCAAAAGGTGGATGCGGATCAAAAATATTTAAGCTGAGAAGCCATGGGCGATCTTGCCGGCTTTCGATAAAATTCTTCGCTTCCTCTATACACCATGCCGTTGGATGGAGCGAGACATCCTCAAACCCATCATATAATTCCCGGAATTTCCGGCTATCCCTGTTTCCCTCTTTATAGTGGTCATAGAAAGATACCCCTTTATCTGATAACCATGAGAGATACGCATTTTCTTTTCCCCAGACATCGTGTTCTTTCTGGCCCACATGGGTAAAATTAAACCATTTATAAAAATCGTAGCCGTCATTTGCAGGTCGCTTCTCTGGCATCATATTGTTGGCCGACAAATGAAATTTACCGACCAAACCACAAGAGTATCCTTCATCAGCCAATAGCTTGGTTACTAAAACCTCATCTTCAGGAAAATATTCATTTCCAACTTTCGTTACTCTCGTTGTGCGCGGGTACCTCCCAGTTAAAAAGCTTGCCCTGCTCGGAGAACATAAAGGGCTTTGGGTATAAGCCTCTGTGAAAGCAATTCCATTTTCAGCTAACCGATCAAGGTTTGGCGTACGAATATGCTCATTTCCTAGCTTCCGAATGGAATCATACCGCTGTTGGTCGGTACAGATCCATAAAATGTTTGGTTTTACCGATTCTGACATTGATATCATCCTTTATTTAAAAGAGTTATAAATTACCTGTCATGATGAGTACAGTTCTAATCTGTGTCAACTTACTCGTGCTTGCCCTGATACTTTACTTGGTTCCTTATCCCAATAAGTTTTCTTAGCTGCATATGCAGATATCAGTGTAATGACTCCCAAGAATATGAGATAAGAAGAAATCCCCCATGTAGCCCCATTAGTAGAATTTACAATAATCGCTGAAATTGTTGGCATTAATCCTCCGCCTAATACGGTTGCAAGCTGGAATCCAAGTGACATTCCAGTATAGCGGACTTCCGCACTAAACAATTCCGAGTAGAAGGACGCCTGGACACCGAAGATCAGGCCTAAAATAGTTTGCGCTCCGATAAGGGCTAGAAGGAAAAGTGATGTGTTCCCAGAATTAAGCAGCCAAAAGAAAGGAAAGGCATAAACAATTAATAATATCGTCCCCAATAAATAAATAGGTCTGCGGCCAAACTTATCAGATAAGAAACCCGAAAGAGGGGTTGCAACTAAATAGAAGAGATTGGATATCAACCCCATATTAATAACAAAGGTATTCGAGTATCCAAGATTTGCGATAGCATAGGTGATAACAAAAACGCCCATTAAAAAACCAAAACTAGCATCTGCTAAATGCAATCCTGTACTGATTAATAGGCTTCTTGGATGTTTCTTAAATACCTCTAATACAGGAACTTTTACTTCTGTTTTTTCCTTTTTCAACTTTGTAAAAACAGGAGATTCCATTATCTTTAGTCTTATGAATAACCCCAAACCCATCATCACAATACTAATAAGAAATGGGATACGCCATCCCCATGCCAAAAATTGCTCATCTGAGAATACGGCTAATAAAATTGCGATTGTACCGCTAGAAAAGATTATCCCGATAGGGCTTCCCATTTGAACAAGACTCCCAATTAAACCCCTTCTCTTCTCAGAAGCGTGCTCAACAGCCATTAAGACGGCTCCTCCCCATTCGCCACCAGCTGAAATCCCCTGCGTAAAACGAAGAAAGACTAGTAGGATTGGTGACAGAATTCCCGCCGATTCATAGGTCGGTAAAAGACCAATACAGAACGTTGAAAGTCCCATCATTACCAACGTCGTCACCAGCGCATTTTTTCTGCCAACTTTGTCACCAAAGTGACCAAAGATGATTGCGCCAACAGGCCTTGCAATGAACCCCACAGCAAAGGTACTAAAGGCAAGAATAGTTGCGATAAACGGGTCAAAACCTGGAAAAAACAGTTTATTGAATACCAATGCTGTCATGGTTCCATAAATAATAAAGTCGTAATACTCAATAACATTTCCAATTATGCTAGCGGTGGTAACTTTTGCAATAGAAGATTTTTGCTTACCGGCTGTCATTTCCACTTTTTACTCATCCCCTTAGGTTTTTTCAACTTTTTCTTATTTTCTCGTCTCTTACAGCCCATTTATTATTATTTGCCGGAACACCTGCCTCCATTTAAAGGTAAATTATTTTAAGCAACTTTTATCCAAATGGGATAAAAGTTGCAAAAAAGTCTCCTAGTAATCGTTTTCAAATTTATTATTTATAAATACCAGCAAAATGGGCGGAATAAATACCAAAGTTTTAACACTTTTGGATAAAAGCGTTTGAAACCGGACTCTTCACTTGTAAATCATTTTCGTTTATAACAACTGAAATAACCACTACTGGCATTTTTTTCTATTTTACAGTCTTCACACAACGAAAGCCTAGGTTCCCTGTAGAACTATCCGGCGTGTTGCACGTCCGCGCTCCCACCCGGTAGCGATTACAATATGATTCATGACAAAGATAGGAACCGCCGCGCATGGATTTTGCCATTCCTGTTGCTGGGCCTTTTGGATTATTCTTTTTTTCAAAACGATGAAAGTCGGGGCTGAACCAATTTTCACACCATTCCCAAACATTTCCTGACATATTATAGAGTCCAAATCCATTAGGTTGATAGGAATCGACTGGTGCTGTTCCTATATAACCATCTTCCTCCATATTTTCAACCGGAAATTTTCCTTGCCAAATATTGCATTTATGTTCGCCGTTTGGTACTAATTCGTTCCCCCATGGATATCTATTTTGAATCAAGCCGCCTCTCGCTGCATACTCCCACTCACCCTCGGTGGGCAGTCTTTTCCCAGCCCACTCACAGTAGGCTTTGGCATCATTCCACGATACATGGATAACCGGATGGTTTAATCTGTCTTCAATATCGGTATCGATTCCTTCCGGACGGAACCAGCAGGCTCCTTCCACAACAGCCCACCACGGGGTCTGTGCCACCACCTGTTTAACTGCCTTTGCACTTTTTTCAGTTAGTAATTTATTAAAAACAAACGACCAACCATATATTTCAGCTTCAGTCTTATAGTTTGTAGCCTCTACAAACTCCTTGAATTTCAAATTAGATACAGCATATTGATCAATAAAAAAGGAGTCTACTTTTACTTTTCTTACAGGCCCCTCCCCATCGCCAGGAATGCCGTCAGGATCTTCACTTCCCATTAAGAATTCGCCACCAGGGATATAGATCATTTCTTCAATATGATGATTACCAACAAGCTTATCACCGTGATCCGCTTGAGAGTTTAAAGTTCCATTGATTGAATTCCGACTTACTTGGCAGCATGATTTCACCTTGTATACACCTCCTATTCCTAAAGAAATCTTAGATTAAATGCTGATGATTTTCCCTATCAAAATAGTGTTAAAGTTTTATAGTTTTTAATTATATCGAATCGCTTCATAATATCAAGAAATTTTTCAGGCAATTAAGTCTTTTTTTAGCTTCAGAATTGTACCCTATCCAGCAACTTCAGTTTTTTCTGATTCCAATTAAGTTCGAATAAATCCGGCAAACATCGAGTAAAGGTTCTGGAACATTTTTCATGCTGTGTTTTTCAGGTTATGAATCGAAAAACAATCTATTTCCCTGTATAATAAAAACTTGTGAGTCTATTTATAACTTGAAAGGGAGGTATGTTTGATGGAATGGACACTCGCTGGATTGTTTGCCATATCCGCTCTACTGTTAATCGTCTCTATGTTAAGATCAGCCCGCACAGCAAAAAAAGAACGCGACCAAATCGACCAAATACATATTTCTATATTGGAAGAAATCAATTCTCTGCAAAAATCTATTAGAAATCTCGAACTTGAACAGGAAGTGTTCATGCATGAAGCAAGAATTCCAATGACTTTTGAAGAAAAAGTTTTCATGCGTGAAGTTCTGGACATGTACTATCGTAAATATTCGATTGAAAGTATTGCCGAATTGAAAAAGGTCACTCCAAGTACAATCGAAAAAATGCTTGCCCCTTATCAAAAGGTGAAGGATGAAAGGAGAAAAGTTGCCAATGAGAGTTAACTTATTGAGCAGCTTTGCTGCCGGAATGCTGCTGACAACCGCGGTTTGTTCCGCTGTTTACTTCACTGCTGATACATCGAAAGCAGCCAGTAAAACTGTAAAAGTTGAATTAACCGATATCGAGATGAAAAATAAACTTCAAGATAATAACTATGTGGTTCAAACGAAAGAAGAATTCGACAAAACCATTGCCGATGCAACTGCTGAAGCCCCAAAAGAAACGCCTCCGGCTGATAACGGGACAGCTGCAAAAACTGTCACCAAAGTGGTCATCAATGTCTCTGAAGGAATGACGAGTATAGATGTCGGCAGGGCGCTCGTTCAAGCCGGGATCGTCAAGGATGCCTTTACGTTTTCCAAAGACATCGAGAAAAAAGGGCTGATGAACAAGCTGCGCCCCGGCGTATTTGTCGTAGACAGTTCGATGTCTTACGATCAGATCATTTCTACGATATTCAAATAGTCTGCCACAGAAAATACTGCGCCAATTGGACGCAGTATTTTTTATTTTACTATTTTAAGCTGCCAGCAATCATTTTAGCTGGGAACAACCTTATTACCGTACCTTTATGTTATAATAGTAAAGTTGTTTTTTTTGCACCAAGGGGGTCTCAGAATGAAATTAAATAAAGGCATATTATTTATTTTGATCGGTGCTTCATTTTTCGGGTTTACACCGATTTTTGCAAAATTAGGATTCAGGAATGGCTATTCACTTGGCCAGATTAATATTGTCCAAATGAGTATATCCTTTCTTTTGCTATGGTCATTGACCTTTATCAGACGGGCTGGTTTCAAAGGGCTGAATAAGAAGAATATCCTTCAGCTCATGATGACCGGCAGCTTTATCGGTTTGACAAGTATTTTCTACTATGGAGCGATGCAATATGTGCCCGCATCGTTAGCCATCATTTTAATGTTCCAGTTCGTTTGGATCGGAATCGTGCTAGAGTGGATTTTCAGCAAAATTAAACCCGCACCTGTAACCATATTTTCCATCGTCTTAATCTTGATCGGGGTCTTTTTTGCTTCAAATATTTTAAATGGCGAAATAAAGGGCCTGCCTTTTAAAGGGATCTTATTTGGCATCCTGTCCGCCTTCACCTATGCCGGGTTCTTATTTTTTAGCGGAAAAATCGCTGTAAATGTGAATCCTTTGACGCGCACTTCTTTAATGGTGACAGGCTCGGCCACCCTCGTCTTTATCATCTTCATTCGCGACCTTCCAACCGTCCTCCCTCTGGAGGCAAATTTGTTAACAACGGCTGTTGGGGTTTCCTTATTTGGAGCAGTCCTTCCCCCACTGTTTTTCGCAGTGGGCATTCCATTGGTTTCAGGCGGAGTCGCTAATATCTTAACGTCTATTGAATTGCCGATTGCCATCCTGTCAGCAAGCCTGATATTGGCAGAAGCCATATCACCTCTTCAGTGGATAGGTACCGCTATTATACTGGCGGCGATTGCCTTGAACGAACTGGGCAGCAATCTCTTCGGATCAAGGCGGCAAATGAACGGTTGAATTGGCAAAAAAAGAGCTTGGAGGCATCTCCAAGCTCTTTTGCGTTGTGAAAATATGCAGTTAAACCTAGGAATCGAATATAGTGCTAGCACTCTGCTATCTTTATCCTTAAAATTTTGGATTTATCCTTATATATTCATCATTTATCCTTACTTTTTTGAATATATCCGTATTTCATCTACGAGCGAATCGCTCCATGGACAAATTACCCTTGAATCGTAAAAAACCGATTATAAACTATTCGCAAAAGCCGCCAAAAGATGAATAGGCAAATATTGAAAAATGACAATGCAAACAAATCGACCAGGATTGCTTCCAACACCCCATCTGGAATGGGTTTAAGGGCATTCGCCAATCCCCACCCAGACAGCTGTACCAACAAAATAAGCGATAAATCCCTTATCGAACGGTACCATTTCACGCGCTTACGCCAATAGGCCCCCACAATGAAAAGAAGAAAAAAGTTGATGAGATTCATTCCGAACGAGGGGGAATGATCTCCGAATACCCCATCAACGATTTGCCAGGAAGGCATCCAGGCAAGTGCGGCAAGAAAGTTACCGGCTAGCATGGCCAACAAGATTGGATTATAAACACTCTTATCACGCTGCAACTCCCGTTCCCGTTTTTCCTCTATCATCTCTGTGCTGCGCCATGTCTTTAAATCCCTCTGCCGCCTAGTGCCCACTTTTGGCAAGGCCGAATCTTCTTCATAAGGAATCTTCGGCAATTCTTCATATCCCTTTCGGTAATGCTCCAGCCTTACTTCACTCACATTGGCACCTGAACTAAAAACAGGAATGCCATTTTCCTTGAATCGCCAAACCCAATCCTCCATTTCTTTGGAATCCTCCAAACCAAACAGGGAATACTCGATTTTGCCTTGCTCATCAACCCATCTCATGATGACTTTTGCCCCAATAATATGATACCCAAGAGAATTTGTTCCTCTGGACATGTAGCGGGTCGTGCGGGCAATCGTCACCTCTTGCATTTGCTCAAAAGGAACGAATTGCTCGACTTCTTCTCCGGTTTTAACATTCCTGACAAATGTGTAATATCCCTCTTCACGCAACTCACATTTCAAAACGAGGTCTGTATACAACTGATTGGACCATCGAAGAATCCGGCTCAGCCAGCCAAACAAACCTCCGCCGGCAAAACAAGCCAATGCTCCGAACCATTGCTGCCAAAAGAGCAGCACCACTCCAAAAGCAAACGCCGAAAAGGCCACTAAATAAAAGAACCATAATATAACCTTATGAAAAACTTTCGCCCATCCCGGGATCGCATTTGAATATTTCAGCTTTTCCTTTTGACTCATTTCAATCAAACTGCTTCTCCCCCATCCAATCTAAATTGTCCATAAGAGATAATGCCAAACTCAAAGAAATGCGCGATGCGCCGCCTATGGCCGGGGAGACCCAGCCCGAAACATATAAAAAACGGGTAATGCTTACCCGTTTTCAGAACGTTCTTTTCTTAGAGTATAAGACATTGTAAAAAAAAGACAAGAATTAGAGAGAAATAGGCTGTTCATTGCTAAAATAGTGATTACAGCGAAATAGCGCCAAATCTATACCCTACCCCCTGCTTACAGCCTGGCGGGCACTCAAAGCAGCAAAACTTATAGTGGCGGCACAGAATAAAATAATGACAACAAAAGCTTTCCAAATATCACTTTCACCCCAGCCTGTAATCATGACCGCTCGCATGCCTTCAAACACATATGTCGTAGGATTGATTAATGCCGCTACTTTGAGCCACTCTGCCTCAATTAGATCATAAGGGACAAAGGTAGTACTCAGGAATAGAAGCGGAAAGAAGATAAATGTTCCTGCTTGTGCGGCTTGTGCATTCTTTGTCCGAAGAGCAACCCCCACAGAATAGCCCGCAAAAGCCAGCCCCCACCCCACTGCGAGGAGAAGCACCACGACAACACCAGCGAAGCCAGTCACCACTTTTAGCCCCATTAAAAAACCGATGAGCAGGATGAGAATCGTTTGTACGAAAAGTTGAAGCATCCCTGCGATTATCGGTCCTAAAACAATTGCCAGACGTGATGCCGGAGTCAATAAAAGCCTTGAAAAATAGCCGTTTTCCAGATCCGTAATAAGAGATTGCCCCGCGCCTCCCGCACCTCCAATAGCTCCCGAGACGATTGAGACAGGTAAAATAAACGCTAAGTAACTAGCTCCGCCAAATGCGGGAAGTTTCGAAATTCCACTCAGTCCAGCTTGATATACAAATAAAAAGAAAAGACTAATCACCATATTCGGAATGAAGGCGAAGGGGTTGCGAATCGTATTTATTAAACTCCTTTTCGTAAAAAGCCAGGTGTGCTCCACAAATACTCTCATGCATTCAGACTCCTCTCTCTATCTTTTTCAGATTGGATGGAATGGCCTGTCAAGTTTAGAAAGACATCATCTAATGAAGGCGGCGATACGTTCAGGTTAATGGGAGTGATTAACTCTTGATCTAACAAGCGAATAATCTCTGGCAATTTGGCCGTCCCTTTCTCTACAAACAACCGGAGGCCAGCCCCTAATGGTTTCTGATTAACTGTAACCCTTCCCAGCAGCGATGACGCACGCAGTGCTTCCACTTCTGTTGAAAAAACTAAATCAATTACATCCTTTCCTATAGACGCTTTTAAATTCTCTTGAGTGCCGGATGCAACGATTTTCCCCTCGTTGATAATTGAAATGCGATCTGCCAATTCGTCTGCTTCCTCTAGATATTGAGTGGTCAAAAAAATAGTAGTGCCCTTTTCCTTATTTAAAGATTGGATTTCTTCCCAAATTAGCTTTCGATTATATGGATCCAGCCCTGTCGTAGCCTCATCTAAGAACAAAACTTTTGGTTGTTGAACAAGGGTCAATGCCAAATCGAGACGTCTTCGCATCCCGCCTGAATACTTTCCACATTTTCTATTGGCGGCCTCCGATAAGCCCACAAGCTCCAATAATTCATTGGATCTTTTCCTCGCTTGGTGCGACCGCAGGCCAAATAATTTCCCCTGGATTTCCAAAAGCTCCCGCCCAGTCAACTGGGGATCGACACCTGTTTCTTGCAGGGCGACTCCTATCACACGCCGTATTTTTTCCGGTTCATTCGTGACATCAAAACCGGAAATTTCCGCCTTGCCCGATGTGGGTTTTAATAAAGTGGTGATCATTTGTATAGTGGTTGATTTACCGGCGCCGTTTGGACCGAGAAAAGAAAAAAATTCACCTTCTTTAACATCGAAAGATACCCCTTTTACAGCTTGAACATTTCCTTTAAAAGTTTTAACCAGCTTCTCCACATGAATCATTGATTTCATATTTATCTCTCCTCGTACATTGAATATAGGACCTGCCACTTTTCATGAGAAAGTTGCGGAACTAATTATTTTATATAAACCTGGAGGTTAATTTATCATTAAAATTTCAAAAAAATTAATTAGCCTATTTTGATTGAGTATCAAAAAAAACAGTAGCTGTACCATGACAGCTACTAAAAATCCTTCTATATCCTCGAAACAGAAATCTTTTTATATGACTAAACCATCATTTTGAAACAACCGGTAAAAGTTTCACACTATAGATAGCCGCAAGACCAACAAGGATATAGACAATTCTTGCAATGACACTGTCCATCCCGCCAAATATCCCTCCAACTAAATCCCACTTAAACAATCCAACAAGCAGCCAATTCAAACCACCTACAATAATCAATACGAGAGCAACAAGATTTAACGTTTTCATTTGCATGAACCTCCTTATAATATTTGTATAACTTCTTAAAAATATTATACAAATACTATACATATAAAAGCAAATGTTTTATTTGAAATTTTTAATTATTTTTTTCTTCTGGCAAAAAATGTGGACAACCCTTTGTCTATACACCCTTTTTCATTCTATTTTCTTCATAACTCCAAATCCCGCACCTCTTGAATTATGCATAGTTTTTGTATAGAATATGTATAATAACCGCGGGGTGATAAAATGTATAGCATCAAAAAGGTATCCGAATTACTCGGCCTTCCCTCTGTAACAATTAGAGCATGGGAAAATAGGTATCAAGTTATTAATCCGATGCGAACAGAAGGCGGACACCGCTTATACAGCGAGAAGGATATAGAAATCCTCCAATGGCTGAAAGAGCAAACCACGCAAAATGATTTAAAAATCGGTGAGGCTGTCCAGCTTTTGAAACAGTCAACAATTAATTCTTTGGATCCCCCGCCAGTTCACAAATCTTTTGATGATATAAAAAAAAGTTTATATAAAGCGCTGATTGAATATAATTCACAAGATGCAAACAACATTATAGAATTGGCTTTTTCTATGTTTGAATATGAAGAAGTCTTCCATCACATTTTGGGAGAAGTTTTGTATCAAATAGGTGATGACTGGGAGAATGGAAAAGTTACTGTTGCTCAAGAACACTTTGCCTCTCAGTTCGTCATTAACCGATTTGCTCAGTTTTTAAGAGTCCTTCCTGTTAACGATTCACTGCCTAAAGTGCTGGCCTTTTGTCCTGAGGAGGAAGATCATCACATTGGCCTAATGCTTTTTAGCCTTTTCCTTCGAAAAAAAGGAAATGAAGTGATTTATTTAGGGCCGAATACTCCTTTCGATGGTTTATTAGATGTAATCAACAAAAAGAAACTTTCTATTATCACCATTTCCATAACCAATCCCGCACTATTGGTGAGGGTGGAAGAATGGATTCAAGCCCTTACAGAAACGAATGCCAATTTAAAGTTCGTCATCGGTGGTAAAGGCGTTCTGGGAAGCCAGCATATGGATTTACAATCAGTTTCTTATTTGACTGATTCAGATTGGGAATCCTTTTATGAATCTAAATTCCTTTAGGTATCCTTTTGCTTATGTAACATGCTGGCGCGATAACCTTTGCAGCGTGTCTTACCATTTAAAAAACAGGACCTGTTATCCCGCAAGTCACTCTGTTGCGGATACCAGGTCCTGTTTTTCATGTTACATCGTAGACGCTGATGAAGCAGCGGCATTGTCAGCTTTTACACAGTCAATTGCCACTACAAGCGCAATAATGATGCTTTCCATTTCATCCTTCAAGATTTGAACCTTATAGCTATCGCCCCAGGTAAACCATTCTTTGTTCACCCTGCCGACGACCTCTCCATGCTGCAATACTTCAAAATCCATATCCCACCAATTGCCTTGTACTTCGATGCCAACCCCTTCAATTGTATAGCGCGGTTTAAAGAAGGAAAACTCCTTCTGAATCGTTACCATCTCCCGCCCATTTACCTCAACAAAAAACCTAGGCAAAAAACTGAATACCTTTTTCGTAATGAGGGCAACCTCATCTCTATTTATATTCATGACAGAAAATGTTTTCGGGATTTTCATGAAGCTTCCTTCTATGAAATAAACGTCGATCTCATCCTGATCCTTTACGGTAAACTTCTCACTTAGACTGAATACCTTTTGCTTGATGTACAATTGTTTCATCCTCATCCGCCCCCATCTCCTGTATATTAGTAACGTATACGGTTAAATCTTGTTAATTGTTTCATAAAATTTTTCTATTTTTTCAAAACCTTTCCGGTTACTTATATTTTCTCAAAAGAAAAGGCACCCAAAAAGGGTGCCGAATCATTTTATATATTCAATACAATTGTTACGCGTTCAAATCCCCTTTAGGGCCGAAGAATTCATAGTGAATCCTTTCTTCCTCTACACCCATTTCTTTTAGGGAGCGATAGATGGCCTTCATGAATGGAGTCGGTCCGCAGAAGTAGAAATCAGCTTCTTGAACTTGTACATATTCCTCCAGCCACACTTTCGTGACATACCCCTCAACGTCAAAGCAGCCAGTTTGGCGGTCTTCTTCTGTTGGTGAATCATAAAAAACGAAAGACTTTACGTTTTCTTTTTCGGCAATTAAAGCTACTTCATCCCGTAAAGCATGGACGCTGCTATTTTGCGCGGCGTGAATAAAGGTGACATCCCTGTCCGGCTGAACCTCAACCACTGTTTTTAACATGCTCAACATAGGAGTCAATCCAACACCGCCGCTCATCAATACGATAGGGGTGTCCTTCTGTAAATCCAAAACAAAGTCCCCTGCTGGCGCGCTGATTTTAAGCTCGTCCCCCTCATTCACATTTTCATGAAGGTAATTGGACACCTTGCCATCCGGGTTTTCAGGACTTGTTTCCCTTTTCACACTAATACGATAGTGGTTCCTCCCTGGTGCATCAGAAAGGCTGTACTGGCGAATATGGGTAAACTCTTCCCCTGGAATCTCGAGTTTAATGCTAATATATTGGCCAGGAAGAAAATCAGCAATAGCTTTATTATCCTTCGGCTTAAGGTATAAAGATGTAATGACATTACTTTCGTTTACTTTGCGGTCAACGATAAAGTCACGGAATCCATCCCAGCCGCCTTTCTGGTCAGCGGCTTCATGGTACATCTGGGCCTCCACACTAATGAATGCATCCGCAATGACCCCGTAAGCTTCCGTCCAGGCTTCAATGATTTCATCCGTTGCGGCATCACCAAGGACATCTTTAATCGCAAGGATGAGGTATTTTCCTACAATCGGATAATGTTCCGCTTTAATTCCAAGACTGCGATGTTTATGAGCAATTTGGGTAACCACTGGCAAAATGGCTTCCAGATTGTCAATGTACATTGCCGCAGCATATACCGCGCCTGCAAGCGCCTTTTGCTGCCTGCCCTGTTTTTGGTTTGCATGGTTGAAAATATTCAACAACTCAGGATGTGCCTCGAACATTAACTGATAAAATCGTGTCGTAATTTTTTCTCCGTGCTGTTCCAACACGGGAACGGTTGATTTAACGATGTCTATCTTCTGCTGATTTAACAAACCAAACACTCCCTTAGTAAATACTATATTCACGTTGTTTATTATATAGAAAGATACCCTGGAACCTTGTGATTTAAATCACACCCAAAAAGAGAAAACTTTTTATTAGAATGCTCTTCAATGTAACTTTTGCAAGTGATTTTACCTATCCTCTATGTAAAGGTGGAAATGTTTTGACTGTTTCTGATATTCTCTTCCAAATTAAACATCTTTCTTTGATAGACGCGGAGATATCTAGTTCAAACTCTCCCTTAAACTTATACATGATATGCCCTAGCGGCCCCTTAACTTTTGCAAAAACAATTCTTTTATGTTTCTGGTTATGAATGACTTCATTTATATGATTATCGATTTTAAACTCGTGTATATTTTTTTCCCTGATTATCTTTCCATCAGGAGAGATTGAATTATCCCATTCGCCATTCGGAAATAACTTAGGGAACCAAATCATCACATCATCATAATAGGGATGGGTTGTACCTCCCCTTTGATACCCTTTATAGCTATGGCCAAAAACATTTGCAACATCAGCACATGTTTTAAACGCTACATTATCCCGCAAATTAATTTCCCCTCTTTTTATATAAGTTTCAGGTGAAAACTCCTTCTCCACCTCCCAGGGAATAAAATTTGTCCCCAAATCTTTTATCCTCATATTTATGTATCTGACCACATCATCAATTTGTTCATGAACTGCCTTTAAACCCTTAGTTACATCTATCCTTTTTATTTCATGGTCAGTCATGCTAATAATGTCATTCTCTCTAATTAAGTCTTTCTGGACTTGAATCCCAGATTGGTGATAGCCTTCATCAATCTCAATATGCAAATTGAACTGGGGAAAAAACATATCTGTTAAGGCATACTTACCATTTTCCCTAACCACATATTGTTGAGTTATAAACTTGATATCTTCGTTATCCAACTTGTTCCATACCCTGGTAACCACATAGTTCTCATCATTTTTTTTATTCGTTTTAGCTATCTGAGACTTAACATATTTATACTTCAACATTCTAATCCCCCTTAAATACTATTACTTTAGATCAATAGTTAAAATTAGACAACCAAACTCAGGTAGCAAGGAAAAGTTATTCCAGTCAAAAGCTTTTAAGAATATGTAATTATTCATTCATGCTCCGTTCATATTGGAGGCATATACTCAAGAAGTACCAAAGAAATGGAGGCATGAAAATGAATATTGCATGGAAGGAAGTAAAGAAGAGCAAAGTAAAGTTTCTGATTTTAGGATCGATTATCTTTCTAGTCAGTTTTTTAACATTTATCATTTCTGGATTATCAAATGGGTTATCCCAAGATAATGCAGCTTTAATAAAAGATCTGCCGAAGGGCCATTTTTATATGAATGCTGATGCGAAGGAAACCTATAATCTTTCAAAGATAGATGAAGAACTGAGGGAAAAGGTCTTGTCTACCTATAAGGATGCAGCGGCTTTTTCCATTCAGATGGGGTTCGTGAACGATTCAGATGAAAAACAACATAGTGTAGCCTTTGTCACTTCAACTGATTCAAAGTTGTTCGCGAACGTCGGTAAAGGAGAAATTGTGCTGGATCGATCAATGGAGAATGAAGGAATAAAAATAGGCGATATTTTAACAAACAATCAGTTCAAGGGCGAATTTAAAGTAAAAGGTTTTGTTGACCAAAAGAAATATAGCCATGCACCCGTCGCTTATATCAATATGGAAAACTACAAAGAAATTTATCGTATGGATGAGATGCAATTGATTTTCATCCCGGGGGAAGACTCAGCCCCTACTTTTGCAGAATTACAGTCTTTCACAAATAAGGCATTCCTCAATACAATTCCCAGCTACAGCGCTGAACAAATGTCGCTGAATATGATTATTTGGTTTTTAGTCGCTATTAGCGGAATGTTGTTTGCGATTTTCTTTTATATGATGAACGTTCAAAAAATTGGATTATACGGTATCTTAAAGGCCATCGGTGTGAAAACTAGCGCCCTTTTCAGGATGATGTGGTCGCAAATGTTCTTGATTACTACAGTCGCCCTTATATTATCGATTGCGCTAAGCCAAGGCTTTAATATGATTGCACCTGAAGAAATGCCTTTTAGCCTCACCCTTGAAACAACAGTCCAATTATCAATTATTTTCTTCGTCATTGGTTTCATCGGGGCGACACTTTCAGGCCTGCAAATCAAAAAAGTTGAACCTCTGCAAGCCATCCAACAAGGAGAGATGTAAGATGACAACCTTCACAATCAATGAAGTGAAAAAATCGTTTGTAAACGGTGAGATAGAGGAGGAAGTATTAAAAGGGATTAATCTTTCTCTCAAACAAGGTGAAATCACTGCCTTAGTCGGTGCTTCCGGTTCAGGCAAAAGCACGATCCTGACCATTGCGGCGGGGCTTCAAAGGGCATCTGACGGGCAAGTATTACTTGATGGGGAAAACATGACAGAAATGAACCAAGAGGAAATCCGAAAAATACGAGCAAGCCAGTTTGGATTTGTCTTCCAATCCTCTCACCTCGTTCCTTTTCTCACTGTAGAGGAACAGTTATTGCTGATGCTGGACGTCGCAGAAACAAAAATGGATAAACGCAAACAAAAAGAGGAAGTGAAAAAGATTCTTCAGCTGGTTGAAATGGATCACCGAAAGGATGCTTACCCCGCTTCTCTTTCGGGTGGAGAAAAGCAGCGGGTCGCTATTGCCCGGGCCATCATTCACAAACCAAAAATGCTCTTCGCGGACGAGCCAACAGCAAGCCTGGATTCAAAAAGATCAAGGGATGTAATGAAGCTTATCAGGGACTTAACCAAAACATTAGACATTACAACTTTGATGGTAACCCATGATGAAGACATGCTTTCCTATGCGGATCATATCATTACAATGAAAGATGGACTAATTGTGTAAAAGAGCTTTTAATCAAAGCTCTTTTTCTTTGGGTGTAGAGAATTTTTCCTTGCTATTAATTTTTTTGTATAATTTGATTAACAGTATTAGTGCGTCCAGAAGGCCAACTTTTTGAGGCGGTATCATTTTTATAGATAATATACTGAGATTTTTCCTTATTCCCCGTTCCCATTTTTAATGGAGTCGCTGGACTTTCCGTCTTGTCAGGTTTATTCTTAGCATTTACCATCAGGTTGTTTAGTTAAAACTGTACAAAGGGCAGGTCGAGTTTATATTCTTTATTTGCATAAATTGCTGCTATTTCAGATGATTTTATTAATTCCGTAATTACATTGCCCGGAAGGCTTAAGGAAACCCCATTAAAAACCGTCTTATACGTATGGTTAATCTTAAAGGCTACACCAACATCCCCCAACAATTTTTGAATATCATTTTGGAACCGGAGATGACTTGCCTCCACTTCTTGCTTCGCCTCCTCGAGTGAAAGTGGATTGCCACAGGATTTTGCTATGGCAACCGCGGCATGGGCTGGCTGAGTTTTGAAATGAATAATAATTGTAATCATTTGATCCGTTTTCATATTAATTGCTGGATCAATATAAATTGTAGACATATTGTCTCTCCCTCCTAATACAGTTGATAAATATTTCACAAATTTTAGAAAATCAGGAAATGTTATTTGAATTTTCGTATAATAATCAAATAATAAAAGTTTTATTGCTTAAGTTTTTCGCCAATCTCAAGTAGGAAGGTAGGATCTAAATGAATGAAGGCAAGGTAATAAAGTTTTACCGTGAAAAGGCAAACCTAACTCAAGAACAATTGAGTAAAGGGATTTGCTCCGTCACCCATATAAGTAAAATCGAACGGGGATTAACAGAATACTCCTCAGAAATAACCGACCTTTTAGCACAACGTCTTGGAGTAGATATCCAATCAGAATTAAAGCACCTTAATGAAATTGAAGCTCAGATTCATTTGTTGGAAAATGCTTTAATTAAACAAAAGTATGATGAAGTAGAAACCATTATTCAAAAGCTTCTTAATTTCCCTATTCTAGTTGTATCGGAATTTCAAATTCGCTTTGAGCTTTTACTCGCAAGATATTATTGTTCCCAAGGACACCCTCGAAAAGCCACAAAAATTCTTTCCGCTATCCAAAAGGATACATCCAAATTATCATTATATGAAAGTTACTTACTGAATCATGTCTTAGGATACTATTACATAACTGAAAAGAAATATATCAATGCTATTGATGTATTAAAATCAATTAATCCTATGCAATATAGAAATCATGAATTTTACTACATTTTGGCATATTCTTATCATTCAATAGATTCAAAAGTATTGGCTTACTATTATGCCGAAAAGGCATTAACATATTTTAAAGAAACAAATAACTTTAATAGAATTATTGATACAGAAACTTTAATGATTGTGCAAATCGGTGATAATGAGTATTTAAACTTTCAGGAAACAGCGGCACAATACCAGACACTTCTTCAAACGTGTGATATATGTAATTTTATCGATAAAAAATCAAAACTTTTATATAACTTTGCCTATAACCGGTACCTTCGCAAAGAATATATGGAAGCGAGCGCATTATATAAAGAAGCAATGCAGATTTGTGAGAAGAATTCCCCGCTTTATTTCTGGTCATATGAAGGGTTTATCCGGTCCTCCTATGAAGGAGACTTGTTGGAAAAGGAGAGGCTGTTAGAACTAGTGGCTGACGGAATGTCATTGCTTGCCAATAACCCAACAGATCGGCTAAGCCAAATATTGTTTACAATGTTAAACTATGAACTTACCCACCATAATGAACTGTATACATTTATAGACGAAATCGCCTTGCCATATTTCAAAGAAAATGAACTATTTTGGTTCGTTCAGCAGTATGAAAAAAGGCTCTTTGTCCACTATTCAGAATCAAACCAAGCGGAAAAGGCACTTGCTGTAGCAGCTGCTATATTAAAAGTTTAACTAACCAATTTACAAAAAGCAGAGAGAGTTCATCAGCCATTATCATAAGTTGATAAGTAGATATTGTAAATTGGGGTAATTTTGCAATGGATAGAAAAAGAAAACACTTGAACTGAATGTACAAAGATTCAAGTGTTTTCTTTTCAGTGATTAATTATGAACCGATCCCTAGCTCGGCCAGGATCATTTCTAATGTTTTTCCATCAGCATTCTTCTTTGGCTCAGGAGCATTTTCAACATCCTGGTTTTGTTTCAGATAATTTTTCTGAACAAATGCCATATCCTTTTCATCAACCACCCCATCAAAGTTTATATCTGCTGCCCGATCAGCCGTTTTCCATACCTTTTGTACGGCGAGTGCATCCAAGACATCAATGGCTCCATCCTGGTTCACATCACCTGCTGTCAGCAAGGTCATATAAAGATTAAAATTAATTGCATTGGCTTTTCCGTCCTTGATAATCGCTCCCGGTGCTTCCACTTTTGTTAAGAAGTGTCCCGGGGCCTTCATTTCCAAAATGTAAGGCTCCTGGGAAACCGGCAGTTTTTTACTGTTGAATTTACCATATGGGTCAATTGAAGATGTTGCGTCATACACTTGGCCATTTGAATCCATCAGTTTAACTGACCCACCGACCTTGGTCCAGTCCTTTTTGCTAAGGTATCCGTCCCACTCAGGGTCACCAATGAAGAATCCCTCTGGGCCGATTGTACCTTCTACCACTGAAAATTGCGGGTTAATTTTAAATGTATATGGGGCATTGAATACCCGAATCATTTTATTATCTCCATCCGTTACAGCAACAGTCGGGTTAATGGTCCCCTGGGTGAAAAATAGGTCATCCGACACTTTGATTGTGACTTCAGCAACTGCCTGTTGATCGAATTCATCGCTCGGCTGATGGAATTCGACTGTTACATGATCACCCTTCAGATCGATTTTTGCCTTGTCAACAAAGGCATCCGCCAGCTTAGCATCTACAACCTCCAGATTTTTAAATCCAAAGGAGTCGTTAAAGTTCCAGTCAGCTTTGGCAATATCCTGTACATTATCGAGCATAATCGTGGCTTTTATGGTGCCGCCTGTATTCACTTCTGTTGTGTCGCTTGTCGGATACGTAACCGGTGTTCCCTCTTTGACAAAGTAATAATCCTTATTTATTTTGTTACCGGCGGTATTATAGCCATCCATTCGGAAATATAAAACCTTTTCAGATTCTTTCATGGCCACTTCCTCCACAAACCTGCCATCCTTATCCATATAAATTGGCGTGGACGGGAATCCTCCCCATGGCCCCCAATAATACACCATATAATTCGAGGATTGATCGTAATTTAAACCGTATTTCTTCACCTCATCGACAATCGGGTCAGTAATTCGTATTTCAAATGGGTAGGTTGCCTGCCCCGGCTTATATTCAATAAACGGCGAGGCTCCATCTAATGAACTATCAAAATTCGGTTGATTGAGATAAATCCACAAATGTCTAGTTTCATAAAATGTCTTTCCGCTTTGGCCTGTTCCAATGAATTTAATTTTATAGTGTCCTTCTTGTGCAAAACTGTATCTTGAGGATATTGGCTTTTCGGGATCGCCGGTAAATTTATAGTAAAGCCCGTTGAAGAACGTCAAACCATAAGTAACACTATCATAAGCGCCATTCAGGTTAGCCGTACCAATCAGTCCCAGGTCATTGCCCTTCTCATCCTGCAGGATCACATCCAATTTTTCCATTGGCGCTTTAATATTTAACTGGGAGTAGACATACGGCTCCCTGAAATAATCCAATGGTTCCTCGTTTAAATAACCTGGAGAAAATACAGGGTTATCTATCTCAATTTTATTAAACCCTTCTTCCAATAAGCGGAAGCTAAACGGTAGCCTGTATTGCTCAGCGGAATTCTCTGTGTTAGTAAACGTTATATAGCCAGTATAGTAGCCTTCTTTCGCCTTTTTATGAGACAGCAGCTTGGCGGTTATAGTTTTCTCTTCATTGCCATTGATCGTAATTTTATTGGCAAGGTTGATCTTCATTCCGTTTTGCTTCAAGCTGTTGGAACCTTTTCCTTCTGTAATGTCGACGGAAAACATCTTTTTCATTTTTTCATTGTTTTTTACTTTAATAGATTTCGTGATTTGTAGGTTTGTATCTACCAATTCATGATTAAAACTGAGCCCGCCGGTTAAGGATTTCACCTCGACCAGATTTTCCGCACCCGGAATTAGCGTTTTGTCGAGTACTTGGAAGCTTGCTCCATGATGGACAGCTTTATACGGATTAACGATTCCGGCACCCGCCTCAAATATACTGTAGTTCCCGTTCAGCGGATTTGCTGTATTCATCAAGACCGTTTTAATATCTTCCGGCTCTAATTTCGGATTAGCCTGGAGCATTAAGGCCGCGACTCCTGCTGTAAAAGGCGTCGCCATTGATGTTCCAGAAAAGCGGGAATAAGCAAATTGATAGTTTCCTTGATCCTTTGGGTTAGCGATATAGTATGGAACCGTCGAAAGGACACTGACACCAGGAGCAACCACTTCCGGTTTCATCCCGTATGTTTGTCTGACCGGCCCCCGTGAACTGAAATCGGCAAGATGGTCGCCTTCAGTTTGGCTGACTCCGTAGCCCGAGAAAGTAAAGCCTGTCTGCCCAGCCTGAAGTTGTGCTTTAATCTTTTCCCCGGCATCCTTCGCCACAGAGAAGGTTGGTATATATAGAGTCGATTCACCAAGATTGGCATTAATCTGTCCTTCTACATTGTTAGAAAGAAGTACTGCGGCTGTTCCTTTTTGTTTGGCAAGGGCAACCTTATCATGCAGGGCAATCTCTCCGCGGGCGATCAGTACTGCTTTCCCCTGCACCTCTTTCCCGTTATAGTCGGCATTTGCTCCAATCCCGACATCAACTACCTGAAGGGACCTTCCCTCCAGTTCTTTTAATTTGTCCAAATAATGGCGGGCCATGCTGACCAGCTTAATATCGGATACACTTCCGATTTGGCCTTTAAAAGTAGACACTGTCATCGGGACATCGCTTGCTCCAATCGTTAAGGCAAGCGCGGCTGCCCCAGGGGAACCAAGCGTATATTCACCCGGGCCGGCATTCCCCGCGGCAACTACCGCAGTTACCCCGCTTAAGACAGCATTATTAACAACCGTACTAGTTGGATAGTAGGGATCATTTATGCCTGAACCTAATGATAGATTGATAATATCCATCCCATCTTCAACCGCTTTTTCCACTGCGGCGATGATATTGTTGGCCGTTCCAGTTCCATAAGGGCCAAGGACACGATAAGCATATAAATCGACCTCAGGGGCGACACCTTCAACAGAAATATCTTTATTTGTTCCCTGGCCGGCAATCGTTCCAGAGACATGCGTTCCATGTGAAGTGTAATAAGCTGAGCCATTGTTAACCTCTGGATACTTCGTCTTTTTCCAATCCTCATATGTCGTCTCCATCGGGTCATTATCCTTGTCAACGAAATCGTACCCGCCCTTATAAACCTTTTGTAAGTCAGGGTGGTTGTAATCAATTCCTGTATCAATTACCCCAACTTTGACCCCTTTTCCTGTCAGTCCCTCTTCACGGAGCTTATCTACCTTTAAATGAGACAAACTTTCCACTGACGTGCCAGGGGTGGAACTTTCTTTATCTCCGTCCCCTGCAGGAACAATTGGATCAACCTTGTACGTTTCATTTTTATAAACGGCTTTGACAACATCAGATTTTAATAGATTTACCACTTGATTGGCCGGCAATTTCACTGTGACCCCATTGTAAACCGTATTATAGCTGGAAGTAATCGTGTGATTGGCCTGTTTACCTTTGATATTGCCGGACGAAAGAATTGATTGAATATCCTTTTTAAATTTTTCATGTTCCCTGGCTACCCGCTCATCCGCTTTCTCTTTCGATAGCTTCTTCCCTTTTACTTCCGCATCCAAGACAGCAATTTTGCCCGGCTTCGAGTGGAATTGAACGATCACATCGACCTCTTTCTCGCTGTTTAACTCTTGTTTGTTGAATCCCCGCAGACCGGTTTGTTCGGTCAATTCCAACTGCTTTAAAGCATTTCTTTGTTCCGGGGTTAGTGAGGCAAGAATAGATTCTGCTTTTGAACTGGCTGCTGATGCTTTTGGTGCAAAATTGAAGTTTGTAGAAGAAAGAATTAGACCCACTGATAGAGTAACAACAGCAGCTTGTTTAAAGAATGACTTGCTTTTCATAATCTTCCTACTTTCATTATTATTTTTAAAAATAGTTATTTCCTCCTTTTCTACTAAAATAGGTGAAAGAGTATCGTAAGTTCATTATATAAATTTTTTAAATATTCAACTATCGGGGTTTTTTCTGTGGGTATAAGGCTCTAAGAAAATTAATAGGACTATTAAAAAATACATAATCAGGAAATAACATGAGTCAATTGACCTTATACGATAGGGTTTTCTCGCAGTGACTACCCAATTTTTCTGAATTAATTACCCCTAATTTACGGAGAAACAGTGTTGATTTTTAGGAACGTCCAACAGGAGAGGCGTCTTGCGGAATCAGGGTAATCATGAAAGGCAAGTTTAGTAGAATGTAAAAATAAAATCAAAATGTTTTTCCAAAAAATAGGACTATCCCGGTTGTAAAAAACATGATTTAATGGAGTTGATTGGAAGAACTTGAAAGGGGAAGAGGCATGACGAATGAGGAGTTTGAATTACTGGTTAGGAAGCTTGAGAAGAAAGCGGAAAAGAATCCTGGGGGCTATCGTTTTAAGGTGCTTCTCTTAACCGCCCTTGGCTACGGGTATATTTTACTCTCTCTTGCACTTGTTTTATTTTTGCTTACTATTTCAGTCCTGTATTTGGCCGACGGGCATTTTACGTTTGGCAGTCTAAAAGTATTGGCCATAACCGGGGGGCTATCTTTTTTCATTATTAAATCCCTTTTCGTGAAAATGCAGCTGCCTCAAGGGCATTATTTAAAGGAAGATGAAGCACCTGAACTACAGAAAGCCATCTTGGAAATTAGCAATAAGCTTAAAACCCCTAAAATACATTCGATTGTATTAGACGATGATTTTAATGCAGCTGTTTTACAACATCATCAGTTTGGTTTGTTCGGTCCAAAGAAAAATATTTTGCTGATTGGCATTCCGCTAATGTCCAGTCTGACCCGGGAACAGTTTATCTCCGTATTAGCCCACGAGTTAGCACATATTTCGCATTCAGACACGTCTTTCGGTGCGATGATTTACCGTGTGAGAATGACCTGGGCACAGCTGATGACATCCTTGGAAAAAAACGAACAGGTTGGAACTTTCCTATTCCGGAAATTTATCCAATGGTTTTATCCTCGTTACTCGGCCCATACATTTGTCATGGCCCGCCAGGAGGAGTATGCTGCCGATGCCGCATCTGCGAAAGTTACATCTCCTGAAACAGTTCGCGATACTTTATGTGCCATCTCGGTTGGCGCGCAATACTATTACAGAAATTACTTTGATGAGCTTTTCGAAGAAAGTTCAAAAAACAATGTAGTGCCGCAGCCATACTCGCAGTTTTTCAATAAAGCACAAAAGCTCGATCCGTTAGTTGCCAATTCATTTCTAAAAACTCAGCTCGATAGGGAAAGCACCGTATTCGATACCCATCCTTGCCTGACTGACCGGTTAAAGGCTATCGGGATGACTTCAAATATTCCCAAAAACGAGGAGTCGGCAGTTGACTATTTCTTTGCCAATCCGGATTCAATCCTCCAGCAATTCAACCAAGCTTGGCTTGAATGGAATGGTGAGAAATGGAACGAGCAAATCGCCTCCTATAACGAAGCAAAGAATAGATTGCAGGAATTGGAGAATCGTAAGGAGCTTGATCTCCAAGGGAAGTTCGATAAAGCAATTCTGCTCCGCCAACTTGTTGGCAATGATCCGGCGGCTGCCTTGCTTGAGGAAGTTATTGCTGAATACCCCGAGGAGAGGATTGCCCTAGCATACCTTACACTCGGAAATATCTACTTGCATAAAGAAGAAACAGCCCAAAAGGGTGAAGACTTTATCAAAAAAGCGGTGGAAATCGATTGGGAGCTAAAGGAAGACGCATTAGAGTCTCTTTGTGAATATTACTATTATACCGGCCAAACGGAGGCATTTGAGGAAGCCAGAACCCAGCTTGAAGCATGGCCAAATATCATCGAGCAGTTCGAAGAAGAATTTGTCGAACTAAACTTTGAAGATCATTACGTCCCACACAATCAAGCCCCCGAGGAAGTTTCAGCAATTGTCGATGAACTCGGCCGTCACAGCGAAATAATTGAGGCCTATCTTGTTCGTAAAGTCATTGAGTTAATTCCCGAAAGAAAGGTCTATGCCCTGGCACTAACGGTCCAAATTCCAGAAGGCGCGGAGCTGGAGGAATACACAGATCACTTATTAGAAAAGTATGCTCAAGAATTCCAACTACCGGAAAACATTCATTTTTATATTCTTAATGGTTTTGAAGACTTTGAGAAAAAGGTGAAGGAAGTTGGAGGTTCCTTAATTCTAGGGCAAAGCCAACATCATGAACATGCTCCAGTAATTATTTAAAAGGTATTTTAAACAAAATAAGCGAGGGACCATCTTTGATGATCCCTCGCTTATATTTTAAGAATACAAGTGGCAGGCTTTTTCGTCGTTTCCGCCTTGCATCGCTTGGCATCTTCCGACTATTCCATTTTCATTGCATATATTCTATTCGTTCAAGTATCTCCAGGCGTATTGTGCGTATAGCTCTGCACCGGTTGCGAGGGCATCTTCATCAATGTTGAATTTGCCGTGGTGGTGGGCCCATTGTGTGTCTTTTTCCGGGTTGCCGCTGCCTACGAGGGCAAAGCTGCCAGGGGCCTTTACCATGTATTCACTGAAGTCTTCGCCGCCCATTGTAGGCTTTTCGTGAAAGATGGCTTCCGCGCCAAATGCTTCGGCGGCTGTTTTTTGCACAAGCTTTGCACTGTATTCGTCATTGATGACCGCCTGGGTGCCGCGCGTATAATCTACCTGTGCTGTTGCCCCGTAAATCGAAGCCACTTGTTCCGCATACGTCTTTAGTTGCTGCTCGATATGGTCCCTCACCGCTGGATCGAAACAGCGCACGGTTCCCTCTATCACAGCATTTTCCGCAATAACATTGAACCGTGTTCCGACGACCATTTTTCCTATAGTCAACACAGCTGGCTGCTGGGGGTCAATGGTCCGCGACACTACGGATTGGACATTCATCACAAATGACGAAGCAACAACCGCTGCATCTATACAAGCCTGCGGAATCGCCCCGTGTCCGCCCCTGCCTTTAAAGGTTACTGTGAATAGGTCTGCTGAAGCGAAGGATGGCCCAGGGGTACAGGAAACCATTCCTGTCGGCATTTGTGACCAAATATGGATACCGAAAACATTATCTACTTCGTCCATTGCACCCTGTTCCACCATGACTTTCGCTCCGGCTGCAACTTCCTCGGCTGGCTGAAAAATCAACCTGACGTTGCCTGGCAGTTCTTCTTTACTATCATTTAGTGCTTTTGCGGCTATCAACAGCATTGCCGTATGGGCATCATGGCCGCAAGCATGCATTTTTCCTTCTTCCTTAGATGTATATGGCAGATCCTTATTTAATTCTTCAACCGTCAGCGCATCCATATCCGCACGCAAGGCAACAGTCTTACCCGGCTTTCCGCCTTCGATGGTTGCAATTACTCCTGTTGGTTCGGTTTTTCGGTAAGAGATTCCGAGATTCTCAAGGTATTCACAAACAAACGCAGTTGTCTTAAACTCTTCAAAAGATAGTTCAGGTTCGCTGTGAAACTTTCTGCGCAACTCGATAAGTTCGTCGTTGTACGCTTGAATCGCTTGCTTTAATTTTGCATGAATCATTTCTATTCCGCCTCCGTTAATGTCTTAGCTGTCTCATATAAAATAGTTGCCGCCTTTGCGATATCTCCAGCGTCCGACCATTCTTCAGGGCAATGGCTGAGGCCATCCTTGCTCGGAATGAACAACATAGCCACATCGGTCACATCGGACATCACCATTGCATCATGGCCAGCACCGCTGTTTATCGAACAGTACAGATAGTCCAGATCCCGGCATTTTTCTTTAAAAAGGGAAAGGATATCTTGATTCATTACCTTTGGCGGCATATATAATTGCTGCTGGACGGATGTCTTAATTCCATTCCGATGAAAAGATTCGACCCATCCGGTGACCTTCTCAACCGCATGAAGGACGCGTTCTTCTTTGCCAGACCGAATATCGACCGTGAAAACCACTTTATCGGGAATCACATTCGCCCCGTTCGGCCAAACATTCAGGCGGCCGGTGGTGATCACGGTTCCGTCTCCTTCAGCAGAGGCCAGTTCCGGGAACTTGGCAATCATATTGGCTGCTGCAACTAATGCATCTGCCCGTCGGTCCATTGGTGTGGTACCTGCATGTCCTGCCTGGCCCTCAACGGTTACCTCTAATTGGGTTAATCCGACAATCGCTTCCACCATGCCGATTGGGATGCCTTTTTCTTCAAGAATAGGCCCTTGTTCAATGTGCATTTCCAGAAAAGCCTTTATCGTTTTAGGATCCCGCTTTTTCGGAAGTGAGGGGTCAAGGCCGATGCTTTTCATCGCTTCCGCGGTTGTCACCCCATCTTTATCTTCTAAATTTAGAAACTCTTCCTCACCCAAAAGGCCGACAATCCCTCTTGAGCCCATCAGCCCCCCGCCAAATCTGGTACCTTCCTCTTCTATCAATGCCACTACTTCTAATGGATACTTGGGAGTAAGGTTATTTTGCAAAAAAAGATGAGCGACCTCGAGTGCTACCACCACTCCGGCAGGACCGTCGTAGGACCCTCCGTTTGGAACTGAATCAAAATGAGAACCGATCAGAACACTCGGCCCATCCTTTAATGTCCCTTCCAATTTGCCGAAAATATTACCGAGGCCATCCTCCGTAATCTTAAGGCCAAATTCACGCATTTTTTCTTTAATATATTCCCTTGCCTGTAAGTCTTCCCTGCTGTAAGTCAGACGGGTCGTCCCTTTCCCGGGTGTTGCAGTAAATTGACTTAACGCTTCGATATGGTTTTCTATTCGTTCCTGTAAATTGGTCAATGTGTTTCCCCTCCATTATTTTAGGAATCCAACAAAGATACCTGCAAGGATAACCGAGACAATTGTAACGGTGATGAACCCGCCAACGAGCATAGGCGGCAGCATATGGCTTGTCAGCATTTCTCTCTCTTTTTCATCATCCGTTAACGACTTAATGACTTCGTTGGTGATAATATAGTCGGCTGGAAATCCATAAAGGGCGGTTAACGAAACGGCGAACGCCATATGCTTGCTCACTTTCAAAATCTTTCCTGCGATAAAAGAGAAAATATACATACCCACAACAGCGAGAATAATTGTACCGATAAGCGGGAATAAAATTTCAATCATCATTCCCGGTGTCGCTTGCTTTAAGCCGTCAAAAATAAACAGCATCAATACCATTAGGGCTATACCAAATCCATTGGCCTTTTGTAGCACCTGTCTTTCCAAAAATCCCACGCTTGAGGCGATCACTCCAAATAGTAAACAAAGTACAAACGGGCTGATTGACACAACTGGCGCCGCTAAAGCCGAAACCTGATAAGCAAGAAACGCTACAAATGCCAGCCTAAAAAGTTTAAAGAAATCTGTGTTGTATTTTTCCGGCAAGTTTTTAAAAAGACTAAGCCCTGGCTGAGCCGCACCTGAAGCTGATGCCACCTCGGTTTGTTCATTGCCAGTGTCTTTAATGGGCGCCATTTCCCCTCCGCGATAAAGCTTCAGCAACCGTGCGCCTTCTTTTTTCAAAACGATGGAGGTGATTGGGTAACCCGCAAACCCTTGCACAACGTAGATGACGATGGCAAAAACTGAAAGTGTAACAAGGCCCGCTCCCTTTGCGCCCTCCGACATGATAAGCGCGGATACAACCCCTCCAACCAAAGGAGGAATCGCTACAACGACAGTCTCAAATCCGAAAACTAGACTTCCAACCGTCATTAAAATGGCGATAATGCCAAGGATCCCAAAAAGGGCAATCACAATGGTTTTCCATTGTTTTTTCAACTCTTCCAGGGACAATAATGTACCCATATTAGTAATGAGCAAATACATCATCATCGTAGCAACCACTGGCGGTACACCCGCAATCGAAACAATATCCTTCGGGAAAAAAGTCCAAAAACCAATCAAGAATAAGACAGCACATACAAACATCGAAGGTACCCAAGCCTTTGTTCGTACTGCAACCAAGTCCCCAATCAAAAGAATTCCAACAATAATTACCAAAGCTAGCATTTGCGACATATAATCACTTCACTTTCTCTCTAAGAGGTCTATAATATTTCGCTTTACGAAAACATTTTATACTAGAATAATAATGTAGTTGCATTGTTCAGTCAATTTAAAAAATTTATAATTTTAAGGTAACCGTTTACATAGCCTTTTAACACCATACATGGAAATTTTTACGGCTTTTAAAATGATAAAATGATATCAAAATACCATAATTGTCTTTGAATACCCCGTGCTGCTCGCTCTAACTAGGTGCACTTAAAAACTAGCTGGACAACAAAAGCCCGCGGGAATCCCACGAGCTTTGATGCTAAATAAAACCAGTGCCTGCCACTCCCCTAATATTGACGAATTTTTTGCCAAATTAAAGGTCGTGCCTAAGCACCAATTTTTATATGAAATAATTAGGTTTCACTCCGGCTATATGACTGAACGATACCCCTGGGAAATTCAAACTAAAACGGATAGATATAATACGTGGCAACCGCCACCAAAATACCAGTAATGATTCCGAAAAACACTTCAAGCAATTTATGGCCAAGTAACTCTTTCAACGTCCCTCTGTACTCAGTTTTCTCAAACTGGTGATCGCGGATGGAGCATGGCGTTGCAATCAGAATCAGATTTCTTTATAAAGCTATAGAATCTTTCTTTGATTCTGGTTTACTGAAGGCCAGCGAGACGATAATTAGTACATACATTAATATAGCAGGAATAGAGGCCTCAATTCCAAAGGCACCACCTGTTATCCAAACACTGTCCGATTTAAACCGGAATAGTATTAGCGAGGATTGGCTTTTATCATTCTCTAATACAAATTTTACCATGTTAGAGTTGATGAAAAAGTTCCATATAATATGCACCACTACTGCATTCCATACACTCCCTGTCCTATAGACAATAAGTGAAAACATCGTGCCCGCCAAGACACCCGCAATCAGGGTCAAGCATATATCTAGTAACTGCTGGCCATTACCTGTAAGTAAATGCAGTGCTCCAAAAACGCCCGAATTGACAAAAACAGCAATTGTCACATTCCATTTTTCTTCGAGAATCTTAAACAAATAACCGCGGAACAAAACTTCCTCGATTATCCCTGCCGAGCATGCTGTTATGAACGATCCGATAATAAACGGTAGTACAGTACCAAGAGAAAGTTGGACTCGTTTTTCCAAAACAACAGATTGTGATAATACATAAAACGCAATAACTATAAAAGGTATGGCTAATCCAAGAAGAATCCAACTTTTTTTCAACTTAAATGGCTTTTGAACCCGAAAGTATACACTTTCCTTTTTAAAGAAACGTTTTACATATAACACAAGCAAACCAACAGTAATCCCAATTCGCAAAAGTTCTTTCATTACCACTCGAACCGTACCATTACTAATAATATCCGTCAGCGGATTTACAAAAATAGCAACTGCCAAAAAGATTAGAATCAGCATTAAACAATGAATTACTACTTTTCCCCAGTGCATTTCATTAACTCCTTTTAAAAGGTATATGAGCATAATACACATAACGTATAGTGAATCTTTTACAATATCTTATGTTATTAAGTTTGGGGATATATGAATATTGTAAAAAATAAAGATTTGCTCTAAGGAGATATTTCCTTTTTCATAACACATTTCCTTCTACTTCTTACATTCCTTTTAATAAATAAAAGGAAATATTAGAGAAAGCTTAAAAAACGTCATTTACTTATGATACGGTTCCGCGCGAGTTATCCAAAACCAGACATAAGATTGGCTTCTCTTCATCCATGTGGCAGATAGGCCTTTACTGGGATATGCAAACTAAAACGGATAGATATAATACGTGGCAACCGCCACCAAAATACCAGTAATGATTCCGAAAAACACTTCAAGCGGTTTATGGCCAAGTAACTCTTTCAACGTCCCTCTGTACTCAGTTTTCTCAAACTGGTGGTCGCGGATGGAATCAATCAGCCGGTTGAAGTCAGCCAGCAGCGTATTCAATACCGCCGCATGATACCCCGCATGCCGCCGGACACCAGTTGCATCATGCATGACAATCAGGGAAACCACCAGGGCAATCGCAAAATCGTTCGAATGAATGCCGGTTGTAATTCCAATCGCTGTCGTCAGAGAGATAATGGAAGCCGTATGTGAACTCGGCATACCGCCGGTGCTGAACATCAGATTCCATTGCAGCTTTCCGGTTGTCAGATAATGAATGGGAATCTTTATAAACTGGGCAATCAGGACACCCAATAGAGATGCCAGGATTGGATATGACAAGAACATGTTCCTCCCACCCTTCCTTTATTTTACCTACCCATTAAACTTCATTTGTTTCTTAATATATCCGATTTCAAAGTGGTTTGTACATAATAGTGGATTAGCGGATAAAATTTGTATATTTATGTTGTAATTAATAATTGCACCTTTTAGTTAGAAAAGCTGGTTGAGTGGAGCTCAGGCATGTAGACTCCTCGAAAATCCTCAATTATGCTAACGCATAATTTCGTGCGAGGATTATTCTTGGGAGCTTTCCTTAGTGCTATCGCATTTCCTTCGTGCAAAGCCCATTCCAAGAAGCTGGTTGTCCTGCGGGATAGAGCAGCAAGGGGAGACCCCACAGGAGCAGCGCGACGAGGAGGCTCCTAACTGCTCCTGCGCCAAAGAATATTCGAGGAAGCTTTGTTCAGCTCGTCGCAAATCCACGGGAAGCTATTTCAGGATGCTGCTTTGATGCCCCGCGGAAAGCGAAATGCCCGTAGAGGAAATCAACCACCCCGTTCACATTGGGCTACCATTTTTGAGAAACTATATAGATTAAGTCTTGTTAAAGAAAAAATGGTGGAATAGGCTCCACCATTTTGTTTTTTGAATTTCATGCTTATGTGAATTCTGTTAACTGTTTTCTAAGGATAAACTTATCTACCAATAAAGCAAGAACAATCCCAATCAATATATAGCCAATTCTCTCTGTTACCATACTGAGTGCACTATTGGTTAGTGAAGCTGCGGCTACCACAGACATTGTTACACATATCATTTTTTCCTTGTAATTTCTTGTGTAAGAGTCTAAATATCCTCCAAGCAGAGCAATTAACCCTCTTACTGTACTGTCTTTAATGAAAGTAAACAATACTAATATAATCGCTACCCCGATGATTGTACCTTGCAGTCTTTGTGCTGATCTTGTTTTACATTCTTCGGAATACAGTTCTGTTAGAGAAAAAATCGTATAGACGATCCATCTGCCTTGTTCTATTTTGAAAAAGGCTACTAAAAAAGCCGTTATCGCTGTTAGCAGACCAATTCTAATCGCGTAGGATCCTCTTACAACGTGGACTTTATATTCCTTTTTAAATATCTTTACACATCTATATTGATCCTGTTTTTCTTCAATTAATCCACTTTCCTCTGCCTGTTTGTTTACGCTTTTCCTGTGGATGATAAATTGGACAAGCATAATCATGACGGCGCCAAAGGCTAATCCTAATAACCTTTTCGTAAAGTCACCATTGTCAACTGGAGTATAAAGCATGAATAGATATTGTAACCCAAACGGAACGATAATGTTTTTATTTAATTTTACGCTTAGGAAATATCCTATTCCTGATAAAGCGGCAAAGTTTATAATTAAACCTAGCCATATGTTATGGCTTGAAATGTATGCCAATATCCCCAAAGTTAAATTTATGAAAAGTAACTTAGCCAAATTGGTCATTGGTTTTTTTGTTAGATTTTCCTGCATCAGGACTAATATAGCTACAACAACAGTAACTCCAACCAAAGTGTTTGCTGTTCCAAACAAGACAGCAAAGATTTTTATAAACGCCAAGATTGATATAAACAAAATTGTATTCGATATGATTTTCTTCTTCATAATATTCACCGCCTTTTAGCGAAGAGAAATATTATCACGAATCATACCTTTTTGCAACATGTACGTGTTACTTAATATCGTTATACATGGCTTGTCCATTCAACATATGTAGCGTCCTTTTTTAGTCATACTTTTACCAACCTTTGATCTTCCTCTTTTTCAAGGCTTCTAACAAGCTCCCAAATATTCCAAGGATTATTGATAGGCGGGACTGATTGAATTCCAATTGGTTCTTTCCTGACTGGATGCTCGAAATGGATCGAATGAGCCCAAAGGGCAATTTGTTGTCCCGGTTTCGTAAACTGTTCCCCGTATTTTTGGTCACCGAAAATCGGATTGCCGATTGTTGAAAGTTGAACCCTAATTTGATGAGGCCTCCCAGTGTGAAGGTACACAGAAAGGAGGCTAAATCCTTTTTTCGATTCTATCACTTCGAAATCGAGCACAGCTTTTTTTGCGTCCAGGTGATCTGGATCAACAACGGTCACTTTATTCTTCCGGTTATTCTTATGGAGATGATGCACCAGTTGCCCTCTTTTCCTAGTCGGGGTTCCATGGACAACTGCTAAATAATGGCGTTCGATTACATGTCTGCGGATCATATCCGATAACCTGGAGGCCGCCTTAGAAGTTTTAGCGAACACCATCACACCACCAACAGGCCGATCCAGGCGATGGACAAGCCCTAAATAAACATTGCCTGGCTTCTGGTAACGTCTTTTCAGATCGTCTTTTAACATCGTTAACAAATCTCGACTGCCGCTGCTATCTTCCTGGACAGGAACATTGATTGGCTTTTCATCCAAAAGCAGATGATTATCCTCAAATAAAACTCGTATCTTCATTAATTGCTGGTCTCCTTAAAAACAGTGCCTGCCACTTCCCAGTTCATGCCGGCAATGACTCGGCAAAATACGGGTGGTGGCAGGCAGCTATATTTACGAATCGCCACTTACTTGTCTAGCTTGCAGATAGTGGCAACCATTTTTACTTTCTACTGTAATACTGTTGATGAAGTTGCCGGACTTCCTCGGCGAGTTCAGGGACAGGGCCCTCTACTGTGGTATCACGAATAACTTCCTGAATGGGTAGATTGCGGACGCGCCCTGGTGCAACCCCCATTTCAGTCAACCATTGTACAAGCTGCTCGGATGAACTTGCATACACAATCCGGCCCAAACCTACCCATCCATGAGCCGCTGCGCACATTGGGCAATGTTCTCCTGAGGTATAAACCGTCGCCTTACTTCTTTCTTCAGGTGTCATGTTCGCGGTTGACCATCTGGCTAAAGCAAATTCAGGATGTTGTGTATGGTCACCATCCGCAACGTGGTTATGGTCCTCTGCAAGCACTTCCCCGTCCGCAGAGACAAGGACGGAACCAAATGGCTGGTCACCCTTCTCCAACGCAGACTTTGCTAATTCAATACACCGGCGCAGGTGCTTTAAATCCAATTCACTTATCATAATTGAATCCTCCTTACCAATCCCCAAAAGGAATGATTTTACTTTATTTCCTATCATTGTATTAAACTCATTGTACCAAATTCTATTTATTAATCATTCTTATTGAACCTCCCCCTTATAACCAACGCCGTTGTAGAAGGGAAATCTTACTGCATAGGCCTCGTCATTTTGTATTATGTGGTACAGCAAAATGTTATTCAGAGTAAATGACAGATAAATTCGTATGATTTTGTATAATTTTTTATTTAAAATTATACAAACCTTTGACAAGACAAGCTGTCTTAGTTAATAATAAATTTAATTAAATTTCTTACTTCTCAATAAAAAAGGAAGTGACTTAGTGTTTTTAGCATGGCAGGAAATTAAAAAGAATAAACTTCGTTTTACCTTGATTACAGGAGTTTTAATGCTCGTTGCCTATCTCGTATTCTTTCTGTCGGGACTTGCAACCGGGCTTGCCAGTCTGAATAGAGAGGCCGTTGATAAATGGGACGCATCAGCGATTATCCTCACTAAAGATTCAGATAAAAGCTTGTACCAATCTTTCATGTCAATGAATCAACTAAAGGACATTAACGCAAAAAAAACAGCTGTTATCGGCCAATTAAATACAATTGCCAGTAACGGCGACAATAAACAAAATATCTCTCTTTTTGGAATTAACAAAGATGAATTTCTGATGCCAAATGTAACGGAAGGAAGACAGTTCAAAAAAGAAAACGAGGTTATTGCTGACGATTCCCTAAAAGATAATGGCTTCAAATTGGGGGATAGGTTATCTCTATCATCCAGTGATCAACAGCTGATTATTGTTGGATTTACCAATAATAGTCGTTTCAATGCTGCACCAGTTCTGTATTCAAACCTCTCAACCTATAGCCAAGTCAAATTCAGTGATGCAGCTGAAAAGAACAAAGATCAGATCAATGGGATTGTTGTTCAAGATGATTCTATTTCCAACCTCACCGATAATGATGAGCTGGAGGCCATAGAAATAGAAACATTTATCGAAAGTTTACCTGGCTATACAGAACAAAAACTTACATTGAATTTCATGATTTACTTTCTCTTTGGTATTTCATCGATTATAGTTGCCATTTTCTTGTATGTTTTGACGGTCCAGAAGATTAGTATGTTCGGAGTTATGAAGGCTCAAGGGATATCAAGCACATACTTATCAAGTTCTGTGGTCGCTCAAACCTTTATATTGGCGTTTATCGGGACAATGCTAGGATTTATCTTAACCATCATTTCAGGAATCTTTTTACCAGCAGCTGTTCCTGTTTCATTTAATTTGGCCTTAATGCTATTCTATGGCGTAATCCTGATGCTTGTAGCAACTGCTGGTGCTGTCTTTTCAGTTTTAACAATAGTTAGAATTGATCCACTGAAAGCGATAGGAGGATAAATCATGACAGTATTACAATTACATCAAGTAATGAAAAGTTATGGGGACGGCCACAAGAAAGTAGATGCATTAAAGGAGACAAATTTTATTGCAAATCGAGGAGAATTGATTGCAATAATTGGGCCATCTGGATCTGGGAAAAGTACCTTTCTTACCATTGTCGGAGGATTATTGTCACCGACCTCAGGTAATGTAGTCATCAATGGGCAAAACTTAACCGAATTGAATGAGAAAGAGCGTTCACAGATCCGGCTTAATGAAATCGGATTTGTGCTGCAAGCATCCAATTTGATCCCCTTCCTATCCGTGGCAAACCAAATGAAATTATTAGATAAAGTGAAAAAAGGAAATATGACTAAAGTTGAGAGCAAACAACTTTATGAAGACTTGGGCATCGCTGACTTACTCATGAAGTACCCCACAGACCTATCCGGGGGGCAACGCCAGCGAGTAGCGATTGCAAAAGCTTTGTATAGCAATCCTTCGATAATTTTGGCGGATGAGCCCACTGCATCTCTGGACTCGGATCGAGCCTATGAGGTTATGGAACTATTAAAAAATGTAACCAAGCAGAAACAAACCACAACCATCGTTGTGACTCATGATGTCCGGCTTGTCGGATATTGCGACAAGGTTTACAACATGACTGATGGTATCCTTTCAGAGGTATCCGAAAAACAAATTAGTCCGTCCTTTACCTAAAACCCAAAGAGGTGCAAAAACTTGTTTGTTTTTTGCACCTCTTTGGGTTTTTGCCGACAGAATATCTTTTCACTTATTCAAAACAACCCTTGCATGTCCCTCGAAATGCATTAATAACCTATGAAGCATATCTGAATCAAGGCGAAAAACCGCCTAGATGTAACGATTTCCACGGTTATCTCAAAATTAAAAAACCAGCCTCATCAGTTGATGGGACTGGTTTTGAAAATGGATTATTTATTAAAAGTAACCTTTTCTTCATTTTGGCCAAGGGTGATGCTTGTCTCACTTGGCTTTGTTTCAGCTATCATCTTGCCATTTCTGAAGGAATACCTAACAGTTGCTTGCTTGCGAATTGCTTCATATTCGTTTTCCGCGGACAAGACAATGAAGTTAGCTGGTTTCCCTTCTTCAATTCCGTACTTTTCTTCGATTTGTAACGTTTTTGCGCTGTTTATCGTAATCAAATCAATCGAATTAACAATTTGATCATAGCCCATTAGCTGTGAAGCATGGATGCCCATATGCAAAACTTGAAGCATGTTCCCTGTTCCAAGCGGATACCATGGGTCAAATATGTCATCATGGCCAAAGCAAATGTTTAGCCCGGCTTCCTGCAGCTCTTTCACACGCGTCAGGCCCCTGCGCTTTGGATACGTATCAAACCTTCCTTGAAGGTGAATATTCACAAGTGGATTTGAGACAAAATTAATCGATGAAAGCTTTAACAGACGGAATAATTTATACGTATAGGCATCATTATAAGAGCCCATTGCCGTCGTATGGCTCGCTGTCGTCCGCGCGCCCCAGCCACGCTGGTATGCCTCTGCCGCAACAACTTCTACAAATCTGGATTGTTCATCATCAATTTCGTCACAGTGGATGTCCACTAAGCGGTCATACTTTTCAGCAAGGTCAAAGGCAATTTTTAAGGAATCCACTCCGTATTCCCTTGTAAATTCAAAGTGAGGAATGCCGCCGACAACATCCGCACCCATTTTCAATGATTCCTCAAGTAACTCTGCTCCACTAGGGTAGGATAGAATCCCTTCCTGCGGAAATGCAACAAGTTGAATATCTACAAAGGGAGCCATTTCTTCCTTCACTTCAAGCATAGCTTTTAAAGCCGTCAGCTCCGGATCTGTTACGTCTACATGGGTGCGGACATGCTGAATCCCTTGGGCGATTTGCCATTTCAACGCTGTCTTGGACCTTGTTTTTACATCTTCAATCGTTAAGGTCTCTTTTCGCTGCGCCCATCTTTGGATTCCTTCGAACAGTGTCCCGCTTTTATTCCACTCCGGCTCACCTGCTGTCAAGGTTGTATCCAAATGGATATGCGGCTCAATAAACGGCGGTAGGACCAGGGAACCATCGACATCGATGATTTCCTTTCCATTCCCCTCGCTATGTTCTTGCGTAATCTTTTCAATTTTGCCATCTTCTATAATTAAGTGCCAAAGGCCTTCTTTTCCTCTAAGCGTTGCATTTTTAATGATCACTGATTATCTCACCTTTACCATTTAGTTTGCTTAATGACGCTACTTCCTGAGGCACACACTTAGTCACAGCCACATAAATGACGGCTGTTCCCAACAATGCATTGATTGGAGGGATGCCTGGTGCGACATTTGCGATCACGACACCGCCAACCCAGGCTGCAATCGCAATCCAGTTTACAGCCTTAAATTTCATTGTTTCGAATGGCTGATAGTTTCTGCGCTTCAATAAGAAATAGTCTGCTAATATGATCGCTCCGATGGATGGCAAAGTGGAGCCAAGTATTGTCAAGAAGCCAACGAAGTTGTTATAAAGCCACATCGCTGCTAGTGTTCCAACTATTCCATTGAAAACAACCACTTTTTGTTTAGGTAATTTCGTGATATTGGAAAAACCAAGTCCTGAAGCATATAATGCGCTGTCATTTGTTGTCCAAATATTTAAACCGAGAACGATGATTGCCGGAATCAGCAATCCCTGCAAAAACATGACATCCGAAATGTCCGCTTTACCGTAGACCATTGCTCCAACTGCGCCGAATAAAAACATGAGCGAGTTCCCAAGAAAGAAGGCGATGATATTAGCAGCCACAGCAGACTTTGATGTTTTCGCAAAACGGGCAAAATCAGGCGTCAACGTACCAGCACTAATAAACGACCCGATACAAACCGTTAATGCCAACGCAACACTAATGGCCTGTTTCGGTTCATAAGCGAACAATTCATGAACTCCTCCAGCTGTGTTCGCAGCGTCGACCATTGAGTAACTGCCAAAGATCACAATCGCCGGAACAGCAACCATTCCTAAAATCGTTAACGTCTTCATTCCAAAAATGGCGGATGCCGTCATCGCCAAACCAAAAATCGCGATTAAAAGATAAACATTGGCACCCGTCGCTTTTGCAACCGGAACGGCAAACATCGCAAGCCCCACGCCAAACCAGCCTACTTGAGTTGATGCCAGCAAAAATGAAGATAAATAAGATCCTTTTTCACCAAATGAATAGCGGGTTAATAGATGAGTCGATAACCCCGTTTTCGCCGCAATATGGGCCAATGCGCCTGTATATAGCCCAAGGATAAGGTTACCCGTCAGCACGATCCATATAAAGTGGGTGAACGACAATCCCGTTCCCAATGTTCCCCCGGACCACATACTTGCTGAGAAAAAGCTGAGTGACAGCATCACCGCGAGAATTTTCCCAAACCCATTTCGATTCGCCTTAGGCACTGCCTGTAACGAAAACTCTTTATCCACATTTGCCATACCAAATTCCTCCTATTAAATAAGATATAAGAACCTGGTACTTTAGGAGATTGGGAACAAAAAAAGCTCCTTGCCATTTCTGACAAGAAGCTTTTTCTACCATAATGAACCATGGGAAACCTACACACATAGGCCGCCATAGCACTCATCATTATTTCCGCTGTCCTTGCCAGCCTCACGGGACTGAATTAAAGGTACCAGTATGCAATTAACCATAATTATTACAGGAAAACTAAATGATGTCAAATAACTTTACGGCGGTATTCCCAAGGGACTAAATCAGGAACTTATGGTGTGGTTCTCCATGATGTATCTAAATGAGGTTATTTTTAACTGCCATTTCAATGCTCTAATGGATGGATATCATTTTCTTTTTCTATGGCAAATTCTTAATAAACACAACCTTAAGATAGTTTCCCTCTGGGAATTCTTTTATTGTTTTAATGTCCTTCGGAAGGGAAAATTCCTCAACCAGCTGATATTTCCTGTTTGTTTCTCTAAACGCCTGATCAATAAAACTTTTAAATTTTTTCATATTAAAAGAGCTAGAATTGGTGGATGCTACGATAATCCCCTCATCTTCTGTTATCGCAATAGCTTCCTTTAAAAGATTTTTGTAGTCCTTTTCAGCGCTGAATACCATCTTCTTTGATCTTGCGAAGCTTGGAGGATCCAGTATAACCATATCAAATGCTAGCTGCTTTTTCACCGCATACTTAAAGTATTGGAACACGTCTTCGACAATGATATCCTGTGAGTCATAATCGATTCCGTTCAAATTAAACTGCTCAATTGTCTTGTTCCAACTTCTATTTGCTAAATCCACACTTGTCGTTTTAATTGCGCCTCCAACGGCAGCAAATACCGAAAACGCACCTGTGTAGGAAAAGGTGTTCAGTACGTTTTTTCCCTCCGTATACGCATCCCTGATTCTTTTTCTTACATCTCTTTGATCTAAAAATACACCAACCATCGCACCTTCATTTAAGTAAACAGCGAAGTTTACTCCATTTTCTTTTACGATAATCGGGAAGGTTCCTCTTTCTCCCGCTACGAAATCATCTTCTTCAATATATTTACCGCTCACATCAAATCTTTTCTTTTGATAAATGGCTTTAAACTCTGCCAATTCTTTCAGGGCATTTATAATATACTCCCGAAAGCGGTAAATTCCTTCGCTATACCAGTTGATTAAATAGTAGCCATCAAAATACTCTATCGTTAATCCGCCTAAACCATCACCTTCGCCATTTACGATTCTGAAGGCATTTGTATCCGGGCTATTAAAAAAGGACTCTCTATAGTTGATCGCATCTTTCAATTTATATACAAAAAACCTTTGGTCGATCTGTTCATTCTCGTTTCTGCTAAGTACCCATCCGAAACCTTTGTTTTGTTTCCCAAAATAGCCTTTTGCGATGAACTTGTTCTTTTCATCAACAAGACGGATAATGGCTCCTTCTTTTGTAGCCTCGTTCAAATTAAGGATGGTTTCCTTTAATATGAGCGGAAACCCGCTTTTATATTTATTTACGAACTTGCCCTTTACCGTTAAAGTGACTTCATTTTTCATTTTGTCATCCTATCAAAAATTTTTTATCGCACTCTTTAAAAACCTAATTTACTTATGATATAGCTCCCCCCCATTAATCCGAAACGCCCGATAAATCTGCTCAAACAGGATCAGTCTCATCAACTGATGAGGAAAGGTCATTTTTGAAAAGGATAGCTTTTCATTGGCATGGGCGAGGACATCGTTTTGCCATGGAGGGCCAGCTTGTCCAGGTTTGCGGCGAGCTCTTCGGACGAGTGCATCATTCCTTCAATGGCCAGGGGATGACATGGGCGACAGGGCTGTCCTTCACCAGGGTGCTCTCCTTCCTTTTTCTAAGAAACGTGCCTGTCACTCCCCCTAACTTTGTCGATAATAATTTAACATAATACGAGGAGTTACTAGGGGTGAGGGTCACTCAAATAGTCATTTATTATTGTTCAGGTCTAACCACTCATGACTTGAAAATAATATTTGACTTAACTTAAGAATTTTTCTTAATCATTTCTTCTACGTAAGTTAGAAAGTTAGAATACCTTGAATTTCCCTCCAATAAATGTTTTGTTTCTAACAAAGGTAATATAACAATATCCCTCTTTTTGGAATATAGCAGACTATAGGGTTTTTCACTTCCATGTATTTCCTCAAGTGCAGATGAGTAAACATAAACAGAATCAAACTCATACCAGTAAATATCCTGATTTATATTGTTTTTAATAACCTCTCCTATATATGCGCCTATGCGAACCACAAAATTGTCAAAGTGATTATTCAACAGTTCAATGCCTTTTTCCGTATTCATCAATCTCTTTACATACATATCAATAATTCGAATGCTTTCAATTGAGAAATCCAAATTTCTTTTAGTTAAATTTTCTTTATCCCATGTATCTTCAGAAACATCTCGATACATTAAGGTTGCCATGCCTTTTAAATTATCCTTTATTAATTTTTTTCTCTTTAAGAAGTTGAACATACTTTGATGTCTCCTTTTAGCAATGCCCTTTACCAAATATATTTTTCATATAAGCTAATGTTTATTGAAAGGCTGTTAAATGTCAATGTTGGTTTTATTAAAAAAACAGCGTATTCATTTTGTAATGAATACGCTGTTTTTTCATAAAAATAATTAATATTCAGTTCTGAAAACATAATTATAAATCTCGATTTTATCGGCATCCTGGATAACTCTCATCTATTTTGTCTGTCTGATACTGAAATAATTTGACCCTCTTTTAAATGGTCGATATTTCAGTCCAATATTTCTTTTGTACATCTTTACATTGCGACTGCAGACATTCCGCCATCTACAACGATTTGTGTACCAGTCATGTAACTAGAAGCATCAGAAGCGAGGAACACACACGCACCTACTAAGTCATCTGGTGATCCTAGACGATTAAGCGGTGTATTGGCCATCACCTTTTTGAGACGCTCTTCTCTTTCTTTCGAAGGTTTCAGAAGACCTGTGTCAATGAAACCTGGGCAGATTGCATTAATATTGAGCTTGTATTGGCTAAGATCAGCGGCCATTGTTTTGGTTAATTGTAATACGCCGCCTTTACTTGCGTTATAAGGAGCCGTTTCACTTAATGCCATGAATCCACCGACAGATGCCATATTAATGATTTTTCCGTAATTACGCTTTACCATCTCTTTAACGACAGCACTTGACATGAGGAATTGACTGTTAAGGTTCACACCAACGATTTTTTTCCAATCTTCTTCTGTTACTTCAAGGAAAGGCTTTGGAGCGTTAATGCCTGCATTGTTGACAAGAATATCAATTTTTCCAAACTCAGCAATAATCTCTTCCACCATTTGATTGATTTTTGCGCTATCTGTCACATCAATGCCGAAAGTTTTAGCATCGCGACCTGTTTTATCTTTAAGGATTTTTGCAGTTTCTTTTAAGTTATCTTCCAAAAGATCGACAAGAACAAGCGTTGCACCAGCTTCAGCCAATCCAATTGCATAGGCTTGTCCAATCCCCCTTGCACTTCCTGTAACAATTGCTAATTTACCTTCTAATGAAAAAATATCCAACATCATCTATTCATCCTTTCCCTACTTAGGAGTGCTCGTCTATAATAATCCAATTAAATACCAATATGGAATCGCAATTAATGCAATAAAAATTACATTCAGGACCATTTGAATCGAAAAATACTTCAAAAATTGCTTATACGTCATTGCCATATAACTGAATAACAGTAATGGCAATGTGGACTCATATGGCAATAACAGCTGATAAAGTCCATGTACGAAAGAATACGCTAACGGCAATGGGCTAATTCCCAAAGTGTTTGATAGCTCAGAAATCGGGATTGCCATCGTTGCAGACGCTGCAAAAGGGGTAAGAACAAAGTTAATCCCTACCGATAGAACCCATGTAGCGATAATCGTGTAGAACGTACCACCGACGGACATGAGTGGAAATAATGAGTTGGCAATAAACTTCCCGGCCCCAACAACGGATGAAACCTGACCAATCGCCATTGTCGCCGTAATGAAGAAAATCATTCCGAAATTAGTTTTGGCCATAGTGGCATTGTCTGCAAGACTAATGCCAGGAAGGAAACAAATAAAGGCAATCCCAATGAAAATCCAACCTAAGGCAATTCCATGAATGGAGCTCGTTGCTAATAGAGCAACGAGAATTAACAGAATGACAGAAACCTTTTTTTCCTTCATCGTCAGTTTCCCTAATTCCTGATATTGCTCCTTAAAGTATTCCTTACCTTCAATTGTTTCTTCAATTTTAAACATCTTCGTAATCGCAAACGCCATGACATATGTCCAAATAACGGTGATTGGAACGTTATGGATAACATATTGCAACCACGTTGCCCCTTTTAAGCCGATACTCTCCATCTGACTGTTAAAAACAAGCATCGGTTCAACACCTGTAAGACTAACAAAGGATGCCGTTACAGCCGCATTGTATGCGCCAAACAGTAAACCAACAGATCCTTTAGAGAATTTCTTTAAACCCATTGCTTGAATAATTCCGAATGCCATCCCTGTATATAGGGCAATACGTGCTAGTGAACCCGGAACGAGAAAGGCAATAATGAAGCCGGAAGTGGATAGCGCATAGATGATTCCTTTATACGTTCCTCCCCCTCTTAAAATAAACCAGTAGGAAAGCCGTTTCATCAAGCCCGATTCTTCAAAAACAGCTGATAGAATCAATGCTCCTAAAACAAGATATGGGAGATCTTGACTCCAAGGCGCATAAACATCTGCAGGAGTGGCAACACCTGTTAGTATGAATGCCACAGGCAATGCGAGCGCCACGATAATAAGATTTATTAACTCAAGCGCCCATAGGGCAATGGCCGCCAAAGTAATCGCAAAGAATATCTTCATTTCATGGGTATATGATTCTGTGCTAGGTATTAAATAAACAATTAATGGTGGAATAAGTACAATCAAATACTTTAAAAGAAGACTTTTATTTGACTTCTTTGCAACTTTTGCTGCATCTTCCATGATATCTCCTTCATTTCTGTTAAAATTGTATGATGTCATAAGCCCCATATTATTTCCATTCACAATTATGTCACAAATTAAAAACGTTTAGATAATACTATTTTTAATATAATAGTCATAATAAATTAGCTATAACCCGAATTTAAATGAACACCCACTGTCAGTTAAGGGATTGTTTAAAGGAGATTGTAAATATATTGAAGGAATTAAGTGTAGATTATCTAAATGCCATTATTAAATACGGAAGCATTTCCCAAGCGGCTAAACACCTCTTTATTTCACAGCCATATTTAAGTAAGTTCATCAAGACATTGGAGGAGGAACTCGGAGTAGAAGTGATTAACCGGCAAACGAATCCAATTACCCTAACATTTGCTGGTGAAAGATACCTTTCCTATATGAATGATGCAAAAAAAATAATAAATAACATGTTAAATGAACTAGAGGATATCTCTTCTTTAAAAAAAGGAAGAATAAAAATTGGTGTCAGTCCCATTTTGGCAACCTACACCCTCTACAAGTTTTTGCCATCCTTTATGCAACGCTACCCTGGAATTGAGATTAATTTAGTGGAGGACGTGGCTGAGGAATTGGAGTCATTGATATTGCAAAATCAGATTGATGTTTGCGTCAACTCGCTTCCGATTACAAATCCCGACATTACGTATGAGAATCTTTACGAAGAGTACAATTACTTCGTGATACCTCCAAATCATCGACTATATAAAAAAAATCAAACTTCAGACGTTGATTTTGATCCATCCAAATTAGACGGAGAAAGTTTCATTTTAGCCAAACCTGGATTAGGATTACGTAGATTCACAAATCAAGTATTATCTAAGTACAATATTCATCCACAAGTTGTATTAGAAACTACGAATGCTGAAAATGCATTGCGGTTGGCTAATAATGGAGTTGGCGTAACAATCGTTCCACAATGTGTGATTGAAAGTGCGACCTTGGCTATAGAGGCGAATTTATACCCGTTAACGGACCCGGCATTCAAAAGTCACATCGTTCTAAGTTATCGAAAAGGTTCTCAGCTAACTTCTGCCGCCCTAGCTTTTATTGATATGGCAAAAGAACGATTTCAAAACAAATAAAAATGATTGCTCTTTATGGTACATGAGAAAATTAATAATAATGAGTGTATGACTGAAACATACAAGGGAAAGGCCGCTCATTTTAAAATAGGCTTGTCCATTATTCGGACAAGCCCTTTTTTTATCAAATAAAATTAGTCTCTCTCCCAATTAACCTAATGTAATAGTTGCTTCACTTGGCTTTGTTCAGCAATCATCTTTTCGTTTTTGAAGTGGACCAAAAGGACTGGTAGATTCAACAAAAGTTTATCTAATATTAAAAACAAACAGTACCACTCTCACTATCAGAGAAGATGCTGTACTATTTTCCAGAAAAACCACACTAACTTATGATACGGTTCTCGGTGATCCATCTAAATGAGTTTTTATTGCTTCAGATATTATTTATACGTTCTACAAACTTCTTCGCAGCCCGTGACAATGGAACATTTTTTAAATGGCATATGCCAATACTCCTCTTTGGTATTTCCTCTCCTAGCCTTATCTCGTATAAATCTCCTTTTTCTAAATAATGACTTGAAAACTCTTTTATGACACAAGAAATACCTAAATTTATTTTTGCGAATTCTAATACTAAATCATAAGACCCCAGTTCAAACACAGGTGAGATATTAAAGCCCCTCTTTTTAAAGAATTTTTCCACATATATTCGTGAATTCGATTTCTTTTCTAAAAAAATTAGTGGCATTTTCATTAAATAGTCTAAACTAATCGGTTTACTCGTTAATCTTTTAAATTTTTCCCCGCAGACAAAAATATCTTGAATCTCCTTACATGGGATGACTTGAAGGTGGTCGTCATATATCGGCAAGTTACATATCCCCAAATCTGCCTTTCCAGTTTTAATAAAGTCGCAGATCTCTGTTGTGGTTCCATTCAAAATATTTAATTTGATTCCGGGGTATCTTGCATGAAATTCTTCTAAATACGGAATTAAAAAATAGCGTGAGATGGTATCTCCAACCCCAATACGCAATCGTCCAGTCCGTAATGTTTTAAATTCAAATAGCTTTTCTTCTGCGACGTTGATCATTCCCATGGCAGAATTAATATGCTCACTTAATAATTTTCCTTCATTTGTTAATACTATGCCCTTAGATGTTCTATAAAAAAGTTGTATTTCTAGCTCATTTTCAAGCTTCATAATAGCTTGACTAACTGCAGATTGGGTCATATATAATTCCTGTGCTGCTCTGGAAAAACTTTTATTTTGGCTAACGACGTAAAATATACGATATGAATCCAACTTCCCAATCATATTAGTACTCCTTATACCTGATATAATTTATATTAATTTTACTTATATCACTATAGTGACGTATAGTAAACTTATAGCGTTTAAAAATAATTAAATAAATCTATATCAATTTTACCCCAATAGAGGAGAGATTAAATTGACAAGAGCCGTTGGAACAGTAGTTCGTGGGCTTCGCGGTCCCATCATCAACAAAGGGGACAATATTGAGCAAATCGTTGTTGATACAGTAATAAATGCAGCAAAAGTTGAAGGATTTTCGATTGAGGATCGTGACATTATAACAATAACTGAATCAATCGTGGCTCGTGCACAAGGGAACTATGCGACAATTGACGATATAGCAGCAGATATTAAAGGGAAATTCGGAGACGAAACAATTGGCATCATTTTTCCGATTCTTAGCCGTAATCGATTTGCGAACTGCTTACGGGGGATAGCAAAAGGAGCAAAGAGCATTGTATTAATGTTAAGCTATCCATCTGATGAAGTCGGAAATCACCTTGTAGATATCGATGAACTAGACAATAAGGGAATAAATCCATGGACAGGTGTATTGTCTGAAGCTCAGTTCCGTGAACATTTCGGTTTTATCCATCATCCCTTTACAGGTGTTGATTACATCGAATACTATAAATCCCTGATTGAGGCTGAAGGTGTAACGTGCGAGGTTATTTTCTCTAACAACCCAAAAACCATTTTGGACTATACAAAGAATGTTTTAACTTGTGATATCCACTCACGTTTCAGGACAAAACGGATTTTAACAAACGCTGGTGTTGAAAAAATTTATGGACTTGATGATATTCTTTCAGAGTCAGTTAATGGCAGCGGCTTTAATGAGGCTTATGGTCTACTTGGATCAAATAAAGCAACTGAAGACAGCGTAAAACTATTTCCAAACAACTGTCAGCCACTCGTAGATGAAATTCAAGCCAAAATCAAAGAAGTAACAGGTAAAACCGTTGAAGTAATGGTTTATGGCGATGGAGCATTTAAAGACCCAGTCGGAAAAATATGGGAGCTTGCCGATCCAGTAGTATCACCTGCTTACACTAAAGGACTTGAAGGTACTCCAAACGAAGTGAAATTAAAATACTTGGCAGATAACAACTTCTCTCATCTTCAGGGAGAAGAATTAAAACAAGCTATTTCCGAATACATCCAAAATAAAAAAGACGACCTGGTTGGTGCCATGGAAGCACAAGGTACCACGCCTCGTAAACTAACAGACCTAATTGGATCATTATCTGATTTGACTTCAGGTAGTGGAGATAAAGGAACCCCAATGATCTATATTCAAGGGTACTTCGATAATTATACAAAATAAGCTCCAAACAAAAAGGATGTCTCCTAAATTCAGACATCCTTTTTACATTCATTATTTACCCTACTTATACTGTAGGACTATTTAATTGTCTTCTCTAGTAGTTGTAAGATTAAAATCCGTTTGCTCTTGGTAAGTCTCACCGCGGCTACTTTTATATGCGGTTTTATTTTTCTGTTAGATTGAGTAAAATCATTTTGGTATAGTCTTTAAAATCAAGACAGCCTTGCCCATCACTTTACGTAAATTGAGTCCTTCAAAAGCATCTTCATATTCTTCAAAAAAGGTGTAGTCCTCTCTTTAGGAGAAGACTACACCTTTTTAGTAAACTCTATAAACGAAAAGCATCTGCCTTAGGCTTTCAGGTAAGAAGAAAAAGGCAGAAGTTTTCCAAAACCTAATTGTAATACAGGTTCTCAGTCGGATATACTGGATCATTGGTGATGTCGATTCCAAGCTTCTTAAAGGTCTGTTCGTTTTCCCTATTCAATATAACCGTAGAATGAGCTTGTGTGTCTTTTAAATTTGGCAGTTGCTTATAAGCCAGCTCAGAAGTAGGGTTAGTGACCGCACTGATTGCCAGTGCAATCAGCACTTCATTGGCGCTTAGTGTCGGGACTCGGCTGTTCAAATCATCGGTCTTCAACCGTTGAATCGTCTGCAAAATCATCGGTGACAACAAATCAATTTCATCGGCAATATTGGCCAATTTCTTCAACCCATTCAGAATCGCGGCTGCCGAAGCATCCATCAAAGTTGTCGTTCGACCGGTGATCATCTCGCCATTTGGCAGTTCTATCGCAATTACGGCTTGCAAATGCGTACTGTCAATTCTCTCTTGGACTGCTTTCGCATAATTACGGGCCGGCAATACAGGTGCCCGATCCTCTTTCTTTAAGTCAGTCTCCTCCAAAATCACTTGCATATGGCGTACACTATCTTCATCGGCAAGCCCTTTTTTATAGTCGTTCTCTACGACGAAACTGCGCCGAATGATTTCCTGCCTGGCAGCTTCCTGCACGATGTTATCGTCGGTGATACCCGATTTCAAACGATTAACACCCATATCGGTCGGTGAGCGGTAAACAGACTCTTTACCAGTAATCCTTTCAATAATCCGTTTGATGACAGGAAACGTCTCCATATCCCGATTGTAATTGATCGCTACTTTCCCGTATGCTTCATAGTGATAATTGTCAATCATATTCACGTCTTTCAAATCGACGGTAGCCGCTTCATAAGCGATATTTACCGGGTGCTTTAATGGCAAGTTCCAAACCGGAAAAGTCTCAAATTTGGCATAGCCGACTTTATTCCCCAGTTTGTTCTCATGGTACATTTGGTTAAGGCAGGTTGCAAGCTTTCCGCTGGCCGGGCCAGGTGCCGTTACTACCACGATTGGCTTTGTCGTTTTAATATAGGGATTCATCGCAAATCCCTCGTCGCCAATGACCGCGTCCACATTTGTGGGATAACCTTTGATTTCACTGTGAGTGTAGACGCTAATTCCGCTTCTCTCAAGCTTGGTCATAAATACTTTGGCTGTTGGCTGTCCTTGATAACGAGTGAGCAAGACACTGTTGACAGAAATGCCATATGCCCGGTATTCATCGATTAAGCGCAAGACATCTTGGTCATAAGTGATACCGTAATCTTCACGGACTTTGTTCCGCTCGATGTCTCCAGCGTACACACAGATGATGATTTCCGCATTTTCTTTCAGCGTATTCAATAATTTGATCTTGGCATCTTCATCAAATCCAGGCAAGACACGTTTGGCATGTTTGTCGCCTATCAATTTTCCGCCAAATTCCAAGTAAAGTTTATCATACTGCTGCACCCGTTCTAGGATGTAGGCAGATTGTTCTTGTAAATATTTCTCCGAATCAAATCCAACTTTTTTCATTTAATTTCTGCCCGCCTTCTATACTTCAAACTTTCTCTTAAACCGCTAGATAAAAACGCCTTAAGAGAGAATCCAAACTAAAATACATCCTTTATCATTATAAAGCTTTTAAAAAAATTGACAAAGGAAAACTGGTCCAATCGTTTCAATAATTGGGTCCTTCTAATAGGCAGATTCATCCTATCATGAATGTATTCAACCAAAATAACGGAGTTTTGGCATGCTCCTCCAACTCCACTCAGCTCATTATGTATTCCTTGTTCTATCCTCAGATGGGCCAACAAGTGCAATCGTTTCTCCTCTCTTTACGTTAAAGTTAATATTACTGAGGATTATTCCTTTTCCTTATAACCGAATGTTACACCTTTGTATTCAATGTCTTCAATTAAATTTTTAACATCCGTAGCATTTAGATTATCTTTCTCAGCAGGTGCAGTGTTTAGCAAATCCAAATAACGGCGAAAACCCACTACTCCCTTTGGATAGGTTTCAATAACTGAATTAATTTGATTTTGGCGTAAGGAAAACGTTAGAATTCGGTTTAATAACTGTATTATTTTTAACATTTGTACAAAACATGTATAAGTTAGAGTTTATTTTATATTATAAACCTCATTTACTTATGATACGGTTCACCGTAACGTATATAGGGTACTCCGCCGAGTGCCCTTCGTAATTTAGAAAGGATGATGTTGTCTTGGGGTACGTCACTAATGATCTTTGTAGACCAATGAAAATAGGCTTGTAGACTATGGTTTCTAAGTTAATTAAGACTATCCACGACTTTCTGTAATATGGGCTGTAAATGGCGTAAGCGATTCGTTAAGTTAGTTGCTTCTTTCTGTGATAACAAAATGAGTGTTCTTTATCGGGCAATTTCTTCTAAATAACTTAAAAGCCAAATTTATGGTTCCTTCATCGAATTTCTTAAACTCTTTCAGAACTTTCTCTTTATTAGAGTAAGATATACACAAAAGAAGCCCGTAAATGTTTTTCTTCGTTAAAAAATTTCTTGAATTTGGAATTATATCAAGCAAATCAAAATATGTTGATGCCATAGCCTCCCAAATTTTCACTTCTCTTTCGGGATTAGTATCGTATTTAAAATTGTTAATTGTCTTCTCCAGAGAAATATCATAATAGTCTTTGAAAACATTATGTACGAGTTTAATTCTATTAATAAGTTGTTTTGGTAATTTTTCATGTCTTAAAGGGAACATATCTTCTATTTGATTAATATCAATATCTAGTTGTTCCCCTTTATTTTCATATAATGATTCATATATCATTTGTCTGGTAATGTTTTCTAATATATCGGGTCTAACCACTTTGCACAATTCAAGTGCTATTATATTTTCATTCATTCCATTGGTATTCAATGCATACTTATCTGCCAGGAATGGACTAAAATTGAGCAAATCATCTTTTGATATTCCATGCCAAATTGGTAATATTACTTTACCGTAAGCTATTTCTTTACTAAGAAGACTTTTAAGTTCATAGTCTGTCCAACTCTTTTGCATAAATGCTTTACTTAAAACGACTACTCCAAATGATGAGTTAATTAATCCAATATCAATCGACTTGGATAGACTATCGCCGATTCTTAATGAGAATTCATCGTACCAAACGTTTACTTTTAGTTTACTAAGTACTTGTGCCAAGGGTCTAACGAAAGATTCTTTATCCTCAGATGCATGAGAAATAAATAAATCATATTCCATTCCAAGAATCTCCTTTGAGTTTAAAATATTTATGCAGGTGTGTCAGCTACCTGTCATCATTGTATATGAAGCTACCTGAGAAGTCTTCAGAGAAATAGGTTGGGACTTGATTTTCGGGGTTTCAGGGGGAAATTTCTTCTTGATAGTGAATTTGCCTTTTCGCTTGTCAGACGCCTCATCGATAAATCTCTCGGGGTTATTAATAATAGTAGAGTACTTAATTATTACGCATTACGCAATATATTTCATCATCTGTATAATGAGCTGTTGATCCGTCATACTCATGATTTTTTTGGACTAGTTCTGACAAGTAGTTTTTATAATGACTCGTCTGTGACCAAAGTGTGGTTCCACAATTACAAAGTCGAGACGTACATTCACTTGGTTGGTAAATAAGATCATACACTTCGTCTCGTATTACGGCTAAGAGACCGTTTGGATTATCTCCCCACAGTGAAGCCTGTATCTCTGAGTTTACAAAAGATCGCTGTGCAGTTTGGTATCCTAATATTACCTGTGTGACTGTTGAATCAGCTCAAAAGTCTTCTCTAACGATGTGCATAATAGTCTAGGTATCATTTATATTAAAATCCCCATCTGAGACAGATTTATCTTAAAATGATTTCCGCTAAATTTTATGAGGTTCTGTATGCCCTGATCGTTAGCGTGATGATAGCTAATGAAAGTCTTATGTAATGTCTCCTGGCTTCCACTTAACTCTAATTTCCCCCTACTTATGGTACGTACGGTTCACTGTGGTTATTTAAGAGGCAATAAAGGCGTTGGTGATTTACCCATGTCTTTTTAATTATTTAAAACTTTTGGATTTGTTCTTACCTATTCGTGGTGTACCTTCGTCTGGAATCTTCTTTATTGCTAATAAATCATTGTCTCGTTTATCAAATGCCTCATCAATATAAAATTCAGGGTTACTGATAAAATTAGAGTATTTTACAACAGCACAATAAATATCTTTACTGTTGTAATGGCATTTGTCTCCATAATAAGTATGATTTTTCTTAATTAAATTTGGAATATAATACTCATAAAATGTACTATTTCTATTGCGAACTACACCACCACAATCAGAACATGTACCACTCGTATAAATATCGTTATACAAATCATCTCGAATAACTGCTAACAAACCATTATGTTTATTCTTGCTAGTGTCGCGTAAAGATGCCTGGATTTCGGAATTAACATATGGGCGTTGTGCAGTTTCCCAACCTACTAAAACAACAGTCACCGTTGAATTATGCAAGTAATCTTCTCTTATAATTCTCATAATTTCATCTTCGCTTAAATCGGTATTGATTTCACCGTCGGCAACAGCTGAATCAATAAAATCCTCTCCGCCAAACTTTTCAATTATTTCATTTTTTAGATCTTGTTCGTTCTTGTGATGATAACTGATAAATGTTTTATGCACTCTGGATCCCCCATTTCTCTATATTAATGTCAAATTCTACAGAAACCTGTTCTGTGAAGAATTTATTCAGTTTTTCAAAATCAGTTTTTAGTTGTTCATAGTGGTGGTAGCTTTGTTGTAGTTCACCTATTGGTTTCATATAAAAGTTTTCTTCATCACTTTTTTCCAAGTATGTATACCAACGTCGATAGTTACTTTGATGCGTAGTTAAGAAATTGTTTAATTCTTTTATGATTTCATTAGACAAATCATATAGATGAGTCTCTTTACTTACTTTATTGCTTTTCCGTTTTTTTGCATCACCTAATATCTTAATTTCATCTCTTACAAACTTATATACTTCAAAATAAGAATCTAGTGTTTCCTTTATGTTGTCATGTTCAAAATCTACCTTAAATAACGTTCGTTTTGTATCTAAGAACGTACGCAGCTGTCTTTTAAACAATTGGTTTGGATTATCAAATAAAACATTGAATCCACCAATGCTTAATTTATCAACACGAAAGGCCCATTTTTTAAGCCCTATGAATACCAACAGAAGGGTTATCAACAATAAGGGTATTAACGCGAATAGGGTAGTCGAAATAAAAATTAAATTTCGCCACAACGTGTTTACATAATGAACTTCTATTTTTTGTATATCAACTATACTAAGAAAGACTATTATTCCAGCGATAAGCAATGCTATGATTAACCATTTTGCTATTTCCTTCACAATTCCACCTCGAATCCAAAGACACCTATATTTTCCAATGTATAATCAAAGAATATCATGTGTTATTATTACTTTTATATCTTTTTAGCGAAGGAAGTATCTTTTTTGCTATTGTTTCTAGATTCTCATCTTTACGATGTAAATATTTAATGTCATCAAATAGAAAATCTATTTTATCTATATCAACATCCTGATGAACTACAGCAATCGTTAATAAATCTTTTTTGGAAGCATATCTACTTGAGAATTTAGTTAACTCCAAATCACACCAGTTTGAATTAATAAAGTCGTTTGTAATCCAAAAAATGACTCCTGCAGATTGTTTTATTCCTTTTTGAATTGCTTTAACAATTGATTCGCCATAATCAATATTAACTTTATCAAACCAAACAGGTAATCCTGCTCCATTTAAATAAGGAATTAAATCCTCGACTTCACTTTTATTTTTAGAAGAATGACTTAAGAATATAGGCATCTGATTTCCAAGTGGTTTATCTATTACATAACCCATCTTTTCTAATTTACTTTTCTCAACAAATGGGAAAAGTAATTCATTGTTCATCGCTTCTAATACGTCACTCTCTCTTACTAAAGTTTGACTATTAAACCTTCTATTGCCTATTTCTTGACTTAATTCATTAAATGTAATATCTGGACGATAACGTAAACCTTCTGCCCTCATCAAATTCTTCATTACCTCAACATGTCCTTCTTTAGGATTATCATAGCTTACTACAATGAAAAATTCTAAATTATATGGAATTGAGTTAGTCAAAAGATTTACCATTTGAAGAGATGTTGCATCTTGATTTTTTAATAATTCCATTAGTACCGGTACTAAAGGCTTTCTTACACCATAATCACATTCCCAAACGTAATCTTTGTCTAATTTCTCCATTTTTCCACTCCACTCTGGAACATTCCATCAATTTTAATATGCTAACTATCATATTATTACGTTAAGAAATTATTTTAGTTTCATATTTCTAATTTTTTTACTCCTCCCTATTCTTATTTCTACAAATATTTTTAGTTTTGCTTATACATTGTTATTATTAATTAATCTATAAAATAAAAAAGAGTAAGGACTTTTAAAATGGTACCTGTAGGTAGGACACTCGAAAAAAAGAGTGTTCAACCTACAGGTATTTTTTATATACTTGAATTTCACTATAGAGGGATTGGGGACACCATGAGTAAAATAACATTTCATCTAAAGAGATAAACATACTTCAAGGAAATCCAAATGTACATCGAGTCAGTGTAAGATCGATTACCTATACAAATGAATTTAAAAATAGATTTATAGACGAATACCAAGCCGGTAAACTCCCGCGTCAAATCTTTGAGGAGAATGGCTTTGAAGTGGATGTCATCGGAATGAAACGAGTTGAGCAGTCAGCCTGCAGGTGGAAAAAGGCTTATGAAAAGAATGGCCTGATTGGGCTTACAGATACAAGGAAAACGGCTTCGGGCAGACCCTTGGAACGTGAGCTTTCACCTGACGAAGTAATTGAGAGACAAAAGGCAAGGATTGAACTTCTAGAAGGACAGGTAGAGCTGTTAAAAAAGCTAGAAACGACCGAAAGGAGGCTGCTAAACGCAAGAGAAAATCTAAATCCGAATAAAGCATACCAACTGATTTTTGAGACGCTTAAACAAAATGACTTTAAAGGGATGACGGGATATTTTTGTGAACTGCTGGATGTCTCCCGGTCAGGCTAGTACAGCTATCTACAGGCAGCCCCTATCCGTGAAGCCAGGGAGAAATCAGACCTTGAGGCGAAGGAAATTATTTTAAAGGCCTTTAACCGTCGGGGATATAAGAAAGGCTCCCGCTCCATTAAAATGAACCTGGAGAATGAACTTAATACAATCTACAGCCGCAAAAAGATCCAGAGAATCATGAGGAAGTATGGGATTGTCTGCCCTCAACGAAAGCCAAATCCTTATAAAAAGATTGCCAAGGCCACAAAGGAACATCAAGTAGTTCCGAACAAATTAAACAGGAACTTTAAGCAAGGAATCCCAGGAAAAGTGTTACTGACAGACATCACTTACCTGCCATATAACGGTAATAGTATGGCTTATTTGTCGACCGTAAAAGATGCCTGCACCAATGAAATCCTGGCTTACCATTTGTCTGACCGGATCACCTTGGACATTGCGACCCGGACGATCCATAAATTGATGAACAACAAGAAAGTGACACTTCACGAAGAAGCCTTTATCCACTCGGACCAGGGAAGCCACTACACAAGCCCCCGCTACCAGAAGCTTTTAAAGGGATATGGCCTGGACCAGTCAATGTCAAGGAGGGGAAACTGTTGGGACAATGCACCTCAGGAATCCTTCTTTGGCCACATGAAGGATGAGGTGAATTATAAATCAGCAAGGACGTTGAAGGAATTGAAGTCAAGAATAGATCATTACATGGTCTACTATAATAATTACCGCTACCAGTGGAATTTAAAAAAGATGACCCTTATTCAATTTAGGAATCATCTTCTAGCAGCTTAATCTCTTTTTTTATAGTGTCCTTGACATGGGTGCCAGTTTATTTTGTCCTTTCTCTTTTGGAATATATTTAATTTAGTTGTTTTTTAATTTCCTCAATTTTTCTATTTGAATTGTAAGTTCTAATTTCTTGTTTACCATCACTTGTGATACGGTTCTCCCCGAATTATCCGAAATGCGCGATAAATCTGCTCAACCAGTATCAAACGCATCAATTGATGTGGAAAGGTCATTTTTGAAAAGGATAGTTTTTCATTGGCGCGGGCGAGGACTTCGCCGCTCAATCCAAGCGATCCGCCGATGATAAAAGCGATTTTGCTTTTGCCATGGAGGGCGAGCTTGTCCAGGGTGGCGGCGAGCTCTTCGGACGATTGCATTTTGCCTTCAATGGCCAGGGCGATGACATGGGCGTCAGGGCTGACCTTCGCCAGGATGCGTTCCCCCTCCTTTTTCTTGACCTGCTCCATTTCCGCTTCGCTCATTTCTTCTGGAGCCTTTTCGTCAGCGACCTCTATAATTTCGATTTTTGCATAAGCAGACAGCCGCTTCGTATATTCCTCTATTCCCTGCTTCAAATATTTTTCTTTCAATTTACCAACCGTTACAACAGAGATATTCACAATTCACAACCCTTTACAAATTGGTTACAAACAGTTTACAAACATGTTATCCACAGAACTTATCCACATGTCCACATTTTCTATCCACATCTTGTATGGGATCATTCGTTCGCCACAACATATACTGCGCTATTTTGACAAAATTCACAGGTTGTTGATAAGTTATCCACACCTACTTTTTCCAAAATCGGAAAGGTTTCATGCTCGTCAACAACCATATCCAGAGCGAGATCTACGTGTTCTTCGCAGCAATAAATCAAGATTTCCACCTCTTCTTAATCACAAAATTTGTCTTTACTTCTGTGTTAAATTCTACACTATTAATTTTCCACAACCGGAATCCAGTTATCCACACCATACTATACCTCAATTAATTAGATATGAACAATCCACAGTTAAACGCTGAGTTAGTTTGGCCTGTTAGTACAGTCTCCAATGAGTAGTGCATCCTCCTAGAGCTATGCCAACTTTAAGTTAAGTCGTAACGCTTCCCTGAACTCCCCCTTGTGCTTGTACATCCAGGCAAATATAAATAAGCCGTAATCTATCCGGGGCTCCCCCGCTTAAATAATATTTTTTGTAATTTTAATCGTTTAGGAAAAGATATGGTTGTACATCTAATGGACGAAGGTATCCAACTTGATGAACATTCGCGTCTATCCTTACAAAATGGGATGGTATTTGAAATTCAGCGGAGAAGGTTTTTATGGACAATAAAATAGTCGAAGTAGTTGATTCACTAATGAAAAAAAAGATAGATGAGGAAATAAGAGGTCTGGTGTTCACGAAAAACTTCCGGTCTCCTTCAGCAGAGGAGTGGTATGTCTTTTTACCGGGTTACAAAGATCCTCTTACTGGCGGGGCTGCTGGCAAGGTTATGATCCATTATAACTTATACGATACAAAGGAAATCTTCATAAACACGACGATAATATTTGATGACCCAGCCTTACATAATGAGTCGCTTCATCATTTCGTTTATGCGATTTCTGATGAGCTGGTGAACCGATTGGTCGGATATGCTGATACCCTCCTCTCTGTCCATTCCGGAGCTAATTCGTATAATGCAGAATATAAAAATGAAAGTAGCTAACTGATGGAAAGTAACCAGTTATCAGCGATACAACAACATTCTATTCCAATGGCGAATCCCGGCGATGGCCTCGATCCGGTCATTTCGGCCATTTCTAAACAGAAGTACGTTTTGCTGGGGGAATCCTCCCATGGAACGTCTGAGTTTTATAAAATCCGCTCGGAGATTACCAAAAGGTTAGTCACTGAAAAGGGGTTCACCTTCATTGCAGTCGAAGGAGATTGGCCGGAATGCCAGGAAATTAACCGCTATATTAAAGGGTATACAGATGAATATAAAAATGCGCGTGAAGTCCTCAAGTCCTTTAAACGCTGGCCAACCTGGATGTGGGCAAATGAAGAAATAATCAACTTAATTGAATGGCTAAAAGTATATAATCAAGGAAAGCAAAATGAGGACAAAGTTGGTTTTTATGGGATTGATCTTTATAGCCTATGGGAATCTATGGACGAAATTCTTAAGTATCTAAAGGAAAGAAACTCTCCCGACCTTGAAGCCGCAAAGAAAGCGTTCGCCTGTTTTGAGCCTTTTAACCGCGAAGCGGAGAAATATGCTTTGTCATCCGCATTTTATTCCGAAGGCTGCCACGAGGAAGTAGCACAGCTGCTAACAAAAATCAGCTTGAACAAACATACGTATCAGGATACACAGGAAAGCAGCTTGAACATAGAAATCAATGCACTTATTACAGCAAATGCGGAAAACTATTACACAACAATGGTTACAAATGATAATGAATCATGGAATATACGAGACCGCCACATGGTTGAGGTTCTAAATAAAATTGATTCTTTTTATAGCCATCGTTCCAAAGGGATCATTTGGGAACACAATACACATGTTGGGGACGCCAGGGCTACCGATATGGAAAATGCTGGACTTGTAAATGTAGGACAACTCTTAAGAGAACAGGCTGGACAAGAAAACGTGTTTATTGTTGGCTTCGGTACAAACCATGGGACTGTTATCGCAGCCTCTGAATGGGGCGTCAATTTTGAAAAAATGATTACTCCGCCCGCTGTTGCCGGTAGCTGGGAAGATCTGCTTTATAGAGCAGGAGCACACGATAAACTTCTTATTTTTACAGAGAAAAATAGAAATTTATTTAAGCACACAATTGGCCACCGGGCGATTGGCGTAGTGTATAACCCTGATTATGAGCGTTATGGCAACTATGTTCCATCTTCGATATCCGAACGGTACGATGCGTTTATTTATATCAATAAGACGAATGCACTAACCCCGCTTGAAGTATCCGGCGTATTAATTTAGGGGGAACACCCCGATATAATGGCTGTAGCGAGGAATGAGTCCTCATGCGTTTAGGGGAATTGTTTGCCGAACCGAAAAACGGGAGAGCCTCTGGCTCCCCCGCTCATTTCTTATATATCCCCTTCACCAAGCACCATGGTCGTTTCCATTTGCTTGCCTGCCCTGTAATAGATAATCTTCATTTTCTCGCCGATTTTCTTTTTATTGTATAGATGCTTACGCAAATCGATCGCATCGGTAATTTTTTCTCCATCCATTGAGACAATAACATCCAGCTCTTTAAGCCCTGCTTGATCGGCAGGTGAATTAGGGACCACACTTCTTAAAGCAACCCCATAGTTCACACTCTTAGGCAGCTTGAGGTCGTTTTGCTGGAAAGATGCCGGCAGATCGGCTACTGACCGCAAATCAATGCCCATATAAGGCCTTTTGACTTCTCCATACTTCTCAAGATCGGCAATGACCGGCTCGGCGTAATTGATTGGAATGGATAGTCCGATTCCCTCCACCGCGCTCTGGGCAATTTTCATTGAATTGATGCCGATGACCTGCCCTGCGATATTGATCAACGCGCCTCCGCTGTTGCCTGGATTGATGGCAGCGTCTGTCTGGATAACATCAGCCTGCCAGTCGGCAATGCCATCCTGGTTAATATCAACAGGAATCGCCCGTTCGAGGCCGGAGATAATTCCTTTTGTCACCGATCCGGAAAAGGTCAGCCCGAGCGGATTGCCGATGGCGATAACCGGCTCCCCAGGCTTTAATGCATCTGAATCGCCGAACTCGGCAACGGTTTTAATTTTGTCCGAATCGACTTCAACCACCGCCAGGTCTGTCCACACATCGCTGCCTTTCAGCTTGCCGGGAATCTTGCTGCCGTCTGATAAGGTGACTTCCAGTTCAGTCGCCCCTTCGACAACATGGTGGTTTGTTGCAATATACGCTTTGTTTCCCGCTACTTTATAGATGACGCCGGATCCGGTTCCGGCCGCTCTTTCCTGTTCCTCGCTTAACCAGAAGCCTTTTGAAGTCTGGATATTGCTGATCCCGACAACAGCGTCAGCCGCCTTGTCGACCGCTTTCGTCACATCGGTCTCAACATCGTACGCAACTTTTTTTTGCCCGTCGGACCCGAGGCTGCCACCAACAGGAGCCGCTTCCTCCGCTTTGTTCGTAGGCTCGACCTTATACGGAAGCAAGCCTGCATTTGAAAGGTATGGAACTGTTAAAATGACGAGCAAGGCACCAATGACCGCGCCAAGCAGGCTTGAAAAAAAAGTTCCTTTTTTACTCTTTTTAGGCTCTGGTTCTCTATATCTCGTTTGATAATCATGATCATAATAACCCATTCACGATTCCTCCTCCAATTCAGCCGGCTCACTCAACGCTACTTTAATTATACTCCCTGTACCCTATTATTCTAAGAAAAAGGCATACCCGTTCAGCACCTTTTTTCACACCATTCAAGAAATCGACGCAAATGAAAGAAAAGAGTAAACATCCTCCCTGACAAGGACGTTCACTCTTTTCAAAAATACCGATTATACCGCTGTCAACACCGTCGGAATCTTCGGATCTGTATCATACAAATCAAACTGCTCGCCAATTCGGATACCTTTCGTTTCAAGCGTCTGGGCGACAGACATCCTCGCCAGATCCTTCAGATTATTATCAAGGCTCAAGTGGGCGAGATAAATCCGTTTCGTCCTATCCCCCGCCACCTCGCTCATCGCAATGGCGGCATCTTCATTCGAGACATGGCCGACATCGCTCAAAATACGGCGCTTGACGTTCCATGGATACCGTCCCATCCTGAGCATGTGCACATCATGATTGCTTTCGAATACATACGCATCCGCATTGGCGATCGTCCCTTTCATGCGGTCGCTAACATAACCTGTATCTGTTATGAGGACAAGCTTTTTCCCGCCTGAATGGAACACATAAAACATTGGCTCCGCGGCATCATGGGAAACACCGAACGATTCAATATCGAGCGAACCAAAGCTTTTGACTGTTTCCATTCCAAAGACGAATTTCTGTTCAGTTGGGATTTCGCCGATGCCATGCTCCATCGCCTGCCATGTTTTTTCATTCGCATAGATGGGAAGCTTGTACTTCCGGGCAGCGACTCCCAAGCCCTTAATATGGTCGCTGTGCTCGTGCGTTACAAGAATACCGGATAAATCCCGCATATCGCGGCCGATTTGCTGGAACAGGCCCTCCATTTGCTTTCCGCTCAGGCCCGCATCGACGAGGAAGGAATGTTCCCCTGATTCCACATAGATCGCATTACCAGTACTCCCGCTTGCAAGCACACTAAATTGCAATGTCATGCCGTTCACTCCGTTACTTCTTTTTCTTCGCTGTTAAACTCAATGACCTGTCCCTCGAATGCATTGACGAATAAGCTTTTCTTGCCATCGACTACAAACCGCCATGTTGGCGCGAATACTTGCGTGGAGGCTAGTGGGACAATCGTTGAATACCCGAGCTCCGCTTTTGTGATTGAACTCTTTGTTTCAAGCAGGCCTTTTTGATGAAGGATGCCAAGCGCTTTTAATGGCTCAATGACTTTTTCCTTCGTATTGAGCTTATCGATTCCCTCCAGGTACGTCTGTTCATAGGAAATAATCTGGTTATTTTTATTCAAATGGAAAACGATCATTCCATTTTTATTTTGATAAAAATACTTGTTCTGGTATTGCTGAAAATACGTAATCGTTTTTTCCTTATCGTCCCTGTCCCAATAGAAATAATCGTTGCCATTCAAGACATATTCGGAAATAAGCCCTGAAAGGGACGCCGGTTCGAAATTAGGATCAAGCTGAAAAGGCTTCTCAAGCTTTGAGGCGAGAATCGTCTTATCGATAATTGTAACCGACTGGCCCTTCAGCTTATTCGTATCCTCTTTCGTGAATTCCTTGATTCGAGCGCTCAAATACTGGTCCTTGATCGCCGTCTTCGGCATTTCAATAAAAGTAATTTCATCTTCCTTCAATTGCTCCTCGACAGATGCTTCCTTTTTAACTTCATATTGGTTCGCATCATGCTTCACAATAAACTGATAAATTAAATACACGTCCAGGATCAGGAAGGTGATGATGAAAATCGTTTTAATCCTACTCCAATCCACGTTTCAGCCCTCCCAAATCCTCCGGGGATATTTCCATCCAACGCTTATTGTATAGATAGAACCACGCCGGTTTCAGGGTAATGAGCCTGTTGGATTGCGAATCCCGCTCCATCCTGTAGCCAAGGACGAGATTTTCGAGCAATTCTGGCCTGAAGTTTTCTTTGTTTTCCAGATATTCAAGGGCTTGCCTGCCGGAGGGCCGGGTCGCCTTTGTATACTGCAAAGGCAGCTCCATTGCAAAAGTGGACCTTGTAAACCGAGTAATTTCATTCCTTCCCCAGACCTGTGTAATCTCTGACAGACCTCGTTCATTAAAAACCGGATAGCCGTCTATACTATACAGCCTGAACGTGACCCTTTGCTTCGCTTCATCAAGGTAAGCAAATCGGTAAGGATCGGTCCAGCCTCCATGTTCATTGATGAAATCAATGCTCCGTTTCAGCAGGTTAGTGGAGCCGGAATAATCCGTTTCCTCTGACGGATTGACGAAAACAAGCCGGTTTTCATCGGAATATATATTCAACTTGCTGGAGTCATTCGTATATTCTTCCTCGCTCCCAACAAAGCTCTTTTGCACGAGGCTCGGGTTCTTGAATAATGCTTCCTTAAAAAGTTCAGAATCAAGATTTATCGGCAGGTAAGTGTACTCCATCATTTCCGTTTCTTCTTCCGGCAAAAAAAGCGTCCGTTTCCCTGTCACATTGTAAGCAAAATAGGAAGGGTTCTGGCTTGCTTTTGCATAAAAGGACCGGTTGAATTGCGTCAGGAAAGATTGTGAAATGTAGCTTACATAAATCTCCTGATTCCTGACATTCGCAAAGTAAACCGCTCCCCTGTCCTTATGCAGGGTTTTCATGTCAATTACCATCCGGTCAAAACGGAAGGACGGCACTTTCTTCTGTTCAAACTGGACAATATTCCGAAAGACTTCAATCGGCACTTCATGAGGGAAGATGATTTCAACCTTCTCCTCCCCATGGACTGCTTGCTTGAACGTTCCGGCCTGCTCGGTAAAATTTTTAACATCGAAAAGTACCCAGCCGGCCATTTCTTTCATCAGCTTGTCAATATCGCCTACCGCTGTTGAACCATAATGTTTATCTTCAATATGATAAATGATTCGGTCCGGCTTGATAATCCTGCTATCTTCCTTCTTTTCACCCATTTTTACTTCTTCGATTGTTTTTCCACTTTTAAACGAGTCATAATTCGGCTGGTATGTCCATAAAGCCCAGGTCATCCCCATACTTAGGAATACCAGTAGCGTCAGCAACACGGATTTAATTGTTTCGTATTTCATGACCAGTCGACCTCTTCAGACGGCTCATAAGGGAGGGTAAATATGATTTGTGTGCCTTTCCCTTCCTCACCTGTTGCCCAGATATTGCCTCCATGTGCATTGACCATTTCTTTTGCAATGGCCAGCCCGAGACCGGTTCCACCGAGCTTCCGAGTCCTCGCTTTATCAACCCGGTAAAAACGATCAAAGATTTTCCCTAGATTATCTTTCGGAATTCCGATTCCTTCATCCTTTATGCTGACTGTTATTTTCCCGTTTTCCTCAAGAACCGTAAAAATGACTTCCCCGCCTTCTGGAGAATACTTCAACGCATTGGAAATAATGTTATCGAGCACCTGGGTCAGCTTATCCACATCAATCTCTACAAATAAAGGCTTGCGTGGAAGGATTCGTGTAAACGTGACATTCTCATGCTTGGTCATTTCGAACCGGTCAATGATCCTGTTAAAGAACTGGGTAAAATCAACCCATTCCTTTGATAGCCTGTAATCCCGGCTGTCCATTTTAGACAACTGAAGCAAGTCATTGACGAGCCGGATCATCCGTTCCGTTTCGGTTTGTGCGACATTTAAAAATTGCGGGCCGACTTCAGGATCGCGCATCACGCCATCGGCCAATGCCTCTAGATAACTCCTCATTGTCGTCAGAGGTGTTCTCAGTTCATGTGAAACGTTAGCGACAAATTCGCGCCGTTCCGCATCGATTTTTTCCTGTTCCGTAATATCATGGAGGACCACAATCAGGCCGTTTACGAAGCCTGTCTCTTTTTGGATGACGGACAGATTAGCCCTTAAAATATACGGGTCGTGTTTCGTGCTGTAATCGAGGATAATGGAATCCTTGATTTCCAGCATTTCCTCAAACGAATACGTATCATCAAGATCAAGCAATGAAACAATCGGCTGTGATAGGACTGTTTCACGTGAAACGCCCAGCATATTGGCGGCAGGCTCATTAATGACGATGACCCGCCCCCGCCGGTCCGTAGCGATGACGCCGTCCGTCATATAAGAAAGGACCGAGGAAAGTTTCCTCCGCTCTCCCTCCGTTGTCGCCTGTGCTTCCTGGAGCTTTTTAGTCAGGTTATTGAATGTCATCGCTAGCGTACCGATTTCATCGTAGCCGTATACCTTAACTTTGCGTGAAAAGTTTCCTTTCGCCATGGCAATCGCCTGTTTTTTCATATCGGTGATCGGCCTTGTAATCGTCTGGGCCAAAAGAATGCCGAGCAGTGCGGTTATCGCAAGCGCGATAGCGGTTCCTGTCGCCAAAATTCCGTTGATGGTCTTCATTTGCTCAAACACACTTTCAATATTCGCGACAATGAAGATAGCTCCAATCGTTTTCCGCTCCGACTTAATCGGCGTTGCCAGAACCCAAATCCGGTGGCCATTTTTCTCATCAATCAAAATATCGCTCTGCTCTTCTTCAAGCACTAGCGCCCGTTTGATCCTCAACTCCGTCGTCCTCTGCCCGATCACACCTTGTTCATTATCCTCGGACGTGCCGATGATTTTCAAAGAGGATCCTTCAATAAGCTGTACTTCCGCGATATCAGCAATAGCGAAGTCGCGGAGTATTTTGCGGATATCTTCATTGCGCGTTTCTTCCGGCACCTTTTCTTTGGTCATCTGCTCGACGAGGTTATAGCTGAGCATCGTCACCTGGCGCTTCAAGGACGTCTGGAAGTTCGTGATTAGCGTTTCTTCCAGCTGCCTGACAAAATAAACCCCGATAATCTGCATGGCAACGAGGATCAACAACACATATATCAATACAAATTTTAAATGGATGGATTTAAAAAAGCCGACTCTTCTCATGAAGATCTTTACTCCTGATCAGGATTTCGCAAATAATAGCCGACTCCTCTTCTTGTCACAATCCAGGCCGGATGGCTCGGGTTATCTTCGATTTTCTCTCGGAGGCGCCTAACGGTGACGTCGACTGTGCGGACGTCGCCATAATAATCATAGCCCCATACGGTTTGCAGAAGATGTTCCCTTGTCATCACCTGGCCAATGTGTTTGGCAAGATAATGGAGCAGTTCAAATTCACGGTGTGTCAATTCTATTGTTTCTCCCCGCTTTGATACAACATACGCATCTGGGTGGATTGTCAGGGATCCTACATCTATTTCATTTGAAGAATCTTCCTGGCCCTGTCCAATCGGCAGCTGGTGGCGCCGAAGGTTGGCCTTGACCCGTGCAATCAGTTCCCTTGTGCTGAAAGGCTTCGTGACATAATCGTCCGCCCCCAGTTCCAGGCCAAGCACTTTATCGATTTCTGAATCCTTCGCGGTAAGCATGATGATTGGCATTTCATATTTTTTCCTAACTTCACGGCATACTTCCATTCCATCTCGAAGCGGCAGCATGATATCAAGAAGGATCAGGTCTGGCTGTACTTCCTCAACCATGGAGATAGCCTCATTCCCATCGTAAGCGCAATAAACCGTATAGCCCTCTTTCTTGAGATTGAACTGCAGAATGTCCGCAATTGGTTTTTCATCGTCTACGACTAATATTTTCTTTTCCATCCCCAAAACTCCTTCCTTCTCCCGTTTCCCTTACTTTTTATGCACTAATATACTATTTTACTTTACCATTATACAGCCTATAAATCATCTATTAGAAACATTTGCTAGTGAATGGAAAAGCCCCCAGCGGCTGGCTGGAGGCTAGTAAAGTCAATCAATCTATTTACGCAGGTAATTGAGCGGGTTTTGCAGGCTGCCATTTTTATATACTTCAAAATGGAGATGCACGCCGGTCGAATTGCCGGTAGAACCCATATTACCAATTTTTGAACCTTTTGCAACTGTTTGGCCTGCGCTAACGTCTATTGAAGAAAGGTGGGCGTACACAGTACGGAAACCATTATGGTGGTCAATAACAATTTTGTTGCCGTAGCCGCCATCCCAGCCCGCTGAAACGACTGTGCCGTTATCCGCGGCTTTTATGGTCAGGCTTGAAGGACGCGCGATATCGATGCCTTTATGCATCTTGCCCCAGCGGTATCCTACATGGCTGGATACATATCCGCCGGAAGCAGGCCATGCGAATGATCCCTCTCCACGGGATGGAACGACTTTGGTTCCCCTGACAACGATATGGTTAACAGGCTTCTGTGTTACCTGTTCTTTCGTCACTGCCTTTTTCACGACAACGCCATTTTTCTCGGAGACAGTGTAGGTCACTTCACGCTCGCCGTTCTTGCCTTCCTGCTTCACTTTCTTGTCTCCCTTGAACATGGAGGCATTATCTTCGATCGTTGTTTCAAAAGAAAGGGTCTCTTTTTTGAAAACCTCTTTGTCAACGATAACTTCAAGGTATGGCTTCGGAACCGTAATATTAAGCTCCTGGCCAATTTTCAAAAGTGAATCTTCTTTCATTCCCGGATTCAAGGCAAGCAGTTCGGCTGTTGAGAGATTCGCTCCTACTGCGATGGATCCAAGGACATCGCCATCTTTGACAGTGTATTTCTTTTCTTCAAGCGTACCCTTCAGCAGGAAGTTAACCGCCTCATCCGGAGTAACGATATTGTTTGGCTCTGTCGCTATTTCCGCAATCTCAGCCTCGCTTGTTAAACGAACATCTAAAATACGTGTTTCATTATCCTTTAAAGCGGGTAATACAGTGGAAGGTTGGGCTTTCCTTGCTTCCAGTTCTTTGAGCTGCTCTTCTGTTACATACTTGAGCTTCAGCTTTTTAAGCGTTTCATCGGCTGCTTCCTTGCTTCCAAGGTGGACAACCGGCTTTCCATCAATGACAATTGCCGCAGACTCAACTTCAATCTTGATTTCCTCGGCAAGCTTCTCGGCTGCTTTTTGATTGTTTGCCGTGGAACGGAAAACCTGCTCAGGAATATATGTAATCTTCGAACCTAGCTTTAAGTCGATTCCTTTATTGGCCTGCTTCATTTCCTGAAGCTCTTTTTCAATAATGGACTCAACTACTTTTTTATCGCTAACAGTACCTATGTATGTATCATTCACATAAACGTAATAAACAGTTGTCAGGCTGTCCGCAGCATGTATTGCCTGGCCTGATCCGAAAACGAGGACAGAGGCAGCAAACGCGGTTGCGATCATCTTTTTAAAAGGTTGTATTGCTTTATTCGGTTTTTTCGTTAGCACGGTACTTTCCTTTGAAATGACTTCCATTGTTATCCTCCCTGAGCGACAGAAACAAACCCTTGAGTTTTTTCAAAATAAATCTATTTTCCTATTGGGAAATACTAGATTCCTTAATCCTTCTATACTTTACCATAATTTTATATAAATAGATTATAAGTCCTTATAATGTAACAAAAATGTATAATAGCTGACATATAAAGGAAGGTAAATACAGGAATTCCCCTCTATTTTCACAATCCAATCCCAAAATTTATCTAAAAAGCATGTCAAAAAGCCTATAAAACTCAGCTTTTTAAAAGTTTCGACAATTTTCGTAGTGGAAACGACATTTTTTTCACATGACTAGAGAATTGCTGTATATTTTTGGATGTTATATTACAAAACAGTTACAATTATTAAACATTGTTGGGAAATAACAAAAGAGGACAGCCTGCGCTGCCCTCTTTTGTTTATGGCTCAGGACGGAATCGAACCGCCGACACAAGGATTTTCAGTCCTTTGCTCTACCGACTGAGCTACTGAGCCTTATTTAATTTTATATCCTACAGTAGGATCTGCAGGTCCTTCACTCCCATCTCAGGGAGCCTATTCAAGCCGCAGCTCGATGGGTGTGCCGATGCTGTTCAAAGAAGCTAATTCAGCGTGCTCTACCGACTGAGCTACTGAGCCTTCTTTTTTGTGCAAAAACAATCTTAATTATGTTTGGCACTTGTTAAAAAGTGGCGGTCTGGACGGGACTCGAACCCGCGACCTCCTGCGTGACAGGCAGGCATTCTAACCAACTGAACTACCAGACCAATAAAAATAATGACCCCTACGGGATTCGAACCCGTGTTACCGCCGTGAAAGGGCGGTGTCTTAACCGCTTGACCAAGGGGCCATTCACCAAATGTAAATGGTGAGCCATGAAGGACTCGAACCTTCGACCCTCTGATTAAAAGTCAGATGCTCTACCAACTGAGCTAATGGCTCGTACTATGAAATTATCTTTTTGCATGTCTTAAACTCTTTTTTCAGTGGCGACGTTTTTTATAATAGCAAATCTATAAAACATGTGCAAGCAGTTTTATAGATTATTTTTCAAAAGGAGGAAATATCGTTCGTTTTATCCATTCCCTCGGCTTTAATCTTTAAACATTTCTATCTTTAGCCGCATTGAATAGCTTTACTATTAAAAATGTTGCTTTTAGGACCCCAAAAGCTGCTGCGATAAAAGCTTTCAGAGTCTAAACAGATACTTAGTGCCCGAACCACTACTGGCAACCTCGGCTTCGGGCTCTAAACGGGCACTTAGTGACCGAACGACTACTGGCTACCTCGGCTTCGGGCTCTAAACGGGCACTTAGTGACCGAACGACTACTGGCTACCTCGGCTTCGGGCTCTAAACAGGCACTTACAGCCCGAACGGCCACTGGCAAACTGGGCTTCGGGCTCTAAACGGGCACTTAGTGACCGAACGGCTGCTGGCTACCTGGCCTCCAGGCTCTAAACAACCACTTAGTGACCGAACAGACACACCAACGCAAGTCTTCGTACGCCTCTCCATAAAAAAACCCTCTCCTGAAGGAAAGGGTTTTTACCTCGAACTTATATACTCGTTCTCCAAGGGCTTCTGACAACATTCGTCTGGGAACGGTCAGGGCCGACGGAGAAAATGGACAATGGAATGCCTGTTAACTGTGAAATTCTTTCAAGATAATGGCGGGCATTTTCAGGAAGCTCATCAAGGGACTTGCAGCCAGTGATATCCTCGGTCCAGCCAGGGAATTCTTCGTAAACTGGTTCGCATTCAGCAAGCACCTTCAGGCTAGCTGGGAACTCTTCAATGATTTCCCCTTTGTAGCGATAGGCAGCGCAGATTTTAACGGTCTCAATGCCTGTCAGGACGTCAATCGAGTTAAGTGACAAGTCAGTGATACCGCTGACGCGTCGCGCATGGCGGACAACAACGCTGTCGAACCAGCCTACCCTGCGTGGGCGGCCAGTCGTTGTACCATATTCACGGCCGACTTCACGGATTTGGTTGCCGATTTCGTTATCCAGTTCAGTCGGGAATGGGCCATCGCCAACCCTTGTTGTATATGCTTTTGAAACGCCAACGATTTTTGTAATCTTGGTTGGCCCTACGCCCGAGCCAATTGTCACTCCGCCTGCTACAGGATTAGAAGATGTTACGAATGGATACGTTCCCTGGTCGATATCGAGCATGACTCCCTGGGCGCCTTCGAACAGCACACGGCGTCCTTCATCCAATGCATCATTCAGGACAACGGATGTGTCACATACATATTTCTTAATTTGCTGGCCGTATTCATAATACTCGTCTAAGATTTCTTCTGCAGTAAAGCCCACGGTTTCATAAATCTTTTCAAAAAGGCGGTTTTTCTCTTCCAGGTTCCTGGCAAGCTTTTCTTCAAAAACTTCCCGATCCAGCAAATCGGCGATCCTGATGCCTACCCTTGCCGCTTTATCCATATAGGAAGGGCCGATCCCCTTTTTCGTTGTACCGATCTTATTCGCACCTTTGCGTTCTTCTTCAACCTCATCGAGTTTCAAATGATATGGGAGAATTACATGAGCCCGGTTGCTGATGCGCAGATTATCTGTTGATACGCCTTCTCCATGCAAATAAGCAAGTTCCTTGATAAGTGCTTTCGGGTCGACAACCATGCCGTTTCCGATTACACATGTTTTTTCTTTATAAAAAATTCCAGAAGGAATTAAATGCAGTTTATATGTAACACCGTTAAATTTTATCGTATGCCCGGCGTTATTTCCTCCCTGGTAACGGGCAATAACCTCGGCATTCTCCGATAGGAAGTCGGTAATCTTTCCTTTTCCTTCATCGCCCCATTGTGTACCAACTACAACAACTGATGACATACAAGCACCTCCACAAGTGGTTACTTTTTAATATTATGCAACAAACCAACCCAATCTTACCAACTTCGCGAGCAAAAAGTCAAGAAAACACGAACGTTAACTCCGAAATAACTCTACTACGTTCGTAAAATACTAATAATTTACTAGTTTAACAATTCCATGCCGCCTTTACTTCCGGTTCAAATAATAAACCAGATTGTCTGTCCATTTTTCAAATTCAAAAATGAATCCTTTTCTTACACACTCAAACTCCATCCCAACACTTTTTGCCAGCCGCTCTGATGGTATATTATCCACATTGATATGGGCTTCAATCCGGTGATAATCGAGTTTTGTAAAAGCTATGGACAGCGTTTCCTTCACCGCCTCTTTTCCATATCCCCTTCCCCAGAACTGGTTATGGATGGTGTATCCTATTCTTCCCCATTGAAAACCTTCCCTTGCCAAAGTGGAAAAATCAATCGTCCCTACATGCCGGCCATCCTCTTTCAAAAAAAGATCAAGGACATAATCAGAATCGCTTTTTGCCAGATGCTCATATTTATCCACGAGTCTGGAAAACCATTCTTCGGTGCAATCTTCCATATCGATCCGCCCATCATCATATTTATGCTGAGACGGCATTCTGTCATTAAAGCCTTTTAACCAGGCATGGTAATCTGTAACCATTAGCGACCTGATTACAAGCCTGTTCGTTTCTGCGTAAACTGGATATCTCTCCATATGTAAACTCCTTAAATAAAAATTGCCGGCCCTTTAAGAGGCCGGCATAAATAGAAGCGCTAAGCGCCCGGTGGAACCGCAGAGCCGTCAAATCTTGTTTCCAGGTTGACGAATTTATTGTATTCCTTTACGAATGCCAGCTGGACCGTGCCTGTTGGGCCGTTCCTTTGCTTGGCAATAATGATCTCAATGATATTCTTATTCTCTGATTCTTTGTCATAATAGTCATCACGGTATAAGAAGGCAACGATATCGGCATCCTGCTCGATACTTCCGGATTCACGGATATCCGACATCATCGGGCGCTTATCCTGGCGCTGCTCAACGCCACGGGAAAGCTGTGAGAGGGCAATGACCGGAACCTGAAGTTCACGGGCAAGCTGCTTCAGGGAACGGGAAATTTCCGAAACCTCCTGCTGGCGGTTCTCCCCACCCCTGCCGCTTCCCAGTATGAGCTGCAGATAGTCAATCAGAATCATGCCAAGCCCATTTTCCTGCTTCAGCCGGCGGCACTTGGCACGGATATCGGCTACGCGGACACCCGGGGTATCATCTATATAGATGCCTGCCCGTGACAGGCTTCCCATCGCCATTGTCAGCTTGCCCCAGTCTTCATCTGTCAGGGATCCTGTCCTGAGCCTTTGAGCGTCAATATTCCCTTCCGCGCAAAGCATCCTCATTACGAGCTGCTCGGCGCCCATCTCAAGGCTGAAAATGGCAACATTTTCACCTGTTTTAACCGCGACATTCTGGGCGATATTCAGGGCGAATGCCGTTTTACCGACGGAAGGCCGGGCACCAACGATGATCAAGTCATTCCGCTGGAAACCCGCTGTCATCCTGTCAAGCTCCTGGAAACCGGTAGCGATCCCGGTAATGTCGCCCTTCCGGTTATGCATCGATTCGATGTTGTCATATGTTCGGACTAAGACATCTTTAATATTGTGGAACGCCCCTGCATTTTTACGCTGGGCAACTTCCATGATGTTTTTTTCTGCTTCGGATAACAGAAGCTCCACTTCATCTTCCCGGGAGTAACCATCCTGGGCAATAGAAGTCGCCGTCCGGATCAGCCTGCGCAGCAGCGATTTTTCTTCAACGATCTTCGCGTAATACTCAATGTTGGCAGCGGTCGGAACAGATGCTGCGAGTTCACTTAAATAGCTGACTCCGCCTGTATCCTCAAGCAGCTTGGCGGCAGCCAGTTCTTCCGTCACAGTCACCAGGTCAACGGCCTTGCCTTCATCATTCAGTTTTAGCATCATATTAAAAATCTTCTGGTGGGCTGCCCGGTAAAAATCCTCAGGAATCAATATTTCCGTGGCCAATGTTAAAGAAGCCGGTTCCAGGAAAATAGCGCCGAGAACGGCTTGTTCTGCTTCTATATTTTGAGGCGGCATACGATCCGCGAATACATCATTCATTATAAGAACCCCCTGTCCCTAGAGGCAATCATCTATATACACCGCGAAAAAAAGTGACCAGCTGAGCCGATCACATTTTCCGGTTGCTACTCTATTATCTTAACATGTTCACAGGTGAAATCTACCACAAATCGTCAGTTTCCTTCTTTTACATGTACATTTAGCATCGCAGTAACTTCATGGTGAAGCTTTACTGGCACTTTTGTCACGCCAAGTGACCGAATGGCATCCTCAAGCTCCATTTTTCGTTTGTCTATTTTAAATCCATGCTTTTTTTGCAGTTCTTCAGCTATTTGTTTCGTTGTGATGGAGCCAAAAAGCCTTCCGCCTTCTCCGGACTTGGCCGTTAGTTCGACTGTCGTTTTTTCAAGTTTTTCCTTAAGTGCTTTTGCATCCTCCAGTTCCTGGGCGGCTAGTTTCTCTTCTTTCTTTTTTTGCGCGCTCAAGTTGCTCATATTACCCGGATTTGCTTCAACGGCAAGTCCCTGCTTGATTAAAAAGTTATGTGCATATCCATCAGCGACGTTTTTCACTTCGCCTTTCTTACCTTTTCCTTTTACATCCTTCAGAAAAATGACTTTCATTCTTCTTTCCCTCCTTCAAAATAAGTATCTATAGCCTGCCTAAGCATTTGTTCGGCTTCTTCTGCGTCAATATCAGCCAGCTGGGTTGCTGCATTAGTCAGATGCCCTCCCCCTCCAAGGCTTTCCATAATTACCTGGACGTTGATATCGCCAAGTGACCTGGCGCTGATGCCTACGAGGCCATCCTCGCGTCTGGAAAGGGTGAACGACGCCTGAATGCCATCCATGGCCAAAAGGGTATCCGCAGCCTGTGCCAGCATAACCTGGTCATATGCTTCGTCCTCCACACCTTTTGCGATTGCCACGCCTGCCCTGTAAAAATAGACGGATTCAATCAATTTAGCCCGTTTTATATACGTATCGACGTCTTCTTTGAGCAGCTTTTGCACAAGGATCGTGTCTGCTCCCAATGTTCTAAGGTAAGAAGCCGCATCGAAGGTTCGCGCTCCTGTCCGGAGTGTGAAGCTTTTTGTATCAACTGTAATACCCGCCAGCAGGGCTGTTGCTTCAACCATATTGAACTTCCCGTGGTTTGGCTGGTATTCCAAAAGCTCTGTAATGAGTTCTGCTGTAGAAGAAGCGTATGGCTCCATATAGACGAGTAAAGGATTGCTGATAAAATCCTCACCCCTCCGGTGGTGATCGATGACAACTACATCCGGAATCCGGGCGAGTACACGCTCATCAATGACAAGGGAAGGTTTATGGGTATCCACAATGACAAGCAATGTATCCGGAGTTGCCAGCTCTAAAGCCTGTTCAGGCGTAATAAACCGGTCGAACATTTCCGGATATAGCTTTATTTCTTCCATAAGCCGCTGTATACCCTTATCAATCTCATCGAAATTCACGACAATATACCCGTCGCGTTTATTCATTTGGGCAACCTTGCTGATTCCAATCGCCGACCCAATTGAGTCCATATCAGGGAATTTATGCCCCATGACAATGACTTTATCACTCTCTGCAATCAGTTCTTTTAATGCATGGGCAATTACTCTGGCCCTGACTCTTGTACGCTTCTCAATCGGATTTGTTTTGCCACCATAGAATTTCACTTTCCCGGTTGGCTGTTTTATGGCTACCTGGTCGCCTCCCCTGCCAAGGGCAAGGTCGAGGCTCGATTGGGCAAGTGTTCCGAGTTCAGGAAGCGAAGAAACTCCAGCGCCTACCCCTACTGAAAGCGTCAAAGCAAGATTATGCTTTATCGTCATTTCCCTTACTTCATCAAGAATCGTAAAGTTATTTTTTTCAAGCATCTGCAAAATACTTTCATTAAAAACGCCTATAAAGCGTTCAGAAGTAATCCGTTTTAGGAATATCCCATTATCATTCGCCCACTTGTTCAACAAGGAAGTAACCAGATTATTAATGCTGCTTCGCATCTGGTCATCTAGGCCCTGGGTCAGTTCCTCATAGTTATCAAGAAAAATAATCGCAATGACCGTTCGTTCATCCCGGTACATCTTTTCAATCTCCGCCTGCTCTGTAACATCGAAAAAGTAGAGCAGCTTTTCATCCAGTTTATGAATGACACGGAATTTCCTGTTATGCAATGTGATGGTTTCGGTTTCTACTTCCTGCCTGATGAGCGGGATGAGCGTTTCCGCAACATCATAAAGCGATCTTCCAGTTAAGGTTTCCTCATCAAAACAGGAGGCAAGATACGGATTCGTCCATTGGATACAATAATCATCATTGATCAGCATGATACCAATGGGCATTTCCATTAAAGCCTCTTCGCCAACCTTTTTAACCCGGTAGGAGAGTGTGGAGATATATTCTTCCACCTCTTTTCGCTGCCGCCTATCTACCTGCAGCAAATAATAAAGGGCGGCTCCGGCAAAAATGAAGCCTATGATGCTGACAGCCAGATTGTATCGTGTAAGGATGCCTAAAAGCACCGTTGTTATGCAAAGTAATCCATAAAAGGGATAACGTATCGACCGCTTTTCCAGAAATGACGGCATTCTTTCAGCTCCCTGACAGTTTTGTCCCTCAATTTATCTATCGTGCTTTGCCGGGACCAAACTGGCACCCGTCCTGCTAATTTTCAAAATAAGACAACACTTAATTTACTATTAATTATACCCAATATCCCTATCATGAAAAGGGATATGGCTAAACCGCTATTTTGTTCTTCTTTAAGAACATTTCTTCGGTATTTTAAAAAGAGATTCTTCCTTCAATTGTGCAAATCATATATGTATTAACCCTTCTAGTGACTCTTTTTGCCAACGAGCAGAATTATAAGCCTCTCTTTCAGGTTCACTTGATAACCTAAATGATAAAAAAGCAGCAAGGAGTTTTTCCCTGCTGCTGTAAGTGGAGTTTCGTTAAAATTATTCTCCCGATACGTACGGAAGCAGCGCCATCAAACGCGCACGCTTGATTGCAACTGTCAGTTTACGCTGATATTTTGCATTTGTGCCAGTTACACGGCGTGGCAAAATCTTTCCGCGTTCAGAGATGAACTTTTTGAGCAGATCCACATCTTTGTAGTCGATGTGCGTAATGCCGTTAGCAGTAAAGTAGCACACTTTACGGCGCTTCGCACGTCCGCCTTTACGTCCCATTGCCATAGGATTTCCCCTCCTTCAATTTGTTTTTATAGAATACCGAATCGTTTATTGGTTAGAATGGCAGGTCATCGTCGGAAATATCAATCTGTCCGCTGCCAGCGAACGGATCATCATCCATACGTGTGTAGCCCTGCTGTTTAGCTGGTGCAGGCCGTTGATTCTGATTGCCATTTCCAAAAGGGTTTCCTTGTTCTTTTGGAGCATTGCTGTAAAAATCGTTGTTGTCGCTTCTTCCACCTGCCGAAGAACTTTTTGGTTCAAGGAATTGAACGCTTTCTGCCAACACTTCTGTGACATACACACGCTTTCCATCCTGTCCTTCATAATTGCGCGTTTGGATACGCCCATCAACGCCCGCCAGGCTTCCTTTTTTAAGGAAATTGGCTACGTTTTCCGCTGGACGGCGCCACACGACACAGTTAATGAAATCCGTTTCCCTTTCACCCTGTTGGTTTGTAAATGAACGATTGACCGCTAGAGTAAAGGTTGCGACCGGAACTCCATTCGGTGTATAGCGCAATTCAGGATCTTTTGTCAGCCGGCCAACCAGAATGACACGATTCATCATCAGAATCAACTCCTTTTTCCGTACAGGAATGTTTCACGTGGAACACTCTTCCGGATTCCTTTATCTTCAGGGATTATTCTTCTTCTTTAATGACGATGTGGCGAATGATATCTTCGCTGATCTTGGAAAGACGGGAGAATTCTTCTACCGCTGCTGGCTCAGCATTCACCTTTAGGAGTTGGTAGTATCCGTCACGGAAATCATTGATTTCGTATGCAAGACGGCGTTTACCCCAATCCTTTGCTTCTGCTACTTCCGCACCATTGTCAGCAAGAATCGTGTTGAAACGCTCAACAAGCGCTTTCTTGGCCTCATCTTCAATGTTTGGGCGGATGATGTACATAATTTCGTACTTTCTCATCACTGTCACCTCCTTTTGGTCTAAGCGGCCCAATTGGGCAAGGAGCAATTTTTATAATTACTCACAAGGTAAAAGTATACCATACATGACGCCAGTCCGCAACACCTGTTCGAGTACTTCAGGCAAAAGAAAAAGGCGTCCCCACTTTCTTTTCGAAAATGAACGCCTTTCTCTCATGTTACTATTTATCCGAGCGAATTAAACATTAAATCGGAAGTGGATGATGTCCCCATCTTTCACTTCATATTCCTTGCCCTCGAGTCTGACTTTACCTGCTTCTTTAGCGGCAGTCATGGATCCGTTGGCTAGCAAATCATCATAATGGACTGTTTCCGCCCTGATGAAGCCTCTCTCAAAATCCGAATGGATGATTCCCGCACACTGGGGAGCCTTCATTCCTTTTCTGAAAGTCCATGCGCGTACTTCCTGGACGCCCGCAGTGAAGTATGTTGCGAGCCCTAATAGGCTGTAAGCTTTCCTAATTAGCTGATCAAGGCCTGATTCCTCAATCCCTAGCTCGGACAGAAACATTTCTTTCTCTTCCCCGTCAAGCTCGGCAATCTCCGATTCGATTTTTGCGCAGATAACGATTACTTCAGCGTTTTCTTTTGAGGCATATTCACGGACAAGCTGAACATATTCATTCGATGATGGATTAGCGATATCATCTTCGCCTACATTCGCTACATAGAGCACCGGTTTGATTGTCAACAGATGGAGCATCTTGGCGATTTTCAGTTGTTCCTCGGTGAACTCAACTGATCTAGCAGGTTTCTCAGCTTCAAACGCATCACGAAGCATCGCAAGCACTTCAAATTCAGCCGCTGCATCCTTATCTTTTTGCTTGGCAAGCTTCTCAACCCGGCCAATCCGTTTTTCAACCGATTCCATATCAGCAAGTATTAATTCAAGATTAATTGTTTCAATATCCGAAATCGGATCGACTTTCCCGGCGACATGAGTGATGTTATCATCAGCGAAACATCTAACTACCTGACAAATCGCATCTACTTCACGGATATGGGATAAAAATTTGTTCCCAAGGCCCTCACCTTTGCTCGCTCCCTTAACAATTCCAGCGATATCAGTGAATTCAAAAGTTGTAGGGACAGTTTTTTTCGGCTGGACAAGTTCTGTCAGCTTGTTCAATCGATGGTCGGGTACCTCGACAATCCCTACATTCGGATCGATTGTACAAAATGGATAGTTGGCCGACTCCGCGCCAGCCTGGGTTATTGCATTAAAAAGTGTGGATTTTCCGACGTTTGGTAGCCCCACAATGCCTGCTGTTAATGCCATTTTTTCGGTCACTCCTCTGTGATCAGCATAATCTATTGAAAATCGTGTGTTTAAGATGGAAAATCAATTAAAAGCCCTACACAATTATAGGCATTGGCGCTTAAAAAGACAAGGTTGGCTTTTATAAAGAACATATTGAAAGCTGCCGGAAAACCGGCAGCTTAATTAGATGGCAGTTTTTCAATAGCTACAAGGCAGTCATAAAGCGTGCTGCCAAGTCCGTTGTCAGAAGCGAGGCTTGGTGTCAGGCTATTGACTGGTCCGCCGAATTTGCGCCAAATGCCTTCATCGATATTAATCGTGCCTGGATGCATTTTAGCCAAAATGGCTACCGTCCCTGCCACTTCTCCCCGGCCGTTCCACACTCTTGCCCGATCCCCTTCTTCCAATCCATGCCTTTGAGCGATATCAGAGGCGATTTCCACGACTACCTTCGGCTCTTTTGGAAAGATATGATAATGCTGTGAATGGTTAGACCGTAACGGATGGATCGTCAGCAATGAATAAGGATAGTTGTGAGCCAGATTTTTATCTGTCCATTTTGATTCGGCAGGCAAGGAAAGCTTCAAGCTTCCTTCCATCCCCTTTTGCCGGGCGAACGCGGAAGTAAACTCGTATTTACCAGAAGGCGTTTTAAATTTGCGGTCCGCCCAGGGGACTTTAATGACCGGAAGCTCAAATGTATGGTTTTCCTTCAGGCTATCAAGTGTAAGGCCATCTTTATTTAGCGGCTCAAGCAGCATTTCAAGCCATTCTTCCGGAGTATAGGCAAAATCCTCCCCAAAGCCAAGCCGCTTAGCCAGTTCGGTCCAAATCCATAAATCAGGCTTTGCTTCCCCTGGCGGGTCCATTAATTTCGGCGCATAATTCGCATAATGATGGTACATGGATGCATAGTAGAGATCATCTTCCTCAAAAACCGCGGCCGATGGAAGAACATAATCCGCCATTACTGCTGTATCCGTCAAAAACTGGTCAATGACGACCAATGACTCAACCTGTGAGAAAGCTTTTTCAACAATACTGGAATCTGGCACCTGGGTTGCCGGGTTGCCGCATGTTACAAAAACCATTTTAATTTCCGGGTTTTTCTCGGAAAGAATCATTTCTGCTTGTTTCATAATCGGGAATTGGCGGGAAGCTTTTTTCCGTTCAGCGAGGGATAACCTTCCCGTCTGAAAGTTGCGTCCTACCTGGAGATTTGCATAATTTACGCCACCTCCTGGTATCCCGATATTTCCGCTGATTGCAACTAGCGCATCAATGAATCTGATTGTATTTCCGCCATTCCTATATCTTTGCATTCCCAGGCCGATATAAGTGGACACTGGGCGGTCAGAATAAATAGCGGCCAGTTTTGTGATTGTTTCAATTGGAATTTCAGCCATCTCACTGATTTCTTCAAGTGTTATAGTATTCAACAAGTTTTCAACTTCACTATAGCCTTCTGTATATCCCTCGATAAAAGCGCGGTCTTCCAGTCCGAGCCTAAGCATTTCTTTTATAATTCCGGCGGCAAGCATGCCATCCATTCCAGGCTTTATCGAGATATATTCATCCGCCAGCTTGGCAGTCGCATTGTAAATCGGATCGATGACATAAATCTTGATTCCTTTTTTCTTTGCCTCGAGCAGGCTTTGATAAAAGTGAAGATTCGTCCTGGCGGCATTCCTTCCCCAGACGATGATGTGCCTGCTGTTTAGCAGGTCACCCGGAGCGTGGCTGAGTGCATCGCCGAAGTCCCACATCTGGGCTTCAATGCCTGCCCCCCAGCAAAGCGAACCGACAAGCTCCGTCACACCTCCGTACGCATTAAAGAACCTCTGGTCAAGACTTGTCAATACTCCGCTGTTGGCATAGTCATGGCTGTGCAAAACAGCTGTCGAACCATATTTCTTTCTTATCTCATCCATTTTACCGGCTATTTCATCAAGTGCCTGTTCCCAGGAAATCCGCACAAACTCGCCGTTTAATTTCTTTAACGGATAAAGAAGCCGATCTTCCGCTTCAATTCTCTTTATCAAGGAACGGCCACGGCCGCATATTTTCCCTTTTGTAATAGGATGGTCGGGATCGCCGTCTATTTGTACGATCCTTCCATTGTCCATGGTAATCTGGAATCCGCAGCTATCCCAGCAATTCAAAGGGCACGCTGATTTAACAATCGTTTGCAACTCCCCCACCCCCGAAGAATTTATATATCAACCGTAAAGCTTATTTTAAATGAAATCTTTAGTTAATCTAAATATTAGAATAAACTATTTTTGCCAAAAAAAGAAGCATGGAATTATTCCTCATGCTTCACCAGAATCTTCTTCATCTTCCTTGCAAACTCCCTGCGGGGGATAAGGACACTATGCGAACAGCCTTCACATTTAATCCTGATATCCATCCCTATACGTATGATTTTCCAGCGGTTCGTACCGCATGGGTGCTGCTTTTTCATCTCGACTACGTCATTCAGCCCAAACTCTTTTTCTTCCATCAGCTTTTCCCCCTATCATCAATCTGGCCGCCGCTATTTCCTTTTGAATACATGACCACCCTCGGATATGGGATATCAATGCCATGAGCGTCCAGTCCCCGCTTGATTTCTTTTCTAATCATCCTCGCAATCGCAAAATGTTTCATAGGCTTTGTTTCCGCGACTACCCTTAACGTGATTTCCGCCGGGCCGACATTTTGGACGCCAACCAGTTCCGGGGGATTGACTAAATCCTCATATTGGCTGGAAAGCTGTTCAATGATTTCTCTAATGACATCTTCTGCCTTGTCGATATCTTCTTCATAGGCGATGCCAACATCAACGACCGCCATGCTGTTATTAAGGGAGTAGTTGGTTACTTGTGTAATACTTCCATTCGGCAAAATATGAAGCTCTCCTGTCCAGCTTTTAATTTTGGTAGTCCGGAGGCCGATTGAGTCTACCGTACCTTCAAATTGGTCAATTTTGATATGGTCGCCAACAGAAAACTGATCCTCAAAAATAATGAAAAATCCGCTAATCACGTCTTTTACAAGATTTTGCGCTCCAAAGCCGACAGCAAGCCCTACAATCCCCGCGCCAGCCAGCATTGCTTTCACATCAATGGTCAGTTCCGTAAGGATCATCATAAATGCAATGAAGTAAACTGCATAAGACAAAATGTTGTCAAGAAGCTTAACGAGCGTCGCTTCTCGCCTTTCCCTTACCCTGAGAGGCATCTTCATCCGCATTTCAAACGTTTTATGGATGGCAGCCTTACCTACTCTGATCAAAATCCCTGAAATGATCAGGATTAGGACAATCTTGATGGCTCCCTCACCAAGGGCCGCCCATTTATCTTCATCCATCAATCTAGCTTGTACTTTATTCCATATTCTATTAAACGAATCCACTTTTTCACCGCCAATTTTTCTCAATCCATCTTTATTTTATGGATTAGGACAATAATTTTCAACTTTTCCACCCGTTTTCTAGTTCTTTCCTCCTGCTAAACAGCCATTCATGCATCTTTCTACCCTGTTTAGTAAAAACCTATTACAGGTATGTATAGATAACGAAATATATTCGTATAATGATACTATTCTTCAAATCTGCACTATTCCCGCAAATGCCGGATCCCCCATAAGAAAAACATCAATTACATGAGCAATCACACATGAATGCACTGTAAGCTTTCAGTGAAGGAGTGGGCTTTATGAATGGAAAATCACGCATATTCAATACATTGCAGAACAACCGAATCCCTCATGAGGATCCGAAGGCAGAAGCAAAACTCGCATCGGAAATTGTATCATATCTGCCCTTATCAGCAAGCCGGCCTATCGTAGTTGTCTGTATCGGAACTGATCGGTCAACAGGGGATTCCTTAGGCCCTCTCGTTGGTACCTTTTTGGAAGAAATGAGGTCACCGTCATTCCATATATATGGAACATTGGATGATCCAATCCACGCGGTCAACCTTGAGGAAAAGCTGAATGAAATTTTGCAGAAGCACTTCCAGCCTTTTATTATCGCTATTGATGCCTGTCTGGGCCGTTTTAAAAGTGTAGGGATTATTCAGATCTGCGACGGCCCTGTTAAACCTGGTGCCGGAGTAAATAAGGATTTGCCTGAAGTTGGGGATATGCATATTACCGGGATCGTCAATGTTAGTGGTTTTATGGAGTTTTTCGTTCTTCAGAACACAAGATTAAGCCTTGTCCTCAAAATGGCGAAAACCATTGCGAACGGCATCCACCTTGCCTCGAAACATCAATACAGCAAGATTGGCTGGACAGAAATCCGCTGGAACAGGGACCGCGAAGCAGTAAATGAACAAACAAATTAAAAAACAGGAGAAGATTAAGTCTCTTTTCCTGTTTTCTTATCAAGTCAATTGATGATAAAAGTAGATAGCCGCTACCGTTGCAGCCGTAATCAGTATACCAGGAAGCAAATTGGCCACCTTTATTTTTGTGAGTCCTGCCAGGTTCAGGCCAATCGCAAAAATCATGACACCGCCTGTCGCAGTCATTTCGACAATAAACTGATCCATTAACACGCCCGGGACGACCCTATCTATTTGTGTGGCGAATAAAGCGATTGTTCCTTGATATAGCATGACAGGAATGGCTGAAAAAATGACGCCGATTCCGAGAGTAGTTGTGAGAATAATAGATGTGAAGCCATCTATGATCGCTTTTGTATAAAGGACATCATGATCACCGCGAATGCCGCTGTCGAGAGCGCCAATAATGGCCATCGCCCCAATGACAAAAATGAGAGTGGCCGTCACAAATCCCTGGGAAATGCTCCCCTTCCCGTTTGAGCCTATTTTCTTTTCAAGCCATAGACCGAGTTTGTTCAGTTTGTCATCCAGGGCCCATAATTCCCCTAAAACGCCGCCCAGGACGAGGCTTAAAATAACGATAAGGAAATTCTGGCTTTTCAACCCCATCTGTAAGCCCAGAACCATGACCGATAAGCCAATCCCGTGCATAACAGTCGATTTCATCCCTTCAGGAATCCGGTGCAACAGCCTTCCAAGCAACGTTCCCACTATGATCAGCAGACCGTTAACAAGTGTACCCCATAAAAACATCATCTTTTCCCCTGTTCGTTATAACGTTATAAAAATAGTTCGCTGCTTGAAGTTGATAAATGATTAAAAAAAGAAACCATCAATTGATGGCTTAATCGATGGCCTCGGGTCCTAATAGATCGAGAAGCCTCTCCAAATCCTCTTTTGAAAAAAACTCGATTTCTATTTTCCCCTTATTCTTTTTCTGTTTGATATGGACTGTGGTGCCAAATCTTTCCCTCAGCTGATGCTCGCGTTCCTGAATGAATACATCCTTTTTCTGATCCGGCTTTTTTGTTTCACGTGAAACATTTTCGTTTAGCTGCTGAATCAGCTTTTCCAATTGGCGGACATTCAGATGTTCTTTAACGATTTTATCCACCAGGAGAGGCAGCTTTGCTTTTTGCCTTAGCCCGAGCAATGCCCTTCCATGCCCCATGGAAATTGTCCCTTTTGAGATGAGGTCCTGGATTTGCTTTGGAAGGGAGAGGAGCCTGATATGATTGGCGATATGCGGTCTGCTTTTCCCCAATCTCTTGGCAACTTCCTCCTGCGTCAAGTTCAGCTTTTCCATCAACGTCTGATAGGCTGCTCCTTCTTCAATCGGGTTTAAATCTTCCCTTTGGAGATTTTCAAGGACAGCAAGTTCCATCATCTGCTGTTCTGACAGGTCACGAACCACAGCGGGAACCGTTTCAAATCCGGCAGCCTTAGCCGCTCGGTATCTCCGTTCCCCGACAACGATTTCATATCCCCTGATGCTTTTCCGGACGACAAGAGGCTGGAGAATTCCGTGTTCGATAATCGATTCCTTTAATTCTTCGATTGCTTCAGGCTCAAAATGCTTCCGGGGTTGATAAGGATTCGGACGTAATTCCTTGATCTTTATTTCCTGGACGGATTCCTCATTGCCAGCTTCCATATTGGAAAAGAATGCATCCAGGCCTTTCCCAAGACCTTTAGCCATTAGAAACCACTTCCTTTGCAAGATCTAAATAAACTTCAGCCCCGCGTGATTTCGGATCATAAATAATTATCGGTTCTCCATGGCTCGGAGCCTCGCTTAACCGTACATTCCGTGGAATAATTGTCTTATAGACTTTGTCCTGGAAGTATTTCTTCACTTCTTCGATAACCTGGATCCCAAGATTGGTCCTTGCATCCAGCATCGTGAGAAGGACGCCTTCAATTTTCAGGTGCTGGTTCAAATGCTTCTGGACCAGCCTTACTGTATTCAACAGTTGGCTTAATCCTTCCAACGCATAATATTCGCATTGGACAGGAATCAGGACAGCGTCGGAAGCAGTCAAGGCATTTATGGTCAATAGGCCGAGGGAGGGAGGGCAATCAATGATGATATAATCAAAATCATCCTTTACCTCTTCCAGCGCCCTTTTCAGCCTTACTTCCCGGGAAATTGTCGGAACGAGCTCGATTTCTGCCCCTGCAAGCTGAATGGTGGCAGGAATGGCGGATAAATTTTCAACCGATGTAGGCCTGATGACCTCTTTCGCTTCGACGTCATCAACGAGCACATCATAAATGCAGTGCTCGACATCGGCTTTTTCAACACCTATACCGCTCGTTGCATTCCCCTGCGGGTCTATATCGACCATTAAGACTTTTTTTCCTATGTATGCTAAGCAGGCGCCAAGATTGACAGAGGTCGTCGTTTTTCCGACTCCTCCTTTTTGATTCGCGATTGCAATGATTTTGCCCACGATGTCACCTACCTTTTTTGCAAAAAATAACGGCTTTTCCTATGGAATGCCAAAAATTGAGTATGAAAGAGCCATGCATACTATTTTAACATGAAATACCCCTGTTGGAGTTTTTTTTATTAAAATATTGAATCAGCTTCGCAAAAACTGTCTGGCATTCTTTCCAGCAGCCTGCCAACTTCATTATATCGCCCATTTCCGGCTGAGTCCACCTATATTAGGAACGTATGTTTCCGTTTACTTGAATTTGTGGCTATGTTACTTTGAAAACAACTAAAAAGCCGGAGAAAAAATCATCCGGCTTTCTTAAAGTGCATTCATTTATTTCTTTTTAGGTATTTTAATCGTAAATTGATAGTATTCTTCAAATTCCTCTTCCTCGGAATCTAGTTTGATCCCGCTGTCAGATACCATGGAAAGAGACTGGCGGATAGTGTTCACAGCAATCCGCATGTCTTTGCTGAATGCTTTCCTGCGGGGCTTCGGCTTTTCAACCAACTGTTCCAGCAGCTTCATGACTCTTTCTTCCGTCTGTTTGACATTCAGGTTTTTCGCTTTGATTTCTTCAAGGAGATTGACCTGTTTTTCCGGATCCTTCAGTGGAATAAGAGCGCGCGCATGCCTTTCGGAAATTTGCTTATTCAGCAGGGAATCCTGCACTTCCTGGGGAAGTTTCAATAGCCTTAGCTTGTTGGCAACTGTCGATTGCCCTTTGCCAAGCCGCTGGGCCAATGCTTCCTGCGTCAGGTTATGAAGCGTAAGAAGCTTTCCGTAGGCCATTGCTTCTTCTATAGGCGACAGTTCCTCCCGCTGCAGGTTCTCGATCAAGGCAACAGAGGCTGTTTCCGTATCGGACATGTTTTTGACTATCGCGGGGACTTCTTCCCAGCCAAGCCTTTTCATCGCCCGCCAACGGCGTTCCCCTGCGATGATCTCGTAACGGCCATCTTCAAGTTCCCTGACCACTATGGGCTGAATGATGCCATGCATATGGATGGTACGGGACAATTCCTCTATTTTTTCGTCATCAAAAACCGTTCTGGGTTGAAAACGGTTAGGCATAATTAATTCGATAGCGATTTTTTTTATTTCTTCATTTGCTGTTTCTGTCTCTATTTCTATCTCTATCTCATTCTCGATTTGTTCTTCTTTATCACCACGGCCGAAAAAGCGTGAAAAAGAATTCTTCATTTCCAGCACCCCTTTTATATACTCCCTGTTAACTAATTCTCTGCCACGAAGTTAATTCCTGCTGAAATGGATAGTTGTTTAGCAAAACTGGCCTTTCTTAAAATCGATTATTCTATCGGTATTTTATTGGGGGTTCCAGGCTTGCGAGGGTATTTCTTAGGCGTAGTTTTTTCTTTTTGGATCACGATAATCGTCCGCTCACTCTCTTCAATCGGAAGGGAGAATGTGTGAGTATCCTTTGTCTTTCCGCCTAGTAACGTAATCGCCTTTTTGGCATCAGCGAGTTCCTCTTTTGCATTGGCGGCCTTCATGGCGACAAAACTCCCACCCTGCCTGGCTAATGGAAGGCAAAGTTCACTTAGGACAGACAGCCTTGCAACCGCCCTTGCTGTCACAATGTCATAGCTTTCCCTATGGGCAGGGTTTCTTCCGAAGGTTTCCGCCCGGTCATGTATGAATTGGACATTATCCAGCTTTAGGGCTTTTGCCAGATGGTTTAAGAAGGTGATCCGTTTATTCAGCGAATCGACAATCGTCACTTTTAGGCCCGGAAAAGCTATTTTCAGCGGGATACTTGGAAACCCAGCTCCCGCGCCCACATCACAAAGGGAGGGAGAGCCGGAGAAATCAAAATAAAAAGCAGCTGAAAGCGAGTCGAAGAAATGCTTTAAATATACTTCCTCGCGGTCAGTAATGGCCGTCAGGTTCATCTTTTCATTCCATTCAACCAGGGTTTCAAAATAGGTTTCGAACTGGCCCAGTTGGGCGGAGGAAAGGGAAATTCCTCTTTCCTCGAGCAGTCCGGCAAATTGTTCTGCTTTCATCATTCTTCCAACTCCGCTCTTATTCTGCTTTTACCCTTGCAACCCGCCCATGCTCCAAATAAACAAGGAGGATGGAAATATCGGCAGGGTTCACCCCTGAAATCCTTGATGCTTGGGCAATGGACAGCGGCCTTACCTCTTTGAGATTATGGCGCGCCTCATTCGCGATTCCCGGGATGGCATTGTAATCAATATTTTCAGGGATCTTTTTATTTTCCATCTTTTTCAGGCGGTCAACCTGCTGAAGGGATTTTTCTATATATCCTTCATACTTGATATGAATTTCAACTTGCTCTTTCACTTCATCATCAAAGGTTATTTCCGGGGGAATGATGCCTTCAATATGGCTGTAATTCATCTCGGTCCGCCGCAGGAAATCAGCAGCCCTGATACCATCTTTCAGTTCGCTTCCACCGAGTGTCCGGATTAGTTCCTGAACTTCAGGCGTCGGCTTGATAATGGTCTCTCTCAGCCTCTTGATTTCCGCCTCTATCGCAGCCTGCTTATTTTGGAACTTGGCATATCTTTCTTCCGGAATAAGGCCGATCTTATGGCCAACCTCAGTCAGCCTGAGGTCTGCATTATCATGGCGCAATAGCAAACGATACTCTGCCCTTGAAGTCAGCAGCCGGTAAGGCTCGCTCGTTCCTTTCGTGACCAGGTCATCGATCATGACGCCGATATACGCTTCCGAACGGCTTAAAATGAGCTCATCTTTCCCTAGTGCTTTCAATGCCGCATTTATGCCCGCCATTAAGCCTTGCCCGGCAGCCTCTTCGTAGCCGGAGGTGCCATTTATCTGGCCCGCGGTATAAAGATTTTTAATTTTTTTCGTCTCCAGAGTCGGCCATAGCTGGGTTGGGACAATCGCGTCATATTCAATCGCATATCCCGCCCTCATCAATCGCGCATCTTTCAGAGCCGGGATTGATTTTAGCAGGCGATGCTGCACATCTTCCGGAAGGCTTGTCGAAAGTCCCTGAACGTACACTTCATCGGTATTCCGTCCTTCTGGTTCAAGAAAAATCTGATGGCGCGGCTTATCATTGAACCGTACGACCTTGTCCTCAATCGAAGGGCAATAACGCGGCCCGGAACCTTTGATCATACCGGAGAACATCGGAGACCGATGCAGGTTTTCGTCAATGATTTGGTGCGTATGCTCATTCGTATAGGTCAGCCAGCATGGCAGCTGGTCTGTAATGTATTTCGTTGTTTCATATGAAAAAGCCCTTGGAGTTTCGTCTCCTGGCTGGATTTCCGTCTGTGAATAATCAATTGTGCCGCCATGGACCCTTGGAGGGGTACCTGTTTTAAAGCGGACGAGATCAAAGCCCAGTTCTTCTAAGTGCTCTGACAATTTTATCGAAGGCTGCTGATTATTTGGCCCGCTGGAATACTTCAAGTCACCGAGGATAATTTCACCACGGAGGAAGGTTCCGGTAGTGATGATGACTGTTTTTGCCCGGTAAACCGCTCCGGTTTGCGTTATGGCTCCAGTACATACGCCATCCTCGACAATGAGCTTTTCAACCATCCCTTGGATAAGTGTCAGGTTTTTTTCGCTTTCGAGCGTCTTTTTCATTTCATGCTGATAGGCAAACTTGTCCGCCTGCGCCCTTAAAGCGCGGACAGCAGGCCCTTTGCCTGTATTGAGCATCCTCATTTGAATATATGTTTTATCGATATTTCTTCCCATCTCGCCGCCTAGGGCATCAATTTCCCTAACGACGATCCCTTTTGCCGGCCCACCAATTGAAGGATTGCACGGCATAAAAGCGACCATATCGAGATTTATCGTAATCATTAGTGTCTTTGCGCCAATCCGGGCAGCTGCCAATCCGGCCTCACTGCCTGCATGTCCGGCGCCAATTACAATCACGTCATAATTTCCGGCCTCGTATTGCATCACGCTGCCTCCTTTTTTAAAAATACTGCTTTATTTATTATAAGGCTCAGTTAAAGGTGAGTGTTGATTTACTATGAAGTTGATTGGAACGGAGTGGAAATCAACAATCAAGGATAACAGAGTCTATTATAAAGGAATCATTTCCCCAGGCAAAATTGTGAAAAGAGTTGGTCAATCAAGCTTTCATGGACGCTTTCCCCGATCACTTCACCCAGAAGCTCCCATGATCTTGTCAAATCGATTTGGACAATATCAATCGGCACGCCCATCTCGACACCATTGATTGCTTCCTCAATCGAATGCTGCGCCTGGCTGAGCAGGGCAATATGCCGGCTGTTTGATACATAGGTCATATCACCAGCTTCAATCGTGCCACCAAAAAACAGTTCAGCAATTGCTTCTTCGAGTTCGTCAATTCCTCTGTCTTCAAGAAGGGATGTCGTTACAATTCTTCTTTCCCCTGCTAGAGACCGGACCTCTTCCAGATCGATTTTACCGGGAAGATCTGTTTTATTAACGATAATAATGGCGTCCATTCCTTCTGCAGCCTTGAAGATATTCCGATCCTCATCAGTCAGCCTGTCAGAGAAATTCAGGACGAGCAGGATAAGATCGGCTTCTTTCAACACCTGCCTGGATCTTTCTACGCCTATTTTCTCAACAATATCTTCTGTTTCCCTGATCCCGGCCGTATCAAGCAGACGCAGAGGGACACCGCGAACATTGACGTATTCCTCAATGACATCCCTGGTTGTTCCGGGAATATCCGTTACAATAGCCTTATTCTCCTGGGCCAAGCTGTTGAGCAGGGATGATTTTCCGACATTCGGCCTTCCGACAATAACGGTCGACAGTCCTTCCCTTAATATCTTACCCTGTTGGGACGTTTGCAAAAGCTTATTAATTTCATCTCGGACATAACCCGTTTTCTCAAGTAGCATATGATGCGTCATTTCCTCGACATCGTCATACTCGGGATAGTCGATATTGACTTCCACATGTGCTAATGTTTCTAAAATTTCCTGACGAAGCTTCCGGATCAGCCGCGACAGCCGCCCTTCCATCTGTCCTAACGCAACATTCATGGCCCTGTCCGTTTTTGCGCGGATTAAATCCATTACCGCTTCAGCCTGTGACAAGTCAATCCGCCCGTTCAGAAACGCTCGCTTCGTAAATTCTCCAGGCTCGGCAAGCCTTGCTCCATTATTCAGGACGAGCTGGAGGACGCGGTTGACCGAAACAAGCCCACCATGACAATTTATTTCTATGACATCTTCTCTTGTAAATGTCTTTGGTCCCCTCATGGCGGACACCATGACTTCCTCGACAACTTCCCCTGTCCTCGGGTCTGTAAGATGCCCGTAATGAATGGTATGGGAATCTGCCTCTGCAAGCCGTTTGCCTCCCGGGCTTTTAAAAATACCATCCGCAATCCGGAACGCGTCATCGCCACTCAGCCGGACAATCGCAATCGCTCCCTCACCCATTGGTGTCGATATTGCCGCAATTGTATCAAATTCCACTTTTCCCACCTCTTTTCCCTTAAAAAATATCCATCTATTTAGTCTTGCCTTATCAACAATCCCCAAAACACTAGAATACCATATCATTCAATTGCAAAAAACTATCCACAACCCACAAAATGAACATGTTTTATTTTAACTTATCCACATGTGAATAACAATAAAGCAATCGGAACTTTACATTAGGCCTTTCAGTGCCGATCTTTTTAAGCGCAAAAAAACATCCCGCCTCCTCATATGGATTGCGGGATGTTCCGTTTTATTGTTATTACCTTGCTGGCGTAATGACGATATGCCGGTGCGGTTCAGTTCCATCTGAATAAGTCTTCACCCTGCTGTTTTCCGCAAGGGCTGTATGGATGACTTTTCGTTCATATGAAGGCATCGGCTCGAGTGTGACTGGCCTGCCTGTCTTTAGGGCCTTCTGCGCGAGCCGCTGCGCCAGCTGGATCAGCGTCTCATTCCTGCGTGCACGGTAATCTTCCGCGTCGAGGATAACGGTTAAATATTGTTCCGAGGAACGATTGATGACTAATTGGGTTAAATATTGCAATGAATTGAGGGTTTGTCCTCTTTTTCCAATCAGCAAAGCAATCTTTTCACCTGATAATACAAAGGTGACGTGCTTGCCTTCTCTTGAAGTTTCAATCTCAATTGAAGCTCCCATTTGTTCGCTTACCTGTGTCAGGAACTTCTTTGCTTCTTCAAGCGGATCCGGCTTCAAGGTTACTTTCACCACTGCTGGCTTAGAACCGAACAAGCCGAAAATCCCCTTTTTCCCTTGATCAACAATCTCTACTTCTGTGCGGTCTTTGGTTGTGTTTAGTTGAGCGAGTGCTGATTTTACTGCTTCTTCAACGGTTTGTCCGCTGGCAGTTATCTGTTTCACTTTTTAGCTCCCCCCGCGCCGCCGGCAGCTGATGCTTTTTTCAGGTCCGGCCCTTTAATGAAATATGTTTGGACAATCATAAACAAGTTCCCCACTACCCAGTAAAGTGAAAGGGCTGCCGGGAAATTGATGGCAAACACAAGAATCATAATCGGCATCATGTAAAGCATCATTTGCATTTGCGGGTTGGCCTCTGATCCCGCCATCATCATCTTTTGCTGGATGAATGTCGTTATCCCCGCCACAATAGGTAAAATATAATAAGGGTCCTTGTCCCCAAGGTCGAACCAAAGGAATTCATGGTCAGCAATTGCTCTTGTTCTGGAAATGGCATGGTAGAAACCAATCAGAATCGGCATTTGAACAAGAAGCGGGAAGCATCCTGCCAAAGGATTGACACCGTGTTTCTGGAACAAAGCCATTGTTTCCTGCTGAAGCTTTTGCTGGGTTTTCTGGTCTTTTGAGCTATATTTTTCACGAAGTTTCTGCATTTCCGGCTGCAGCGCCTGCATCGCTTTAGAGCTTTTTGTCTGCTTGATCATCAGCGGCAGCATGGCCAGGCGGATAATGATCGTAACAAAAATGATAGAAAGACCGAAGCTGCCCCATAAAAGATGCGCTCCCTCGGTAATCAGCCAGGAAAGCGGGTAAACAATATACTCATTCCAAAAACCAGTGCTTTCTGCTGTGATGGGCTTTTTTATGTCGGTACAGCCCGCTAATAGAAAAACAAATAAAAATAATCCGATATACTTTACTATTCGTTTACTCAACCGAAATTTCCTCCTTAAACGGATGGGTGTCAAATTTTAAGGTGATTCCCCTAACCAAGTGTTTTGGGAATGCTATCTGAATCATTCTATCATTTTTTCAGAGGAAGTGCTTTCAAAATCTTCTCATGTTATGGAAAAAGTGCTAGTTTTTTTCCTCTTTATGAACAGGAAAGTCCCTTTTTAGGACTTTAGCAAGTTTAAGCACATGCGCAAGGCTCTTTTTTACCTCGAAAAAATCCATATCAGCGACAGGCTTTCTGGCGATAATTACATAATCCCTGCCACTGGCCAGCCCTTCCTTCATTTCAAAAACGGATTGCCTAATATATCTTTTAATCTGGTTGCGCATAACGGCATTTCCGATTTTTTTGCTGACAGATAATCCAATCCGGAATAGCTGTTGTTCCTCTTTTTTTAACACATACACGATGAATTGCCGGTTCGCGGTCGATTGGCCTCTTTTAAAGACAGCCTGGAACTCTTCATTTTTCTTGATCCTGTGTTCTTTTTTCACGACTTCACCTTCATTCTGCGCGGCTTCCTGTGCATGTCTTTCCTCTGTCATCCTATCCGTTCATGTCGACGGTTATTCGCTTGGATAGCGAGGAAATTTTGGTACTTTCAAAGAGCTGATGATAGAAAAAAGACCACTGAGACGGTCAGTGGCCTAAGCTGATAATACTTTTCTTCCCTTTTGACGGCGGCGGGCAAGTACCCTGCGTCCGGTTGCTGAGCTCATACGGCTACGGAAACCGTGAACTTTGCTATGCTTTCTTTTCTTTGGTTGATAAGTCCTTTTCACTAGATGACACCTCCCTGAAGAATTGCTTATATAGACAGTCTGAATGCATTTATTTTTTCGCTTAGTAGAGACAGTCTTAATTATTATAGGGAAGCACCTGCTAAAATGTCAACTCCTGTTTCGTTATTTCATTCTTCTTCCAGCAGAAAATAAACTATCCTTCCGGGATCCTCTTTCTTCCTGGGCAGCATTTTTGCAAAAATAAATTTCTGTAATCGGTTGATGCTATCTAGAAAAAAACAACTATTTTATCCCCTGAAAACGCCTTGTGGATAATTTCCGACAGATTTTTCATTTTGTCCCGCAGTTATAGACAAGATTTTCACAAACCCCAGTATTGTGGATAATTTAAACAGCTTTGGATGTGGTTCTTGTGGATAATTCTGAAAAACCATTGCGCCACTTACTTTTATTTGGTATTATAGTTGTGTTTTCACTTCTAATAATTCTATGTGGATAAACTAAATATCCACAGACTGTGGATAACTTGTGGACAGGTTATCCAATGGCTATGTAAAAGATTGTCCACAAGCAGTGGATATTGTCGAAACCTCTTATTCTTTCCTTATATTATGTTTTTCCACAAATCCATCATCTTGAATAAAAATTCATCAGGGTTATACAAGCTGTATAACCGTCTGTAAACTATTCAACTAGTATCATTTTTATCGGCAAAATCAGGGGTTAAGAGATAAGAAAAGGGAGGGGAAAATCGTTGGAAAACATTGCAGACCTTTGGAATGCGGCATTAGCTACGATTGAAACGAAAATCAGCAAGCCAAGTTTCGATACATGGCTAAAGTCGACAAAGGCGCATTCGCTGCAGGGCAACACTCTTGTTGTGACTGCTCCGAATGAATTTGCGCGGGACTGGCTGGAAGAGCGGTATTCGCAATTAATAGCGGGAATCCTTTATGACATCACCGGCGAAGCACTAGAAGTCAAGTTCATCATTCCTCAAGTAAAGAGTGATGATGAGCCAGAGCTTCCACAGCCGAAGAAGAAACTTAGAAAAGAAGAAGAGTCGAACGATATTCCGCAAACAATGCTGAATCCGAAGTATACTTTTGACACATTCGTCATTGGATCGGGGAACCGGTTTGCCCATGCCGCTTCGCTTGCTGTTGCGGAAGCGCCTGCTAAAGCTTATAACCCGCTATTTATCTATGGAGGCGTTGGATTGGGTAAAACCCACTTGATGCATGCGATCGGCCATTACGTCCTTGAACATAATCCTTCGGCAAAAGTGGTTTATCTTTCATCTGAAAAATTTACTAATGAATTCATCAATTCGATCCGTGATAACAAAGCGATTGAATTCCGGAACAAATATAGGAAAGTCGATGTTTTGTTAATCGATGATATTCAATTTTTGGCAGGAAAAGAATCGACGCAAGAGGAATTTTTCCATACTTTCAATACACTCCATGAGGAAAGCAAACAAATCATCATTTCAAGTGACCGTCCTCCAAAGGAAATTCCGACCCTTGAAGACCGGCTTCGTTCCAGGTTCGAATGGGGGCTTATTACCGATATCACGCCTCCTGATCTCGAGACAAGGATTGCCATCCTCCGGAAAAAAGCGAAAGCGGAAGGCCTGGACATTCCAAATGAAGTGATGCTTTATATTGCAAATCAAATTGATTCGAACATCCGTGAACTTGAGGGCGCGCTTATCCGTGTCGTTGCTTATTCATCGTTGATTAATAAGGATATCAACGCGGATCTTGCAGCGGAAGCTCTTAAAGATATCATTCCAAGCTCAAAGCCGAAAATTGTGACTATCCTTGATATCCAAAAAGCGGTTGGCCAGCAGTTCAATGTAAAGCTGGAAGATTTTAAGGCAAAAAAGAGAACAAAATCGGTTGCTTTCCCGAGACAGGTCGCTATGTATCTTTCCAGGGAGCTGACTGACTTTTCCCTGCCGAAAATTGGCGAGGAGTTTGGCGGCCGTGACCACACGACTGTCATCCATGCCCATGAAAAGATTTCTAGGCTACTGACTACGGATTCCCAGCTCCAGAAGCAAGTGAAGGAATTGAATGACCTGTTGAAAGTTTAGTTAAATTGTGAATAACTAAGATCAAGTTGCACACAGTCTGTCCACATGTGGATAGACTGTCTTTCCTTTTGAAAATGGAGTTATCCACAAATCAACAGGGCCTACTAGTACTTCTACGGTTTTTTTAAAGAACTTATTATTATATTATTTAAGAAAAAAATTATGCATGAATCGGAGGAAGTTTGATGAAATTCAGTATTCAGCGTGACCATCTGGTCCAAAGCGTAAATGATGTGATGAAAGCTGTGCCTTCCAGGACAACCATTCCTATTCTGACGGGGATAAAGATTGTTGCAGGAGCAGAAGGTGTTACTTTGACGGGGAGCGACTCTGATATTTCCATTGAATCGTTCATCCCGAAAGAAGAAAATGGCGATGAAATTGTAGAAATCAAGCAAACGGGAGCAATTGTTCTCCAGGCGAAGTTCTTTAGTGAAATCGTCAGGAAGCTTCCTACTGACACAGTCGAAATAGAAGTCCATAATCATCTTCAGACAGTCATCCGATCAGGAAAATCCGAATTCAACCTGAATGGAATTGAAGCAGAGGAATACCCTCACCTTCCACAAATTGAGGAAAAAAATAAATTCCGAATCCCTGCCGATCTCTTGAAAGCAATGATCAGGCAGACCGTTTTTGCAGTTTCCGTCTCGGAAACCCGCCCTATCTTGACAGGTGTAAACTGGAAAGCTGAAAATAACGAATTGATCTGTATTGCAACAGATTCGCATCGATTGGCAATGAGGAAGGCGCGTGTCGAAACAGAAAACAATGAATCCTACAATGTAGTCATTCCTGGAAAAAGCCTGAATGAACTGAGCAAAATTATAGCTGATACAAATGAGCCGATTGATATCGTCATTACGGATAACCAGGTGCTGTTTAAAGCAAAAAACCTGTTGTTCTTTTCAAGGTTGCTTGAAGGAAACTATCCTGACACTTCAAGGCTAATCCCACAAGAAAGCAAAACAGATGTTGTGGTATTTACAAAGGATTTCCTGCACGCGATTGACCGTGCTTCCCTTCTCGCAAAAGAAGGAAGAAATAATGTCGTGAAATTCTCAACATTGGCGGATGGAGTTGTAGAAGTTTCCTCCAATACACCGGAAATCGGTAAAGTAGTTGAAGAGATTCAAAGCCAATCCGTTGAGGGTGAGGAACTGAAAATTTCCTTTAGCGCAAAATATATGATGGATGCATTGAAAGCTCTTGAAGGGACAGATATAAAAGTAAGCTTTACCGGAGCCATGAGGCCGTTTGTCATTCGCCCGCTTCATGATGAATCCACACTCCAGTTGATTTTGCCGGTAAGGACCTATTAATTTTATTTTTTGGAATGAAGGAGGCTGCCGGAGATACTGGCAGCTTTCTTTTCTAATCTGAGGTGCGGTGTAAAAGCTTTTTCTTATCGCCTCAGGACGAAAGAGGGCGAATTTTGCAAAAAAAGCCTTTAAATAGGGCGGAATCTTGTTGTTTCTTACTATTCTTTGTATCTTGGCTGATTTTTTAGTAAAATAAAGTATTAGATACTTTAATGAGAAATGAGTGGACCAGATGCCTAAAGAGGTTAAAATCGATACCGGCTATATCACCCTGGGCCAATTCCTGAAGCTTGCTGATGTCATTCAGACAGGCGGGATGGCCAAATGGTTTCTTGAGGAGCATGAAGTGTTTGTCAATGGGGAGCAGGACCAAAGAAGAGGCCGTAAACTTAGAGCTGGGGACCAAGTGTCCATTCCGGGTTTTGGTGAGTTCACCGTTGAACAAGCTTAAAAGGATGTCGTTATGTATATTGAACAGCTTGCTCTAAAAAATTACCGGAATTACGAAAGCCTTGAACTTTCTTTTGAAAACAAGGTGAATGTCATTCTTGGCCAAAATGCCCAGGGTAAGACCAATCTCATGGAATCCATTTATGTCCTTGCCATGGCAAAGTCGCATCGGACTTCGAATGATAAAGATCTTATTCGCTGGGATGCGGATTATGCTAAAATAGAAGGACGGATCCATCGGAAACATGGCGCGATTCCGATGCAGCTCGTTATCTCGAAAAAAGGCAAAAAGGCGTGGTGCAACCATATTGAACAGCAAAGGTTGAGCCAATATGTGGGGAACATGAACGTTGTGATGTTCGCACCCGAAGATCTGAACCTGGTCAAAGGAAGCCCACAGGTCCGCCGCCGGTTCATTGATATGGAGATTGGGCAGGTTTCGCCTGTCTATTTACATGGTGTCAGCCAGTACTTAAAAATACTCCAACAGCGGAACCATTATTTGAAAATGCTTCAAATCAAGAAAACGAAGGATTTAACGATGCTGGATATTCTTACAGAGCAATTTATCCAGGCCGCGGTAAAAATAACGGCAAAACGATTTGAATTCCTCGGAATTCTTGAAAAATGGGCCCAGCCTCTCCATAAAGGCATCTCACGTGGAATAGAAACTTTGGAAATACGCTACTCCCCTTCGGTGAATGTATTAGAAGGCCAGGATTTGTCGAAAATGATAGGGATATTCGAAGAAAAATTTTCCAAGGTGAAGGAAAGGGAAATCGAACGGGGCACCACCCTTTTCGGGCCACATCGGGACGATGTATTTTTCCTGGTGAATGGACGGGATGTCCATACTTTCGGCTCACAAGGCCAGCAGCGGACAACAGCGTTATCCGTCAAATTGGCCGAAATCGACCTGATTCATTCGGAAATAGGTGAATACCCCATCCTCCTGCTGGACGATGTCCTGTCCGAGCTTGATGATTATCGGCAGTCCCATCTCCTGAATACGATCCTTGGAAAGGTCCAAACGTTTGTGACCACGACAAGTGTGGACGGGATTGACCATCAAACAATCAAGGAAGCATCAACGTACATTGTCAGTTCGGGAGAGATTATACACGAGAATTGAGGAAAAGGCATGTACATTCATATTGGGGAAGACCATATGGTACGGGTAAGAGAAATCATCGCCATCATTGATAAGGATAGCGCCGCATCAGGCGTCCAGGAAACGGCCGATGCTATCAACCTTTCCAAAGGTCCCTTTAAATCCGTTGTCATAACGGAAAAAAATGTTTACTTATCCCCCCTTTCCTCAACTACTTTAAAAAAACGTTCAGCCCAGTCGGGCATACAGGTTTTATAAATGGACTTGATATAGATGAGCAAGGCAAATGCAACGAAAGAGCAGGTGAACGGTTTGGCAATGGAACAGGAAATGATGAAGGAACAATCTTATGATGCCAGTCAAATCCAGGTTCTCGAAGGTCTGGAGGCTGTCAGGAAAAGGCCGGGGATGTATATCGGCTCGACCAGCGGCAAGGGGCTGCACCATCTTGTATGGGAGATTGTCGATAATAGTATAGATGAAGCGCTCGCTGGTTATTGCGATAAAATCAAGGTCATTATTGAAGAGGATAACAGCATTACCGTCATGGACAACGGCCGGGGAATCCCTGTGGGAATCCAGGAAAAGATGGGCAGGCCAGCGGTTGAAGTCATCCTGACGGTCCTTCATGCCGGCGGGAAGTTCGGTGGCGGAGGCTACAAGGTATCGGGAGGCTTGCATGGCGTTGGAGCTTCAGTTGTAAATGCTTTGTCGACGTTTCTTGAGGTATTTGTCCATGTGGATGGGAAAATTTATTACCAAAAATACGAACGGGGCGTTCCAGTCGCAGATTTGAAGGTGATCGGGGAAACGGATCGTACCGGTACAACGATCCATTTTAAACCGGATCCGGAGATTTTCACAGAAACGCTTGAGTATGAGTATGACGTACTGGCGAACAGGCTTCGCGAATTGGCTTTCCTAAACCGCGGCATCAATATTTCGATTGAGGATAAGCGGGAAGAGGAAGAAAAAATTAACGAATATCATTATGAAGGCGGAATCAAGTCTTACGTTGAACACTTGAACCGCACAAAGGAAGTCATCCATGAAGAGCCGATCTATATGGAGGGCGAGCGCGACGGAATCAACGTTGAAGTGGCCATGCAATATAACGACGGCTATACAAGCAATCTTTATTCTTTTGCAAATAATATCCACACCTATGAAGGCGGTACGCATGAATTTGGATTCAAGACCGCATTAACGAGGGTGATTAACGATTATGCGCGCAAAAATGGCATCTTTAAGGATGCGGACGCGAACCTTTCCGGTGAGGATGTCCGGGAAGGGCTGACGGCGATTGTATCCATCAAGCATCCTGATCCGCAATTTGAAGGGCAGACAAAGACAAAGCTTGGCAACTCTGAAGTTCGGGCTGTCACTGATTCTATTTTTGCAGATCAATTCGAGAAATTCATGCTTGAAAACCCTATTGTGGCGAGAAAAGTTGTAGAAAAAGGCTTGATGGCTGCAAGGGCAAGGCTTGCTGCCAAGAAAGCGCGTGAATTGACGCGCCGGAAGAGCGCCCTTGAGGTTTCGAGCCTGCCGGGTAAGCTGGCGGATTGTACATCCAAAGACCCTTCCGAAAGTGAAATCTTCATCGTTGAGGGTGACTCCGCAGGAGGATCGGCAAAGCAAGGCCGTGACCGTATGTTCCAGGCAATCCTACCTCTGCGCGGAAAAATCCTTAATGTTGAGAAGTCACGCCTTGATAAAATTCTGTCCAATAACGAGGTCAGAGCGATTATTACCGCTGTTGGCACAGGGATTGGCGAGGATTTCGACATCAGCAAAGCACGTTATCATAAAATCGTCATCATGACAGACGCCGATGTTGATGGAGCCCATATCAGAACCTTATTATTGACGTTCTTTTATCGTTATATGCGGCAAATCATTGAATCGGGCTATATCTATATCGCCCAGCCGCCATTGTATAAAATCCAACAGGGCAAAAGGATCGAGTATGCCTATAACGACAAGCAAATGGAAGAAACGATGGCCGCGCTCCCGGCTACACCAAGGCCGAACATCCAGCGTTATAAAGGTCTTGGGGAAATGAACCCGGGTCAGCTGTGGGAAACAACGATGAATCCGGAAACAAGGTCGCTTCTCCAGGTAAACCTCAGTGATGCGATTGAGGCTGATGAAACTTTTGAAATCCTGATGGGTGATAAGGTAGAGCCGCGCCGTAATTTCATTGAAGAAAATGCCCTTTATGTAAAAAATCTTGATATTTAAACCGTGCTGATCGCGGTCATATAGTTCCACAAAGCGGAAGCCAGGATAGATAGGCATCTATCCTGCTTTTGCAATTAATTTAGGGGTAAACGCCGGAAATAATAAGCGGCGGGCAATTCCTAATGGAGGTAATTTGATGGCTGATTTTGAAAACTCCCGAATAAGGGAAATAAATATTAGCCAGGAAATGAAATCATCCTTCCTGGACTATGCAATGAGTGTAATCGTTTCACGTGCCCTGCCTGATGTCCGGGATGGCCTGAAGCCAGTACACCGCCGCATCCTTTATGCCATGCATGACCTTGGGATGCATTCGGACAAACCATATAAAAAATCCGCCCGTATTGTCGGCGATGTTATTGGTAAATACCATCCGCACGGAGACTCTGCTGTTTACGAGACAATGGTCAGGATGGCCCAGGACTTTAACTACCGTTACATGCTTGTTGACGGACACGGAAACTTCGGGTCTGTTGATGGCGATGCGGCGGCCGCAATGCGATATACCGAATCAAGAATGTCGAAAATCTCGATGGAGCTGCTCCGTGATATCAATAAAGACACAATTGATTACCAGGATAACTATGACGGTGAAGAAAAAGAGCCTGTTGTACTGCCAGCACGGTTTCCCAACCTGCTTGTCAATGGAACAACTGGTATTGCGGTCGGGATGGCGACGAATATTCCTCCCCACCAGCTAGGTGAGGTTATTGATGGGGTACTAGCAATCAGCCAGGATCCAGACATTACCGTTCAGGAACTGATGGAAATCATACCAGGGCCTGACTTCCCGACAGGTGGAATCATCATCGGGCGGAGCGGTATTCGCAAGGCCTATGAAACGGGCCGCGGATCCATTACGATCCGGGCAAAAGTTGAAATCGAACAATTGAAAAACGGCAAGGAAGTTATTATTGTTAACGAGCTTCCGTACCAGGTAAACAAGGCGAAGCTGATTGAAAAAATCGCCGAGCTTGTCAGGGATAAGCGGATCGACGGGATTACCGACCTCCGTGACGAATCCGACCGGAACGGGATGCGGATTTACATTGAAGTCAGAAAAGACGCCAATGCCAACGTTCTGTTGAATAACCTATACAAGCAGACTGCCCTGCAGACCTCTTTCGGAATTAATACGCTTGCCCTTGTTGATGGACAGCCTAAGGTTCTGAACATTAAACAGTGCCTGCAGTATTATTTAAGCCACCAGCAGGTCGTCATTCGCCGCAGGACTGAATTTGAATTGCGCAAGGCAGAAGCAAGGGCCCATATTCTAGAAGGTTTGCGCATCGCGCTTGATAATCTTGACGCGGTCATTAACCTGATCAGGAATTCAAGGACTACTGACATTGCCAAAGAAGGACTTATGACCACTTTCAGTCTGTCCGAAAAACAGGCGCAGGCAATCCTTGATATGAGGCTTCAGCGTCTGACAGGATTGGAACGGGAAAAGATCGAGGAAGAATATCAAGGCCTGATGGCATTGATTGCTGAATTAAAAGCCATCCTCGCTGATGAAGAGAAAATCCTTGAAATCATCCGTGAAGAATTACTGGAAATTAAAGAGCGCTTCAACGATACAAGACGCACAGAAATCGTTGCCGGCGGAATTGAGAACATCGAGGATGAAGATTTAATTCCACGTGAAACAGTTGTCCTTACCCTTACCCATAATGGCTATATTAAACGCCTGCCAGTTTCAACCTACCGCGCTCAAAGACGCGGCGGACGCGGCATCCAGGGCATGGGAACTAATGACGATGATTTCGTTGAACATCTTATTACAACCTCGACCCATGATACGATCCTCTTCTTTACTAACAAAGGAAAGGTATATCGTTCAAAGGGTTATGAAATCCCTGAATTCAGCCGTACGGCAAAAGGAATCCCAATTATTAATCTATTGGGAATCGAAAAGGATGAATGGATTAATGCGATCATCCCGGTAGATGAATTTGTTGATGACTGGTTCCTTTTCTTTACAACAAGGGAAGGCGTTTCGAAACGTTCCCCGCTTACATCTTTTGCCCATATTCGGAACAATGGATTGATCGCGCTCAATCTGCGTGAGGGTGACGAACTTATTTCTGTCCGATTGACGGACGGCAGCAAGGAAATCGTCATTGCGACGAAAAAAGGCATGCAGATTCGTTTCCCTGAAGATGATGTCAGGACAATGGGCAGAACGGCAACCGGAGTTAAAGGAATCACGCTGGATGCCGATGATGAAGTTATCGGGATGGAAGTCCTCGAAGAAGGAACAGAAGTCCTTGTTGTAACCAGCAAAGGGTATGGTAAGCGAACTGACGCATCGGAATACCGAATCCAAGGCCGTGGCGGTAAAGGTATAAAAACAGCCAATGTCGTTGAAGAAAAGAACGGCCATTTGGTTTCAATGAAGACCGTTACCGGGGAAGAGGATTTGATGCTGATTACAACAGGCGGCGTTCTCATCCGGATCCCTGTTGACAGTATTTCAAAAGTAGGGCGGAATACGATTGGCGTTAAGCTGATCAATGTAAAAGATAACGAAAGTGTCGCGACAGTTGCCAAAGTAGAAAGGGAAGATGAAAAATCGGAACTTGATGAGGACGAACTGGCGGGCATGGTAATTGAAGCCGACCATACCGATGAACCGATTGAAGTGAAAGAAGTAGTGGAATTGGAAGAACCGGTGGAAATTTCGGAAGCTTCGGAACCTGATTCGGATGGGGAAGAAGAGTAAGATCAATAGTTTACTGTGCAAATAATGCAGTCTTGCTGGGGAGCCGTAATGCGGCTCCCCTTTTATTATTTGGCTCAGTTAAGGGTGAGTGTTGATTTTCTATGAAGTTGATTGGAACGAAGGGGACTGACTCCTAAAAAATATCACTTAATAATTTGGATTGTTTTTCCTTGTTAATTTTCACTTCTGGGGATTGCCAGCAAGCAAGGAAGTTGTTATAATCACAAAGGTCGGCTAAATGATAACATCAACACGTTGAAAACTTTAAAAAAAGTGTTGACGGAAACTTGCTGACATGGTATATTAATAAAGTCGCCATTGAGCGATATTGTTCTTTGAAAACTAAACAAACAAGCGTCAACAAACAATATTTATCATGATCTTCGGATCATGAGCCAACGTAACTTTATGAGCTAAACTCATACTCTTTCTTGGAGAGTTTGATCCTGGCTCAGGACGAACGCTGGCGGCGTGCCTAATACATGCAAGTCGAGCGGAGGTTTTGAAAGCTTGCTTTCGAAACCTCAGCGGCGGACGGGTGAGTAACACGTGGGCAACCTGCCTGTAAGACTGGGATAACTCCGGGAAACCGGGGCTAATACCGGATAACCCTCATTGACACATGTCGATGAGCTGAAAGACGGTTTCGGCTGTCACTTACAGATGGGCCCGCGGCGCATTAGCTAGTTGGTGGGGTAATGGCCCACCAAGGCGACGATGCGTAGCCGACCTGAGAGGGTGATCGGCCACACTGGGACTGAGACACGGCCCAGACTCCTACGGGAGGCAGCAGTAGGGAATCTTCCGCAATGGACGAAAGTCTGACGGAGCAACGCCGCGTGAGCGAAGAAGGCCTTCGGGTCGTAAAGCTCTGTTGTCAGGGAAGAACAAGTACCGGAGTAACTGCCGGTACCTTGACGGTACCTGACCAGAAAGCCACGGCTAACTACGTGCCAGCAGCCGCGGTAATACGTAGGTGGCAAGCGTTGTCCGGAATTATTGGGCGTAAAGCGCGCGCAGGCGGCCTCTTAAGTCTGATGTGAAAGCCCACGGCTCAACCGTGGAGGGTCATTGGAAACTGGGGGGCTTGAGTGCAGAAGAGGAGAGTGGAATTCCACGTGTAGCGGTGAAATGCGTAGAGATGTGGAGGAACACCAGTGGCGAAGGCGACTCTCTGGTCTGTAACTGACGCTGAGGCGCGAAAGCGTGGGGAGCGAACAGGATTAGATACCCTGGTAGTCCACGCCGTAAACGATGAGTGCTAAGTGTTAGAGGGTTTCCGCCCTTTAGT